>NZ_QSRL01000002.1 GCF_003437035.1 Collinsella sp. TF08-11AT
ACCTCACCAACTCGTTCTACTTCATCGAGGCCGGCACGCTCGTGGAAAAGATCGAGTCGTCCTCGCAGACGCTCAAGCAGGAATACCTCGATACATACGAGAGATGAATGTGGGGGAGTGTTCGGATGAAGTTGATATTTAAGGTCCAGCTCGTGTCGTTCCGAAAAGACCGTGAACCTTTTGTGGGACGCTCGGCGCCGTGGTACCATAGCCGAGTTTGTTGTCTTGGTCGGAAACCAAGACGCCTTATGCGCTGATCGGTAACCAGCGCCTGACCAATAAGGAGTCCTACCATGAAGCAGGGTATCCATCCCCAGTATGTCGAGTGCACGGTGACGTGCTCCTGCGGCAACACCTTCAAGACGCACGCTACCGTGTCCGAGATGAAGGTCGAGCTTTGCAACGAGTGCCACCCGTTCTACACCGGCCAGCAGAAGTTCGTCGACACCGGTGGACGCGTCCAGCGCTTCGCCGACAAGTTCGGTGGCGCCGCTGCCGCCCAGCTCAAGAAGGCTGAGGAGGCCAAGGCTGCCAAGGCCGCCAAGGCTGCTGAGGCCGAGGCCGCTCGCAAGGCCGCCGCTGAGGCTAAGGCCGCCGAGAAGGCTAAGCGTGCTGCTAAGTTCGCCGAGGAGGCTGCCAAGCAGGCCGCCGAGGCTCCCGCAGAGGCTCCCGTCGAGGAGGCCGCTGCCGAGGCCGAGACCACCGAGGCTGCTGAGTAAATAGCTCGCCGCGGAATCGCTCGCATTCATGGCACAAGGGCCGTGCATCCATTTGGGTGCGCGGCCCTTTTCTTTTTATTGGTGCAAGCTAACCTGTCCCCGTGGCACCAAATGGCAGAGAGACGGCGTTTGCTCAGATAAAACTTGCCAAAATAAACCTGTCCCATTGTGGCAGGTTGGTCATAGTTATTACGTGGCGGTCGAGGTCGACCGTATAGGCCGCGCCTTGTTTGGCTAAAGTACAATCATCTGTGTTTAACTCGCCCGCAGCTGCACGGCGTGGGCGATGGCCAAAAAGGAAAACCACATGGGATTCATGTCAAAGCTGCTGTCCTTTGGATCCGATAAGGACCTTAAGCGCTACTACAAGATCGTCGACCAGATCAACGGTCTTGAGCCCCAGTTTGAGAAGATGACCGAGGAAGAGCTCCGCGGCCAGACCGATAAGTTCCGCGAGCGTTACGCCAACGGCGAGTCGCTCGACGACATGCTCCCCGAGGCTTTTGCCACCGTGCGCGAGGCTTCCAAGCGCACCATGGGTATGCGCCACTTTGACGTGCAGCTCATTGGCGCCATGGCACTGCACGAGGGCCACATCGCCGAGATGAAGACCGGCGAGGGCAAGACGCTCGTCTCCACCTTGGCCGGCTACCTCAACGCTATCGCCGGCAAGGGCGTGCATGTCGTTACCGTCAATGATTACCTTGCCAAGCGCGACTCCGAGTGGATGGGCCGCATCTATAAGTACTTGGGCATGACCGTCGGTCTGCTCCAGAACAACATGCCGCTCGAGCTCAAGCGCCCGGCCTACCAGGCCGACGTCACCTACGGCACCAACTCCGAGTTCGGCTTTGATTACCTGCGCGACAACATGGTCACCCGCCCCGAGCAGCGCGTGCAGCGCGGTCACAACTACGCCATCGTCGACGAGGTCGACTCCATCCTGATCGATGAGGCTCGCACCCCGCTGATCATCTCGGGCGCTGGCACCAAGTCCGCCAGTACCTACAAGGACTTCGCGCGTGCCGTGCGTGGCCTTGAGCGCGGCGAGGACGTGTCGCACGACATGCTTACCGCCACCGAGGACGTTGAACCCACGGGCGACTACGTCATGGACGAGGCCAAGCACACCATCGCTGCCACCGAGCGCGGTCTTAAGAAGATCGAGCGCCGCCTGGGTATCGATGACATCTATGCCGATCTCTCCGGCCAGCTGGTCAACCACCTGCAGCAGGCGCTGAAGGCCCAGTACATGTTCCACCGCGACAAGCAGTATGTGGTCACCAACGGCGAGGTCAAGATCGTCGACGAGTTCACCGGCCGCATTATGGAAGGCCGCCGTTACTCCGAGGGCCTGCACCAGGCCATCGAGGCCAAAGAGGGCGTGCTCGTGCGCGAGGAGAACCAGACGCTGGCGACCATCACCCTGCAGAACTACTTCCGCCTGTATGACAAGCTCTCCGGTATGACCGGTACGGCACTCACCGAGGACGCCGAGTTCCGCGAGATCTACAAGCTGCCCGTCGAGGTCATCCCCTCCAACAAGCCCGTGCAGCGCGTGGACCACGAGGACCTGGTCTACCGCACCATTCAGGCTAAGTACAACGCCGTTGCCGACGACGTTGAGCGTCGTCACGCCAAGGGCCAGCCGGTCCTGGTGGGCACCGTCTCCATCGAGAGCTCCGAGAAGCTGTCGGCCGCCCTTACCAAGCGCGGCATCGCGCACGAGGTCCTCAACGCCAAGCACCATGAGCGCGAGGCTCATATCGTTGCCCAGGCCGGACGCTACGGCGCCGTGACCATCGCTACCAACATGGCCGGTCGTGGTACCGACATCCTGTTGGGCGGCAACCCCGACGAGCTGGTGCGCGAGCGCCTTGAGTACGAGGGCCTGACCATGGAGGACGTGACGCCCGAGCAGCTTGAGCAGTTTAACGCCGAGGCCAAGGAGACCTGCAAGGCCGAGCGCGAGCGCGTGCTTGCCGCCGGCGGCCTGACCGTTATCGGCACCGAGCGCCACGAGTCCCGTCGTATCGACAACCAGCTGCGCGGCCGCTCCGGCCGTCAGGGCGATCCGGGCGAGACCCAGTTCTACCTGTCGCTCGAGGACGACCTCATGCGCCTGTTCGGCGGCGACAAGATGGACCGCGTCTCCAAGATGATGGTTACGGCCGACATGGGCGACGACATGCCCATCCAGCACAAGATCATCTCCAAGGCCGTCGAGAGCGCCCAGCACAAGGTCGAGAGCATCAACTTCTCCATGCGCAAGAGCGTCCTTGAGTACGATGACGTCATGAACAAGCAGCGCCAGGTCATCTACGCTGAGCGCAATAAGATTCTGGACGGCAAGGACCTGACCGACCACATCACCGAGGTCATGCACGACACTGTGTACCGCTGCGTTCAGGAGTTCTGCACCAAGGACAGTCACGATGGCGAGCGCGACCTGGAGGGCCTGCGCAAGTGGGTTGTGGAGCTCACCGGCCACATCGATACGCCGAAGTTCCCCGACGAGGATTATGAGGCTCTGGCTGCCGATGTCCTGGCTTACGTAGAGAAGTGCTACAACATGAAGGCCGAGCGCTTGGGCGAGGACCTGATGCGCGAGCTCAACACCCAGGTCATGCTGCGCGTCATCGATACCCGCTGGATGAACTACCTGCAGGAGATGGACTATCTCAAGACCGGCATCGGCCTGCGCGGCTTTGGCCAGCGCGACCCGCTGGTCGAGTACAAGACCGAGGCCTACGGCGCGTTCCAGATCCTCGTCGACACCATGTACGAGGATTACCTGCGCACGGTTCTGCGCATCGAGATCAAGGGTGCCCCGCGTGCCGTGGAGCACAAGGAGGAGCCCGCGCTCGAGGGTGCGCACTTCTCCGGTCCTGCCGAGGTCGATGGTGACAACGGCGACTCGGTGCTGCGCAAGCAGGCGCAGGTGCAGGCCCGCACGGCTGTCCAGGGTGGTCCGGCTGCCGTCAACAACGGTGGCAAGGTGACCACCTATCGCAAGTCCGAGAGCGACGATCCGTACGTCAACGTGGGCCGCAACGACCCGTGCCCCTGCGGTAGCGGCAAGAAGTTTAAGTACTGCCACGGCAGGAATCGTTAATGGCTGAGGCTTTAGAGGTAACGCCCGCCGAGCTGGACGCGTTTGCGGACCGGCTCGACGAGGTCGAGTCGTATCTCCACTTGGACGAAAAGCGCACGCGCGTGACCGAGCTCGAGGCCAAAAGCGTGGCCCCCGGCTTTTGGGATGACGCCGACGCCGCCCGTGCCACCATGGAGGAAATCGCGCGCACCAAGGAAGATATCGCCGCCGTGGACAACGCGCGCGGCGAGCTTTCCGATGCCCGCGCCGCGCTGGAGCTTGCCGAGGAGATGGGGGATGACCCCGATGCCGCCGCCCTTCGCGAGGAGGCTACAGCCACGGCTGAGCGCCTGGCCCGTGCCATCGATGAGCTTGAGCTTTCGAGCTGGTTTACCGGTGAGTTCGATCACGGCGATGCCATTGTGACCATCAAGCCCGGACAGGGTGGTCTGGAGGCCCAGGACTGGACCTTCATGCTCTTTAAGATGTACATGAAGTACTGCCAGCGTCGCGGCTGGAAGGTCACGATTAACGACTGCCCCGCTGCTGAGGTCATCGGCATCGACCGCGCGACCTTTACCGTCGAGGGCAAGGACGCATTTGGCATGCTGCGCGCCGAGGCCGGTGTGCACCGCCTGGTACGAATTAGCCCCACCGACGACAAGAAGCGCCGCCAGACCACGTTCGCTGGCGTTGAGGTCATCCCCGTGCTACCCGATGATATCGACATCGAGATCAGTTCCGATGACATCCGCGTGGACGTGTACCACGCGAGCGGCCCGGGCGGTCAGGGTGTCAACACCACCGACTCCGCCGTGCGCGTGACGCATTTTCCCAGTGGCATTGTGGTTACCTGCCAAAACGAGCGCAGCCAGATCCAGAACAAGGCCGCGTGCATGCAGATCCTCAAGGCTCGCCTGTACGAGATTGAGCTCGAGAAGCGCGCCGAGGCGCTCGATGAGATTCGCGGACCCAAAACCACGATCGGTTTTGGCAACCAGATTCGCAGCTACGTGCTCTACCCGTACCAGATGGTCAAGGATCTGCGCTCGGGTGTGGAGACCAGCAATGTCGAGGCCGTTCTTGACGATGGCGACCTGGACCCGTTTGTTATTGGCTATCATCGCTGGGCCACCGGCAACGCCGATGCAGAAGGCTCGGAGATTTAAAACATCGGGCGGCTTCAAGCCGATGCTAAGCCCAACGGTTGGACGGGTTTGTATCCGGAATAAACCCTGCGCAGGGGTGGTTTTTGTCCGGCGAATCGGTAGAATCGAATACAGCAAGAAGTTCGAAGCGCATCCGTTTGGGTGCGCTTTTTTGAGGGAGGCAGCATGGCATATCGTCTGGACATTAAGCGCATTCTTTCGATGAACTTCTTTCACGACCTGCCCCAGATTATGTTGGGGTGCGCTCTGGCCGCTATTGCGACCGACCTGTTTTTGATTCCCAACGGCCTTGCTGCCGGTGGCGTTACGGGCCTTGCCACCATTATCCAGGCGGTCGGCGCATCGCGCGGTCTATCGCTTCCCGTTGGTATTCAGACGATCGTGATGAACGCCTTGCTGCTGCTGGTCGTTATGCGCGAGGGCGGCATGTTCTACGTGGTGCAGACGGCGACGGGCTTTGTGCTGCTGGGCTTTTTCACCGACCTGTTCGCTCCGTTTGTGGCGCCGCTGGCACATGCCGATCTGATGCTGCCCGCTATGTGGGGCGGCATCATCACGGGCATCGGTTATGGCATGGTGCTGCGCGCCGGCGCCAACACCGGCGGCTCGGACACGATTGGCCAAATCATCTCGCGTAATACCTCGCTGCCCGTGGGCTCGACCGTCATGGCGATCGATGTTGCCGTATGTGCGCTGTCGGCTCCGGTCTTTTCAATCGAAAATGCACTATATGCAGGCCTTTCGATGGTCATTAGCGGCTACGTGATCGATGCCGTGGTCGATGGTGGCAACAAACGCCGTATGGTACTCATCATCTCGGACAAGTTCCCTGATATCGCTGCCGATATCATGTATGGCCTGGGTCGTGGTTGTACCAAGTTTAAGGCGACTGGCATGTATTCGGGTGCCGAGAAGCCGGTGATCATGGTCATCGTGAGCCGTCGAGAGCTCAATACCCTCAAGACGATCGTGCGCGAGCGCGATCCTCACGCCATTGTGACGGTCGCCGACGTTACGGAAGCTTTCGGCGAGGGATTCAAGGATATTAGCGCGTAGGGCCGACCGCGTCCCATCCAAAAGACGTTCACATTGATAAACCGTTTCATCAGCGGTTCTGCCTGCTAAATTGTTCAAATAATGATAAAAACTCTGGTAAAGCCATCAGTTTCCAGCATAATGAATGGCGTACGTGCATTGCGGCTGTGTTGGGATTACCTTCGGTGCCGTGCGCATCTTGTCTAAAGAGGATGAAAGGAAGGCACAATGAGCGACGAAGAGCTCAAAAAGGTTGCCAACGAGGTAAGGAAGGGCATCGTCACCGGCGTGCACGCTGCCAAGTCCGGCCATCCGGGCGGTTCGCTCGGCGCTGCCGACATCATGACCTATCTGTACTTTGAGGAAATGAACGTCGACCCGGCCCATCCCCGCAAGGCCGATCGCGATCGCTTTGTGCTTTCCAAGGGCCACTGTGCACCTGGTCTGTACGCTGTGCTCGCCGAGCGTGGGTTCTTCCCCAAGGAGGATCTTGAGACGCTGCGCCACATCGGCAGCCACCTGCAGGGTCATCCCAACATGAACGACACTCCGGGCGTTGACATGTCCACCGGTTCGCTCGGCCAGGGCATCTCCGCCGCCGTTGGCATGGCCGTTGCCGCCAAGCACTGGGGCGATACTTATCGCACGTACGCCCTGCTGGGCGATGGCGAGAGCGAGGAGGGCCAGGTCTGGGAGGCCGCCATGTTTGCCGGCAACCAGCAGCTCGACAACCTCTGTGTGATCGTCGACCACAACGGCCTGCAGATCGACGGTCCCGTCGAGGAAGTCAACGACCCCATGCCGCTGGCAGACAAGTTCCGCGCCTTTAAGTTCCACGTGGTGGAGCTTGCCGACGGCAACGATTTCGATCAGATTCGCGCCGCCTTTGCCGAGGCTCGCGCTACCAAGGGCCAGCCGACCGCCATTATCGCCGAGACCCTGAAGGGCAAGGGCGTGTCCTTTATGGAGAACCAGGTTGGTTGGCACGGCAAGGCCCCCAACGATGAACAGTTTGAGCAGGCCATGGCAGAGCTCACGGCCGCCGGAGAGGAGCTCTAGGATGGCAGACGTCAAGAAAATCGCCACGCGTGTAAGCTACGGCGAGGCCCTCGTCGAGCTCGCCAACGAGCACGACGACTTTGTGGTCCTCGACGCCGACCTGGCTGCTGCCACGCAGACCGGCAAGTTTAAGGCTGCCTGCCCCGATCGCTTCTTCGATGTGGGCATTGCCGAGAGCAACCTGATGGGCGTCGCCGCCGGTATCGCGACCACCGGTCGCGTTGCCTTTGCGAGCACCTTTGCCATGTTCGCCGCCGGCCGCGCCTTTGAGCAGGTCCGTAACTCCATCGGCTATCCGCACCTTAACGTCAAGATCGGTGCCACGCACGCTGGTATCTCGGTGGGCGAGGATGGCGCCACGCACCAGTGCTGCGAGGATATCGCCCTCATGCGCGTCATCCCCGGCATGACTGTGATCGTTCCTGCCGACGACGTCGAGGCCCGCGCCGTGACGCGCGCCGCCTACGAGTGCGACGGCCCGGTGTACATGCGTTTCGCCCGCTTGGCCTCGCCGGTTATCAACGACCCCGAGACCTACAAGTTCGAGTTGGGCCGCGGCATTGTCATGCGCGAGGGCGCCGATGTGACCATCATCGCCTGCGGTCTGATGGTCGGCGAGGCTCTCGAGGCCGCCGAGCAGCTTGCTGCCGAGGGCATCGATGCCGAGGTCATCAACATGCACACCATCAAGCCCATCGATGCCGACCTGATCGTCAAGAGCGCCACCAAGACCGGCCACGTCGTGACCGTCGAGGAGCACTCTGTGATCGGTGGCCTGGGCGGCGCCGTTGCCGACGTCCTGTGCGAGCAGTGTCCGACGCCGCTCAAGAAGATCGGCGTCAACGACACCTTCGGTGAGTCTGGCCCGGGTGCCGAGCTCCTGCACAAGTACGGCCTGGACGCCGCCAACATCGTGGCGACCACCAAGGAGTTCTTGGCATAAGGCAAGGCGAGGCAAAGCATCGCTTCGACAACCGCAAACAAGCCAGAACAGGGGCGTCCTCAAAGAGGGCGCCCCTGTTTATGCTGAATTTAAATTAGAGTCCTGCCAAGCAAAGTTCCCATGGGGAAACGGGCCCATCCCAACAAAGTGCAATTCAGACCCTTCCAACTTTGTATGCGCAGCATCTCAAGTTGGTGCGTCGGCCCCATAGTAGCCGCAGGCCGGGCGCAGGGTTACCTCCCAAATCTTTCCGCAGCGCAGGCCGGCGTTTGTCCGCAGCTCCGCAGGAGCAGGACAAATGCCGGCCATGCGCGAGGACGATTTGGGAGGTAACCCTGCGCCCGGCCGGTGAGACCCAAACCCCGCCATGCTTCTTATGTGCAGCAAAGCTAATGCTGCTAAAATACAAAGCGCTCATGTAGTTTAAACGCACGACGATAAGGAGCACCAGTGGGTAACCACTTCCGTACCTCCGGTGCGGGCGATGATGCCCCCAAGACGCAGGCAGGCGTCCAGGGCAGTCGTTTCGCCACTCCGGATTCAGAGGGCCAGCCTGTTGCTCAGGCCCCCGCTCAGCCGGCAGATCAGGCACAGCCGGCATCCGATCCCTTTGCCTATAATCCAACCAGCGATGTCGCGCTTTCCGGCACGGCGGGTTTTGAGCCCGTTCAGGCCGTGACCGCTCGCGTGGAGCAGCCTCAGGCTGGCGCCGCCACGCCGCAGCCTACCATGGCCGGCATTCCCGACCCCATGGCCCCTGCGACGCCGGCTCCTCAGCCTGCGCAGTCCGGTCTCTTTGCCGCTATTCCCGACCCCACGCAGCCTGCTGCCCCGGTGGTCGAGAGCGATCAGGCCGCCGAGGTCGCAAGCCTCGATAACGCGCTCAACAACCCCGATTTCACGTCGGTGTTTGCGCCTATCGATCCGCAGGCCAGCCGCAAGAAGATGGCCAAGCAGGCCGGTGTCGAGCCCGTCATCCTTATGGAGCATGTCACCAAGATCTATCCGGCACAGCCCAACAAGCCTGCACTCGACGACATCAACATCGAGATCTATCCGGGCGAGTTCGTCTTCCTGGTCGGTCACTCCGGCTCGGGTAAGACCACGCTACTGTCGACGCTCAACCGCGACGTCAAGCCGACGAGCGGCCGCATCCTGGTTGCCGGTCAGGACCTCATGAAGATCAAGAACCGTAAGGTTCCGTTCCTGCGCCGCCAGATTGGCGCCGTGTTCCAGGACTTTAAGCTTCTGCCGCAAAAGACCGCCTACGAAAACGTGGCGTTTGCCCTGCAGTGCATCGGCAAGCCCAAGGGCGTCATTCGCAGTCAGGTGCCCGAGGTGCTGCGTCTGGTCGGTCTTGCCGATCAGATGGACTCGCTGCCCGACCAGCTTTCCGGTGGCGAGCAGCAGCGCGTTGCCGTCGCCCGCGCTATGGTCAACCGCCCGCCGCTTTTGATCTGTGACGAGCCCACGGGTAACCTCGACCCGGCGATCTCGCTGGGCATCATGAAACTGCTCGAGCGTATTAACCGCACCGGCACCACCGTGATCGTCGCCACGCACGACCGCGAGATGGTCGATAGCATGCACCGTCGCGTGATCGCCCTCGAGGGCGGCCACGTTATCCGCGACCAGGAGAGGGGAGGTTACGGCAACTATGGCACCAACTAACGTGGGCTACTCCTTCAAAGAGGCAATCAGCCACTTCTTCCGTAACTGGACTACCTCGCTCGGCGCCGTCATCACGATCTTCCTTTCGCTGTTTATCATCGGCCTGTTTATCATGGGCTCCGCGATGCTGAATTCCGTGATCGGCACCGTCGAGGATCAGGTTGTCATCAACGCGTTCATTAGCGATGACGCCGATCAGGCCGATGTCCAGGCTTTTGAGGCCGAGCTTAAGACGTGGAATAACGTCAAGTCCGTTACCTATAAGGACAAGGACGACGCGCTGGCCGAGTATACGAGCAAGATGTCGGGCAACGCCGACGCCACCATGAGCGCGCTCGATGGCCAGAACCCGCTGCCAGCTTCGTTTGCAATTGAGATGGACGATCCGTCCAAGGTCGAGAGCACGGCCAAGAAGCTCAAGAAGAATGCCGATTTCCAGAAGATCGCGGATGACGGCGACGTCAACGCGAGCGTGCTGTACGGCCAGGAGGAAGTGAGCCGCCTGTTCCAGGTGACCAACTACATCCGCATCGCCGCCGTGGTGCTCGTTGGCCTTCTGACCTTTATCGCATTCATCTTCATCAACAACACGATTCGCCTGTCCATCACGGCGCGTCGTCGTGAGATTGCGATTATGCGTCTGGTCGGCGCCAGCAACGGCTTCATTCGTGGCCCGTTTATCACCGAGGGCGTACTGCAGGCCATTTTGGGCTCGCTGCTTTCCATCGGCGTTCTGGAGCTGCTGCGTAATCTGATGATTCCGCGTCTGCAGGAGAGCATCGGCTGGATGTCGTTTGCCCTGCCGATGCAGTACTACCTGGTGACCTATGCTGCGCTGATTCTGGTCGGCGTGATTATCGGTCTCTTTGGTTCTGCCATCGCCATGCGCCGCTACCTGCGCGTGTAGGCATGCCTGGAATTCATCCCTTCCAACGGGTCGTCTCTTATGGGGCGGCCCGTTTTTTTTGATCCCTAGGGGACGGCATGATTGTGGATCATCGTCGCGTTGGTCTATCTATGTGATCCGTTTTCCTTCGTCCCCTAGGGATCATTTGGGTAGACTCTTGGGATGTAAACGGCAATCGATAGTTAGGAGGCGCCATGGGGCGCAATAACAAGCATAAGCGTGGAGCTCGCAATAAGCGCGGGCCGGTGCGCAGCGAACGCCGTCCGAGCCTGACCGGGCGCGTGCAGCTCCATGAGCACAGTGCCTATGTCATAACCGAGAATGGCGACTACAAGGTCATGGGCCGCGGTAAGCGCGAGATCATGGACGGCGATACCGTTGCCGTGAGCATTAAGAACAGCCCGCATGGCGAGCGTCGCGCCGTGATCGAGGGCGTGGTTGAGCGCGCAGCTATAAGCGTGGTGGGCACGTACCAGACCGCCGGTCCGCTCGGTGTGATTGAGCCGCTCGATTCGCGCCTGAAGGCCGACTTCTTCATTCTGCCCGAGGATACCTCGGCGGATCGTCTGGGTGTCCACCCGGGTGATGCTGTTGTCGCGCGCATTTTGACCTACCCGACGCGCCTGGAATCGGGCACTGTGACGATCGAACGCCGCATTGGCGGAGATGACGCGCCCGATTTGGGTGTTCAATATGTGATGGCGCGTTACGGCTATACCGATAGCTATCCCGAGGCCGCGCTGGACGAGGCCGAGGGGCTTTCGCTCGATGTGCCCGCGGCGCTTAAGGACCCGCTCCGCCGCGATCTGCGCGACCGCTTTGTCATCACGATCGACCCAATCGACGCGCGCGACTTTGACGATGCCATTTCGCTGGAGCGCACGCCCGAGGGTGGCTACAAGCTGGGCGTGCATATCGCCGACGTTTCACACTATGTGGCTTGGGACGGGCATATCGATCTTGAGGCTCGCCATCGTACGACATCGGTTTATCTGGCCGATCGCGTGCTTCCCATGCTGCCCGAACGCCTGTCCTGTGACCTGTGCTCGCTTCGACCTGACGAGGACCGTCTTGCGTTTACCGTCGATATCGAACTCGATGAGCAGGGTCGCGTGCGGCATTACGATCCGTACCCCAGCGTGATTCGCTCGCGTGTGCGTATGGACTATGACGGCGCCGAGGCGCTGCTGGTGCGTGCCGGCGCGGTTGAGTATTCGGTGCTGGAGGGTGCCGCTGAAGATGTTGAGGCTGCTGAGGCCTCGCGCGAGGACGCGCTTGAGCGCGGTCTTGCGTGCGAGGAAGCCGCCCGCGGCTACAACGTCGACCTCGGCGATTTCCTCGTCGCCGCCAACGAACTCGCCGAACTTCGCCGTCGTATTCGTCGTGCTCGCGGCTCAGTCGATTTTGACACGGCCGAGATTCGCGCTCTATTGGATGAGGACGGAGTACCCGTGCAGATTGTGGCGCGCGAGCGTTCGTGTGCCACGTCGCTTATCGAGGAAGCCATGCTGCTCGCCAACGAGTGCGTTGCAGAGTGGCTGGCAGACCGTGATATCGAGGCCTGCTATCGCGTGCATGAGGATCCGAGCCCCGATAGCCTGCACGGTGCCGCCGTTGCGCTGGCGCAGCTAGGCATCATCGACGATCGCCGCGCTGCCGGTATTGCCCTGGGGAGTCCCGATGAGCTGCAGGCTGCAGTCGATGCTGCCGCCGGTACGGCCAACGCACCGCTCGTCAACACGCTGCTTCTGCGCAGCATGCAGCGCGCGCTGTACAAGCCGCGCAACGAGGGCCACTTTGCGCTCGCCGCGCCGTGCTACTGTCACTTTACGAGTCCCATCCGTCGCTACCCCGATCTGGTGGTGCACCGCGTACTCAAGCTGCAGTTGGCCTATGAGCAGCTCGGCGGCAAGGACGCCTTGGTCCGTACGCCGCGGCTGATCGGCAAGGGGCGCGAGTCGCTGCCACGCATTCTGCCGCAGATCTGCCGCGCATGCAGCGATGCCGAGCGCGCGGCAGATGCCGCCAGCCATGCGACGCAAAAGATTAAGATTGCCCAGTACTATGAGGACCGTCTGGGCGAGCGCTATACCGGAACCGTCTCGTGGGTTAGCAGTATGGGCCTGTTCGTACGCCTGGATTTGACGCAGGTCGAGGGCCTGGTTTCAATTAAGAGCCTGGGCAACGAGTGGTTCGAGTTCGACGAGGACGCGCTTACGCTGACGGGCGCCGACACGGGGACTCGCTATGAACTGGGTCAGCGCGTGATCATCGAGGTCTCGCGCGTCAATACCACGCGCGGGCACTTGGACTTTAAGCTTATCCATTAGCCAAATCCCGACTCGCGGCGGGAGAGCGGAGGGCGGTCTTTCGGGGCCGCCTTTCGCATTTGAATCGTGGCTACCTTGCCGTCTGCTCGGCCGCCCGCTTACCTGCTATTTGAGAGGTAAAACCTACCAAAATAAACCTGTCCCTTTTTGGCAGGTTTACAAGAAAGCGGGGATGAGATGGCGACGGTGTACGGTTATGCGCGGGTGAGTTCGCGCGATCAGAATCTTAATCGGCAGCTGGATGCGCTGGGCGCCTATGGCGTGGGCTCGGCGAATATTTATGCCGACCATGCGAGCGGCAAGGACTTCGATCGCCCGAGGTATCGCGAGCTGCTGCACGTCCTGGGAGACGGGGACGTGCTGGTGGTGCTTTCTATCGACCGACTTGGCCGTAATTACTCTGAGATTCTTGAGGAATGGCGACGCATTACCAAGGAGCTCGGGGTTGCCATTGTGGTGTTGGACATGCCATTGCTTGACACGCGCGTCAGGGCAAGCGGCACGCCGGATGTGACTAATACCCTGATTGCCGATATTGTGCTGCAACTGCTGAGCTACGTGGCGCAGGTGGAGCGCGAGAATATCCATCGGCGCCAAGCGGAGGGAATTGCAGCGGCGCGGGCGCGAGGGGTCCGTTTCGGTCGACCTCGCAAGCCGTGCCCTCCTCAGTTTGATCTGGTACGGGATAGCTATGAGGCGGGCGATATTACCCGCAGCCAGGCAGCAAAGTGCCTGGGCGTGTGCGTGGGGACGTTTGATCGCTGGATGCGCGAGGCGGGGTAGGGGTTTGCGTCGCTTTGTCGCTTCCTGTTGCGATTCAAATTTTGATACGATGGCGATGTCATTTGGGGCTACACTCGCTGATATTCAAAAAAGGAGGTAGGCCCTTGGCGCGCGTAAAACAAATAATCGGATGGACCGCGATCGTTCTGTTCGCTGCAACGCTGGCGGGCATCTGGGTGCTGACGGAGCAAAATGCGGTGGAGACGTCGTTGCTGAGCGAGTCCACCGCGCGTGTGGTGGAGGGTCAGGCTACGGGCGTACAGGCTGCCGATGTCGCGGGTGAAGCTCAGACCGAGAACGGGATGACCGGGTGCACCGATTCGGCTGCTTCGAATGTCCGGTCTGGCCGACTTGCTTCCATTCGCATGTGGGTGGGCACGAACGTCCGACGTGTTGCCCATACCGTAGAGTTTTTCTTCGTCGGATTGTTCGCCTCGGTGGTCGTGGTTTGCTTTTCCAGGCGTCCGTGGAGCGTATGCTCCCGTTGCGTGCCCGTGTTGCTCTTTTGCGCCGTCTGCTCCGTTGGCGATCAGGCACATAAGATCTTTGTTCCCGGCAGGCATTTCGACGTTATCGATTTAGGATTCGATGCTGCGGGCTATGTCACCGCCATGCTGTTGGTATTGCTGGCAGCGGCGTTGGTGCGCTATGCGACTCGGCCGATCGGCGCCCATGCGAGGCGCTAGCCGGTAACAAACCCGTTTCTGATAATGCGACCTTGTTGAATTATTTTGTGTCGCGCGTATTTCCGAGCGGTCGGATTTGAGGGGCGAGCGGTAGAACGCTCTCCCTTTGTGCGCCACGATGCGGCACAATGTACCGCAAAAGCTGTTTGTATCCGGTACGAATCGTTCGTTGGTCTTTAATTCTTCTCAACGGAGGTGTTTGAGATGGCAAACGGATTGCTTTTGCGACTTCGCGAGCGTGAGCTCAGCGCAAGCCCGGCGGAACGCAATGTCATCGCATATGTAACCGCTCATCCGCACGAGGTGGTCGGGCTGTCCGTCCGCGGTCTTGCCGATGTCACGTTCTCCTCGCCCTCGAGCATTTTGCGCTTTTGCAAGCGTTTGGGTTTTGCGGGCTACAAGGAGTTCCAGCGCGAACTGATTGCCGAGCTGGCGCTCTTAGGTGACAAGAAAGACGTAGCCCTCGAGGACATCTCCATGGATGACAGCGTCGAACGTATCGTGGGGAAGGTGATGAAAAGCAACGTGCGCACGATCGAAGCGACGGCGCGAACGCTCGATTACACCGTCTTGGAGCGATGTGCGGCCTATCTTAAGCGGGCACGTGCGGTCAATCTGTTCGGTATCGGTGCCTCTCGTTTGGTCGCGCACGATCTGGCGCAAAAGCTCATGCGTGTCGACAAGGAGTGCCATCTGTACGACGACTGGCATGATCAGCTCTTGTGTGCCAAGAACATGCATGAGGGCGATATGGCAATCGCCTTTAGCTACTCGGGCTTGACGCAAGAGGTGCTGGACTGCACCGCCGAGGCTCAACGTCACAACTGTCCCGTTGTGGCCGTTACCAAAGTAGATGGATCATCCAAGCTTGCCACCGTGGCCGATGCCGTGCTCGGCGTCGCTGCGAGTGAACCCTTGGTCCGCAGCGGTGCCATGGCTTCGCGTATGGCCCAGCTTATGGTTGTCGATGCCCTGTACGCTGCTTACGTTGCCAGCGACTACGAACGGGCGACGCATGTCATTAAGCAAAACTACATCGAGAAACAGGAAAGATGAGGTGAATGAAATGCTCGATTTAACAAAATTCACGACCGAACAGCGTAATCAAAGTTCAATGGACCTCGATACGATGACATCGCTGCAAATCGTCACGACGATGAATGATGAGGATCTTCGTGCCGTCCAGTCGGTCACGAAGGTGTTGCCCCAGGTTGCCACAGCAATCGACTGGGCTGCTGAGGCACTCGAGCGCGGCGGACGCGTCTTTTACATGGGCGCAGGCACCAGCGGTCGTCTGGGCGTACTCGACGCTTCGGAGTGTCCGCCCACGTTTGGCGTGTCACCCGATCTGATTGTCGGGCTCATTGCCGGAGGCGAGACGGCGTTTATCAAGGCTGTCGAAGGTGCCGAAGACAGCGAGGAACTTGGCGCGAGCGACCTGCGGGAGCGTGGACTCTCGGACAAGGATCTTGTCGTTGGCCTGGCGGCAAGCGGCCGTACTCCCTATGTGGTGGGCGGCCTTGTGAACGCCAGGGCAACTGGGTGCAAGACCATTGCAATTGCCTGCAACCAAGGGTCGAAGATCGGGGAGAGCGCAGATCTTGCCATTGAACCCGTGCCCGGTCCCGAGGTGCTGACCGGCTCAACGAGGCTCAAGGCGGGAACGGTTCAAAAGCTCATTCTCAACATGATTTCGACCGGTGCCATGGTCAAGATCGGCAAGGTATACCAAAACCTGATGGTCGATGTGCAGCAGACGAACGAGAAGTTGGTGGTGCGCGGCCAGAACATCGTGATGGAGGCGACCGGTTGCACGCGCGAGCGCGCTATTCAGGCGCTTGCAGATGCCGGCGGCCACGTAAAAACCGCTATTGTCTCGGTACTGCTGGACTGCGATGTCGAGCAGGCTGCGGTAGCTCTTGAGCGAGCGCGAGGCCATGTCCGTGCTGCGGTGAGTGGCCATGAGAAGAGCAATGCCGATGCCCAATAGGTGCGCGGCGTGAGCTGATATGACATCCAAACGAGATACCCAATACAAGGAGGAGTTATGACGAACAAAGAGCTGGCTCAAAAGCTGCTGGACCTTTTGGGCGGTAAAGACAACGTGCTCGCAAACGCGGCGTGCATGACGCGCCTGCGCGTGACCGTCAAAGACACGGGCAGCGTCGACACGGAGGGTATTAAGGCACTCGACGGCGTGATGGGCTTGGTCGAGGACGACACGATGCAGATCGTGCTGGGGCCGGGCAAGGTGAATAAGGTGCTCGAGGAGTTCTCCAAGCTCACCGGCCTTGCGAAAGGCGTTGCCGACGAGAGCGTGGTTGACGCTGCGGCCACAAACAAGGCCGCGCAGAAGGCAAAGTACGAGTCCAAGCCGGTTCAGGCCTTCCTCAAGAAGATTTCCAATGTCTTCGTCGCCCTGCTTCCCGGCATCATTGCGGCTGGCCTCATCAACGGTATCTGCAACGTCATTAACGTCTCGACGGCAGGCGCGCTTGCAGGCGAGTGGTGGTACCAGGGCATTCGTTCCATGGGCTGGGCCCTGTTTGCCTATCTGCCCATCTTGGTGGGCTATAACGCGGCACGTGAGTTTGGCGGCTCCGCTGCGCTGGGCGGCATCGCCGGCATGATGTGTATCGCCAACAGTGCCATGCCCCTGCTTGCGCCTGGCGCGGCTGATCCTGCCACTGCCATTCTGCTGCCGCTCACCAATGCGCAGTACAACCCCGCAGCGGGCGGCATGATCGCGGCTCTTATCGCTGGCGCATTTTTTGCCTGGATGGAGCGTCAGATTCGCAAGGTTATGCCCAACGCACTCGACACGTTTTTGTCCCCGCTGCTGGTGCTCATCATCGGTGCCTTTGCTCTGATGCTCGTCATCCAGCCGGTTGGCGCATGGCTGACGACTGCCATCTTTAGCGTTTTGACCTTTATTTTCGAGAAGCTGGGCGTCCTGGGCGGCTATATCCTGTCGGCGGGCTTCTTGCCGCTGGTTTCCGTCGGCCTGCATCAGGCGCTCACGCCGATCCACGCTATGCTCAACGATCCCGACGGCGCTACCAAGGGCATCAATTACCTGCTCCCCATCCTTATGATGGCTGGCGGCGGCCAGGTCGGTGCCGGTCTGGCGCTGTACTTTAAGACCAAGAACGCCAAGCTCAAGAAGTATGTCGCAGAGTCCATTCCCGTTGGCATTCTGGGTGTGGGCGAGCCTCTGATGTATGCCGTTACGCTGCCGCTCGTTCGCCCGTTTGTGACGGCCTGCCTGGGTGCCGGATTTGGCGGCGCGCTCGCGGCGCTGCTTCACATCGGCACGGTTTCTCAGGGCGTTTCCGGTCTGTTTGGCCTGCTGATCGTCGTTCCTGGCCAGCAGCTCGGCTACGTTGCCGCTATGCTGCTTGCCTATGCCGCCGGCTTTGTCCTGACGTGGTTCTTTGGCGTCGACGAGCAGAAGATCAACGAGTTCTTTGGCGAGTAGTTTGATATCGCGAGCCGTGTTGCTTAGGGCTCGCGGCGCGCGGCAGATTTCTTGATGCTATGGTTGTGCCGGCGGGGCTAACTGCTCCGCCGGCCTTTTTTAAAGGAGTGTTGAAGCGTGAAAACGGGTATTTCGATTTATCTTTCCAGCCCTCTGCAGGATATTGAGCGGACGATTGAACACGGTGCCGCGGCGGGTGCGCGCTATGCGTTCACCTCGCTGCATATTCCCGAGGATGGGGGAGCGGCGTATGCCGATAAGGTCCGTCATGTGCTGTCGCTGCTTTCCGCCCGCGGCATTGCGCTCATTGCCGATGTGGGGCCGCGCACGTGCGATTTGCTCGGGCTTGAGCGCATCGAGGACCTGCGCGATCTGGGGTTGGAATACCTTCGTTTGGACTATGGCTTTAGCGCCCGGCGGGTCGCGGAGCTGTCCGGTGTATTTCGCATTGTGGTCAATGCATCGACGGTGAGTTCTGATGAAATCGCATCGTGGCGTGAGGCCGGTGCCGATGTGACTCGTTTTGCCGCCTGCCACAATTTTTACCCCAAGCCTTATACCGGTTTAGCTCTGGAGGACATTGCTCGGGTGAATCTTCGTCTTGCGGCGCTTGGATTCGAAATCATGGCTTTTGTGCCGGGTGATGCTAACGTTCGCGGGCCGGTATTCGAGGGACTGCCGACGGTCGAGGCGCAGCGCGGTCGCGCGTCAAAGGTTGCTCTCAATATGCTTGAGCTTGCACATGGCGCCGATTGCGACATTGTGTTGGTCGGCGACCCCGATCTTTCCGATGCGGGCTGGACGCAGTTTGCTCATGTTTCCACCGGATACGTGGACCTGCAATGCGAGCTTGAGCCCGGTTATGCCTATGTACGTGGGCAGATTCATCACGACCGACCCGATTCGAGCACCCTCATCTTTAGGTCTCAGGAGTCGCGTACGACGCTTAAGCCGGATTCCGTGCCGATGGATGCCGGTGCCGGCCTGTCACGAAAGACGGGGTCGATCGCTGTGAGCAATAGCGGCTATGGGCGCTACGAAGGCGAGCTTGAGATTGCGCGGGTCGATCTTCCCAGTGACGAGCGCATGAACGTTGCGGGTCATATCACGCCCGAGGCAATGGAGCTGCTGCCGTTCATCAAACGCGGATTCGGGGTACGGTTCGTTTAGCGTGTGACCCGTGGGCTACAATTGGCCCATCATGCGAAGGCGCCTCGTGTGGCGTGTGTCTGCGTTGGCCGATCTATATTCGGAGGATTTCCATGACCGTACTGTTTGTTGAATATCCCAAGTGCTCGACCTGTAAGAAGGCCAAGGCATGGCTGGACGAACACGGGGTAGAGTATATCGACCGCGATATCGTTTTGGACAATCCCACGGCTGATGAGCTTGCGACCTGGATTGCTCGTTCGGGACTGCCGGTGCGGCGCTTCTTTAATTCGTCGGGCATGAAATATCGAGAGCTGGGCCTGAAGGCGCGTCTAGATGCGGGCATGACGGATCGGGAGTGCTACGAGCTGCTGGCGACCGACGGCATGCTGGTTAAGCGTCCGCTGTTGGTGGGCGACGACTTTGCGATTCCCGGCTTTAGGGAATCGGCTTGGGTCGAGGCGTTGCTGTAGCGGCTGCGGAAAGTGCGACCCGTTTTGAGTGCTCAGGGTGGGACGTGTTTTCCATCGGCGGGCTCGCTCGGCTCAATCATCGAGCTGTGCCCATTCGTGCGGATCGTAGACCTTTACGTGCTTGTTGGGCTTGCCGCTCCAGTACTCCTCGTCCATAAAGGGCAGATATGCCTGAACGCCGGGGCAGATAAAGGGAATCCGCTGCTGTTGCAGTCGCTCGCGCTGTCGCTGCTCCAGGTGCGCCTCGGATATGACAGTCGGCATACCGGACAGCTCGACGAGGCTTGCCTGGATTCGCTTAAGGTCGGGGAGTCCCGCGTGCCATGACATCCGCATGATCAAAAAGGATGCACGGCGGTAGTTTGCCTGCATCACCGTGATGGCGGGGCGCAGAGTGGGATGGATTTTGTCCCGTTCGGGCCAAAGGTCAGCAGTGATCTCGAGGCCCAGGGTCTCCCATAGGTAATCAAGCTCTTCGTCCATGGCGCCTCGATATCCGTGCAATGATGACGGTTCGATTGTGCCATCAGCCGTGAGTGCTGCATTGTTGTAATCTACCAGCGGTAGATGCGGGATGTTTTACGGGCTTTGGCGCCGTACGTGTCGCTGGCGCTTCACAGGTCCTTCACGTGTCGGCCGTATTTGACTGAATTTCAAAAAAGTCAAAATTGGGGCTTGCGTCACGGCCGGACTTCCCGTATATTTCTTTCTTGCGCAAAGGCACAGCCGAGCGCAGCGATGCAGTCATTGGGATGTCGTCTAATGGCAGGACAGCGGATTCTGGTTCCGTCAATGGGGGTTCGACTCCCTCCATCCCAGCCATTGCATTTGCTACATATGGCCCGTTCGTCTAGCGGTTTAGGACGCCGCCCTCTCAAGGCGGAGATCACCAGTTCGAATCTGGTACGGGCTACCAAAATTGAACGCCCGGGCCTCGTAAGAGACCCGGGTTTTGTGTATTGACCGATATTTAAGGCGCGCGTTGAGTCTGCCGCCCGGACCGAGGAGTTGTCATGGACCTGCCTATCAGCTTGGAAGACATCACGTATGCCGAGAACTATCTGGCGCAGGGCGACCTGGCTACGGCGACGCCGCTGCTGGAGCGTCTGGTGGAGCTTGCCGAGGAGTATATCGACGCTGAATGCAAGACGGAGGAGAAGCGCCAGTACTTTAGCTTCGACAGCAAGTTTGAGCGCCTGGCCTATCGCCGCGTGGAGAAGGATCCGCGCGAGCTGGTGCAGGTCGAGGTTCCCTTTGACCGCCTGTACTCCGACATGGCGTTTGCCTACATTCGCCAGCAGGATTATGTGAGTGCTCGGAATGCCCTGATGCAGGCCGTGCGTTGGGATCCCATGAACTGCAACTATCGCTTGGACTTGGCCGAGCTGTTCCGCGCGCTCGAGGACAAGCAGGAGTGGGCATCGCTCTCGTTCTCGGTGCTGGAGCGCGCGAGCGACGGTAAGTGCGCCGCACGTGCCTACACCAACTTGGGTCAGTACTTCTTGGAGCCCGAGACCGAGAACATTTCGGCAGCCGTGGGCTGCGCGCGTCTGGCGCTGCGCCTGGCGCCCAACGATGCGCATACGACGCGCCTGCTCAACAAGATCCATACCACCTATCCGGATGCCGCGGACGAGAGTGACGACCATGTGATGGGTGAGCTCGCCCTGCAGGGCGTGCCGACCTCGCCTTCGGCCGAGATTGCCATCTGCCTGATCATGTGTGCGACCGACGCTGCGAGCGACGGCGACAAGCAGGAGGCTACGCGCCTGACGGTCCGTGCCCGCGACCTGGTGGGCGAAGAGGCGTGCGCGGCGATTATCAAGCTGGTGCGCGAGAGTGATGCCGAGCTTAACGCCGAGCGCAAGGCAAAGCGCGAGGCTGCGGGCTCAAACGCCGATGGCGCCAAGGAGGCCGGCGATGCCCAGTAAGCGCGAGCGCAAGCTCATTTCCAAGAATCGCTCGGCACATCACGAGTACTTTATCGATGAGACGTTTGAGTGCGGTATTGAGCTGAGCGGTACCGAGGTCAAGTCGATTCGCGAGCGCGCGTGCCAGATTACCGATACCTTCGCACTGATTCGTGGCGGGGAGTGCTGGCTCGTCGGCCTGCATATCCACCCTTATAGCCATGGTGGCGTGTGGAATCGCGATTCCGACCGTCGGCGCCGTCTGCTGCTGCACCGCAAGGAGATCGACTTTCTTGACGGCAAACTTCGCAACCGCGGCTATGCGCTGGTGCCGCTGGAGCTCTACTTTAATACCGACGGCCGCGTAAAGCTGCTGCTGGGCCTAGGCCGCGGCAAGAAGCTTTACGACAAGCGCGAGGATATGGCCAAGCGCGATGTCCAGCGCGAGATCGACCGCGCCCTCAAGGAGCGCAATCGCTAGGCGTTCTGTATAAGTTACGGTGGAATACGGACTGTTTTGCCTGTTTGAGGGGCTATTCAGTCCTTATTTCACCGCAACTGCGGGCGTCTCATCTTGCTTATACTGTTTTGACACATATGTCTCAAAGGTGGTGTCCGTTGTGGGCGCCGCCTTTTTTGTGGGTACATACATCCATGAGGTTCCAACCCGGGTTAGGGGAGTGATTGTTATGGACAAAACTGCGTTCTTTACCATGCCGAGCGGTCTGTACGTGGTGAGCGCCGCGGCAGACGGGCTGCGCGCCGGCTGCGTCATCAACACTGCGGTGCAGGTGACGTCCATGCCGCCGCGCATTTCGGTTGCCGTGAACAAGGACAACGTCACCTCGGGCGTCATCGCTTCGGCCAAAGCGTTCGCGCTGACCGTGATCGATCAGACCGCCGATATGCTCTACATCGGTAACTTTGGGTTCCGCACCAGCAGCGATTATGACAAGTTTGCCAAATACGAGACCCGCGAGACGGCTCTGGGCATGCCCTATGTGCCCGAGCACGCGGCGGCCCTGTTTAGCTGCCATTTGATCGACACTGTGGATGTTGGCACGCATCTACTGTTTATCGGCGAGGTCGAGGATGCCGAGCGCTTGAGTGACGAGACGCCGCTCACCTACGATTACTACCATAAGGTCCTGAAGGGCAAGACGCCTCCGAAGGCGTCCTCGTATCAAGGCTAGAAATGTTTTAAAAATACTTGCATTATATTATTGAGAATCTATACTGATAAATGAAGTACATCACCAGTCGCGTTTGAGAGGAGAACATCATGGCTGAGGAGAAGAAGACGTATAAGTTCGTGTGCGTCGTTTGCGGTTACGAGGTTGAGGTCGATACGCCCGAGCTGCCCGAGGATTATGTGTGCCCGGTGTGCGGCGTCGGTCCCGATCAGTTTGAGCTCGTCGAGGAGTAGCTCGCAGACACACGGCGAAAGCCGAACATAGCTCTGTCCAAGGGCCTCGGTCGAATTCTCGGCCGGGGCCCTTTTCCTCCGCCCCCAAGGGATCACGGTTGCTGTTGACCGATCCTGTCTGTTGTGAGTCCGACCGACCTTTTGTCTCAATCTGTAACATCTAACGGTGGAAATTGGGCCCACTTGTTACATATCGAGACAAACCAAAACCGTCCGGCAGAAGATCTCAATCTGTAACATCTAGACATCGAAAGCGGGTCTAGATGTTACAGATCGAGACGTTTGCCTGAGTAGGTGCCCCGCCCCATTACATCCCTGTCAACAACACGACATCGAGAATCGTCACGATGGCACCGATCCCTACGAGCAGCGCGTTGAGTGGACGCGAATTGGCGTATTTGCCCATGACGCGGGGTGAACTGGTGAGCCGTATGAGCACAAAGACCGTAATCGGTAGCTGAAGCGACAGCAGTGCCTGACTCCAGATGAGACCTTCAAAAGGATTTGGGACGACCAGGCACGCCGTCACTGCGCCGACGAAACAGGCCGCCACCCCGATCGAGGAATGTCGGTCGTGGATATCGTATTCCTCGTCGAACATGCCCGCAGTGATGGTCCCCGCCGCCATGCCCGCTGTCACGCTGCTCGATAGTCTCGCGAACAGCAGCGCTACCGCAAAGATGGTCGAGCTCGCCGGGCCCAGAATGGGGGAGAGCGTGGCCGCTGCGACGGCGAGGTCGTCTACGACCATGCCGTGCGCAAAGAAGGTCGTTGCGGCCAGGATGACCATGGCCGAGTTGATTGCCCAGCCCACGCCCATCGAAAAGAGCGTGTCGAAGAGCTCGTAGCGCAGACGCTCTTCGATAACCTGCTCGCCTTGGCCTTCGAAGTGCATGGATTGGATGACCTCGGAGTGCAGAAAAAGGTTGTGTAGCATAACGACCGCACCCAGGACACTCACGATAATCGCGGCAGAGCCAGTGGGCATACTGGGCGTGATCCAGCTTGCGGCGGCTTGCGGCCAGTCGACCTTGACTAGTGCAAGCTCGGCCAAAAACGAGAGTCCTACCACGCCTACGAAGGCGATGATCCAGCGTTCGGCTCGCTTGTAGGAGTTCGTCATGAGCATCGCCATCGATACTGCCGCCACGATGACGCAGCCCGCACGCACGGGCAGCCCAAAGAGCATTTGAAGGGCAATCGCGCCGCCCAGGACTTCGGCCATGGCGGTGGCGATGGTCGCGAGATAGGCGCTGCCGAGCACCGCGCGTCCCACGATGCGGGGGAGAAAGCGGGTCGTGGCCTCGGCAAGGCAGGCGCCCGTGGCGATGCCCAAGTGCGCCGCGTTGTGCTGCAGCACGATGAGCATAATCGTGGACAGCGTGACGATCCACAGCAGCGCGTAGCCAAACTGCGAGCCCGCGGCCATATTGGAGGCCCAGTTGCCCGGGTCGATAAAGCCGACGGTCACGAGCAGCCCGGGGCCGATATGCCGCGCAATGTCTAGGCCTCCGTGACCACCGGTGCGTCGGGAGCCAAAGTGCTGTTTGAGATGGTTGAGCATGGTGCGCTCCTGCGTATGGGCGGCGTGACGTCGCATCTGGGTCGTGCGGCGCCACGCGTCGGATTTGGGTTGGGGCTACTTGTGCGCTTTGCCCTGATTGGCCACGGCGTCGATCTTGGCGGCGATGGTCGCCGGGTCGCCGATGTAGCGCTTGTCGAGGACATTGAAATCGGTATCGAAGGTGTAGACGAGCGGCACGCCGGTGGGGATGTTGACCTTGAGGATCTCCTCGGGCGTGAGGTGCTCGAGCTTCATGACGAGTGAGCGCAGGGAGTTGCCGTGTGCGGCGATGAGTACGCGCTTGCCGGCGAGCATCTGGGGGCGAATCTCGTCTTCGAAATAGGGCCAGGCGCGGGCGATCGTGTCCTTGAGGCATTCGGTATAGGGCAGCTGATCGGGCGCGACATCACGGTATTGCTCCTGGGTGTGGGGATCGCGCGCGTCGTTCGGCTCGAGTGCCGGCGGGCAGATATCGAAGGAGCGGCGCCAGATGAGCACCTGCTCGTCGCCGTGCTCCGCCGCGGCATCGGCCTTGTTGAGACCCTGCAACGCTCCGTAGTGGCGCTCGTTGAGCTTCCAGGATTTGATGACGGGCAGCCACTCGCGATCCATTTGGCCGAGCACGATGTTGAGGGTGTGGATCGCGCGCTTGAGGCGCGAAGTGTAGCAGACGTCAAAGTCGAAACCGGCTTCTTTGAGGGCTCGACCGCCTGCTGCGGCTTCTTCGCGGCCCGTGTCGGTGAGCTCAACATCGGTCCAGCCGGTGAACAGGTTGAGCTTGTTCCACTCGGACTCTCCGTGACGGATGAGGACGAGTTGCATCGTCTGCTGGTCTGCTTGGTGCGCCATGGGGGCCTCCTTGATCTGGCACGGTGTGCGTGCCGTTTGCTTGACGCCGCAAAGGATACCCGTTTTAAGCTTAAAAGTTAACCAAGACTAACAAAATTGTTGTATTTGAATAGGGTGATGAAGGGGGGGCTGCGAACTGTCTTGATCTGTAACAACTAGGGATGGAAATTGGGCCTAGGTGTTACGGATCGAGACAGGAAGAAATGGTCCTATGGAAAATCTCGATCTGTAACAGCTGACCGCCAAAGCCGGCCCTTCGTGTTACAGATCGAGACAAACCAAAACCGTCCCGCAGAAAATCTCAATCTGTAACATCTAGGCGCCAAAATCGGTTCCTCCTGTTACAGATTGAGATGTTTGAAGCGGTGAGCTTACAAGCCGAACTTGGGCGCCTTGTTGCCGCCCTTAAGATTGGCGGTGTCGAGCCTCATCATGCAAAAGTCCGCGCGGCCCTCGTTTTCAGAATGACCCGAAGGGGCCAGATGCACGTACACCGACTGTCCCTACGCCAAACGTGTACGTCAGCCTCCAAAGATGTCGTTTTTTGACATGTTTGGAGGCTGATGTACGCGTTTGATGACAAAACGTAGATGTCCCGCGTGCGTTACGCGATTGTTTCGAAACGGGTGGGAAACACAACGGGCCGGCGATGCTCCTAGTATGCCTATTCAACTGACTGTCTAAATATCTAGGGGAGGATCGCGATGCAGGCAGATTCCGCTCAGCAGCAGGGCCTTTATCGCCCCGAATTCGACCACGATGCATGTGGCATCGGCGCGCTTGCCGATATCAACGGTGAGCGCCATCACCAGATTCTGGACGACGCACTGTCCATTCTGGTCAACTTGGAGCACCGCGGCGGCACGGGACTCGAGAAGAATACCGGCGATGGCGCTGGCATCCTGTTCCAGGTTCCGCATCACTTTTTCCGTAAAGAGGCTCAAAAGTGCGGTCAGATTCTGCCGGCAGAGGGCGACTATGGCGTGGCCATGCTGTTCTTCCCGCAGGACGACAAGGGCGTAGAGGATGCCCGCCGCGTGTTTGAGGAGGGCTGTGCCGAGGCCGGCGTGCCGCTGCTCTTTTGGCGCGAGGTGCCCGTCGACCCGCACGACCTGGGCGAGACGGCCCGCGCCTGCATGCCCACTATCCTGCAGGCCTTCCTGGGCCGTCCGGACGACACGCCCGCCGGCGATGCCTTTGAGCGTCGCCTGTACGTGTGCCGCCGCACCATCGAAAAGAAGGCCGATGCCGAGTTTGCCCTGCGAGACAAGATCTTCTACGTGTGCTCCATGAGCTCGCGCACCATCGTGTACAAGGGCATGCTGGTCGCCACGCAGATGCGCCGCTTCTTCATCGACCTCAACGACGCCGCCGTCAAAACGGCCGTGGCGCTCGTCCACTCGCGCTACTCCACCAACACCACGCCCAGCTGGGAGCGTGCGCACCCCAACCGCTTTATCATCCATAACGGCGAGATCAACACCCTCAAGGGCAACGTCAACTGGATTCGCGCCCGCGAACCCAACCTGTACAGCCCCGTGCTGCAGCACGATCTTGAGCGCGTGATGCCCATCATCAACCGCGAGGGTTCCGACTCCGTGATTCTGGACAACGTGCTCGAATTCTTGGTCATGAACGGTCGCCCGCTCACGCGTGCCGCGTCCATGTTGCTGCCCGAGCCGTGGGACCACAACGATAGCCTGAGTGAGGAGCGCCGCGCCTACGACGCTTACCAGTCCATGCTCATGGAGCCCTGGGACGGCCCGGCGGCCATCGCCTTTACCGACGGTCGCACGCTGGGCGCCGCCCTCGACCGCAACGGCTTGCGCCCCGCCCGCTACTACGTGACGCGCGATGGCCGCTTTATGCTGGCAAGCGAGGTGGGCACCATCGAGGTGAGCCCCGAGAACATCCTGACGAGCGGCTGCCTGGGACCGGGCCAGATGCTCGAGGTCGATTTTGCCCGCGGCCGCGTGATCTACAACGACGAGCTGCGCGCCCGCTATGCCAAGGAGAAGCCCTACCGCGACTGGATTGCCGAGGAGACACTGACCGTCGACGCGCTCGATGAGCCCGCCGCGCCCGCGCCCGCCGAGGATGCCGAGGTGCCCGCCGCCGTGCGCATGGCCAAGCTCGGCTATCACTGGGATGATGTTGACGAGGTCGTGCGCCCCATGGCCCAGCAGGGCAAGGCCCCGCTCGCCTCGATGGGTATCGATGCGCCGTTGGCCTGCCTGTCCAAGAAGACGCGTTCGTTCTTTGACTACTTCTATCAGCTGTTCGCTCAGGTCACGAATCCTCCGATCGATGCCCTGCGCGAGCACATGGTGACTTCGACCACGCTCTACCTGGGCAACCACGGCAACCTGCTCGAGGATTCCCGCACGGCCTGTCAGCTGGTGCGCTTGGAGCGCCCATTGCTCAACGAGGAAGAGTTCGAGCATATCTGTGCCATCGACCGCGTGGGCTTTAAGACCCGTCGTTTCCGTGCCGTCTACCGCCGCGATGCCGGCGAGGGCGCGCTGCAGGCTGCGCTCAAACAGCTTGCCGAGGACGTTGAGGCTGCGGTCCGCGACGGCGTGAACATTGTGGTGTTGAGCGATCGTGCCGCTGCGGGCGAGGTGCCCGTGCCGTCGCTGCTCGCCGTGGGCTGTGTGCACAACCACCTGATTCGCGCTGGCGTGCGTACCTTTGCCGACATCGTGGTGGAGTGCGGCGATGCCGTGTCCCCGCACGACTTTGCGGCGCTGGTGGGCTACTCCGCAAGCGGCATCTATCCGTACAATGCGCATGCGTGCATCCGCGACTTGGCAGCACGCGGCGACCTGGACGTGACGGCCGAGCAGGGCATCGACAACTACAACAAGGCCGCGACGGCGGGTATCGTCTCCATCATGTCCAAGATGGGTATCTCCACGGTGCAGAGCTACCATTCGGCGCAGATCTTCGAAGCCGTGGGCTTTACGCCGGAGTTCGTCAACGCGTACTTTGCCGGCACGGTGGGCCGTGTGGGCGGTATGGGTGTCGAGGACGTTGAGCGCGAGCAAAACGAGCGCTACGACGCCGCGCTCGCTATCCTTAAGAGCCCGGCTCCCGATCAGCTGTCCACGCTGGGCCTGACCAAGTGGCGCCCGCTCGGCGGCGAGGATCACCTCATCGATCCGCAGACTGTCTACTTGCTGCAGACCGCCTGCCGTGAGGACAGCTACGACACCTTTAAGGAGTACAGCACCCGCCTGCACCGCACCGGCCGTGCCGTGCGTCTGCGCGACTTGCTCGACTTTGATGCCAGCGGCCGCACGCCGGTTTCGCTCGACGAGGTCGAGCCCGCGCTCAACATCGTCCGCCGCTTTAACACCGGCGCCATGTCGTACGGCTCCATCAGCAAAGAGGCGCACGAGTGCATGGCTATCGCTATGAACCGCCTGCACGGACGCTCCAACTCCGGCGAGGGCGGTGAGGATCCGCGTCGCGAGACCCCGCTGGCTAACGGTGATTCCAAGAACTCCGCGATCAAGCAGGTGGCAAGTGCGCGCTTTGGCGTGACGAGCCGCTACCTGTGCAGCGCCTTCGAGATTCAGATCAAGATGGCCCAGGGCGCCAAGCCCGGCGAGGGTGGCCACCTGCCCGGCAAGAAGGTCTACCCCTGGATTGCCGAGGTCCGTCAGTCCACGCCCGGCATCGGCCTGATCTCGCCTCCGCCGCATCACGACATCTACTCCATCGAAGACCTGGCCGAGCTCATCTTTGACCTTAAGAACGCCAACCCCGGCGCACGCGTGTCGGTCAAGCTGGTCAGCGAGGCCGGCGTCGGCACCATCGCCACCGGTGTGGCCAAGGGCGCTGCCGACAAGATCTTGATCAGCGGCCACAATGGCGGCTCGGGTGCCGCTGCTCGCGATTCGATCTGGCACGCCGGTCTGCCGCTGGAGCTTGGCCTTGCCGAGGCCCAGCAGACGCTGCTGCAAAACGGCCTGCGCTCGCGCGTGGTGCTCGAGGCCGACGGCAAGCTCATGGACGGCACCGATGTTGCCGTCGCCTGCCTGCTGGGCGCCGAGGAGTTTGGCTTTGCGACCATGCCGCTCATCTCGATGGGCTGCCTCATGCAGCGCGACTGCCAGCAGGATACCTGCCCCGCCGGCATCGCCACGCAAAACTGCCGCTTGCGTCGCGGCTTCCGCGGCAAGCCCGAGCACGTCGAGCACTTTATGCTCTTTGTTGCCGAGCAACTGCGCGAGGTCATGGCAAGCCTGGGCTTCCGCACCGTCGACGAGATGGTCGGCCATCCCGAGTGCTTGCGCCAGATTGAGGTCCCGGGCAACCGCAAGGCTAACCTGCTGGATCTGTCGCCCGTGCTGGCGAGCGCGACCTGCGAGTTCGGTGCCCACATCCCGGGTGCCGACGGCCGTCACTTCCTGCCCCAGATGGCTGCGGACAGCGAGCTCGACAAGACGCTCGACTCCACGTTGTTTGTGCCCTATACGGCCGATGCCCGTGCGCACCTGCGTCCGATTCGCTTCCGCGCCGATATCGCCAACGTCAACCGCTGCGTGGGCACCATCTTGGGCAACGCGGTGACCAAGGCGCATCCCGAGGGCCTGCCCGCCGGCTCCATTACCATCGATTGCGATGGTTCGGCTGGTCAGAGCTTTGGTGCCTTCCTGCCGCGCGGCATTACGCTCAACGTGTGCGGTGACGCCAACGACTACTTTGGCAAGGGCCTTTCGGGCGGCGAGGTGTCGGTGCGCCCAAATCCGCATGCGACCTACAAGTTCGACGAGAACATCATCGTGGGCAACGTTGCGTTCTTTGGTGCCACGAGCGGCCGCGGTTTCATTAACGGTCTTGCCGGTCAGCGTTTTGCCGTGCGCAACTCCGGTGCCACCGTGGTGGTCGAGGGCTGCGGCAACCATGGCTGCGAGTACATGACGGGCGGCCTGGCGCTCATCCTGGGCGAGGTCGGGCAGAACTTCGCTGCCGGTATGACGGGTGGCGTGGCCTATGTCTTTGACCAGTACGGCACGCTCGATGCCCGTGTGAACCACGAGAGCGTTGAGCTCAAGGCCCCGACGGCCGGCGAGCTGGCGCAGATTCGCGAGCTCATCCAGGAGCACGTGGACGCGACGCAGAGCCCGCGCGGCATTAAGCTGCTCTACAGCTTTGAGACGATGAGCAAGCACTTTGTGAAGGTCATTCCGACCGAGTACGAGCGCGTGCTGGCGATTGTCGCGGCGGGCGAGGCCGTGGGCAAGACACATGCGCAGGCCGAGGAGCTGGCGTTTGACATCGTGACCGGTCGCGCGAGCGCCGCGGATGTCGCTCGCTTCGATGTTGCGGGCGGTGCGTCCGTGGCTGCCAGCTCTGTTGCTTCGACCAAGAAGGAGGCGTAAGTGCCATGGGTAAGCCCGGTGCTTTTCTTGATATCGATCGCGTGACCCACGAGCTTCGCCCCGTGGAGGAGCGCAGCCGTGATTTCGATCCGCTGTACGTGGAGCTCGACGACGACGCACGTCGCGCCCAGGCGAGCCGCTGCATGATGTGCGGCGTGGCGTTTTGCCAGATGGGCGCGAGCTTTGGCAAGGCACGTCCGAGCGGCTGCCCGCTGCACAACTTGATTCCCGAGTGGAACGAGCTGGTGTACCGCGGCCGCTGGGATGAGGCTGCCGAGCGCCTGTCGCTCACCTCGCCCATGCCTGAGTTCACGAGCCGCGTGTGCCCGGCGCTGTGCGAGGCCGCGTGCAACCTGGGCTCGGTCGACGGCCAACCCACGACGATTCACGATAACGAACGTGCGATCAGCGACCATGAGTGGGCCAACGGCGGTCCGCGCCGCTTTGAGCCGGCGGGGGAGGATGCGCCCACGGTCGCCGTGGTTGGTTCTGGACCGGCTGGCCTGGTGGCCGCATGGGAGCTTGCGCGTCGCGGCGCCCGCGTGACGGTGTTTGAGCGCGACGACCGACCGGGCGGCCTGCTCATGTACGGCATTCCCAACATGAAGCTCGAGAAGTCTGTGGTCGAGCGTCGAGTGGCGCTCATGCGCGAGCTGGGTATTGTGCTTGAGCTGGGTGCCGATGTGACGGACCCTGCGGTGGCGGCCAAACTCAATGGCTTTGACGCCGTTGTGGTGGCTGCCGGTGCCCGTGCCCCGCGCGGGCTTTCGGCTGCGAACATCGATGCGCCCGGCGTGGTGTACGCCGTGGACTACCTGACGGCTTCGACCGTCTCGGTGCTCGATGGCGGCGAGCCCGCGGTGAACGCACGCGGCCTGGACGTCGTGGTTATTGGCGGTGGCGATACGGGCAACGACTGCGTGGGTACTGCCGTGCGTCAGGGCGCGCGCAGCGTGCGCCAGTTTGAGTTCTTGCCGGCTGCGCCCGATAAGCGCGCGGCGAGCAACCCCTGGCCGCAGTGGCCCAATGTGAAGAAGGCCGACTATGGCCAGCAGGAGGCTATTGCTGCGATGGGTGGCGAGATGCGCGCCTGGGGCGTGGATACGCTCGAGGTGCTGCTGGACAAGAAGGGTGCGGCTGCGGGTCTGCGCGTGGTCGATCTGGACTGGTCGGCGGGAAAGCCCGAGCGCATCGCGGGCTCCGAGCACGAGGTGTCGGCGCAGCTGGTGCTCATCGCCTGCGGCTTTACGGGTCCCGAGCATGGCGTGTTCGATGTGGTGAGCGTGCCTGTCGCCACCGCTGGCCGTCCGCTGCCGGTGATGGCTGCCGAGGGCTCGCATCTTGCGGCGCGTGTCGACGGCGTCGCCGCGGATGCCGCGCCGGTGTATGTTGCCGGTGACGCTCGCAACGGCAGCTCGCTCGTGGTGAACGCTATGGCCGACGCCCTGGCCTGCGCAGCCGAAGTCGCCGACGCGCTGAAGCTGTAAAGTAGTCATTTAAGAACGTCCCCAATGACTGGTCATTTTTGTCTAGTCGTTGGGGACACTCTTTGCGAGCGATTTGCTCGTTTGTCGACGTATGGGTGTTCATTTGTCGACTTCTTTGGCTGTGGTCACCTGTTGTTTCTGTGGTGGCTGCGGGCATCTGGCTCAAAAGGTCGTGTTGGCTGTCTATGTCTACCTGCGGTTTCTTTGCGGTGCGCTCATTCGGTCAAGCTTTTCGTCAAGTGTTTGGTCAGCATCTGGTTTGCAACAAAAGGCCTATTTTGCCTGCGCTGACAGTGGCTGCCCACCCTCCTCGTAAGCTCAAATTGAGGTCCATCAGTTTGAGGAGGATGCCATGACTGACCAAGTTTTTGACCGAGCAGAGCTGGCTGAAGCCGTCGGCAACGATATTGCTGACATGGCTCACTTTTGGATGCTGCGGAAGTTCCAGTTTTTGGAGTCGGCGCGCGAACAGTTCGAGATCATTGTCGATCCGTGGCTCAGCTATTGCACCGAGCCTTCGCAAAACGAAATCATGGCCTACAACATGGCATTTACCGATTGGCTGCTCTTCGAGCGCCCCTATCGCCATGGCAAGACGCTGCTCGAGCTGTATGTTGACGAGCCGCCGGCATCGCTTTCGCCTGCCTCGCTCAAGCGGCTCGAGCAGGTACGCGACACGCAGTATTTCTCGCGCTTTGGCATTTTGGACAAGGATCCTGCGAACGGCATGGTTGCGCTGAAGGACACACGCACCGATCATCGCTTTGATGTCTACGACCCGCATATCGTGCAGAAGGAGCATTGGAACGACGGCGCGATTGCGGTGCGCCTCGCCTGCGTCGACGATGCCTGGCTTACGGCGGGACAGCTCTACCTGTATGACATCGCGCGCCTGAACGACACGGCGGTCGATGGGCCGGGTGCGGTGCATCCCGAGGACCTGCAGGACGGCTTTGACACCTCGTGCATCAGCTTCTTCTTGCGGCTGGTCCGCGACATCATGGGCGCCCAGGGGCGGTACGTGAAGTCACTCAACATCTACGAGCAGGAGTGGAAGTAGGGGATGGGCAGCTGTCGCCTGCCTTGCCCTCTGTCTTTATGTCTCGATCTGTAACGTTTAGGGACAAAAAACCGGTCTACCTGTTACAGATCGAGACGAATACTTGGGCGCCGCTGGTTTGTCTAAATCTGTAACGTTTAGGGGCCTGGAGAACGTCTAACTGTTACAGATCAAGACGTTTATCAGCGGAGGTAACGGTGACAATGGTCCATTTGTCCGATGTGGTGGTGATGGAAGTGTCTAATATCGTTTTCAAACACAAGCATGCAACACGTAACACCTTGGCGCGGAATAGGATGCTCGCGCGGCTCACGGAGGCGGCTGAACTAGGCGTGCTGCTTGTGACGCACGACAATGCCGAGCTTATGTGGCTGCGGCGTCATGTGGGAACCGATGATATTGCGGAGCCCGAGCCGAATTTGTTCTGCTTTCAACATGATTGGGGTGTACTGACGCCGGCGGAGCGAGCGTTGCGCACCATCAAAGGGCTTGCGGAGTTTCATCCCGATTGGGCGTTTTGGGGTTATGACGCGGCACTTTTGTGGGGTCTGGAGGTGCCGAATGATCTGCTTGGGCCGCGATTTCTTGTTAAGACGGGTTGCTCGGTGCCGCTGAGTGCAGGATGCCGGCTGTTGCGTCCGCAGGCGGCGGGTGCGCTTGAACAAGTCGACGGCGTGCGGGTGACGCCGTTTTGGCGCACGGTGAAGGATTGTCTGCTGCGTGCGCCGTTTTCGTATGGTCTGGCGATCGCCGATTCTGCGCTGCGGGCGAAGGGCATATCGCGCGACGACCTCTGCGAACGGCTCCAGGCCGATTGCGAGGGCAGACGCGGGTATCGCAGAGCTCAGGTGATTGCGTCGCATGCGGACGGGCTGTCCGAAAACGGTGGCGAGTCTCGGTTCCGGGCGTTCTTTATTGCATACGGTTTTCCGGTGCCAGAGTTGCAGGTGGAGTTTCGTGACCCGCTTGATTCGAGCCAAGTGTTTCGCGTTGATTATTTCTGGAGGCTCGAGGACGGGACGTGCGTGATTGGCGAGCTCGATGGAAAGGGAAAGTATGCCTTACAGAACGACGAGGGTCGGGAGTCGGTCCACCCATTCGTGGCAGAACGTCAGCGAGAGTCTCATCTGACGATGCTCGGACATAAGGTGCTGAGGTTTACGTTTGATGAGCTCAAGAATCCGGGGAAGCTGGCCGAAAAGATGAGACTGGCGGGCATTCCGCAGTGGGCCGATTTGGCTGAGCAGTGGAGGCGGCAGTGGTATGGGCGCTGAGGGGTGTAACTGACGCGGATGTGGTTGTTCCTGCCGAGTTTGTCTCGATCTGTAACAACAAGGGGCCGTTTGGCCTCGCAACTGTTACAGATCGAGACAGAAGGTTGGCTGCCGCTAAAATATCTCGATCTGTAACATCTAACGGCCGAAAACCTGTCTACTTGTTACAGATTTAGACGTTTGACGACAGAGCTGGAAAATATCTCGATCTGTAACATCTAACGGCCAAAAACCGGTCTAACTGTTACAGATTGAGACAAAGGTTGGACGCGGTGCCGAAAGATCTCGATCTGTAACATTTGGAAGGTTAAAGACGGTCCACCTGTTACAGATCTAGACATTTCCCGGATGTCGCTGGGATGGGGCTGCAACGCATTCCATTCTCCGCATCTCCTCCTTTCTCCGTTGACCGATATGTCCGCAGCAATTCCGCCGCGCTAGGTAATAATGGACAAATGTTGAAGTTTTCTGAGAGGGAGGAGCTCGATATGGCGACTGCCGATCGTCCCACGTTGTTTATCAATGCGACCGTTTTGGATGGCTCGGAGCATATGGAGCCGCAGCCCGATATGGCCGTGGCCGTTGAGCGCGGTGTCATCACATGGATGGGGCCGAGTGCTGTGGCGCAGGCGCCGGCGGGTGCCGAGGTCATCGACCTGGCAGGGGCGTATCTCATGCCAGGTCTCATCAATATGCATGTGCATCTGTGCGGCTCGGGCAAGCCGGTTTCGGCGGGCGATGCGGGTGCACTGATGAAGAAGCTCGACAATCCCGTGGGCCGCGCCATCGTTCGCCACATCCTCAAAGGCAGTGCCCAGCAACAGTTGGCAAGCGGCGTGACCACGGTGCGCGGTGCGGGTGACCCGCTGTTTGCCGATATTGCCGTGCGCAACGCTATCGACGTCGGCAAGTATCAGGGTCCACGTCTGGTGGCGCCGGGAACGGGTGTCACGGTGCCGGGCGGTCACGGTGCGGGGCTGTTCGCGCAGGTCGCCGATACCCCCGATGAGGCGGCCGAACAAGTGCGTGACTTGTATGCGCGCGGTGCCGACGTCATCAAGCTGTTCGTGACGGGCGGCGTGTTCGATGCGACCGAAGTAGGCGAGCCGGGCGTGCTGCGCATGCCGGTCGATGTCGCCGCGGCGGCGTGCAAGGCGGCGCACGAGGTTGGCCTTCCGGTCATGGCCCATGTCGAGAGCACCGAAGGTGTGAAGGCCGCGCTTCAGGCCGGTGTCGACACAATCGAGCACGGCGCTCCGATGACCCCCGAGATCCTGGAGCTGTACCGCGGCGCCGCGGGAACACAGCTCGAGGGACGCGCGCCGAGCGTGACCTGCACGATTAGTCCGGCGCTGCCGTTTGTACTGCTCGATCCGGAAAAGACCCATTCGACCGACACGCAAAAGAAGAACGGCGACATCGTGTGCTCGGGCATTATCGAGAGCGCTCGTGCGGCGCTGGAAGCCGGCGTTAAGGTGGGCCTGGGCACGGACTCGAGCTGCCCGTTCGTGACCCAGTACGACATGTGGCGCGAGGTGGCCTATTATGCCAAGTACGTGGGCGTGAGCAATGCGTTTGCACTGCATACGGCCACGCAAGTCAATGCTGAGCTACTGGGCCTGGGTGACGAGACCGGCACGATTGAGTGCGGCAAGGCGGCCGACATTTTGGTGACGCACGAGAACCCGCTCGATGACCTGTGCGCTCTGCGTGAGCCGATACACGTGATGTGTCGCGGTAACCTGGTGCGCAAACTCAAGGTGAAGCGTATTCCCGAGGTGGACGCCGAGCTCGACGCGATTATGGCCGTGCCTGCCGAAGCGCTGGCCGAGGAGCTCGCCCGCGACGGCGTGGCGTAAGCGCCGGTGTGACGGTGGACAGTCGGCTCGTCGAACGCCGCCGCCTTATACAAAAAAGCCGAGGTCTCAGCAAGAGGCCTCGGCTTTTTTATCGAATAAATGCTTCAGATTTGAGACAAACACTACTGATTCATTTGCCCCACGGCGCGATGCCTAGGAGCGTGTTTCCATCTTGGCGTGGCACTTGGGGCAGGTGACGCGGATCTTGCCCTTGCCCTTGGGGACGGACAGCATCTGGCCGCAGTTGGGGCACTTGAGGTAGGCCGTGGTCTTGCGACCCTTCCACATCTTCTTGGCCGTGCGCTTGGCACGCTCAAAGTCTTCCTTGCTGGTGCCGGCCGTGCGCGAGGCGTTGGCAGCTGCAGCCCCGCCGCCCAAGCTGGCGACGAACTTGCCCAGGCCGGGGACGTTTGCGGTCGCCGTGACAAAGGCATCGTTCTCCTTGCGGCGCGCGTCGATGTTTTTGGACAGGCCGCGCAGCACGCCCAACACGATCACGGCGATGGCGATCCAGCTGAGCCACTGAATATGGGCCATCGATCCGATCATCGCGATGATAATGCCTGCGAAGCCCAACACGACGGTGAGTTCGTCGGCGCCGTTGCGACCCTTCATAAAGTCATTCAAGCGAATTGCCTTTCGTTCGATATGCTGCACGCCTTTATACCCGATTTGGTGCAAAGGGGACAGGTTAAAACATATCTGTCCCCAGAACACCAAGACGGTGCAAAGAAGATTGTTCCCAATGCCCCAATTACTTGGAGAGCTTGTCGACGACGCGTTCAATCTCGGCAAGCTTGGCGGCCTTGAGCTCCTCGTCGCCCGATTCGATTGCCGAAGTCACGCAGCCTTCGATATGCGCCTTGAGCACGTCGGCGTTGATGCGCGCGAGGAGCGCCTGTGTGGCCATGAGCTGCGTAGAAATATCGACGCAGTAGCGGTCCTCATCGACCATCCGCAGGATGCCGTCGATTTGCCCGCGTGCCGTCTTGAGCATGCGGGTCACCGATTTATGGTCTGCCATCATGGCGGGTTCTCGTTTCTGGTTGGGGGGGTACGTGCGGGTCGTTACGCGGCGGTCACAGACAGGGCGTGGAACTTCTCGCCGGCGCCCTCGACGGCGGCAGCGAGCTGCTCGGCGGTCACGGTGTCGGCACACTCCACCTGTACGGTCTGGGTCTCATGGTCGGCGTCGGCGTCGGTCACGCCGACCACGTTGAGCAACGCCGTCTCGACGGTGGCGTCGCAGTGGCCGCACATAAGGCCGGAAGTCTTAATCGTGTAACGCATGGGTATTCCTCTCTGTTATGTCGGCTTTCCCAGGTGCCCGACCTTGACCTTCAAGCCGTCGCTCGCGTACCAAAGTACGCGTCGCTCCTCTTTCAGGTCAATCTCGGGCACCTGGAAAACCCGTTCTAAATGGACTTAATGGTGAGCCTATTTTGCCACTTTAGGCTTAAAGGATTTCAGGCGCAGCGCATTGCTTACGACGCACACGCTCGACAGGCTCATGGCCGCAGCGCCAAACATCGGCGAGAGCTGCCATCCGGTGAGTGGGAAGAACACGCCCGCTGCCAGCGGAATGCCGATGCCGTTGTAGAACAGTGCCCAGAACAGGTCCTGCTTGATGTTGCGGATTGTCGCGCGCGACAGCTCGATGGCGCGGGCGACGTCCATAAGATCGCTGCGCATGAGCACCACGTCGGCGCCCTCCTTGGCGATGTCGGCGCCGGTGCCGATAGCGAGGCCCACGTCGGCGCGCGCCAGGGCGGGGGAGTCATTGATGCCGTCGCCCACCATGGCGACCTTGCTGCCCGCATCCTGCAGTTCGTGCACGTGGCGTTCCTTGTCGGCGGGCAGGACGTCGGCGATGACCTGTTCGCTGCTCAGCCCCACGCGGCGGGCGATGGCCTCGGCCGTCACGCGGTTGTCGCCGGTGAGCATGCGCACGTCGACGCCGAGCGAACGCAGCGCGGCGATGGCCTCGGCACTCGTTTCTTTGACCTCGTCAGCCACGGCGATGGTACCAACGAGCTCGCCGTTCTTGGCAAAGAACAGCGGCGTCTTGCCCTCGGCAGAGAACTGCTCGGCAAGACCGGCGGGCACCTCCGCGCCCAGCTCGTTCATCAGACGCACGTTGCCGGCTGCGATGACATTCTGCCCCTCGCGCGCCGTAACGCCTCGTCCAGGCACGGCGGCAAAGTCCTCGACCATGCGCGCGACGATTCCGCGTGCCTCGCACTCGGCCATAATCGCCTCTGCCAGCGGGTGCTCGCTCGAGCGCTCCAGCGCGGCGGCCAGCTTGAGCAGCGCCTTTTCGCTCATGGCGGGCGAGCCGTCGGCGCGCGCGGCAACCACAATGTCGGTCACGGCCGGCTTGCCGCGGGTGACGGTGCCCGTCTTGTCGAGCACCACGGTGCCCACGCTGCGCAGATTCTCCAGCGCCTCGGCGCTCTTGAACAGGATGCCCATCTCGGCACCCTTGCCGGTGCCCACCATAATGGCGACGGGGGTGGCCAGGCCCAGCGCGCACGGACAACTGATCACTAGCACGGCGACGGCGGAGGTAAGCGCCTCGTTGATGCTGCCGGTCAGTGCCATCCACACCGCAAAGGTCACGGCCGAGATCACAAACACCACGGGCACAAACACACCGGCGACCTTATCGGCCAGGCGGGCGATAGGCGCCTTGGTGGCATTGGCGTCCTCGACGAGCTGGATGATCTTGGCAAGCGACGTGTCGGCACCCACGCGTGTGGCGCGGAAGGTAAACGAGCCGGTGCGGTTGACGGTGGCGGCGTTGACGGTATCGCCGACGGTTTTCTCCACGGGGATGGATTCGCCGGTGAGCGCGCTCTCGTCTACGGCGGAGGCGCCCTCGAGCACCACGCCGTCGACGGGGATGGACTCGCCGGGGCGCACGCGCAGAACCTGGCCGGGAAGGATGCTGTCGACGTCGACGGTGGTCTCGCTGCCGTCCTCTGCCACGACGGTCGCGGTCTTGGGCGCTAGGTCGATCAACGCCTCGATGGCGCCGCCAGTTTTGGACTTGCTGCGCGTCTCGAGGTATTTGCCCACGGTGACGAGCGACAGGATCGTGCCGGCGCTCTCAAAATAGAGATTGTCCATGCTCGTCATCATGGCCTCGTGCACCTGACCCGCGGCTAGCTGGTCGGCCATGATAAACATGGCATAGAGCGACCAGGCGATCGACGCGGTGGCGCCTACGGCGATGAGCGCGTCCATGGTGGGCGCGCCGTGCGCGAGCGATTTAAATCCGTCGATAAAGTACGCGTCGTTGACGTAGACGATGGGGATGAGCAGGACGAGCTCGGTGAGGGCGAGCGTCATGCTGTGGGTATGGTCGGTGAAAATGCCGGGCAGCGGCCAACCGAGCATGTGCCCCATGCCTATGTAGAACAGCGGAATGAGGAAGGCAATCGAGACGATGAGGCGGGTGCGCATGGCAGAGGCGGCGGCCTTCAGCTTTTTGGTCGGCGACTCCATATGGGCGGCGCCGGACCTGGCTTGCACGCTGCCGTTTGAGCCAGCGGCGCCGGTGCCCGCATCGACGGGCGAGGCCGAGTAGCCCGCGCGGTCGACGGCGGTGCAGATATCCTCGGGGGAGACCTGCGCGGGGTCATAGTCGACCATCATGGAACCAGCGAGTAGGTTGACCGCGACGCTTTGGACGCCGTCGAGTTTGCTTACGGCGCGGTCCACGTGCGCCTGGCAGGCGGCGCATGTCATGCCGCCCACGTCGAACTTATCTTGAGTCATGGCTTCTCCTTTCCGTGGTTCGGTGTTGGAATTGTTAACCTGCTGATACTGTACACCCATACCCCCTGGGGGTGTCCAGTGCAGAAAGAAATGTATGACATTTCGATACAGATGAGGGTGGCTGCTCAATCGTTGTCAGTCCCTGTCAAACATCTCAATCTGTAACATCTAGCAGGGAAAATGACCTCTAATTGTTATAGATCGAGATTTTGTTTTGCGAGGTTTGAGTTTGTCTCGATCTATAACAGCTGGACCGGTTTTTGCTGAGTATCTGTTACAGATTGAGACAATTGGCCCAGGTCCGCCCCGTCCGCCTCGTCATCTGTGGTTTACGTGGGGGCATACGGAGTGCGGGTATACTAACCGGCGGCGAATCTGCTCCATCGCTTAGAGCTGCTGCGTCTGGACGGCGCGTGATAGGGCTGCCAAAGCGATCGCCAGCGTGCTGAGCAACGTCCTCTCTGTGCGCACCCGTTTTTGTATGTATTAGCGCACTACCAAGCACGCCCGCGCGGCCGCATGCCGTGCCCATTGCGCGTGCAGATAAGGAACAACAACATATGCGTAATTCTGTATCCGACGTCACCGACGCCGAGATCCTGGACGAGACCCGTGAGGCCATGACCCAGGCTGCCTTCGATGCCGCCGATGAGGCCAATGCTGCCCAGGCCGTCGAGTCCGCTACCGAGAGCCTGCCCGCCTTTGACGAGCTGGGCCTTTCCGACGAGATGCTTCGTGCCATCGAGAACCTGGGCTACACGGCGCCGACGCCCGTGCAGGCCGGTTCGATCCCCGTGGTGCTTGAGGGCCGCGACTTGCTTGCCGCCGCCCAGACCGGCACCGGCAAGACGGCCGCCTTTTTGCTGCCGACCATGAACAATCTGGAGCACATCGCTCCTCCCAAACCCGTGCGCGAGCGCGGCGGCCGCAACCGCCGTCGCGGTGCTAAAAAGCCCGAGGGCAACGGCCGCGGCCCCGTGATGCTCGTTATCACCCCCACGCGCGAGCTTGCCCAGCAGATCGATGAGGTCGCCGGCAAGATCGCCGACGTCACCGGCCATGTCGCCGTGACCGTCGTGGGCGGCGTGAGCTACAAGCCGCAGACCGCTGCCCTCAAGTACGGCTGCGACATCCTGGTCGCCACGCCGGGCCGTCTGGTCGATCTGATCGAGCAGGGCGCCTGCCACCTGGACGAGGTCAAGGTGTTGGTGCTCGACGAGGCCGATCGCATGCTCGACATGGGCTTTTTGCCCGCCGTCCGCCGCATTGTGCGCGAGACGCCGGCCGAGCGCCAGACGCTGCTGTTCTCGGCGACCCTCGACGAGGAGGCCGTGGGCGAGATCACCGACCTGGTGAGCGACCCGGCCCGCGTGGAGATCGCGCCGGCCACGTCGACCGCCGACACCGTCGATCAGTTTGTGTTCCCGGTGTCCATCGAGGCAAAGAATAACCTGCTGCCCGAGTTCCTCAAAAAGGAGGGCCCGGAGCGCACCATCGTCTTTATGCGCACCAAGCACCGCGCCGACAGCTGCTGCCGTCGTCTGGAGCGCAAGGGCATCAAGGCCGCCGCGATTCACGGCAACCGCAGCCAGGCCCAGCGCGAGCGCGCGCTCTCGGCCTTCCGCGACGGTACCGTCGACGTGCTGGTGGCAACCGACGTTCTCGCTCGCGGCATCGACATCAGCGACGTGCGCTATGTCGTGAACTTTGACGTGCCGGCCGAGCCGACCGATTACATCCACCGCATCGGCCGCACGGGCCGTGCCGGTGAGCTGGGCTGGGCCATCACGTTTGTGACCGAGCAGGACGTCGATGAGTTCTATGAGATCGAGAAGCTCATGGACAAGACCGCCGACATCTACGAGGCCGGCGACCTGCATGTGGGTCCCAACCCGCCCGCGGTTGATCCCGAGCGCGACCCTGCGGCCTTTAAGGTGAAGAAGAAGACCAAGCGCGGCAAGTCCAAGAGCAAGAAGAAGCTCGAGCAGGCACGTCGCGACGGCAAGCGCAACGGCGACGATTACGGCGATGTTGCCGGTCGTTCCAACCGCGGTCGCGATGAGCGTCGCGGCGACGGCGAGCGTCCGAGCCGTCCCAAGCGCGGCGGCAAGACCCGCGTGCGCGAGGGCGTTCAGGCTCGCGTGGACGAGGCTGTGGAGAGCGTGGCTCGCGAGGTGGCTGCCGAGGAGCGCGGGGGTGCTGCTGCTGTCGAGCAGACCCCGCGCGGGAACCGTGCCGAGCGCCGTGCCAAGCAGTTCCAGGGCGAAGCGCACCGCCGTCGTCGTGAAGACGAGGACCGTGGCGGTCGTCGTCGTGTTGAGCGCGAAGACGAGGGCCGCGGTTCGCGCGGTGGCAAGCGCGGTTCGGGTGACCGTCGTCGCTCCGGTCGCGATGGCGAGCGCGGCGGGCGCGATGAGCGCCGTGGCGGCGAAGGCCGTGGCTCGCGTGACGAGCGTGGTACCCGCGGCGGCGAGTCCCGCGGCGGCAAGCGCTTTGACGAGCGCGGAGGCCGCGAGGGTGGCCGCGGCGGCGAGCGTCGCGAGGGTGCTCGCAGCAATGGCGGCCGCGGCGGCGCCGGTCGTTCGAATGAGTCGCGCGATCGTCGCGACCCGCGTGCCAGCCGCGATCGTCGCGATGACTGGCGCAACTACGACGACACCCGCGATGAGCGTCGTGGCGGCTATCGTGGCGGGCGTGGCGGCAACCAGGCCGGCTCCCGCGGCGGCCGTGCCGGCGGTCGCGATAATCGTGGCAGCTATGGCAACAGCCGTGGCGGCAAGCGCGGTGGCAGCTCCCGTCGCCCCGGCGACGGCGGCGGCAAGCGCAAATAACATACGCATCGCTCGCTAGAGCGAGGTGAACCAAGGGCCCCGAGCAACTACGTTCGGGGCCCTTTTGTTTGCCGTATCCGATCGCTAGTTCAAATGTGATTTCCTCGGGAATGCATCTAGAGGATGCCGTGGGCTTGTTTCCTGCCATGCAGCAATGGGTCCTATGGGGTGCGCCGTGCATTTTTTGGAGTATTCTGCAGTTCGAGTTGTCTGCATATGATTCGACGTCGCCAACGGTGGCCTTCGGATATCCCTGGCGAGCGTTCCGAGTCAGATTTCGCCGTTTTCCGGAGCAGGGGGCGCGTCATTCTCGCCATGTCGGGACTTAGAATGATACGGCGCCCTACAGTTTTGCCCACCCGCGGCGGTGCTGGCGCGGTCACGTTGCAGAATACTCCGTTTTTTGCACGGGCCAGGATGGGGTACCTCAGGAGAACGCGGCGGTATCCCGTAAATATATACAATCTGTACCGTAATTTATACAAAACGAAGAGGCAGACAGCGTAGGGTGGGTGCATTGGGGTGCCTGGCGCACCGAAACGGGGAGCTCCCCCCATGCGCCGTATGCTCTGTCTGAATGTGAAAACGGCTTGACGCGTTGCCAGGCGTAGGGAGAGGGTGCCTCGATGAGCGTATTCGAAATTGTGTTTAGTCCGACGGGTGGAACGCGGAAGGTGTCTGGCCTTGTGGCCGGGGCGCTGGACAATAATACCGTTACCGTCGATCTGACCGATAGCGGGCTAGATCTCAGCGCTGTCTCGATGACTGAGGACGACGTGGCCGTAATCTCTGTGCCGGCGTATGCCGGTAGAATTCCGGCTGTGGTGGCTGACCGGTTGGGCATGGTGCGCGGCAACGGGGCTCGGGCTGTTTTGGTTTGTGTATACGGAAACCGCGCGTTTGAGGACACGCTCGTAGAGCTGGAGGACGTTGCGAAGCGCGCCGGATTTAGGGTGGTTGCAGCTGTTTCTGCTATTGCTGAGCATTCCGTTGCTCGTCAGTTTGCTGCTGGGCGACCGGATGCGCAGGATGCGGCGCAGCTCGCAGAGTTTGCGCAGCAAATTCAGCAAAAGCTGTTGGCTGAGGATGCGTCCGAGCCCTCTATCCCCGGCAATCGTCCTTATAAACAAGCTGGAGGTCGCCGTATGGCACCCGAGGCAACAGAGGAATGCGTCTCCTGCAGTGCATGCGCCGCGGCGTGTCCCGTTTGTGCTATCGACAAGGGCGACCCCAAGCGAGCAGCTGACGAGGCGTGCATCTCCTGCATGCGCTGCATCGCCGTATGCCCGCGAGGCGCTCGCAAGCTTGATCCCAACAAGCTATCCGCTGTTTCCCAGATGCTGAGCAAGGCTTGCGTCGTGCGGAAGGAATGCGAGCTCTTCATCTAACGCATGCGAAATTGCTGCAAGGAGTGCCCCTGGGTGCCGGCGGGAAAGGAACGTCCCTAAGTGCCGCCTAAATACCGTTTATCGGAGAAAAAATACCGCTCACCGGTCATAATGATTGTTCTGGCTTTGGGCTTGTCTACAATAGCTCCCGCAAAAAGAAATGCGGAAGGTTACCGAGTCCCTCGGACGTGGGCCTAACCAAAGTCTTTGAACGGGTGTGTCTCTATGGATGCATTCGCTTGATTTTGGTTGGGCTATATTTATGAAGGGACATGCCACCATGGGTTTCTTTTCTCGCCTGATGGGCGGTTCGGATGAGCAGAAGACTGCAGCTTCCGAGTTCGAAATCCTCGCTCCCGTTTCCGGCGAGCTTGTTCATCTAGAAAATACCAATGACCCCGCTTTTAGCAGCCGTGCCGTGGGCGATGGCGTTGCCGTGGTTCCCCAAGAGGGAACGGTGTGCGCTCCTGTTTCCGGCACCGTCGCGGCGTTGTTTCCGACTGAGCACGCGCTGGGCATCATGTCCGACGACAGCTCTGCTCAGGTGATGCTGCATATCGGAATCGACACTGTTAAACTTGAGGGCAAGGGCTTCCATGCGCTTGTTGCTCAGGGTGACCATGTCGACGCGGGCCAGCCCCTCGTCGAGGTCGATTTCGACGCGGTTCGCGCCGCTGGCTTCGACCCCACGGTCTTCGTTATCGTGTGCGAGCGCTCGGAGAACTCGACTCTTCGTGAGCATGCTTCCGGCCCTGTTGCTGTTAAAGAGCCTGTCGTCTGGCTTTCCGAGTAAATTCTTGTGGTGGGTACCGTGGTTATCAAGCGAGTTTTCAACAATAACGTCGCAATGGTCACTTTGGACGATGGCTCCGAGCTCATCGTCATCGGCCGAGGCCTCTGCTTTGGCCGCCATGCCGGCGACGCTATCGATGAGGCATCGGTCGAAAAGACCTATGCGCTGCAGGAGGGCACTTCTCAGGATTCGCGCACGATTGACCGCTTGGCACATCTTTTGGAGTCCATCCCCACCGTCAACCTCGTGATTGCCGAGGACATCGTTCAGATGCTTCGTCGAGAGCTCAATGTCGATATCAATGACAAGATCCTCATCGCTCTCGCAGACCATATCAGCCTCGCCCTCGAGCGCGAGCGCAAGGGCGTTCCCTGTGAGAATCCGTTGCTGCTCGAGATCCAGCAGTTCTATCGCAAGGAGTATGCGCTTGCGGGCCGTGCGCTGCAGATTATCAAGGAGTATATGGGCATCCAGATGAGCGAGGAGGAGCAGGGCTTCATCACCTTGCATATCGTCAACGCCACCATGCCGCAACGCTCCGACCGTCTAATCGTCTCGGTCCAGCTTGTTCGCGACGTGCTCGCGATTGTTTCCGAGCACTATGCCACGACCCTTGACGTCACCTCGTTGCCGTACGAACGTTTCGTTCGCCATTTGCAGTTTTTTGCGCAGCGAGCGCTCGATCCCGCGGCGGGGCAGGTCAATGGCGACGCGCTGTTCCGTATCGATGAAACGGCGTATCCGAGGGCGTTCTCGTGTGCGGAGTCAATTGCCGACCACTTAGCGTCTACCTATAACGTTGTCGTTACCGATGCCGAGAAGAGTTATCTCGCATATCACATTGTTAACCTGCTTGGAGAACCTGGTCTCTAGGCATAACGTGCCCACACATCGATTGATATAAGGCAAGGCTCACGGTCTTGTCCAGGGCACACCTATCTCAATTTGCGGAAAAGGAAGGGGAGTACCGCTATGACCGCAAAAAAGAAGTTCAATTTCAAAGCGCCGTTGGAGGTGTTCGCGAAGTCGATCGTTCAGCCGATGATGTATCTCTCGGTTGCCGGCATCCTGCTCATCGTGGGCATCATTCTGACCAACAAGACCATCTGCGCCGTGATCCCTGTGCTGGGCTCCGGTCCGTTCCAGCTTGTGGGCGCCGTTGTCTATCAGTCGCTGATGTTTATCATCAACAACCTCTCGATTCTGTTCTGCGTGGGCATCGCCGGCGCCATGGCAAAGAAGAACAAGGGCCATGCTTCGCTGATTGCCCTGATGTCGTTCTTCCTGTTCCTGCAGGCTAACAACATCGTGCTCAACGCCACCGGCTCTCTTGCCGAAGCGAGCGGCATGCTCGGCCTTACCGGAACCGGCCAGAGCACCGTTATGGGCATTCAGGTGCTCGATACCGGCGTGTTTGGCGGCATCATCCTGGGCTGCATCACGGGCGCCGTGTTCAACAAGTACTCGAACAAGCAGTTCCCCATTGCCCTTTCGATGTTCTCGGGCGTTCGCTTCCCGTTCCTGATCATGATCATCATCTCCTGGATCATGGGCGCGGGCTTCTGCATCGTTTGGCCTCCGGTTCAGGGTGCCATCTCCTCCGTCGCCGGCATTATTAAGGAATCCGGCAACATCGGCCTCTTTATTTACGGCATGCTCAACAAGCTGCTCGTTCCCACCGGTCTGCACCACCTCATCTACACCCCGTTCCAGTTCTCCGATGTGGGTGGCACCCTTACGCTGGGCGATCAGGTTATCGCCGGCGCCTATCCCATCCGTGTTGCCGAGATGGCAATGACGGGCCAGCCCTTCTCCGATAGCACCTACTTCAACAGCTATACCTTCAACAATCTGTGGCCCTACATCGGTATCGGTCTCGCCTTTATCTTCACCGCTTACAAGGGGAACAAGGATAAGACCAAGGCCGTTATCATCCCGCTGATCATCACCGCCGTGCTCTCCTGCGTGACCGAGCCCATGGACTTCCTCTTTGTCTTTGCCGCTCCCGTGCTCTTTGTCGTTCACTCGGTTCTTTCCGGTATCTTCCTGGTCCTGCTCAAGGTCCTCTCCGTGCCCGCTTCGACTGCAGGCGGCATCATCAACATCGTGGTTTCCAACCTGGTTCTTGGTGTCGATAAGACCAACTGGCCGATGATGCTCGTGCTCGGAGTCGTCAACGCCGCGCTGTACTTCTTCCTCTTCACCTTCCTTATTAAGAAGCTCAACCTCCACACGCCTGGTCGCGAGGAGGAGTCCGAGCTTGCTGAGTCCGTTGCCGAGGGCGAGGCCGCCGCGTCTGTCGCGGTGAAGCAGGGCGCTGTTGCCGCAGCTCCCGCAGAGGGCGTCGATGCAGGTATTGCCGACCTGGTCGCAGGTCTTGGCGGCAAGGACAACATCGAGGAGCTCGAGAACTGCTTTACGCGTCTCCGCGTGAACGTTAAGAACCCGGACCTCATCGATGAGAACCTCATCAACCACGTGCCCAACAGCGGCATCAACCGCAACGGCAACAATATCCAGATCATCTTTGGCATGAAGGTCGCCGAGATGCGCGACAAAGTCGAGAATGCAATTGAGAAGGAGCAGTAAACAATGATCATTACTCTGTGTGGTGGCGGATCCACCTTTACCCCCGGCATCGTCAAGTCCATCGCTCTGCGCAAGGACGAGCTCGACGTTGACGAGATTCGTCTGTACGACATCAACGAGGAGCGCCAGCGCAAGATCGGCGTGCTCGTGGACTGGATTCTGCACGAGGACCTCGGCCTGGACATCAAGCTCACGGTGACCACCGACAAGGAGACTGCCTTTACGGATGCCAGCTTCGTGTTTGCCCAGATGCGCGTGGGCGGCTACGCCATGCGCGAGCAGGACGAGAAGATTCCGCTGCGTCACGGCTGCGTGGGCCAGGAGACCTGCGGTTGCGGCGGCCTTGCCTACGGCATGCGCACCATCTTCCCCATGGTCGAGCTGATCGATGACGTTGAGAAGTACGCTAAGAAGGACTACTGGATTCTCAACTACTCCAACCCTGCTGCCATCGTGTCCGAGGGCTGCCGCGTGCTGCGTCCCAACGCTCGCATCATCAACATCTGCGACATGCCGATCGCGATCATCGACGTGGTTTGCGCCGCACTCGATATCGACAAGAAGGATGTCGAGTACGATTACTTTGGCCTCAACCACTTTGGTTGGTTCACCTCGATCCGCCACAAGGGCGAGGAGGTCCTGCCGCAGCTGCGCGAGTACATCAAGGAGCACGAGATTCTACTGCCCGACTCCTACCTCAAGGGCATGGGCTCGCTGATGTCCAAGAAGCCCGAGGAGGCCACTGACGAGCACCCCGAGCAGAACCGCCACACCAAGGGCAGCTGGTACTACGTCTGGAAGGGCGAGTACGAGATCATGGAGTGCTTCCCGGAGTACCTGCCCAACACGTACCTGAACTACTACCTGCAGCAGAAGGAGTTCGTCGAGCATTCCAACCCCGAGCGCACCCGTGCTAACGAGGTTGAGGAGACGCGTGAGAAGAACCTCTTTGATGGTATCGATCACTACGAGAAGACGGGCGAGATCGACGAGAGCACGTTCTATGCGGGCAGCCACGGCGACTGGATTGCCGACCTGGCTATCGCTCTGAAGAACGACACCAAGCAGCGCTTCCTGGTCATTTGCGAGAACAAGGGCGCTATCCCCAACATGCCCTACGACGCTATGGTCGAGCTGCCTGCCTACATTGGCAAGAACGGCCCCGAGGTCATCAGCCGCGACAACATTCCTCTGTTCCAGCAAGGTCTTATGATGCAGCAGCTGAACTCCGAGAAGCTCGTGGTCGAGGCTACGATCGAGGGTTCGTACGAGAAGGCGCTCAAGGCCTTCACACTCAACAAGACCGTGCCGTCGATGAAGGTCGCCAAGGAGGTTCTCGACGACATGATCGAGGCCAACAAGGACTTCTGGCCCGAGCTTAAGTAAAGGCAACAGGGTCGCTGGCCGCATACCTAGAGCAATGCCCCGTCCACGTGATTGCGTGGACGGGGCATTGTCATTTGGTAACGCGTTTTATCAAATATGGCATTTATCTGCGGTAATGTTCTATTTCACCGCTGAGGGTGACATTTCATGCCGCCTGCCGAACTGCGTGGAGACCTAACAACTTTTTAGGTCAGTGTTGTGCATGTAGCAATTTCGCCCGGCTTCGCCTCCGGGCTGCCATGTGAGAGGGGATCTTATGGCTCGACTGCATGTAATGGAACGCAGCCACGCCCAGGCCGTCATGGACGACCTGCACGATGCACTCGGACGCCGCTTGGCGGTGAGTTCGCTCGCCCCGTGTCCCGTTGAGTTTACGGCAGCGCTCGTCAACCTGTGTTCCACTCAGAGCTGCGGCAAGTGCACACCCTGCCGCGTGGGCCTGAGCGCGCTGAGCGATCTGCTCGCCGATGTGCTCGAGGGCCGCGCCGACGAGTCCACGCTCAACTTGATTGAGCGCACCGCCCGCACCATCTACCTTTCGAGCGACTGCGCCATCGGCTACGAGGCCGGCGCCATGGCGCTTACCGCCATTCGCGGCTTTCGCGACGACTTTGAGCACCACATTCGCGAGCACTCCTGCGGCTTTGACCGCGAGGCACGCGTTCCGTGCGTATCGGGCTGCCCGGCGCACGTCGACATTCCCGGGTACATTTCGCTCGTCGAGGCCGGCCGTTATGCCGACGCCGTCAAAGTCATCCGCAAAAACAACCCGCTGCCGCTCGTCTGCGGCCTGGTATGCGAGCACCCCTGCGAGATGCACTGCCGTCGCGGCATGGTCGACGACCCCATGAACATCCTCGCTCTCAAGCGTTTTGCCGTTGAGCACAGCGACCTCAACGACCACAAGCCCCATGTAGTGGACAACACCGGCAAGCGCGTCGCCGTGATCGGCGGCGGCCCGGCCGGCCTTTCCTGTGCCTACTACCTGGCCGTGATGGGCCATAAGGTGACCATCTTTGAGCAGCGCCACCACCTGGGCGGCATGCTGCGCTACGGCATTCCCAGCTACCGTCTGCCGCGCGAGCGCCTGCAGGCCGAGATCGACTGGATCTTGAGCGCCGGCATCGACGTGGAACTCGACCACTCCGTCAACGGCGAGGAGCTTGCCCGCCTGCGCGACGAGTTCGATGCCGTCTACCTGGCCATCGGTGCCCACAGCGACAAGAAGCTCGGCCTTCCGGGTGAAGAGGCGACCGGCGTGGAATCGGCCGTCAAGATGCTGCGCTCCATCGGTGACGACGAGCTGCCCGACCTGAGCGGCCAGCGCGTGTGCATCATCGGCGGCGGCAACGTTGCCATGGACGTGGCCCGTTCTGCTGTGCGCTGCGGTGCCGAAAAGGTGAGCATCGTCTACCGCCGTCGTATCTGCGACATGACGGCCCAGGATGCCGAGATTGCCGGCGCCCAGGCCGAGGGTTGCGAGGTTCTGGAGCTGACGGCCCCGCTCGCCATCGAGACGGATGAAGATGGTCGCGTGAGCGGCCTGCGCGTGCAGCCGCAGATTATCGGTGAGCCCCGTCGTGGGCGTCCGGCCCCGCGTGCCGCCGCCACGCCCGAGCGCGTCATTTCCTGCGAGCGCGTGTTTGTGGCCATTGGCCAGGACATCGATTCCAAGCCGTTTGAGGACATGGGTATCGCCTGCAAGTGGGGTCGCGTCGTCACCGATTCGGACGGCGCCGTGCCCAACTTCGATGGCCTCTTTAGCGGCGGCGACTGCCAGACCGGTCCCGCCACCGTCATCCGAGCCATCAACGCCGGCCGCGTGGCTTCGGCAAATATCGACCGCTACCTGGGCTTTGACCATAAGATCAAGCTCGACGTTGAGCTGCCGACCGTGCAGTTTAAGGGCAAGCACGAGTGCGGCCGCTGCGAGCTGGGCGAGCGCGAGGCCGGCGAACGCATCCACGATTGGAATCTGGTCGAGCAGGGCCTTACCGAACAGGAGGCACGCCAGGAGGCAAGCCGCTGCCTGCGTTGCGACCACTTTGGCTTTGGCGCGTTCCGTGGAGGGAGGAACCTGGAATGGTAGAGCCCAACAAAACCACTGTCAGCGACAACACCGAAAGCGGAGCACTCAACATGGTCAAGCTCACGATCGATAACTGCGAGGTCGTGGTGCCCGAGCACACCACGATCCTAGACGCAGCCAAGTCCGTCGGCATTCAGATTCCCACCCTGTGCTACTTGCGCGATCTAAACGAGATCGGCGGCTGCCGCGTGTGCGTGGTCGAGGTTGAGGGCTGCGACCAGCTGGTTGCCGCCTGCAACAACTACGTACTCGACGGCATGGTGGTCCACACCAACAGCCCCAAGGCCCGCGAGGCGCGTCGCACCAACGTGCAGCTGCTGCTGTCCCAGCATGACTCGCGCTGTACGAGCTGCGTGCGCAGCGGTAACTGCAACCTGCAGACCATCGCCAACGACCTGGGCATCTTCTATCTGCCGTACGAGCAGCACCTGGCGCGCGAGGGCTGGGACTTCGATTTCCCTATCATCCGCGATAATGACAAGTGCATTAAATGCATGCGCTGCATCAAGGTGTGCGAGAGCGTGCAGGGCTTAGGGATTTGGGACCTGACCAACCGCGCCACGCATACTGCCGTGGGCACCCGCGGGCGTGCGCCGATTGGGAAGACCGATTGCGTCGCGTGCGGTCAGTGCATTACACATTGTCCGACGGGCGCACTGCGCGAGCGCGACGATACCGAGACCGTGTTCGATGCTCTCGCCGATCCCGACAAAATCGTGCTGGTGCAGATTGCGCCGGCCGTGCGTAGCGCCTGGGGCGAGGAGCTCGGCATTCCGCGCGAGGAGGCTACCGTCGAGCGCCTGGCTTGCGCGCTGCGCCGCGTGGGCTTTGAGTACGTGTTCGATACCGATTTCTCGGCTGATCTCACCATTATGGAGGAGGGCTCCGAGCTGCTCGAACGCCTGGGTAAGGCCGCCAAGGGCGAAGGCGACAGCCGCGGCTGGCCCATGTTTACGAGCTGCTGCCCGGGCTGGGTGCGCTTTGTGAAGGCGCGCTACCCGGAGTTTGTCGACAGCCTGTCCACGTCAAAGTCGCCACAGCAGATGTTCGGCGCCATCGCCAAGACCTACTACGCCAAGGTGCTGGGCGTGGAGCCCGAGCGCCTGTTTGTGGTGTCCGTGATGCCGTGTACGGCCAAGAAGGCCGAGTGCGCGCTGCCGAGCATGGTGGGCGAGGACGGCGCGCCCGACGTTGACGTTGCGCTGACGGTACGCGAGATGGTGCGCATGATCCGCGCGAACCACGTGAGCGTGGACACGCTGGTTGAGGAGCTGCTCGATACGCCGCTGGGCTTCGGCACGGGCGCGGGCGTGATCTTTGGCGCCACAGGAGGCGTGATGGAGGCTGCCGTGCGCTCGGCCTATTACCTGGTGACGGGCAAGAACCCCGATGCGGATTTCTTTACCGACGTGCGTGGCCTGAATGGCTGGAAGGAGGCCGTGGCCGATATCGATGGCACCAAGGTGCGCGTCGCCGTGGCACACGGGCTGGGCAACGCTGCCCGTCTGCTCGACGCGATTTGTGACGGCCGCGTGAGCTATGACTTCGTTGAGGTCATGGCGTGCCCGGGCGGCTGCGTCGGTGGCGGCGGTCAGCCCATCCACGACGGCTGCGAGCTGGCAGCCGAGCGCGGTCAGGTGCTGTGGGGCCTGGATGCCGCTGCGGACATTCGCTTCTCGCACGAGAACCCCGATGTCCGGGCGTGCTACCGCGAGTTCTTGGGTGCGCCGCTCTCGCCGCTGGCCGAGGAGTTGCTGCACACTGACCACCACGCCTGGACGATGCCTAACGAAGGGATGTGCTAACGATGCGCGCGTTTGAATTTGAGCTTTCGCGCCGAGGGTTTGCCTCGGCGCTTGCCGCGGGCGCGCTGTCGCTTGCGTTGGCTGGCTGCAGCGGCGGGGCCGCGGTGGCTGGGTCTGCTGCAGGCTCGGCCGCTGCGGGTGCTGCTGCCGCCGAGCCGGTCGAGGCGCATGTCGCCTCGCTCAAGGGACCGACGTCGATCGGTCTGGTGCAGTTTATGGACCAGGCGGCGCGTGGCGAGACGGATAACGAGTTCGACTTTGCGATCAGCGCCGCGGCCGACGAAATCGTGCCCAAGGTCATTCAGGGCGATGTCGATATCGCCTTGGTGCCCGCCAACGTGGCGAGTGTGCTCTACAACAAGACCGAGGACGCGGTGCAGGTCATCGACATCAATACGCTCGGCGTGCTGAGCGTGGTGACGGGCGACGCGAGTGTGACCTCGTTTGGCGATCTGGCGGGCCATACCGTCTATATGACGGGCAAGGGCACCACGCCGGAGTACGTCATGAACTATTTGCTGGAGCGCGCAGGTCTGACTGGCCAGGTGGCGCTTGAGTTTAAGAGCGAGCCCACCGAGGTGCTGTCGGCGCTGCTTGCCGACCCGTCCGCCGTGGGCGTGCTGCCGGAGCCGTTCAAGACCGCTGCCATCGCCAAGAGCGAGGGCAAGCTATCGGCGCCGGTGAGCCTGACCGATGTGTGGGACGAGCTGGCGGGTGACACGGGCTCGCGCCTGCTGACGGGCGTGACCGTGGTGCGCCGCGCGTTTGCCGAGGAACATCCCGAGGCCGTGGCGGAGTTCTTGAGCTGCCATGCGGCGAGCGTTAAGGCTGTCAATGCGGCGCCGGCAGACTGGGCGCAGGCCGTGGTCGATGCCGGCATCGTGGATAACGCCAAGATCGCCGAGAAGGCGATTCCCGGGTGCATGCTTGTCTGCCAGACGGGCAAGGATATGAAGGCGGCACTTAGCGGGTATCTGCAGGTACTGTTCGACGCGGACGCGAGCGCCGTTGGTGGTAAGCTTCCGGCTGACGATTTCTACTACTTGGAGTAGCCCGTGCGTGCGTTTGCTCGACAAATGACAGAGCGTATGAAGGCGGTGGCGGCAGTAGGTGCCGTCGCCGCCTTTTGGCTTGCCGCGTGGATGCTGGTGGCGGCGCTGGTGGCGCAGCCGCTGATTTTGCCGGGGCCGGGTGCTGTTGCCTTGGCGCTGCTGCGCCTGGTGCGCGATGGCGGTACCTGGGCGATTTTGGCGGGCTCGGGCGCGCGGATACTGGGCGGGTTGGCGCTTGCCGCGGTGTGCGGTGGCGTACTTGCCGGGATTTCGTCACGTTCGCGTGCGTTTGCGCACCTGGTGGCTCCGGCGCTGTCGTTTGTAAAGGCGACGCCGGTCGCCTGCGTGGTGGTCCTGTTGCTTATCTGGCTGGGGTCGGCGCGCGTGAGCATCGCGGCAGTCTTTTTGATGGCGCTGCCGGGCGTGTATTTCTCTCTGGTCGAGGGCTTGGCACAAGTGGATAAGCCGCTGGAGCAGATGTTCCGCCTGCATGGCGTGCGGGGATGGCGCCTGTTTTGCGCTCATACCTGGCGCGAAGTCCTGCCGTTTGTGCTTTCGTGTGCCCGTGCCGTGATCGGCATGAGCTGGAAGGCCGGCGTGGCAGCCGAGCTGATCGGCATGGCGGTGGGCACCGTGGGTGAGCGCATCTATCAGGCAAAGCTTTTGATTGAGACGGCCGACCTGCTGGCTTGGACCGTGCTGGTCGTTGCCGCCTCGTGGGCGTGCGAGCGCGTGCTGGTGTGGCTGCTGCGGGTTTCGGGACCCGTGGCGTGGCGCGCGGCCGTGCGGGCGCATGGACATGGACTGCGCGGGCGTGCGGGGGCTGCGAGCGATGGCGCTGCAGCGGAGCTTGCGCTTGCCGTGGGCGATCGCGCTCCGTGGGCGCCGGCGCTCGACAGACTGGTGCTCAACGTGCCTGCGGGTGGGCGTATCTGTGTGATGGGCGCTTCGGGCATGGGCAAGTCGACGCTGCTTTCGTTGGCAGCGGGGGAGTGCGCGCCGTGCTCGATGGTGTTTCAGGATGCGCGCCTGGTTGAGTCCGCCTCGACGCTGGAAAACGTGCTGGTGTGCGCCGATGTACGCGTGGATGCTTCGAGCGCCGCGGCATTGCTGCGCCTGCTGGTGCCGGGAATCGATGTGCATGCTCGCGTGGCCGAGCTTTCGGGCGGACAGCGCCGTCGCGTCGAGATCGCTCGAGCCCTGCTGTGCCCGGGCGGTGCCGTTATTCTGGACGAGCCCTTTACCGGCCTGGATGCCTCCGCGCGCGATGCGACGGCCAAGACTGTGCTCGACCTGCTCGACGGCCGTATGCTGTTGCTTGCCACGCACGATGTCGCTGATGCTCAAGTGCTCGACATCTCGGATGTCATCGCGCTTTAGAAGCCATCACAAGTTCTAGCTCGACAACAAAATAATCCGTTTTCCTCCGCCCCCAAGGGATCAGCGTTTTGTCAGTTTGTGGTAGAACTAGGGAACGGTTCTTGAGGAGGTTGGCATGCTCAATGCGATGATTTGGGCGCTTGCCTGTTTTGGCGTCGTCGCTGCCGATATTGCCCTGAGCGTTGTTTTGTTTTCCGCTCTGGGCGTCGCGTCGGTGTTCATAGGCTTTTCGATTGACGACCTTGATATTCAATTGCTTCAGGCTGCCGCGCAGATGGCGTCGTTTTTGATGGCGCTGCTGTGGTGGCGTTATCTGTGGCCGCGCTCGTTTATGGCGCGCTGGCAGGGCGAGCATCCGCTCGGCGGGGGAGCGCGTGGGGCGTGGAAGCGCATCGCCTGCGTTATCGTGATCGGCCTTGCCCTGCAGGTGGTCGTTGGCTACGTGACCGACGCCGTGCTGTCGCTGTTGCCCGATGCCGCGGCCGACTACAGCGAGCTTGTCGAGGAAACGGGTATGGGCGACACCAGCTATCTCGCCGTCCTGACTACGGTGCTCGGCGCCCCATTTTGTGAAGAGCTGCTGGTGCGCGGCATTATTTTTGAGTTTTCGCTCCAAGCGTTTAATCCGCAGTGCCGCCCACTTTGGAAGTGCCGGCGTCGTGTGAGCGCGCAGAGTGGCGCCATGGTGCCCTGGGCGGCCCCAAGCACGTGGGGTATCGCCGCGGCGATTGTGCTGCAGGCGGCGATCTTCGGTTTTATGCATATGAACTGGGTGCAGGGCTGCTATGCGGGCGCTGCCGGCCTCATTTTTGGCTGGGTGCTCGTGACGACCGGAAAGCTCCGCTACACGATCCTGCTGCACTTTGCCTTTAATGCCGGGTCGTATCTCATGACGTTGCTCTGGTTTGTGAACACGCCGCTCGACGTGATAATCACGGTCGCTATCGCCGGCGTCGTCCTCGTTGAGGCAATGCGGTCGCTGCGCCACGCGTGTGGGATGGACGCAGCGAGCGCACCGCTGCCCTAGTTGCGACGCCCGCCTCCGTTGGCGCCCTGACGCCCCTGGGCCGCGCGATTGCGACCGGCAGTGTTCTGCGCACGCGACATGCCGCCGTGCCCCTTGCTACCTTTGGGCCCCTTGCCGGCGGCACCACCGTGGGCCTTGCCACCCTTCTTGTCGGTGCCATGCCCACCGCCAGCAGACGTCTCGCCCGGGCGCGGCGGCACGGGACGAATCAGGCAATGCTTGGTGTAGCCAATCAGATCGCGGCGGCCGGCCTTTTCCAGCGCCTCGCGCACGAGCTTGTAGTTCTCGGGCTTGCGATACTGAATCAGCGCGCGCTGCATGGCCTTTTCGTGCGGATCGCGTGCCACATAGATCGGCTCCATGGTGCGCGGGTCTACGCCGGTGTAGTACATGCAGGTCGACATGGTGGACGGCGTGGGGTAGAAGTCCTGCACCTGCTCGGGCATGTAGCCCATGTCGCGCACGGCTTCGGCAAGGTCCACGGCCTCCTTCATCGTCGAGCCGGGGTGGCTCGAAATCAGGTACGGCACTACATACTGCTTGAGTCCGTATTCGCGGTTCAGGCGTTCAAATTTACGACAGAACGCATCATAGACGGCGCGGCTCGGCTTGCCCATTACGGAGAGCACCGCGTCACTCACGTGCTCGGGCGCTACGCGCAGCTGGCCCGAGACATGGTGCTCCAGTAGCTCGCGCAAAAACTCGTCCGAGGCGTCGGCCATAGTGTAGTCAAAGCGGATGCCGCTGCGGACGAAGACCTTCTTGACGCCCGGCAGCTGGCGCAGGTCGCGCAGCAACTGCGTGTAGCCGCTCTCGTCGACTACCATGTTCTTGCATACGCTCGGCCACAGGCAACGCTTGTTCTTGCACACGCCGTGTTTGAGCTGCTTGTCGCAGGCCGGGCGGCTAAAGTTGGCCGTCGGTCCGCCCACGTCGTTGATGTAGCCCTTAAACTCGGGGTCGTGTGTGAGCAGCTCGGCCTCGCGCATGATCGAGTCGTGGCTGCGCATCTGCAGCACGCGGCCCTGGTGGAAGGTCAGCGCGCAAAACGAGCACTCACCAAAGCACCCGCGGTTGGAGCTGATTGAAAACTTGATCTCGGCAAAAGCCGGCACGCCGCCCGCTGCGTCGTAATCGGGATGCCAATCGCGTGCGTAGGGGAGTTCGGCCACCTCGTCCATCTCGTCGGTGGTAAGCGTCGCGGACGGCGGGTTCTGCACCACATAGACGCTGTTGGGGTAGGGCTCTACCAGGCGATGTCCGGTGATGGGGTCCATATTCTGCTGCTGCACGTTAAAGCTGCGCGCATAGTTGAGCTTGTCGGCGGTAAGGTCGTCCCAGCTGGGCAGCAGGTCGTAGTCGTAGACCTCGTCGAGCGAGTTGGTGCGGTAGACGGTGCCGTTGATATAAGTGATCTGGTCGACGGGCAGCCCGGCATCGAGCGCGTCGGCGATCTCGACGATCGCGTGCTCGCCCATGCCGTAGATGAGGATGTCGGCGCCCGAGTCGAGTAGTACCGAGCGCTTGAGCTTGTCCTGCCAGTAGTCGTAGTGGGCCAGACGGCGCAGGCTCGCCTCGATGCCGCCGATGATGATGGGGGCATCCTTAAACGTCTGGCGGATGAAGTTACCGTAGACCGTGACGGCACGATTGGGGCGGTGCCCCTCCTCGCCACCAGGGGTATAGGCGTCGGTGTGGCGGCGGTGCTTGGTCACCGAATAGTGGTTGACCATGGAGTCCATGTTGCCGGCGCTGACGAGAAAGCCCAGGCGCGGCTCGCCGAGCACCGTGATGCTGGCGGGGTCGGTCCAGTCGGGTTGGCAGATAATGCCCACCTTGTAACCGTGTGCATCAAGGACGCGGCTGACGATGGCCATGCCAAAGCTGGGATGGTCCACGTAGGCGTCGCCGCAGATGTAGACGAAGTCGCACTGGTCCCAGCCGCGCGCGTTCATGTCGGCGCGGCTGACGGGGAGGAACTTATCGCGACCCGGACGCCAGGGGCGTGAGGGCGCTGCCTGGGTGTGCGTGGTGTGCCCACCCTGCGCCTTACCGCCGCGCCTTTGCTGCTGGCCCTGTTTGCCCTGCTGACTGCGCTGGTTGTTCTGAGCGTGCTGAGGCTTTTTTGCCACGATCCCTCCCGGTGTTTGTATGCTGCACGTAATTGTAACCAGTCTTTTTGGGACGGGGCTAAAAAGACTGGTGGAGTACATGGGCTGGCGGATCGGCGTGTCGATGCGGGAGCCGTTTGTTTCCAGACTGTGTATCCCCGTGTCGAAGAACCCGTCTCGCGCGCACGCCATGTTGTCAATGGGTTACAGTATGAACGGCGGCTATGTTTCCGCCAACGCACGAGAGGGTCGTCAACAAGGAGGATGCACGACGATGCAGCGTGCCAAACAGATATCGGAGTCCATTGAGCTGGGCATTATCTTGGCGCTCGCCGGTGGCTTTATGGACGTGTATTCGTACATTGGGCGCGATCATGTTTTCGCCAACGCGCAGACGGGCAACATCCTGCTCGTGGGTGTAAGCATCTCGGAGGGCAACTGGGCGCTGGCGGGGCGCTACTTCTTCCCCGTGGTTTCGTTTGCTGTGGGCATTATGCTTGCCGACCTGGTACACGAGCGTTTTGGCAGCGTGATCCACTGGCGTCAGGTGACGGTGTTCTTTGAAGCCGTCATCTTGCTGGGCGTGAGCTTTATCCCGGGCGGCGATTTCAACCTGCTTGCCAACTGCCTTACCTCATTTGCCTGCGGTATGCAGGTCGAGAGCTTCCGCAAGATCCACGGTCACGGCATCGCCACGACCATGTGCATCGGCAACTTGCGCAACGCCCTGCAAAACGTGGACGACTATATCATCACCCACAAGCGCGGCTTTTTGGAAAACGGCGTACTGTACTTTGGCGTGATCTTCACCTTTGTGTTTGGCGCCGTGCTGGGCAACTGGTGTATTGAGCGCATGGGCCTGCACGCCATTGCGGTGGCGAGCGTGCTGCTGTTTATCGCGTTTGCCATCATGTTCATCGACCGTGAACGCGATTTGCACAGGAAATGGGCCCGCATCGTAGCTGACTGGCAGACCACGAGTCTTAAGCGCTAAGGTGCATGTTCGTAATGACAAGATTTGACGTCAGCAAAGCGTGCTGCTTGAGGCTATAGAATAAAAATGCCATCTTTCTAGCTATAATTATTAGTTGAGGGGATGGACATATGCCAGAGCTTTTTATTCAAAATAAGACGACAGTAATCAAGTTGATGGTGCTCTGCATTTTATCTGCCCTGGTAGAGCTGTCTGTTGTTAAAGCTGAATCGTTGATTATAGACTATGGCCTGCTTCGCTCTAATTATCGTAACGTTTTATACATTGGGTTAGGCCTGCTAGTATTGCTCTCAGTTGAGCTGGTGACAAACCTGTTCAGATCAAAATATGCGGAGCAATTGGCTTCCGATGGCGCTAACTGCTTCTATAGATTGCTTGCCCGCCGCGCTTTAGAGCGGCCCTTAGTTTTAGCAAAAGACAGTGACTACCTGTTATCGCGCATTGAAGAGGCTGGGAACCTACAGCCGATGATTGGAATATTTACAACTGCGTTTCTTCCGTGCTTAGTGACGGGTTTGGCATCGTTTGTGGCGCTATCTAATATCTCTTTGTTGCTTTTGATCCCTGTTTGTGTTTCGGCATTGTTTATTTCGCTTCTATATCCGTTCGCTCTTAGTAAGCTATCGACTAAGAGCGAAAAGGCATTGGAGGCCCAGGCGAGGGGTTCTGCTTATTTAGCCCAACTAATAAATTGTCGACTTTACATTCGAATTTCTCGTTCAATTAACTTGGAATTACTTCGCTATAAAAAGATGCTTAAAGCCTGCAGGAACTCTCGAGTTGAGGAGAGTGTCTTTGCGAGATTGGCAACTGAAATAGTTAACGCTGGCAACATCATTACTGGCTTGCTTTCAGTTCTGCTGCTTATTTTCCTTGTGTTAAAGCGCGGGCTGACGGTCGGGATTGCGGTGCAGAGTTATCAACTTGTGCTTCTATGCTATTCTCCTTTTCCTCTTGTTCTGAATTGTTGGGCTCAGCTTCAACCGTCGTTTAGGTCGTTGCGCCGTGTCTTGGAATTACGTCGTCTTTTGGAAGCTGGAAAACCTAATTTGATATGCTTCGATCACGCTGATCGAATTAGTTGGAAAGGAATCAGTCTCTCGTTTTCGTCGAGCGAAACTAATGAGAGGATAACAATTCCAGATTGCACGATACAGGCACCTTGTCTGGTTTTAGTAAGCGGCCCTAATGCATGTGGCAAATCTTCATTTCTGGAAGTATTGAATGGATTATTGTCGCCAGTTGCCGGCAGACTGTGTGTTAATGAGTCTACTGTCATTTTCGATGGCTTGACTTTAATCCAGCTACCCTGCGCAACTATGCCGCAAAGACATTTGATAATGGGGGGAACTTTCAGGAAGGCTCTTTACTATGGTCTTGTAGATATTGACTCTGAAAAACTCATCTATCTTTTGAAGGGTTTTAGCCTCGATAAATTATTTGAAGCCAATCCCATCATTGGAACTAGGGGACACAATTTGTCTGGCGGAGAACTGGCTTCTCTATTACTTTGTAGGGCCTTTTTGAGCAGCTATTCTATTATTATTTTGGATGAGCCTTGCAACAATTTAGATAATGCTTCGATATCCTTTTTGAAGGCGGTGGTTGCACAGGAGATGAAAGAGCGTATCGTCATCATTGCGGATCATGGACATGGTTTTGAACAATTTGCAGACTATGTAATACAGTTTCAGGAGCCAGAAAAACTATCTAGCTCCTGAACGTTGCTACCAACTGCTATTTGCGAGTTATTCGAGATGCTCTTCAATGCGAGCTCTAAGAAGGGCAATGGCTGTGGGTATGCCAATTGCGGCAGCTAATTCGGCTTTATCCAAAACCTGTATGCTAAAGCACGATTGTTTATCACATTGAAGAACGGTAACTGAAGATACCCTCACTTCCCGTTGGCTGAATATATCGTAATCTCCAAAAAGGAAGTTACCTTTTATTGAGTAATTCGGTATGTTCGTTATGCACTTCATCTCAAGTCTGTTTAGGCCATAATCGAACACCGCAACTTCCTTGTGTTCGATGACGAGCGCAACCCTGGGCATGTTACTAAAGCCACCGTCGACGACAGTAAAGAGCTTTTCATTTGTATCGTCATAAACGGTGTATTTAAGACTCAATAGCTGTCCTAGTGGACCCGTGAACCCATGTCTTTTGATGTTGAGGTTGTCTCCCACTGGGTTGGTGAGAGCTAGAGCATGCGGATAAGGGTTACCTTCAATTGAGATTCGATATTCGTTTGTAGCTGTCTTGCTCGATTTAGGACCAGTAGCCACCACGCGTCATCGCCTCAATCGCATTGGAACCGACTTCTGCTTCGTGCGGAGAATTACGCAGTACGTTGCAGTACATGCAGCTGCAATAACCGCATGGGCAATTTCTAATAAAATGAATGACGCTATTTACTGCATGCATGTTAAATGGTCGAATACTTCTCATGATTTGCCTCTCATTGTTCGATTGTTTCTGACTGTTCTATTACCTTCTTCACCTCCTCAACACTGTTGAACCCTATGTTTTCAATCGACGAGTACTCAACGTAAACAGAAAACCTGCTTTCAAGAAAAATTAGCAGTCGAACTAGATCCGATGAGGACAAGCTGAATGGGGAATTGGTCAATCGTTGATTTCTTAGATCTTGATCAAATTGAGTCAAATCCAAATCTCTAATATTGCTTATTGCTTTTTCGATTTCTGCGTAGATGGTTTCATCTTTACAATATGCTGTCATTTCAGTACCCCAAGATCGAAATCAAACAACTCGTCCTCGATTGTCTTGCAGCATAGTAATGATTCTTCTGGATCTAAGCTGGCTGAGAAACTGGGTATTCCTCTTAGTCGAAGTTCTCTTGCTGCTTGAATAGCTTTATCGCTAGATGAATAGCTTATTTGAAATTCATGCGTCTCCAACCCCTCTGTGGCGTCAAGTACTTCGTTTGTAATTTCAAATTGAACTATCTCTGCTTGCGTAAGCGTTTCAATTACGGGCATGAGCCCTAGCATTATGTCGTAGTCGGCTATCGTGTATGGGATATTGATAATGGCTAAGTCAGGGCAGAAAGCTCGACATGCAGCAATCGACCCCAATCCGTAATCTCCGAAAATGTGGTCGTTGTATTTCATAAGCACATTGGGCGTCTCTAATAGAGCTAGGTCGGATTTATCATTCTCAATGATGAGGTTGATCTGCTCATTCATTTTGATGACGGCAGATTGGCCACCATCAAAACTAAGGGTGTTGCAGCCCCAGATTTCATTTAAAGGATTGAAGCTCAACGCGCATAGATTGGGATGGTGCTTTCTCATCTCGCTAACGATGCTACTGAACGTTATTGTTGAATTGGCGGGTGTATATAGATTCCCGACAACAATTTTTGGTATCAGGGCTAATTCCTGCATGTCGCTTTTGCTAGACTCGATTCGTTCAGCGGCGAGTTGGCTGACAACCGTCTTATTTACAGAATGAGCGTAGGTTTCAGCGTGTTTACTAAATTCTACGAGTCCTGCGGCGCTTTCTTTCGTCGATAAAACGACAACCAGGTCTGATTCATCGATTGTCGTTACATAGTTAATTCGATTTCTTATGCCAATTTCCTTGCAATTAACAAGGTTGGCGACATCTAGGCCGTCCGGTAGAATGCCGCATGGCGTTGATACCCGGATATTGTAGCCATTTCCTAGCAATCCAATCAGAAGAGGATAGTCAGCTCTTGTGAAACATATAAGTCCGATTGTCTTCATGATTTTTATCGCTTGTTCCTTTTTAGAGCTGTTGCAATGGACACTTCATGTCTATGAAGCTCAAAGCGAAGTATTTTCTGATTAAGTCGGTCAAAGGCAATTCGTTTTGAATTGTCGCATGCTGTTCGCTTGTAATCAGGGCTTATTACTCCTTCGCAATCTGCGCTTTTTATGCATTGGGTGCACAGCTGAAATGCCCAACATTTTTTACATGAATCGCTGGTCAGCTTTGAAACATTGATTATCTTTTCAATTTGACCTAAATCAAATCCTGAATCCAATGTGCCGATATACATTTCCTTCGTTGTTTCGCTGACCCTTTCGCAAGGAAGAAGCGCTCCTGCTGTTGTCACAAATAGACGCGTAACCCCTGGTTCGCATGGGCCACCGGGTATAGCTTTTGCTGGGATGTTCGAAGGTGCAAATCGCTTTATGTTCTGGTTGATGTTTGCAAGCGTATATGAAGCGAGCCTATCGTTGCGGTTTCCTTTTTCGATTTCGCGCTCATCCATAATTCTTGCTTTAAATAAGGCGTAATTTAGCTGACTTGAGAACTCGTCATTGTAGGGGGCGATACGTCCGTTGCGTTCCAGGTAGTTGAATTGAACATCGCAATCTTCGATATCTTTATCATTTATAAAGGAAGAGACTGTTTTATAGATGTTGTTCGTGTCGACTACGGCATTAAAATGAACATATTTGTTGCGTTCAGGATGGCTGTCTAAAACCATATGAACATTGTCTATAACTGTTTGGTATGAGGACTTGCCATTAGCGTAATGCCTAGACTTATCATGGATTTGCTGCGGCCCGTCAAGACTGATTAACAAATAGAATTCATGCCCAGAATCGAAGAAGAATTTAACCATTTCTTCAGATAAAAGAGAGCAATTAGTTGTAATTCGAAATGAGATGTGTTTTCCTTCAAATACCTGCTCTGCATATTGAGTAATTAGCTTAATTTCATTAAATCGAAGGAGAGGTTCTCCTCCATAAAATGCTACGACCGGGTTTGAGTTGTCGATCGAGTGCATCTTAAAGAATTCGATTGCATGTTTTGCCGTCGAAATGGACATGGAGTTATGACTGTGGGCTCTGTTGTATGAGGAGTTTCCGGAATAGATACAGTAATCACATCGGAAGTTACAAGATTGAGTCAGCTGAAGGGTTAGCATCCGTATATTTCTTTCCAGCTTAACTTTCAAAAGGTCAATTGATGGATAAGCGATATCCTGCAATGGCGAATCGCAGCAGTAGCCACATGATTGTAGTAACTGGAATTCTTGGTCTGATTTACAGGAGGCGTGGCAAACTTTGCCTGCTTGGACTTCTGAGATGTAATTGAAGAGATCTTTGCTTACTGCAAGTATCTCGTTTCGATTGGCATCATAAATGTAGTGGCCCAAGAGGGTCTTTATAGGTAGAACTAACATCTCTACCGCCTCTTTCATTTCACTAATGTTATTTAGTGAACTAAGATGTTTGCTATAAAGTATCCTTTTATAAACGTATTGTCAAACATATATTGCTAAAACAGAAACAATTTATAGACTGAGTTGGTCGTATTCTTTGGGCGATTGCTCCTATAATCTAGCCTTCGCTGCTGTCGGGAGGGAAGGACTAGGACTCCGTTATTATGTTGAAACGCTTTAACAATTTCGACGTTCTCACGTGTTTTTTGTTTCAAAAGCGTTAGGATGAGATTCATAGCGTGGGGCGTAATGGGTGCCCCGCACACGATGGGAGGCTATCAATGGCTAATCGTTTCGTTCTCAACACCATCTCTTATCATGGTTCCGGCGCCATCAAGGAGATCCCCGGCGAGCTCCAGCGTCGCGGCTACAAGAAGATCTTCGTCTGCTCCGACCCCGACCTGGTCAAGTTTGGCGTTACCGCCAAGGTGACCGACGAGCTCGATGCTGCCGGCATCGCTTGGAGCCTCTACTCCGAGATTAAGCCCAACCCGACTATCCAGAACGTCAAAGACGGCGTCGAGGCCTTCAAGGCCGCCGAGGCTGACGCTATCGTGACCATTGGTGGTGGCTCCTCCATGGACACCGCCAAGGCTATCGGCATCATCATCAACAACCCTGAGTTCGCCGATGTCCGCAGCCTCGAGGGCGTTGCTCCCACTAAGAACCACGCCGTGTTCACCATCGCTGTGCCGACGACTGCCGGTACCGCCGCCGAGGTGACCATCAACTACGTCATCACCGACCCCGAGAAGGTCCGCAAGTTCGTGTGCGTCGACACCAACGACGCCCCCGAGGTCGCCGTCGTCGACCCCGATATGATGGCTTCCATGCCCGCCGGCCTGACCGCCTCTACCGGCATGGACGCTCTGACCCACGCCATCGAGGGCTACACCACCAAGGGCGCTTGGGAGCTCTCCGACATGTTCCACTTTGAGGCTATTAAGCTGATCAGCGAGAACCTGCGTGACTCCGTCGCCGAGGCCAAGTCCGGCCAGCCCGGCTCCGGCCGCGAGGGCATGGCCCTTGGCCAGTATGTCGCCGGCATGGGCTTCTCCAACGTTGGCCTGGGCATCGACCATGCCATGGCTCACACCCTGTCCGCTCACTACGACACCCCGCACGGCGTCGCTTGCGCCATGCTGCTGCCGATTGCCATGGAGTTCAACAAGCCGGTTTGCGCTGAGCGCCTGGCCAAGGTTGCCGTTGCCATGGGTGTTGACACCACGGGCATGAGCACCGACGAGGCTGCCGACGCCGCCATCGCCGCCGTCAAGCAGCTCTCTGCCGACGTGAACATCCCGCACGTCTGCGAGGCCATGAAGGCTGACGAGATCGAGGTTCTGGCCAAGGACGCCATGGCCGACGCCTGCTTCCCGGGTAACCCGCGCGAGGCGACGCTCGACGACGTCATCGAGCTCTTCAAGAAGATCTGCCCGGCTGAGTAAATTACTCCCGTCGGCGGTCCCGGGCTTCCCTCCGGGCGCGTCCTCGGACATGTAAAAGGCCCCGCTGCGCGCGTTGCGCGGCGGGGTCTTTTACGTCCTGCGGAATGCGCCCGGAGGGAAGCCCGGGATCGCCTGCGTTCTTTTCTCAGATGCCGGGGTGCCGGAAAGGCGGGATGTGAGGGGCGCATTGTTGGATGGCGCCTTGTATCTGCTTATCGTGGCGGGCGCAGTTCTGGGGAGCTCGATGGGTCATCTCGCTAGGTAAAAAGATGGTTCGCGGTGGTATTGTTGCTGTGAGTTTAATTCGATATGAAAGGGTGACTTTGGTGTCCAAGATGGATTCTACGCTCTCCTATATTACTGACCAGTTGAAGGCGCTTACCTCGATTGCTTCGCCTACGGGCTATACCCGTGCGGCGACTGATTATCTGATGGAGACCCTGCGCGATATGGGCTTTGGGCCCGAGCGTTCTAATAAGGGTAACGTGCTCGTTGAGCTTGGTGGCGAGGGCGAGCCGCTCGTGTTGGCGAGCCATGTCGATACTCTGGGCGCTATGGTGCGCTCCATTAAGGACAATGGTCGCCTGCGTCCCACGACGCTTGGCGGGCATCAGTGGTCTACGGCCGATGGCGAGAACTGCACCGTTTACACGCGCGATGGCAATGTCTACACGGGTGTGGTTCTCAATACCGAGCCTTCGGCGCATGTGGCCGATGAGCCGGTCAAGACCATCGAGAAGAACATGGAAATCCTGCTCGACGAGAACGTCGACAGCAAGGACGACGTGCTCGAACTGGGCATTCAGACCGGAGACATCATCGCTATGGATCCGCGTACCACGGTGACGGAGAGCGGCTACATCAAGAGTCGCTTCCTTGACGACAAGCTGTCCGCGTCGATTCTGCTGGGCCTGGCGCGTGCCGTCGCCGCTGGCGAGGTGACACTCTCGCGCAAGGTATCGCTGCTCTTTACCGTGTACGAAGAGGTCGGCCACGGCGGTGCCTTTGTGCCGGCCGACACGCGCGAGATGATCAGCGTGGACATGGGCTGCGTGGGCGACGACCTGGGCTGCACCGAGCGCATGGTTTCGATTTGCGCCAAGGATTCGGGCGGTCCGTACAACTACGACCTGGTAACCACGCTGTCCAACATCGCGCGCGAGCTGGAGCTCGATTACGCCATCGATGTGTACCCGCACTACGGTTCGGACGTCGAGGCCACGCTCTCGGCCGGCTACGACATTCGCCATGGTCTGATCGGCCCCGGCGTGTACGCGAGCCACAACTACGAGCGCAGCCACATCGACGGCGTGCGCAATACCTACGAGCTGGTTCGCGCCTACGTTCAGCGCTAACGATGCAGCGGCCTCGGCTGGCACAGCAGTACCGACCGAGGCCGTCCTCTCTAAGTTGCGGTGAAATAGGGACTGTTTAAGCGTTTAAAAAACCGCCAAACAGTCCCTATTTCACCGCAACTTATGAAGGGGATGGGGCTACTTGATGGCGCCGGTCACCGTGCCGCCGCCCAGGACGATGTCGCCGCGATAGACGACGACGGCCTGTCCGGGGGCGATGGCTCGTTGCGGCTCGTCAAAAGTTAGCAGCATTTGCCCGTTTGCACCGCGCGTGAGCACTGCCGCCTGGTCCTTTTGACGGTAGCGGTACTTGGCGCCCACGCGGATGCCGCCGGCGTCGAGCTCCGCCTCCATGCGCTCTGCCGGCGCGCTCCAGATCCAGTCGTTGGCCGTGAGCGCTGTGGCCGCCAGGTCCTTGGCTTCGCCCAGATGCACGGTGTTGTTGGCGGCGTCGACACCAGTCACATACACGGGATGCGCCATTGCGACGCCCAGGCCCTTGCGCTGGCCGATGGTGTAGCGCAGCGCGCCGTTGTGGCGCCCGACCACGCTGCCGTCGCGCCACACAATGTCGCCCGGTGCAGCGGGATGTCCGCAGCGGCGCTCGATATAGCCCGCGTAGTCACCGTCTGGAATAAAGCAGATATCCTCGCTTTCGGCCTTCTTGGCGTTGGCAAAGCCCTGTTCGGCGGCAATGCGGCGCACGTCGTGCTCCTTGTCCAGACCCGCCAACGGAAAGATCGTGTGCGCCAGGCGCTCCTGCGTAAGCGAATACAAAAAGTAGCTTTGGTCCTTTTTGGGATCTTCGCCGCGATGGAGCTGCCAGGTACCATCGGACGCCTGGCTCGTCTTTGCGAAATGTCCCGTTGCGATGTAGTCGCAGCCCATGTCCAGCGCCGTATCGAGCAGCGCGCCAAACTTAATGTGGCGGTTGCAGATAATGCACGGATTGGGCGTCAGCCCCTCCTGGTAGGCGTTCACAAAGCGCTCGATCACGTTGCGGTCGAACGTCTGCTGCAGGCCGAGCACGTGATGGGGGATCCCCAGGCGCTCGGCGACGGCCTTTGCATCGGCGATGTCGCGGTCGACCTTACTCATGCCCGTGGTGGGGTCGGGTGCGGGGCAGGTGAGGCGCATGGTGGCACCGACACATTCGTAATCCTGATTTTTGAGCAGATACGCGGTCACGCTGGAATCGACGCCGCCGCTCATGGCGACGAGCACGCGCTTGTTGTGCATGGGGAGGTTCTCCTTGGTGGCATGTGGCCAAAAAAGAAAAGCGGCGCGGGAGGCTGGTTCCGCGCCGCAGACATTGTAGCAAGTTCGGGCGTCCTGTGGGACACCCTGTTGGGATGAGCTCAGACTGCCAGAAGAGAGGGGGCGGCGTGCCTTGGACTCGTTCTAGGAACGAGAGCTCTAGTCCTGGAAGAGCGCCGTGGACAGGTAGCGCTCGCCGGTGTCGGCAAGTAGGGCCACGATGGTCTTGCCCTCGTTCTCGGGGCGCTTGGCCAGCTGCAGTGCGGCCCACACGGCGGCGCCGGACGAAATGCCCACGAGCACGCCCTCCTTGTGGCCCACGGCGCGGCCGGTGGCAAAGGCGTCGTCGTTCTCGACGGGGATGATCTCGTCATAGACCTGGGTGTCGAGGACGTCGGGCACAAAGCCGGCGCCGATGCCCTGGATCTTGTGCGGGCCGGCCTGGCCCTTGGAGAGCACCGGGGAGGTGGCGGGCTCGACGGCGACGACCTTAATCTCGGGGTTCTGCTCCTTGAGGAACTCGCCCACGCCGGTCACGGTGCCACCGGTGCCAACGCCGGCGACGAAGATGTCGACCTTGCCGTCGGTGTCGTCCCAGATCTCGGGGCCGGTCGTGGCCTTGTGGATGGCGGGGTTGGCGGGGTTCACAAACTGGCCGGCGAGAATGCTGTTGGGGGTCTCCTTCTGCAGCTCCTCGGCCTTGGCGATAGCGCCTTTCATGCCCTTGGAGCCGTCGGTGAGCACGAGCTGCGCGCCGTATGCCTGCATCAGCTTGCGGCGCTCGACGGACATGGTCTCGGGCATGGTGATGATCACCTTGTAGCCGCGAGCCGCCGCCACCGAGGCGATGCCGACGCCGGTGTTGCCGCTTGTGGGCTCGATGATGGTGTAGTCGCCGCCGCGCACGAGCTTGCCTGCCTTCTCGGCCTCGTCAATCATGTTCTTGGCGACGCGGTCTTTAACGGACCCGGCGGGGTTGAAGTATTCCAGCTTGACGAGCACACGGGCCTTGAGGTCCTCATCGGCCTCAAAGTGAGTGAGCTCCAGAAGCGGAGTGTGGCCGATAAGCTGATCGATGGACGTGTAAACCTTGCTCATGATGAATCTCCAAAGTGTTCAAATGACTGGATACCGTGTGGTTTTACGGTGTGTCTAGCAACTAAACCCACAAACCTTATAGGCTGTTCGTTTAGCTGTTGGCAAGCATAGTAGACACTAAACCCTAGTAATGCAATAGGAAATAGGAGATTATTGCAAGTCGATTAACCATCTTGACCGGAACGGGTATTTTCAAAGCCAATTATTCGGCTAGAATTTCAACGGACTAAAAGACCGAAAGGCAGCACTAGATATGTTGGTTTCCACTAAGGGCAGGTACGCCCTGCGCGTTATGGTTGACCTGGCCGAGCACCAGGCGGCCGGTCGCATCCCGCTCAAAGAGATTGCGGCGCGACAGGGGATTTCCGAGAAATATCTCGAGAACATCTTGGCTACGCTCGTGCGCGCCAATATGCTCTCGGGCATGCGCGGCAAGGGCGGCGGCTATGTGCTCACGCGCCCGCCCGAGCAGTACACGGTGGGCGAGATCTTGCGCCTGACCGAGGGCAGTTTGGCGCCGGTCGCCTGCCTGGATGGCGACTGTAAGGGTTGCTCGCGATCTGATGAGTGTCCCACGCTCGACGTGTGGAAGAACCTGGACAAGCTCATCAACGATTACCTCGATGGCGTGACGCTCGACCAGCTCGTCGCCCCCAACGAAGGCTACGACTACGTCATCTAGCCCACGCCTGCCATGTGGGGACAGGGTGGAAATGGCAGATTCTCTCGCCCTTTGAGACTTGGCAAATAAGAAGGCCGCCCATTTTTTTGCGATGGGCGGCCTTCGTTTTGGGCTGTTGAGACGGGCGCGGCCGGAATGGCCGTTTTAGCCCTCGGCGATGCTGTCGAGGATGCTGCGCATGATGGACACCAGGATGCTGCCCATAAAGGCCGATCCAAAGCTGGCGATGGAGATACCCGCGCCCAGCAGATTGACCGACAGATAGCTGGCCAGCTCGAGCATAAAGCTGTTGACTACGAGCTGAAAAATACCCAGCGTAATGATCGTGAGCGGCAGCGAGATAACCGTCAGAAACGGCTTGACGAGCGAATCGACGATGTTCAGGAACAGTCCCACGAAGGCGAAACAGACCCAGGCCTCGGCAAAACCGAAGGGCTGGATGCCGGGGACGAGGAACGTGGCAATCGCGATGGCGATCGAGGTAAAGAGCCAGTTAAGCATAAAGCGCATGGTGTGAATCCTTTCTTGCGCAGGGTGCGTCGGTGTCGCGTGAAGCGGTTTGCTGCGGCGGCTTGGACGGCCGCTCGGGTGTGCCGCCTTGTTCGGCCGCCCATTGTCTCAGATATTCGTGGAGCTTACGTGCGCATTCGGTTTCAAAACGGCGTTCGTCCTGAAAAACGCGCCGCTGGCAGAGAGTCTTGTCGCTTTAGTTTGGTGGTGTGCTACACTGCTACGGGCAAAAGCCACAGGCGTTGCCCTATTGCATAGAACGGGCGAACGATGCCCGATGTCAGTATCAACTTCGATGCCTTATGGCGGGTTTGGCGGTGATCGATGAATATCGAGAACATGTTTGACAAGCCTGATGTCAAGCAGCTGGTCCACGCATTTAGTCTTTTGGATGACGAGAAGGATATCCAGGCGTTTTTGACCGATATCTGCACGCCGCGCGAGATCTGCGATCTTTCGCAACGTCTGCAGGTTGCGCGTTATCTGGATGAGGGCGAGCCTTATGTTGAGGTTCAGGCCCGCACCGGCGCTTCGTCCACTACGGTGAGCCGCGTTTCAAAGGCGCTGAACGGCGAGTACGGCGGCTATCGCAAGATCCTCATCAAGCTGGAGGATGGCGAGTAGGCCAGCGACAACAATGAATTACGAAGAACCGTCCCTCCGGGGGCGGTTTTTTGATCCCTTGGAGACGGAGGAAAACGGATCACTGGGCTAGACTGACCTCCTCGGTGATCCATTTTCCTCCGTCTCCAAGGGGTCAAATCTGTTGGCGTGGGGCAAATCTGTCCGCGCGGGCGGGTAGGATGGAAGCATTGAATATTGCGAACGGTTTGAGTGGAGGACCATGCCTGTTCGAATCTATACCACCAACGCCGGCGCGGATTTGAGCGATGCCGAGGCGGCGCTGCTTGCCGACCTTATTGCCCGCCACGGGCGTGCCGTGCTGCTGGCGCCAACGTTTGCCGAGCTCGACCTGTGCCGTCATGATGCGGCGGAAGCCGGCGTTTCGCTGGGTATTGACTACAAGACGCCTACATCGTGGCTTCGCTCGCTTTGGGAGCTTTTGGGCGACGGGCGCGGTTTCGTCGACAACCTGCAGCGCCAGATGCTGTTTTCGGACATGGTAGCGCGCCTCGACGACGCCGACCTGCAGCCGCTTTCGCGCAGCCAGGGCACGGTGCGTATGCTCGCGCGTATGGCTCGCGATGTGCTGCCGGGTGTGGCAGGGACAGGCACCGAGCGTTGCTGCGACAACGTTTGCAAGCCCAAGCCCAAAAGCGACGCCGAGGCTCGCGTGTTTGAACTTTTGTGCGCCTATGCGCGCGGTTTGGACCGTCGAGATATGGTCGAGCCCTGCGAGGCGGCTGACATTATGGCCGGCGCTTTGGCCGACAACCTGCCGGGGTGCGCCCGCGCCGTTTGCGTGCGCGGCGTCACGTCATTTACGTATAGCCTGCTCGAGCTGCTGTCCGCCGTGGCAAACAACGGGGGAGAGGTTGTCGTGCTGCTTGCCCGCGAGCAAGCGGCGATGCGCGAGGAGCTTGCCGCGGCATTTGATGTCCGCGGTGTGCTGTTTGAGATCGCGCCGCTGGGGGAGGGCGCCGCCGCGCCCCAGACTGCCTCCAAGTCCGCTGCTCAGCCTGCCTTTATTGAGGTCGCCGGCCCCCATGCCCGTGCCCATGCTTATGCGGACGTCATCGATAAGTTGGTGAAAGCGCACAAGGAGTCCAAGGACGATAAAGCTGCTGCAACACCCGCCGACCCCGTACGCGTGCTCGTTGTTTCTGCCCGGGCACCCCAGCTGTTCGGCGAGCTTGCCGCTCGTTTGGCGGCGCGCCACGTTGCTGCCGAGACGGCCGAGTTCACGGCGTTTTCCCAATCCATTGCGGGCAGGCAGTTCACGGCGCTCGCCAACCTGATCGAGCGTATGAAGGCCGCCGACGAAGGGGCAGCTTCTAAGACTGAGTGGTGGCCCGCTCCGGAGCTTACCGACTGGATTTACAGCCCGCTTTCGGGTGCCGACGCCGCCAGCGCGCGCACGTTCGACAAGAATATGCGACTGTCGCGCAGCAAGACCACTGCGGGCGTCAAGAGCCTGCTGCAGAGCGTGCAGGGCCAGGTGAAGGGCGCGCGTAAAGCGGCGAGCGACGAGAACTGGTTTAAGAACGTGCCGTGCGTGATCTCGGACGTGTTCCAGGCGCTGTGGCGCGACAAACCCGTGACGGCGCTCAAGGCCATGCTTGCCGTTGCCGAGGCGCTGCCCGATCGCGCACTTGGCGGTCTCGACGGTCAGGCTCGTCGCCAGGCGGAGGTGGCCCTGCTGCGCCACGTCATCGACATCCTTATGAATGGCGCCCGTGCGCTCGACGTGTCGCAGGCCGCGACCGTGCCCGTGCTCGATGACATTCGAACCAAGGTGGACAAGCGTAGCGCCGCCTACGATTGCGAGACCTACGAGGTTGACCGTGCGCCACGCGCCCAGGTTCGCTTTGCTTCGCTTGCCGATGCGGCGGCTCTGCGCTCCGGCAGCTACGATGCCGTGCTGTTTGCCGATGTCGATCTGGACAGCTATCCTCTCTCACACGAAGAGGGGCCGCTGACCACGCTGACGGCGAGCCTCGGTCGCGAGGGCGTGACGCTTGAGCCTGCGGCCTTGCTGCGCGCACGCTTTGGCCGCGCGATACAAGCGTCGCGTGGTCCGGTTACGCTCGCCCGTGTGACCCACGATCGTCAGGCGCGCGAGTGCTATCCGTCGGCCGTGTGGACCGAGTTGCGGGCGCATGCCGAGGCCGCTAACGACGCTAAGGCCGTTGGCGCGGACAAGGCGAAGTGTGTGGGTGAGGGCGATATCGTAAGGGACTTCGATCCCGCGGCAGGCGAAGGTCTTAGGCGCGAGCGCGTGACCTGCGAAGCTCCTCAGCATCTGAGCGATGAAGCCATTCCGTATTTGGTCCTGCGTCGTCGCGATGGCGAGGGCGAGGATGCGCCGCTGGTGCCGCACCTGACGTCTGCCTCGCAGATCGAGGCCTATTCGACCTGCCCGCTATGCTGGTTCGTCTCGTATCGCGTCAAACCCCAGTCGATCGACGCTGGCTTTGGCAATATGGAGAAGGGCAACTTTGTCCACGACGTGCTGGAACACTTGCATGCCCGTCTGCCTCAGGAGGGCATGGAGCGCGTGACACCCATGAATCTGCCACGCGCGAAGGAGCTGCTGCGCGAGGTCTTTGACGAGACCTTGGCCGAGCATGCGGGCAAGCGCGGTACCGAGGGCCCGCTCGTGCCGCTCTCCCCGGTGGAGGAGCGCCAGGTGGCCGAGATTTTGCCGCAGCTGGAGGGCGTGCTTGCCTACGAGTCCGAGGCGCTCGCGCCCTTCGCGCCGCGCTACCTGGAGTTTGCGTTCAACGAGCTCCAGGTCGAGTATGCCGGTTGGCCGCTTGGCGGGCGCATCGACCGCGTTGATGTGGATGTCGAGAATCGCGCCGTGGTAATCGACTATAAACATCGTTCGGGTGTCGAGGAGTTTAAACTCGCCGACCCCACGGTGCGCGACGAGGAGTCGGGCGAGGCCCCCATCGACGACCCGCGCTGGCTGCCGCCCCATACCCAGACGCTCATCTACGCACAGGCCATGCGTCGGGCGCTGGGCCTAGATACCCGTGCTGCGCTCTATTTTTCGACCAAGGGTGGCAAGCCCGCGCTGCGCGGTGCGGCGAGCGCCGAGTTGCTTGAGGAAGAGCGTGGTGACGGCCGCATCCCGGGGCTTAAGAAGGGCTTTCCCGGCGAGGGCGGCAACATGGACTTCGATGCCCTGCTCGACCGCGTGGAGGCCGGTATCGCCGAGCGCCTGCATGAGCTCGAGGCGGGCGACGTCGCCGCTGTCGATCCGACGTCGGCGCAGGCCGCGCATGCGCGCTGCTCGTATAACCACGAAGGAACGTTTGTAAGGAGGGACGTGTAGACCATGGATCTTTCGACTTTGATGCCGCAACAGCTGCAAGTTGTCAAAACGCTCGACCGCCCGCTGTTTGTCTCGGCGGGTGCCGGCTCGGGCAAGACCTTTACCCTTACGCGCCGCATTGCCTATGCGCTCTCGCCCGAATCCGGTCCGTTTGTCGAGCATCTGGATCAGGTGCTTGCCATTACCTTTACCAAAGATGCCGCGGCCGAGATTCGCGACCGCGTGCGCCGTGCGCTTATCGACGAGGGCATGGACGAGGAGGCCCTGACCGTCGACGACGCTTGGATCTCGACCATCCACGGCATGTGCTCGCGTATCCTGCGCGCGCACGCGCTGGAGCTGGGCATCGATCCTGAGTTCACGGTGCTCACCGATACCGACGAGCTCATGGATCAGGCTGTTGAGCATGTGTTGGGTCGCGCGACGGCGCCCGATGCCGCCCCCGAGCTCGCGGCATCGCTCAAGGCCCTCTACGCCTGGTATCCCATGGCGGGCGAGGGCGGTCCCTTTGGCGCCGGCACGACCATCAAGGGTCTTGTGCGCGACCTGTTAGAGCTATCGAGCCAGCTGCCGGGCGGCATGGACGATGTGCGCGTGGCACGCGGCCAGGCCGACACCTCGGCGCTAGCCGATGCCTATCGCGCGGCGTTGGGCGCGAGCAAGGCCGCGACCGAGAAGGCGCAGACGGCGCTCGATGCCATCGACGCGTTCGAGGCGAGCGGCAAGACCATGACCGATGCGGCGCGACTCATGATGTCGTGTACCATGCCGCGCGCGAGCAAGGCATTCTCTAAGGAGCAGATCGAGCTGCTCAAGGCCGAGGCCGCCGATGCGTTTATCAATATCGTGCTCGCCTGCGGTGGTCCGGCGCTCGATGCGCTGGTGGGCCTGGCCCGTTCCGTGGAGGCAGAGTATCGCGCGCTGAAGGCTGCCCAGTCCGCCCTCGATAATAACGACCTGCTCCGCATGGCGTATGAGGCGCTGCGCGACTACCCGGCCATTCGAGCGGCCTATGAAGGCCGCTTTAAGATGGTCATGATCGACGAGTTTCAGGATACCGACCAGATGCAGGTGGACCTGATTCGCTATCTGACGGGCGCGGGGGAGCGCGCGCTGTGCACCGTGGGCGATGCGCAGCAGTCCATCTATCGCTTCCGTGGGGCAGAGGTCGAGGTGTTCCGTCGCCAGGAACGCAAGGTGGGCTCCTCTGCTGCGCCCGAGACCTCCGTCGCATCCGATGCCCCTGCCGGCGAGCTCGTCAAGCTCGTGCGCAACTTCCGCAGCCACGACGAGGTACTGCGCTATGTGGCACGCGTCTTTGACGGCGATACCGGTGGTTTGATGCAGGGGTTCTTGGATCTTGAGCCGAGTGACGATCGCGAGGACAAGCTCAAGGCGAAGGCTTCGCGCCGCCAGGCGCTGCTCGTTGCCGGCGGCAGCACCCAGGAGCGAACGCAGGCGAAAGCTCGTGCGATTGCGGAGCGGTTCCAAGCGCTCGTTAAAGCGGGCCAGCCCCAGGGCGGCATGGTGCTGCTACTGGGCCGCATGACCAACGCCGACGTCTACGCCCAGGCCTTCCGCGACCAGGGGCTCGACTGCGTGATCGCAGGCGGTTCGGTCTTTGCCCAGGCTGCCGAGGTCCAAACGGTGCGTGCCCTGGTGTGCGCGCTTGCTAATCCGGCCGATACGGCGCAGGGCCTTATGCCGCTGCTCGCCTCGCCGATGTTTGCGCTCGGCGCCCAGGAGTTCCTGGCGCTGGCGACCAAGCTCGATAGCGAGACAGGGGAGACCTCGCGCCGGAATATCGACATGGGCATCATGAGCGATTCCGATGTGCCGGGTTTGCAGAACCTGCCGCTCGTGACGCGTGCCCGCGAGGTGCTGCGCTATGCGCTTCGTCGTGTGGGCCGCGATTCGTTCGCCGCCATCGCGCGCGACGTGGTCAACGCCTCTGGCTGGTTTGTGCGTCTGGCGCAGCGTGGTCCCGAGGGCAAGGCCATCGCTGCCAACGTGCTCAAGGCGCTCGACGCCGTGGCCGAGGCGGAGGCCGAGTTCGGTAACTCGCCGCGTTCCATCGCGCTCGCCTTCGACCACTTCCTGGCGGGCAAGGAGGCGCCGGGCGCGCTCAACGAGGAGGGTGACGGCGCGGTACGCATCATGACCGTGCATGCATCCAAGGGTCTGGAGTATCCGGTCGTCGCGGTGTCCGAGTGTTTTGGCGTGCGCAAATCGTTCGGTGCGGCACAGATGGGCCGCGTTGACGGTGGGGCGCAAGTCGTGGCGCTGCCGGCTCGTTTTGATGGCGTTAAGCTTGCCGATGGGACCTTCGTGAAGGGCGATGACGTCAAAAAGCAGTTTGAACACGCGTTTAAGGGCAAGGGCACGTCACTGTGGTTGCCGCCAGAGCTCATGGAGGATGTCTGCGCGACGGGTTCTCCCGCCGAGGAATTTGCTTGCCTGCGCAACGACGACCTGCAGCTTTCGCTCGAGGAGCGGGCTCGTTTGCTCTATGTCGCCATGACGCGAGCGCGTGAGCTGGTGATCTTGGCGATGGATGCCGGCGTGAGCCGTGGCAAGGTGTGCGCGCCGACCTTCGACGTCGAGACCGATCTGAGCTACGACGTGCTGCGCCGTATTCTGCCGACGGACGGCCTGGACATGCCACAGCTCGATGCCGACCGCCTGGTGTTCGACAACTCCCAGCCGGGCGATTACGAGCTCATTTCGCTTTCGGACTTTACCTTTGGCGAGCAGGCGTTTGAGGCCAACGCTTCACTGGATGCCGAGGGCAGACTTGTCCGCGGCGATGCGGAGCCGGAGGGTGCCGGTGCAGGTGCCCGCGCCGCCGTTCCCGGTCCTGCCGACCCCGAGCCCGATGCGTTTGAGCTCGTGTATCCCCAGGCGGTGGGCGTGCGCATGGGCGCCTGCCCGTATCCGGCGCGCGATTCGTACAGCTATTCGTCAATTGCCGCGGCGCTGCATGCCGAGTCCGAGGACCGTGCCACCGAGGCGCATGTGCCCATGGACGAGGCTGGCGATGATGCGGAGTCTGATGGTTCCGAGATGGCGGATGCAGACGTGGCCGCTGTCGAGCCCGCCGGCAATCCCATGGCGCTGGGCTCGGCCTTCCACGCCGCCTGCCAGTGGCTCATCGAGATGGGTGCCGATGCGCTGCCCGCTGAGCGTGCCGATGCGCTGGCGCGCCTGTGGCGCCTGACGCCGGAGCAGCGCGAACGCTTCGACGTTGCCCTGGACTGCTGGCTCAAGTCGGCTGCTCGTGCCGAGCTGCTCGCGTGGCCGTGCGTCCGCGCCGAGGTGCCGTTCTTTTCGCTGGGCTGCGAGGACGAGGACATCGCTCGCTACGGTGCATATGCCGAGGGCGCCATCGACGCTTTGGCGACGAACCCGGCGGATTCGTCACGCGCACTGGTCATCGACTACAAGACGGGCGGCACACTGGACGAGACGCCGGAACAGCTGCAGGAGAAGCACGCCCTGCAGGCGCGTGTCTACGCTGATGTTCTGCACAAGGCGGGCTTTGAGGCCGTGACCGTCAAGTTCGTCCGCGCGGAGCAGGTCGACCCCGCCAACCCCTGCGAGCCCCAAGTGGTCACCTACAACCTTTAGCCCTCAACAACCTGCGGTGGAATCCCTATCGATTCCACCGCAGTCTTTTTGGGACGGGGCTTTTTTAGCTACTTTGGGCAAACCCACGCGGCCGCCCCGGATAAAGCCCTCAATCGTCCAAATAGCACCGCAACGCATGGGAGAGCCTGGGACGGTACAATAGCTCGAACGGTTCAAACGAATAAGGAGCCATATGCAGCTCACCAAAACGCTTGGGGTGACGCCGGAGGAGCTTTTTGACGCCCTAGCGGGGTCCATCATGCAGGATATCGAAAACGCCACGGGCAAGCGCTCCAGCCGCAACAGGCTCAACGGCAATAAGTACGAGAAGCGTGCCCAGGCCGCAAAAAGGCAAGGTAGCTCTTCATCGGAAACTGTGAACACTTCAGGCTTCGAGTCAGTAGCGAGCGGCCCGACAAAAGTAGTTGATGGAAGTGCCAAATGAATAAGAATGCCGCTACGCAACTGCACATCTATTCCGCCTTTTTCGTTCTCGCGGGATTTGTTTTAAATCGGGGAGTGTTTCTACTTTTCCTTGCGGAGAAAGGAATGTCTGTCACGGAAATCGCGCTTTATCAAGCCCTGTTTAACATTACAACGGTCGTCCTCGAGCTGCCAACAGGGCTGATAGGCGATTTCTTTGGAAAGAAGTTTTCGATTCAAGTGGGCGTGCTGCTGCTTTTCTTCCATACGGCTGGCATGCTGTTGCTCTCAGGCCCCTTTCTTGTCGTGCTTTCCCTTGTTGAGGCACTCGCCTACTCCCTTCAATCGGGATCCGAACAAGCACTTTTATATGAAATTGCCCGGAATGCCGGTCAAGGAGAGCGTTTCCTCACCATCAACGCTCGGCTGCTTGCCGCGCAATCAATCGCTACGGGAATGGCGATTGTGCTCGGATCTTTCATTGCCCAAGTATCTTGGAGCGCCCTCTACGTATGTGTCTCCGTTTTCTATCTCCTGCAGCTTTTCCTTCTGTATCCCATTGAGAGGACGGAAGCGACCCGTTCTGAAAGCTCTGAAAAGGGAAGGTTTGACGCGGCCAAGATGTTCAGACGCGAAACCTGGCGTGTTGGAGAATCCGCTTTTGCGGTACTGCTTCTTCTAATCGGCACAAGCATGCTCGATGGATTCTATGGGAGTTATTACAACTTGAATCAGTTGGTATTCGACGCATTTGATGCTCCCGTCTCCATAATAGGAATCTTTTTCGGTGCATCCTATGCAGTAAATGCGACGGCCTACATTGCAGCAGATTTCTTCTCATTGCGTTTCGGGAAAAGAAATACCATGCTCGGCTCGATGCTAATCGAGGCTGGCCTTTTCATGATTCTTCCGTGGTTCGCTTCAAATCCGCTGTGTTTGTTTGGCCTTAGCATGGTGCTTTGTTTTCTCCCAGAAGTGGTGTACATCACTTCGGAAAACTTAATCCAAGACGCGATAGCGGACGATCTCCGCGCGACGATCCTTTCCGTCGCGTCTCTGGTAAGGGCTCTCTTTTCTGCAGTGTTTTTCTCCATATTTGGACATGTGTTGGGGTTATATCCCATTCAGATAGCGCTCGGTATTATTGGTGCAATCGCGATAGCAATTACCGCCGTTGTTTCTTTAAAAATGGTAGGAATACATGTCTCCAAGAATTGATATATCGATTGACGAGCTGCCCGAAGCGTCGAGCCTTCTTGATGGACATGACTATTCGTCACAAATCATTCAGCGTATCGCCGGGGTTCCAGTAATACTCGATGCATCGGGATGCCCTCATTCCCTTTTTGAAGGTCCCAAATTGACTACCCGTGTTGGTTTGGCTAGGTTCGGGTGCTGTCCGTGCCGTGGGGTAAAATCGTTCAGTCAGAACACGAACCCGCATCGGAGCTCATCACATGGCATTCGTCCATCTGCACAATCACACTGTTTTCTCCATGCTCGACGGCGCAACCCGTATCCAGGATATGGTCAATCGTGCCGTTGAGCTGGGCATGCCCGCCGTGGCCATTACCGACCACGGCTACATGTATGGCGTACCCGACCTGGCGCTGGCCTGCGACGCCGTCAACCACAACACGCCCGAGTACAAAACCTGGAGCCACGACAAGGCCTTCTTGGAAAAGGACCGCCGCGACGAGCTGGTGGAGCCCGATCCCGAGTCCAGCCCGCGCGAGCATGCCCAGTATGTGAAGGACATGGCCATGTGGGACGAGAAGGGCAACATCGACGAGCTCAAGCCGCCTCTGGTCATCAAGCCCATCTTTGGCTGCGAGGTCTACTTTACGCCGGACGAGACGCTTGCCCGCGACCATAAGCCCGAGCTCTACCACATGATCCTTCTGGCCAAGGACCAGGAGGGATACGTCAACCTGATGCAGACGGTCTCCGAGGCCGCCGTGCAGGGCTTTTACTATAAGCCGCGCGTGACGCTCGACAACCTGCGCCGCCACGCCAAGGGCATGATCTGCACGAGCGCCTGCATCGCGGGCATCATCCCCAAATACATCGACCGCGGTGACATGGAGGGCGCCATCAAGTGGGCCGAGACCTTCCGCGATACCTTCGAACCCGGCGACTTTTACATCGAGATCCAGGAACACGGCATCACTACCGACAATGGTCTGACCGACGAGCAGATGGACCGTACGCTCATCGATATCGCCAAGCAGGTGGGCGTCAAGGTCATCGCCACCAACGACTTCCACTACCTGCGCCGCGAGGACGCGCCCGTGCAGGACGTCATCATGTGCATCGGTATGAACGCCAAGGTCGACGACCCTAACCGCATGCGCATGACTGGCTCGGAGTTTTACATGAAGACCGAGGAGGAGATGCGGGCGATGTTCCCGTATTGCCCCGAGGCCTGCGACAACACGCTCGAGATCGCCGACAAGTGCTACGTTGAGCTGGACTGGGACTCCATCATCCTGCCGCGCTTCCCGCTGCTCGATCCCGGCGAGACGCACGAGAGCCAGTTCCGCCGCGAGTGCGAGAAGGGCCTGCGCCAGCACTACGGCGACGACTGGGCCACGCGCGAGATTGGTGGCGTCAACATCAAAGAGCGCTTTGAGTATGAATACAAAGTCATCTGCGACAAGGGCTTTGCCGCCTACTTCTTGATCGTTGCCGAGTACGTGCAATGGGCCAAGGACAACGGCATCGGCGTCGGCCCCGGCCGTGGCTCGGCCGCCGGCGCTATCGTCGCCTACGCCATGAACATCACCGCGTTCGACCCGCTCGAGAACGGTCTGATGTTCGAGAGGTTCCTGTCCCCGCAGCGTACCGAGATGCCCGATATCGATATGGACTTCGACGATGAGCGGCGCCTCGAGGTCGTGGAGCACGTTCGCCAGCTCTACGGCCCCGAGAAGGTCACCCACGTCATCACCTACTCGACCATTAAGGCCAAGCAGGCCATCAACGACGCTGCGCGCGTCCTGGACTACCCGGTCTACATGGGCCAGCGTCTGTCCAAGATGGTCTCGAGCGACCCCAAGGTCAAGCTCAAGCAGGTGCTCGAAAAGCAACCCGGCAAAGAGGATCTGTTTAACCCCGATTTTGCCGAGGCCTATAAAAAGGACGACGACGCCCGCCGCATCATCGACACGGCGCTCTCGATTGAGGGCCTTACCCGTGGCGAGGGTGTGCACGCGTGCGCCGTTCTGATCTGCCGCGACCCCGTCAACGAGCACGTGCCCACCAAGCTCGACACCAAGGGCGGCGTCGAGATTACCCAGTACGAAGGTCATACCGTTGCCGACATGGGCCTGCTCAAGATGGACTTCTTGGGCCTGCGCACGCTGACGGTTATCTCCAAGGCCAAGGCAAACATCAAAAAGAACTTCGGCATCGACATCAAAGAGGAAGAGATCCCCTTTGACGACCCCGAGATCTTTAAGCTCATGGGCTCCGGCCATACCGCCGGCGTCTTCCAGGTCGAGTCCGCCGGCATGACGGCCACGATCAAGAACATGAAGCCCACCGAGTACAAGCACGTCGTAGCATTGATCGCCCTGTACCGCCCGGGCCCGCTGGGCGCCGGCATGGTTTCGTCCTACATCAACCGTATGAACGGCAAGGAGCCAGCCGTCTCCTACGACGACCGCCTGGACGACATCCTGGGCGAAACCTACGGCACCATGGTCTACCAGGAGCAGGTTATGCTCATCTCCGTCGAGATGTGCGGCTTCTCCAAGGGCGAATCGGACTCGCGTATCCGTAAGCCCGTGGCTAAGAAGAAGATCAAACTGCTCACGTCGACGGTGCTGCACTGGGAGGATGGCTCGGACGAGACCACCTACGACCACTGGATGAACGGCGCTATCAAGAACAACTACACGCGCGAGGTCGCCCAGAAGATTTGGGACGATGTTCTCGAGTTCGCATCTTACGCCTTTAACAAGTCGCACTCCGCCGGCTACGCCATCCTGGTTATGCAGACGGCGTGGCTCAAGGCGCACTATCCGCACGAGTACATGGCGGCCGTTCTGACGTCCTATACGGGCAAGACCGACAAGATCGTTCATTACGTTTCGGCGTGCCGTCACGACGGCATCCCCGTGCTGTCGCCAGATGTCAACGAGTCCGGTACCGAGTTCACGGCTACCAAGGAGGGCGTGCGCTTTGGTCTGGCCGGCATCCGCGGCGTGGGCACCGGCGTGGCGCAGGCGATTATTGCCGAGCGCGAGGCGGGCGGCCCGTTTAAGACGCTGCATGACTTTGTCGAGCGCGTGGACTCGAGCCAGGCCAACCGTCGCGTGATCGAATCGCTTATCAAGGCAGGCGCCTTCGACTCCACGGGGTATCCGCGTCGCCAGATGATGCACTTTGTGGACAAGAACAACCCCGAGAACATCATCGATGCCGCGGTGAAGCGCCAGAAGGATCGTGCGAGCGGCCAGACGTCGTTCTTCGACATGTTTGGCGACGTTGAGGGCTCGGGCTTTGAGGTGAGCGTGCCCGATCCGGACGGCCAGGAGTGGGACCGCCACCTTAAGCTGAGCCAGGAGAAGGAGGTTCTGGGCATCTATGTCTCGGACCACCCGCTGCGCCCGTTTGAGTATGCACTAGCCAAGGCGCGCGACTTCTCGTTCTCGCAGATCGATACCGGCTACGAAGTTCAGAATCCTACGGGCGGCACCATCAACCAGGAGATTCCCGAGGGCAAGGCGCTGTGGTGGGCCGGCATGGTCTCGAGCGTGTCCAAGCGCGTGACCAAAAACGGTGACCCCATGGGCATCGTGCAGCTCGAGGACATGGAAGGCGAGGCCACCGTCGTCGTGTTCCCCAAGACCTATAAAGAGGCCGAGGGGTACCTGTACGGCGAGGTCGATCCCGAGACCGGCGCGCAGCTGTCCGATGCCTTTGTGCGCATTAAGGGCAAACTCGAGCGCTCGGACCGCGGCGACCAGATCATCGCGCAGGAGATCGTGCCGCTCGAGCTTAACGAGGAGAACAACAAGCCCAAGGTGTTTGAGGTCATGGTGCCCAACAGCCGCTTTAGCCAGGGCAATATGGCGCGCCTGGCCACGGTGCTCACCGCTAACCCGGGCGGCGACCGCGTGGAGATCTTTATCGAGCGGGTGGACGGGCGCGTGCTGCGTGCCGAGGTACCTGCCAAGGTCAACGCGCGCTCGATTCCGCTGCTGGCCGAGGCCAAGGCTATCGTGGGTAACCAAGGCAGAGTGACGGTGATCTAAAATGATTTTTCTGGGACGGGGATTAAAAAATCATTTTGGATGACGTGTGGCGGAAGACCAGTTTTTCTGGGACGGGAATGATTTTTTCATCCCCGTCCCAGAAAAATCATTTGGCGCGCGAGATTGGAGGAAGTTATGGCGCAGGGGACGTTCGTGCAGGCGCTCCGGAAAGAGGCGGCGCTGAGCGGCACCTTTATGAAGGGCCGCTCGCTCATGCTCAACGGTGCCGTGCTGTCGATTGAGGACAGCGGCTCGCGCTTCTCCAAAAACGTGACGGTTGAGGGCTCGGTGCGCGGCTCGCGCGGCGACCTGTACAAGACGCACGTGGCGCTCGATATGGACGAGCACGAGGTGATCGACTACGACTGCGATTGCCCCGCTGCCTATCGTTACCCCGGTATGTGCAAGCACGCCATTGCCACGGCGCTCGCGTATCTGGACGCGAGCGGCATTGAGCCTGTTGAGGGGCTGCGCACGCCGGTTCGCACGTTTACGGCGCAACCGAAACAGCCCGCGCGCACCGCGCCCAAAGCGCCGGCCGTCAACCCCAACTTTCCCTTTCCGGCGCCTGTCCCCACGAGCCCCAGTCTCATGGCGGCGCTCTCCGATCTTTCGGACGCGCGCATGGATGAGCTGGCTAGCATGCGCCGCAAGCTTGCCGGTGCCGTTGATCCCGATGCCCCCAAGGCAGTGTTGGAGCCCTCGTTGGTGCCGTACTACAATCCGCTGTTCGCCGACCGCTTTAGCTGGGCGCTCGAGTTCCGCATTCGCTGCGGTTCGGTGTCCTACGTGGTCAAGGATATCGACGGCATGGCCGACGCCAATGTCCGAGGCGGCACCTTCTCGTACGGCAAGAAGCTCACGTTTGTCCATTCACCTGAGGCCTTTGACGAAACATCGGCAAAGCTGCTCAACCTTGTTGTGACGACAGTTGCCTATCTCGATGACATCACAAGCTCGCGTTCGGCGTCGTACGACTTTGCCCGCAGTGGTTTTGTTGCCGAGCGTCAGTTGCCGCTGTCCGAGCATAGCATCGTATATGTGCTGGACCTGCTGCGCGGCCAGACCATCTCCTTTGAGCCCGCCTGGTCGCGGGGGATGACGACGCATCGCACCTACGACGTGGCGGTTGAGCTGTCTCCGCAAGGGGAGGACGAGGCATCCGCTAAGCGCCCACCGCTGCTTGCCGCCAAAATCGCGCCAGCGGCTGGTGGTAGCTATGACCTGCGCCTGCCCGCCGATATGTACTGCTTTGCGTCGGGCGATGCCGCCTACTTGGTTGACACGCGCCGCGCGCGCCGTACCGACGCTGCATTTGCTCAGCATGCCGCACCTTTTTTGTCGCGCTTGCTGCCGTGCCGCACGCCCGCCCATATTGCCGCCGAGCAGGTGGGTGAGTTCTGCCGTATGGCGCTGCCCATTTTGCGCGACTACACCGACCTCACCGCGCCCGCCGCGCTCGATACCGTGGCACCCGAGCCGAGCTTTGCTATGGCGATCGGTGTCGACGATGGGCTCGTGACCTGCAAAATTACGGTTACCTACGGCGATTGGTCGGCGGATCTCTTTAGCCTGGGCGCTCCGGGCAGCCCCTTCGAAGAGCAGCGCCCCGGTGTGCCGCCCCGCGACGAGGTGGCGGAGTTTCGCGTTATGGATACGGCGGCCCTGTACTTCGATTTCTACGAGCGCGGTCTGGCGTTTGAGGAGCGCGATGACGCCCGCTTGTTCTGCCTGCTGACCGAGGGCCTGTCTGCCCTGTCCGAACTGGGTGAGATCATGCTCAGCGACCGTCTGCGCCAGATCTCGGTCCGCCCCGCGCCCAAGCTCTCGGTTCGTGCGACCGTTAAGAGCAATCTGCTCGATGTCGAGCTGGGCGCGAGCGGGCTTTCGGCCGCGGACCTTGCCGTCTATCTCGATTCGTACAAGCGCCATCAAACGTTTGCGCGCCTTACGTCCGGCGACATCATTCGCCTGGACGAGGGGGCGCGCGCCGCGTTTGGCCTTGCCGAGGACCTGGGTGTCGATGCCGTCGACCTGCTCGACGGCGTGTCGCTTCCCGCGTCGAGCACCCTGTTCGTCGACAGCATGCTCGCACGCACGCCGGCGCTCGAGGCCGATCGCGACGCTGCGTTCCGCCGTACCGTCGAGCGCCTGGACACGCTCGGCAAGATGGACTTTACGGTGCCGGCATCGCTCAAGGCAACGATGCGCGGCTACCAGGTCGACGGATACCAGTGGCTCGGCTCGCTCGAACACCTGGGCCTTGGCGGCATCTTGGCCGACGACATGGGCCTGGGCAAAACGCTCCAGATGATTGCGCATATTCTGGCGCGCGTGGAGGCGGGGGACACCAAGCCCACGCTCGTGGTATGCCCGGCCTCACTCGTGTACAACTGGACTGCCGAGCTGGAGCGCTTTGCCCCGTCGCTCGATGTGTGCGCCATTGTGGGCGCCAAGGCTCAACGCCGCGTGCAGATCGCCGGCGTGGCCGAGCATAGCGTGGTCGTGACGTCGTATGACCTTATGCGGCGCGATATCGACGAGTACGTCGAGCGGGATTTTGCCCGCGTGGTGCTCGATGAGGCACAGTACATTAAAAATCCGCTCACGCAGGTGGCGCGCGCCGCCAAGCGCCTGCCTGCCGGCGTGCGCTTTGCCCTGACGGGCACGCCCATCGAAAACCGCCTGTCCGAGCTCTGGAGCATCTTCGACTTTTTGATGCCGGGCCTTTTGGGGACGCGCGAGTCGTTTGCCAAGCGCTTTGAGAGCCCCGTCGAGCATGCCGAGGGCGATAGCGCCGCTCGCCTGCAGGCGCTCGTGTCGCCGTTTGTGCTGCGCCGTGTTAAGGAAGACGTGGTGGCCGACCTGCCCGAGAAGATCGAAGACACCGTCATGGCGCAGCTTACCGGCGAGCAGCGCAAGCTCTACCTGGCCAACCAGGACCGCATCGCCCAGCAGGTGCAGCACCGCGAGGCTGGGGAGTTTAAGAAGGACAAACTCAAGGTGCTCGCCGAGCTCACCAAGCTGCGCCAGATCTGCTGCGACCCGCGTCTACACTACGAGGATTACAAGGCGGGGAGCGCCAAGCTCGATACGTGTATGGAGCTCGTGCACGGCGCACTCGACGGCGGGCATCGCATCCTGTTGTTCAGCCAGTTTACGGGTATGCTCGATATCATCGGTAAGCGCTTGGCCAAGGAGGACATCGCCTTCCTTAAGCTCACGGGCGCTTCGTCTAAGGAGAGCCGCGCCAAGATGGTCGCGCAGTTCCAAGCGGGCGAGGTTCCGGTCTTTTTGATTTCGCTCAAGGCGGGCGGCGTGGGCCTTAACCTGACGGCGGCCGACGTGGTCATCCACTACGACCCGTGGTGGAACGTGGCAGCGCAGGACCAGGCGACCGACCGCGCGCACCGTATTGGCCAGCAACATACCGTGACCGTGTACAAGCTCATTGCCAAGGACACGATCGAGGAGCGCATTATGCAGATGCAGGAGTCCAAGCGCGACCTGGTCAACAGCGTGCTCGGCGGCGACGGCATCTCGTCGGCGCTGTTTACCCGCGAAGATGTTCTGGCGCTGCTGGGCGGCGACGGGCGCTAACCCGCTCGGGTGGGGCCGCCAGGGCGGATAGCGCACGCTGCCCCATCGTCCCCGCCCGTTATGTGTTCATTTGCAATGCCGTGGATGGTTTGTCTGCCTTTGGGCATAAGAACCATCAAGAACATTGGCACGTCAGCAAAGGAGAACATCATGGCGAAATTCTTTAAGGACCCCGACGGTAAGCTCATTGCCGCCCTTGGCAACGACGTTGCAACCCCTGCCGGTTGCACGGAACTGACCGCAAACACTGAGGACGCGGCGCACGAGAAGCACGTGCCTGTTGTCGAGACCGAGCGCGACGGTCACGTGATTCGCGCACGCGTTGGCTCGGTCGAGCACCCCAGCCTGCCCGAGCACTATATTGAGTGGATCGCCCTTGAGGCCGAGGGCCGCTTAGAGGTCCATTACCTTGAGCCCGGCATGAAGCCCGCGACGTTTTTTGCCGGCGGTTCCAAGACCGGTACCGTCTATGCCTACTGCAACCTGCACGGGCTGTGGTCCGCGACGTTCTAGGAGCGCGCCCCCGCTCGGGGTATCATAGCTAGCATATGCACATGCGAGCGCCGACTGCATCATGCGGCCGGCGCTTTTACTACGATTTCGATGGTTTACGACGGAAAGGGCTGAGCCATGAAGCTCGCGCTTGCACAGATCGATATGCGCCTGGGTGATATTGAGGGCATTTGCGGCCGCATCGAGGACCAGGCTCGTCTGGCCCACGAGCGCGGGGCGCGCGTGCTGTGCGTTCCGGCTCCGCTCTTTATGGGCGCCATGCCCGGTGGCCTGGTGGGCGCTGCCGACTTTGAGCACGACATGCTTGCCGGCTTGACTGGTGTCGCCGAGCGCATCCAGGAGCTTGACATGATCTGCATCGTGCCCGCGGCGGTTTCGTTTGAGGGTCAGCCGCTGCTCGACTACATGATGCTCAAGGACGGTCATGTGGTGCCGGCGCGTTCGAGCATTGCCCTGCAGCGTGGCGAGAACAACGACACGCGTTGGGCGCCGCCGGTGTTCGACGTGGACGGCGTGCGCATCGCCGTGATTTTTGACTTGGACCGCGAACTCGAGATGTTGCCGACCGGTGTTGACCTCATTGCGTATTTCCAATTCAATGCGTTTGACATGACCGACCGCGAGACTGCCGCCATTGCCGCCGTTCGCAGCGGCGCCTACCGCAAGATCGCATCCAAGCGCAGCGTGTGGTTTGCCTGTATGGCGCCGGTCGGTGCTTATGACGAGTCGGTGTATACCGGCGGTTCGTTTGTGCTCGACGACTGTGGTCGTGTGGTGGCCCAGGCGCCGTGTTTTGAGGAGAGCCTGCTGGTTCAGGAGATTCAGCGCGGCGTGATGCTCGATGCCCTGGAAGATCACGAACTGCCCGAGTTCCGTTCCGAGGAGTGGCTGTGGCAGGCGCTGGTGCTCGCCGTGCGCGACAACGCCCGAGCCCACGGTGCGTCGCGTGCTGTGGTGGCGCTCGAGGGCGACTTGCCGTCGTCCCTGCTGGCGGCGCTGACCGTCGACGCTCTGGGCCCGCGTAATGTGATTGGCCTGGTGCTGGGGCGCAACCGTATCTTTACGCCGGCGCAGGAAGAGGCCGAGGCTGCCCGCTGTGCCGCCGTCCGCGCCATCGCCGAGCGTCTGCACATTCGCACCGTCGAGCGCGATGCACCGGATGCGGCGCGTGTGCTCGATCGCGACGTGTCGGCGGGCGATGCCGAGCGTCTGCGCTCGCGCACGCTGGGCCTCATGCTGGAGGACACGGCGCTCGAGCTGGGTGCGATGGCGCTGAGCCCGCTGTCCAAAACCGAGTACGCGCTGGCGGCGCCGGCGCTTTGCGGCGGCTACCAGGGCGATTACGCGCCCTTTGGCGATGTGTACCTGTCGACGCTTGAGTTTGTGGCGCGTGTGCGCAACCGCACGTCTGCCGTGGTGCCCCAAGAGCTCGTGACGCTCAACGCGGTGGAAGATTGTATGGAGCGAGTGCTGGCGCAGGCGCTCTCGACGCTCGACGGTCCGGTCGATATGCTCGACCGCGCGGCACAGCTGCTCGGCGGGCTTGAGCCGGGTGAGGTCGATGGCGCGCTCGAGGCGCACGTGGACCGCAATCGATCTTTCGACGACATCCCGATGGCCGCTGGCAAGCCTGAGGCCTGCTCGCTGCTGCTGATGCTCGTGCGTCAGGGCGAGGCCGCCCGCCGCATGCTGCCGACGGCGTCGATCGTCTCAGCCCGTTCGTTTGTCGAGCGCGCCTGGCCGTACATGCTCGCGTGGTCCGACCTGGGGCTTAACGGCAAGGAGCGTATGACGGTCGATTCGCTGGCGCGCGCCGAGGTGCGCCGTTTTGCTGACGAGGATACGAGCGAGCGCGTGCGAAACGAGATGATGGGCGTGCTGGGCGAGCTACTGGGTATTTCGCCCGAGCAGATGGAGGAGCTGCGCTCCGAGGACGGCCAGCGCCGCCTGCACGAGGGTATGAAGAAGTTTGAGGGCGAGGTCCAGGACGCCATCGATAAGATGATGGGCGGCCAGGGTGGCCCGCAGGGTGGCCCGATGCCGCATCCGCCGGTTGATCCCCGACAGTTCCCCTTTTTCTCTCAAAATTAACTATGGGATAGGGGCAAGGTTACGCGGTTTTGCCAAACCGCGTAACGAGTCGACGCTGCGCGAGCCCCTGCCGGTCAATCTGCCGCTCAAACCGTCGCTTGCGTACAGAAGTACGCGGCGCTCCTCTTTCGCGACACCTTGCCACGGCAGGGACTCGCTCGCTGACTTATGCTCAACCTATGGTTCAACCTTGCTTGCTAGATACGGTCTCTGTTGTGTTATTCTAGAACAGACGTTCGTGAATGATGCTCGGGGCCTTGCCTTGCGCTGTGCTTGTGGCGAGGGGAGGTTGGCTTGGTTATCTTGGGCATTGACCCCGGTTTGGCCCATACGGGTTGGGGGATTATCGAGGAGCGGCGTGGCGAGGTTCGCTGCCGTGCCTATGGCTGCATCGAGACCAGCGCAGGCAGTCCGCTCGCGGTGCGCCTGTCGCATATCGCCCGCGACCTCAAGGGTGTCGTGGAGCGTTATCGACCCGATACCGCTGCCATCGAGAGCATCTACTTTGGCGCTAATGTCCGCTCGGCAATCCCCACGGCACATGCCCGCGGTGCCGCGCTCGTGGCGCTTTCGGAGTGCGCGCTCGAGATCGGCGAGTACACGCCTATGCAGATCAAGCAGGCTGTGGTGGGTACCGGTGCCGCAGATAAGCGGCAGGTCGCCTACATGGTGCGCACGCTTACGCAGCTCGATCACGACCCGCATCCCGACCATGCCGCCGATGCCCTGGCCTGCGCCATCTGCCACGTTAACCTCAGCCGTACCCGGGCGCTTACCGGCGGCGAGTTCTATCAACAGAGAGGAACCGGATACTGATGATCTCCCAGCTCCACGGAACGCTTGTCGAGGCCACGATGAGCTCTGCTGTCGTCGATGTGTCGGGCGTTGGCTTTGAGCTCGGCATTTCGGGCAGCACTGCGGCCACGTTGCCGACGCCCGGTGGCGAGGTCCGCCTCTACACGCGTATGCAGGTGCGCGAGGACGCCATGACACTTTTCGGTTTTTCCTCAAAGGATGAGCGCACGATGTTCGACCGGCTCGTGTCCGTCTCGGGTGTTGGCCCGCGCTTGGCGCTCGCCGTGCTTTCCACCTATACCGTGGGGCAATTGTATTCGCTGGTGATGGCCGAGGACGACAAGGGTATGGCCAAGGTGCCCGGTGTGGGCAAAAAGACAGCTCAGCGCCTGATCCTGGAGCTCAAGAGCACCTTTGCCAAGGACAAGGGCTTTGTTCCGGTTGACGTAATCCCCGGCCAGGTTGCGATGCCCGTGCCCGCTGCCGCTCCCTCGGCCATCGATGATGCCCGTGCGGCACTCCTTTCCATGGGCTTTAGCCCTCAGGAGACCGATGTTGCCCTGAGCGGGTATGATGGGCAGAATATGCGCGTCGAGGATCTGCTCGGTGCGGCGCTTAAGCGACTCGGAATGGATGCGTGATGTGGGAAGCCGATGACTCTCAGGACCTGTGGGCGACGCCCGGTAACTCGCCGGCGGCATCCATGGCGCACGGCGAGCGCATGGTGGGCTCGGAGCTGACGGCCGAGGACCTTGATGTCGACCGTACTTTGCGTCCCCAGCGCCTGGACGATTACTGCGGCCAGGAGCACATCAAGCAGAGCCTGCGCGTGCTGATCGAAGCGGCGCAGAGCCGTGGCGAGACGCTCGACCACGTGATCTTCTCGGGCCCTCCGGGTCTGGGCAAGACCACGCTGGCCACCGTTATCGCCAACGAGCTGGGCGCTCAGATTAAGACGACGAGCGGTCCGGCCATCGCGCGCACCGGCGACCTGGCGGCCATTCTGACTAACCTGCAACCGGGTGACGTGCTGTTTATCGACGAGATCCACCGCCTCAACCGTTCGGTCGAGGAAGTTCTGTATCCCGCGATGGAGGACTTTGCGCTCGATATCGTGATCGGCAAGGGTCCGGCTGCGCGCTCGATTCGCCTGGATATTCCCAAGTTTACGTTGGTGGCGGCAACGACTCGCTCAGGCATGTTGACCGGCCCGTTGCGCGACCGCTTTGGCATTTCATATCGCCTGGATTACTACACGGTCGAGGAGCTCGCGCAGATTGTGACGCGCTCGGCGACTATCCTGGGTGTGACGATCGACCATCCCAGTGCACTCGAGATCGGCTCGCGTTCGCGTGGCACGCCGCGTCTTGCCAACCGCCTGCTCAAGCGCGTGCGCGATTACGCACAGGTGCGCGGCAACGGCCCCATCGAGCTCGATATCTGCCGCCAGGCGCTCGAGTTCTTCGAGATCGACGAGCTCGGTCTGGACTGGATGGACATTCGCATCCTGGAGACGCTTGCCAAGACGTTCTCCGGCCGTGCCGTGGGACTTACGACCCTTGCCAGCGCGGTGGGCGAGGACCCGGGTACGCTCGAGGATGTCTATGAGCCCTATTTGCTGCAGTGCGGGTTGATGATTCGTACGCCGCAGGGTCGTCAGGCAACGCTTCGCACCTTTGAGCACCTGGGGATTGAACCTACCGTTTAGGGCGTTTTGTTTTGGCGGGCTGTTGGGCTATCGCTGGGCATCGGGTAAACATATCGCCGTTCATCGGTTATGGGCGTTTTACTATTGCGCGCCCGTGCTATGCTGAATTGGTCTTTTTCTCATTCGGTAACGAAAGGACCGCCCATGCCTACTGACATCGAAATCGCACGTTCTGTCACGCCGCTGCCCATTACCGAGGTGGCCAAGAACGCCGGCGTCGACGTAAAGCACCTGATTCCGTACGGCTTCGACAAGGCTAAGGTCGACTATTCACTGCTCAACGAGCCGACCGATCACCAGGCCAAGCTCGTCCTCGTGACCGCTATCAACCCAACGCCTGCGGGCGAGGGTAAGACCACCACGACCATCGGTCTGGCCGATGGCCTGCGTCGCCGCGGCGTCAAGAGTGCCGTGGCCCTGCGCGAGCCTTCGCTCGGCCCCGTCTTTGGCGTTAAGGGCGGTGCTGCCGGCGGCGGCTGGGCTCAGGTCATCCCCATGGAGGATATCAACCTGCACTTTACCGGCGACTTCCACGCTATCGGTGCTGCCAACAACCTGCTGGCCGCCATGCTTGATAACCACATCCAGCAGGGCAATCAGCTCGGTATTGACGTTAAGCGCATCACTTGGAAGCGCGTCGTCGATATGAACGACCGTCAGCTGCGCCACGTTATCGACGGCATTGGCGGTAAGGCCCAGGGCGTGCCGCGCGAGGACGGCTTCGATATCACCGTCGCCTCCGAGGTCATGGCAATCCTGTGCCTGTCTACGAGCATCAGCGACCTCAAGGAACGCTTGGGTGAGATCGTCGTCGGCTACAGCTTTGCCGGCGAGCCCGTCCGTGCCCGCGACCTTAAGGCCCAGGGTGCCATGGCCGCGTTGCTTAAGGACGCGCTCAAGCCCAACCTGGTGCAAACGCTCGAGGGCACGCCCGCGTTTGTCCACGGCGGTCCCTTCGCCAACATTGCCCACGGCTGCAACTCCATCATGGCTACGCGTATGGCGATGCGCTTTGGCGATGTCGCCATTACCGAGGCCGGCTTCGGTGCCGATCTGGGTGCCGAGAAGTTCCTCGACATTAAGTGCCGCATGACGGGCGTTCGCCCCAGCGCCGTCGTGGTCGTCGCGACCGCTCGTGCGCTGAAGTACAACGGTGGCGTCGCCAAGGCCGACCTCAACGAGGAGAACCTCGAGGCCCTCAAGGCCGGCATGCCCAACCTGCTGCGTCATGTCGACAACATCCAGAACGTCTACGGTCTGCCCTGCGTGGTCGCCATCAACCGTTTCCCGACGGACACCGAGGCCGAGCTTGCTCTCATCGAGTCCGAGTGCCAGAAGCTCGGCGTCAACGTTAAGCTTTCCGAGGTCTGGGCCAAGGGCGGCGAGGGCGCGCTCGAGCTTGCCGATGAGGTCATGCGTCTGATTGAGCAGCCGAGCGAGCTCAAGTTTGCCTATGAGGACGGCGCTGATGTCGCTGATGCCCTCGAGGCCGTTGCCACCAAGGTCTACCGCGCCGACGGCGTTGACTTTACGCCGGCCGCCATGCGCCAGCTCGCCGAGCTGCGCGAGAACGGCTTTGGCAACCTGCCGGTGTGCGTGGCCAAGACGCAGTACAGCTTTAGCGACAACGCCAAGGCCCTGGGCGCTCCCGAGAACTTCCGCATCACGGTGCGCGAGCTCAAGGTTTCCGCCGGTGCCCACTTTGTGGTCGCATTGACTGGCAGTGTTCTGACCATGCCGGGCTTGCCCAAGGTCCCCGCGGCTGAGAACATCGACGTCGACAGCGACGGCAACATCACCGGCCTGTTCTAAGCCTGTTGCCCCTAGCTGCCTGCCCGCCCCGCCGTGCCCCCAAGGCCCGGCGGGGCTTTTTTATCCTTAGGCCCGCGCATGTCTTGTAGATACCGACGGGCTCTGCCCATCATAGGCTTTTGCGCGGGTAGAATGCATGGATAACTTGATGCTCACGCGCGACGGAAAGGAATCGTTGCATGGATCAGGACAAGACAACCGTGATGGGCGGCTACGGTTCCGCGCAGGCTGGCGATAGCGCCGATGCGACCCGCGTTGTTCCCAACCTCGGTTATACCGACCCCGCCGCGACGCAGCCTTCTGCCGAGCCCACCCGGGTTATGGGCTATGGCGACACGGCGCAGGATTCTTACGCTACATCTTCGCAAGGCCCCTATGGCAACGCAGCTCCGGATCCGTTTGATTACGCGCCGCAGGATTCTTATGCTGCCTCGACGCCGAATCCCTATGACAACCTGCCGCAGAATCCCATTCCGCAGCCTCAGCAGACGACGTATATGCCTCGCACGGCGCAGCCTCGCTACGAGTCGCGCGAGCCGTATCGCGAGTACCCCAAGTCGATTCCGCAATATGGCGAGGACGAGGAGAAGAAGCCGTCGCGTTCGTCGAGCGTGATCAAGAAGATCCTCATCGTACTGGCGATCTTCTTTGCGCTGTCGGTTGTGTTTGCCATCGTGTCGGGCATGCTTAACAAGCGAGGGAGTTCAACGGCCGATGCCACTGTTGAGCAAACCGAGTCCGCCTCGTCTAGCACCGTCGATCTGAGCGATATCCCGGGGCAGTACTGGTCCAATGCCAAGAAGATCCTCAAGTCGCGCGGCGCCGATCTTTCGAATGCCGTGGTCCTGACTGATGATGGCTCAACGCCCGTCGTCGATGCCAACTGGGTCGTTACTTCTGCCTACTATAACGACAACGGCAACCTCGAAATTCAACTCACGCACAAGAACAGCTCGGGCAACTCGTCCGGCGGCCAAAGCGGTACCGACAGCTCGAGCTCCAATACGCTGGAGGACTTGAGCAATAAGGCACAGGAGTTGGGAGACAAAGCGCAAGAGCTGGGCGACACGGCGCAGAACCTGGGCGACACCGCTCAGAACCTGGGTGATATGGCGACGGATGCCTGGAACGCACTGCAAAACGGCATCTCGGGCGCGCAGGGAAACTAGCTGTTAAGCGGGCTACAGTTGCTCGGCCGGACGCTCGGGCGAGCTAAAGCCCGAATCAAACGTGACGACGCACGAGACGTTGGGCCGGCGCTCGTGCACGATGCGCGTGACGAGCTCCAGCAGCTCTTCGTCGGATATGTCAAAGCCGTCGGGACGCACCAGGTCAAGCGAAACGAACCCGTCGTGCTCGTGCAGGTCGTGGATGGAGAGCGCGGGGTCGATCTGCATGACGCCGCGCTTGACCCAGCCGCGTAGGTCGTCGCCGGTGGTGGCGATGGGGTCGCAGTGCAGCGTGATACCGATGCCCATCTGCCGTTTGATATCGTGCTCGATGGTGTCCAAAATCTCGTGGTGCTCAAATGCGTCGCCCTCGCCGGGCATCTCCACGTGGGCGCTGGCAAACTGACGACCGGGGCCGTAGTCGTGCACCATGAGGTCGTGTGTGCCCAAGACCTGGGGGTACGACATAATCCTGTCGCGGATTTCCTGGACGAGCTTGGGGTCGGGCGCTTGTCCTAACAGCGGGCTGATGGCGTCGCGCACCAGGCCCAGGCCGCTGATGCAGATGAAGATGCCCACACCCAGGCCTGCCCAGCCATCGAGGTCAAAGCCGGTCGTCTGCGAAATAAGCGCCGCCACCAGGACCGAGCCCGAGGTGATGACGTCGTTTTTGGAGTCCTGTGCTGTGGCGATGAGCGTCTCTGAGTCGATGCGGTCGCCCAACGTGCGGTTGAACGCGGCCATCCAGAGCTTAACGAGCATGGACAAGACGAGGGCGGCTAAGGAGAGCACCGAATATGCAGTGGGGGAAGGCTTGATGATCTTAGTGACAGACTCGAGGATCAGGTTGATGCCGACGGCGCAAACCAGGACGGCGACGAACAGACCGGCTAGGTACTCGTAGCGACCGTGGCCATAGGGGTGGCCTTCGTCTGCCGGGCGGCTGGCAAGGCGGAACCCGAGCAGGCTCACGATGTTGCTTGAGGCGTCGGAGAGGTTGTTGAAGGCGTCGGCGATGAGCGAGACAGAGCCGGCGAGCAGGCCCGCGATGCCCTTGGCCAGGCACAGGGTGATGTTGAGGCCAATGCAGATGAGGCTTGCGGCAAAGCCCGCGTTGGTGCGGCAAGATACATCGACCGGCTCGCCCTCGCTGCCGGGAACAAGCGTATGTACCAGCCGATTTACAAATAGCATAGCGGTCGTCCTCACAGTCATGTTTAAGGGGATAGTGTAGCTCGCGCAGGGGCGCCGTGCACCGACGCTCAGAAAATGCAGCAATAGTCTGCCGGTGCTAACGAGCGAGCCTTCTCGTCTGCCTGGGTGGTCCATTTTGGGCCACATGGGTATGGGCATGTGCCTGTTTGCTCGGCATACTTAATGTCGACAGCCCCTGTGCAAAGGAGGACGTTTCCATGGACGAGATGTTTGCCATTAAATGCCAAAACTGCGGCGGCCCTATGTACTCGCACCAGGCTAAGCGCAGCTTTGAGTGCGCCTATTGCGGCGCGGTCATTCCGTGGCAGGCGGACGCCGGAGAGCCCAAGAGCGCTTTGGGCATTCGCCATACGCCGTTGACGGTGGTGGATGGACTGCTCAAGCTCACGCATGTGTCGCAACTCGAGCGCCCGGAGGACCCGGACTGGTATTTCTTCAATTCGCACTGGCGCAATCAGTCGGTTCTGGAACATCTGCTGTGGGAGGATCGCGGTACGGCGCAGGAGTTCCAAGAGGCCACGCATGTGAGCATTCCTTGCCCCTTCTGCGGAGCGTCCTTTGAGGGCGAGTCAACGCAGCGTGTGTTTGAGTGCCCGTCCTGCGGCAACAAGATCGGCATTGCCGACCTGTTCAAGCCGGGGACGTTTAGCAAGCGCCTGACCATGGGCGTTGGTGCGGAATATGTGCCCGAGCAGGGTATTCCCTGCGAGATAACGCCGCAGCAGGCGCGCGCCAATGCGCTTGAGCTGGTGCGCCGATATCCAGACGCCTTTGCCGGTCACGATGTGGAAGACGCGATTCAAAACGACATGATGCTCTTCTACTTCCCCATGGCGCTCGCGGACCTACGCATGATGGCGTCCTTCCCGGGCAAGGGCCTGAGCAGGGAGACCCTGGTGTACTACGAGGTGCTCGACTGGGCATATCCCAGGGCAAACTACCTGGACGTTCGCCTTATGGGCATTCTGGAGCCATGGGACTTTGCCAAGGTTGGGTCGTTCGACCCGGCCATGCAGGAAGGCGACTTCCGCGTTGTCTCCGTCGACGCGTCCACCAAGGACCAGGTGGTCATTGACAAGCTGGCGCTCGACATTGTCGGCAACGATGCCGAGACTTTCCTGGGGCTCAATAAAAAGAGCATCCGCACCTGGGCGCGCAAGGCCCGCAAGCACAAGGACGGCCTGGTTATGGTGCCGGTCTACTTTGTCGACCGTCCGGCAACGGACAGCCGCGACGGCGAGCAGGTGCGCATTGCCGTGAACGGCCAGACGGGCCGTGCGGCCGCGGTGGTGTTTAGCGACAAGTGCGAGACGCATGTGGTGGCACCGCTCAATCCGAATGCGGTGCTGTCGAGCGAAAGTACCGTGCACGCCACGCCCATCGAGGTCAAATACGTTAAATCGCCGTTCCTATACCAGATCATACGTCGCGGAGGCGGCGAGCAGCCGCGGCAGGTGGCAGCGGTGGTGGAGGGTTCTTACCGAGAGGAGAAGCCCAAACGCAAGGGCCTGTTCGCTGTGATTTTTGGGAGGTAAGGGAGCGGTGCCGGTTGGCACTGTAGCGTGAAGGCCGGGGGTATGGGGCAGCTCGCAGGGGCGCGAGTTGCCCCGTTTTTATGCGGCGAGACATGGTGTCCGAGCTGCCGTAGAGACTTAGCTAAATGGCTATTTAGAAGAACAGTGCGAAGCGGTTGCCAATCACGAAAAAGGTCTCGCTGTCGAACTTTCCTCGCTATGCGATTTAGTAAAAGAAAAAGCCGATTACAATGAGGCCAACTTTGATACCTACGTTTCAACAGAGTCTCTGCTCCCTGGCAAGAAGGGTAGGCAGGCACCGTCGTCCCTGCCCCAAACCGGAAAAGTTACGACCTACAAGGACGGGGACATTCTGGTTTCGAACATTCGCCCATACTTTAAAAAAATCTGGTACGCAGACCGAACTGGAACCTGCTCGGGTGATGTCCTAGTGTTTAGAGCAAAGCAACCGGAGCAGTCCGGTTACCTCTATTCATGCATGCGCAGCGATGCTTTCTTCGATTACATCATGAAGGGCGCAAAGGGCACAAAGATGCCAAGAGGGGACAAAAAGCAGATTCTCACTTATAAAGTTGCAAGTAATCCAAGTGGAGCAACCGTTGATTTTATTGAATCAGCGCTTAGCCAAGCATCGAGCTCAAGCAAAGAGAAACACCGTCTCGCTGCTCTTCGTGACGTCCTCCTCCCTAAATTAATGTCAGGAGAAATCGACGTCTCGAAGGTCGATCTCAAGCAGCTAAATAGCCATTTACTTCACTATGTGCAACGCGCCGTCCACACTGTGGCTATCGTACTCGACGAAAGGAGCAGCGTGGAAACCGCTATCAATGCCGTGCTTTCGGAAATGCAGAGCCTTCTCGACCCACACCAGCTCAAGCATCTAGCCATTACGCTCAGGCAAACGCTTGGGGCGAAACAAACAGAGCCAGGGCAAGATCTGCTTGCGCTCTTTCTCACCGCTAAAGAGGTCGAGGGATGCTCTCCTAAAACCATTGCATACTATGAGGCAACCTTACGGCATATGAACACAGCGCTTGCTAAGCCCTATACCCAGGTTGAGAGCGACGACTTGCGCCGCTATCTCAATGATTACGAGGTGAATCGCGGTTCTAGTAAGGTCACAATCGATAATATACGCCGTATCATGTCGAGCTTCTTTTCATGGCTTGAAGATGAGGATTACATTGTGAAAAGTCCTGTAAGGCGCATTCGTCGCGTCAAAACAGCTCAAGTAACCAAAGAGGTGCTTAGCGATGAGGAACTGGAGGTATTGCGAGACGCCTGTGAGTCCAAGCGAGATCTTGCCATCGTTGATCTACTCGCTTCGACGGGCATGCGTATTGGCGAACTTGTGCGACTCGACAGGAAGGATGTCAATCTGCACGAGCGCGAATGCCTTGTAATGGGAAAGGGAAATAAGCAGCGCCCCGTTTACTTCGATGCGCGCGCTAAGCTTCATCTTACGGAATATCTTTCGAGCCGTGTTGACAAGAGTCCTGCATTATTTGTCGCGCTCGATTCCTCAGCTCGACGTATTACAGTGGGGAGCATAGAACTCCGTTTACGTGACCTAGGCAGAAGCGCCGGTATCAACCGCGTTCATCCGCATAAGTTTCGCCGTACGCTTGCCACCCATGCCATTGACAAGGGAATGCCCATAGAGCAGGTGCAAAAGCTGTTGGGCCATGCGAAAATAGACACAACCATGTACTACGCCATGGTTAATCAGAGCAATGTGAAGGCTTCGCATAGGAAGTATTTGGAATGAGCTGGACGCAAAAGACCTTGGGAGAGATTGTTAATCTAAAAAGGGGGTTTGACCTCCCTTCCAGCAGCAGGGTTGATGGCCCCTATCCGGTTTTCTCATCTTCGGGACAAACGGGCACGCATTCGGAAGCCGCTGTTAAGGGTCCATGCGTCGTAACTGGACGCTACGGAACTATTGGCCAAGTTTTTTTCTCTGATGCAGCTTGCTGGCCATTAAATACGTCTTTGTACTCGACAGACTTTAAGGGCAATGATCCTAAGTTCGTTTATTACCTACTCAAAACTATTCCATGGCGAGACTACTTAACTGCAAGCGCCGTGCCGGGCATAAATCGCAATCACGTTCATCTATGCCCGGTCTGTGTTCCGGATCACGAAACACAGACCGCAATTTCTGGCGTCCTGGGTTTACTGGACAATAAAATTGAACTCAACACTAAGCTAAATGGCTATTTAGTAAAGGCATGCGACGTTCTGTATTCAAACTATACGGCTGGCGAACAAGCTGCAGAGTGGCCAATGGGCACGCTGGAAGATCTACTTGAGATCAGGTATGGCAAGGATCACAAAAAACTTGATGATGGAAATATCCCCGTTTATGGCTCCGGTGGCTATATGCGTTCCGTCGATCGCTTTCTCTATAGCGGCGAATCTGTCCTGATTCCAAGAAAGGGGTCGTTGAATAATGTCATGTATGTTAGTAAAAAGTTTTGGACGGTAGACACGATGTTCTATGCAGTGCCTAAAAGCCCCAACGTTGCAAAGTACGCATATCAGTTCATCAAGCGACTCGATCTGGCATCCATGAATTCTGGTTCAGCCGTTCCTAGTATGACCACAAAGATTCTTAATGCTCTTCCGGTTCCGATTCCTCCAAAAGAAAGCCTGCATGCTTTTGACGACCAGCTTCAGCCATACTATTCAGCGATTTGCGCAAATGCAATTGAAAATGAACTGCTTGCCGCACTCCGCGACGCCCTTCTCCCTAAACTCATGTCAGGCGAAATCGATGTCTCGAAGGTCGATCTTACGCAGCTAAATAGCCATTTAGCTTAGTGTTGAGTTCAATTTTTGTTGTAAGAATTTCAGCGATTAACGCTATTTTTCTCTGCTGTTCGAGCTCTGGCAATTCGAGCCTTATTCTTTTGAAATTCTTTGTTGGCTGGGCCAAGGCTGGTACTCCCGTTTGATTTGCAAATGCAAGGAGTTTGCCTCGTCCCTCTCTGGTGTGAAAATAGAAAACGAGATACGGAACATATACTTTTGAAGTGTCGAAGGTCACCTTGAACTGCCGTTGAGAGCACAAATACTCTTCGTAGGCAGAATCCTCGGGGATGTAGGAGATTTGTCCGAGCGTGCCGCTGATCGTGACAACTACATCACCTCTTTTAGCGATTGAACGTGAGAGCGATCTCGCCTTTTCTTCCGTAACAAACTTTGTAAGATTGTCTGTAACCTTAAATCCCTTCAGATTTGCGCCATCAATAATAGGGAAACCAGATGGGACAAAACAGGATACCTTTAGATTTGAGCCAAAAGGTCCTGCTGCAATATCGGTGATTACATCGGAAAGAACGATCTCAGAACCCATAACCAATCGCCTCCAAGTTCTTCTTAATCTGTTCCTGCAAGCGGTTGGACTCTTCAAAGCACTTTGCAATCTCGCTAGTCAGGCGTGCCATCTTCTCATCAAACGGCTCACCGTCATCTTCGACCTCGGCAATGCCTACGTAGCGACCGGGCGTCAGGATGAAATCTTGCTTGGCGATTTCATCCAAATCCGCTATGGCGCTGAACCCCTTCACGGGCTCGAACTCGCCCTTGCGGAAGGAGTCGAATGCGGATGCAACTTTGTTGATGTCCTCTTCGGTAAACTCGCGTAGTTTGCGAGAGACCATGGTGCCCATTTCGCGGGCATCGATGAATAGCGTCTTGCCGGACTGAGCCTTCTTCTTGTTCAGAATCCACAGACACACGGGAATTTGGGTGCTGTAGAACAGCTGGCCCGGCATGGCCACAATGCCCTCGACCAAATCGTCCTCTACGATGGCGCGTCGAATATCGCCCTCGCCGCTCGTCTGACTCGAGAGTGACCCGTTAGCCAACACGAGGCCAATCTTGCCCGTCCCGTTAAGATGCCAAATCATATGCTGCATCCAAGCAAAGTTGGCGTTGCCCGTGGGCGGTGTGCCGTACTTCCAGCGTACGTCTTCCTGCAGTGCTTCGCCGCCCCAGTTCTTGAGGTTGAACGGCGGGTTTGCCAACACATAGTCAAACTTTTCATTCTTGTGCTGGTCGGCACTGAAGGTGTCTGCATAGTTGCCCAGATCGGCCTCGATACCACGAATGCCGAGGTTCATCTTTGCGAGCTTCCACGTGGTAGGGTTGCTCTCCTGACCAAAGATAGTGATGTCCTGTACCACGTTGCCGCCATGGTGCTCAACGAAGGCGGCGGACTGCACGAACATACCTCCGCTGCCGCAGCAGGGGTCGTACACACGGCCGTGGAAAGGCTGGAGGATTTCCACCAGCGTGCGTACGATACACGACGGCGTATAGAACTCGCCGGCGTTTTTGCCTTCCATTGACGCAAATTTCTGCAGGCAATACTCGTATGCGCGCCCTAGCAGGTCTTTCTCGCTCTCGTTGTCTGTCATTTGTACGTTTGTGAATAGGTCTACGACATCGCCTAGGCGCCGCTTGTCTAGTTCGGGACGAGCGAAGTTCTTGGGCAGCACGTCTTTGAGCTTGTCGTTCTCGCGCTCGATGGCGCGCATGGCATTGTCGATGATCTGGCCAACTTCGGGCGTGTGTGCCGCCTGTGCGATATTCGCCCAACGTGCCTCTTCGGGAACGAAGAAGACATTCTGCTCCATGTAGCAGTCGCGATCTTCTTCGTCGCCGTAACCCTCTTCGACGAGCTCCTGATAGCGCTCGTCGAAGCGGTCCGAGAGGTACTTCAGGAAAATAAGGCCTAACACGACGTTTTTGTACTCGGCAGCGTCCAAGTTGCCACGCAGCACATCTGCAGCGTTCCACAGTTGATCCTCAAAGCCAATGTCGGCCGTGTTCTTCTTGGTGTCCTTAGCCTTGCTTTTAGCCATGCTGTTTTAACTCCCTATGCTGCATTGTCGGCCCAGAGCTCGCACTGATCCATCACGGTGGCCAGTGCCGACTCCATGCCCTCTGGCGGATACTTATGATGTTTGAGCAGACGCTTAATTGCAACACGCATAGCAGCGCGTGCGCTTTGTTTCTTCTGCCAATCGACCGTGCGCATTTCGCGCATCTTCGCAGCGAGCTCTTGCGTGATGGCGACCAGCTCGTCATTTCTTTCGCGATAATAATCAGCGACTGCTTGCGGTTGTGTTAGCGCCTCATAAAACGCAAACTCCTCTTCGCTAAGCCCAAGCTCCTTTGCCTTTTGGTTTTCGGAAAGCATCTCTTTCGCCATCTTGAGCATTTCTTCGAATACCTCAGCGTTTGTGAGCTGTCCATTTAGATAGCTATTTACCATGCTTTGCATGAGTTCTGAGTACTTCTTTGCCTGCGTTACGCTCTTCTTGCGGTAGCCCTTGATCTGGTCGTCTATGAGTTTTCTCAACAACTCGTAAGCCAAGTTCCTCTCTTTCATACGCGAGAGGCTCGACAGAAACTTGGGATCAAAAATCGAAACCGTTTCGTCTTCCGCCTTAAACAGGTCTATTACGCCGTCGGTATGGACGATGTTCTGTTCGAGCAGTGCATTGATGCGGTCATTTACCTGCTTAAGGGTAAGTTTGCCTCCGTTTTTGCTGCGGGTGCCGCCCTGCTCGGTGAGCTGAAGGATGAGTTCTCGAACAACCTGGAAATAGCCAGCCTCGATGCGCTGCATGTCTGTTGCGCGACTTTTGGCGAGTCCATAGGCTTTGAGCATGACTCCTGCCTGTTCAACAAAGTCGCGGGTGGTATCTTCGTCGCCGGGCGCAAGGATATGATTTACTCCACCCGTTATGAGTTCGCTTCGACGCGCGGCGGACTCGGTGCTCATGAATTCCGAATAATCGTAACCAAACATTTTGTCGCGACAGACCGCCAGTTTTTCCAAGAACTTAGGATAGGCGGTTTTCCCGATATCCATGTCGCCGTATTTCTTTTGGTCGCGCTTGGTGTAGTCCTTCATGGCGCGTTTAAGGGCGTTAGCTATGCCTACGTAGTCAACAACCAATCCGCCAACCTTGTCTTTATATACTCGGTTTACGCGTGCGATTGCCTGCATCAGGTTATACCCGCGCATGGGTTTATACACATACATGGTGGCAAGGCTCGGCACGTCAAAACCGGTGAGCCACATGTCTACGACGATTACGATTTTGAGCGGGTCAGCATCATCCTTAAAGCGCTTTGCCATCTCCTTCACATGGGCCTTATTGCCTACGACGTCGAACCACCACTCGGGGTCCTGATTGCCCATGGTCATGACAACGCCGAGCTTGCCCTCGTCCTTCCAAGAGGGTCGCAGTTTGCATATACGTTGATATATAGCCATGGCGGCGGGGCGCGAATACGCGACGATCATCGCCTTGCCGGTGAGCTCGTGCGCACGGTTGGTCTCATAGTGCTCTACGATGTCCTGACACAGGGCATCAATGACTTCTGGTGCACCTAGAACGGCGTCTAGATTTGCAAAGTTACGCTTGCTTGCGTCAATGGTTTCGGCATTAGCCTGCTCGGTGAGCTTTTCGTACTCATCGTCAACTTTTGCAAGGATGCCCTGATCCAGTTTGAGTGCGACGACGCGGCTCTCGTAGAACACGGGTCGAGTTGCGTCGTCCTCTACTGCCTGAGTCATGTCGTAGACGTCAATATAATCGCCGAAAACCTCGCGAGTCGATCGATCTTCGGCAGAAATAGGGGTACCGGTAAAGCCGATGAAAGTCGCATTCGGAAGGGCGCGGCGGATGAGCAACGCGGTGCCCGTGTGCTTCTTGCCGTCACGGTCGTATTTCTCCTCGAATCCGTACTGCCCGCGGTGCGCTTCATCTACCATCACGACGACGTTCTGGCGCTCGGAGAGGGCGATGGCCTCCTCCTCGAACTTCTGCATGGTGGTAAAAATGATGCCGTTGGCGCGGCGGCTCGAGATCTGCTGCGCAAGGTCGGCGCGGCTCTGCGCCTGAACGGGCGTCTGGCGCAGAAAGTCTGAGCATCTGGAGAACTGCGCGAACAGTTGCGAGTCGAGGTCGTTGCGGTCGGTGATCACTACGATGGTGGGGCTGTCGAGTTTCTCTTCGAGCAGATGGGCAAGGAAAACCATCGAAAGCGACTTGCCCGAGCCCTGCGTGTGCCAGAAGACGCCGCCCTTGCCGTCGCCGCCGATGGCCTCATGCACGCTCTCGAGCGCTTTGTTCACCGCGAAGTACTGATGGTATCCCGCAAGGATTTTCGCGTCCTCGGAGAACAGAATGAAGTTCTTCAGGATGTCGATGAGCCGCTCCTTGGGGAACATGCCGTCCAGAGGCGTCTTCCAATCGGCGTACTGGGTGGCCTCGTAGCTTCCATCGACGCTCTTCCACTCAACGAAGCGTGACTCGTTGGCGGTGATTGTGCCAACCTTGGTGTGAAGCATGTCACTGGTGACGCAGAAGGCGTTGTACACGAAAAGCGATGGAATCTGTCGTTTGTAGTTTTGAATCTGTTGGTAGGCATCTTCGCTGTCAGCGTCGGCTCGAGCGGGCGACTTCAATTCAAAGAGAACGAGCGGAAGACCGTTAACGAATACGATGACATCTGGACGTTTGTTGGTGCCGCGTTCGATGTGGGTCCACTGGTTAACAACGTGGAAGCTGTTCTTTTCGGGATTGCCGTAATCGACCAAGCGCACGATGTCTGTATGCTCTTCTTTGCCGTCAAACCAGCTTGCCTCCACACCGTTCTGCAGCATGTCCATAAAGATGCTGTTCTTGGCGATGAGGTCGCTGCCCTCGATTTCCTTTAGTCTAGTTATTGAGGCATCAATCGCGCGTCGGTTGAGCGTGGGGTTAATGCTCTCAAGAGCGGGCCCAATGACGTCAGGTAGGAAGGCGTCGTCAAACGCGTCGGAGGAACGGGCGACATCAGGTCCATAGAGGTGCTCGTATCCCAGACTCGTTTGCAAGTGGTCAATGATGCCTTGTTCGAAAGCATCCTCATTAAATGACGTTGAGGAGCTGTAGTCGACAGCAATCATGCGCACTCCTTACCTTATGCTTCTTCGACGTTGGTGAGCCTGTCCACCATTGCATTCTAGCAGTTAATCTTGCATATATTGGTATATCTGACACCCGTTAGTTGCCATTTGGCCTATTGGCTGATTGTGCCCGAATGACAATTGGTGGTAAGGCTCTCTTACTTATTAAACTGGCTCCTATTTACAGGCGCTCGTGTTGTGACAGTTGCCCAAGCGCTTGCTTGAAGCTGTTGTTGGTGATCTTGAGATCGTTTCCCGCTTGCATTTTAATGAGTGTCGGGCCGGAGGCGATGGCGGATGTGGTGCGATGGTGCCAAGAAAAGTGCCTAGACCTGGGTGAGGAACCGAGGCCGTGGGCGTTTTTCTATTTCTTTGGTCGCATGGATTGTCTGTTCTGTTGGCCGCGCCGGCGTTGTTTCTTTGCTCTCGTTCGCGCGGTATCCGCTTGTGGCGGTGGATGTAAATAAACGGTGGAGCGACTGCAAAAGAGCCGCTTCACTGGGTAAAATTAGGGTGTGCCGCGGAACCCGCTCCTTAGCTAGTCACACTTCGGAGACGCGGGCAACGCAGGTGCTAATGTCTAAAGGGCCGGCTGCAACCGGCCCTTTTAATATGAGAAAGCCATTGTCAATAGGCGTGTTTGTTCGAGCCCGGTTTTAAACCGGGCTTTTTCGTTTCCCGTCGGGAGGGCCCGCGCACGCTGCACGTTTAGTCGACGCTTGCCTGGCAAGCTAATATCCGCGGGCTCTTGCGGGCGCGCTGCCGGCGGTCAGCCCGGTATGTCCGCGCACCCCACCGCATTTCGATTCTCCGTCCGGCGCGCTCGTCCGAAACCAGTCTTGTTCACGGGCGCGGCCCTTGGGCTGCCCAAAAAGGGCTCGTGAACGCGCGCCGGCGATGCGTCGAGGCGCGGGCCCTCCCGGCGGGAGGCTTGTTGTCCGACGGGGTCAGCCGAGGGTCCCCTCCGCCCGACGCCCGATCTCCCAGACCCAGCAGGCGAGCTCGCGCGCGACGGCGGCGTTTGCCTTGCACGAGCTCTTGCCCGCCGCCGCCAGCGCCTCGCGGCGGCGGCAGAGCCTGGCGGTGCAGTCGTCGGCGCGCGCCCGGATCGCCGCGGGGACGTCCGCGCCGGGCGCCGGGGCCTTCGGGCGGGGCGTGCACGTCAGGTAGTGCCACGCGGACTCCACCAGTGCCGTCCTGGCGAGCCGGTTGCCCGTCTTGGTTATCCCACCGCGCCGCTCGGTCTCGCCGCTCGAGCGCTCCGACGGGACCAGCCCGCACCAGCTCGCGAAGGCCGGGGCCGTCCGGAACCTCGTGAAGGAGCCCGCCTCGGCTGCGAGCCTGAAGGCCGTCAGGGTGTCGATTCCCTTGATGCAGGAGAGCGCCTCGACGGCCGGGCGCCACCGGTCGGTCCGGGCGAGGGCGAGCACCTTCTTCTCGAGCTGCCGACGGTCCGACTCCGCGCACCTCGCGGCCGTGACGTAGTACTCGAGCACGTCGCGCTGGGGCCCCTCGAGCCTGATTCCGGATATCCACCTCCAGTGGGCGCGCGTCCAGGATCCCTTCCTCGTCCCGTCGGCGTTGCGCTCGTCCCAGACGTGGCCCAGCCTGATCAGGAACATGTTGAGGCGCTGCCTGGCGCGGCGGTACTCCACCGTGGCGTCCTCGAGGGCGCGGTCGAGGTCCCGGGCGGCCTCGACGGCCGCATCGGGCAGCGGGACCTCCACGATGTTGTGGGTGGCGAGCATGCGGGCGATGAACTCGGCGTCGCGCCGGTCGTTCTTGCGGCGCGCGTCCGCCGCCGGCCTCTGCATCTTGGAGACGGCGGCCACGGCACAGTCGAGGCCGAGCGCGCGCAGCTCGCGCGCCATGTGGAAGCCGGTGGGGCCGCTCTCGTAGCAGGCCCTGGGCTCCTCGAACCCGAGGGCCCACTCCGCGATCTCGGCGGCGTCCGTCCCGAAGTCACGGTGCACCACCTCGCCGGTGAAGGGGTTGAACGCCGCGGCGGCGACCGATCGCGCGTGGACGTCCAGGCCGATGGAGGTAACATGGGGCATGGGAAGCCTCCTCCCCGCAGGTGCGGTAAGGGCTACCGCACGGGCCGATACTCAAAGCCCATTGTGGCATCCCGAGCCCGCGGAAAGAAGCTGCGCCGCGGGGGAGGCGACCCAAATGGCTTTCTCATATCGTCTTATGACTCCCTTCGCTATCCGTTACTGCTTATATTCCCGCCAGATCGAGTAGAGGTTCCGGGCAATGCCGGTCACATACATCGAGAGGCGCAGGATTTCAAGAAACAAGTTCATAGGCTTCACCCCAATCGGAGATCGGAGCGTTGCCCGCAGGCGGATTCCGCGGCAGTCAAGATTTTACCTCACAGGCCGCGGTGGGAGACATCCTACCCACCCCATGGTTTGGAACAGTGTCGATCTAACGGGCAATCAAACCTCTAGCACTCTTTGAATTGAGCAAGCATCTGCCCGAAGAAGCTTAGTTCGGATGGCTCATAAATGAGCGAACCGCCGTCCGCGGTCCTGTAGACCCCGCAGGGGAGGTAGCGCCCGTCGGGGAGAACATAGAGGTTGGCTTCTTCCTTCAGTCCTGCTGGAAATAGCGGAATCCCGTTTTCGTCCACTTGGAACTCGTCTATATTTGCGACCTTCCTCTCCATGATGCCTCCTCCCTTATTTCTTGAATGGCGCCCTAAAACAGGCAGCTCTCAATCAGCTCTTTTCCGCGTAGGGCGTCGATCCACTCCTGTGGGATGGCTTTGAGACTGTAGGCCGTGCCGGCGAGGGCGCCTGCGACGGCTGCGGTGGTGTCGGTGTCGTCGCCCAGGTTGACGGCGGCAAGGACGCAATCTTCGTAGCTGTTGGTGTTGACAAAGCACCAGCTGGCGGCCTTAAGGGTGTCGCGCACGAAGCCGCCGGACCTGATTTCCTGCTCAGGCACACCTTTCAGATGAGGCGCCCACGAGGGAAGCGTGCCGTTCATCACGCCCCTCATCAGCTCAACAAATATGACGCATGCATCGGTCGACGTTCTGTGGGCGTGCGTTATCGCGGAGACCTCGCAGATCTCGTCGTCAGTCACGTCGACAAACGCCAGGGGCGCGATGCGCATGAGCGATCCGTTGCCGTTGTCGCGCTCGCCGGAGCCTCCTTTGCCGGTGCGCAAGGCGCGAGCGGTCGTGCCGCCATAATCGAAAACGCCGTCGATCGTATACTCGCCACGGGCAATCCAGCTTACGAACTTGTCGCGCATGTCTGCGGTGTCGATATGCCCGAGCTCCCTAATCGAGTCGCAGGTAGCAAGCGTCATGGATGTGTCGTCGCTCCAGGTGCCGGCGGGCTGCCCATGCGTGCCGTAGCCGATCATGTCCGTGCATTCGAACGCGCCGCGAGGCCTGAACTCGTAAGGAACGCCCAGCGCGTCGCCAACGGCAAGCCCATAGATGCAGTCGCGCAGTGTTGTTTTCGGTCTGTCTATCATGGGAAACACCTCTTGTACTTTGGATTGAGGATGCGCGGCTACCTGAGGTAATGTGTCCAGCCCAATTCGGGACGCAGTGAGTCCCGAATTGGGAGAGCTTGTCAGTTAATCTGACAAATGAAAAACCCGCAACGCTATTGATTTATACAGCAATAGGGGCCTCTTTTGGGCGCCCTGCCTTTGGTGCGTCGGCGAGTCGTGCCTCGATGGAAGCTTTGGACACCATGCGCTTGGTGCCGTCCTTCCAAGAATCCAACAGTCCTGCATTTATCAGTTGCGATACCCGTGCTGAGCTAACACCGAGCATACGCGCGGCATCCGCTGCGGTGACGGCGGGGATGTCGCCGAGTTCGCGACTGACGGCCACGGCGATAATCTTGCCACCGTGCTGCGGCTCGTGGCCAAAGTCCGGCGCAGGCAGGTCGACGCCGCCCATTAGGTGGTCATCGACCATGCATGCGAGAAAATCAGCGGCGCTTTCGACAGCGTCGTTTAGGTCGGAGCCAAACGTTCCTCCTCCGCCCAGCGAGCCACATGGAACAGCGTCGACAACGCCGTTCGAATCAAAGAACTCGAATTCCCATACGTAAACCATGTAAGACCTCCTTTAAAAAGTGATGCGAAATGTGATGAGGATGAGCTATCGAAGCCCTGCCTGCCTTAGGATTCTTTTGGCAATTTGATCCTCGATCTCTCGGTGGCGTTTCACGAGCACGAGCTTGTCGCCTTTGACGAACTTCTCGTGATTAGTGCCTCCTTTCGAGATGAAGCCGGCTTCTTCGAGGATACGGATCAATTCGCGTCTCTGCATCTCAGCCTCTTTCAATAACTATATATTAGCACTTCCTAAGGGTTTTAGGCTTAAATCTTAGCTATTGCTAATCCTTTGTTTTGCGGCGCCATCCTTGGATAACGGCTTATAAACCTTGTCGTATTAGTCTATTTGCTCGTGCGGACACGATTTTGGTGCTCTACGCACGACTGCGAAAAGGGTCAACAGGATCAAGGACCGTAGTGTTTTTCTGCGCAACAGGCTGTTGACCGCCTGCACCTTCAGCCTCAGCAGCCATGCGAAGGCTCAGGAGTTCGTCAACGTGCTCAATATGGTGATGTGACCGGGTGTTTTCGAACGCCAAAAACCGGGATGCAAGGAGTCGCACCTTGCATCCCGGCTGAGCTAAAACGGCGCTGCTGCATGCTGTTGGAGCTTTAGCGCTTGATCTCGATATCCTCGAGCTTGACGTCCATGGCCTCGGTCTTGGCCTTGGCGATGTCGTCGGCAAATTCCAGAGACTTCATCATGGTCTCGACGGCGTCCTTGTGCTCCTCGACGTTGTCGATGCGCACGTACACGCTGCCGCCGTCAACGTCGGCGAAGTACTCGGTCGTTACGCCGCCCGAGTGCGTAAAGTAAGCACTGCGCCAGGTCTTGCCGTTGTACTTGACGGGGTCGCTCTCGGTCCATCCGGAGCTGGCCTTCCATTTGGCCTCGTAGTCGAACAGCTCGTCGGCGTTCTTGTCAGAGTCGAAGACAGGGATGAAGCGATCGCTGGCGTGCTCGCTCTCGGTGAACTTAAACTGGGCCCTGTCGGCGGTGTCGCCGGCGACGTCGGTGATCTCGACGCCCTCGGGGACCTCGACCTTAAACCAAATGAAGTCGGTCCTCATATCCACGGCTGGCTTTTCTGCTCCGCCGCCACCGCCACTGCCGGTAGCGCCACCGCTGCCGCCGCAGCCCACCAGGGCAACCGCGGCAAAGAGGCTGATGCAGAGGGTGAGAATCGCAAAGGCCTTCTTTTTCATGGTCGTGTCCTCCCTCGATCTGTAACCGCCCATGGATTACCTGCCTTTACTGTACGCGCGAGCGGCTCGCAAGGGTGGGCCATGTGTCCCATTCTGGAGGCTGGATTTGCGCCGATAAGTGGCAATATGCCCGGGCGTAAAGAGGGGATGGCCGGTGCCGTCGGCCCTCCCCGGGGTTGGGCGTCCGATCATGTAATGACTGCGCATGCGATGCTGCGTGCGAGCCCCTAATGCTTGATCTCGATGCTTGAAATCTCGACTTCGCGTGCCTCGGAAACTGCCTCTGCCATGTCATCGGGGAACTCGATGGAGTTGAGGAGCGCCTCGGCTTCTTTCTTGTGCTGGTCGAAGTTCGAGATGAGGACGTAGACGCTTCCTGGTTCAACGTCGGTAAAAAGGATGGTTGAGATGCCGCTGTTGTCTTCGTACGTTCCGACGAGCCACGTCCTGCCGTTATATTCGACGGACCCGCCATCCTTCCACTGGAACGTATCCCCCTTCTTTTCTGCCTGGTCGGCGTGGGACTCCTCGGCCGTCAGCGCTTTTTTCCAAACGGGGATAAAACGATCGGCCGAGGCGTTCTCGTCTTCGGGGAAGGTGAGCTGGACCCTGTCGGCATTCTTGCCGGCGGAGTCGCTTACGCCGACGCCCTCGGGCATCTCGACCTTAAACCAGATAAAGTCGGTCTTCTTGGCGACGGGGGCCTTTTCCCTGCTCTCGCTCTTGGGGGCGCTGCCGCCGCCCGATGCGCTCCCGCCGCAGCCGACAAGGGCAAACGCGGCAAAGAGGGCGATGCAAAGGGAAAGGATCGATAGGCTCTTTTTCTTCATGGTGGCGTCCTCCTTGTCTGCCAGGGACATCGTGTGCCGCGGATCGCTGGGGCGGCGGTTGCGCATGCACATGATGCCTTTGTTTACTGTGCGGTTATTCCTCCATTCGTCGTCCGGTGCCGTGATGAGCTTGCCCCAACATAGGGCTCCTTACCTATATGTATGCCCCAGTTGCCGCTGCCCGGGAGTCTCGAAACGTGGGCCATGTGTCCCATGTTTGCGTTGGCATGGCCTATCGTTCGTCATAGAAATCCGCGATGGCCAGGTGCGCTGACGCCCATGTGCTTATGGGCTAGACTTAGCACCATTACGTGTTCGATGCGGTTGGTCGGCGGTTGCCGCCTGACCGATGTATATGACTTGAAGGTGCGTGCGTATGAGCCAAGAGATGATGGATAAAACCTGTCGAGAGTTTGCCGAGGCACTTGCCGCACGCGAGCCGGTTCCCGGCGGTGGCAGCGCGAGCGCCTTTGTGGGCGCGCTGGGCGCCTCGCTGTGCGGAATGGTTGCCCGCTACGGTGCGACCAATCCCGCGCTTGCTGATCGTGCGGATGACCTGACGCGTGCGTTTGCCCATGCTGATGAGCTGGCCCAGGAGCTTGTCGAGTTGGTTGCCGAGGACGTTCGTGCCTATGGGCAGGTGTCCGCGGCATACGGTATTCCGCGTGACGATCCGGCTCGAGCGACCGCGATTCAGGATGCGCTGCATGTGGCCGCTATGCCGCCGTATCGCATTATGGATGCCTGCGGGCGTGCACTGGCGCTGCTCGAGGACATGGCCGACAAGGGTTCGCGTCAGCTGCTGTCCGATGTGGCGTGCGGCGCCGTGTTCTGCCGTTCTGCTATGCAGGGCGCGAGCTTGACGCTCTTTGCGAACACCACGTCTATGAAGGATCGTGCACGCGCCGAGGAGCTCGAGGCAGCGTGCGATGAGCTGCTGGATACGTGGCTGCCGCGCGCCGATGCGCTGGCGCGCCGCGCCGCCGACGCTGCAAGGAAGAGAGGATAGCCATGGCTGAACTGCTGAAGGGTGCTCCCGTTGCTCGCGCTTTGACTGAGGAACTTGCTGCTCGCTGCGCAGTCCTGCGCGAGCGGGGCGTTGTTCCGACGTTGGCTATCGTGCGTGTAGGCGAACGCGAGGACGACCTGTCCTACGAGCGCGGTGCGCTCAAGCGCTGCGAAAAAGTGGGGATTGAGGCTCGTCGCGTTTTGCTTTCTGCCGATGTTTCGCAGGACGAGCTGTTGGCGGCCATCGAGGACATTAACGCCGACCCAGCTGTCCATGGCTGTCTGATGTTCCGCCCGCTGCCCGCCGGCCTTGACGAGAACGCAGCCGCCGCGGCGCTCGATCCCGCCAAGGACGTTGACTCCATGACGCCGGCTTCGCTGCTCACCACGCTTTCGGGGCGCGGCGAGGGTTTTGCTCCTTGCACGGCTGAGGCCGTGTTGGCGCTACTGGATCATTACGGCGTTGAGCTGGATGGGGCCAAGGTCGCGGTCGTTGGTCGGTCGCTGGTGATTGGCCGTCCCGTTGCCGCCATGCTTACGGCTCGCAATGCCACCGTGACGACGTGCCATACGCATACGCATGACTTGGCCGCTGAGTGCCGTGCTGCCGACATTGTGGTTGCGGCCGTTGGACGCGCGCGTACGATTGGCGTGGATGCCGTTCGCGAGGACCAGACGATCATCGATGTTGGCATTAACTGGGATGAGGACGCTGGCAAGCTGGTGGGTGACGTCGATTTTGTTGCCGCGGAGCCGGTCGTTAACGCCATCACGCCCGTGCCGGGCGGCGTGGGCGCCGTGACGACGGCGATCCTCGCCAAACACGTGATCGAAGCGGCCGGGTGCGCATCGAAATAGGCGTTTTGGGCTGTTTGAGGGGTTAGTTCTATACCCCGTGGACAAAAAATGCCAAATATGAGTAGTGTTGCCAAGATACTCACATATATTTTAGGCTAATTTGGCTCTCTAACGATATTTATTATCGATAGAGAGCCTATTTTATTGGACCTATGAGGAATTACATCATCTAATTGTTGAACAGATGTAGACTTCCGACACCCATGCGTAGCAAAATTGCTGTTACTAAATTGGTGACAGTACTCATATTTGGCATTTTTTGACCACAAGGGCTGCCGAGGCCGTGGTTTCGCCCTTTCTGCGCCGAAGCGATACACTGTTATCGTTTGATTTCTTCGCTCAAGGAGGATGCGCATGCCGTGCACAACGATTCTGGTTGGTAAGAATGCGAGCTACGACGGGTCGACGCTTGTCGCCCGCAACGAGGACTCGTCCAACGGGGTGTTTGAGCCCAAGCGTATGCGCGTGGTGCATCCCGACGAGCAGCCGCGTGCCTACATGAGCGTCCTGAGTCGCCTGACCGTTGAACTGCCCGATAACCCCATGCGCTACACGAGCGTCCCCGATGTTGTCCCGGGCCACGGCATCTGGGCCGAGGCCGGCTTCAACGAGCTCAATGTGGGCATGTCCGCAACCGAGACGCTCACCACCAACGAGCGCGTTCGCGGCGCCGACCCGCTCGTCGACTACGTGCCCGCCAAGGGCAACGAGGGCGAGGACGGCTATGTTCCGGCGCAGCCCGGCGGTCTGGGCGAGGAGGACATGGTGACCCTGGTGCTGCCGTATGCCAAGTCCGCCCGCGACGGCGTACGCATTCTGGGTGACCTGCTCGAGCGTTATGGCACCTACGAGAACAACGGCATCGCCTTTAGCGACGTGGACGAGATCTGGTGGCTCGAGACCATCGGCGGCCACCACTGGATTGCCAAGCGCGTGCCCGATGACGCCTATGTGACCATGCCCAACCAGCTGGGTATCGACAGCTTTGACCTGGATGACGCCGAGGGCGCCCAGGCCGACCACATGTGCTCCGCCGACCTGCGCTCCTGGATGGCCGAGTGGCATCTGGACCTGACGCTGGGCGTCGAGGGCGACGGTCCGGCCGCGGTCTTTAACCCGCGCGAGGCCTTTGGCTCGCACAGTGACAGCGACCACGTTTACAACACGCCGCGCGCCTGGTACATGCAGCGCTGCCTCAACCCCAGCGATGTGTGGGATGGCCCCGACGCCGACTACACGCCCGAGAGCGACGATATCCCCTGGAGCCGCGTGCCCGAGCGCAAGGTGACCATCGAGGACATCAAGTACGTGCTTTCGAGCCACTACCAGGGCACGGAGTACGACTGCTACGGCAGCAAGGGCACGCCCGCCACGCGCGGCGCCTATCGCCCCATCGGCATCAACCGCAACAGCCAGCTCGCCGTGCTGCAGCTGCGTCCCTATGCGCAGCCGGCCTACCGCGCCGTTCAGTGGATGGCCTTTGGCTCCAACTCGTTTAACGCGCTGGTTCCGCTGTACGCCAACGTCGAGACCATGCCCGAATACTATGCCGACACGCAGGCTCGCGTGACGTCCGAAAACTTCTACTGGGCCAACCGCCTGATCGGCGCGCTGGCTGACGTCCGCTTCCATGAGTGCGGCCGCGCCGTGGAGGACTATCAGGAAAAGGTCGGCGGCATGGGTCACAAACAGTTGCACGACGTTGACGCCGCCGTTGCCGCGCTGCCCGAGGCTGAGGTGTCTGCCGAGCTTGCACGCGCCAACGAGGAGTTTGCCGAGCGTGTTCGCGTAGAGACCGATGCTCTACTGGGCAAGGTGCTCTACACCACGAGCTGCGCCATGAAGAACTCTTTCGCGATGAACGACAACGTGAGGTAGGGATTTCCCGTCGATCGAATAGCGCTAAAACGCTTTGTCGCTTTCGCTCAATCTTGGGTACAAGAACGCCAATGCAGTTGTTTGTGATTGGAGACAACCATGATTATGAAACTCGATCAGCTTGTTAACGGCGCCATCAACGTGGGCTTCGGCGCCGCTGCTGTTGCCGTCGAGGGCAGCAAGAAGGTTCTCGACGATCTTAATACCAAGGGTGAGCAGGTGCGTAAGGACGCAGGCGCCCCCGATATCGCCCGCAGTGTGTCCGACATGTTCGAGCAGGCCGGTGGCACCATCTCCGACCTGACCGAGCGTCTGGGCATGCAGGGCGAGACCGCGGCCCAGCGCGTGCTTGACGAGCTCATCCTTGCCCGCGTCCGCGTCATGACCGCCCCCGAGCGCACGGCCTTCCTGGCCCATGTGCGCGACATCGTCGATTCGGTCGAGGACAACGTGACCTCGGTGCCCGTCGAGTCCGTTGAGCCCGACGATGCGAAGGATACCGAAGAGGCCGAGTAGTAGCGCAGATGGCAGATTCCACCACCGATTACAACAATCTAGATCCCTTGGGTGACGAGGCGGCGGTTGTCGATGAGGTCGACGCCGTCGTCTCGGGCGCTCGCAAGAAGCCGCGCGCTGTCGATATGGTGCCAGAGGAGCCCGACGCGATGGCGCCGGACGAGGAATACCAGCTCACGCCGGCGGGTCGTCGCGAACGCATCGGGCAGATTGTTCGCCTGGTCAAAAAGTACCGTGTGTGGGATAACCTCACGCCGGTTCGTTTGCGCCGCCTGCTCGAGGAACTCGGCCCCATGTTCGTCAAGATGGGGCAGATTCTGGCCAACCGGTCCGAGATTCTGCCGCAACGCTTTTGCGACGAGCTGCGTCGTCTGCGCTCCGACGTGGAGCCGGTGCCGTACGAGGTCGTACTCAGTTGTCTGGAAGAAGAATACGGCCTGCGCCTGGGGGAGATGTTCGATGCGATCGACCCCAATCCGCTTGGTAGCGCATCGCTCGCGCAGGTGCACCGCGCTCGTCTGGTGACGGGCGAGGACGTGGCCGTCAAGGTGCAGCGCCCCGGTGCGCAGCAGGTTATGGCACAGGACATCGATATCATCCGCTCGGTGGTGCGTATCGTTTCCAAGTTCGTCAACACCGATCAATTTGTTGACCTGCACGGCGTAGTCGAGGAGTTGTGGACCTCGTTTCGCGAGGAGACCAACTTTTTGGCCGAGGCCAAAAACCTCAACGACTTCTACGAGTTCCATAAGAGCGTTCATGGCGTGACGTGTCCTAAATCCTATCTGGACCTGTGCACCGAGCACGTGGTGGTTATGGACTACGTCGACGGCATTTCGATCGCCGATCCTGAACGCTTGGTGGCCGAGGGCTATGACTTGGAAAAGATCGGTGCCGCAATCGTCGAGGACTACTCGACGCAGGTGCTCGATGACGGCTTTTTCCATGCCGACCCGCATGCGGGAAACATTATTCTCAAGGACGGCATCGTTTACTTTATCGACTTGGGCATGGTCGGACGCATGTCGAGTCACGATCGCGGTATCGTAAAGGACATGATTTTCGCCGTGGCCGAGGGTGACGTTCCCAAGCTCAAGGATTCGCTCATGCGCTTCGCCGTGACGCGTGGCGATTCGGCCGAGCTCGATCATTCAGCGTTTTTGTCCGACCTTGACTTTATCGTGGCTGACTTTGCGGGCCTTGACCTGAAGGATCTTGATATCGGCGAGTTTTTGACCTCGCTGTTAAACCTGGCGCGCAAAAACGATGTTGAGCTGCCGAGCGTGGTGACGATGTTCGCGCGCGGCATGGTGACGCTCGAGGGTTTGCTGACCGAGTACATGCCCAACGTCAACATGATCCAGATCATCCAAACGCACATCAAAAACGAAAAAAGCACCTATGCGCGCGTGCGTGATATGGGACGCGATCTTGCCGCGAGCAGCTATCGCGCGGCGAAGGGCTCACTCGAGGCGGCTGAGTACCTGGGGCTGGCTTCGCGTATGCTCACACGCGGGCAGCTTAAGGTGAACACGCAGATCATGAGCAGCGATAAGGCGCTGCGACAGCTGGGCGGAATTATCGACCGCATGTCGATGGCTATCGTTATCGCCGGCCTGTTTATCGGTTCGTCGGTGGTGTACTACGCACGCATCGAGCCGGTTGTGTTTGGTATCCCGGTCATTGGCTTTATGGGCTACGTGAGCGCGCTGGTGCTGGCGCTTATGCTGGGCCGCAATATCTGGCTCAACAGCCACGGCGGCAAACACTAGAGGCTGCGACCGTCACCGCATTTTCCTATCGCAAACAATAGCTTTTACCTTGGGCTTCGCCTGTGTGCGGGGCCCTTTTGCGTGATACCATTTTGACGGTAATAATCGATGGCCTAGATGGTGGTGCGGAGACGCACGAACGCGCGGTTTTCCTGCGCGTTTGGGAGAATCGGGGTGCAAGTCCCCGGCTGTACCAGTAACCGTAATTCCTCTTGGCTCGGGATGTTCGAGTCGCAGATCGGACGACGCGCCTGAGCCGTTAAGGTTAAGTCGGATCGCCTCCCATCTTGCATGCGGCTGCGGCGTATGCCGCCGGTACGCGTTGGGCTCTGGAGGGAAGGGGGACCCCGATGGGGGTACTCGAGCGCAATGTGCGCGATGACGTGGGGCAGCCGCTGGGCAATGCTCCAAGTGCAGACAGTAGGAGACAAATGGATATGTTTGAGGACGAGTGCCAGCGCACCTCGTGGCGTCGCCATGGAGCGATTGCCCGCGGCGTAGCCAAGCGCGGCTTGGTGGCGTTCCTGTCCTTTGCCATGGCCTTTGGTACCACGCCGGCGCAACTTTGGGCCGACGGCGCCGCGGGCATTGCCGAGGCCGTGGCTCAGGCTGCGACGTCGGGCGAGGGCGCAGCGCTTGCGGGCGGTACCGCTGAGCAGAGCGGCGCCGAGGTTTCGGATTCCGAGGGCGCGCCTGCAGCTAGTGCAGCCATAACAGAGGCAGCAACTGGCGACGAAGGCTCGGCGACGGGGGAGAGCCCTGCTACGAGCGAGCAGTCTTCGACGGCATCCGCTGGCCAAGCAGGATCTGCCGCCGCGGCTGCCGTTCAGACGGAGAGCCCGACAGAAACTGGCGATGTCGCCAAGAAGCAAGTCGAGGTCTCGTTCTCGATTATCGGCACCGATGCCGACGGCAAGGCTCAGACCTGGGTGGCGCCTACGCAGCTCAAGCTCGACGAGGGCGCGACGGCTGCGGATGCCTTCATTAAGCTGCAGGAGAAGACGGGCTTCAAGGCGAAGTACGAACCGAACACGGCATACGGTTTCTACCTTGAAAGCATCACATCCCCGAGCGATGGTCGCACGCTTGCCTACGATCCAACGACTCATGCCTTCTGGCAGCTGTTCGTCGACGGCGCGTCTTCCTCGGTTGGCGCGAGCAGCGTTAAGCTCGCCCAGGGGCAGAAGATTGAGTTTGCCTACACGGGTGGTAGCACTACTCCCGTTGTTAAGGACCAGGTTGCCGCAAATGTGACCGTCATTGGTCGCGATGCCCAGGGTAAGACTCAGACCTGGGTCGACAACGCGCAGTATGTGGTGACGTCCGGTTCAAGCGCGCTTGACCTTACGAAGGTCGCGCTCGAGGCGAATGACATCGATGCCGTTGTTGCGGGCTCCTTCATTCTGAGCCTTAAGTACAACGGCGTTGAGCTGGGTAAGCCGCTCGATTATTCGACCTATTGGCAGCTGTTCATCAACGGCAAGTCGAGCGACTGCACGGCAGACAATGTCACCATTCATGCTGGCGATACCGTTACGTGGTTCTACGGTGGCTGGGGCGACCAGTTGCCCTCTGATTCCGTCAATGCTTCCGTTCAGGTACTTGGTAAGGACAAGGACGGCAAGCAGCAGGTTTGGGCTTCGACGGGCCAGACGAGTCTCAAGGCGGGCTCTACTGCCAAGGACCTGTTGGAGCAGACTGGTCTTGATCTCGTTACTAGTGAAGAGTCTTGGGGCTGGTACCTCAGCGGCATTAAATCGCCGCTTGACGGTAAGACCTATAAGTCTGATCCTGCAACCCGCAGTTATTGGCAATTCTATGTAAATGGCAAGTCCGCCACGGTCGGTGCCGGCAACTACGAACTCCAAGATGGTGACGCCGTCACCTTTATGTATGGTGCTGACGCCGATGCCCTCCCCGGTCAGGTTCTTGGGTCCGTCGATGTTATCGGTCCCGATGTCAACGGCAACAATACTCGCTGGGGCTCGGCAAGCAATGTTTCCCTGCCCGAAGGCTCTACGGCCCAGGACCTTATTGAGACGGTTCTGAAGGCGAAGGGCGTTGATTACAACGCCTCCCAGAGCGGTGCATACTGGTTCCTCAATTCCATCAACTCGCCGTTCGATCACAAGCCGTATGCCTGGGATGCTGCGACCAAAAAATATTGGCGCCTGTATATCAATGGAGAGCCCTCCTTACTCTGCGCCAATCAGATTACGCTCAAGAGCGGCGATAAGGTTACGCTTGCCTATACAACCGATAAATCGCCCATGCCCGATCCCGACAAGATTGTCGTGGACCCGAGTGCGACGACTCCTGATTGGGACGCCGAGTGGGCCGGCTACGGCAACAGTGGGAACGGTTCAACCGTAACGGATGCCAAGACGCCTGCGCAGGCCGCCGGTCTTAAGTGGGCCTTCGATTGGAAGGCCGAGTCTGGCCAGCAGTATGCCAACTGCAGCGAGCCTGTCATTGCTAACGGTTTTGTGTACATCGCGACCGAGAACGAGCTCATTAAGATCGATTCGTCCACGGGCAAAAAGGTTGCCTCTGCGCCGCTTGCCTCCAAGGTGAGCTATACCTCTCGTCCGATCTATACCAATGGCCTTATCATCGTTCCGCTCAACGGCGGTGCGGTCCAGGCGATTACTGCGGACAAGCTGATCTGCAAGTGGCTGACGCCCGGTTTGACGGACTTGACGCAGAGCTCCTGCACCGTGGTTTCGGACGGCGAGTACGTCTATGTTGGTACGGTCGATATTTCGTATGACGAGAACTACAACGCGACCTACGGCAACGGCTCCCTTAAGCGTATCAAGATTGCCACGGGCGAAGTCTCTTGGCAGAACATTGACCCTTCCGAGGGCTATTATTGGACTGGCGCTGCGCTGACGGATAAGTACACCATTGTTCCTACGAGCGCGGGTACGCTTAAGTGCATTGATAAGACGACGGGCGATGTCGTTTCGACCATGAAGCTCGGCGCTGTCGCAAATGCCGATTGCATTGCCGATCCGTCTAATGGTTCGACCTTCTATCAGATGACGCACGACGGAAAGCTCCATGTGATTTCGCTTTCGGCGAAGGGCGTGCTGAGTGAACAGAAGACGGTTGATCTGGGCCTTACGAATAATCTGAGCGCCCCTGCGGTGTCTGGTGACAATCTGATTGTCGGCGGACAGACGGCTACTGGCTCTGCTCTGGTTCTCTATAACCTGAAGACGGGTAAGACCACGATGGTCGCTGCTGCCGACGGCAAGGCGCTGCCGGCTGGCCTCAACGGTATTGCTGCTACTCCGCTGGTGAGTGTTCAGGGCGGCAAGACCTATGTGTACTTCACCGTGAACAGCGCGGATAGCAAGGATTACGTCAACTACTCTGCTGGCGGTGGCGTGTATCGCTATACGCTTGGCGACGCAGAGGCGACGCAGATTTATGATGCGGCTGGCCATTACCAGTACTGTGACTCTCCGGTCATTGCCGATGCTTCTGGCAACCTCTACTACATCAATGATTCGGGTACGCTGTTCAAGCTCGGGGCTGTTGAGTCTTGGACGGTTGCCTTTAATTCCAACGGCGGGTCTGCTTGCGACACTAAGTTTGTTGCTACGGCCGACGGCAAGCTGGTCAAGCCGGCCGATCCGACGCGCGATGGCTACACTTTCGGCGGTTGGTTCACCGATGAGGCTTGCACGCAGGCGTATGACTTCAGTACGCCGGTGACGGCCGATCTGACGCTGTATGCCAAGTGGACCAAGAATGCTGTTAACCCTGGCGGCAATGGCGGCTCTGGCTCCAATGGCGGCAATGGTGGCGCTGGTAACGGTTCCGGTGCTGGTGCCGGCACTGGCACGGGTTCTGGCTCCGGCACGAAGGGCCAGCAGGCCGGTGGCGCTATCGCCCCGGGTCAGAAGCCGGTGACCAAGACGACAGTGTCAACCAAGACCGAGACCAAGGAAAACAAGTCCGATAAGAAGGACGAGAAGAAGTCTGACAAGAAGTCTGACAAGAAGGACAGCAAGTCCGACAAGAAGTCCGATTCCAAGTCCGATACGGGTGCTGCTTCCACGACCACTGCTAAGAAGTCCTCTAGTGCTTCCGAGCAGGAGACTGGCACCAACCCGCTCGCCATTGTTGGCGTTGCCGCCGGCGTCATCGGTCTCGCCATCGTCGGCGTGTTCGTGTTCACCAAACGTCGGTAGGTGAGGGCTGTGTCCAATAAATCCAAGGACGCTGACCCCAAGCAACCAGATTCCTCGTTTATCCAGCTTGACGATGCAAAGCAAAAGGGCGCCGCTTCGGCGGCGTCCGCCCCTCGCCGCAAGGCGCTCCTCGGCGTTCTGACTGCCGCGTGCACCATTCTGATTGTCGTCTCGCTGGGCTTCGTCCATCCTTCCGAGAGCGGCGCCTGGTCCATCGACTGGATCATTCAGACCGTGACGGGGGGGAGCGTCATCACCAAGGACACCAAGGCGTCTGGCTCGACTACGACTTCGGGCGAGGCCAGTTCCAAGGATTCCAAGTCATCGAATGACGCAAAAGACGAGTCCAAGCATTCTGATGAGTCCAAGTCCAAGGACGATTCCGAGTCTTCAAACAAGGAATCGGACAAGAACTCGGATAGCAAGAAGTCCGAGGACCAGGACGGCAAGAAGTCTGGCGACAAATCCGCTGCCCAAAATACGGGAGCCGGTGATACTTCCAATGCGTCTGGCGGTGCTTCTTCGGGCGGTGGCCAGTCGTCTGATGGAGCCTCATCCTCTAATGGTGGAAACGCCTCCTCGGGCAGCCAGAGCGGCTCGCAGGAGTCCAGCTACGTAACAGTGACGGTTTCGGTCACATCGAGCGCTGTGGGCAATCCTGTGTCTTCTGGTGGCACCTTTACCTTTAACGAAGGCGCTACCGTCTACGATGCCCTGTGCGCGCTGGGCCTTTCTGTCAACGCACATGGCTCGTCGTACGGCACGTATGTCTCCGCGATTGGTGGTTTGGCCGAGAAACAGTACGGCGGCACGAGCGGCTGGATGTACTCCGTCAACGGCACAACGCCCATGACGGCCTGCAGCAACTACGTTCTCTCCAGCGGCGACAACGTGGTCTGGTATTACGTTACAGGCTAGAGGCCTCGACATAGCGCGCCAGACGGGCGGTTCGGACAAACATCCGGGCCGCCCGTTTTTCATGCGAATGGGATTGGGTCGCCGGGTCTCTCGGCAAACAAAAAACCGGTTGGAATGGGAATTCCAACCGGTTATACATTCAAGCAAATAGCGAATCGACTACGACCGTGCGCCCTCGAGGAAGAAGCGGCGGCTGAAGTAGTTGTACCAGGTGACGAGGAACGTGGCGATGGCCTTCATGGCTTGGTAGCCGATGCTCAAAAACGTGACGCCCACAAACATGTATAGGTCGTTGAGGCCCAGGCCGATCACCGACAGGATGGTGAAGATCGTGAACTCGCGCTTGCGGCTCATGCCCTCGCGGTGGTCGAACACGTACTTCATGCTGAGCCAGTAGTTGACCACAACGGAGGTGGTAAACGAGACCGTGGTGCTCATCAAAAAGTCGAGGTGAAACAGCTCGACGAGCGCAATGAGCATACCCCAGTCGATGCCAAAGGAGACAAGACCCACGACAGCGAACTTGAGGAACTGCTTGGTATGAGGTTGTGCCAGTGCCTTGCGCACGTAATCACATCCAATGCGTTGATGAATCGAGCAGAGGATACTTTAGAGCTTTTGCAAGGGAAACGTAAGGTCCTTGCCAAGAACTATACGAACTCGCCAAATTTTCAAGAGCTAATCCGCAAACGTTGAAAATTTGCCCGTAAACGAGCAATGCCCGCGAACAACACGGCGCTCGACGCGCGTCATCCGTGGGCATTGTAAAGCTGTAAGGTTGCGAGTTACTTGGTCTCGTCGCCTTCCAGGAAGATCTTTCGGGTCACAAAGTTGTAGACCATGACAAGCGCGGTGGCGCAGATCTTGGCGATATTGGCCTCGAGTCCCAGGCCGGCGTTGAGTGCCAGCACGATACCGTCGTTGAGCACCAAACCGATCACGGACAGCACGACAAAGATGATGAACTCGCGGCGGCGGCTTATGCCTTCCTTGTGCGCAAACACGTATTTCATGCTGGCGAGGTAGTTAAAGATGAGTGAGATGATAAAGCCGCTGGTGTTGGCGATTAGGATGTTGAGGCCCAGACCGTAGTGGAGCAGATTCATAATGCCAAAGTCGATGACCGTGGCAATGACGCCGACGACGCCAAACTTCATGATCTGCGCAAGGAGCTTTTGCATTGTACCTGCCTTAAGCTGGCGCCGAAGCGCCGCGGGGATGACAAACTTGGCACAGTTTAGCCAATCCCCGCGGGTGGGGCTAGGCGCGCTCCTCGATAGCACCGTTTCTATATGCATCGAGCAGCTGGCGCAGATCCTGGATCTGGCTGCGAATCTTGGCGCCAGTATCGGTGTCGCTCACCATGCGGCGACGGTCTGCTTGGTCAAAACGGTTGGTCTCGCTTTCGATGTCCACGTTGCGCGTGAGTGCCTCGGCAACCGTCGTAAAGGCCCGGTGCGACTTGAGGCGGCAGCCGCGCGAGCTCGAGATGAGCGTATAGCCGGCGATACCCGTCTTGGGATGGTAAGCGCGGCAGAAGCCGCCATCGATGACCAGCAGTTTGCCCTCGGCGCGGATGGGCTGCTCACCCTTGGTGGTTTTAACGGGCGTGTGGCCGTTGATGATGTGGCCGGTCGGTGAACATGCCATGGGCACGACGCCAAACTCGCGCATGATGTCATCGCAGACCGAGGGCGACTTGGTAAGCGTAAAGTACGGGTCCATCGGCTCGACCCAGGTGCTCTTATCGGCGATATAGGCGCGCTCAAAGGTACGCACCAGGCGTCCGCTGGCGGGTGAGTTAAAGCCAATCCACAGGTACCACATCCAGTCGAGGGCGTCGCGGTCGCCCACGCGCCAGGCGCGGCGGGCGATGTGGTCGCAAAAATCGAGATAATCGCGGCCAGCGTGCCAGGTGCCCAGGCAGTTCATGCTGCTAAAGGTGCCGTCTTCGTTGAGCGGCACGCAGCCATGGAACAGCAGGTTGCCGTTGGCGACCTTGTACATCGAGCCGTGGGAATAGAGGAAATCGATATGGCGATGCAGGTGATCGGCGGTGATAAACTCGGACACGAGCTTGTCGATGATGTGCTGCTCCTGAGACGTGAGCGTATAGGGGTCCGTCGGGTCGACGGTGGGGAAGTCGTTGGTCGTGAGCGGCCACACGCTGCCGTCGGCGAGCGTGACCGTGCCGGCGTCGTGGTCGATCTTGTCGAGTAGCAGGCGGTCGGTCATGTCGAACTCGGGGTGGCGCTGGATAATCTGACCCTCGAGCTTAAAGAGCAGCACGTTGATGGCCTTGATCAGCGGGGTGATGGACTCACCGGCGGTGTAGGTGGCATCGGCAAAGGCGACAAGCTCACGCAGCGAGATGCCGTAGTCGTTCTCCAGGATCTCGTAGTTGTCGTAGCGTAGGTTGTTGCGCAGCACCGTGGCGATGCAGGCGGGCTCACCGGCCGCAGCGCCCATCCACAGCAGGTCGTGGTTGCCCCACTGGATGTCGAGTGAATGGTAGGTGAGCAGGCGGTCCATAATCTTGGCCGCGCCGCCACCGCGGTCGAAGATGTCGCCCACCAGGTGCAGGTGGTCGACGGCCAGGCGCTTGATGAGCGAGGCAAGCGACTCGATAAAGTCGTCGGCGCTTGCGGTCTCCAGGATGGACTCCACGATGCGCTCGTGATAGCGCACGCGATAGTTGTTCTCGTCCGGGTGTGTGTGCAACAACTCGTCGATGATATAGGCGTAATCGCGCGGGATGGCCTTACGCACCTTGGAGCGCGTATAGCGGCTCGAAAGCGACCGGGCAACCATGATGAGCTGGTCAAGTATCGTCTTGTACCAGGTGGGCGAGTCCTCGCGCTGGCTGCGGACCAGCTCGATCTTCTCGTGCGGGTAGTAGATGAGCGTGCACAGCTCGCCCTTCTCGTCAAAGGTGAGCGTGTCGCCAAAAATCTCGTCGACATGCTCGCGCACGACGCCCGAGCAGTTGTTGAGGATGTGCATAAAGGCTTCGTACTCGCCATGCACGTCGCTCATAAAATGCTCAGTGCCTTTGGGCAGGTTGAGGATGGCCGAGAGATTGATGATCTCGGTAAACGCGGATTGCTCGGTGGGAAATTGTTTCGACAGCAGACGCAGATACTTGAAGTCTTGCGGATTGCGATCGAATGCGACCATGAAACACCTTCCGATGGGGTTGGTAAAACTGATAAACAGCGTCAAACGTTTATCAGTATGCGCCGCTTTTGTTTCGATTTTGCGCCAGCGGCTGAATTGTCGGCTGAACGGTTTGGTAAATCGATTTAGTTGAGGTAGATATGGCGGTTGAGTGGAGACGACAGAAGGTGTTTTCTCAGATATTTATGCGTGGGGCCGGTGGAGACGATGGTGGTAAAGATGTTCGCTATTTTTGGTTCGATTTGGTAAATAGTGGACATATGTACCGTATGTAGGCTCACTGTGCGATAATTTGCGCAGCAATGAGTAAGGAGCCTCATATGAGTGATTTTGTCCTGACCTGTGAATCCGCCGCCGACCGAACCCGTGAGTTCTTTGCGTCGCGCAATATCCCTGTCGTGTGTTTTCATTACGAGATCGACGATGTTGTCTATACGGACGATCTGTATCAGTCGATTACGCCGGACGAGTTTTTTGCCCAGATTGCCGCAGGCGCCATGCCCAAGACGTCTCAGGTGAGCGTGGGCGAGTACGAGGAGTTTTGGGAGCCGTTTGTTGCCGAGGGTAAAGACGTGCTGCACCTGACGTTGTCGTCGGGTATTTCGGGCACGTATGGATCGGCCTGCGTTGCGGCGCAGATGCTCGCGGATCGCTATCCCCAGGGCGGCAAGGTGCGCGTCATCGATTCGCTGGCAGCGTCTTCGGGCTTTGGCCTGCTGGCGGAATGTGCCGCCGACGTGCGCGATAGCGGGGCTTCACTCGACGAGACGGCCGCCTGGATCGAGGAGCACAAACTCAACCTGCACCACTGGTTCTTCTCGACCGATCTGTCGAGCTACCTGCGCGGCGGTCGCATTTCGGCTGCGAGCGCAATCATCGGCACGGCGCTTAAGATTTGCCCACTTATGACGGTCGATTGCGAAGGTAAGCTGTCGCCACGTGAGAAGATTCGCACTAAGAAGCGCGCGATTTCCGAGATGGCTAAGACCATGATGGCACACGTGCAGGACGGTGCGGATTATTCGGGTAAGTGCATCATGTCGCACTCGGCGTGCCGCGAGGATGCCGAGGCAGTTGCGGCGCTGATTGAGGAACAGGTTCCGCAGCTTAAAGGCAAGATTGAGATTAATAACATCGGTACTCTGATTGGCTCGCATACCGGACCTGGTACGGTGGCGCTCTTCTTTATGGGCGACAAGCGCGTGGATTAATTTGCCCCATCACATCGCCGCATGATTGCTCAAACGAAAACGGCCCGCCTCACGTTTGTGGGGCGGGCCAGGATGTTTTGCTAGCGTTTCTTTCCGCGGAAGAAGAAGCCGTGCAGCGAGGGCTTGAGTCCACGGTTGGCGCGACGCTCCTCGATATGATCGTGGATCGAAGCAACGCGCTCGATGACTTCGTCGGGAATCGGCACGTCGGGATTCATGTTCTCGACCTGACTGACCTCGGCGGCGGAGACCTGGTCGATAATGGGCACATCGTCGTGCGAGATGACAGGTGTGGCGTCTTCCTTCATCTTGCGGTAGCGCTGCATCATGTCGGTCTGCAGCTGCTGGGCCGAAGGCGGCGTCCAAATGATGGCGTTGGCACCGGCGGCGATGGTTTCACGAATGCTCTCGGGCGTCTTGCCGCCCGGTGCGATGAGCGGCAGGTTGGGATAGTGCTCGCGCAGCTCGCGCAGGACCTGTGGCGTGTTCTTGCCGGCCGCGATGTTAAGAATCTTGGCGCCCGCGCGCACCTTTGCGTGAGCATCGTCGTCGCAACGTACGACCGTGGCGATGACGGGGATGTCGGCGATGTTGGTGATGTGCTCGACCATCTCGGCGGTGGCGGGGGAGTTGACCACACAGCCCGCCGCGCCCTGCATCTCGGAGACGGCTGCCATCTGAACGGAGCGCTTACCGGTCGTAGTTCCGCCGCCCACGCCTACAAAGACCGGGCACTCGGCGACGGTCAGCAGCGCCTGCGTAATGGCCGGCTGCGGCGTAAAGGGGTAGACCGCAAACACGGCGTCGGCATTGGAGTTGCGGATGACCGCCACGTCGGTGGTGTAGATGAGCGATTTGATGCGGCGGCCAAAGAGCGTAAAGCCGCTGGCCTCCTCAATCTCGTCAGGCATGCGAAGGGCCGCCTTGCGCAGGCGCCCGTCGATGGGCAGCGGCTCCATAGGGAGCAGGCCGTTGGGCGTGACGGCTACCTGGGGCTCGGTGAACTCGTCTGCGAGCTCGACCTCGGAGAAATCGACCGAGGCGACGATGTCTTCGTGAACCTCGGCGGGCACATCGATGGGAGCTTGGTCGTTTGCCGCGGCAGGCGTGTCGAAGGAGCTGGTGCCGACGAAGGCGTCGACGCGCTCATTTAGATCGTTGAGGGTATCCATGGAGGCTCGATTCTATGTGATGACGGCCGGCAGGGTGCCGGCAGCGTTGTGCTTGCTAAATCGTTTGACGAGTTGATTTTTCCCCGCCGCGTCCTCCGTTAGACCGAAGGGCGGCGAACGTGAAGGAGCTGTGGTGGCGGGGATCGAGGTGCTATCTTGAAAGTCCCGTTTAAAAGAGAGGTGACGCGGTATGGAATTTTCGGCAATGTTGGGCTCGATTGGCCTATGCGTGGGCGCAATCGTTGCCGCCGCGGTCATCTACTTTGTGGTCACGGCCATTAAGGGCAAAAGGGCCGAACGCAAGGAGCGCGCGATGCTTAAACAGCATCGCGACCAGCAGGACAAACGCGCACGGAGATAGCTTGTTGAGTTTTGGATCCGTACGCTAGCTGCGTTTTCGGATCAGGGCAATGTAGAAGCCCTCAAATTCGCGGCTGGGCGGAATGGTGAGCGTGCCGGGCAGGCCGTTGGCGATGGCCGATACCTGACCCGCGGCAATGGCCTCGGTCAGGGCGTTGGACTCGATGCGCGGCTTCTCGCCAGCTTCCTGGGCGCGGCGTGCCTCACTTTCGCTTGGCGTGCCGTCGAGGGGGATGAGCTCGCAGTCCATATGCTTGTCGAGGGCCTCTTGCAGGGCGTCCTCGTTTTCCTGCGGCAAGATCGAACAAGTCGAATAGACGAGCGTGCCGCCCGGTTTGAGGGCTCCCATGGCGCGGTCCAGAAGTGCTCGCTGCGAGCGGGCGCACTTGCTCAGCAACTGCTCGGTGAGGCCGCGCAGGCTCTTCTCGTTGCCGCTGACGACGGTGCCCGTGCCGGTGCAGGGAGCGTCGAGCAGGATACAGTCAAAGCGGAAGAACTCGTCGAGCTCGCGTGCGTCGATGCGCATGACGGGCACGTTTTTTGCGCCTTGGCGGTGGAGGTTGGCTTCGAGCTTCTCGGCGCGGGGAATGCTCATCTCGCAGGCGGTAAGGTGCGCCTGCCCCTGCGTGAGGGCGGCGATCTGCGTCGTCTTGCCGCCGGGGGCCGCGCACATGTCCAGGATGTCCTCGCCGGCCTGGGCGCCCAAGACCAACGGCGGCATCATGGACGACAGACTTTGCAAGTAGATCTTGCCGTCGCGGTAGATGTCGAGGTCCCACAGGTCGGAAACCTGGGCGTCGGGCAGGATGAAGGCATCTGGGTACCAAGCGACGGTTTGGTGGGCGATGCCGGCTGCGTCGAGCGCGGCGGCGATGTCCTCGGCGGTCGCCTTGAGCGTGTTGGTGCGCAGCGTGACCGGGCGTGTGGCCGCGGCGCCGAAGCCCCCGATCATGAGCTCGGCATCGGCAGGCGTATAGGCGCCGGCAACCGTGTCGACCATAAAGCGCGGCAGGTCGGCAGCGCAGGGGAGGGCGGCAAGCTGGTCGGAAAGCTCGGTGGCGGCAAACTGCCTGAGCTTGAGCTCGGCCTTGACCTGCTTTTTCTGCTTACGACGACGCGGCTTGGACATCCGTCTTTCCTTCCACCTAAATGATTATTCTGGGACGGGGATTAAAAAATCATTTAATGATCCCCGTCCCAAAAAGACTACTTTGCGTCGCCCGGGAATGATTTTTTAATCCCCGTCCCAGAATAATCATTCCCGGGCGCGTTGCTGTTGCCTAGTACTGGCTCTCGTGCTTGCTGAAGAAGTCGAAGCGCGGGGGTAGCGGCTTCACGCGGTGCTCGCCGGGCTTCTCGCCCAGGCTCTCCACAAACTCATCCGTGGAGGCGAAGATGTTATCCCAGCTAAAGAAGGCGACCGGGTCAACGTCGAAGTACTCGCAGATGAGCTCGCAGCCGGCAGGGACGATGCCGTGCATGAGCACGGTCGCCACGCGCAGCTCGGTAAAGGCGTCGACGAGGGCCTGCGTCATTGCGGCGTTTGCCGGCTCGCCCTCGAGCTTGTTGGCGGCCTTAGAGGCGTCGCTCCAGCGCTTGTTGGCGGCACGCAGGTAGTCGTCGCACACGGCGAGCGCGCGGTGCGTCTCGAACTTGTACATGGCTTGCTCAAAGGCGAGAGCTGCCTGCTCGGCGGCTTCGACCACAGTGGCGGAGGCGGCGCCGGCGGGGATGCAGCCGTTGCGATAGGGGCTCTCGTCGCTCTCCTTGATGGCGACGCCGTAGAAGCAGCTGCGGGCCAGGCGGTTGAAGACGCCGGTCAAAAGGGCGCTCTCCTTAAGGGCCGGATCGATAACGCGCTTGTCGTCGCAGGCACGCACCTCGTTGCCGTCCTTGTCCTTGCCGGTCACACGCGTGTCGTATGCCTTGGGGCTAAAGCTCACCGGCTTCTCGGATAGGCCGAGCGACAGCCAGTGCGCGCGCATCTGCTCGCAGGTGTAGTGGTTGAGCAGGTCGTCTGCCGGCGGGGGAGGGGTCTGCGAGGACGAGCTCGCCTTTTTGCCCATGTAGAGCAGGTGATAGCAGGCGCTGACGGTGCTCTGCGTAAGGTCCCAACCCAGGGCCTCCCACATGGCGGTTTGCGCGATGCAGTAGAAATAGATGTTGTCCTGACCGATGAACTGGTAAATCTGAGCGTCGTCAGAGCACCACCAGTCGCGCCAGTCGAGCGAGCTGTGCTGGTAGGTGGGTGCGGGCACCTGCGTGGAGTCGGCGGCGGGCTCGCCCATGAGGGCGGCATCCTGGGCGGCGACGCCCTCGGTCACGCCGGCGGCCTTGGCATCGCGCGCGAGCACGGTACGCGTATAGCTGATGGGCGCCCACAGGCTCTCGGGCCAGCACCAGCAGGTGACGTCGGAGACGCCATCGACCTCGGGCACCGGAACGCCCCAGTCGATGTTGCCGGTGATGCGGAAGGGCACGAGTGCCTTGCCGCTGCGGAAGCGCACGCCACCGTTGGCGAGCACCGCGTGGGCGTCGTCGCGCTCCTTCCAGCTGGGGAAGGTGACGGTAAAGCTGCTCTTGTTGCCCTCGGGCTCCAGCACGGTGTGCTCGGGGAGCTGGTCCTCGACGGCATCGAAGGCCTCGCGGAACTTGTTCTGGATGTAGAGCTGAGCCGGCAGCAGCCACTCCTCCATGGTCTTGGAGACCACGGAGCGAACCTGCGGGTTCTGGGCGAGCTTGGCGGTGTAGGTCTTCATAAAGTCGAGGTAGGCCGGCAGGTCAAAGTAGAGATTGTCGACCGGGCGCAGCTCGGGCACCTCGCCGGTGAGCTGGCTCTTGGGCGCGATGAGCTCCTCGGGCTCAAACTGGTGACCCAGGTCGCACTCGTCGGCGTACGCCTTCTCGGACTTGCAGCCCTGGATGGGGCAGCGGCCGATCACCTGACGGCCGTTGAGGAACGTGCCGGCCTTGGCGTCGTAGAACTGCAGCGTGGAGCGCTTGGAGATGGTGCCCTGCTCGTGCAGGCGCTTGATAATCTCGGCGGTCACCTCGTTGTGAATCTGCGCAGCCGGCTCAAGGCCCGAGCCGCCGTAGATGTCGCAGCTGATGTTGTAGTTGTTGAGGGTCGCGGCCTGGCGGGAGTGATTGGACTCGACATACTCGCCGATGGACTTGTCGTAGCCCTCGTTCTCCTTGAGCTTGCGGTAGCTCTCCATGATGGGCGAACCGTAGCAGTCGGTGCCCGAGGTGAAGATGACGTTTTCGCGGCCCAGGCGGTCGCGCAGGAAGCGGGCGAAGAAGTCGGCCGGGACAAAGACGCCGCCGACGTGGCCAAAGTGCAGACCCTTGTTGCCGTAGGGCTCGCCGGCGGTAACGATGGCGCGGCGCGGCCAGCTGGGACGGTCGTTCATGGAGTATTTGGATGCCATGGGACTCCTTCGCATATAGGTAAGAGCGCGGCCGGGCACGGGGTTCGGCGGCGCGGTGGTCAATTCGTGCATATCGTTCGACATTATCGCACATGCGGGCGGGTGCGTGGCAGGGGCGCTATCCTAAGATGCTATGAATGAGATTTCCAACATACATGCGTTTGAGGACGAGGATTTTCTACACGCTTGCTTCGTGTGGGGGATGGCCGTGATCGCGGTGTTTGCCGTGTGCCTGGTGCCGGTGTTTATGCTGCTGGGCGGGCCTGCGGACTTGGACGCGGCTGAGGCGGGCGGCTGGACCACCGTCGTGGGCTGGATGGTCGGTGTGGCTGCGGTTTCTGCAGCGTCGTTTGCCGTGCACGAGCTGGTGCATGCGGTGTTTTTTAAGCTGCTGGCGCCTGCGGGCGCGCATGTGACCTTTGGCGCGAATCGTGAGACGGCGATGATCTATGCCTGCGCCGAGGGCGTTGTGTATTCGCGTCGGCGGTACATGGCCATTTGCCTGGCGCCCACGGTTGTTTTGACGGTGGCGTTTGCCCTGGGCTTTGCGCTCTCGGGCTATCCGCTGCTGTGTTACCTGGCGGCTGGCTTGCATTTGTCGGGCTGTGTGGGCGACTGGTATTACGTGCGGACCATCCTGCGCGACCGCCGCATTGTCGCCTGCGAGGATACGTCCTTTGGCGTGCGCTTTTTTGGGTGAGGAGATGTCGATGAAGTCGTTGTTGCTGCATGCGTGCTGTGCACCATGCTCGCTTGAGCCGGTTCGCCTGCTGCGCGAGGAGGGGTTTGAACCCACGATCTGCTGGACCAACCCCAATATTCAGCCGCACAATGAATGGCAGCGTCGCCTGGACGAGCTGCGCCGGTGGTGTGCCGACGGCGACATCGAGCTCATCGAGGCCGAGGAGGATCGCGAGCGCTGGGAGGCCGGCGTGGCACCGCTGGGTGCCGATCGGCCCCGTCGCTGTCGCGCGTGCTATGCCTTGCGCTTGGCCGAGGCGTGCCGCGTGGCCCAGGAGCGCGGGTTTGAATATGTGGGCACGACGCTCGCCGTCTCGCCGTATCAGCTGTTCGACACCTGCAATGACGTGCTGGAACGTCTGGCTGCCGCCCGCGGGCTTACGCCGGTCATTCGCGATTTTCGCCCGTATTATCCCGAGGCCACGCGTCGTTCGCGCGAGCTTGGCATGTATCGGCAGAATTACTGCGGCTGCCGGTTCTCGGCCGTCGAGGCGGCCATGGACCGCGCCCGCATCCGCGACGAGCGCAAAGCCGCCAAAAAGTAGTTCATTTGGGACGTCAGCCTGCTAGGATGTAGAGCGGACTTTAGCTATATAAGGAGAATCCGACGTGTCTATGCGTACCGATGATTTTGACTATAACCTTCCTGAGGAACTAATTGCCCAGGCGCCTGCCGAGCCGCGTGACTCCTGTCGCCTGCTGGTGGTGGATCGCAAGGGCTCCCAGGCGGGTACGCCGCTGGAGCATGGCGGCACCGTTGAGCACCGCATCTTCCGCGACATCATCGACTATATCGAGCCGGGCGACGTGCTCGTCATCAACCAGACGCGCGTGATGCCGGCCCGTCTGATCGGTCGCAAGACGGGCTCGGGCGGCGTGGTCGAGACGTTGCTGCTCAAGCGCCGCGAGGATGTTGACCCGCTGGGTCACGTTTGGGAGTGCCTGGTCAAGCCGGGCAAGCGTCTGAAGCCCGGGGCTCGGATTGAGTACCGTGCCGGTGGCGCCCATGCGCCCGAGGGAGCTCCCGTGGTGCTGACGGCCGAGGTCGTCGACTTTGTCACCGATAGTCGCGGCGGCCGCCTGGTGCGTTTTGAGCCGGTGGGTTGCAATGCCGCCGGCGAGCCGCGCACGCTCGACGAGGCCATTCATGCTGCCGGTCACGTTCCGCTGCCGCCCTACATTACCGATTACGAGGGCGATCCCGAGAAGTATCAGACCGTCTACGCTATGAAGGAGGAGCACTCGGCTGCCGCTCCTACGGCGGGCCTCCACTTTACGCCCGAGCTCATGGCCGCTATCGAGGCCAAGGGCGCGAAGTTTGCCGCCGTTGAGCTCGAGGTGGGTATCGATACCTTCCGCCTGGTGGAGGAGGACGACCCCACGCAGCATGTGATGCATACCGAGCGCTACCACGTATCGCAGGAGGTGGTCGATGCCGTGCATAAGGCGAAGGCCGAGGGCCATCGCGTGATCGCCGTCGGCACCACCGCGGTGCGCTCGCTCGAGAGCGCGTTCGACAAGGATGCTCCGGTGTCTGATCCGGCTGTGACGGCGCGCTATTTTGAGGGTCGTGAGGACGGGGCCGATACGCTCGGCCGCGGTGACATCGTGGTGCGCGAGAACGCCACGACGCAGCTCTACCTCATGCCCGGCTCGACCTATCACGTGGTCGACGCGCTGATCACGAACTTCCATGTGCCGCGCTCCACGCTCATGATGCTCGTGAGCGCACTTGCTACCCGCGACCAGATCATGGATGCCTACGCCGCCGCCATCGAGGAGCGTTACCGCTTCTTCAGCTTTGGCGACGCGATGCTCATTCAGTAGGTTACGGCGTTTTCCAAACGCCGTAACCGGCCGACGCTGCAAACCCGCCAGAGCGGCAATCTGACGTTCAATCGTCGGGCATGACCAGAAGGTCAATGCCCTCCTCTTTCACGTCATCTTGCTCGCTCTGGCGGGTTTTCGCTGACTTTGCCAGAACATCGGTGTTGCCGTGGTTCAACCTGCCAAAAAGGGACAGGTTTATTTTGGCAGGTTTTATCTGGGCAAACGTTGTTGGCGCAATGGGGACTGGTTTATATGCACCAAGTTGGTGCAAAGTAGCCTGACCCCTTTGCACCAAAAAGTTGCGGTGAGATAGTGCTTGAATTGGCCTTTTTGAGGGCTAAACAGGAACTATCTCACCGCAACTGCGTTGGGGCGTTTTTGGCAACTGGTTTACTTGCTCATGAACAGCCAGATTGCGATGATCACCAGGATTGCGGCGATGATGCAGACGATGGCTCCGGTGAATTTGACGCGTGAGTCGCGGGTTCGCTTGCGCACGTCGTCTTCGGCGGCCTCGAGTTGGGCAACTTCGCGCTCGGTCTCGGTATGCTCGGCCTTGTCGCGTGCCAAGGACCCGGCGAGCGATTCGGTGATTTCGGGATGGTCATGCACCTCGGTCGCCTGCTCGATAATCGACTGCGCATGCGCGGCATCTGCCCGGGCGTTTGCGATGGCCTGCTCTTGCTCGCGGCGTGCCTTGTCCTGCGCGGTGATCTTTTCGCGCAGCTCGCGCTGACGCGTCGCGGCGGCAGTTTTTGCGGACTGCAGCTCGTCGCGCGCGGCATCTGCCTCGGCCGTTACGGCCTGGTGCGCGCGTTTAGCGTCGGCGATGGGAGCCTGTGCCTGTTCGACGGCCTGCTCGGCGGCGGCAAGTGAATGCTCAAGATCGGCGGTCACGCGCGGAATGTCTTCCTCGGCCTTGCGGAGGGCGTCGGCAGCGTCGGAGATTTGCATAGACAGCTCGCTGGTGCGCACGGTGTAATTGGCGGGATTTGCCGAAGGGTTGCGCTGCAGCTCGGCATACTCGCGACGCAAGGTCTCGAGCTGTGCGCGCGTAGCATCGGCAGTTTGTCGTGCGGCGGCGACACCGGTATCGCGCTCAGCCTTCACTTTGTCGCGGATGCGCTTGGAATCTTCGAGTCGACGAACCAGGCGGTTGCCGGTCTCGCGTGAACTCGCCTCGCGGGCTTCCGCGGCGTCGAGTGCAGCCTTCAGGCGGAGTTCGGTCGCATCGTCCTCTGCTTTCATTTGCTCGAGCTGGCCCTTGAGCTCCGTCGCTTTGGCGGCATGGGCATCACGGTTAATTTCAGCTGCCGCAGCGGTCTTTTGTGCCGTGGCGATTGCCTGGCGCTGGTCGGCGATGATCTGATCGTAGCGGCCTGCGATGTCCTGGCGCGTCTCGAGCTCCTCTGCCTGGTCGGCGATGCGCTGCTCAAGCTCGGACAGGTGGGCGCGGGCATCGGCGAGTGCCTTCTTTGCGGCGTTCATCTCGCGCATGGCCGACGCGCCCTGGGCGATAAAAGTGCCCACGGCGTTAGCGGTGTTTGAGACGGCGCTCCCCAGGTCGCGGCTCGTGGCGGGGGCATGCGAGGTGGTCGGGTGCGCGGCCTCGGCGGCATTCGTATCGGCAGTCTGCGGCGCGGCGATATTGCCGGTGCCGCCTTCGATCACGGAAAAGCCCGCTGCATGCGGGTCGACGGCGTCCGCGCCAATCGTGGGATGCTCGAGCTGCAGAAACGAGGGCATAGTGCTGCCCTGATCGGCAACGGGGGTCTCGCCGGGTACAAAGGTCGAGGCGGCCTCGGCAGCCTCTTCCTCTTCGGCGTCAACGTCGGCATCGGCGACAGCGTCCTTCATCGCTTTGACGGCATCCATCATGGAGTCCATGACGGCGTCGAGCTCTTCTTCCGAAGACACCTCGATGGGGCCCGCTGCTTGCGGAGCGTTCTCAGCCTTGGGCTCAGTATCGCTCGGGTCCGGCTGCTCTAGCTGCTCTTCTTTGTCTTGCTCTGCGGCGACATTTGCGTCTGCGGCCTCGTCTACGGCGGCAGGAGCCTCCTCGACAGCGGCATCAATGCCGCCATCGCTTCTGGTGGAAGTATCGCAGTCGTCAATGGTGTCTGCGGAATTATCAATATGCTGTTGAGTCTGGGGGTCCAGCTCGTCTGTCATAGGCATGTGCTCCTCATCGTTGTTCGTCACCCTATGATAAAGTCTCGCGCCGACATCCCGCGCCCCGCAGCAAAGTTTCAAAACGTGTTCGATGACTCGTTGCGTTAACAAAAACTCGGTCGCTCTATCCAATTTTTACTTGACATTCCCTTCGCCGAAAGACGTTGCACCGTTCGCCTGCCATGGGCTTTATTTTTCACTTGAACCCGCTAAAGTTGCATGTCAGCTTTTGGCGCGTGAAGTTGGATGCGCGCAGTCGACGGGCGGGCCCGTCGCGATTTGAAAGGACTTTGTATGGGACTTTTCACTGGTAAGACCGTGATCGTCACCGGCGGCGGCAAGGCCACGCTCAAGGACGGCTCCGCTGGCTCCATCGGTTACGGCATCGATATCGCTTTTGCCAAGGAGGGCGCGAACCTCGTCATCACTGGCCGCAACGTCGCCAAGCTCGAGGCCGCCAAGGAGTCTCTCGAGGCTGAGTACGGCGTCAAGGTTCTTCCTGTTCAGGCCGATGTCTCCGCCGGCCAGGACAACGAGGCCGTCGTGCAGAACGTTATCGACAAGGCGATTGAGGAGTTCGGTCGTATCGACGCCGTCGTCAACAACGCTCAGGCCAGCGCCTCGGGTGTGACCATCGCCGACCACACCATGGATCAGTTTAACCTGGCCATTTATTCCGGTCTGTATGCCACCTATCTGTACATGCAGAAGGCCTATCCGCACCTGAAGGAGACCAAGGGCTCCGTGGTCAACTTTGCTTCGGGCGCCGGCCTGTTTGGCAACTACGGCCAGTGCAGCTATGCTGCCGCCAAGGAGGGCATCCGCGGCCTGACTCGCGTCGCCGCCAACGAGTGGGGCAAGGACGGCATCAACGTCAATATCGTTTGCCCGCTTGCTTGGACCGCTGCGCTCGAGAACTTCCAGGATGCCTATCCCGAGGCGTTCAAGGCCAACGTCCACATGCCGCCGGCGGGCCACTACGGCGACGTCGAGAAGGAGATCGGCCGCGTGGTCGTTCAGCTCTGCGGCCCCGACTTTAAGTATATGAACGGCGAGACCGTCACCCTCGAGGGCGGCATGGGCCAGCGTCCTTAGGGGTTCCGCCGTTCTACCGAACGGCGGACCGGCCGACGCTGCGCGGGCCGCATTTGGACAATCTGCCGTTCAATTTCAAGGGCGCGACCAGAAGGTCAGCGCCCTTTCATTTCACGGCACCTTGTCTCAAATGCGACCCGCTCGCTGACGTTGCCAAAATATCGGCGTTGCCGTGGCTGGTAAATAGCTCCACTCATCGGGGACGTACTTAAATGAGTGCCCGCAGAATGAAAGTGGATAATCTCCCGTTTTTGGGCTGTGCTTTGGGCAAAAGTGGGAGATTATCCACGCTCATCCGGTAAGCGTCCAAAAATCCACGCTCATTTGCCGTGTCCCTGCCGTATCCTCCTCGCGCCAGTTTCTGTCGAGTCGGTGCTTCTTGCGGGTTGCCCGTATAATGGTTTGCGTATGAACCGCAACCAAGGAGTTCCAGTTTATGGACCAGAGCCTTTTTAAATTCGACCTGATCGCCGAGGACCCGACCACGCACGCGCGTGCCGGCGTGCTGCATACCCCGCACGGCGATATCGAGACGCCGATCTTTATGCCCGTGGGCACCAAGGCAAACGTCAAGGGCATTCCCACCGAGACCGTCAAACAGCTCGGCGCGCAGATCGTGCTCGCCAATACCTACCACCTGTCCATGCGCCCCGGCGAGGACACCATCGCCGAGCTGGGCGGACTGCACAAGTTCATGAACTGGCACGGCCCCATCCTCACCGACTCGGGCGGCTTCCAGGTGTTTAGCCATAACGACGCCGTCAAGCTCACTGACGAGGGCGTGCGCTTTATCGTCAATGACTACGACGGCCGCCACGTGTTCTGGACGCCCGAGGACAACATGGCAATCGCCATGAAGCTCGGCTCCGACATCTGCATGCAGCTCGATCAGTGCCCCGGCTATCCCGCCACGCGCGCCTACGTCGAGCGCGCCGTGGAGCTGTCGAGCATGTGGGCCGAGCGCTGCTACAAGGCTCACACCCGCGATGACCAGGCACTCTTTGGCATCGTCCAGGGTGGCATGCATCTGGATCTGCGCCTGCGATCGCTGCGCCACCTGGAGGAGTGCGGCGACTTCCCCGGTTACGGCATCGGCGGCTACTCGGTGGGCGAGGACCACGAGACCATGTTCGAGACGCTGGCGCCGCTGGTTTCCGAGTACATGCCTAAGCACAAGCCGCGCTACCTCATGGGCGTCGGCAACCCTACCACGCTCGTGCGCGGCGTTGGCGTGGGCATCGACATGTTCGACTGCGTGCTGCCGACGCGCACCGGCCGCATGGGCACGGCATTCTCCAGCGAGGGTCGCCTCAACTTCCGCAACGCCCGCTTTGCGCACGACGACGGCCCCATCGACCCCACCTGCACCTGCCCGGTGTGCACGGGCGGCTACAGCCGCGCGCTCATCCGCCACATGGTCACGCAGAAGGAGATGCTCGGCGGCATTCTGCTTTCGATGCACAACATCTACTACCTGCTCAACCTTATGCAGCGCGCCCGCCAGGCCATTATCGAGGGCCGCTACGGCGCGTTTGTGAGCGACTGGATGAACAGCCCTGCGGCGGTGGACTACTAAGAGCGGCGCGGGCGCTTGCAAAGCGCGGGCAACGGCAAGGGACGAGCGCCGGCCGGTCATCACGTTCGCTAACACCGTCTGCGCGACCGATGACCGATAGCTTGCAAGCACTTGATGCATCGTGGGTACCATACCGAATAGTTGATGTTCGGGCGGGTGTTTGGCGCATGGCGTCGACCCCGCCCGTTTTTTTTCTCGATAGGAGTACCCATGATTAAGAATGAAAACGTCGAGGGCGAGCCTGCCTACGACGAGACGTACCGCCGCGGCCCCGTGGTCATGCGCGGCCCCATGATTCCTAAGGACAACACCTATGCCAACTTGCTGGCGCCCGAGGAGTCGACCGACTGGCTGCATGCCGATCCGTGGCGCGTGCTGCGCATTCAGGCAGAGTTTGTCGATGGTTTTGGCGCGCTTGCCGAGCTTGGTCCTGCAGTGACCATCTTCGGCAGCGCCCGCACGCCCAAGACCGATCCGCTCTACAAGGCGGCGCGCACGGTCGGTCGCAAGATCGCCCAGCGCGGCGTGGCGGTTATCACCGGCGGCGGTCCCGGCGTCATGGAGGCGGCCAACAGGGGAGCGGCGAGTGTCAACGGCAAGTCGGTCGGCTTGGGTATCGAGCTTCCGCACGAGCACGGGCTCAACAAATACGTGAACCTTGGCATGGACTTCCGTTACTTCTTTGTGCGCAAGACTATGTTCGTCAAATACAGCTCGGGCGCTATTGTGTTTCCCGGCGGGTTTGGCACGCTCGACGAGATGTTCGAGGTGCTCACGCTGGTGCAGACGCACAAGGTAAAGCGCATGCCGCTCGTGCTGGTGGGCACCGAGTACTGGCAGGGTCTGTTCGACTGGCTCAACGGCCCGGTGATGGACGCCGATATGATTAGCCCGCTCGATCCGGAGCTTGTGCACATCACCGACGACCTCAACGAGGCCGCCGACATTGCCCTGAGCGGGCTGATGTAGGGTGCTGTGACTGTTGTTATAGTAATGTGAACGGCATACTGATGCTATTTAACATCAGTATGCCATCTAAACTGGGTATACTGATGCAAAAGACGAGGCGAGGAGGTCGCGTATGTCTACTGCAACGGTTAAGCCTACGACGGTTCGCATCGAAGAGGGGCTCAAGGAACAGGCGACTGAGTTTTTGGATACGGTTGGTCTGAGTCTCAATTCGTATCTCAACCTTGCTGTTCGGCAGCTGGTAAATCAACGAAAGATTCCTTTTGAGATCGTAGGAAGGGCGGAGGTGCCCAACGAGGCAACGAGGCGTGCCATGGTGATCGCCGAAGCTCATGAGTTGGGGATTCTGCCGGACGACAGCCCGTCATTCAATAACGCTGATGAGCTTATATCATTCCTCGATGAGGACTAGCGATGTTTGAGATTAAGGTCGAGGCTCAGTTTAAGGCGGATTACAAACGGGCGATGCGCATCCATCCGCAGCTAAAAACCGAGTTTAAGGCGGCGGTCGCAGAGCTTGCGGCTCACGGCTCGCTTCCCGCGGAATATGGTGCCCACGAGCTTTCAAACCCGGGCGGCAACTACAACGGCCACATCGATTTCCATCTATCCGATGGCATGGTCGATGTGGTCGTTCTCTATCTGCCGCATAAGACTAATCCGGTGATCCGGCTGGTGAGAATGGGCTCGCATGAGGAGCTGTTTCAGGGTCCGCAGGGCTGATTGCTCGCCTATGATTCGCGGGGGAATAGGGATTGATTCGCGGCCGATTGGCCAAAACAGCCCCTATTCCTCCGTAGCTGTTGGAGACGTCCCGTTCGTGGCTGCGACCTCTGGCTCTCCTCTTTGCTGGATTTCGCTTAAAAGCTCGGCTGCAACTTCGCTGCTTTTGAAACGGATGCTGCAGTCCTCTTTCTTAGGAAAGGCCAGTAACGGAATAGTTCCGTACCAGACGGTTTCCTCGTCAATTACTGACGCGCACAGGCGTCCTTCGGCTTTGATGGAATAGTCGACGTTCATCTCGGTTAAAATCGTTTTCACGTCATTGTGTGGAGTCGAGGCAATTGAAATCTCAAGGGCAATCCCACGGGCGGTGGCGCCTGTGAGTACGGCAGCGAGCTTTGCGAGGCATGCAGCGGATGCGTAGGGCGCGGCAATAAAAATGCTTTTCGTTGCGCGCGCGATGTCATCTGCTAAGGCCTCCACGGCCCTTGCCGGCCTAACGAGGATGTTTTGATCGGCCCGTTTGTTGTCATTTGCTGCAAAGACTTCATACCCCAGCTTGGCGTAGGTCTTGAGCCTCTTTTGGTACATGCGTGCGAGCATGGGTATCGACAAATCAACATAGTCGAATATCTCAACCCGCTGCTTGCCCTCGTGACTTCTATGTAGCCTGCCTGCCTGCTGCGTTATGCTGCCGTCCCAAGATATCGGTGTGGCAATGAGCAGAGTGTCAAGGTAAGACAGGTCGAAACCCTCGCCCAGAAGGCCTTCGGTTGCGATGATAATTCGATGCTCATGCTCGAAGCCGGGAAGGCTGTTCAGTATTGCCTTTCTTTCTTTGGCGTCGATTTCTCCGGTTAAGAGTATAGGTTCGTGTCCGCGGCTTTGAAGCAGCCTACATAGCTCTTCGGCATGTTTTTTCCTTTTGGATAGCACAAGCGGATGTCGACCGTTTGACGCGGTCTCGAGGGCATCGTCGACAATTGCTTCGTTTCTCGCTGTGTGCGCACACAGGAGATCGAGAATTTGGTTAAAGGATGCTCCTGGTTCGTAGGTGGGTAATCGAATTCCGGTGAAACGCGGTCTAACAATGCGCTGAATCCCCTGTTGGATTGCTTGCGTTTTTGGATCAATGACATGGCGAAGCGGGCCGCAGAGCATTGAGAGCGCTCGCGTGAGTCCGTCCGAGCGTTCAGGCGTCGCGGAAAGGCCGTATACATATTTGGCTGGAGCGGACTTGAGGACAAGCTCAAGCTGTGGTGCGGCTGCGTGGTGACATTCATCACAGATAATGAGGCCGTAATCACGAACGAACTCCTTGGCTATTGGTTCTCCGGTCTGGGAGTCCTTGCTGGACAGAGACTGGAATGAAGCAATGTCGATGAGATGGCTTATGGCGGTTTTGCCTCCTCCGATTTGGCCAATGAGCGGAGGCTGCCTTTTACTGATTCGTCCTTTTGGGGTTCGGACTGGCTTTCTGTTATCAGTAATGTCGATAAACCGTTCGAGCTGGGTTTTCCATTGGGCAATGAGCGCGGTCTTGGGAACGATGACGAGCGTTGGAAGACCGATGGTAGCAATAAGATAGGCTCCGATGACGGTTTTGCCGAAACCCGTCGGTGCAGACATGATTCCGTCTTCATAGCCGAGTATCTGTTCGGCGGCAATTTGCTGTTCAGGGCGAAGAGTCCCTTTAAATGCCATCACAATTGGATTGCCAGACTTGCGCCTGTCTGAATAGTGGGCAGCAACGCCGGCTTCTTGAAACAGCCGCTCAAGCTGAGCCTTGCAGCCTCTGGGAATCGCGACGCAACTGTCTCTAAGTTCGCTGAGGTCTATGTACCGCGGTTTGCCGAATACCGATTGATGCATAGATTGCGCGCGGAAGAATTCTGGGTTGGCAAATGTTGCAAGCCTGCGAACTTCCATTTGAGCTGCGGGACTCAGAGATTTTTCGGGGATATAGAGCATATCGGCCTGCGTGACGGACAGCGATGACGGGAAGTCCTGCGGCGTGAGCGGAAGCCGCTTTCGCGGCCTCTGAGAATGTGGCGCGGCGGTGTTTCCCGCCACTGCAGCTGATATTCCATGCGGTTTATTGTCGATGCTTTCGATCAGATTTTGCACCGTTGCATGTGGAATCAGCTGAATTTGCGAAAGGTAAAGCCATTGATCGGGAAAGGGCTCAAATTGCTCGTCAACAAATACACTGTTCCCTTTTCGCTGCGCTTTTCCTTGAAAAGGCAGTGCTATGAGATTTCCGAAGCCGCCCTCAGGAATGGTGGACTGTGCGGGCAGCATCCGGTCAAAAGCTTCAAAGGTGATTGTCTTGTTGAGCGCCGCCGCTTCGGTGATAAGGCTACTTCCAAATTCTCGTGCGATCTTTGCGCTGGTGAGCTCTAGGAAGAAAAACCAGACATGTGTGCCGTTACCTGATCTCGATCGCTCGACTGCAGCATCGATTCCATGGTTTTTTGCGACAAGCCGAATGGCGTTTGTCGCTTCTTTCCAATCGGCTCCGTCAAAGTCGATGACCAAGACTTTTGTGTTGCTGTCATTATCGAGAACATATTGACCTATGACGTCTCGGAGTCTGTCGTCACTGCCCTTGAAATGGGAGATGATCGCGGCATCGCTCAACTCGGGGAAGACGCGGTTGCCGCATTCAGCGCATTTGGTTTTCTGACGATTTGCTTTGGGACAAATGCCTGACTTCCACTCGTTTGCGCAGGCGGGCGTATAGCCGATCCCCCCGTCTTTTCTGCGGTACCCATGGGCGTAAACATCTTTGCGGCCAGTAAAGAGATTGCGAAAGAGCTCGAGTTTGTCGCGCGCTGGACTCGCGCTGGTGACGATACCCTCGAGCTGCGCCCGTCTATCGAAAGATGTGCCTGCTTTCTCCCATTCTTCGAGCGTTGCGTAACGGATGTCTGGGCCATTGCTGCAGATGACGATTTGGCCGTGCAGCTCAGATACATGAACGACTGCTTCCTTGAATTGGAATACCGTGTCCCCGATGAGGGCGTATTGATGCGTAACGGTGCTCATGTAAATGCCGTTCTTGTTGGGGTTCATTAAAATGAGAGTACGTTATTTTGTTTTTTTGGGCATCCGATTCTGATTTTGGTTCGGTGATAGTGGAGTGCGGCTCCGTGAGTGGTGTTTGGCTAGTGCCAAAATGTGTGGTAGCTGTTATTGAATGGGTTTGAGTGGCTATGAGACGGGCTGGAGATCCTGGGAACTACCTCCGAATAGACCCGGTGGACAAAAAATGGCAAATATGAGTACTGTTGTTGTGGTGGTATCATATCATCTGGAAAGTATTTAAGACCAATCGAGTGAAATCGAATATAACCAACCCCCCCTAACCACGGCGATTCGGGACTTTACGGCGCTCAAAATCGGCAGAAGAAAGCAAATTCAGCCAGATTTCGCTGCGACTAAATTGGTAACAGTACTCATATTTGCCATTTTTTGACCAAGGGGTATCGCAAGGGGGCTGGATAAAGCGTCGATGGCCTTCGAAATCTCGATTAGGTAGTTGAGCGGCAATGAAGTTGCGGCGTAATGGGAAGCGGTTCGCAGCTTTTCGGCCATAACGGCCCCTTTACCGCCGCCATTCCTAAAGAGATGCCGGCGCGCCTTGAGTTGGAGCACGCCGGCGTGATGGCTTTGCTGTGGCTGGGCGCACCTCGGTCGTTCGACTGACCGGCATGTCCGGTCTTGCCAAACGGGCTTTTGTTAGCGCTTAATGTTTGCCCAGATAAAACCTGCCAAAATAAACCTGTCCCTAATTGGCAGGTTGGTAGCGGGGGCAGTAGCTGATGGCGATGGCGTCGACGCCTACGTGGGTGGCGATGGTGCAGCCGATGGGACCGGTGCCGGCGTCTACGAAGTTCTGGCCTGCGAGCGCTTGGTTGACGAGCTCCTGCTCCTCGGCAGCGCCGGTCGTGAGCACACGCACGCTTGAGCCCGGGTGCTCGTCCAAAAACGCGAGGCAATCGGCCATGGTGTTGGCAACGATGCGCTTGGCGCCGCGGCCCTTTTTGATGGCCTTGATCTCGCCCGATTTCCACTCCGGCGAAACGGCCAGGCGAATGTTGAGCATCTGCGTGAGCTGGCCGGCGAGCTTGGGCGCACGGCCGTTCTTGACCAGGTTCTCGAGCGTGCGGGGAATCAGCAACAGGTGGGCGTCGGGCAGCGTCGCGCGGATCTGCGCCTCGGTCTCGTCCAAGCTGCGGCCGTCCTCGCGCATGGCAAGTGCGTACTCCACCAGCAGGCCCTCGGCGCCCGAGCCGGTGCGCGAATCGATGCAGCGCACGTCGAGCTCGTGGGTCTCGGCGACCAGACATGCGTTGGAATAGCAGGCGGACCACTCGCTGCACAGCGAGATAAAGATCGCGCTGTCGTGGCCATCGGCGCGTACGCGGTCAAACAGCGCCTTGAACTCGCCGGCGCTCGGCTGCGAGGTGTGCGGCAGCTGCTCGGAGCCGGCCATGCGGGCGACGTACTCCTCGGCGGTAATCTGCACCTGGTCGAGCAGGTCCTCGCCCTCGATAATCACATGCAGCGGAATCACGTAAATGCCGAGCTCTTGGGCGCGGGCGGGGGAGATGTCCGACGTGGAGTCGGTTATGATGGCAAAAGACATAATTGCACCTTTCGTTGGGGCGCGGCAGCGCCGCCTTCTGAAAGCAAAGTGCGACAAGTATAGTGGAGTTGCTCTACATTGCTAGGTTCAATTGTTGAATAGTCAACAGTTTGAAGCGGTGGTGTGGAAATCATCAACTGGGGAAGAAGGGTGCCGATGGCGGCATTGCAACTTTGCGAGCGGCCGGTTGTGCTGTTCGATTTTGACGGCACGGTGGCCGATACGGGTCGGGCAGTGATGACCTCGACGCGCAAGACGCTGGCTGCGCGCGGGTTTTCGGAGACGCAGATGGGTGATCTGCGCCGCATGATCGGGCCGCCCCTGTGGAAGAGCTTTCACGACTTTTACGGCTTTTCCCGCGAGGAGTCGCTTGTGGTGGCCGATGAGTACCGCGCCTTTTTTGATGAACTGGGACCGGAAGAGTATCCCGTGTTCGATGGAATCCCCGCGCTGCTCGACGGCCTTGCCGCGCAGGGGCATCGCATGGCGGTGGCGACGTCGCGCATGGAGGCGAAGTGCATCGATATGGTGCATGAGCTGGGGCTTTGCCAGTTCGAAGCCGTGGTCGGCATGAATCCGCCGCAGGGGCGCGAGACCAAGGCGGATTCGGTCCGCGATGCCCTGGCGGCGCTCGGCGCGACGGCCGACGATGCCGTGATGATCGGCGATCGCTTTAACGATGTGGAGGGCGCGCACGCAATGGGCGTGCCGTGCATTGGCATTTATTCGGGTGCGGCGGCGCCGGGTGAGCACGAGGCGGCGGGTGCCGACGCGGTGGTGCACTCGGTGGCAGAGCTTGCTAAACTTTTCGCTATCTAATGACGTAATGTGAGGGGCGGGCGTGCCCGTCGCTCATTGCTAAGGAGGTCGTCCATGAATCAGGTGGAGCAGAGCGTTGCCGAGTATGTCGACGAGGTCTGGGAAGATGTCGTCGCCGATATCGAGCAGCTGGTGGGCTATCCGTCCGTGGCAGTTTCTGCCGATGCGGAGCCCGGTGCGCCGTTTGGTCGCCCGGTCCGTGATGCGCTCGATTGCGCGCTCGGCATTGCGCAAAAGCTCGGCTATCAGACGAGCGACGACGAGGGCTATGTGGGCATCGCCGATATCCCGGGCCGTGGCGATAAGCAGCTCGCGACCATTTGCCATGTGGACGTGGTACCCGCTGGCCCCGGTTGGAACACCGACCCGTTTGCGATGGAGCGTCGCGAGGGCTGGCTGCTCGGCCGCGGCGTGATCGATGACAAGGGCCCGGCGGTGCTGTCGCTCTACGCCGGCGCCTATCTGCTCAAGCACGGCATTACCCCGCGCTATACCTTCCGCGCGCTGCTGGGCTGCGATGAGGAAGTGGGCATGTCCGACGTTCACCATTATCTGGAGAACCACGCGAACCCCGACTTTCTGTTTACGCCCGATGCCGAGTTTCCGGTCTGTAATGCCGAGAAGGGTCAGTTTGGGGCGACATTTGTGAGCTCCAAGATCGACGGCGGGCGCATTGTGTCCTGGAGCGGTGCCGAGGCGAGCAACGCCATTCCGTCGCAGTCTATCTGCGAGCTTGCGATTGCCGCCGATGAGCTGCCGGCGCCGGTCGAGAACGGCGACCGCCTGGAGATCACGGCGCTCGATAACGGGCATGCGCAGATTTTCGCCCACGGCATTGGCGGTCATGCCTCGATGCCAGAGGGAACGATCAATGCCGTCGGGCTGATCGTGGCGTATCTGCGCGAGGCCGAGGACGCGTTTGGTGCACGCGACGAGCGCCTGCTGACGCCTGCCGAGCACGAGTTCGTCAAGTTCCTGGCCTTTGTGCATGCGGACGCCTATGGCCGCGGCCTGGGTATCGATGCGACGAGTCCGGCGTTTGGCCCGCTTACCTGCAACGCTGGCGTCATCCGCGTGGCGGATGGCCATATTGAGCAGGTCATCGACGTGCGCTTCCCCGACAGCACCAGTGCCGATACCATCCGCGAGCAGCTTGATCCGCTCGTGGGCCGTTTTGGCGTGACGTGCCGTGTGGGTCGTGCGAAGGTGCCGTTCTCGGTCTCTGCCGACGATCCGGCCGTGAAGGCGCTTATTGATACCTATAACGAGTTTACGGGCAAGCATGCTGAGCCCTTTGCCATGGGCGGCGGCACGTACGCGCGCAACTTTGCCCGCGCCGTGTCGTTTGGCCCCGAGGAGACCGGCCTGGAGCTGCCCGCGTGGGGCGGCCAGATGCACGGTCCCAACGAGTGCGCCAACGAGGAACAGCTCAAGCAGGCGCTCAAGATCTATATCGTGGCAATCCTTCGTCTAAACGAACTCGAGCTTTAAGGTTGCGCGGTTTCCCAATCTAAGTTGCGGTGGAATAGTTCCTAAAATGGGCCATTTGATGGCCAAGCAGGAACTATTTCACCGCAACTTTGTTTTTATTGGTGTAAAAGGCGTGCCATGCTTGGCGGCGGGATTGTTATTCGTTTGTAAAGGCTGGGCCGCGCTTGCGGTAAGGGTCTATCAAATGCCCGTAAGAAACAGCAGTTGGCGCGGGCGCTGCCCGATCGGGGACGTATCTTTCCAAACAGCAAAGCGGGCAGGGTGTCCGCGAGTCGCATGTATGAAAGGAAGATCATGCTCGATCAGGCTTATTCTCGTCGTCAGTTCCTCGGCCTCGCTGGTGGTCTTGCCAGCATCGTCGGTCTCGGTCTCGTTGGTTGCGGCGGCTCCGGCGAATCCGACGCCGCCGACAAGGGTAGCGCCGCTGCTGCCGAGTCCGTTTCCGGCGAGGTGACCTACGACGGCGCCTCCTCGTTCCAGGCTCTCGTCGAGGCCGCTGCCGAGAAGTTCATGGACGCCAACCCGGACGTCTCCGTCTCCGGCTCGGGTAACGGTTCGGGCAAGGGCCTGACCGCCGTTGCCGCCGGCACCGTCACCATCGGTAACTCCGACGTCTTTGCCGAGACCAAGCTCGAGGCCGACCAGGTCAAGAATCTCGTCGACCACGAGGTCGCCGTTGTGGGCATGGGTCCCGTCGTTTCCAAGAACGTCACGGTCGACGACCTGTCCCTCGAGCAGCTCAAGGGCATCTTCTCCGGCCAGATCACCAACTGGAAGGAGGTCGGCGGCGACGACGCTACCATCGTCGTCCTCAACCGCAAGGCAGGCTCCGGTACCCGCGCCACCTTCGAGGCCGCCGTCTTTGGCGACGAGGCCGTCGACTTTAAGGGCGACGCCGAGCTCGACAAGTCCGGCGATGTCCAGACTCAGATGGGCAGCACCGACAACGCCATCTCCTACCTTGACTTCTCGCACTTCGATGACTCCAAGTTCAACGCCATCATGGTCGAGGGCGTCGAGCCCAAGAGCACAAACGTCACCGACGACTCCTTCAAGATCTGGGCGACCGAGCACATGTACTGTGCTAAGGACGCCGACGAGGCCACCAAGGCCTTCCTGGAGTTCATGCTTTCCGACGACGTCCAGGGCAAGCTCGTCGAGGAGCAGGGCTTTATTCCCGTTTCTGCCATGAAGGTCGTCAAGGACGCCAGTGGCAAGGTCTCCGCTAAATAAGTAATCGCCCCCGGAAAGGTTTGCAATGGCAAAACAGCTGCCAAAGCGCGAGCTTGAGAACGTGGGCCTGGGCGTCACGGGTGCGTGCGTAGCGCTCGTGACGCTTGTCGTTGCCGCGCTCATCTTTATGGCCGCCCAAAAGGGCCTCTCGGCTTTTTTCAAGGACGGCGTCTCGATCATCGAGTTTTTTATCGGTACCAAGTGGGACCTGGCCAACACGGCCGAAAACGGCCTGCCCTACACTGGCGCCCTGCCCCTGATCGTCACCTCGTTTGCGGTCATGGTGTTCTCCACGCTCATCGCACTGCCCATCGCCATCGGCTCTGCCATCTTTGCGGTCGAGATTCAGCCTAAGTTTGGCTCCAAGGTTTTTCAGCCGCTCATTGAGCTTTTGACCGGTATTCCCTCGGTCGTCTTTGGCCTGATCGGTTTTCACGTGGTCGTCGGCCTTATGAAGAGCGTTTTCCACGTGAGCACGGGTCTGGGTATCTTGCCCGGCGCTATCGTGCTGGCCGTCATGATTCTGCCGACGATGACCACGCTTTCGGTCGATGGCCTGCGCGCCGTGCCCGATAGCTACCGCCAGGGTTCGCTCGCGCTGGGCTACACCCGCTGGCAGACCATCTGGCACGTGGTGCTCAAGTCCGCCATGCCCTCGCTCATGACCGCAGTCATCCTTGGCATGACCCGCGCCTTTGGCGAAACGCTCGCCGTGCGCATGGTCATTGGCGGCATCGAGGCCATGCCGACGTCGCTGCTGTCGCCGGCGTCTACCATCACCACCACGCTCACCACGTCCATGGCGGTCTATGCCGAGGGCTCGGCCCAGGACGACATCCTGTGGGCGCTCGGTCTTCTGCTGATGGGCATGAGCCTCATCTTTATCCTGATCATCCATCTCATTGGCCGCAAGGGGGCGAAGGCTCGTGGCTAGCACGCGCATCCATATCGACGAGGCGAGACTCGGGCGTGTCCAAAGGCAAGACCGTATCGCCACGGGCGTGCTGACGGCGATTGTCGCCATCGTCATGCTTATCGTCGTCTCCATGGTGGCCTACATCCTGTTCGAGGGTATCTCGACGCTGTTCCAGCCGGGCTTTCTCACGCAGCCCGCACGCGCCAACGGAACGCAGGGCGGCGTGCTCTACCAGCTGTTCGACTCGTTCTATCTGCTGCTGATTACCCTGATCATCTCGGTGCCCATCAGCCTGGGCGGCGCGGTCTTCCTAGTTGAATACGCGCCCGACGGCCCCATTCGCGACATCGCCTCGACCGCCATCGAGACGTTGTCTTCGCTGCCCTCCATCGTCGTCGGCATGTTCGGCTTTCTGGTGTTCTCGGTGCAGCTGGGCTGGAAGTACTCCATCATCTCCGGCGCCGTCGCGCTCACCATGTTCAACATCCCCATCCTGGTGCGCGTGATTCAGCAGGCGCTCGAGGACGTGCCGCAGGCCCAGCGCGATGCGTGCCTGGCCATGGGCCTCACTCGCTGGGAGGCCACACTGCACATCCTGATTCCCGAGGCCATGCCCGCCATCGTGACCGGCATCGTGCTTTCGGCCGGCCGCGTGTTTGGCGAGGCCGCGGCGCTGCTCTTTACCTCGGGCATGAGCTCGCCGGTCCGCCTCAACTTCTTGAGCTTTAACCTGTCGAGCCCCACCTGCGCCTGGAACGTGTTCCGTCCCGGCGAGTCGCTGGCCGTGCACATCTACAAGATCTATGGCGAGGGCAGCCCCGAGGCCCAGCAGATCGTCTGGGGCACCGCGGCACTGCTGATGATCTGCGTGCTGCTGTTTAACGTAATCGCCCGTATCGTGGGCAAGCAACTGGCAAGGAAGATGACGGCCGAATGAGCGAGATGAATGCAACGCCCGCAACCGAGGCGGCCACGTCCGAGACCCAGGACTTTCTGTCGAGCGTGGGGGAGAGCGAGAGGCGCGTGCGCGTGAGCGGCAAGGCCGTGAGCGACGAGGTCGTGCTCTCCGCCAAGGACGTCAACGTGTACTATGGCGACCACCATGCGCTGCACAATACGTCGCTCGACTTCCACAAGGGTGAGATCACGGCGCTCATCGGGCCTTCGGGCTGCGGCAAGTCGACCTTCTTGCGTAGCCTCAACCTGATGAATCGCGAGATTCGCCGCTGTCGCGTGGAGGGCGAGATCAACTACCGCGGGCGCAACGTGAACACCAAGACCGAGAACACGTACGAGCTGCGTCGCTCCATCGGCATGGTGTTCCAGCAGCCCAACCCCTTCCGCAAGTCCATTCGCGACAACATCACCTTTGCGCCCAAGCGCCACGGCATCACCGACCGTGACGAGCTCGACCGCATGGTCGAGGAAAGTCTGCGCGGTGCCGCGCTGTGGGACGAGGTCAAAGACAAGCTCGACAAGAGCGCCTACGCGCTTTCGGGCGGTCAGCAGCAGCGTCTGTGCATTGCGCGCACGCTGGCGCTCAACCCCGACGTGATCCTGTTCGACGAGCCCTGCTCGGCGCTCGACCCCATCTCGACGTTGGCGATCGAGGACCTGATGTCGTCGATCGTTGCCGACCGTGCCATCGTCATCGTGACGCACAACATGGAGCAGGCGTCGCGCGTGTCCAACCGCACGGCGTTCTTCTACATGGGCGATATGGTCGAGTACGACGAGACCGACGAGATTTTCCAACGGCCCAAGGATAAGCGGCTGAATGATTACCTCACCGGTATGTTCTCCTAGTCCGGGACATGCTTGAGGCCCGCGGCGGCCACGGTTGCCGCGGGACTGATTGGAGAGGCGGGTCATCTCTTGCGGGAGATGGCCCGCCTTTTTGTGTCGTGTGCGGCCCGCCTTTTCGCTGCTATCATGGACAACGTTGAATTTCTACGAAGGAGCAGGGCATATGGCGATTCTTTTGGGATGCGATTCCGTCAGCCTAGAGTTTCCCACCAAGCATATTTTCGATAACGTGACGCTCGGCGTGGGCGAGGGCGACCGCATTGGTATCGTCGGTAAAAACGGCGACGGCAAGTCGACGCTGCTGAGTGTACTCGCCGGCACGCTGGAACCCGACGACGGCCGCGTGACGCACCGCCGCGGCACGACGATCGGATTGCTCGGCCAAAAGGACCAGCTTGTCGACACCGATACCGTGCATCATGCCGTTGTGGGCGACACGCCTGAGTACGAGTGGGCGTCGAGCCCGCGTACGCGCCAGATTCTGGCCGGTCTTATTAGCGATGTGCCCTGGGGGGGCATGGTGGGCGAGCTCTCGGGCGGTCAGCGCCGTCGCGTGGACCTCGCGCGCCTGCTGATTGGCGACTACGATGTGCTCATGCTCGACGAGCCCACCAACCACCTGGACATGCGCACCATCAACTGGCTTGCGCGTCACTTAAAGGCCCGCTGGCAGCGCGGCCAGGGCGCCATGCTCGTGGTCACGCACGACCGCTGGTTCTTGGACGAGGTCTGCACCAGCATGTGGGAGGTCCACGACGGCCAGGTAGATCCCTTCGAGGGCGGCTACTCGGCATATATCCTGCAGCGCGTGGAGCGCGACCGCATGGCCGCCGTTACCGAGGAGCGCCGTCGCAACATGGCGCGCAAGGAGCTCGCGTGGCTAAGCCGCGGCGCCCAGGCGCGTTCCACCAAGCCCAAGTTTCGCGTTGAGGCTGCTCGCGAGCTGATCGCCGACGTACCGCCCGTGCGTGACGAGCTGGAGCTCAAGCGCCTTGCCGTGAGCCGCCTAGGCAAGCAGGTTATCGACGTGGTCGACGTGGACGCCGGCTATGCGGATACCGACGGCGCGCCCAAGCAGGTGCTCTCCGACGTGACCTGGCTCATCGGTGCGGGCGACCGCTATGGTCTTTTGGGCGAGAACGGCGCCGGCAAGTCCACACTGCTTGACGTGATTCAGGGCAAGATCGCGCCCCTGCGCGGCCGCGTGAAGATCGGCCAGACGGTGCGCTTTGGCGTGCTGTCGCAGCAGCTCGAGGAGCTCGAGCCCTACATGGGCGACACGATCCGCGAGGTGCTCAGCAACTATAAGAAGTACTACGTCATCGACGGCAAGGAGACTTCGCCTGAGAAGCTTTGCGAGCGCCTGGGCTTTACGACGCAGCAGCTCTGGAGCCGCATCGGCGATCTTTCGGGCGGCCAGCGCCGTCGCCTGTCGCTGCTGCTGACGATCCTGGACGAGCCCAACGTGCTTATCCTGGACGAGCCGGGCAACGACTTGGATACCGACATGCTGGCGATTGTCGAGGACCTGCTCGACGGCTGGCCGGGCACGCTGATCCTGGTGACGCACGACCGCTTCTTGATGGAGCGCGTGACCGACCAGCAGTGGGCGCTGCTTGACGGTCATCTGACGCATATGCCCGGCGGCGTGGACCAGTACCTGCGCCTGTGCAACGCCACCGCCGAGGTCGAGCCCGTGGGCGCGCCGAGTGCCAAGACCGGCACGTTCGATACCGGTGCCGCGGCGGCTGCGGCCGAAAAGCCCAAGACGAGCGGTCAGCCCAATGGCCTTTCCAACGCCGAACGCCAGAAGCTCCGCCGCGAGGTGAGCTCGCTCGAGCGCAAAATGGAGACGCAGCGCGCCCGCGTGGAGGAGGCCGAGGCCGCGATGGCCCAGGTCGATCCCACCAACTACACGGCGCTCGGCGAGCAGCAGGCAAAGATCGACGAGGCCCATGCCGCCATGGACGAGCTGGAGATGGCGTGGCTCGAGGCGAGCGAAAAGCTCGAGGGCGAGGAGTAAACGAGGATGATCAAAGCCGCGTTTTTCGATATCGACGGCACGCTGCTGAGCTTTAAAACGCATCGGATTCCGGCGTCGGCGCAGCAGGTGCTCGACAGCTTTCATGAGCAGGGGATCGCGTGCGTGATCGCCACGGGCCGTCCGACCTACCAGATGCCGGACTGGCTGTTCGACTTGGGCTGGGATGCGTACATTACGCTCTCGGGCCAGCACTGTTTTGATGCCGAGGGCGTCTACCGTAGCTGCCCGATTGACCCGGACGACGTTGCGGTGATTGTGGACCAGGTGGCCGAGGGGTGCTACGACTCGCTGTGCATGCAGGGCGAGAACTCCTTTGTGAACTGCCTGTCCGAGCGCGTGGTGACGGCCGGCAGCAACGCGGGAATCGTCTACCACAAGGAGCCGTTTGAGCACGCTTTTGACGCGCCGGTTTACCAGTTCTGCGCCTTTGTGGACCCGGTCGACGAGCATATCGTGACCGATGCCGTGTCGCATTCGCTCACTACGCGCTGGTGCGATCTGTTCTGCGATATTATCCCTGCCAACGGCGGTAAGGACTTGGGCGTGGCGGCGACGCTGGAGCGCCTGGGTGTCGACGCGAGCGAGGCGATCGCCTTTGGCGACGGCGAGAACGACCTGTCGATGTTTTCTGCCGTGGGCACGAGTGTGGCCATGGGCAACGCACAGGACACGGTGAAGGCTGCAGCGACCTATGTGACGACAGCCGTGGACGACGATGGCATCTACAACGCCGCGAAGCACTTTGGGCTTGTTTAGCTGCGGATTCGGCACTCGGGGACGTTCCTTTTCTGCCGGCAGTTGGGGACACTCCTTGCGAGCGTGTCATCGCTCCGCTTCTGTGCTGCGCATTTTGTGAAACGCGGTTAACTTTTTAAACAACGTAGTAAGACATGGGCAACTTTTGAGGTAAAGTAAATCAGGCAAAAGTATCCAAAGGCTAACTAGAAGCCATCGCGAAAGGCGGCCCATGGCCCTACGTGAATCTGGAGAAGACTATCTCGAATCGATCTACGTTCTGTCGCAGCGCCAAGGCACGGTGCGCTCAATCGACGTCTCTGAATACCTGGGTGTGACCAAGGCGAGCGTCTCTAAAGCCATGGCGACGCTGGAGAACAACGGCTATGTCGAAATGGGTAAACGCGACGTTCATCTGACGGAGCGTGGCCTGGAGGTCGCTCGCCAAATGTGGGAGCGCCATTGCTTTTTTGTTGGGCTGCTCGAGGACGCAGGCGTTTCGGAAGAGGTTGCCTCACAAGAGGGGTGTCACATGGAGCACTGCCTGAGCGAGGAAAGCTTTGAGAAGCTAAGGGCAATGCTGGGCCGGGACGGCACATCGGCCCCAACAATGACCGACTAACGTTCCCCCAGTAGCGCGCCGTTCGCGCAAAGCGCGAACCAGCGACCGGGACAGGAGGCCCTACCAACCAAGTCTAACTCAGCCAAGGAACCCCGCCAGCAAGCGATGCCCAAGAACCACCAGCAACGTCATCGCAGGCCGGGACCGGGCTTGGTTTTGAAAACACTCCGCAGCGCGAGGCCCGCCTTTCCGTTGCTCCGCAGGAGCAGGAAAGACGGGCCTCATGCGCGAGGACGTTTTCAAAACCAAGCCCGGCCCCGGCCGGAGGGACCACAGGCGCTACAGGTTCTTGACACCCATCGCGCGCATGGCGTTCAGGATAGCGATGATCGCCACGCCTACGTCGCCAAAGACGGCAAGCCACATATTGGCGATACCCAGCGCTGCCAGCACAAGGATCAGCAGCTTAATGCCCAGCGCAAAGATTATGTTCTGCCAAACAATCGACATGGTCTTGCGCGCCACGCGGATCGCGCGGGAAATGTTGGACGGCTTGTCGTCCATCAGCACCACGTCGGCGGCCTCGATCGCGGCGTCGGAGCCCATGGCGCCCATGGCAATGCCCACATCGGCGCGCGTAAGCACAGGCGCGTCGTTGATACCGTCGCCGACAAAGGCGAGCTTGCCCTTGCCACTTTCGGCCGCGAGTAGTGCCTCAACGCGCTCGACCTTGTCGCCCGGCAGGAGCTGCGCGTGGAACTCGTCGAGACCGAGTTGCTTGGCCACAGACGCTGCAACCTCCTCGCGGTCGCCCGTGAGCATGACGGTGCGGTTGATACCGGCGGCATGCAGGTCGCGAATCGTTTGCTCCGCATCGGCCTTAACGGTGTCTGCAATCACGATGTGGCCGGCGTACACGCCGTCGACGAGCACGTGGAGGATCGTGCCGACAACCTCGCAGTCCGGTGCTTCAACGCCGGCCGCGGCGAGCATCTTGGCGTTGCCAACGACGACGTGCTTGCCGTCGATGGTTGCCGTCACGCCGTGGCCCGCGTCGTTGGCGGAGTCGCTCACGCGCTTGGGGTCGACCTCGCCCTGGTAGGCGTCGCGCACGGACTGCGCGATGGGGTGATCGGAGAACGACTCAGCAAGGGCTACGACTTCGAGCAGCGACTGCTCGGTATAGCCAGCCTCGGGGTGCACCGCGACGACTGAGAACGTGCCGTTGGTGAGGGTGCCCGTTTTGTCGAAGACGATGGTGTCCACGTCGGCGAGCGTCTCGAGGTAGTTGGAGCCCTTGATGAGAACGCCCAGCTTGGACGCGCCGCCGATGCCGCCAAAGAAACTCAACGGTACGCTGATCACGAGGGCGCACGGGCAGCTGACGACCAGGAAGGTCAGGCCGCGCAGGATCCAATCGGACCAAGCGCCAGTCACCAGGCCGCCGCCAAGCGCGAGCACCGCGGCAGCGCCAGTGACGGCGGGGGTGTAGACGCGGGCAAAGCGCGTGATGAAGTTCTCGGTGCGCGCCTTCTTTTCGCTGGCATTCTCCACGAGCTCCAGAACACGCGCGACGGTTGACTCGCCAAAGGGCTTGGTGGTGCGCACGTGGATGAGGCCCGTCATGTTGATGCAACCGCTGATGATATCGTCGCCGGTCTTGGCCGGGCGGGGGACCGACTCGCCCGTGAGTGCGGCGGTGTCGAGCTGGGTTTCGCCCTCGACGATGACGCCGTCGATGGGCACGCGCTCGCCGGGCTTGACCACGATCACGGTGCCGACGGCGATGTCATCGGGAAAGACCTGTTCGAGTGTGCCGTCGGCTTGCTCGACGTTAGCGTAGTCGGGCGCGATGTCCATCATGGCACTGATCGACTTGCGGCTCTTGCCTACGGCGTATGCCTGGAACAACTCGCCGACCTGGTAGAACAGCATGACAGCGGCACCTTCGGCCATGTGCGGGTCGGTGTCGGGGAAGAGCACCATGGCAAACGCGCCGATGGTCGCGACGGCCATGAGGAAGCTCTCGTCGAAGGCCTTGCCGCGGCGGATGTTATTGAATGCCTTTTGCAGTACGTCGTAGCCGGCAATCAAAAACGGCACGAGGAACAGCACAAAGCTGGCGTAGATGTTGCCGGGCTCCCCAAATGCGATAGCGAGGGCGCCGAGCTCGTCGAGGGCATAAACAACGGCAAAAATGCCCAGTGCTACCAGGATGCGGTTGCGCTTGTGCTCAAGGGACTCTTTCTTCTTGCGCTTCTTCTTTTTCTTTTTGGAATCGGCGGCCGCCATGATTCAAACCTCCCATTTGAGTGTATGAACACTTGCTCATATAATTTCGCGAGCAAAGGCCGCGGCAAGCGCGGCCTTACAGGTCAACGTATGCGCGGGTTAGAGAATGATCTCGCAGTCCGGCTCGGCATCGGCGGTGAACTCAACGACGCGGTCCAGGACCTCGTCGAACTCGGCGTCGTCGGCCTCGAGCGTCAGCTTCTGGGTCATAAAGTTGACCGAAACGGACTTGACGCCATCGAGCTTAGCCAGCTCGTCCTGAAGTTCACGCGCGCAGTTGGCGCAATCGATCTCGTCGAGCTTAAACTGCTTTTTCATGGTGGGTTCCTTTCCCTGTGTTAGCGGTCTGGGTGCCGGCCGCGCTGATACCGTGGTTGATTGCTATTCGCAGATATGGCTCATGCCCTGGTTGAGCATGGTGTAGACATGATCGTCGGCGAGCGAGTAGAGAATGTTGCGGCCGTCGCGGCGGAACTTGACCAGGTGCGACTGCTTAAGCGTGCGCAGCTGGTGCGACACCGCAGACTGCGAGGTCGCGGTCGCTTCGGCGATGTCAGCCACGCAGAGCTCGCGACCCATGAGGGCATAGAGAATCTTGATGCGTGTGGTGTCGCTGAAGACCTTGAACAGGTCGGCCAGGTCGTACAACAGCTCCTCGTCGGGAAGGTCCTCGGGCGAGCAGCTGGTGGGAATCACGGGCTCGGTGGCCTCGATGTCGGGTTTCGTTTCATCAACGCGGATGCTCATTGCAATATCCTTTCATATGAACATGCGCTCATATAACTTACTTCCGATTATATGAGCGCATGTTCATATGTCAATGACGTACAGGTAATTCGTCGCATAAAATGATGGGGAATAGTGGACGAGATTCCGGACTGAGCGGTTTTGATAGCCGATGCCGGGGTGGGTGCCCCCGCGCCGTGCAAAAATTGGAGTATTCTGCAACTATAGGGGGTCCGTTAATCTATTCCAGGCCAAATAAAGCCGCTCAAGAGTTATCCAAGGGCGGTAAACAGACAAGGTCTTCCTCAAATGTTGCCTAACGTTCCCGTTCGATAGCGTTTTTGTTTTTCATTTGGATTAACTTGTGGGTGCTGGAGGGCCGACCCTGCTGAATACTCGCAATTTTGCACATCGCTAGGGTACCCACCTTGTTAGCCGGTCTAGCTTCCGGCCCCGAAGATTCTGCCCTCGGGCGCGAGGCTGCTTATTTGGGCAAATGATGGGCTGTCGGATTCGACAGTCTGCATGTCATCGATTGCCGGAACTTCATTTATTGTCGGGTCATCCAGCGTGATGCCTTCGAGTGTTACTTTTTCGAGGTCGATTCGTTGACGATCTTCGGAATCCTGGCGAAGCTGCTTCTGAATTCGCTTTTTCTCTTCTATAAACCTTCTGAGCACAAACTGTCTCAGGTTCTCTTGCATGATTTGAAAGTCTTTTGGCAGACGCGAGGGACGTATGCCCTCTTTCCGTTGGATCGCCTCCATGACCCTAACGAAAGCGCTGGCATGCATAAAGGAATAACGACTGACGGTGATGATTCCGTATCCCATGGACGCAAGCGCATTCTTGCGCTCCTCATCGATGGCGCGGTCTTCTTCCGCGTCATGATAAAACCCGTTGTATTCAATGTCTGTGCGAGATTTCTTTAGATACGCATCCATAAAGAACTTTTTGCGTCTCGTGAGATTCTTTGCGGCAGCGGTGACCTGCACCTCGTAATCGGTCTCAATTCCCTTAATACCAAGCCCTCCTTCGCTTTTAGGCAGCGTTAGCATCATGACAAAGGCCGTTTCCATAGGAGACCGGCATCCGTCGCGCACACATTGGATCGCCTTTCGGGCAAGGGCCAGACCGTCGCATCTGGTAATGGAATTAAAGAACTGTTTTAACCTTTCGGTCGAGGTGAGCGCGAAACGCTCGTTATACGAGGTGGAAGAGTCGGTTCCAAGGGAGTAAGCGCCGCACAATTCAAAGTAGTACTCCACCAGTTCGCGAAAAGGGAGATAGGTGGCGGCCTGAAGTGCGCAAAGCTCAACGCCAACAATGAAGATGCCATCTTTGAGCTCTATAAAGCGTGAGTTCGAGAATCGTTTTGACGAAACGTGGCATTGACAGTTCGTTGCATAGCGCGCATTCTTGCGATCAAACACCATTACCTCGAGGCAATCATTTGCGTCGAGGGAAACATCGTGTTTGGTGAGCCATTCTGCGGCTGCGTCAAGGAGCGTTCCGGTGGGACATGATCCGTAAATCGCGGCAGGGTTACAGGGCTCGGTGTCTTTCGCAGAAGCCGAATGCGCGGCCTGGTAGACCGCTTTTGCAGTGGTATGTGACAATACGATACTCATGGTATATATCGTGTCAGCTAATGCCGTGTTGATGGCGCTGAGTGGGAAAGCCGTTTTAGGGGCCTAACCAAATGCTGTCCAAAAGCTTGACGCGATTATGGGCTGGCACGCCTAAAATCAATGTTCTCGCAGCTTAGCTATAGCATATAAAAACTCAATTGCTGCACATTTGATATCGATGCATCACCATCCGACAACGAATTACGTGTCGGGAATTGGCCGAAATCGTTCAAAATGAGGGTTCAGAATTTGTGATGGCAGATCTATCTGTGGAACGTAGGGCGGCCCCGCTGCGGTGTTTCCCGCTGCGAGGCCGCTCGTGAGCAAGCAGTGTTTGTCTCAGACGTTGCTATTTCGCAAACAGGTTCTTGAGGTTGAACTCGGCCTGTACCGTGCGAAGCATGAGGTCGGTGTCGTCGAGGCCCAGGTGCTGCTCGTTGGCGTCGGCGGCGAGGGTTCCACGGCGGCGCGCCCAGTTCTCGAGCGCGGCTGGGGCGGACTCGCGGGGGAGCGAGCGCACGTCGGCGTCCAGGCTGCGGCAGATCTGGCGCGAGTCGATGACGATGATCTTGCCGGCGCGGCGTGCCTCGGCGTAGCCGTCCAGGTGGATCTTGAACCAGCTGTCCTCAAAGGCGGCGTTGTGTGCCATGTACGGGTACTTCTTCATAAGCTTGAGCAGCTGCTTTTGCAGCTCTTTGTTCTCGCGGAACGGCTTTTTGCCGTCGATGTCGTCCCAGGTGATGTGGTGGATATTCGACAACGGCACATCCTCGCCGCGGTAGATGTCGGGCAGGCCGCAGTAGTGTGCCTCGGCGTCATGCGGGACGGCGTCGCTGGTGAGCTCCATGATCTCCCAGCCCACGTTGATGATATAGCCGCGCTCGGGTGCACGGCCGGTGGTCTCGATGTCGATACCGAGCACGGTGCCCTGGATGGGCTTGCGGGCGTAGGCCACGCCGAGCGCGTCGCGGTCGCCGCGGATTTCGCGCATAACGGACGCGGCGGTGCGCTTTTGCATCTTGCCGATGGCGGCGCAGGTGTCGGTATCGGACAGGCCGCGCGAGAGCGTCGCGGGCGTCACGTTGCGCAGACGCGCCTCGCCAATCTGGTCGCACAGGTCGCGGTTGCGGTCGGCCAGGTCGCGCACGGTGGCAAAGTCGAAGCCGGGGTCGCCCTCGGCGGTAAAGTACTCGGTCTCGAGCACCTTGAGGGCCTCCTCGCCCTTCTGGCGCTCGGACTCCATGGCGCCGTGGTCGCCGTAGATAAACATGGGGATAAACGGCTGGCGCTCGTATTCGAGTGCTTGCGATACGTTCATATGCTACTCCTTGGACGGGCCGCGTTGTGCGGCTCGAGGCTACTGAGTTATGGCGAGATGATAGTTTACCATAGGCAACTATTGGCACCGCGCCCGGGACAACTACAATACCCTAGTTGACCGCTAGGACTTTTACAATGCTGCCGAAAGACACGAAAGGTTCCATCCGTCATGGATTTACTGATTGATATTCTGCTCGACGCCGGCAAGGACACGCTGTCGCTGGTGCCGTTTTTGTTGGTGACGTATCTTGCTCTCGAGACACTTGAGCACGTTGCGGGCGACCGCGTCAACGGCGCTATCAAGCGCGCCGGCGCTGCGGGTCCCGTGGTTGGCTCGCTGCTGGGCATGGTGCCGCAGTGCGGCTTTTCGGCCATGGCGGCCACGCTGTACGCCGGCCGTGTCGTGACCTTGGGCACGTTGGTGGCGGTGTTCCTTTCGACCTCCGACGAGATGCTGCCGCTGCTACTTGCCGAGCAGGTTCCCGTGCAGACTATGGCGATGCTTTTGGCTTCGAAAGCGCTGATCGCACTGGTCACGGGTTTTATCGTGGACGCTGCCATTCGCGGCCTGCGCCGTAACGCCCGCGCGCACGCGGCGATTCGCCGTACCGTGCTGGGAACCGCGGCCAACCCGGCCCACGTGAACTGCGCGCACGACGACCACAGCGGCGGTGACATCATCGACGAGGTGGCCGAGGCAGGCGTGAGCGCCGACCACATCCACGAGCTGTGCGAGCGCGACCATTGCGGTTGTGATGAAGACGAGGACGAGCACGAACACGGACATGGCCACGATCACGGTCATGAGGGCGAACATGAACACCATGATGGTCACGGTCACTCCCACTCCCACGAAGGGACGCCTGTCCTGTCGATCATCCGCAGTGCGATCTCGCACACCGTGCAGGTCTCGGTATTCATTTTTCTGGTGACGCTGATTCTGGTCGCCGTGCTCGAGACGTTCGGCGAGTCCGCGATCGAGCAGTTCCTGCGCGGCAACGAGACACTCGCTGTCCTGGGTTCGGCGCTTGTCGGGCTGATTCCCAATTGCTCGGCGAGCGTGGTCATTACACAGCTGTATCTGGAAGGCGCGCTGCAACTGGCGCCGATGCTCGCCGGCACGCTCATTTCCGCCGGCGTGGGTTATCTGGTGCTGTTCCGCACCAACCGCAGCGCCCGCGAAAATGTCGTGTTCCTGATCATGATGTACGTCATCGGCGCTGGCTGGGGCCTTATCCTTTCCGCCTTTGGGTTCTAAGTGGATGTTTGGGGCATGCCGTAAAACTAGGACATGCCATAAATTCCACCGCCATGACCTGGGCGTTGGATGCGCGTCAATCGGCAAAACAAAAAGGTAGATTATTAGGCATGTCCCAAAAACCTACCTTGGTTAGTGCAGCAACTCGGTGAGGTTGCGTTTAAAGCGGGCGCGGTCTTCGCTGGTAAATGCTGCCGGACCGCGAGTGCGTCCGCCGGCGCGGCGTACCTTCTTTTCCTCGTGGCGAATAAACAGCTGCATATCGATAGTCGCCTTGTCGTACACGCGCCCGCGCACACCGATGGCGGCGGCATCGCGCCCGAGCACCATGCTCGCCAAGCCAATGTCCTGCGTCACGACCACGTCGCCCGCCTGCAGGCGTTCGACAATGGCAAAGTCGGCGCTGTCGGCGCCCACGCTCACGTCGCGCGTCGTGACCCAAAAGCCGCGACGCGCGTGCTCGGCATCGCGCGGGTCGTCGCGGCGAATGTGCCGTTCCAGGTTTTGCGTGCTGTTGCCGGCGATAACAACGGCGACGCCCGCCCGCCGCGCGCAGTCAATCGACTCGCGCGTGACCGGGCAGGCGTCGGCATCAATAAAGAGCGTTCGCGGCATCTAGTGCACCAGTTTGCCAAATTGAATAGCGCGAACAATCAGCGTTACGCCAAACACCAGCAGCGCGGCGCCGCTAAAGATGACGAGCATCTTGGCCGACCACAGCGGATAGATAAACACGAACATGCCGGCGATGATGGAAAGTGCGCCGCTCAGGATAGCGAGGGCGCGGTTGGACGAAAGCTCGGACTCCAGAATGGACATGACACCTTCGACAATCCAGCCAAAGCCGGCCACGATAACCACCATCGTGGTGAGCGTCGCGGTCGAGAAGGCCTGGTTGCGCAGGATTATGACGCCGCCCAGGATAATGAGTAGGTTGGAGATGATGCTCGTGACGCGCCAGCCGGTGGGCAGCAGCGGCTCAAAAATGGCAGTGAACAGCCTGATGGCTGCCGTAATCACAAAGTAGAAGCCCAGGACGGTCGTCAAAAAGACGAGGGACTTGGCGGGTGCAAAAAGCAGCGCGATACCAGCAATGAGCGCCACGACGCCCGTGATGGCGTAGATCCAGCGCACGGCCTTGACGGCTTTGCCTGCCATGCTTTTCTCGTCAAATCCAAACTGGCTCGATTTTTGGTCATCGTTCTTAAAGATGCCCATAATGTCTCCTTTCCGTGCGGCATAAGCCTTGATCGTTACAACCAGTATCCCCTAAGGGCGCTGACGTATGGGTCGGGGAGGGCGAAACGTAACCCAAAGGCCCCGAATTGTTTCCGTTGTTCCCCACGTCGCGATTTTCTATTCAACAGGTGTAGAACATTGCAGCCCTGTTCGTTATTGCCTACGTTTTAGGTTAGATTTTCCTAAGGACAATTGGCTTGTATTGGGGGTCCCTATGAACGAAGCAGTTCCCGAGGCACCGTCGAGTGTCGAATCGATGGCAAAGCAGGGTTGCGAAAAGCTTGGCCTGGACACGTTTGACGCGCTGGTCCGCCGCGCCCGCACGTGCCGCCGATTTGACGAGTCCATGCGCGTGCCGCGCGAGTTTTTGCTCGAGCTGGCGGAGCTGGCGCACCTGGCTCCCTGTGGCGCCAATGCTCAGCGTCTGCGTTTTCATGTGGTGAGCGGTGCCGAGGACTGCGCGCGTGTATTTGATGAGCTCGCGTGGGCCGGTGCGCTCAAGGACTGGCCGGGTCCCGATGAGGGCGAGCGCCCGACCGGCTACATCGCGATTCTTGCCGAGCGCACTGTTCCGGGTAAGCCCGCCGCTCCCATCACCGAGGTCGACACCGGCATTGCCGCCCAGACGATGATGCTCGCCGCGCGCAGCGCCACGCCCGAGGTGGCGGCCTGCATGTTCAAGGCCTTTACGCCCCGCGCGATCGATACGATGGGGCTCGATGGCGACAAGTATGAGCTCAAGCTGATCATGGCTTTTGGCGTGCCAGTCGAGACGCAGGTGATCGACGCGATCGACTCCAACCCGGATGGCTCTATCAATTACTGGCGCGATGAGGCTCAGGTGCATCACGTGCCCAAGCGTTCGCTTGCCGACGTGCTGCTGTAGTTGCGCGTCGTTGCGGTGCGATCCGGCGGCAAAACCACCACAAAGGTGCCTGTCCCCTTTGTGGTGGTGCGAGGGGAGGACGTGTGGCCGATCTGTATTTGGTGCGGCATGGGCAGACCGAGCTCAATGTGAAGAACATTTTGCAGGGTTGGCACGATTCGCCGCTCACGGCGCGCGGGCGCGAGCAGGCGCTGGCGACGCGCGCGGCGTTCGAGGACCGCGGCATGACCTTTGACCATGTGTATTCGTCGCCGCTGGGGCGGGCGCTCCACACGGCAAAGATTATCGTTGGCGAGGGTCGTTCCATAGAGCTGGTCGATGAACTGCGCGAGTGGCATTTGGGTTCGTTGGAGGGCACATTAAACCGCGAGATGCCGGCGCAACCCTGGGGCGATTATCCGGTTGCCTTTGGTGGCGAGTCGGAAAGTGAGCTTCGCGCACGTATGGTCGCGGCGCTGTCCCGCATCATGGCCAGGCCGCAGCACGACTGCGTGCTGGCGGTTTCCCACGGCTCAGCCTGCCAGGAGTTTCTTGAGTATGTGACTGGCGGGGGAGAGCTGCCCGACAACGGTGCCGTGCTTCATTTTGGCTATTGCGATGGGGCGTTTTCGCTCTTGGGTTGGTAACGAACGAAAGGACCCCTATGAATAAAGATCTGTATCTGGTCCGTCATGGACAGACGATATTCAACCTTAAGCGTATCATTCAGGGGTGGAGTGACTCGCCGCTCACACAGCTGGGCTGCGATCAGGCGGCGCGTGCCGGCATGTTCTTGCGTGCGCGCGGCATTGAGCCCGACCACGCCTACACCTCTACGCTGCACCGCACCGAACAGACCATCGCCAACCTGTGGTCGGGCATGACGTACGAGCGCCTGGACGGTCTGCGCGAGTGGTTCTTTGGCGACTTTGAGGCCGAGCGCGTGATGCTTATGCCCGAGCGCCCGTGGCGCGATTTCTATCGCCAGTTTGGCGGTGAGGGCCAGATGCAGGTGCGCGAGCGCATGGTGACGACGCTGACCGATCTTATGCGACGCCCGGACCATTCGTGCGTGCTCGCGGTGAGCCACGGGTCGGCCATCAAGGAGTTTTTGGATCACGTGAAGGGCACGGAGGCCGACGAGCGCGAGCGCGTGCCGGGCAATTGCTCGGTGCTGCATTTTGCGTTTGGCGATGCGACTGACACGTTTGAACTGGTCGAAGTCTTTACGCAGGAAGATTATGCGCGCGAGTTGGGTCTTGAGCCGCTGGTGGCGGTAGCGGGTCCGCAGCGCGGATAACGCGAGCGCGGCGGCACGGGTCGTCGGCTAACTTCTCGACGCAAAAGGGGCGGAGATGCATGTACCTGCTGCATCTCCGCCCCTGTTTGTTGAGCTGCCGATTTTTGTGCTGGGCGGTCTGGTCTTGCTAGAACCGCGCGACCTGGTGCGTGAGCAGGCCCGTCGGAACCTGCGGCGCGGCGCCGCTGACCTGCGCGGCGGGGAAGAGCACGGCAACGGTAAAGTTGAACGGCTCCTTGCCGGTGTACGTTCCGGCGGCATGGGCCTCATCGGCCAGCAGCTGCGACGCCCCGGTCAGAGCGGCGGCGTAGGCGGGGTCGTCGGCCAGTGCCGGCTCCGGTGCTTGGTCGAGCATAGCGCGGATGGCCCCGACGGCGTCCTCGCGCTTGACCTCCCACGCGCGGTGCGTAATGCCCGCGGGGTCGGTGACGGCGTAGAGCGACGCGCCCTCTTTGGCGGCGCCCAGGATGATATCCATGACGGGCGAGGCCTCGTAGGCGAGCGACACGGGGCGCGGCTGCACCTTGAGCTCGGCGATCGCGCGCGCGGCGGCGGCCACGTCGGCGCTGGCATCGCCCTTGCCGTCCGCAAGTACACTCGTCGGGCAGATCGCCACGACACCCGTCACGCGTCCCGGCTCGCCCGAGCATTCGTACACGTAATACGCCGCGCCTGGATCCTTGAGCATTAGGCCGTCAGCAATGGCGCCGCGCAGGGCGTCGTTGCCGCTCAGGATACCGCCCATCGCAGGCAGCGCCTCGAGCACACGGTCCTGAGCCGGGCGGATGCAGGGAAACGGAAGTGCTTTCATGGGCGGTCCTAACGCGCGAGTCGGTTTGTTCGCGGCTTATTATGCCCCAACTTGGCCGTTCGCGTCCCAGAGCACGTTATCGGCGAGCGCGATTAGCACCTGCTGACAACGATTGATATCGGCGTGGGGCACATACTCGTTGGGCTTGTGCGCGAGCGCGAGCGATCCGGGGCCGTAGCTCATACAGTTGCGGTTGCCCGTCTTGCCGGCAATGACGGCGGTATCGGTGTAGCCGGTAAAGAAGCCGACGGTCGTGTCCGCGCTTGTCACATCGTCTGCTGCGCGCTTGAGTGCAGCTAGAAGGGGAGAGGCTGGATCGCGCTCGATGGCGGGGCGGTCGCCTGTCACGGTATAGCTTCCATGGCAGCCGGGGACCGCGGCTTCGGCAGCGACAATGGCCTGCTGTACCATGCGCGTCGCGGCGGCCGTATCAGTCGGCGGGGTCAGGCGCATATCGACCCAGACCTTAGCGTGGTCGGGCACGACATAGGGACGGTAGCCACCCTCGATCTGTCCAAACGTGATGGTCGATGGCCCCAGCTCCTCATGTAAAGGTAGCGCCGCAAACGCGCGACGAAGCGAACACACGACCTCGGCCATGGCGGCGACGGCATCCGCGCCCTTCCAAGGCTGGCTCGCATGCGCCGTCACGCCAGCCATTTCAATCTCGAACCACGTGCGACCCTTGTGCGCCACCTGGATCTGCCCGTCGGTGGGCTCGGTGTCCAGCACCCATTCGCGCGAGCCGACCCAACCAGCATCGATCGCGGCCTCTGAGCCGCGCATAAAGTCTTCCTCGTCGACCGAGCAGATGAGCGAAAAGCCGCGGCGGGGCAACGCGCCATCCGCCGCCACGCGCTCGAGCGTATGGATCAGTGCGGCAATAGCGCAGGCCAGGCCACCCTTCATATCGCAGGCACCGCGGCCATAGAGTTTATCGTCGCGCACAACCGCCCCAAGCGGTGCGATGTCTGCGTCCCAGCCATCGCCCAAGGTGACGGTATCCATGTGGCAGATATAGATCAGCCGCGGCTCGTCGCTTTGGCCCGGCACGGTGACTTTAAGGTTGCGGCGCCCGGGCAGCACTTCGAGCTCCTCAATCTGCACGGCATCGAGCGCAGAACTATCAAGTTGTGCCAGCTGCTGCTCAATGAGCCTCTTAATGAAGCGCTCGATCTCGTCCTCATACGCGCCCGGGTCTGAGCTTTCGATCCGCACAAGCTCCTGCGCAAGCCGCCAGGCAAAGTCCTCATCAACCATATGCAACCTCACAATCAGTTTGCTTTCCAAACCGATTGTAAGCCTCCTGAGAGATCCGCGACGTGGGCGTGGCAGTATTTACCGTTCGCAGGCCGAGCCAGCGCGTTTGCCGTCCGAGCGGGTTCACAAGCGACGCAGCGGGTACGTACCCTTCATGGACGACATGCTGTGCGACATATCTGCCTTTCGGTATCACCGGATACCTCCACAGGTCTTGGCAATAATGCCGGACCTGCCCGATTCTGCGGACGATCCGCGCAGGGAGCACCTATGTGAGCATCCGCTCGTCACGCATTTCCTGGGCACCCCGTTACACGTGTTGGCGCAGGGCAGCTGCGGACGTAAGGGCGATCGCATTGTCAGGCATGTTTGGAACGGGGAGAGGCCGTTTGATTCCGTGCGGCAGACGGAGTTTGGCCTCGATGTTGCGTCCCCACTCTTTACCCTGCTGACTCTGGCTTCCTCGGTCTCAAACGAGCGTCTAATCATGTGCATGTATGAGATGTGCGGCACCTTTGCCGTGTGCAAGATTGCGCCTCAGGTAAAGTCGGCACTTGAGCAGGCATATGGGAGCCGATGGAGTGACGCACGGTCGGGCTGGGAAAACGTAAAGGATGTCTCGGGGAATCCAACGGACTTGTGGAAACGACCTCCCTTGATCGAGCTCTCTGAGCTTACCGAGTACGTCGATAAGATCCCGGGGCTCCGCGGCGCTAAATCGTTCACGCGTGCCGCGAAATGCATTACGGGGGTGGCGGCATCGCCGCTCGAGGTCCAGGCTTCGATGCTGTTTGGCCTTACGAGGTTGCGCGGCGGCGAAGGGCTGAGCCTTACCAATAACGTTGAGATTCGTATGACGCGCAGCGCCCGCCTGATTTCGGGGCTTGATAGGCGCTATGCCGATATCCTGCTGGCAAATAAGGACGGCAGTCGAGAGTGTCTGGTTGAATGCCAAGGTAAAGCCATTCACGGATCCATTGAATCCAAGATCTCGGACTCCGATCGAACGACGGCCTTGCAAGCGATGGGATATCCCGTCGTTCTGATGACCTATGGTCAGCTGGCCGACTTCGATGCCTTCCGCGTGGTGATGGAGCTCATCATGTCCTATCTCGATGTGCCGCTGAAAGACAAGACGCCGCGACAGCAGGAGCTCGAACGGCGGCTTCGTGAGGAGATTTTTATCGATTGGGCGGGAATGTAGTCGCGCGGTGGGTAAACGGTAGCGCGAGCTAGAGTTCTGGTCGCAAAAAGGCTTCAATTTTGCCTTGGAGGGACCCTAAAAATGCTATCTAGAATAAGTTGTTTCGGAAAATAGACAGTCAACTTACATTCGGCACATAGAGACCGATTTTTACCTACTAAAGTCCCTGATAAAGCTGTTTATCAAAGCGGGCGTGCTTAGCGACTGGAGCCTCACTATCGATTATCTGAAAAAACTTGTTCTGGGTATCATTTTAAAGACGTCCGGAGCAACAAAATCGCCCCCCGTTTCGTGAAAACGGGGGCCGAATGGGCTTCGTGGTCTGTCTGGCAGGATTGGCGCCGGCGCTATTTAATCACGCGCACACGATACATCGACGGAATTTGCTTAAGTGCCTCGATCGTGCTGCCGTCCAGGTGCTCATCGGTGTCGAACATGGTGTAGGCGTTCTCGCCAGCGGACTCGTTGGTCATGCGCTGCACGTTGGCGTTGTCCTTGGCGAGAATGGCCGTGATCTGGCCGATCATGTTGGGCACGTTGGCATGCAGGCAGGCAATGCGGCTTGCGGCGCGCGCCTTGCCCATGCTGCAGGCGGGGTAGTTGACGCTGTGCGCGATGTTGCCGTTTTCCAGGTAATCCTTGAGCTCGCTGATGGCCATGTCGGCGCAGTTGGCCTCGGCCTCGCCGGTGCCGGCGCCCGAATGCGTGGTGATAAACGTGTTGGGCATCTTGACGGTCTTGGGCGTGGCAAAGTCGCAGCTAAACCAGCTGAGCTTGCCCGCGCGCAGGGCGGCGTCGACGGCGTCCTCGTCAATGATGGTCTCGCGCGCGTAGTTGATGAGCACGGCGTCCGGGGCCAGCAGGTCGATCTGCTCGGTGCTGATCATGCCGATGGTATCGGCCTTGCTGGGCACGTGCACGGTGAGGTAGTCGCAGCCGCGGCACAGATCCTCGAGCGTGCCCACGCGCTGCACCTCGCGGCTCAGCACCCACGCGTGCTCGACGGAAATGAACGGATCGTAGCCGTAAACGTCCATGCCCAGGTCGACACAGGCGTTGGCGACCTTGGAGCCTACGTTGCCCAGGCCGATGACGCCGATGCGCTTGCCCTTGAGCTCGCGGCCCACAAAGGCCTTCTTGGCCTTCTCGGCATCGACCTGGATCTCGGGGTCGTCGGCGTTGTTGCGCACCCAGTTCATCGACTGCACGACGCCGCGGCTCGAAAGCACCAGCATGCCCAGGACGAGCTCCTTGACGGCGTTGCTGTTGGCACCGGGGGAGTTAAAGACGACGACGCCCTTTCTGGCGTACTCCTCGACGGGGATGTTGTTGACGCCGGCGCCGCAGCGGGCGATGGCGCGGATGCCCTCGGGCAGCTCGTAGCCGTGCAGGTCGGTGGAGCGCATCAGGATAGCGTCGGCCTCCTCGGCGGTGCCCACAAACTCGTAGCCCTCGCCAAACTCGACTTTGCCGTCTTTGGTGATGTCGTCGATGGTCTTAATCTTACGCATGGAAAAACTCCTTAGCAGGTTTTGATCTAAACAGGGTGGTTTGAGATGGCTGGTCGGCCCGCGCGTTGCGGGCTAGTTAGATCGCGGACTCAAACTATGCTGCGCTTCGAAGTCCTTCATGTACGAGGCAAGTGCCTGCACGTCTTCCATGGTTACGGCGTTGTAGACGCTGGCGCGCATGCCGCCCACCAGACGATGGCCCTTGACGTTTTGAATCTGGTGCTCGGCCGCGCCTGTGACAAAGGCCGTGTCGAGTTCGGCGTCGCCGGTGCGGAAGGTGACGTTGGCGATGGAGCGGCTGCCGGCCTGCGTGGTGCCATGGAACAGCTCGCTGTGCTCGAGCAGGTCGTAGAGCAGGTTGGCCTTGGCCCAGTTGCGCTCGGCCATGGCGGTAAGTCCGCCGGTCTCCTCGACCCAGCGGAATACCTTGCCGCATACGTAGATGCCAAAGGTGTTAGGCGTGTTGAGCATGGAGCCCTTGGCGGCCTGGGTCTTGAGGTCCAGGTACTGCGGCGTCTGCGCAAAGGCGGGGCCTTCGGCGATGAGGTCGTCGCGAACGATGACCACGGTCACGCCCGCGGCACCGGCGTTTTTCTGCGCGCCGGAGTAGATGAGCCCGTAGCGCTCAACGTCGAGCGGCTGCGACAGAAAACAGCTCGAGACATCGGCGACCAGCGGCACATCGCCGCAAGCGGGCAGCTCGTGGTACATGGTGCCAAAGATGGTGTTGTTCTGGCAGATGTAGACGTAGTCGAGGCCTTCGCCCGCGGCCTCGGCGGCAATGCGTGCGTTGACGTCGGCCATGTAGGGAATGCGGTCGAAGTTGGTGTCCTCGGAGCTCGCGAGCAGCACGGCCTCACCGTACTTGGCGGCCTCCTTGTACGCCTTGTTGGCAAAGTTGCCGGTCACGACGTAGCCGGCGCGGCCGCGGCGCATGAGGTTCATGGGGATGCCCGCAAACTGCAGCGTGGCGCCGCCCTGCAAAAACAGGACGCGGTAGTTGTCGGGGATGCTCAGCAGACGGCGCAGGGTTGCCTCGGCGTCGTTGATAATCTGCTGGTACATGCTAGATCGATGGCTCATCTCGAGCACGGACATGCCGCAACCGCGGTAGTCCATCATCTCGTCGGCGATCTCGGCGAGCACGCTTGTAGGCAGCGCGGCCGGGCCAGCTGAGAAGTTGTGCACACGTGCCATCTTCTAGTTCCCCTCGTAGTCGTTTGAACGTTCGGGATACTTTAGCACAGTGGAGCGCCAGGCGCGACCGCATCACGGTAAAACTCGACTGCGCTGCTATGATTTACAGGATGGTTACATGGGGGAGGGGTGCTTTACTCCTCGGGCAAATCCAAATCTGCGAGCGAAGGCATGAGGTTCTCTAGGCGCTTGATTTCTTCGTCGCAAATTAGCTAACCCCTGGCCGCTACGACGCGAGCGTGGCGATGACGGCTTCGTCGCCGGCGTATATGAGGGTGTCGCCGTCGGGGATGATCGTTTGGCCTTCGCGCTTGAGCATCACCACGATAAACGGGTGCTTGCCCTGCGGCACGTCGCGCAGGCGCTGACCGGCCAGGCGACCGTGGGGCGTCACGGTGATCTCGCGCAGCGTAACCTCGGCACGCTCTTCGAACGTTGGGGCTGCCATCACCAGAAGGTCGCCTTCCTCGATGACGGTATCGCCGTTGGGCAGTACCGGGTGCGCCCCGTCGCGCAGCACCAAGACCACGAGCATGTCCGTCGCGCTGCCAATATCGGCGAGCGAGCGCCCGGCAAACGGATGGCCAGCGCCCACCTTGAGCTTTACAAACGACATGCCGTCCTCGTCGCGGTAGTCGTTAAAGGTGCGGCGCACGTCGCCGGCCGCATCGATCATATCGAGTTTCTTCGCCACCGCCGGCAGTAGCGAACCCTGCACCACAATGCTCGATACGGCAATCACAAACACCAGGTCAAATAGGTCGTGTCCGCCGGGAACGCCGGCCACCACAGCAAAGAGGCTAAAGACGACCGAAGCCGCGCCGCGCAAGCCCGCCCAGCTTACGAGCGCAACCTGGCGAGGGCTCGTCTTAAAGGGCGCCAGCAGCAGACCGACGGCGATGGGGCGGATCGCAAAGAGCATAAACGCCATGAGCGCCAGGCCGGGTAGCAGCATTTGCGGCAGGCGCGCGGGCGTGACGAGCAGGCCGAGCAAGAAGAAGATCGTCATCTCGGCCATCTCGGTAAGGGTGTCAAAGAAGTGCGCCATCTCGACCTTGCCGGTGATGTCGCTCGCGCCCAGCACAATGCCTGCCAGGTATACGGCCAAAAAGCCGTTGCCGCCCAGGTAGCTCGGCAGTGCGTAGGCGACGATCGCCACGGCGAACAAGAAGATGGTCTGCGCGCCTTCGGCCGTTGCGTGTGCGCGCTCAATCAGACGGCTGGATGTCCAGCCGATGGCAAGGCCCAACCCCACGCCCAGGATGATCTGCTTGGTCAGCAGCACGGGAATGTCGATGTTGCCACCCGCCGCGAGGGTGGCGAGTACCGCGGTGAGCATGTAGGCGACGGGGTCGTTGGAGCCCGATTCGACCTCGAGCAGCGAGTCGGTGCCGCCCTTTAGCGACAGGTTGTGCTCGCGCAGCACGCTAAAGACGCTCGCCGCGTCGGTCGACGCCACGACCGAGCCCAGCAGCAGGCCGCCAATCCAGTCGAAGCCCAGTGCGAAGTGTGCGAACACGCCAGTGATGCCGGCGGTGGTGATAACGCCGAGCGTGCTCAGCAGCACAGCGGGCGCGGCGACGGGTTTGGCACGGTCGATGTTGGTGTTAAAGCCGCCGTAGAACATGATGAATAGCAGCGCCGTGCTGCAGACGGTTTCGGTGAGCGCGTAGTCGCTAAAGTCGATGTGCGCCGGACCGTTGACGCCGAGCAGCATGCCGAGCGCAATAAAGATGAGGAGGGTGGGGAAGGGGAGTTTTTTGCCGACGGGTTTGATGGTCAGGCACAAAATGATGACGAGGCCGATAAAGAGAAGTATCTGGTTCATGGATAGTGTCCGCTCCTGGGTGGTTGGCGTGGCACGGTCAGTTGTCTGCGGTTATTTGTACCCAAAGGTGGTGGGTTTATGGGGGCGGATTACGGGCGTGCGCGATATCGTCATAGACGGCTGCCGTCTTTGCCTCTGCTCGGAAACCCTTTCCAGCTTTATTGCAACGGAGTACAATGGGTAACGTTTAAGTTCAACTTGAAGTTTTAGTTGCGGCGCCGGGCTTAGACCGCAATGCAAGGAGAGGCGTACCATGGCGATCTATGTGACATCTGATGCTCACGGGCACGTGCGTGCGCTTGACGAGGCCCTGTCTAAGATCTCGTTGACGTCCGACGACACGCTGTACGTGCTGGGCGACATGATCGATCGCGGGCCCGATCCGGTCGGCGTTATTAAGCTCGTGCGCTCGCTGCCCAACGCCCGTGTGCTCAAGGGCAATCACGAGCAGATCATGCTCGATGCCATCATTGGCCAGGATCCGCTCGATGCCGAGACCTGGGATATCAACGGTGGCTGGACGACGCGCGAGCAGCTCAACGACATGGAATTTGAGGCATACGAGGAGCTCGTGCGATGGATGGCCGCGCTGCCGCTCTACGCGGTGGCCGAGACCGAGGAGCGCCCGTATCTGCTGGTACATGCTGGAATCGAGATGAAGGCGGCGCGCGCGTTTTTACTTGAGCATGGCGTCGATTGTGCCGATGGCGTCGGAGCGGTGGGTGCCGATCGCGAGCTGCTGCAGCAGATGCTCGCGGTGCAGTCGTCCGATGACTTGCTGTGGATTCGTCACGGCTATTGGGATGCGCCGACGGGGCTGCTTTCTGCCGAGGGCAAGGGTCCGGTCGTGGTGAGCGGCCACACGCCAACGGTGTCGCTCGGGCGTTATTGCGAGGTAGGCGGCCTGGCGGGGCTCGATGAGGAGTCGGGCCGTGGGCAGATTGTGCGCCTGGGCGGCGAGGATACCGCCGGCGTGCCCGATCGCATCGACATCGACTGCGCCGCCGCCACTGGCTCCGAGTTCGGCCGCGTCGGCATCCTGCGCCTGGATGATGGTGCGGAGTTCTACGCAAATATCAAGCCTGGAGAATGATGGCGCAAGGGGTCGCTAATTTGGGACGGGCTTTTTTGACTGCTTTCGGAGAGTAGCGCCTTCTTGCTCGGTAAGTGCTGGAAACGAGGAACGTCTGCGTCCTCGGCAGCGCGAAATTGCTCGAAAAACCGTCGCAACGGAGTCAAACGACGTCGCGACGGTTCTTTTTTGGCTGCCCGCTGGCTAAGTGAGTAGACTTTTTTGGAAATGTCGAGCAGCCGGCAAATTTGTTTCAACAAAGCCGCAGGTCACTGACTTGTGTTTTGCCGGTGTGGTCAGGGATTCGGCAAAAGTCTACTCACTTAGTTTTGCGTGTCGCAAATCGTCCGCAACGAGACCCCAGCCGGGGTGATTCCATCGTTAATTCCGGTGACCGGGGGCAGCTAATTAGGCGCCGTATGGGTTACGGTCGCGTTCGATGCGTTGGCGGATGTGGGCGTACTCGATTATCAGCAACACCAGCAGTAGGGCCATGACCGCCAGGTAGCTCACCACGGCGCCCATCAGACCCAGCAGCTTAATCAGGATCACCGGCAGCACCACGCTTACGGCGAAGCAGATCAGGTAGATCTTGGTGACATCGCCGGCGTGGCGCAACACCGTGATGATGGCGTAGATAAAGTCGATTGCCGCGGTGACTCCGCCGGCGACAACCATTAGCAGTGCCAATGTGCGGTAGCGCCCAAAGTTGAGGCCGTACATAAAGCTCATGAGGGGAATGCCGGGGCCTGCCATAAATGCGGCGCACGCTCCGGTAATGACCACGATCAGTGCCATAACGGCAACAATAATCAGGTCAAAGCGGCGACGCTTGCGCGGATTCGCCCAAATGCTCGACAGACGCAAAAGCTGCGGTTTATAGATAAATCCGATGCTCAGCAAAATAGCCTGCGCCGGAAAGAACAGTGCATTAAAGTACAGCTGATATTTGTAGGCCAGCGTGCCTTCCATCACGAACTTGGGCATGCTCTCGATTAGGTTGAACAGGAACAGCGCACCAAAGAGCGGGGCGCACTGGATAAACAGGTGGCCAGCCTCGCGCAGGCTCACGCGGCGCGATTTTTCGGTTTCGAGCAGGGCGAGCGGGGCGGTGACCAGCACGAGCGAGGCAATCGCGGTAACACCCATGGCCATAGCCGCGATGGGCATGCTGCGCGTGAGGAACAGCGCCACGCTAAAGACTGCGATGACGCCGGCGGAACGCAGCGTTTGGCTCATGCCGGCCAAATAGAGCTTGTCGGCCTGCTGCAGGCGGCCCTCGTACACGTCTGCCACGCCGTCGATCACCTTATAGAGGTAGACGCCCAGGCCGATCGTGGCCATCTGCGCATCGTAGCCGCGGGCGCTGCTGTATACCAGGCCGCATGCCAGCGCGAGCGCTCCGCAGAGCCAGCGGTTGAGCTGGTAGGAGGCGAAGGAGGTTTTTTCGTCGATATCCGAGACCTGGAAATTGCGCACGCCGTAGTTGCACGCGATCATGATGAGCGTGCCGGTGACAAAGGCGATGGAGAACTTACCGGCTTCCTCGGCGCCGACAAGCTGCGTGGACACAATGGTGAGCAGCGGAAACGCCATGCCCCATACGGCGGTGCCCAGGGTATTCCAAAGGTAGTCGCGACGGGTGGCGTGATCTTCGTACTCGGCTTCTTGCGTGGAGAAGCCGCCGCCGTAGACGGCTCCGAGCAGGCGGTTCCACCAGGCATTGACCATGCGGCGGATGGGGCCGGGTTGGCGATCGCGGCGACGGCGTGTGGTCTGGCTGCTGTCGGGACCGCCGGCGTTACGCTGGCTTAGCTCTTGGATTCGTGCGAGCTCCTCGGCGGTGTGCGATGCGGGGAACAGGCCGTTCTCGATGCGTCCGCCCTGCCCGTGCGCCCCGTCCGATACGGTGGGGTCGGCGACGCCATTGCGGCGGGCGATGGCGCGGCGAATGCTATCGATGGGCGTGATGCTCAAAGCGGAGTCCTTTCTATTGCTGCGCTCTAGTATAGACGCGACGGTGTTCGTTCGTGTTTTTGAACAGGTTGTTCGATAATTTCGGCGGCGCCATTCAGTAGACGGCATTTGGGGACGTTCCTTATGTGCCGGCACTTTGGGAACGTCCCTAAGTGCCGGCATCCGGGGTCGCTCCTTGGTTGTTGCCTGTTCAAGAGTGTCCCTAACGACTAGGCCGCTTGCGTGCGATTTTTGACCGTTGGGCGGGCGCTTCGCCGTTGCCGCAAAAACGTTTTTGCATATCGGGTACAACGGGCTTTACGTGAGTAAAGTGCGCGCCTCGTCCACGTGTCGCGCTTTTAAAGGAGGCCCCATGCCAGGTATTACCCCTGCAGAAGTTCTGTCCAACTTTGGCATTACGCTGGTCGAAGATCCTGCCGAGAACCAGCCCCGCCTGCTGGTCGACCTGCCGGCAGCCGAGCTCGTCGAGCACGCCATCCGTCGCAACGAAGGTCGTATGGCCTCCAACGGCGCGCTGGTGATCGAGACGGGGGAGCGCACTGGCCGCTCGCCTAATGACCGCTTTATCGTTGACACCCCCGATGTTCACGACAAGATTGCCTGGGGTGCCGTCAACCGCCCGCTGTCTGTCGAGAGCTACGAGGCCATCAAGGCCGGCATCGTCGACTATCTCAACGAGCGCGACGTGTTCGTCACTCGCGGTATGGCCGGTGCCGACCGCAACCATACGCGTCGTCTGCTTGTCGCCTGCGAGCGTGCCAGCCAGGCGCTCTTTATTAAGCAGATGCTCGCCCGCCCGCTTGCCCGTGAAATCGCACGCACCGGCGAGCCGGACTTCTGTGTGCTCGCCGCGCCGGGCTACCAGTGCGATCCCGCCATCAAGGGCCTCAACTCCAGCGCCGCCGTGGTCATTAACTTCCAGGAGCGCGTGATTCTGGTCGCCGGCACCGGCTACTCCGGCGAGATCAAAAAGTCCATTTTCAGCGTCATGAATTACCTGCTGCCCGTCGAGGACGACGTGCTGCCCATGCACTGCTCGGCCAGTATGGATCCCGTCACGCACGAGACCGCCGTGTTCTTTGGCCTGTCCGGCACCGGCAAGACCACGCTTTCGGCCAATCCCACGCGCCTGCTGATCGGCGACGACGAGCACGGCTGGTCTGACATGGGCATCTTTAACATCGAGGGTGGCTGCTACGCCAAATGCGAGGGCCTGGACGCCTTCCACGAGCCCGAGATCTTCAACGCTGTCCGCTTTGGCGCGATCTGCGAAAACGTGGTGCTCGACGAGAACCGCAAGCCCAACTACGACGACATCTCGATCACGCACAACACGCGCGTGGCATACCCTGTGGAGCACATTCCCAACGCGTGGACCAAGGGCATGGGCACCACTCCAAGCGTCGTGCTGTTCCTGACCTGCGATGCCTTTGGCGTGCTGCCGCCCATCTCACGCCTGACGGCCGATGCCGCCATGTACCACTTCGTGACGGGCTTTACGGCCAAGATCCCCGGCACCGAGGTCGGCGTCACCGAGCCCACGCCCACGTTCTCTTCGCTGTTTGGCGAGCCGTTTATGCCGCTCGACCCCATGGTCTATGCCAAGATGCTCGGTGAGCGCATCGCCGACGGCCGCACGCGTGTGTACCTGGTCAACACCGGCTGGATCGGCGGCGGCTACGGCGTGGGCCATCGCATCGAGCTTGCCTACACGCGCGCCCTGGTGGCCCGCGCCCTCGACGGTACCATCGAGGACAGCGAATTCGTGCATGACGATATCTTTAACGTCGACATTCCCACCACGTGCCACGGCGTGCCCGACGGCATCCTGGTGCCGCGCCAGTACTGGCAGAGCACCGCGCGCTACGACGAGGCGGCGCACAACTTGGCCGTGATGTTCGAGGAGAACTTCGAGAAGAAGTACTCGCACCTGCCCGAGTCCGTAAAGGCCGCCGGTCCGCACGCTCAGGTGCACGCCGACGCCCGTCATCGCGGCCGCGGCCTGCTGGGACTCCGACACTAGCGTTGCTTCAGACCCAAAACCACCATAAAGGGGACAGGCACCTTTGTGGTGGTTTTACTCGCGCGGATGACTCGGGTTACAATACGCCTGACATATTGCCCCCTTCTCCGGATGGGGGCAGCGTAAGCGCTCTTGTGGCGGCACCGTAGGACTTTGAAGGTGGCCGTCGTAAGGGCGCTTTTTGTTTAGGCGCCCTCGCTCGGGCGCGCACGATGAAGGGAGAGCGCATGAAGAGCTTTATTGCCGAGGATTCGTTTTGGGAGCTATTTCCGCAGGCGGCTGTCGGTGTTGTGGTCGTAAAGGGCATGAAGCCCGCGGCTCAGATTCCTCAAGAGGACGTGGATGCGATTGCGGCGTTGCTCGACCGCGCCAATATCGACGCGGAGCGTCATCTGACCAGCGATACTATCAGCGAGAACGCACCGGTCAAGGCATGGCGCGAGGCTTATCGGCTGTTCAAGACCAAAAAGGGCGCGCGTTGCTCAATTGAGAACCTGCTCAAGCGCGTGCTCAAGGGCAAGCCGGTGGGCCACATTACGCCCGCGGTGGACATCTACAACACGGTGTCGCTGACCTACGCGCTGCCCGTTGGCGGCGAGGACCTGCATACGATTGAGGGGGATCTTCGCTTGAAGGTGACTGACGGCGGCGATGCGTTCCTGCCACTTGGCGAGGAAACGGATGACCCGACGCTGCCCGGCGAGCTCGCCTACATCGATGATGCGGGCGCCGTATGCCGCTGCTGGAACTGGCGCGATGGCGTTCGCACGGCGCTGTCCGACGATTCGGCCGATGCATTCCTGGCGATTGAGTGCGTGGAGCCCGAGCGGATGGGGGATTGCCAGGCTGCCGTTGATCGTCTCGCCGAGTTGCTCGAGCGCTATCTGGGAGCGACGGTTGTCGTTAAGACGCTTGTGACCCGCGACAATCCCTGCGTGGAACTGTAGCGACGCCTGCGGATCATGTTCGCCGGTCAAAACCACTACAAAGGTGCCTGTCCCCTTTGTGGTGGTTTTTATGTTGATGGGTTAACAAATGGGATATTTGGGTATGGGTGTTGCCTCGTGCGGCTAAGATGTTTACCCGTTAGCATCATGTAAGCGAAAGGCGGTCGTCTCCCATGCAGCAGAACGACGAGACACGTTTCGAGGACTTTGTCGGACTGATCAGCGGGCTCTACAAGGAGATCCAGCGCATTAAGACATCCGAGGGCGCAAGGCTGGGCCTCAAGGGCTCCGACGTTATGTGCCTGTACTATCTTGAGCGCAGCAAGGACGGCCTGACTGGCGCTGACCTGGCTCGCATGGCAGGCGTGACCCGTGCCGCCGTCTCGCGCACGCTCGCGCATCTGGAGGAGGGCGGCTACGTCGAGGTCGACGACTCGGGTGATGCGGCCGTTAAGTATCGTGCCCCGGTGCGCCTGACCGCTCTGGGCGGCGAGAGCATGAGCGAGGCGGACCGCATCATTCGCGAGGTGCTCGACACCACCGGTAAGGCTATGGGTGTGGAGCAGCGCGAGCAGATGTATGCATCGCTGCGCACGATCCTCAACACCCTGCGCGAGATCTAGAGCCGCGCTGGCGCTAGCTTTCAGCCAAGAGCTGCATCGTCCCGTTTGAGCGCGTACGCCGTGCCGGGACATTGCTGTCAAAATTCCCTGCGCGAGACCTGCGCAAGAAAGGATTCGCTATGTCCGTCCGCATTATTACCGATTCCGCCAGCGATATGTCGCCGGCGGAGCACCCGGCGCTGTCCGTCTTGCCGCTGTCCGTTACCTTTGGCACCGATGTGTATATGGATGGCGTCGACATCGATCACCAGCGCTTTTACGAGATGCTCGTGGAGCGCGACGAGCTGCCCAAGACCGGTCAGGTCAACCCGTACGCCTTTTCGCAGGCGATTGCCGAAGCACGTGAGGCCGGCGACGAGGCGGTGATTATTACCGTGGGTGCCAAACTTTCGGGGACCAATCAGAGCGCCCGTACCGCACTTGCCGAGGCGCCGGGCGGCGACGTGTATGTGGTTGATAGCAATAACGTTACCCTGGGTGAGCGCGTGCTGGTCGAGTATGCCCTGCGCCTAGTGGACGAGGGCCAGGGCGCGGCCCAGATCGCGGCGGCTGTCGAGGCCGTCCGTGACCGCGTGGTGGTTATTGGTCTGCTCGAGACGCTGGAGTACCTGGTGCGCGGCGGTCGCCTGTCTGCTGCTGCCGGTGCCGTGGGTACGCTGCTCAACGTAAAGCCCGTGGTGGCTGCCGAGGACGGTCTGATCGTGCAGCTGGGCAAGGCGCGCGGTTCCAAGAACGGACGTAACCTGCTCAACCAGAAGGTCGAAAAGGCGGGCGGCATCGACTTTTCCATGCCGCTGGCGCTCGGCTATACGGGCCTTTCGGATGCGGTGCTCAAGAAGTATATCGAGGACAGCGCGGCACTGTGGGCTGGCCACACCGAGGGCGAACTGCCCGTTCACACCATCGGCGCCACCATCGGCACCCATGTAGGCCCCGGCGCCGTAGCCGTAGCCTTCTTCCAGCCCGTTAACTAGCCCACCTGCCAAAACCACCACAAAGGGGACAGGCACCTTTGTGGTGGTTTATGCTATTCCGGGTGGAAGGGAGCGAGCAATGGCGTCTGAGGGCTTTTTTGAGCGGGTGTACGAGGTGGTCGAGCAGATTCCCGAGGGGATGGTCGCCACGTATGGTCAGGTGGCGCTGCTTGCTGGACGTCCACGAAGTGCGCGGTACGTGGGGTATGCCCTGCATGGCAATCCGCGCCCCGGCGAGATTCCCTGTCACCGCGTGGTGTTTGCCGATGGCCGCATATGCGATGGTTTTGCTTTTGGCGGTCCCGATGCTCAACGTGAGCTTTTGCTAGGGGAGGGTGTGGCGTTTAAGGACGACATGCACGTCGACTTGGCCGCCTGTCGCTGGCCTGCAGGGCTCTAGCGGCTCTGCCGTGGCTTAAACCACCACAAAGGTGCCTATCCCCTTTGTGGTGGTTTTGGCAGGTTTACCGAGGTTAACTTATGGAGAAGGTGTGGCGGCGCGGTTTGTCGCAGCAAAGTAAACCACGGTGAACTATATTGTTTTCAGCAACGGAGCAGGCAATAGGCGATGAAAAAGCCTGCCCTGTTGAGTTTGATTCGCATTCCTCCCCTCTGTGCGATTCAACGGTGTACTTCGGGAACAGGCCCGCTGGCAACTATCTGCCAGCGGGCCTGTTCCTGTTTCGGTGAGGATTTAGCCTCACCGTCTATGTTGTGCGAAGGCGCTTTGCCTAGTACACCATGCCCATGGCGTCCTGAACCTCGGCCAGGGTCTGCTCGGCAATCTCGTTGGCGCGACGGTTGCCCTCGTGCAGCACGTCCTTCACATAGTCCAGATCGTTCTCATAGCGCTGGCGACGCTCGCGGATCGGCGCGAAGTACTCGTTGACGGCCTCGGTCACGTACTTCTTGAGCTGGCCGGAGCCGCCCATGCCAATCTCCTCGGCAATCTCGACTTCGGAACGGCCGGTGCAGATGGCGGCCGTCGAAAGCAGACCGGACACGCCGGGGCGGTTCTCGGGATCGAACGTGATCATGCGCTCAGAATCGGTCTGGCTCTTCTTGATGCGCTTGGCCGTCTCCTCGGCGGTCATCGAGATGTTGATGGCGTTGCCGTAGCTCTTGCTCATCTTGCGACCGTCCAGGCCGGGCAGCAGCGGGGTCTCGGACAGCAGCGCGTCGACCTCGGGGAACACCTTGCCGTAGCGGTTGTTAAAGCGGCGGGCGATGGTGCGGGTGAGCTCGATGTGCGGCAGCTGGTCGCGACCGACGGGCACCACATTGCCCTTGCAGAACAGGATGTCGCAGGCCTGGTGCACCGGGTAGGTGAGCAGAAGGCCGGTGAGCTCGTGGCCCGAGGCCTCCATCTCGGCCTTGACCGTGGGGTTGCGCGCCAGCTCGGCCTCGGAGACCAGCGACAGGAACGGCAGCATGAGCTGGTTGGCGGCGGGCACGGCGGAGTGCGCGTAGATCATGGTCTTGTCGGGGTCGATGCCACAGGCAAGGTAGTCCATGACCATGTTGTACACGTTGTCCTGGATGTGCTCGGTCGTGTCGCGGTCAGTGATGACCTGGTAGTCGGCGATGAGCACGTTGGTCTTGGCGCCCATGTTCTGCAGCTCAACACGGCCCTTAAGGGTGCCAAAGTAGTGACCCAGATGCAGACGGCCGGTGGGGCGGTCGCCGGTGAGCATGGTGAACTTGTCGGGCGTCTTGGCCAGGCCCTCGCGAATGGCGTTGCTCTTTTGCAGCGCGACTTCGTAGCTGTTCTCGTTTGGCATGATTGCTCCTAACGTATGTTCATGGGTCAAGATGATAACGCGTTTATTGGAGGGGCGGGTCGTAAGTAGGCGAGGGGCGGGAGAGCGGCGGCATGTGCGATGGGCGCGGCGTGGCTGCGCGTTTGGCCGGCGGCGCCTGGGCGCATCCTCGGCAGCTTACCCTAGCGCCTGTGGTGGCGCTCTTCCTTACGTTCCTCGGCTGCCTGCTCCTCCTGCTTAAAGGCGGGGTCGTCGGGGGTGACGAGCTCATCCTCGTGCGTGCGCTTGTTGTAATGGTGGCGCAGCACGGGCTCAAACAGATGTAGATGCTTGGCAAAGGCCGCCGAGCCAATGGCGAGCACGGTAAAGATGAGCACGCGCATGGGCACCTCGACCTGGTTGATCGCGGCGGCGCCGGCCGAAAGCATAATGCACCAGGCATAGATGAGCAGCACAGCCTGCTTTTGGTTGTAGCCCTCTTGGATCAGGCGGTGGTGGATGTGGCCCTTGTCGGCCTGCCCGATGCTAATGTGGGCGCGCTTGCGGCGCACGATGGCGCTAAACGTGTCGATGATGGGCACGCCGGCAACGATGAGCGGGATGATAAGCGAGGTGAGCGCGGCGGTGCGGCTCACGTTGAGTAGCGAGATGGAGCCCAGCGCAAAGCCCAGAAGCAGCGACCCCGAGTCGCCCAAGAAGATGCTTGCGGGGTTGAAGTTGTAGCGCAAAAAGGCCAGACAGGCGCCAAAGAGCGCAATGGAGAGCGCGGCGGCGTCGATGCGGCCCGAGAGAACGGCCATCGAAAACATGGTGAACGACGCGATGCCGCAGATGCCCGTGGCTAAGCCGTCGAGGCCGTCGATGAGGTTAATGATGTTGGTGAATGCCACTAGGTAGATCACGGTGATGGGGTAGGCGAGCCATCCGAGCATGATCTCGCCGGGGGCAAACGGGTTGACGATGACGCCGATGCGCAGGCCGCCCACGCAGGCGATGAGCGCGGCGAGGACCTGTCCGGCTAGCTTTTGCTTGGGCTTGAGCTGGAAGACGTCGTCGATAGCGCCGGTCGCAAAGATGACGGTAAAAGAAAGCGCAAGTATGGGGTAGCTGATGTGCAGACGGGGGTGGGGCACCAAAACGGGCGGCCAACCCAGGTACCAGGTGCCTAGGATTTGCACAATACAGGCAACGACCAGGCCCAAAAACACCGCCGTTCCGCCCAAACGCGGGATGGGCTTGGTGTTGATGCGGCGCTTAGAAGGATAGTCGACGGCGTCGAGCTTAATTGCCAGGCGCTTGACCAGGGGCACCGTGAGGAAGGTCGTGATAAAGGCCGCCGCTGCCACGCATAGATACGGTATGTAGCTCGGGGATGAAGCCATGAATCTAAAAACCGCCAAGCGTCGAAGGAAAAGGTCAAAGGTTGCTAAGCGCAAAGGGCATAGCTGAACCATGATACTCGACCACGGGGGGTGCATGGAATTGCATGCAGCGATAATCACGCGCTTACCAGATATTGGGATGTTGTCGATGGCTTGTCGGGATACCGGCGGGGATCCATATGGGCTGTAATGGTGGTTTTCGGCAAATGAAAACCACCCCCCACGTTACGAAAATGAACCCACCTAAAACAGGTGGGTGCCCTCATCGACTGTTCCAGCGTCCTTAACAACGAAGGATACCTGTACTAGGTACGACTGTGTGGGCTCCCTAAATAAACGCGACGGTTCACCCAGTTGCTCCGCGGGGGGCGGAATACCTACATCATAAAGCGGCACTTTGTGGATTCCAGTCTTGACATTACAAAAATCGTGTCGGACGATTACGGCGCCTTAGGGACGGAGTCGTCTACGCGGCCTGGCCCTTTACGTTTGAGCTGCTGAATCGTTGTTTTGGAGCATGTTTTTATGCCGACGCCGTTGACCGAACTTTTTTCGCCCGCCTGCCATTTGTGTCCGCGCCGTTGCGGTGCGGTGCGCGACGAGGGTGCGCACGGCGTATGCGGTGCCGATGACACGCTCAAGGTGGCCCGCGCGGCGCTTCATATGTGGGAGGAGCCGCCTATCTCGGGCGAGGCCGGTTCGGGCACGATCTTCTTTAGCGGCTGCTCGCTCAAATGTATCTATTGCCAGAACCACGAGATCTCGACGGGCAATTTTGGGCTTGAGATTTTGCCCGAGCGTTTGGTCGAGATTATGCTGGAGCTGCAGGACCAGGGCGCCAATAACATCAACCTGGTGACGGCGACGCACTATGCGCACCTGTTGCCTGCCGCGATTGCCGCAGCTCGGGAGCGCGGACTGGTCATTCCAATCGTCTACAACACGAGCGGTTATGAGCGTGCGAGTGCCGTGGCGGCGCTCGGCGATTTGGTCGACGTGTGGCTTACCGACTTTAAGTATGCCAATGCGGCGCTTGCGCAGTCACTCTCTCGTATTAAGGACTACCCGCGCGTGGCTGTGTCGGGTCTGGCCCAGATGGCGCGCGAAATTGAGCGCCGCGGGGGAGAGCTGGTAGACGGGGACGGGCTCATGAAACGCGGCATAATCGTGCGTCATCTGGTGCTGCCGGGGCATGCGGACGATTCGTGCCGCGTGTTGGACCTGGTGTGGCAGACGGCGGGCGACGTGCCGATCTCGGTCATGAACCAGTACACGCCCAATGCCCTCATGCGCGAACAAGGCGGCGACCTGGCGCGCGCCGTGACGCGCGAGGAGTACGAGCAGGTGCTCGACCATGCCGACGACCTGGGCTTTACGACGATGTTTTGGCAAGAAGGCGGAGCGGTAGACGAGAGCTTCACCCCGGCGTTCGACACCACCGGCGTCCTCACCAGCGCAAAGTAGTGCGCTCGACGATGATTTTTCTGGGACGGGGATTAAAAAATCATCGAGAGGATCGCCTGCTCGAAAAGTTGTCAAAATAGCCGCGTCCCAAAAAGACTGGGTATTGGGCGTTGACAGTTGGCGAGCCGTAGGTAAAATATCAACTTGTCTTGGGGACGTAGCTCAGTTGGGAGAGCGCTGCCGTCGCATGGCAGAGGCCGAGGGTTCGACTCCCTTCGTCTCCACCCTTGGATTTGATAAGCCGCTGACATTGTGTCGGCGGCTTTTTTGTGAGTAAACCTTTTGAAGCTGCTTTATTTGCCTTGGGCCCACGCCTGCTGTCCAATTTGTTGCTCAATATTTAATGATCTCACAGCGGTAAACTAGGTGTGTCTGATTTGAAAGAATGACCAGTGGTTTTCCCTGCGGAAAGGTGCGCCCGTGAGATCGGAGAATGAACGAGTTCACTATAGGACTAGGTTTGAGCTTCGTCCTTGTAAGGAAAACTCACTTGCAATTGTTTCAGCTTATAAATCGGTTTTTTATTGGGTCTTAAGCAAGGAACAGCGTCGCCAGCGCGCCTCAACGATCAGGGGGCTTCTTAAAGATGGCGAGAATCAGCGCAAGTTTCTGCAGGGCGGCTTCAGCTATCCAGAGGAATATTCGGGAGGCGCCACATCTCTCGATTACGCTGCGCTTTGCACGCGAGCGTTTTATTCCGGTGAAAAGAATATACCTGATGCCTGGGTACTTGAGTATGACGAGCCGGATAGCACGACAGCCTTCAGACATTGGCATACCTGCATCGGCTTTAAGTCGATGCAGGACGGTGCTTGCGAAGTCAACATCAAAGTTTCTTACTACACGCTGTCAAACTATGTTGGCCGCCCTTTGCCGGAGCCTCGCCCCAATATCCCTCGCTTTGTCAGAGATCTCTTCTCGCTTGATGGCTGCCATTCGTTTATCGGAGAGACTGCTGTCAATACCAAGCTGAGCATTCTTGAGCCAATGACGTTCGAGCAATCTTTCGCTTTGCCTTTGTGCGACAAACAGCGTGGACTTCCCTTTGTCGTTATCACGAGTGACCATTGCGGCCATTATCCTGTTTCGGATATGGAGGGTCTCGCTCGTAATTTAATGGGCATCGCCAACGTGTATGCAGTCAACCTTTCCAACGATCGCATGCGCACCTGCCTGTTTGACCTCTTTGGTTATGAGGGCATCGCTTTCCAGTACAAGTGCCCTTCCGAGTCTCTGACCATCTATCGAGCGGGCATTGAGCTGGATAATGAAAAGTGCCTCTCCAGCCGAATGGTCATCAACAAGTCTAAGCTTGCGAACTACGGTTCCTCGCTGCTGGATGTGCTCAACCGCAGTCTTGGTCGCAGCTATCTAAAGGGCACTGCTGAGTTCTTGGATACGAGTGATATCGAGTGGCACAAGAGTAGGGCGGAGTTATCGCAACTTAAGTCACGTCTGGAACAGCTGCGAAACGAAAGCCGGCGCCATGCCGAGGAGGCTGCAAAGCGCGAGACCGAGCTCGCTTCGAGCGTAAGTCGGGAGTCGATTGACGAGCTGCTTCAACTTCTTAAGGCTGAGCGTGAAAGCGTTGCGGAATGGCAAAGCCTTGCCGAACTGTATTCGACGTCAAACGATGAGCTTCAGCGAAGAATCAATGCCCTAGAAAGCAATGACGATCGAGCAGAGCTCGAAGACAAGGTCTCGAACCTCCAGTTTCGATGCGAGCAAGCGGAGGGTCGCGCTGATCAGCTTGCGAACGAGAACGCCGCACTCAAAAAGGAAGAGGCGGCGATCGATTCGCTCACGGTATTTCCTAAGTCGCTTGAAGAGCAACTCGTCCTCGTGTCCAAGCTTTGGGCCACAAGGATTGTCGTTCTTCCCGAGGCTTTTGATTCTGCCAAACGCTATACAAACGGCGATGCCGATGAGCAGTGGAGAGTTCTCGCCTCTGCGGCTACCGTGTTATGGAAGCTAAAGTTCCAAGAAGTGTGTATGACGGATATCTGCTCCGCCTTCACCAACCAGACGGGTATCGAGATGACGCTCACCGAGACCAAGGCGACTAAGGCTAATCAGGATTGCGTGAGGTTGAGGCAGCGCTCCTATAAAGGAAGGACCGTCGATATCACGCCGCACCTCAAGGGTAAGGGCAAGAGCAAGATGGATCCGTTCCGTTTGCATTTTTATTTTGATGAAGAGAGCCAAAAGATTGTCATCGGCCACTGCGGGTGTCACTTGCTGACAGCCGGAACAGGCAAAGTTAAATAAATGCTGTCCCCTAAGGACGGTATACTGGCGTGAAGGAATGAAGCGGAGGGCCTCATGAATTTTGAATTTATTAAGCCGGTCCCAGGGCTCGGCAATTTATACGAAACTTGTAAAAACGCTGAGCTTCTTGCACTCAATGTGCCTGCAATGAGCTGCGTTTCTTCTCGTAGCGCACTCGAGTTTATAGTCCGACTTATCTATCGTTCTGTTGTTGGGGACGACCGCGGGATGGATCTGTTCAGCCTGGTCACTAACGAGGATTTTGTTCGCTACATTAATGACCAGACGATTATCGATGCGATTCATGTCGTTCGCGTTAATGGCAACAATGGCGCTCATGGCAGGACGGTAACAGCTCCCGTTGCATGTCAAACGCTTGAGCAGCTCCAGTACGTGTTGGGCGAGACGCTCATGAACATGAACGAGATCGATGACTATCCGTCTTTTGTTTCTCCTCTTGACGCCGTCCGTGCACGTCAGGCATCGCGTCCCACGGGAGCACCTGCCGAGGCTCCCAGTAACTCCGAGTCTCCTGCTGTCGCTGAGCCAGCTGCACTCGTGACACCCTTGGGCAAAGACGGCGAGCACGGCTCCCAGTGCCCTGATGAGGCTATCGAGCTCACCGAAGAGGTCGTCGCGCGCTTTGCCCCTTCGCTTAGAAAGACGAAGTTTGTTGTTACCAAGGGTCACGATCCTCGCGAAAACAGGAAGCTGTACCTTGATGCACTGCTTTGCGAGGGCGGTTGGAAGATCGCGCTCAACGCCAATCAACAGTATCCCGAGGTGGCCTCTATTGATATGACGTTGGATGACGGCACTTCGGTCGATTACGTTCTTTGCGGAAGGGATGGTCGACCCCTTGCTGTCGTCGAATACTCGGCTGACGAGGGCAATCCGCTTGCCAATAGGGAGCGCGCCAATCATGCCGTCGATATGCTCGAGAAAAAATACGGTTATCGTCCTACGGCGTACTACTCAACTGGATACCGGTTGTTCTGTATCGACCCCCTTGGGTTCCCGCCGCGCCGCGTGGCTGGGTTCCATACCATCGATGAACTCGAATTACTTAAACAACGCGTTGACACGAGGGCCAACATCTCCAATCCGGTGATTGACGACGCGATTACCAATCGTGATTATCAAAAGGAAGCAATTAAGAACGTCTGCAATGCATTCATGAACGGGCGCCGCCGAAGCGTCGTGGTCATGGCTACCGGCACGGGTAAGACCCGTGTCGCCATCTCCCTTGTTGACGTTCTGCTGAGGGGCGGCTGGATAAAGAACGTTCTGTTTTTGGCTGACCGAACGAGTCTCGTTCGTCAGGCCCATAAAAACTTTACGAAGCTGCTGCCCAATATAACGACGTCAATTATTTCGGGCGGCAGCCTCAATCGTGATCTGAATGCTCGAATTTTATTCTCGACGTATCAGACGATGATTAAGAAAATCGACGAGGACTCTCGCGACTTTAGTATTGGGCGTTTTGACCTGGTGATCATCGATGAGGCCCATCGTTCCATTTTTGGCAAGTATCGCGCGCTCTTTGAGTATTTCGACTCTTTGATGGTTGGCTTGACGGCCACGCCCCGTAGTGAAGAGTTTAAGAGCACGTTTGAGATGTTTGGCGCAGAAAACGGTGAGCCCGATTACGCTTACGAGCTGGAACAAGCGGTTCATGATGGTTATCTGGTGGGCTATACCGTTTTGGATAGGACAACCGAGGCCCTTCGCCATGGCATCGTTTATGACGACCTCTCTGTCGAGGACAAAGAGAAGGTAGATAGTGAGTTTGGCTTAGCGGGCGATGGCGCTGACGATTCTTTGAGTCAGGATCTTTCCGGCTCTGTTATTAAGCTCAGCGGTAAGGTTATCAACAAGAGCACGATTGACGTCATGCTCGGCGAGCTGATGGAAAATGGCATCAAGGTCGATGCTGGCGACAAGCTGGGCAAAACGATAATCTTTGCCAAGAGCCACTATGAGGCGCTGATGATTGCGGAACGCTTTAACGTGCTGTTCCCTAATGAGGGCGTCGATTTTTGCAAGTGCATTGATAGTCAGATCGACGGGGCGCTTGAGCTCATTGACTCTTTCTCTGAACGCGATAAGATGCCCCAAGTTGCTGTGAGCGTCGATATGCTCGATACCGGTATCGACGTCCCCGATGCCGTAAATCTTGTCTTCTTCAAGGCTACCAGCTCGAAGATTAAGTTTCTGCAGATGCTTGGTCGCGGAACGCGTTTGTGTCCAGACCTGTTTGGTCCGGGCGATGACAAGGCTTGCTTTTATTGCTTCGACTTCTACGATAATTTCAGATACTTTGGCACGACATCCTCTTGGTCCGCAGAAGACGGTTTCTTTGAAACCTCCAAGTCCGTCAAGAGTGCGTCCGTTCGCATTAATGAGCTCAAGTTTGATATATTCCGACAGCTTCTGGCTGAGCCGAATCTGAGCGGTTTTGATAAAACGTATTTCGACGAACTCTATTCCTATTTTTCGTGCGGCGTTGCTGACCTCAATAACGATGCGTTCGAAGTCAATCGCAATATTGCTTATGTCAATAAATATCGCGCAGAGGACAAGCTGCTTTGCCTTGACAAGGACGAGGTCGATGAATTTAAGACGCGCGTCCTTTCGCTGCTTCCGCGTGAGTCCTGCTCTCTTAAGGTGAAGAGTTTCGATGCTCTTGTCTTGACCGTGGAGTCCGAATATAAGAAGAGACTTGATGAAGGCAAAGACCCTGCGACTATTCGCTTTGGCCTTTCTCAGTTGAGTAGCGCTTTTTCCGAGCGTATGAGGGCTTTGCTCAAGCTAAAAACTATTCCTGCTGTTATGGCAAAGGAGCAGCTCATTACTTCGATGATGTCGGGAGAATACCTTCTGTCGGACTTCTCGTTTGAGCGCGCTGAGTATGTGCGAAAAGAGCTCAGGGGACTCATGAACTACATCCAGGCAGATGACAAAAACCACGTGATAGATCTGCCCGACCATATCATCGACAACGACGAACGTACTGGATTTGCTTCCGAGCTGAACTATGCAGACAAAGTCAGCGAGTACCTGCAATCCAACAACGATGTTGCCCTGGCTAAGCTCCGCGCTCTCGACGTGCTCACTCCGGACGACATTGAAGCTCTGAAGCGGGTCTTTACGTTGCAGCTGGGTACTGCCGGTGAATTTGCCTCATGGGCTGGCGTGTCTTGGGGCGATACTGCCGCTTTGGCTTTCCTGCGCAAACACGTGGGCCTTTCGGATGTCGCAGTTGAGGACAGGCTTGGTTCGATTCTGCATGATGAGCGTCTTAACGACAATCAGGCGTTATATCTTAACCAGATGGTCGACTACGCCCGTGTTAATGGCGACATTACGACCAAGGCACTTCTTGACGAGGCGCCCTTTAAGGGCAGGGATTTGATGGGTTTATTTGGGCAAGAGTTGTTCCCGCTGGTAAAGCAGGTCGTTAATATCATTCACGGCGCATTGGGCTAGTAGTTGCACATGGATATTCGCGAACTGCTGTTAAAGCATAAAAATGAACTGCTCGATGTCGACCTTAGCTGTCTCGAAGAAGAGCTCGATACGGGCGAATATGACAAGCCCTATATTGAGGGGTGCCGGGAGCTCATTGGAGGCATCCGGGACGAAAGACGACGGGCCGTTGAACGCACATCAAAGCGTGCGCGGCGTGAGGAGCGGAGCGACAAGAGAGCGGGGATGCTTCAGGAGCCCTCTCGTTCATGTGGCGATATTTCTGCTAACGGCATTGCTGGTGATTCCAATGCTATTGCGGATATCGCTGCAATATCCTCGAGCTCAAATGCCCGTGAACTGCTCAAGTCCTATATCGAGAACCATCCCGAACTTGACCAATCATTTGTGGAACAGCACATTGGATCTCTTCCCGGCGAAGCCATAGATGTATTCCTTGAGCTGCTAACGTTTGATGAGGTGTTCCTCGATAGATATTTTGATGTTCTTGATCAGGCGAAGGTCGCCCGCTTTCAAACATTTAGCGAGGAGTTCTTTATTAGGCACTATGACGATCTCAGCGAAACGATAGTTCTGAAACAGGGAGTTAACTCATGGAAGAAGAAGGCGGATCGCTCGAGAAAGCTCAATACGTTTCTTAGACTTAAGGGTGTGCAGTTTTGATAACCGTTCAGAGGGCCAAGCGACTGGTGAAGCGTGCGCTTTTGGCTAATGTCGCAACACAAAAGAAGGGCATGTCGATAACTCCTCTTCTTTCGGGAAGGCATGGCATCGGCAAGACTGCCATCCTAAAGGATATCGCTCGCGACTTGGGCGGTACGGTAATTACGATTGAAGGCGGTACTCTCAAGGAGGGCGAGATTACGGGTCTTCCTTATCAGTATCAAGCGCCTGATGGCTCAATTGCTTTTAAGTTCCTGCCCTACTACGCTGTCGATCGAATTCAGCGACAGGAGCGGGCGCTGTTCGAGTCGCTTCATGGTGCTCGGACGCAAGGGGACCAATTGGATGGTTCCGAGAATCGTTACTCTATGAACGATATTGATCCGCAGGATAAAATCAATTTCCTATTATCTGGTGTAGTTAAACCCGTCATCGTCCTTATCGACGAGATAAACCGTACCGAGAACACGGTCTATCGCGAGCTCATGAACATCTTGCTTACCAAGGAGGTCAACGGCTATCGTTTTCCTTGGTGGGTGTTTTTCGTTGGTGCCATGAATCCCAGCACGCAAAATAGTGCCTACGCTACCAACGAAATGGATCCAGCGCAGCTTGACCGCTTCTTAAAGCTCAAGGTGGGGACCGATGTTGACGAGTGGCTTGAGTATGGCGATGCCGAGGGCATCGATCCGTCTATCTTGTCATTCGTGCGCGAGAATCCTGCCTGTTTAGTCGACAATCTACGCGAGCTCGAGGATGAGGAGAAAGTGTCACCTTCCCCTCGTGGCTGGGATATGGTGGATACCATTCTTTCGAGCGAGTCCATGCTCCGATCGTTCTTTAGCGATGCCGAAAACGATGCGGCAGTGGTTCGCGAGGATATGAAGCAGCTTGTTTCCGCAAAGCTTGGCAGTACGGTTGCTGCTATGTACTTTGCAAGTTTAGTCGCTCAGGAAAAGCCGCTGGATCCCTCCGATGTTCTTGGGTCTAATCTGTCCTTGGCGGAGATGGAAAGCCGGCTGGTTGCCATGTCTGTTGCCAAAAGGGTTCAAACCTGCAATCTGCTTCTGGGCCATCTTAAAGATAATGTCGGCTTTATGCGTCTTGATGCGAGTGGATTTAAGCGGACTAAGAAGAGGCTTTCTTCCTTTGTGTCGGCGCTTGACCCGTCAACAAAGCTGCTGTTTGCCCAAAAAGTCGCTGGGGCTACATCAAATGAGGGTGAGAATTTGCTCGAACTCTTCTATGACGTATTCGAACGCGACTTGATTTCTGCTCTGGATCTCTCCGATCAGACGCGCAGGGCAATCGAGGCAGAGTGATGCTATGGAGGGTTCGGACAACATTGCCAAAGTGCTCGATGACGCCAAAGCACTCATCGAGCAATATGAGACAACTATAAATCTCGACCTCCTTGTAGAAATCGAAGCCTTATTTAATCGGTTCGCTCAGCTTGTGACTACATTTCTCATCTCTGAGCGAGACTTGTATTACGGCTATTTTTTCTTGTCCATGCGCTTTCAGGCGGTTTTCGGCGAACAGCTTATCGCTGGCATTCGATTGAACGAATACCCCGCAACGTTTGCTGCAAACCCGTTGTTGCTGTTCAAGTTTTCGCTAAAGGAGATCATCTTTATCTTCTGCCATGAGGTCGACCACGTTGTGTTCAACCATCCGGCGGAGATGTCCAAGGCGATCCGGTCAACCGAAGCTGATGTGCGCGAGCGTTTTAACTACGCTGCTGACGCATCGGTTAATGACATGCTCAGCAGGGAGATTGCACGAGGCAAGAAGTTTTTGAAGGCTCCTGAAGGAGCAGTCACGTCCAAAACGCTTAAAGGTAAGTTCGGCCTCGTCAACGTTGCCCCGCTGCAGTCGTATCGTTACTACTTTGACCTGATCAAAGGCTTAAAGATTGCAAACGGTGACGAAGGTCCGTCGCGCGGCGTGGCGCCAGTGCCCGGCGCGAGTGGCAGGTTTGTTGCTGGCAGGGTTACTTCTTCCGGAGAGAGCGCTCCGCGCGGCCTTGAGTTATCCCGTGAAGGCCGCGGTGAGGTTCGGTCGAGTTCGTCATCGCTGACGGATCATGCCTGGATGGCGTCTGATGCGGGCAGCTTTGAGATGTCATCGACGGAAGATATCTCCGAAATGACTCGTCAGCTTTTGCGGGACGTGAACGAAATGATGAGCGAAGAAACGCGTTCGCTCATGCCAGGTCGCTTTTCGCGCGCTGTTGCGCGGGCTTACGAGCCACCTCAGATTGACTGGGCTGCCATGTTTAAGCGTTATGTAGGAACTGTCTCGTCCGAGAAGGTTAAGACGCGATCTCGCTTAAACCGAAGACAGCCGCTTCGATTTGACCTGTCCGGGGCTCGCGATAGTAAGGTCGTTAAGGTTGCTGTCGCAATCGACACATCCGCCTCGATGAGCGACGATCAACTAAAGGCTGTATTTGGCGAGATCTTGGGCATTCTGTCACGGCATCCGTTTGAGCTGACCGTAATTGAGTGCGATTCTGCCGTCCAGCGTGTTTATCGCCTTGATAGCGCCGCGGACATTTCCGCATGCGTCATGGGTAGGGGAGGTACGGCATTTACGCCAGCCATTCGCTACGTCAACGATCATCGGTGCTATCGCGATGCATTGTTGATCTACTTTACTGACGGATTTGGGGAGCGTCGCATCCCGCGGCCTCTGACCTATCGAAACTTGTGGGTTGTTACAGGCGATAAGAACAACCTTTCTGTTGAGGAGCCTTACGGAATGGTGCTTTCGCTTGAAGGGGAGCGGTGATGGATCGGGATTGCAACCGGGTATTGAGCCCGCAAGAATATATTGAGCAGCAGCTCGTCCGCGCCTATGGGAAAGTCCCGTGTGATGCGTCCCTCGATGTCGAGGCCCCATTTGTCGAAGGTTCTCGTTGCGCGGTCGAACTTGATCGGTTCGAGCGGAGCCGAGAGGCGCGTGAAGCGTGCATTGCGGCCCATGGTGCGGTTTGCTCCGTATGCGGATTCGATTTTGGCAAGGCTTATGGCCCGCGCTTTAGTGGCATTGTCCAGGTGCACCATATCGTCCCGCTGTCTGTTGTGGATAGCGAACATGACGTTGACCCGGTGACAGACTTGATACCGGTATGCCCAAACTGTCACGTCGCGCTTCATTCCAAGCCTGGAGGTGTCTATGCGCCTGAGGAGCTTCGAGACATTATGAGCGCCGTTGGTCGAACCGGTATGGCGTAAGTGACATGTAATAAACGATAATGGCATCGGTCCATTTAGGAACAATAAATGACGTTGGGAGTTTTATATGATCACCGGTGAACTTAAAAGCAAGGTCGATGGTATTTGGGATATTTTTTGGTCGGATGGCGTGGCAAACCCACTTACCGTCATTGAGCAGCTGACTTATCTCATGTTCATTAAAATTCTCGATGATAACGAGCTTAAAAAGGAATCGAACGCGGCCCTTTTGGACATGCCGGTCAGCAATCCCGTCTTTGATGCCGATCATCAAAATTGCCGCTGGAGCAAATTTAGAAACTACGAGCCTCAAGCTATGTTCGACAACATGCAACAAAACGTGTTTCCCTTTATTAAAGAAGGCCTTGGTTCCGATAAGGACGCGGCGTTTGCCAAATACATGAAGGATGCCACCTTTGTAGTGCGAAGCGCCCGTACGCTGACGAAGGTCGTCGATAAGCTCGAGGAAATTGACCTGGCAAATAAGGACATCATGGGCGATGTCTACGAGTATCTGCTCTCCAAGCTGTCGACGAGCGGTACGAACGGTCAGTTCCGCACGCCCCGTCATATTATCAGCATGATGGTTGAGCTTATGGAGCCGACTCCCCAGGATGCAATTTGCGATCCCGCTATGGGCAGTGCTGGCTTTATCTGCGGTGCCGCTCAGTACATCAAGGAACACTATTCGACAGAGCTGATGGACTCTGCCGTGCAAGAGCGCTTTCAGACTACGATCTTCTCGGGTCACGATACCGATTCGACTATGATGCGCATTGGCGCCATGAACATGATGCTACATGGTGTTGAGGCTCCGAATATCACACAGCTCGACTCGCTGTCCGAGGATAACGGCGTTCGCGATGCGTATACGCTTATTATGGCCAATCCTCCCTTTAAGGGCAGTCTGGACAACGAAGCAGTCTCTAAAGATTTGCTGAGTACGGTATCGACCAAAAAGACCGAGCTGCTTTTCTTGGCGCTCTTCCTTAAGAGCCTCAAGATCGGCGGTCGCTGCGCTTCGATTGTCCCTGATGGCGTCTTGTTTGGCTCGCAGAAGGCGCATAAGAGCATCCGAAAGGAAATCATTGAGAACAACCGTCTGCAAGCGGTGATCTCAATGCCTTCCGGCGTCTTTAAGCCTTATGCGGGTGTTTCTACCGCTATCCTTATCTTTACGCGTACCGACAACGGCGGTACCGATAACGTGTGGTTCTACGACATGCAGGCAGATGGCTTTAGCCTGGATGACAAGCGTGATCCTATTGACACTAACGATATTCCCGACATCATTGAACGCTTCCATCATCTGGATGCCGAGATGGGTCGCGCCCGTACCGACAAGAGCTTTATGGTGCCGGTTCAGGAGATTATCGACAACGACTATGACCTGTCGATTAATAAATACAAGGAAATCGTCTACGAGAAAATCGAGTACCCGCCCACCAGCGAGATCCTCGCCGACCTCAAAGACCTTAACGAGAAGATTGCCGCCGGCCTGAAAGAGCTTGAGGCGATGTTGTAATGAATCTTTCTGTACTCCAGCTTAAAGAGTGCGTGAGTAACGCGAATAGTTTTTTGCGCGTTGCAGAGTCGATAGAGAAGGACGGCTTGTCGGCATTAGTGATGGGCAGTCTAAATCCTTTGGTTGTTAATGTCGCATTCTCTATTGAATTGTATTTGAAGTCGATTAAAGCGCATGAGTCCACGACATGCGAATATCCAACGGGGCATAAGCTTGATGAGCTATTTAAGATTCTGAAGCCTTCAACGCAACAGCAAATCAAAACCAGTTTTGCACGGCGGAGCGAAGTTCCTTTGGATGATTTGCTCAGCGAAGCAAGCAATTCGTTTGTTGAATGGCGTTACTCACACGAAAAATCTGTTGATGCTCATCCATTTGAACTAATCAAATTCGCTCAAATTCTTCGTGACTATACCGAGAAACTGTAATGGGGATAGAAATGACTGACTTAGAAGATGTGAAGGGCATCGCTGGGGCTGCCGGCAAACCCCAATTTAACGGGGAGTGGGTGAAGCTGGGATTGTGCTTTCCCTATATAAAAAACGGGATGAATGTAAAGCAGCAAAAAGGTAAATCAGGTATTCCGATAACAAGAATTGAGACGCTATCCGGCAATAGATTTAATCGCGATAAGGTCGGCTATGCCGGCATTATTTCTACGGAAGGAATTGAGGATAGAATACTGGCGGATGGCGACATCTTGATGTCCCATATCAATAGCCTTCCCTATTTGGGAAGGGCGGTTATGTATGAAAAGCAAGATGATGAGCAGATGATTCATGGAATGAATCTGCTCAGGCTGAAAGCCGATCGGAGTACGATTCGACCTGATTATGCCGCAGCTTATTTTAGATCCGAGCACTTCCGCCGCCAGATAATCCGTATTGCAAATAAATCGGTAAATCAAGCGAGTTTTTCTGTTCGGAATTTGAAAGATCTATCGTTTCCGTTGGTTACTCTCGATAGACAGAGGGATATCGTTGATAGACTTAACGTCGTCGACAATGGGATTAATGCTCTCCAACAGATGCTGCTCAGGTTTGATACCCTCGTCAAATCGAGGTTTATCGAGATGTTTGGAGATATGCGGGCCAATAGCAAAGGGCTGCCAATTGCTGTCTGGAGGGACGTACTTGTTATAAAGAACGGTCGAAATCAGAAGGCCGTTGAATGTTCTGAAGGCCCATATCCAATTTGCGGAAGTGGAGGCGTGATGTCTCGTGCATCGAGCTATATTACTTCTGCTAATTCCGTAATTATTGGAAGGAAGGGAAATATCAACACCCCGATTCTCATGAGAGAACCATTTTGGAATGTTGATACGGCTTTTGGAGTAGAACCAAATGAAGCGCATTTGACCGTTGAGTACCTTTATTGGTTTTGTCAGTGGTTCGACTTTAATAGGCTCAATAAAGCGGTCACCATTCCAAGCCTTACAAAAACTGATTTATATTCAATTCAAATGCCACTTCCTGATATAAGCTCGCAGAAGCGTTTCTCCGCCTTTGTCTGCCAGGTCGACAAACTGCGGTTTGACGTGCAGCAACAGATTGATAAACTCGAGTTGCTTAAGAGTTCTCTTATGCAGGAGTATTTTGGATAATCAATCCTCTGCCCCTTTTTACCAGCTTGTCGGTTCCGCCTTGGCCGCAGCCGTTGCCCTTAGCGACTTTTTTGGTTTATCAAATCTGACTTTAGGGGTTATTAACATGACGACTGTTATCAATTTAATTGCGGCGGGTGCAAGCGGGAGACGCGCTGTGGCCAATGGCAGCGACAAGGCTTGCCCGGGCAGAAATGCCCCGTCTCCCGCCAGTTTTATCTGGGTCTTACCTATGGTGGTTACTCCTCGACTCGGTCTCCCTGATTTGTAGGCCTGGCCAATATTTCAATGGCTTGGATACCGATTTGGGCCATCCTTTCTCTATCATCTACGAGAAAGGACTCTCATGTCGAACGATCTTTCCGAAATTGTGGTTCAAGCCATGTTGCCCCATTTGGATAATGCCCAAATGGGGCAACTTATTAACGTCCTTAACCAAGTGCTGCCGCGCTTTGTGGTTTCGCCGCGGGATGAGCTTGAGCCGGCTCCATTAGGTCCTTCCAACGATGAGCTAATACAGCTCTTTCTTGACGCGAAGCATCTTGAAGGATGTAGCTCTGCGACGCTTCGTTATTACAGAACGACCATCACCAATATGGTTGGTCGAGTCGAGAAACATATCTCGCATGTGCGGACCGAGGACGTGCGAACGTACCTATCTCGTTATGAAAAAGATTCGTGTTGTAGCAAAGTAACGGTCGATAATGTGAGAAGAATCATCTCGAGCTTTTTCTCCTGGCTCGAGGTCGAGGATTATATACTTAAAAGCCCAGTGAGGCGTATACATAAGATAAAGTCGCTGCGGCCTGTTAGGGAAATCTATTCTGACGAAGTTCTCGAGAAAATGCGGGACGGCGCGCGAACGGCTCGCGACCTAGCGATGGTTGACCTGCTTGCATCAACGGGTATGCGTGTCGGCGAGCTTGTGAAGCTCGACCGCAGTGATGTCGATTTTGAACATCGCGAATGCGTTGTGCTCGGGAAAGGCAATAAGGAGCGCGTAGTCTACTTTGATGCCAGGACTAAGATCCATCTCCGAGAGTATTTGAGTTCGCGCACCGATGGGTCTTCAGCTCTATTCGTTTCACTTTCGGCTCCCCATAGGCGTCTTAAGGTTAACGGGGTCGAATCTCGCCTAAGAGATCTTGGACGGGAGTTGGGGTTGGGTCGTGTCCATCCACATAAGTTTCGGCGCACCTTGGCTACGAAGGCCATCGATAAGGGGATGCCAATCGAGCAAGTTCAGCGTTTGCTTGGGCATGCAAATATCGACACGACGCTTATGTACGCCATGGTTGATCAAGGAAATGTGAGGGCCTCTCATCGCAGGTACATAGCGTGAAAGGCTTTGTTAAATGCAGTAAAACCCCAATTTAGCGGGAATGGGACGAATATTGCGCTTGGTGAGCTCTGCGAAATATTGAACGGATATGCATTCAAAAGCAAACGTTATGTAGACGAAGGTATTCGGGTAATCCGAATTGCCAATGTTCAAAAAGGCTATCTCGAAGATTCCCATCCTTGCTTTTACCCGGCTACAGAGAAGGGATCGATAGCCCAATTCCTGCTTTACGAGAACGATCTCCTGCTATCCCTGACTGGAAATGTTGGTCGTGTTGCGTTGCTTGATAATAAGTTCCTGCCGGCAGCCTTGAATCAACGTGTCGCTTGCTTGCGAATCAAGGATGAGTCGCTGCTGAATAAACGCTATCTATTCCATTGTCTCAATTCAATGTGCTTTGAGAATAGGTGCATCGAATCAGCTAATGGCATTGCTCAGAAAAACTTAAGCACTGTCTGGCTTAGGGGCTATGCGATTCCTGTTCCGCAAATGGATAAGCAGCTGGAAATTGCCAGAAGGTTCGATTTAATACAGGCTCAAATCAGTCGTGCAAAAGCGCAAATTGTAAAACTTGATGACCTTGTCAAATCGAGGTTTATCGAGATGTTTGGCGATTGTCGTTTGGCTAGGCAGGATCAGGACTGGAAGAGAATTGGCAACATCGGCGAGGTTCTTGGCGGCGCAACGCCCAAAACTCAAGTAGAGGAGTACTGGGGAGGCGGATTCCCATGGCTTACGCCTGCCGAAATTGGTGATTCAATTTATGTCAATGCGACTAGCCGTACGCTGACGAGTGAGGGAGTGCGGAGTTGCTCTCTTTCGAAATTGCCCGCAGGAACAGTTCTTTTGTCTTCTCGTGCCCCAATCGGGAAAGTTGCAATTGCCGGTACCGACATGTACTGCAATCAAGGTTTTAAAAATATTGTGTGCGGCGATTCGGTGCTGCCAAGGTATCTATATTCATTGTTGATGTTTAATTCCGACTATTTGAATTCCCTTGGTCGCGGTGCGACATTTTTGGAACTATCCAAGCGGATCGTCGAGGATATAAAAATTCCCGTTCCAGCCGTTGAGTTGCAACTTCAGTTCGAGTGCTTTGCTCAAAAGGTCGACAAACTGCGGTTTATGTTGCTTGGAAACCCTTTGCCTATGTTTGGCCACCGTTCATTTTGTTGCTCAACAAATAGTGGTAATGGCGGGGTTATTTTAGAGGCAAAGGATTATTAAGCCCCGGCGCTTTAATGCAGCTCGGATGCGTATGGAGGATGGTCAGCATGGCTGAATCCAAGCTTTCTGAAATTTTTATTCGTCGTGTTGATGAGATCACGGCTCAGCTAGATAGCGCTAAGTCTGCAGTATTCTTTCAGGGCCTTACGCCGTGCATGTTGCGTGAGCTTGCGGGGCATCCTTCTGCCGTATGGGGGCTTGCCGATGCCATTGATTCCAATGGATGCTTGGGCTTGGATTTACTTGCGCAGCTCAAAAAGAGCGCCTTTGGATGCCTGATGAATGAAGATGGACCCGTCCTTCTGCCATACGAAGTTTTGATTGACCTGCGCGGCGCTGTCGGCGAACTGTATGAGGGCAACATTGTAGTTGTTCGCAACAACCTGTTTGATGACATGGGGGAGTATCCTTCGCCGGCTTCAGCCGAGGCACTCGGCGAGGCTGCTCGCGAATTGGACGGGTCACCCAAGGGCGCCACTGCCGACAAGTACTATGCAAGTGTTCGACGGGTCGGTGATGGCTATCTGACGATGCCGGTGACGGTGGACGATGCCATTTCGCTCTCTTATATTGACTTGTTCGAAGTGCCCCACACCATGCCACAATTTGATGCCTCTGCTACGGGTGCCCGGGTTGTTGTTCCCGGCGATGAGTATGCTGCATGCCGTTTGGCCCTGTGTGATGACAATGCTCAGCCTGTTAGTTTTATTGTTGATGACCAGTTGTTTGAGGTGCGAGAGCAGTCGGAGAGACTCGTAACGCTTGTCCATACTGCTTCTCTTCTATCTGCAATTGATGTTCCCTTCGCCATTGTTGCTCAAAAACCGCAGCAAGAGTCCGAAGTTCCCAACGGTAATCGACTCCTTCCGATTCTTAAACGCTACTGGGGGAATGACGCAGACTTCCGTGAGTTAAAAATATATAAGGAGCCCTCGAGGGGCAAGGAGATGCAGGTCGTCTCTCAGGGTGAAATAGCGTTTTTTGCCGTCGAGCAAGCTGAGCGGGCTCAGAGGGGGGAGGATGGTTTCTCGAACATCTTTGTGACGGCGCCTACCGGTGCGGGTAAATCTTTGCTGTTCCAGTTGCCTGCCTTGTATCTTGCCTTGGAATACAACCTTTTGACGCTCGTGATAGAGCCGCTCAAGTCGCTTATGCACGATCAGGTCGCCGGACTTAAGGCTCGTGGGGTCAAAGGCGTTATTGCCCTTAATTCTGACATCTCTTACCAGCAGCGCCTGGAGGGATATCGTAAGATTGCAGATGGTTCGGTATCGATCGTCTACCTCGCGCCTGAGCTTCTGCTGGAGTCTTCAATTGACACCATTTTGAATGGTCGCCGTTTGGGCTTGGTGGTTGTTGACGAGGTGCATACGGTATCTTCTTGGGGTAGGGAGTTTCGACCTGATTATTGGTATCTGGGCTCTTACCTTAAGAGGCTCAGGGCTAATGGGGGATCGTTCCCAATCTTTTGCCTTACCGCTACCGCCGTTTATGGTGGCAAGGACGATATGGTCGCCGGTACGTTGCGCGATCTTGAGCTGGACAATTGCAAACTGTATATCGGTAGCCCTCGACGCGATGATATCGATTTCGATATCCGCTGTCTCGATAAGGCCGACCACCCCGGTTTGATCGAGGACGTTAAACGCGATCTTGCCATCGACTGGATTTGTAACGCGGTCGCACAAAACGACCATGCGCTGGTGTACTGCCCTTATAGGACTCAGGTTGCCCAAATCGTTGAGAACCAGCCGTGCGGTAGTAAGGTTCTCGGCTTTCACGCTGGGTACGAAAGGGATTACAAGAAGTACGTTAGCGAGGCGTTTTCTTCGGGTCAGTGTCGCGTGATGGTCGCAACCAAGGCGTTTGGCATGGGTGTTGACATTAGCGACATTAACGCCGTCTACCACTATGCCCCAACGGGCAACCTTTCAGATTACGTGCAAGAGATCGGTCGAGGAGCGCGCAAGAAAGGGCTTCGCGCCGTGGCGACAGTTGATTTCTTTGCTCAAGACGTGCGCTATGCTCGACAGTTGTATTCGCTTTCCGGTTTTTATCAGTGGCAACTCAAAGAAATCATGGCAAAGCTCTACAGGATGTACACCAGTAAGCCTGTCGGCAAACGCACTGAGAATATGCTGGTTTCGCCGGACTCTTTTTCTTATCTGTTTGCCAGGGAGTCTGACCGTACTAAGAAAACCAACTTGGTTAAGTCGGCTTTGATGATGGTCGCGCGCGATTTGGAAGACCGGTTTAACTACCCCGTGATTATCGTTAAACCGAAGCCTTCGTATACAACGCAATACGTTTGCATTAACAAAGACCAAGAGGAGTATTTCCTCCGTCGGTATGGTCGATATGTCGAACTTTTGACAAAGGGGAATACGCGAGTTGAAAGGCATGAGGGACAGGGTGATGTTCAGGTTCGCGATATGGGCGGAATCTACTGCCTCCAGGCATCGAAAATGTGGGAAGACAGGTTTCCCAATTTAACGTTCGCCGATTTTAAGCGCCGCCTATTTGGTGGTGAGATTTGTAGCGACAGCGACTCTCCGGCGGTGTCTTGCCGTCGAATTCTCGACATTGAATATCGACAGACATTTAGCTCCGTTGAGAATAAGTTCCGCAAGTATCTCGATGCAATTAAAGCTGCGCTTGAGGAGCTTATGCTCGAAGGGCGTTTTACCAAGGATGACTTCGCAAAGGCATTGCGCACACAGCTGGGGGTGACAAAGCTGCCGTTTGATGTACGACTTCTGTTTGAGGCGCTGCTTCGTCCAACGTCAAGCGGTTACAGCACGCTTGGTGATATGTCATTCAAGTGCATTGTCCGCATAGCGAATCAAAAGCATCTTGTGCAACGCAACACGCAATACAAAGTGAATCGCCAGCACCTCGAGAGCTCCATGAGATGTCTGTCCGACGCCCTGCCCAAGTTGGCTCCGAAAGAAGGGGGCTCGGGCAAGTATCGCCGACTCTTCCTGGATACGAATGGTCCCAATGTCCGCCTCTCGTTCGCTGAGGCTCTGCAGGCTCTGAACCTTGCAAGTTATGAGATTCGTGGCGGCGAGAATCCGGAAATTTCCGTTTGGGTTAAAGACGCGGATAAGTTGAAATCGCTTTCGATGGACGCACGCTACAGCAATCAAGTGCTTCGCGAGCAGGATGCGCGCCACGATTATTCTGCGCGTGTGATGAAGCGGTTCTTTGAGGTTAAGTTGTCCAATGAAGCTCGCTGGGATCTTATTGAGGACTACTTTTTGGGCAACGACGATCAAGTTGCCGCGGTGTTGGGTATTTCTGACGTATCTGCATTAGATGCTGGGGGCCTGTTTGGTCGCGAGGCGGATGATTTTAGCGATGCATCGCCAGACCCGGCGTCGGGGAATAGTTCCGAGTCCTCTAGCATAATGGCTGGCTTGCGTGCGCTACGCGAGATGCGCAACAAGACCACGCCGCTTGCTTCTCAACAAAAGGGAACGCTGACGGGAGATTTCTCTGAGGATAATGGACGTGCGCGGTCAGGGTCTCCGCGCGTAAAAATTGTTCCTCCTGTTGCGATTGTTGACGAGGGCGATTCCTTTGAAGGCTGTCCTCCGTTTAAGGTGTGGAATAAAGTCCGCGGCGATGTGACAACGACCGATGCTCTGAATGAGGCTACGGAGCTCAAGAGGGAAATCGGTAGAGTTGGTTACGAGACTCCTTTGTATCGCCCGACGCTTAAGGTCGAGAAGACCGGGGATGAGCTTCATCCGCTTTTGGCTTGGGAGGTTGCCAACGTAATGCTTTTTGATGCGTCTCAGGTTGACGAGTTTGCTCTTGTGCAAGGTGTTGCTGGCTGGACCGCGTATCTGTTGGGGCGTGGTACGGCAGCTAAGGAGTTGAAGCGAATGGTGAAAATAAGGTAGGGGATACTTAACTTGATAGCGTTCCGCCGCGAGCCGGGCTCTTGGTTGAGCAGCCACGGCCGTAACGGCGCTTGAATTGGGTCGAGTGTCGCAAACGCTTCTGCTGGCAAACGGGTATACTCGTGTGAGCAAATTATCGGGGCGCCTTGGGCGCCCCTTTTACGAGAAGGGCTGTACCATGGCCAAGCTTGAGTCCCAACCACTGTCTGCCGAGGAACGCGCCGAGTTGGAAGAGCTCCGCGCCGAGAAAGCTCGTCGCGAGGCCCAGGAAGAGGCACGCCGCGAGCGTGAGGAGCTGGCCGCCCTGCGTGCCGAGCGTGCGAAGGCCGAGGAGGCCGCCGCGAACGTCGCCCCCGCGCCCAAGCCCGCCGCCGCGAAGCCCGCGCCCACCGCACCTAAACCTCAGCCTAAAAAGGTCGCTCGTTCCAAGTCCGTCGAGCCCAAGCCGAGCCGTGACGAGATGACCTTTGCCCAGCGCATGGTTACCTCCAAGGAGCCTACGGGCGAGAACGAGATTCCTGGCATGGCGCCGGCTCAAAAAATCATTATTGTCCTTGCCCTCATCGCGTTTGTCATCTTTATGGGCTACACGATCCTGACCAGCATGGGCCTGCTCTAGCCCATTCGCGCTGGGTGCCATGCCCGAACACTCTGCCCTTTTCCAACCCTCAACCTCTGCACAACGCATCCGAAAGGTCGCCCCATGGCTTTGACCGACATCTCGCATCCCACCGACATTGCAATGCTCACCGATCTGTACGAGCTCACTATGGCCCAGGGCCTGTGGGAGAGCGGCAAGGCCAATGAGCAGGGTTGTTTTACCGCGTTTTACCGCGACCATCCTTTTGGCAGCGCCTATGCCGTCATGTGCGGCACCGCCGAACTGCCCGAGCTGGTCGAGAATCTGCGCTTTACGCCCGAGGACATCGACTACCTCGCCTCGCTCCAGGCCCCGGCCGGCGGCGCGATGTTCAAGCCTGGATTCCTCGACTACCTGCGCGATTTTCGTGCGCATGTAAACATCGACGCCGTGCCCGAGGGCGAGCTCGTCTTTCCGCGCGAGCCCATGGTTCGCGTCACCGGCCCCGCGCTGGAGTGCCAGCTGCTTGAGACGGCGCTGCTCAACATCGTTGGGTTCCAGACGCTTGTCGCCACCAAGACGGCGCGCGTGGTGCTGGCGGCGGACGGCCGTCCCGTTGCCGAGTTTGGCCTGCGCCGCGCTCAGGGTCCCGATGGCGGCTTGGCCGTCGCGCGCGCGAGCTACGTTGCCGGCTGCTCCTCTACGTCCAATGTGCTCGCCGGCCGCCGCTACGGTATTCCCGTCTTTGGCACGCATGCGCACAGCTGGGTGATGAGCTTCGATTCCGAGCTCGAGGCCTTCCGCGCCTTTGCCAAGTCGAGCCCCAAGAACTGTACGCTGCTCATCGACACCTACGACGTACGCGAGGGTTGCGAGCATGCCATTACGGTTGCCAAGGAGATGGAGGCGGTGGGCGAGCGTCTGTCGGCTATTCGCATTGACTCGGGCGACCTCGCCAAGCTCTCCAAGTATGTTCGTGGCCGTTTTGATGCCGAGGGCCTGCCCTATGTGGGGATCTCGGTTTCTAACGATCTGGATGAGTACACGATTCAGTCACTGCTCGACCAGGGCGCGCCCATCGATAGCTTTGGCGTGGGTACCAAGCTTGCGACCTGCTATGACCAGCCGGCGCTGGGCGGCGTGTACAAGCTTTCCGCCCGCCGTGCGAGCGAGGCAGATCCATGGACGCCGGTGGTCAAGCTCTCTGAGCAGCCATACAAGCGCACGATCCCGGGTGTGCAACGCGTGCGCCGTTATTACGACGGCTTTGGTGGCCCGGTCTGCGACATGATCTACGACGAGGACCATCTGGCGGGGGAGGGCGCCGCGCGCGGCAATACCCTTGTGGCCGTGAACGATGCCGCCCTGGTGACCGACGTGTCCGAACTCGAGTATCGCGAGCTGCTGGTGCCGATCGTGCGCGATGGCAGTGCGGTGGCTCCGCGTGAGAGCATCCAGGACGCGCGCGAGCGCTGTGCTTGGGCGCTCGACCATCTGGACGCAGCTTTCAAGCGCTTCCTGTACCCGCAGACCTATGTGGTGGGTATGGAGCAGGGCCTGGCCCAGGTGCGCGACGAGCTCGTGCGTAAGAACATGGCCGCGGCTTCGGCCTTCCCCTGGGCAAAATAATCCGAAGGGGACGGAGGAAAACGGATCATTTTCGTCCGTTCCGCACCAGGCGCCCCGACTGCCCCAGCTCGCCCGAACGCTCGACATTCGATTGGTTTGACGTATGACGACTTCTTATAAAACGATGGTGGTAAAGATCGGTTCGTCTACGGTGGTGGGCGCCGACGGCAAGGTCAACCGCGCCTTTATCGGCGGGCTTGCCGATCAGGCCGCAGCGCTGCGCGAGCTTGGCTGGCGCCTGGTCGTGGTGAGCTCGGGCGCCATTGCCTGCGGCTATCCCGTGCTGGGCTTCGACCGTAAGCCGGTCGGTGACCTGCCGAGCCTGCAGGCCTGCGCCTCGGCTGGTCAGTGCATCATCTCGTCGGCCTATGACGAGGAGTTCCATGCGCGCGACCTGCTCACCTCGCTCGTGCTGCTCACGCGCCACGACACGGCGCGCCGCACGTCCTACCTGCACGCGCGCGACGCCCTGCTGCGCCTTGTGGAGCTGGGTGTGGTGCCGGTCGTCAACGAGAACGATACCGTCACCGTCGATGAGATCAAGTTTGGCGACAACGACACGCTGGCGGCGCTTGTGAGCTGTCTGGTTTCCGCCGATCTGTGCGTGACGCTCTCGGACATCGATGGCCTCTATACCGCCAATCCGCACGAGGACCCCACGGCCGAGTTCGTCCCGGTCGTGCATAAGATCGACGCCAAGATCATCGCCTCGGCGGGCGATTCTTCCACATCGGTGGGCACGGGCGGCATGATCACCAAGATCCGTGCAAGCCGCATTCTCATGACGGCCGGCATTCAGAGCGTGATTTGCTCGGGCGAGGAGCCCGATGCGCTCGTGCGTTTGGCCCGCGGCGAGAGCGTGGGCACGCTGTTCGATCCGCCGGCGGAGCGCCTGGACATTGCGCCGCGCAAGTTGTGGATTGCACTGGGCGACAAGGCGCACGGCTCGGTGACGGTCGATGACGGCGCCGCGAAGGCGCTGGTCAGCCGCGGATCGTCGCTGCTCGCGGTGGGTATTCGCGAGGTCGATGGCCAGTTTGCCGAGGGCGATGTGCTCGACGTGTGCGACCCGAGCGGCATGGTTGTCGCCCGCGGTATCGCCGAGGCCGATTCGGACGTGCTGGAGCTTGCCGCCGGCCGCCGCCAGGACCAGATTGCCGGCAACCGTCTACTGGCAGACCTAACCGAGAAGCCCGCGATCCATAGGGACAACTTGATAGTGTTCGCCTAGCCAATTGACGCTGCAAACGCCCCTAAGCGGCAATCTGACGTTCAATCGTCGGGCATGACCAAAAGGTCAATGCCCTCCTCTTTCACGTCACCTTGCTCGCTTAGGGGCGTTTTCGCTTTCCGTCCTCTACCTGCAATGCTGCTGTTCTCGGCACTTGGGGACGTTCCTTTTGTGCCGGCAGACGGGGACACTCCTTTGCTAGAAGATCTGGCGCAGGTCTCCGCGGTTGAGGGCTTCGTCGAAGAGGTGCTTGAACACCACGCTGCCGTGCAAGCCGTCGTGCTCGAACTCGTTGGTCACCCAGGCATGCGAGTTGCCCACGCGGCTGAGCGTATCGAGCTGCATGCCCGAGTCCACGTACATGTCATCGAAGTACACCGCGGCCTGCAGGGGCACCTCGTTGCACGCCAGGCGCTGCGGGTCGTAGATCTTGTCCCAGCTTGTGTCTTCCATAAGCAGATCCATCGCCGGCTTGAAGGGCTTAAGTTCGGGCATCTGCTCAAACATCCACGGGAACATGGCCTCGCCGGTAAACATGAGCGGTCGCGTGAGCGTGTCGAACTCGGCACGATGGGCCTTCTCTTCTGCCGCGGCCCAGCGAATGGGCATGGTGTCGCCGTCGGCGTAGATGAACTCCTGAAGCGTCCAGTACAGCGGATTCGTGCGCGTGTTGGTGCGCTCGAAGGCGCGCATCAAAAAGCTGTCGGATACCGAGGCGCCGCAGGCCAGCGTGCCGTCGCCGTCAACAAAAGCATGATCGATAATCCAATGCATGCGCTCAAAGCTCGGCTTCATGCCAAAGTCGCTGCCCATGAGCTGCAGGCGTTCGACCGTCATCGGCGAGCTGTCGGGCAGTACGGGCTTCTGAGCCTCGAGCGCATCGGCCAGGGCTGCCACGCGCTCGACATCGGCGGGGTAACGGTCGTAATACTGCTGCGTCTTGGCGGCCATGCGCGGGAAGGTGTGCGCGTACACCTCGCTTGCGCTCGCCGGTACGTGGGGGATGCCGCCGCAGGTAAAGCTTGCCGCCACGCCCTCGGGGAAGAGCGACAGGTAGCTCAGCGTCAAAAAGCCGCCGTAGCTCTGCCCGAGCGTGACCCAGGGCCTGCCGCCAAAGCCCACCAGGCGCAGGTACTCAAAATCGCGCACGATGGAGCTGGCGAGGTGGCGCTTGAGGAAGTCCGCCTGCGAGCGGTCCGCATCGGCGCCGGCTGCCTCGGCACGCTCGCCCAGTGCGGCAATCGTGCGCCCGTCTACACAGCTGCTGCGTCCGGTGCCGCGCTGGTCGGGCAGGACGACGCGGAAGTGCTTGACGGCCTCCTCGATCCAGCCGTCGCTTGTGGGTGACAGCGGACACGGGCTCTCGCCGCCGGGGCCGCCCTGCAAAAACAGGAGCAGTGGCAGATCGTCGTTGATGCGGTCGGGCGCGCAAACCACACGGTAGAAGAGCTTGATGCTCTCGGGCGCACCTGCGATGGGCGCCGGCATGGCGCCACGGCGCATGGTGCTGCCGACGGCCAGGAGCATCGGCTCCAGGCCGCGCCAGTCGAGGGGGACGTCGATGCTGTGGTCCTCGACATACAGGCCGGGGACGTGGTACGAAGTGATGAGGGCCATGTGAGTCTTCCGTTCGTTGCGGTGTTTCGGGTTGACCAATTCTACCGCCGCGGGCGAGGCCATGCGCAAATCGGCTACCATGGTTGCAAACTTCTAGGAGAAAGGGCCGCCCATGTCGGTCGATATAGCCACGTATGCCCACGATCTTGCCGTTGCCGCTAAGGCAGCGTCGGCCTCGCTTGCCACGGCGAGCGACGAGCAGCGCCAGGAGGCCGTGCGCGCCATGGCCGCAGCACTGCGCAACGGTGTCGACTCCATCGTTGCCGCCAACGAGCTCGATATGTCCGCCGCGCGCGATGCGGGGACCTCGGCGGGGCTCCTCGACCGTCTGCTGCTGACGCCCGAGCGCGTTGAGGGTATGGCCGCCGGCCTGGAGAAGCTCGCCGAGCTGCCCGATCCTGTCGGCCGCGTGCTCGACCACCGCGTGCTCGCAAGCGGCGTGGACCTCACCCGCGTGAGCGTGCCGTTGGGCCTGGTCGCCATGGTGTACGAGGCGCGCCCCAACGTGACGGCCGACGCCGCGGGCATCTGCATCCGCACCGGCAACGCCTGCATTCTGCGCGGCGGCTCGCTGGCCTATCACTCGTGTGCCATGATTTCTGAGCTGCTGGCCGATGCGCTCGAGACCAAGGGCTTCCCGCGCGAGGCTATCTCGATGATCGAGTCCACCGACCGCGAGGCCACCGGCGAGCTCATGAAGCTCCGCGGTATTGTCGATGTGCTCATTCCGCGTGGCGGTGCGGGCCTGATCCAGCGCTGCGTGCGCGAGTCGCTTGTGCCGGTGATCGAGACGGGCACAGGCAACTGCCACATCTACGTGCATGAATCCGCCGATTTTGACAAGGCGCTCAACATTATCGTCAACGCTAAGACGCAGCGCGTGGGCGTGTGCAATGCCGCCGAGTCGCTGCTGGTCGACCGTGCCGTGGCGGATTCGTTTTTGCCGGCGGTCGTTGCCGTGCTGCACGACCACGGCGTGCTGATTCACGGCGACGAGGCCACGTGCGCCGCATGCGCTGCCGCCGGGCTTGCCGAGGGCGACGACTATGTAGCCGCGACTGAGGAGGACTGGGGCCGCGAGTATCTGGCGCTCGAGATGAGCGTGAAGGTCGTGGCGAACGAGGACGAAGCCATCGCGCACATCAACCGCTACGGCACCATGCACTCCGAGGCCATCGTTGCCGAGGACGAGGATGCCTGCGAGCGCTTCCTGGACGCGGTCGATGCCTCGGCCGTGTATGCCAACGCCAGCACGCGCTTCACCGACGGCGGCGAGTTTGGCCTGGGCGCCGAGATCGGCATCTCGACCCAAAAGCTCCACGCCCGCGGCCCCTTTGCCGCCGAGGCCCTCACTACCTACAAATACAAGCTCCGCGGCACCGGCCAGGTCCGTCCCTAAACCTGTTGCAAACGAAAAACCACCACAAAGGCGCCTGTCCCCTTTGCGGTGGTTATAGGTGGCGTGGGCGGTTAGGCCTGGAAGGTGTCGCGATCGGGAGCGAAGGATTGCATGGCCGCGATGGTACGGTCGAAGAGCTCGGGAAGCTCCCAGCCCAGCATCTCGGCGCCCTGCGAAATCACGTCACGCGCGCAGCCGGCGGCAAAGCGCTTGTCCTTGAACTTCTTCTTGAGCGACTTGGTCGTAAAGTCCATGACGCTCTTGCTCGGGCGCATGACGACGGCGGCTCCGATCAGGCCGGTGAGCTCGTCGCAGGCGAACAGTATCTTTTCCATCTGCAGTTCGGGCTTGGGCAGCGAGGTGTTGAAATCGGACGTGTGCGTCTGGATGGCGCGAATGAGCTCGGGAGAGGCGCCCTCGCCCTCGAGGATCTCGGCCGCATAGATGGTGTGGTTCATGGGGTCATCCTCATGCTCCTCCCAATCCAGGTCGTGCAGCAGGCCGACGATGCCCCAAAACTCCTCGTTCTCGGGGTCGAACTCGCGCGCAAAGTAGCGCATGGTGCCCTCGACCGTTTCGCCATGGGTGATGTGGAACGGGTCCTTGTTGTGCTCGTTGAGCAGTTCGAACGCACGGTCGCGGGTGATTCCGGCGGTAAGTGGCTCTGCCATAAGAGGCTCCTTGTGCTCGTAGGTATCGCTAAGAATGAATACTACTAGAACGACTAGAACGAAAAAACCACCACAAAGGTGCCTGTCCCCTTTGTGGTGGTTTTTGGCGCGGATGGGTTAGTTGAGGGCGGCTCGGGCTAGGCGGGCTTCGGCGTCCTCTTCGGTGACGCCCAGGGCCACGGCGAACTCCTCGATGGAGCGGCGCTTGGCCTCCTTGAGTACGCGCATGTAGTAAGAGCTGGGCTTTTTATCAGCTTCCTCGGCCTGGCGAATGCGGTGCATCATGGTCTTTGCCACGCGGACCGTCTCGGGCGCGCCCAGCTTGAGCTGCTGCTTAAAGTGCGTCTCCTCAAGCGAGCTGTTACGCTCGGTAAAGGTGTCGCACTCCAGCTCGTCATAGTGGCTCAGCAGGTGCTCGGCATCTTGCTGGGAGATGGCGGCATGCAAACGATCGGCCTGCGCCACGGGGTACATGAGGATCGTCTGCGCATGTCCCTGCTTGGTCTCGAGCAACAGCATGGGCTGCGGCGTGTCGTCCCTAAAACCGACGACGGTGCAGACTCCCTGACCCGGATGAATGACGTGTTGACCGATTGAGAACATGCTACCTCCAACTTATACGAATTTACGTATGTCTAGAATAACACGCTGACGTGCGCAAACCCTTACTTTATGCAGGAAAAGCACACAATTCTGATAGGTAAGAGTATTCGATAACAGACGCAGCTCATTCACACCTTTATGCATTTTCAACGCCTGCATAATCTGCAGGCAGACCGGCATCTTTGAGTGACTCCATGCAAGCTGTAGTCATTTTTGTGCATATGCAATATCTATTAGCTTTACCCTGCGACAGTGCCCGTCGCTTGTGATAGAGTGCTACAAACTCTGGCTTTTGCCCTACGAGTGACCAAGAGCTCGGGGGCTTTAACACAAGGAGGATCTATGCCCGAGAAGATTGAAGAGCTGGTACGCGCTGCGCTTGCTGCGGCCCAGGAGGCCGGCGACCTTTCCGCATTTGAACTTGACGATTGCGCTATCGAGCGACCGGCTGACACTTCTCATGGCGAGTGGACCTCTACCATGGCCCTGAAGTCCGCCAAGCTGGCCCACTGCGCCCCGCGCAAGATCGCCGAGGTCATCGTTGCCCATATGCCCGAGGACCCCGCGATCGAGAAGGTCGAGATCGCAGGCCCCGGCTTCATCAACTTCTACCTCTCCGTTGCCGTCAAGAATGCCATCTTTGGCGAGGCTCGCGAGAAGGGCATGGACTTCGCTAAGTCCAACGTCGGTGGTGGCCTGAAGACCCAGGTCGAGTTCGTTTCCGCCAACCCCGTCGGCCCCATGCACATCGGCCACGGCCGCTGGGCCGCGCTGGGCGATTCGCTCTGCCGCGTTATGGACCACGCCGGCTATGAGATCCAGCGTGAGTTCTACATCAATGACCACGGCTCTCAGATGAACACCTTCGGCAACTCCATCAGCACGCGCTATATGCAGCTTGCCGACATCATCGCCAAGCAGGGCGTTGATATCGACGAGGCTCACAAGCTGCTGATCGCCGACCGTGACGCCTTTGTTGCCGACGAGAACGACGAGCACCCCGAGACCCATCCGTATCAGGACAACTTTGCCGAGACCTTGGGCAAGGACTCTTACGGCGGCGACTACATCATCGACGAGGCCGCCGAGTTCTGGCGCACCGACGGCGACAAGTGGGTCGACGCCGATCCGCAGGAGCGTATGGAGAGCTTCCGTGAGCGCGGCTATGTAAAGATGGTCGACAACATGCGCGACCTCTGCCACGCCGTCAACTGCGACTTTGATCGTTGGTACTCCGAGCGCTCGCTGTACGTGAAGGACACCGAGGGCGAGACCGCCGGCACCTCTGCCGTCGACCGCGCTTTTGAGAAGCTCGACAAGATGGGCTACCTCTACACCAAGGACGGCGCCCTGTGGTTCCGTTCCACCGACCTGGGCGACGACAAGGACCGCGTCCTGATCAAGTCCGACGGCGAGTACACCTACTTCGCCTCCGATGTTGCCTATCACTGGGATAAGTTCCAGCGCGTCGATCACGTCATCGACATCTGGGGCGCCGACCACCACGGTTACATCGAGCGCGTCCGCTGCGTCTGCGACGCTCTGGGTTACCCCGGCAAGTTCGAGGTTCTACTGGGCCAGCTCGTCAACCTGCTGCGTAACGGCAAGCCCGTCCGTATGTCCAAGCGCAAGGGCACCATGGTGACCCTGCAGGAGCTCGTCGACGAGGTCGGCTCCGATGCCGCTCGCTACACGCTCATCTCCAAGAGCTCCAACCAGATGGTCGACTTCGATATCGAGGCCGTCAAGAAGCGCGACAACTCCAACCCGGTCTATTACGTGCAGTATGCTCATGCCCGCGTGTGCTCCATCCTGCGCCGTGCCGCCGACGTAACGCCTGAGCAGGCCGACGAGATGGGCATGAAGGCCGTTGCCGCCAAGGCCATCGGTGAGAACGTCGATTACTCGCTGCTGACCGACCCGACCGAGCTCGCCCTTTCGCGCAAGCTCAACGAGCTCACCGACCTGATCGCCAGCTGCGCTCGCGATCGCGCCCCGTTCCGTCTGACCCACTTTGCCGAGGAACTCGCCGGTGACTTCCACAGCTTCTACGCTGCCTGCCAGGTGCTGCCGAGCGAGGGCCGTCCCGTCGACCCCGAGCTTTCGCGTGCCCGTCTGGCCGCTTGCGATGCCGTCCGCGTGACGCTCGCCCTGGTGCTCACCCTCGTTGGCGTTTCCGCGCCCGAGCAGATGTAATCTGCGGGTCATTTGACCGTGTAGGTTTGGTTTAACTGAGCCCTATAAGCCCGATCTCCCACGGAGGTCGGGCTTTTTTCGCAAATGCCGACGTATTGACGAATTTGGAACTGCTGGAAATACGAAACTATGCCGGTTTACTACGATGAATTGAGAATTTCCAACCACGCCGGCTTTTCGCAAAAAAGCGCAAGGCATCTACCTGCGGTTTTAGTTCAACCGGTTTCGGAGTAGTCGCGGTTGAGCGATTCATCGTAGTAAACCGCCATAGTTTTGGCGGAGGCGGTCGGATTTGTGGGCGGTAAACCAAAGAGTATCCCTTTTGACTAGTCGTTTATGAACGTCCCCGATGACTAAGTTGCAGGTGACGGCGGTTGTGTTACACTAACGCTGCGTAGTTGACGCAATCATCTCGATACAGATCAATGATGTCCGTCGTTTTGAACGGAACTAGACTGTTTAGCCGCCCTGAAGGTTTATGCAGGGAGCATGTGATCACAGGGCTTGAAAAGAAAGTTGAGCAAACACTGTGTCTGATCAACAGCAAGAAAACGAAATAACGACGACGCAAGCCGCTCCCGCTGCACCGGTTGCGTCGGACCAGGTCGCGGCGCCCGCGCAAGCCTCGGCTCCCGAGACGCCTAAGGCTGCTTCGACGCCTGCGCCTGCAACTGGTGAGGAGGCTGCTCCGGCAAAGCCCATGCGTACGCGCCGCACGGCCAAGCCTACCGCTGACGGCGAGGAGGTCACCAAGCCCAAGCGCCGTACCACGCGCACGACGCGCGTCAAGCGCACCGTTGCAGCTGACTCCTCGGCGCCGATTTCCGATGAGGTCGCGCAGGCACGTGCGTTGGCGCAGATTAGCGAGGCTCAGGTGGTGCGCGCCCGCCGTCGTGCTGCCGAGCGCGAGGCCGCGGCTCTGACCGAGCTTGCAGCTCCGTCTGTGCCCGAGACGCCTGCCGCCACCGAGACCCCTGTCGCCGACCAGCCGACCGAGAAGCCGGTACCGCGCACACGCCGCCGCACGGCTGCTAAGGCCGAGCAGGTTGCTGAACAGGTAACCCCCGAGCTCACTGAGGCTTCGGTCCGTTCCGCGGCAGGGGAGGGCACATCGCCTGTTGAGCCCGCTGTGCCTGTCGAGGCCAGCGAAGTTCCCGTTGTCGATCCGGCTTTGCGCCCGCACCGTCGCGGTCGCAAGCCCAAGGCCTTTGTCGAGGCAGAGAAGGCCGCAGCAGCAGCCGCCGCCGCTCGGGATGCTGCGGCGACCGCCGAGTCTGCAACCGCTGCCGATGCACCCGTCCAGGATGCTACGACTTCCGAGGCCGCTCCCGCCGATGCCGAGCCCGCCGACGTCCGTCCCGGTCGCAGCCGTCGTACTGCTGCTAAGCGCACGTCCAAGGCCAAGGCTGCCAAGAAGGGTGCGTCCGAGGATTCTGCCGAGACGACCGCCGATGCGTCGACTGATGTCGCCAAGGCCCAGGACGTCGAACAGCTTGCGTCCGAGAAGCCCAAGCGCGGTCGTAAGAAGTCCGTTAAGGCCAAGGCGTCCGAGCAGCAGGATGTCGAAGCGCAGGTTGATTCTGGCGCCGAGGCCAATGACGCCGCCGCGGCCAATGTTGGCACCGCCGCAACCGATGGTGCCGCCCCCGCTGAGGGCGAAGACGGCACTCGTCCCAACCGTCGCCAGCACAAGCGCAACGACGAGCGCAACGAGCGTAAGGACGACCGCAACAACGACCGTCGCAACCGCCAGCGCGATCGCAAACAGCGCAACAAGGAGCGTAATGCCGCTCCCACCGAGCCCACGCTTTCGCGCGAGGAACTCGCGGCCATGAAGGTCGCTGAGCTGCGCGAGAAGGCTAAGGAGTTCGAGATCGAGACGACCGGCAAGAAGAAGGCCGAGCTCGTCGAGGAAATCTACGTCACCGCTGCGAAGGCCGAGGGCTTCCGCGACATCAAGGGCATTCTGCAGATTCGCCCGGACAGCTCCGGCATCATCCACGCCCATGGCTACATGAAGTCCAACGACGACGCCTTCGTGCCCGCCTACCTCATCCGCTCCGCGCGCCTGCGCACGGGCGACGTCATCGAGGGCTCGCTGCGTCCTTCGCGCGGCGGCGACAAGCGCGCCGGCCTCGCCAAAATCACGACCGTCAACGGTCTGGACCCCGAGCAGATTCGCAACCGTCCCAAGTTCGGCGACCTCACCCCGGTCTATCCCAACGAGCCGCTGCGCATGGAGCACGGCAAGGATTCCATCACCGGTCGCGCCATCGACATCGTGTCGCCGATTGGCAAGGGCCAGCGCGGCCTGATCGTGTCCCCGCCCAAGGCCGGCAAGACCACGATCCTCAAGAAGATCTGCCAGTCTATCTCGATTAACAACCCCGAGGTGCACCTCATCTGCCTGCTCGTCGACGAGCGCCCCGAAGAGGTCACCGATATGCAGCGTTCCATCAAGGGTGAGGTTGTGGCGTCGACCTTCGATATGCCTGCCGACAACCACACCCGCGTGGCAGAGCTCGTCATCGAGCGCGCCAAGCGCATCGTGGAGCTGGGTGGCGACGTCGTGGTGGTGCTCGACTCCATCACGCGTCTTGCCCGTGCCTACAACTTGGCGGCGCCCGCCTCAGGCCGCATCCTTTCGGGCGGCGTCGATTCGGCGGCCCTGTATCCGCCCAAGCGCTTCCTAGGCGCAGCCCGCAATATCGAGAACGGTGGCTCGCTCACCATCCTGGCCTCTGCCCTCATCGACACCGGTTCCAAGATGGACGAGGTCATTTTCGAGGAGTTCAAGGGCACCGGCAACATGGAGCTTAAGCTCGACCGCGACCTGGCCGACCGCCGCATCTTCCCGGCTATCGACCCCGTTGCCTCCGGTACGCGTAACGAGGACCTGTTGGTCGACGAGCAGATGCGCCCGTTTGTCTTTGGTCTGCGTCGCATTCTTGCCGGCATGAACAACACCGAGCGCGCGGCCGCATCGTTTATCAAGGGTCTTAAGGGCACCAACACCAACCAGGAGTTCCTGGTGCGTTCGGCCAAAAAACACAGCGACTACGAGCAGACGTTCTAGGTTGTCATCCACGCGCAGCGATAGTCATCAATGCGATAAAGGGTCGGGGCTTTGAGCCTCGGCCCTTTTCCATAGCGCCGCTCCGCGCTTATTTTTGACCGTAAGACCGACGAGCAGCAGGTTTCCCGTTTCAATCCGACATCGTCGCTTGCAATCGACAGGGCGGTTTCGCATAATAGCTTTTAAGCTTCGCGACGGAAAACGCAGATGAAACGAACCATATACCGTTGCTTTGGGGCATAGCCCCGCTTCATCTTCTCTCGCGCAGCCAACTGAATGATGCGATTTGGGTGCTGGAAGATGGGGAGAGCTCATGGCTTCTTCTGATGCAACACAACGAGCAGTCCTTGCCGGACTTTCGTGCGGGATCGGCCTTGCCGCTCCCGTGGTTATGTATGCCGCGACGCTGCCGTTTTCGTCGGTGAACGAGACGGTCGTGGCGGGTGCGGTTCCCTTCGCCGTGGGCGCGGTGGCGGGCGTGGGCATCTATGCCGCCTCGCTGGGTATCTCCGAGTATCGTGCGCAGCGTGAAGAGCGTCTGTTCCAGCCCGATGCCATGGGCGGTGCCGCCAATCTCAATCAGCATCAAAGCGAGTTCAAGACCGCCTCGATTCCAGCTCAGCAGCAGGATGCGACTCCTTACGCTGCGACTTCTGCTTCTCAGGCTCAGTCGGAGCAGTCTACCTCGGCATTCCTTTCCGGCCTGACCGGTGCGTTCCAGCGCCGTCATGCCGATGATGGTGTCCCTACCATCGCTCGAGCCGCAGATGCTATGGACGAGGACGAGGCTTGGTCTATGATCGACAGTATGCTCGACGACGATTCGCCGGTGAGCTGCGACCCTGCACACTCGCGCGACGTCTATCAAGTCGCCATCGACGAGCTCACCAACGGCGGGCAGTCCGGTTCCTTCAATCGCGACGACATCGCCGCCGCGGCACGCGCCGTGTCTGGCTCCCAGGCCGCCCCTGCGGGCAGCACGGCGGCTTTCGTGGCACTCGTCGCCAACGCGGCAGCCAATAACGCCTACAGCGCTACCTCGGCGGACGCGAACGCTTCTGCCGATAATTCGTACGTTGATGAAGCCATGACCGCGGACGAGGAGGCCGTTGCCGCCCGCCGCGCCGCCGAAAGCTCGCTTTGGGGCGCTCCTGCCCAGCAGCAGGCGGCTGAGGCTGCGCCGTACAACGCAAACCTCGCCAGCATGCCTATCATCTCCGGTGTCGCGGACATCGATCTCGATGACCTCGATGAGCCTGCAGCCATCACCGCATCGATTGATGCCCAAGATCGCATCGACACCGGCGACCTTCCGGACGCCTCGCTCGAGGTTGATGTCCCCATGGCCGATTGCACGGGCCACGAGGACATGTGGGCCGCCGCCACCGCGATTCTGGATGAGGTTGACGAGTCCGCTCCTGTTGTAGCGCCCGCTCCCGTCGCTGCCCCTCAGCCTGCTGCCCCCGCCTATGTTGGCCGTCACAGCGCTGTGTTCCCCGAGGATACTGCCCGCATCTCGCGTGAGAGCATCGAGCGAGCCGAGGCTATTGCCGCCGGCATTATGGAAAATCGTCGTCACGAGCGCGTCAATCAGATCCTCGAGGAAGAGATCGAGCGCCTGCAGTCCTCTACCGCCAAGCGTACGGGCCGTGCCTATCTGAGCGTTATCGAGGGCGGTACCGCCAGCTTCGCGCCGCTCCGCGCGGAGGCATAACTTCTGCATGGTTAAGATCAATCGAAAATGGGCGGTCGTGACCTGCCTGATGGCGCTCTTGATCTGGGGCAATTCGCTGGTTCCCGGCTCGGGGTCGGGCTCGCTGAGCCTAACAGTCATGGAAGCTATCCGCGGTTCCCTGCACGGCGTGGGACTTCCATATGCATGGGTGACCAATTTTGTTGTTCGCAAGTGCGCGCATTTTACCGAGTATATGGTGCTCGGTATCTTGGCAACGCACGCCTTTGATTTTGAGGGCCGGCGCACCTTTGACGTGCTGCTGCCCACGGCGGTGTTCCTGCTGCTGATTCCCTCGATCGACGAGACGATTCAGCTCTTTGTGCCGGGACGCGCCGGCATGATCACCGATGTGATGATCGACTGCTGTGGTGCGGCAACGGGCGTTGTGCTCCGATATCTCTTACGGCCGCTGATGCGCGCCAAAAAAGCCGCCTAGGACGTATTGTTTGGTCCTAGGCGGCCTTTTTTATTTGAGGGCTTATATGAGGCGTGGTGGCGTCGTTCCGTAGGTCGGATTTGCCGGGCGCGCCACGCCCTGTGGGTGCGTCTGCTACTGAAGCGCCTGAGCGCCCAGGGCCAAGCAGCCCATAATGCCCTGTTTGCCCTCGAGGCTGTTGTTGACGATATAGCTATCAATGTCGGCCATCTCGGGCGTGACGATGTAGCCGTTGAGCATCTCGGCGCACTTCTTGCGCGCGAGCGGCACGATGGGAGTGTGGTCGGCCACGCCGCCGCCGACGATGATCTTTTGCGGCGCGTAGCACAGCGTGTAGGTCATGAGTGCCTGTGCCAGATAGCCGGCGAGCAGGTCCATGGCTTCCGGGTCATCAGCCATGTCTCCGGCGCTCTTGCCATCCCAGCGCTTTCTAACGCCGGGGCCGGCGATGAGGCCCTCGAGGCAGTTGTCGTGGAAGGGGCAGCCGCTGTGCTCGCCGATGGTGTCGCGCGGGTCGCGCGTGACCAGGATGTGGCCGGCCTCGGGATGCATCATGCCGTGCACGAGCTTACCGCCCGAGAGCACGCCGGCGCCCACGCCGGTACCGATGGTCAGATACACCACGTCAGTGAGGCCCTGGGCGCAACCAAAGGTGACCTTGCCCAGGCAGGCGACGTTGACGTCGGTGTCGTAGCCGCAGGGAATATTGAGCTCGTTTTGGATGGTGCCCAGCAGGTCAAAGTAGCGCCATGCCGTTTTGGGCGTCTCCAGGATCTTGCCGTATTGGGACGAGGCAGGGTTGACTGCGGTGGGGCCAAAGGCGCCGATGCCCAGCGCGGCGATGTCCTTGTCGGCAAACCATGCGTTGACGGCCTCAACGGTCTCCTGCGGGGTCGTGGTCGCAATCTGCTCGCGTTCCAGGACCGTGCCGTCTGCATAGCCCGTGGCGCAGACCATCTTGGTGCCGCCGGCCTCGAGCGCTCCGATAAGCTGCTGCTCTGCCATAGTATTCCTCTCTCCGGGATGAGTTGCTCCGTGACTAAAATATAGCGCTCTAAACCATTTAAGAAAGCGCTATAAAAAGAAGCCTCGCAACGCGGCGGGCGATGCGGGGCTTCTTTGGTTACTTTAGTTGCCGGGCCGTCTTTACCCGCGCGGGTTGATTTTATCACGTAGCGACTTGAGGTTCTCAAGCGCAGCGTTGAGCGTCTCGTCTCGCTTGGCAAAGTGGAAACGAATCAGATGGTTGACGGGCTCGCGGAAGAAGCTCGAGCCCGGAACGGCGCCCACGCCCACCTTGGAGGCCAAATCCTCGCAGAAGTCGAGGTCGCTGTCATAGCCAAACTCCGAGATATCCATCATCACGTAGTAGGCGCCCTGCGGCACGTTGTGCGTAAGGCCGATGCTGTCGAGTCCCTGACAGAACAGGTCGCGCTTGGCGGTGTAGAGGTCGAGGACCTCCTGGTAATAGCTGTCGTCGAAGTTGAGGGCGGTGACGACGGCTTCCTGCAGGGGAGCGGCGGCGCCTACGGTGAGGAAGTCGTGGACCTTCTTGATGCGCTCGGTGATCTGGGCTGGGGCAATGGTGTAGCCCAGACGCCAGCCGGTGATGGAGTACGTCTTAGACAGTGAGCTGCAGCTGATGGTGCGCTCAAACATGCCGGGCAGCGTGGCCATGTACACGTGCTCGTGGGGCGCGTAGACGATGTGTTCGTAGACTTCGTCGGTGATGCAGTAGGCGTCGTACTTTTTGCAGAGGTCGGCGATAAAGGTGAGCTCCTCGCGGGTAAAGACCTTGCCGCAGGGGTTGGACGGGTTGCACAGGACGATCGCCTTGGGATCGTTGTCGCGGAAGGCTGCCTCGAGCGTCTCGCGGTCAAAGTCGAATGTGGGCGGGTTGAGCGGCACGTAGATGGGCTCGGCGCCCGAAAGGATCGTGTCGGCGCCGTAGTTTTCGTAGAACGGCGAGAAAATGACGACCTTGTCGCCGGGGTTCGTGACCGTCATCATGGCGGCCATCATGGCCTCGGTGGAGCCGCAAGTGACTACGATATTCTCGTTGGGGTTCACCGGCATGCCCATAAAGTGCTCCTGCTTGGCGGCGAGCGCCTCGCGCATGGCCTGGGAGCCCCAGGTGATGGAGTACTGGTGGTAAAGCGGCTTGGGGTCGGCGGCGATGGTGCTCAGGCTATTGAGCAGCTGCGCCGGGGGATCGAAGTCAGGGAAGCCCTGCGAGAGATTGACAGCGCCGTACTTATTGGAGATGCGTGTCATGCGGCGGATGACCGAATCGGTAAACGTTGCCGTACGGTTGGAGAGTTCTTTCATGCCGGTCCTTTCGAGCATTTGCAGTGGGGCAAGTTTACTCCTATGAAACCGGTGGGAATTGCTCGAAACGCGCTTGAAAAACTCTTTTCAAAATTCTTGAAAATTGGGGCTTGCATCGCGTGGCGTTCCTTGCAATAATAGTCGAGCGCGAAGCGCACAGGACACGGTGGGTGTAGCTCAGTTGGCTAGAGCGACGGGTTGTGGTCCCGTAGGTCGAGGGTTCGAGTCCCTTTACCCACCCCAGTTCTTGCTTCGTGTTGATATCGGGTCGTTAGCTCAGTTGGTAGAGCAGGGGACTCTTAATCCCAAGGTCCAGGGTTCGACCCCCTGACGGCCCACCACACGATATCTCCTCTAAAGTCCGCCACAACGGACTTTAGCTTTGGGTCGTTAGCTCAGTTGGTAGAGCAGGGGACTCTTAATCCCAAGGTCCAGGGTTCGACCCCCTGACGGCCCACCCAAAGATGATTAAGACGGTCAACGAAGGTTGGCCGTCTTTTTTTGTTGACCTTTCATGGGGTCGAACCCGTCGGGGCGCGGAGCTGAGGAAATGCGTGAGCATTTACCAGCGCAGCGCGCAAGGCGCGAAGCGCCGCAGCGGCCGCCTGCAAAGCAGGCTGACCCCCTGACGGCCCACCAAAGCAAGTTAAGACGGTCAACGAAAGTTGGCCGTCTTTTTTGTTGACCTCGCTTGGGGTCGAACCCGAAAGGGCACAGCCGCTTTCACAGATCGAGTCTACCCTGGGGATCAGTAAAACCGGCGCGTCTGCACGGCGAAGTACGCCTGTGCGAGCGCGATTTCTTGCTTGTTTGAATCTCCGTTCTGGGCGATTAAATAGCATGCATAGCGCGTAAGTTTGTAGTCTTTAACCGCGCGAGCGGCGACACCGGCAGTTACCATTTTCGTGGTGTCACGAAAATGGGAATCAACTGGAGTTTTGTTTGTTTCGCACGAGACTTTTGCCCTCTTAACAACTTCGGCAAAGTTCTCCCATCGAGTGTACCCCATAGGTTCCATTAAATCGCGTGCGAGCCAATACTCAACGCCGTCTTCCACATTGGCGTAGCTATCAAGTTCGACACGCCACTTCTCGATATCTCTACTGTCCATATCTCCTCCTCGCTGGCCTATTGTCTATGCGGGCTTTGCCCGCTCTGTATTCAGAATTAGGATACGCTGCCGTGCGGACACGAATGGGCCCCGTGCCACTTCGATTTCACGGGGCCCATAGATATCGATTAGTTGTGTTTTGCTTTAGATGGGTGTCCAGTTTAATTCGCTCGATAGTGCGATCCGAGGCTTTCGGTTCGCTTGCGCATGGCTTTGACCATTTTCTGTGCTAGCTGAATCTGCGACTGTATGCGGGCGAGCGCAGCGATTTCGCTGTCGTTGGCATGCGGCTTATTTAGAGCTGTGGCATCATCTTGAATGTTTTCAAGCTCGTGCAGTGCCTCGGATAGGCCTGTTTCGGTCCTGTTGATCATGCAATAGGTGCTCATCGTGTGCCTTAGGCTGTGTGTCAGGCGTTCAGCATCTGTTGCGGCTATGCCGTACTGGGGGAGGGCGATATCCGCCTTCAGGGCTGTCTCGGGCTCTTTCTGTGCTGCTTGGGCTGCCGATGCGCCTGCGATGCGCCCGAACACGATGCCGTTGGCGCTTGACAAGCCACCAATGCGGTCGGCGCCGTGCATGCCGCCTGTTGCCTCACCGCAGGCGTAGAGGCCCTCAACGCCTGCGTACGCGGTCTTGTCGATTTTGATACCGCCGTTGGCGGCGTGGGCATACATCGCCACGCGCATCTCGTCGGTCGGCGCGATGCCGTGCTCGTCTTGCAGCCAGGTGGCAAAGGTCTGCACAAACTCGGGGATGTCCTCGCGGGGGAAGTCGTAGTGGAGCGCCAGGCCCTCTGCACCTGCCTGATCTATGACGAGGTCGATGGCGCGGGAGGCCAAGCGCGAGGTGAAAGGACCATATCCAGAGCGCTGCTCAAGCAGATCGTTTAGCTTGCCGTCGGCAATATCGACCGGCTGGTCTACATGTACGTAGCGCCAGGTTTTCTCGTTGAAGACCAGGTTGCGCTTGGGCTCGATGAAGCCGGGCATCATCTGCATGAATTCTATATTAGTAAGCGATGCGCCGTGCGCCAGTGCGATGGCCTGCGAGGAGCTGAGCACATCAGCCGACGTAAGGCTGCGCTCGAACAGGCCGCCTGTGCCACCGGCTGCGATGATCGTGGCCTTGGCAGCAAAGGGCACGATTCGATTTTCGGTAAGGTCGTAGAGCACGGTTCCGGTGATTCTGCCGTTCGTGTTCTCAACAAGGTCGATAAGCTCATGGCGGGGGAGCAGGCGAATGCCGAGTGACTCGATTCGGGTCGTCAGAGCGTCCTCAAGGGGCTTGCGGGTGAGGCCGCGCCACATGCGCGTCTTGTGGTCAAAGCAGGGGATAAACTGCTTTTGCTGAGCGCTCTCAGCGCTTTGCGGACGCTGGAGCTCAACGCCCAGGTCTTGCTCGAGCCATTCAATTGCCTGGGGAATGCCGTGGACAAACGTCTGGACAAGCTCGGGGTCGGCGACGCCGCCACCAACGGTCTGGATGGTGTCGATGAGGTCTTGTTCGTCGTCTTCGTTAACGGGTCCGATAAGCCCCAAGCCCCAGGTTCCGGGGAAGAAACTCGATCCACTCATAGTCTTGCCGGCGCTTGCCACAGCGACGGTTGCACCCGTGCGCGCCGCTTCGATGGCGGCGCAAAGGCCCGCAATGCCAGATCCAATTACCAGTACATCAGTCGATTCCATCGGATTCCTTTCTCGTCCGGCGCATTGTCGCACGGGTGATCGGTAATGGGGCCGCAAAGACTCGGCAAATCGGTAAAGGGCACATATGACAGGTGGGCGTCATGGACGCTCTGACGTTTCATCTCGTCACATCTCGTATTTCGCCCCAACTGATATATCGGCATTCGCTACCCTGCGATAGCGCAAACAAAAAGAGCCGCTACCTCGAAAGGTAGCGGCTCTAAAGCTCAACTATATGAGCATCGCGCGGGCGCGATTAGGCCTTGAGGGCCTCCTCGACGGCGACAGCGCAGGCGACGGTGGCACCGACCATGGGGTTGTTGCCCATGCCGATGAGACCCATCATGTCGACGTGCGCAGGCACGGAGGAAGAACCGGCGAACTGGGCGTCGGAGTGCATACGGCCCATGGTGTCGGTCATGCCGTAAGAGGCAGGGCCGGCGCCCATGTTGTCCGGGTGCAGGGTACGGCCAGTGCCGCCACCAGAAGCGACGGAGAAGTACTTCTTGCCAGCCTCGAGGCGCTCCTTCTTGTAGGTGCCAGCGACGGGGTGCTGGAAGCGCGTGGGGTTGGTGGAGTTGCCGGTGATCGAGATGTCGACGTTCTCGTGCCACATGATGGCAACGCCCTCGCGGACGTCGTCGGAGCCGTAGCAGTTAACGGCAGCGCGGGGACCATCGGAGTAGGGGATGGTCTCGACGACCTTGAGCTCGCCCGTGTAGTAGTCGAACTGAGTCTTCACATAGGTGAAGCCGTTGATGCGGGCGATGATCTGGGCGGCGTCCTTGCCCAGACCGTTCAGGATAACGCGCAGCGGCTTCTTGCGAGCCTTGTTGGCGTTCAGAGCCAGGCCGATAGCACCCTCAGCGGCAGCGAAGGACTCGTGGCCGGCCAGGAAGGCGAAGCACTCGGTGTCGTCGGAGAGCAGCATAGCGCCCAGGTTGCCGTGGCCCAGACCGACTTTGCGGTCCTCAGCGACGGAGCCGGGAACGGTGAAGGCCTGGATGCCCTCGCCGATGATGGCGGCAGCCTCAGAAGCAGTCTTGGCGCCACGCTTGACAGCGAGAGCGCAGCCGAGGGTGTAGGCCCACTCGGCGTTCTGGAAGGCGATGGACTGGGTGTTGTTGACGATCTCACGCGGGTTGAAGCCCTTGTCGGTGCAGATCTGCAGAGCTTCCTCGAGGGAGGCGATGCCGTTGTCGGCGAGGCACTTGTTGATCTTGTCAGCGCGGCGCTCGTAACCTTCGAACGTAACAGTCATAGTTATTTCCCTCCCTTTCTACTCGTGAACCGGGAACACGCTGGCGACGGAGTGAGTCTCCTCGTCGGTGCGCGGGTCGATGTACTTGGCAGCGTTCTCCCACTGACCATAGTGGCCCATAGCGCCAGCGATGGCCTCCTCGGGGGTCTTGCCGGCCTTGACGGCGTCGGTGAACTTGCCGAGGTTCAGGAACTCGAATGCGATGATCTCGTTCTTGTCGTTGAGAGCCATGCGGGTGACGTAGCCCTGAGCGAGCTCGAGGTAACGAGCGCCCTTGGCCTTGGTGCCGAACATGGTGCCGACCTGAGAGCGAAGGCCCTTGCCGAGGTCGTCGAGGGAGGCGCCCACGGGCAAGCCGCCCTCGGAGAACGCGGTCTGGCTGCGGCCGTAAACGATCTGCAGGAAGATCTCGCGCATAGCAACGTTGATGGCGTCGCAGACGAGGTCGGTGTTGAGGGCCTCGAGGATGGTCTTACCGGGAAGGATCTCGGAAGCCATGGCGGCAGAGTGGGTCATGCCCGAGCAGCCGATGGTCTCAACGAGGGCCTCCTCGATGATGCCGTCCTTGACGTTCAGCGTGAGCTTGCAGGCGCCCTGCTGAGGTGCGCACCAACCCACACCGTGCGTAAGACCGGAGATGTCGGAAATCTCCTTAGCCTGGACCCACTTGCCCTCCTCGGGGATGGGTGCGGGGCCGTGGTATGCACCCTTGGCAACGGGGCACATGTTCTCCACTTCCTGTGAGTACTGCATGCCTCTCCTCTCTATCGTGTTGGCGTCCCGTCTGGGGGTCGTGGCTGGCGATTGCCGGGCGACCCTTCGAAAGGGACATGACATGCAGCCCCTATAATACCGCGAAATGCACGGAATATTCGGCGAACGGCTCAGTTTTCGTAGCGAGAAGTCCGGAAGTTTTAATTGAAACGGTTTAACTATATGTTCTGTGGTCGCGAACTTCCGTAGAGGGGGTTCGTCTTGGGCAAGCTTTTGGTCAGCTCTTGTATGCGTTGCGGGGTCTGACCTGTTGCAACGGTGCCGTTCGCCGCCCGTTTACTGCCTTTGGCCGCGCGAGTGTATTGTTTTGCGTGAATGTTTTGATGGCACGCTTCAATCGTGCTGTATTGGATGGCAATCAGATCCCGGCGAAGGGAGCGCCATGCAGCGCGTTTGGAGAACGGTTACCGGCTTTTACCATGTCTGTGCCCGCGGTGTGGGCAAGCAGCTCATCTTTGAGGGCGATGAAGACCGGTGGGAGTTTTTGGAGCTGATGCGCGATTGCTGCCGCGAGGCGGGCGTGACGGTTGTCGCCTGGTGCCTTATGGGCAATCACGTGCATTTGGTGCTTGCAGATTACGAGGACGCGATGAGCGCGGCGATGCACCGGCTGCTTTTGACGTACGCGCGGCGGTTCAATAAACGCACGGGGCGCACGGGCCATCTGTTCCAGAACCGTTTTGACCGGCGCTCGCTCGATACCGACCGTTATCTGATGGCTGCCATTCGCTATGTTCACGCTAATCCGCAGGAGGCGGGTATCGCCCTGATCGAGCGTTATCCCTGGAGCAGCTTTGCCGAGTATCTTCGAGCGTATGACAACGATATGACGAGGGGATTTTCGGACCCTTCTTGTGTTCTCGAGCTCTTTGAGTCTGCCAAGGGGTTTCTGGATTATTCTCTGTCGATGCCCGATGGTTCCGATCCGGTGATTCACGATATGGATGAGACGGAGTGGGAGCGGCGTGCGTTTGCCGACAAGATGGCGAAGCGCCTGGGTGTGCCGCTCAACGAACTCAAGACCGTAGCACCCTCGCGGCGAGACGGAATCATTTTCGCCCTGCACGATGGCGGCTACACGGTGCGCGAGATCGAACGGTATACGGGAATCAGCAAGAGTACCGTCTCTCGTATCGTGCGCGCTTATGCGCGGGTGAATGCTCAGGCTGAGGGCTCGGAATAGAAAATGGCCGAACCACTCTTGTCTAGCGATTCGGCCAACAAAATTCTTAAGATTTGGGACAAATACTACTGATTATTTTGTCCCGTGAGCATGCCGTCGAGGGTGCGCCAGGCGAGCTCGGCGCATTTGACGCGGGCGGGCATGTGCGAGATGTCCTGGAGCTGGGCGGCTTCGTCTAGGTCTTCCAGGTCTTCCTCGGAGAGCTGCTCGCCGCGGATCATGGCGAGGAAGAGCTCTGCCAGGCGGTGAGCTTCCTCGACGGTCTCGCCGGTGATGAGGTCGGCCATGATGTCGGCGCTTGCCTGGCTGATGGCGCAGCCGTGACCGGTAAAGGAGGCCTCCTCGATCACGTTGTTCTCGACACGTAGCTGCAGAGTGAGTTCGTCTCCGCAGCTGGGGTTGATGCCGTCGTGCTCGTGCGTGGGGGCATCCATCTCGTACTTGTAGTCGGGGTGCGAGTTGTGCTCCATAAATGTGGTGGAGGTGTACAGATTACCCATTGAACGTGCTCCAAACGTGATGCAGGCCGGCGATGAACTTGTCGATATCGGCCTTGTCGTTGTAGAAGGCCACGCTGGCGCGGCAGCAGGCGAGGTTCTCGACGCCCAGCCAGGTGAGCAGCGGCTGCGCGCAGTGGTGACCGGCGCGGATGCAGACGCCGTCCATGTCCATGATGCTCGCGACATCGTGCGGGTGGATGCCCTTGACATTAAAGCTCACGACGCCGTGGTGGTTATCCCAATAGATTGAGCCGATGATCTGGACAAAGTCGAGCTGCATGAGCTCGCCCATCAGGTAGTGGACGAGTGCCTGCTCGCGTGCCTGGATGTTTTCGTAGCCTACCGTGTTGACCAGGTAGTCAAGCGCCGCGCCCGTGGCGAAGATGCCGGCGGCGTCCTGCGTGCCGGCCTCGAACTTCTCGGGAACGGGCGCCCAGACGGCGTCCTGCTCGGTAACCGAGTCGATCATCTCACCGCCGGTAAGCATGGGCGGCATGGCGTTGAGCAGGTCCATCTTGCCCCACAGCACGCCGATGCCCATGGGGCCCATGGCCTTGTGCGCGCTAAAGGCAAAGAAGTCGGCGCCCAGATCGGCCACATTGACTGGCATGTGCGGCAGCGACTGTGCGCCGTCGACGACCAGATAGCCGCCGTACTTGTGCACGAGCTTGCCGAGGTTCTTGACCGGATTCTCGACGCCCAGGACGTTAGAGACCTGACCCACGGCCAGGATCTTGGTCTTGGGGCCCACCTTGGCCAGAACCTCCTCGGTCGTGAGCTGGCCGGTCTTGGTGGGGTAGAGGTAGACGAGCTTGGCACCGGTCTCGCGGCAGACCTGCTGCCACGGAATCAGGTTGGAGTGGTGCTCCATGATGGTGATGACGACCTCGTCGCCCGGTTCGAGCACTGTGGACGCAAAGCTCTTGGCGACCAGGTTGAGCGACTCGCTCGTGTTGCGGGTGAAGACGATCTCGTTGGCGCTGGGGGCGCCGATGAGATCGGCGATCTGTTGGCGGACCTTCGCGATGGCGTCGGTGGCCTCGACGGACAGCGAGTACAGGCCGCGCAGGGGGTTGGCGTTCATGCGCTGGTAGAAGTCGCGTTCGGCGTCGAGCACACAGGCAGGGCGCTGCGCGGTGGCGGCGCTATCGAGGAAGGCGATCTCGGGGTGCTGCTGGAACAGCGGGAACTGGCCCTTGTAGGGGTTGGTCTCGATATCTACGGTGGGCCAGCCGCGCGAAGCCTCGTCGCTGGCGTCGAGCTCCATGGGCTCGGGGGCGGTGCAGGTGTCGCATTTAACGTGCTCGGTGTCGATCATGCGAGCTCCTCTTCAAAGTTGTCGATCAGGTTGTTGCCCAGGCGGACGACGGCGGCGCGGGTGCGCTCGTCGGTGGCGGAAAGCGCGGCGTCCTCCAGCTTGGCGCGGATGAACAGGTCCTCGGCGGCGTTTTGGTCAAGGCCGCGGCAGGCGAGGTAGAACAGCTGCTCGTCGCGGACGTGACCGATGGTGGCGCCGTGGTTGCCGGCGACGTCGTCCTCGTCGCAGAGGATGACGGGAACGGTCTTGTTGTCGACGCCCTTGTTGGCCAAAAGCACCGTCTCGCGCTCGGTGCCGGTTGCACCCTTGCAGCCGTGCACGAGGTCGATGGTGCCGCGGTAGACCTTCTTGGACGTGCCGGTCAGCACGCCGTTGGCGTCGATTTCGCACTCGGTCTTGCGACCGCGGTGGCGCAGCTCGTAGTTAAAGTCGCGTACCTGCTCGCGGGCGCCCAGGTAGTCAGTATCGATGGTGACCTTGGCGGTATCGCCCAGCAGGTCGCCGGCAAGGCCGGTGGCGCTGGCGCCGGCACCCAGGACGGTGTGTTGCACGTTGACGCGCGCGCCCTCGTCTAGGAACAGGCCGGTGTCGTCGAGTGCGATCCAGCTGTCGTCGAGTGTCTGCGTGCAGGTCACGTTGACGGTGGCGTACTCGTGGGCGCACACACGCAGCACGGAGCCCACGACGCCCTCGCCGGCAACGGGGGAGTCCAGGGCTAGGGCGAGGTCGAGCGTTGCCTGCGGGCGGGCGACGACGTCGATGGCGGCAATCGCAGCCGCTGCGTCGACGCCACTCACGCGCACGGTAACGGCGGCGTGCTGGTAGGCGGGAACATCGATGACGATGCGCTTGGTGGCGTGCTCGGTCAGATACGCATAGGCAGCCTCGCCCATGCCGGTCTCGAAGGCCTCGGCAGGGGAGAGCTCCTCCTCGAGCTTGATGGCGCCGGCCTGGTAGACAGAGGTGGCGGGCACGTCGAGCTCGGTCTCGGGCGTGATGCGGGCGCGGTCGGCGGCATCACCGGGGGCAGCGGTACGGCGCTCGGGGAAGCGCTCGGCCATGGCTTCCATGGCGGCGTCGAACGCGTCTGTCACGCCAATAAACTGTTCGCCCAAGCCTTCGACCTCAACGGCATCGGCGGGAGCGGCGACAAGCTCGTCAGAGAGCTCGAGCTTGGTCTGGTTCATTTTCAACCAGCCCCAGGTTGCTGCGGGCATCGCGTTGACCTGCTCGAGTGTGGTAGCAGCGGTGTTGGTTTCCTGTTTCATTATCCGATCGCTCCTTCCATCTCGAGCTTGATCAGGTTGTTCATCTCGACGGCGTACTCCAGCGGCAGCTCCTTGGAGACCGGGTTGGCAAAGCCGTTGACGATCATGGTGCGGGCCTCTTCCTCCGAGATGCCGCGGCTCATCAGGTAGAACACCTTGTCGTCGCCGATGCGGCCGATGGTGGCCTCGTGGCCGATGTCGACGTTCTTGGCGCGGATGTCCATGGCGGGGATGGTGTCGGAGCGGCTCTGGTCGTCGAGCATCAGCGACTGGCAGCTCACGGTTGCCTTGGAACCCTCGGCCTTGGGTGTCGCCACAATAGAGCTGCGGAACGTCTGGATGCCGCCGCTCTTGGAGATGCCCTTGGTCTCGACGGTCGCCGAGGTCTCGGGGGCGTTGAGCACGACCTTGCAGCCGGTGTCGAGATTCTGCCCGGCGCCGGCAAAGGTGATGCCGGTAAAGCTCGACCGGGCGCGGCGGCCGTTGAGCACGCTCATGGGGTAGAGGTAGCCCACGTGGCTGCCGAAGGAGCCACTGATCCACTCTATGTCGCCATCCTCGTCCACGCGCGCACGCTTGGTGTTGAGGTTGTACATGTTTTTGGACCAGTTCTCGATGGTCGAGTAGCGCAGGTGCGCACGCTTGCCCACAAAGAGCTCGACGGCGCCGGCGTGGAGGTTGGCAACGTTGTACTTGGGCGCGGAGCAACCCTCGATGAAGTGCAGGTCGGCGTCGTCCTCGACGATGATGAGCGTGTGCTCAAACTGGCCGGCGCCCTTGGCGTTAAGGCGGAAGTAGCTCTGCAGCGGGAAGTCCAACTTGGTGCCCTTGGGCACGTAGACAAACGAGCCGCCCGACCATACGGCGCCGTGCAGGGCCGCAAACTTGTGGTCGGTGGGCGGGATGAGCGTCATAAACTTCTCGTGGATGAGCGGCTCCCACTGCGGGTCGTGCAGGGCCTCCTCGATGCCGGAATAGACGATACCCATCTTGGACGCGGTGTCCTGCATGTTGTGGTAGACCAGCTCGGAGTCGTACTGCGCGCCGACGCCCGCCAGGTAGCTGCGCTCGGCCTCGGGGATGCCCAGGCGCTCAAAGGTGTTCTTGATGTCGTCGGGCACCGACTCCCAGTCGTGCTTTTGGTCGGTGTTGGGCTTGACGTAGGTGACGATGTTGTCCATGTCCAGGCCCTCGATGGAGGGGCCCCACGTCGGATCGGGGAAGCGGTTGAAGATCTCGAGGGACTTGAGGCGCAGGTCGAGCATCCACTGCGGTTCGTCCTTCTTGGCGCTGATCTCGCGCACGATGTCGGGCGTGATGCCGGCGTCGAGGCGCTCGAATCCCTCCTCGCCATAGGTGAAGTCGTAGAGGCTGCGGTCGATGTCCGCGACCTCGGTGCGGTTCTTGGTCATTACGTCGCCCCTTTACGCCTGCTGCTCGGCAGCGGCGGCCTCGGCCTGGGCGCGCTGCTCGGCGGCCTCGCGCTCAAAGGTCTCAAAGCCGTTCTTGTCGATCCAGGGGATGAGCGAGGCGTCGTCCTCGCGCACGATGTGACCCTTGACCATAACGTGGACGCGGTCGACATCCAAGTGCTCCAGGATGCGCGTGTTGTGCGTGATGATGAGCATGGAGCCGTCGCAGCTCTTGCGGTAGGCGTCCATGCCGTGGCTGACGGTGGAAAGCGCGTCGACGTCCAGGCCGGAGTCGGTCTCGTCTAGGATGGCGAGCTTGGGCTGCAGCAGCAGAAGCTGGAGCATCTCGACCTTCTTTTTCTCGCCGCCCGAGAAGCCCACGCCCAGCTCACGGTTGAGGTAGGAGGTATCCATGTTAAGCTCGGCCGCGAGCTCCTTGACGCGACGTCGGAACTCCTTGCCCTTCATCTCCAGGCCGGGGCGGCCGGCGATGCTGGCGCGCAAAAAGCTCGACAGCGGCACGCCCGGGATCTCGACCGGGGCCTGGAAGCTCAGAAACAGGCCGGCGCGCGAACGCTTGTCGGTGGTGAGCTCGATGATGTCCTGGCCGTCAAAGACGATACGTCCGTCGTTGACCGTGTAGACGGGGTCGCCCATGACCAGGTGGCCGAGGGTGGACTTGCCGGCGCCGTTGGGGCCCATCAGCACGTGGGTCTCGCCGGCGGCGACGTTGAGGTTGACGTTGTGGAGGATGGTCTTCTCGTCCACGGAGGCGGTCAGACCTTCGATGGAAAGCAGCGGATTTGCGCTCATGCTGTCCCTCTCTGTATATGGTGTACTCATAGGTGTGCTAAACCCTAGGAATCTTCTCGGAATAAAGTTACTATGGGTTCGGCGTTAGTCAAGGGAAAACCCGACTAATCCACTCGACTTTTCTAGATGTGGGACAAAATAACCTGTTGTGTTTGTCCCACTTACTTAAGATTTGGGACAAACAAACCTGGTTATGTTGTCCCAGTAACGATGGGAGGGTAGGTATGCTCATTTCTTCTAAGGGCCGCTATGCCCTCCGTCTGATGATCTATATCGCGGCGCTCGGTGACGCCGAGGGCAAGATTGCTCTGCGCGAGGTTGCCGACCGCGAGCGCATTTCGCAGAAGTATCTGGAACAGCTGGTTCGTCCGCTCATGAAGGCGGGCCTACTTAAGAGCGTGCGCGGCAAGGGCGGCGGCTACATGATGGCCAAGGACCCGGCCGAGGTGCGTGCCGGCGACATCCTGCGCGCCGTCGAGGGCAGCACGGCTCCGGTGGCGTGCGATGGCATCGACAACAGCTGCGCCCGCAGTGATCTTTGCTCGACCGTCAAATTCTGGCGCGGTCTGGACGAGGTCATCGAAAAGTACGTCGACGGTGTGACCCTGGCAGACCTGGCCGCCGTCCCCGAGATCAACTTTGACATTAAACTGTAGGGCTGCAAATGGCATCTCTCGACAAGGTATACAAGCAAATCGAAGTTTTTGCTCGGGAATGTGACGCCGAGAAGGTTGTGTTGTTTGGTTCTCGCGCTCGAGGTGACAACCTGCCTAAGAGCGATATTGATATTGCTGTAGCAGGTTGCCGGGATTTCGACCGTTTCTCATATCTGATAGAGGAGCGTCTTGATACTCTTTTAGATATAGACGTCGTCAATCTGGATGAGTCCTTATCGCAGCAATTGCTCGATGAAATTGCCAGGGATGGTGTGATTCTGTATGAAAAAATATGAGAACTTTGCCAGCGCCTTGGCGAATCTTGAGGATGCACCCAATCAGGATCTTAGCAATGATTTTGTTCAGAGTGGATTGATTAATAAGTTCAACCTTCAGTTTGAACTGAGCTGGAAGCTCCTTAAACGTCTGCTCGAGTATGAGGGCGCCACGCTTGCTGCATCGGGGTCTCCTCGTGCCATCTTGAAGGAAGCCTACCGATTCTATGACTTTATTGATGAGGCGGCATGGCTAGATATGCTCAGAGACCGCAATACGAACGTCCATATCTATGACAACAAGCTCGCTCAAGATTTGATTCAGCGTATCTTGAACGTCTATATCCCCGCTTTCTGTCAGTTGAGAGACGGGCTGATGGGACGCTACGGCGATCTTCTTCTGGTGCCCGACGACCAGTTTGTTTAATTCCTTTAGATTTCGCGGAGGGTTGTTGCCGTTTACCGAGGGGTTGTTGTGCAACAACGGGCGAGCTGCAATACTTATTCTTATCTTTGCAAACTGCACTTTAACTACACCAATGCAGGGAGGATCTTATGCAGCCCAAGCATTCTGCGATTGTCGCGGGCCTGACGCTGGCGCTTTCGTTTGGCGCCGTTTCCGCGCCGGCACCCGCCGCTGCCGAGGAGCCCACGCCGGGCGTTGCCTCGGATGCGACCGATATCGATAAGGGTCTCTATACCCAGCAGTCCTTTTCGGGCGTGCTGAGGTCGGTCCAGGGCGTTTCGTTTGTTAACGTGACTCCCGAGATGAAGTACTTCACCAAATATGAGAGTCACGGCAACTATAACCAGGGCTTTTCGTACGGTGACGGTTATAACGCGCTGGGTTATTACCAGTTCGACCGTCGTTGGTCGCTCATTCCGTTTATGAAGCAGGCCTACAACTACAACCCCGAAAAATACAGCATGCTCAAGGATGCGATTGATCGCGGCAGCGAGATTTCCAACATGAGCAATGCCATGTACGAGAACGGCCAGCTCACCGAGTTGGGCCGTATTGCGCAGGAGGCCTTCCAGGGCGCTTATAACATCGATCCTGTTGAGTTCTCAGCTCTTCAAGATGCCTATGCGTACAACTCGTACTATGCGGTGACCGAGGCGTGGCTCAAGAGTGGCCTGGGCATTGATATTTCGGGCCGTGCCGATTGCGTTAAGGGCATGGTGTGGAGCATCACCAACATGTGCGGCACCGGTGGCTGCAGGGACTTCTTCCGTTGGGCGAATCTCTCCAACGATATGTCCGACCGCGAGTTTGTGACGGCGCTTTCCAACAGTGTGGTCAATAACGTGGCGACCAAGTATTCGAGCCAGCCCCAGTATCATGAGGGCTGGAAGAACCGCTACCGCAATGAGCTGAAGGACTGCTTGGTTTATATCGCCGAGGACGAGGCCGCTGCCGCTGCGACGCCCGTGCAGCCCGAGCCCGCGCCGGCGCCCTCGCCGACGCCTGATTCGAATGACGGCTCGCGTGGCGATGCTAACGATGACAGGATGGATGCGCCCTCGACCGATGCTGACGGTGATGGCTCTGCTGGTGGCACTACCAACAACGGCTCTACCTCGAACGGTTCCGATTCAAACGGCTCTGCTGCGGGCGATTCGTCTTCAAGCTCTGCCGGCAATACGGACAGCGACGCTTCTGGTTCGACCGGCGCTGGCACCTCTAACTCATCCACCGGCTCGAGCGATTCGTCCGTTGGCACCGGCTCTAACAACGGCTCCGGCTCTGACGCAACCCCTGGTTCCGATGCTTCCAAGGATGACTCGAATAAGGCGCCGGACGTTCCCGTTGCTTCGCCGGACAAGAAGCCTTCTTTCTCCGAGCAGCTTGGCTCTACGCTGGGCTCTTCGCTGATGGCTGGCGTCAATAACGGCTCGACCCAGAACAAGGGCAACTCTGATCAGGTTTCCACGGAAAAGATCGAAGCCGCAAAGGGCGACTCCAAGGACAAGGCTTCTGAGAAGACCGAATCCGATAAGGGTTCTAGCTCTGAGGAGAAGAGCGACAAGTCCGAACAGAAGAAGGACGAGGATAAGAAGTCTGAATCTGAGGAGAAGGACAAGAGCAAGGCCGAGGGCGAAAAGAAACAGTCCGAAGACGACGACAAGAGCGGTGCTGACAACCAGGTCCAAGAGCAAAATGACTCCAAAACGGTGACCACCACGACCACGACGACTACAACTACCAAGTCCTCGGGCGGCAACATGCCCAAGACGGGCGATCTGATTGTGATGGCGAGCCTTGCCAGCGCGAGCTTGGCCACACTGGGCGCTACGTCTATCGTAAGTGGTAAGCATAAGCTCGATCAGCAGAAGAAGGCTTCTGGGGAGGACGGCTCGGAGGAGTAATCTTCTAGATCGTTTTCTATAAGAGTTTGGGACGGGGTCCGGTGCGGCGGCATCGGGCCCCGTTTTTGTTGTGCAACGATTTGTTATGCCCCCTCGGGGGTCTGCTGCTACCGTTGCCCGAAACGTTTGCATGTCGATATTGTTGCGCTCTACCCGCTCGCTACAATGGGCATCGTGCTGCGTTAGAAGGAGAGTTTACGGTGTCTGAACAGGCGAATTATGGTGTTGCTCATGCGTTTGGCGCACGGTTGCTCAGTTATGCGGATAACGCAGCTCTGCCGGTTGAAGTGCACGACTTTTCTGATGCAATCAATTGGTGTTTACTCGTCGATAAGACTATGTTTATTGCCGATATATTGGACAGCGAAGCACCTGTTGCGCTTTGTTGTCGGCCCAAGGGTTTTGGCAAGAGCATGAATCTATCGATGCTCAAATGCTATTTGGAACGATCTGATCACCGACGGCCGGATCGAAGCCCGTTCGTCGGCACCCAGATTTGGCAGGCGGGCGGTGGTCGCTTTCGTGATGAGTACGCGTGCTATCCCGTCATCTTGCTCGATTTTTCTGCTGCCGCTGCGAGGCGCGACGCCGATGCTGCGGCGGCTATTCGCAGCGCTGTCGCGAACGAGTGCGCCCGATTGCTGCCGCTGCTTGCCGCACCTGATCTGTCAAGACGTGAGGTCCGTCTTATCGAGAGGGCGGCGCGTGGGGTGGCCAGCGATAAGGAGATCGATGCGGCGCTTGGCGTGCTTATCAAGCTGCTCCAGGCAGCTTTCGATGAGCAGGTTGTTCTTCTGATAGACGACTACGACGCGGTATGTCCAAAGCGTTTGGACGCTAAGGACGACGGTAGCGTGGATTCCCTAGAGTCGCTCAGCCGAATGTTGTTCGACACCATTGCCGATGCCGGCGACTCGTTGCGATTGACGTGTCTGATGTGCGAACGCCCCGGTCATGCCGAGTTTGCGTTGTCCCAACGTGGGGTTTCCTATCGGTCGGCGACAGCGTTGTCGAGTTGGTGTGATCGATGGTTCGGTTTTTCGGACGACGAAGTCCAAGTGTTGTTGGATTGCATCGGTCGCAACGGCTGTCTGGATGACGCGCGTGAGTGGCTCGAGGGCTATCTGTTTGGTGGTTTTTATTGCTCGAGCCCGGAGCGCGTGGTGGACTACGCACATCGCGATTGCGTCGCGCCCGTTCGGGCGGATCTGTATTGTTACGCCGACTGTCTGGGCGCATGCGTCGGCGACTGGAATCTCATTCGCCTGTCCACATTGTTCGATTTGGTTGAGCCGCATGGGTTTATTGAGGCGCCAGTGCATATGCATGCCGAGGAGGTCGATGCCGCCAAGCCCGAAGATATCTGGACTGCGCTGTATCTGTCTGGATTCCTTACGACGGATATGACGGGGCATTCGGAGGACGGCGCGTGCCTTCGTTCCCTGCGTCTGCCTAATAACGAAGTGCGTCAGGCGCTTCGTCTTGCAATTCTGGAATGGTTTGAGTGCGCCGTTGAGGACGTTGGAGTTATCGACTCGTTCCATGACGGGCTGTGCCGAGGAGACGAGGACACTGTAAAGCAAGCTTTGAGCTGTGCTATCGGCGATCTGGGCATCGATGTGGGCCAATCAGATGTGCCGACAGCCTATCATCTGGCGCTTCAGGGGCTCTGCTTTGGACTGCCCGGCTATTGCAATCCCAGCTCCAAGCGAAGTGGCGTCTCGGATCGCTGGGATATCCAGGTGATTCCCACCGGTCGGGTGTTTGACGTGGCCGACACGCTCGGCATGCTCGATGAGCGACCGCTCATTACGGTCAACATGTTGTACGACCCTGGCGTCGATGCCCTGGGCCTGGAACTGTTGGCGGTTCAGGCGCTGCTCGACATAGAGCGCGACGGCATCGACGAAATCCGTGTGCCGCGACCCGGCGTGGGTCGCATGCGCTGGGGGTTTGGATTTGACGGGCAGCATGTGGCTGCGGTGTGCCAACGGCTTTAAGCGCCGAGGTGTTTCCGTCTTCCGTTACTCGGTATCCTTCATGGGCGGCATGGGCTTCCAGTTGGGATCCTTTACGATCTTGCGGGCGTCCTTCATGCCACGGCGCAGCGCCGGAATGCCGGTCTTAAAGCATTTGTCGACTGCTGCCAGACGAATGAATTCCTTGCAGAAGGTCGCGGCATTGCCCAGGCGGAACAGCATGGGGTGGTAGTCACCGTAGATCTGCATATAGCGAGCGAGGAAGCCTCGGTTGCGCATGATGTAGTAGCGGTTGGTGTCGCTCGTGGAGTTGAGCTGTCGTTTGCCGGCGATATCCCAGTTAGAGACGGCGCGGGCGCGCTTGAGCACCACGTCGGCGACCACGGCGGCAGGGAAGTGCTGGCTGGCTACGTAGCCGTAGCAGGCATCGTCGCCGTAGATAAAGAAGCGCGCGTCGGGCAGGCCAATCTTGTCGACCACACGGCGCGAGAACATGCCGCCCTCAAAGCACAGTTGGTTCATGGTGCGGTAGCCCTCGGGACCCAGATCCCACTTGGCGATGGGGTTAGGGATGCCGAGCGAAAGGATGAGCTGGTACTGCCAAAAGAAGGCGCCGCCGTCAAAGTCCAGGCGCGAACCCTGGATAACATCGTAGCGGTCGGTCCACTTGGCCAAGCGCTCGATGCCTTCGGGGATGACGAGCACGTCGTCGTCCATGACCCAGAACCACTGGGCTCCCAGATCGTAGGCGCATTTAGTGCCAGCGGAGAAGCCACCCGCACCGCCGCCGTTTTCGAGCTGCGGGGCGTAGATGACACGGTCGGTGCCGCCCTGCGCGTCGGGCTGCTCGGTGTCGATGCCCCACAGGTTGGCCAGACGCTCGTTGAATGCGGTGCACATGGCCTCGGTCTCGCGCGAATTCTCGTTATCGACAATCACGATGCGCCAGGGCGTTGCCGTGAGCTCGGTCATGGAGTCGAACAAGTTGGCCAGGAGTTCCTGGCGCTTGTACGTAACGACAACGATGGCGAGCTTATCGATGGAGGCGGGAAGGGTTGAAGTCATGAACGAGAATATCCTTTCGCGTGGGCAGCATATCGGCCCTGCGGAATAAACAATGTGTCCCATGGGACACGACTATTGTAAGCGTAGGCGGGCACCCGCGGGTAATGTCCCGCTAATCACCAAGAACGTTTGCTACAAGCCTTGTTGACGTGTGAGCGTGGCGAGGTTGCAAGCGCGCATTGTGGTATTACATAGGTGCCGATTCCTGTGGACGCGATCTTTGTGTTTGGATGCCCTGTGAATAAAACTCGTTTAACCTCCTTTGCAGATAGCCTTCCCTTCAAGGTCATGTTTCTGTTTTTGGTTCTTCAGGTCGCATTTGTCCTGAGCAATACCGCGGCGAATTGCCTGCCGAGGCCCGTTATCGAGTCGCATGCGCAGGGTTCGGAGTCCTCGGCCCTGTTGTCTAACATGTATGTCTACGACCACCGTGTTGCAGCTGGTCCTGTTTGCTTTGATAACAATCGTTTTATCATTGAAGTCGCACGGCAAAAGGACCAAGGTTCTCCGTTTAAGACGATGACTGTTGCCGAGATTGATGACGTTACGAAAGCCGGCGGGATTACGCATCAGCAGTACTACCGGTATTGGCATGGATGGCAGCTACTTACGAATGTCTGCCTGTTTATTGGCGGTATCGATGTTGTTGTGGTGCCTGCGGCTGCCCTGGCGATTGCCGGCTCCGCTTGCGCTTACGTTGCCTTGCGGAAGCGATTTTCAAAGCCATTGACGTTGGGTTTCCTTGCAATCCTGTTGTTCTCGACAAATCTGTTTTTCAATGTTATCGGCGATCTACTGCTGTGCATCTCGTTCTTTGTGGCGCTCATCATGATGTCTTGCATGAGCCTTCGTTTGGAATCGGCTCCGAACGCACGGGCTTTTACAAGCCGCCTCGTCCTTTGGTCGATAGCGACGGGCGCCGTGTTTTCGTTTCTTGACTTTTTAACGATTCCTGCCGCAGTTGTCGCCCTGCATTGCTTTTTTGCCTTCATTGCGCTCCCCGAGGGTGAGCGCCCCAAGCGCTGCGTCGTCACGATGATGCAGGCGCTCTTTGGGTTTGGGCTTTCGTTTGTGTTTACCTGGGCGATGAAATGGGTTGTCGCGGCATTTGTACTGGGTTGGAACGAGGTCTTTTCGAACGTTCTGGGCGAGATGGGTCTTTGGTCTGCGCATGGGACTTCGTCACTGTTGCCCCAAGCTGACTGGCCTCAGATTTTGAAGGAGTTTTATTGCATGAGCCCGCAGCTGTTCGCCATTTGCTCAACTGCTGGTTATGCGATGATCTCGAACGTCGTTTGTCTTGTTTCGTTTGCTGCCGTATTGGCGATTTGGATTGCCGTGCTCGTTTGCTCGATACGGGGCGGAGCGCAAGAGGGTCGTCGTAAAGTGTTGATCCAGTCGCTGCTCATGGCACTGCCCCTGGTTGTCATTTTGGGTTATTTCGTTGTTATGCATGACCATGCGATCGTTCATATTCCGGTATTTGGCTGCAAGAACTGGGCGATTGTCTTTGCGATTCTATTTGCTTCGGGTGTTAGCGCGCTTCGTGGTCTGCGGAGTCGGAAGGCTGCTTAGCTGTTCATGCGAGCCTTGATGGCGTCGACCACGGCCCTGCGTACGATATCCACGAGGAGCAGGGCAAGCGCGAGGCAAAGGCTCATTAGGATTCCGAGCAAAATGGCGCCGGCTGGATGGGGCTCTCCCGTTTGGATGCCTGTCGCCATGGTGTAGATTGCTTTGTCAAAGATGGGTCGCCAGACATTGCAGGTAAACGACTGTACGGCGTAGAAAGCGAGCGTTCCTGCGGCGAGGGACATGATTGTCTTGTCTGCAGCTGGGACTTCGTGGCGCGGCTGATGGAGCGCTGCGGCGGCAACGGATGCGGCGGCCAAGATAAAGGATATGACGGAAGTGGACTTGTAGGAGAGCTTCCAGAGCGCGTCGTACTGGCTATTTGCCGATAGCAGAAGCTCGAGCGCGATGGTGGCGGCAACGAGTCCGATTAGTGCGATCTTGGATTTTTGAGCGCCGGATGCGTTGCCGTGGTGTTCGAGGACAAAGCGCATTTCTCCAGCCGCAATAAACGCGACCAGGTAGGTAACAGCGCTCATGAGCTTGCGCCATAAAACGACACCGGCAACTTCGTTTGCCGTCGCCGCGATGTAGCAGTTGATTCCAAATGTTGCGAACACTAGAAGTGCTACGACAAACGGGGCCCTTTTGCTGCCGATTCGCTGCCTTGCCAGCGCAATCATCGGTACAAGCAATACGGAGGCGGCGTAGACCCAGATAAACTCGATGCCCAACGTAAGCCAGCCAATCTCGTGCAGCGAGATTTCGGGTAGGGGATAGACGTACATTGAAACAAACAGGCACGCGGTGCAATAAAAGAGCGTGGGTAAGACGATTTTCTTTAACCGTGTAAACGATTTATAAACGAGGCACTGCGCGGAAGACCCGTTTTGAAGGGCGCGTACCGCCGAGGGAATAAGGAAGTACCCCGAGATCATAAAGAAGACCTCGTTGGCCCAACAGCCCAGCAGGTTAATGAATCCCAGTAGTCCCGAATAGGGGAAAGCCGCAAGCGATGCGTATTCCGGCACGCCGGTGCAGACGGCTTGGAAGGTCCATTGAAACGTGTGGAATATCGCAATCCCGGCGACCGCGACCAAGCGCAGCGCCTCGATGGAGGTATTTCTGCTTGCTTTTCTGCCCATCAGACTATTTTCCAGCGCGCGCGTTGTATGAACCGAAGTGCGATGTGATCATTTTTAGAGTCTGCCTTGGCCCCTTGTTCCATACGTTATACAGGCCCTCTCCCATGAGGTCCTTGGCGTATGCGCAGTAGCTGATTTTAGGGTTGGCGATGCCCATATACTCGGCATAGAGCTTTTTGGCCGCAGGGGTAACGCGAGGATTGGCAAATACCAGCTCTTGCGGCATGCGTTCGAACATCTTGTGGATTGCCCGCTCGATTTCGGGGTGCCCCTCAATTCCGGTGTGCTCAATCATGATGCCCATATAGGTGAAGCCGCGTGTGATTTGCGGTGTCCAGACGGCGGAGTCGGTGACGTTGAGCCGCTCAAGAATATCGACCATGTCATTCCAGCGATTAAACGGCATCAAGGGGTCACGCTTGGCCAGAGCTGCCGCTTTTTCGGGTGTTTCCTCGCGGTAGCAGTAATACGGCTTGGGCCAGTAAGCGATCGCCTTTGCCTGGCAGAGCGTTTCGACAAGGAATGGATTGTCGGCCCAGCCTGCACCGGGGATTTCCTTAAAGCAAATATTGTTTTGCATCAGGAAGTCGCGACGATAGATTGCCGACCAAATGGACGGATGATGGGCCAGCAGATGTGGAGCGTCGTGAATGGTGAACGGTTGCCGAGGCGGTTTAATGCGACCGCGATATGCGCAATGCAGTTTGACCTCTTGGGGGGTATCGGGGTTGCGAATGATCCAATACGGGGTCTCAATAATATCGAGCTTGTTCGGATCGCCAAATTCGCGCTTGGCAAAGGCAAGCATGTCGGAGTACATTCCGGGCTCGATCCAGTCATCGGGCTCGAGGATGGCAATCCAGTCGCCCTTTGCCTCGCGAATGCCCAGATTGCAGGTTGCGCCGTAACCCTGGTTTGCCTTATCGATCACTCGAACGCGTGAGTCACACGCGGCGAAATCTTGCATAATGGCGAGCGAGTTGTCGGTGGATCCGTCGTTGATGGCGAGGATTTCCAGTACGATATTCTTTTTGTTTAATAGGCTGCCTATAGCCTGAGAAAGATACGGCTCGGCATTGTAAGTAGGCACGATTACGGTCAGCATTCAAACACTTTCTCTAGGCGATTTGGAAGAATTATACCTAATTGCGTTAGCAACGGTTTTAGTTGCATTTAGGTGAAGGCAACGGAAAGGGTTGCTTCACTCTCTTTAAGCAGATTATGGGAAAATGGTACAAGCCATAGCTAAATGGGGGCGATGCGCATGGAGCGAAAATACGGCAATATCTTGGTTACGGGCGGTTGTGGTTTTTGCGGTTCGGCGTTTGTCCGCTATGTTGTGGACAGCGTTCCGAATGTGCGTGTCACCATCTTGGATAAGCTGACCTATGCTGCTAATCCTGACAGCATTGCTGGGCTTCCGGAGGACAGGGTAAAGCTTGTTGTTGGTGACATCTGCGATTCGGATTTGCTTGATCAATTGGTTCCCGGGCACGATGCAATCGTTCATTATGCTGCAGAGTCACACAACGACAATTCGATTATTGATCCAGAGCCTTTTGTAAAGACGAACATTGAAGGCACGTATCAGCTCCTAGCGGCTGCTCGTAAGCATCAAGTTAGGTTTCATCACATTTCGACTGATGAAGTGTTTGGAGACCTAGCGCTTGATGACCCCGTCAAGTTTACTGAGGATTTTCCCTATCGACCGAGTAGTCCCTATTCAAGCTCCAAAGCGGCAGCGGACATGCTTGTGAGAGCTTGGATTCGCACATATGGCCTCCAAGCAACTATTTCTAATTGCTGTAATAACTATGGTCCATATCAGCACCCCGAGAAGTTCATTCCGCATTCGATTGCATGCGTCCGGCGCGGGGAGCGTCCTAAATTGTACGGGGACAGTCTAAACGTACGCGATTGGATTCATGTTGATGATCACGCTCGTGCTGTTTGGCTCATTTTGACCAAAGGGAGGATCGGGGAGGCCTATCTTGTCGGAGCCAATTGCGAGCGCAGCAATCTCGAAGTACTCAAGATCATTCTTCAAGCAACGGGCAAAGACGAAGACTTTATTGATTGGGTTAAGGACCGTCCCGGCCATGATCGGCGGTACGCCATAGACGCTAGCAAGCTCCGCCGCGAGCTTGGTTGGGCGCCGATCCATGGTGACTTTGCAACAGAGATTTCGCGATTGTGCCATAGCAACATGCTTTTAACCTGATTAGCCTTTCGGGGTTAAGCTGCCGCTGCCCACGAATCTCTCGTCAATGGGGCGCGCTTCTTGGCATAGAGTGTAAGCAACCGTATGAAAGGGGACAGACATGGGCAATCGAAAGGCTATGTTTGCTTCGGTGTTTATCGTGCTTCTGTTGGGAATTTGTCTCGTTCCCGCATTTGCTGAAGACAACGTGGCTACCGGTCAAGATGCAAACGCCTCCATGACTGCAGACCAGTTGAACGAGTCCGAGCTCGTTACCAACGAAGCTATGTCTGTGGACAGTACGTCCGATTCTAATGCATCGGATTCGACTGATGCTGTGAAACCGGAAAAGCCCAAGTCTGTCTATGGTCTTGCTTCCGAGCACGTCGATGACCTTGCGGATGGATTGTACACTTTTGGCTCATCGGTTAACAGCAATTTTGTACTTGATGTTCCTAGTGGTACGGCGTCTGCGGGCAGAAAGCTGCAGTTGTACAGTGGAAACAAGACAAATGCTCAGGTCTGGCGAGTGTCTCACGATCAGAATGGCCTTGTTGTTATTGCTTCTGTCAAGGGTTGCACGCTTGATGTCCCCGGCGGCAGCGCGAGCAATAGAAATCCCGTTCAGCTTTGGTCCGATAACGGCACCCTTGCGCAGCGTTGGATTGCAATTAAAGAGGCCGATGGCAGCTACACCTTTATTTCGGCGCTCAATCAGTCGTTTGCCATTGACGTGGCGGGTGGTGTTGCCGCAAATGGCTCTGCCGTGCAGTTGTATGAGGCAAATGGTACGGCAGCTCAGCGATGGGTGCTAACGCCTGCCAAAACTGAGCAACAGCAACTCGATGATCGAGCAGCGGCACATCTCGCTGACCTTCCCGACGGAACGTATGCTATGTTGGCTTCGAACGATTCGTTTGCTCTGATCGCAGGCGGCGGATCACTGTCTTTTGATAAGTTCGGATATTCAGGTATTCAAACGTTTGGTGTCTCAACTACGTCGGACGGGTATCGTACCATTGCGATTCATGATGCTGGGGCGGTTCTGGATGCGGCGGGCGGCAATGACGCCAACGGCACGAAGCTGCAGACCTATGCCGCCAATGGAACCAAGGCCCAAAAGTGGATCATCGAGAAAGACGGCGAGCGCTATCGAATTGTGTCGGGCTTAAACGGGCAAAAGGTCGCAGACATCCCCGGTGGTTCTATAGCATCTGGTGCCGGACTTCAGCTGTATAGTGCAAATGGAACGGCTGCCCAAGCCTTCTATTTTGTGGATCCGACGGCTGTGCGTTCCGAGCTCGATAAGCTCGCTTCCGATAACCGAGAAGTTGTCAAAGACGGGGACTATGCGATAGCTGCCGGTCCGGATTTGTCTCGAATGGTTCTCGATGTTGTCGGCGGCTCTGCTTCTAGCGGTGCAAACGTGTAGATCTATCAATCGAATACGACTGCCGCTCAACGTTGGCGTGTTTCGCATGACGATGACGGCTATCTCACGATAACGAATGTAAAGTCTGGCAAAGTACTTGATGTTTCCGCGGGTTCAACTTCTTTGGGAACGAACGTCCAGCAATACACGGCTTGCGGTGACGCGAACCATGCGCAAAAGTGGATTGCGGTACCGAATGGCGACGGAAGCGTTCGACTTCTTTCTGCTGTTTGGCAACAGCGCACGCTTGACGTTGCCGGCGGCTCTCTGAACTCTCGGACAAACGTGCAGCTCTATGCTTCGAATGGAACTGCCGCGCAGCGCTTCACTTTTATTGCCGCAAGCCCTGCGTCAGTTGACCCGTGCGATGACATTTTGAAAGACAAGGGTTGGTGCGTTATTTCGCCCTCCTCAAATGGCTCTGTTGCCTTTGACGTTGCCGGTGGATCATTGAAGAACGGGGGCAACGTTCAGACATATTCCTGCAACGGCACGCTGTCCCAGCTATTTAAGGCTGAGTACCGAGACGGTTATTATGTTCTTCGTAATGCTGGCTCCGGTAAGGTGCTCGATGTTACAGCGGGCGACGTTGTCCCCGGGACGAACGTTCAGCAGTGGGATGAAAGCCCCAACGACAACCAGCTGTTTAGCGTCGTTGCCAATGAAGACGGAAGCTATTCGTTCATCAATAAGGGTACAGGGCTCATGCTCGCGGTATCCGGTTCAAATCTGGTTGCTGCTACGGCGGGAGATTCCGTCCAGACGTCGTTTGTTTTTGCTGAGCAAGAAGACCTGCTGAGCGAAGGCCTTTATGAAATCTATCCGTCTGCTAATTCCTCCTATGTGCTTGATGCCGCGGGTGCATCTGTTGACTCCGGCGCCAACGTTCAGCTCTATGCCGGCAATGGTTCCTTCGCCCAAAAATGGCTGCTTAAAAAGGTGGATGGAGCGAAGAATACCTATACGTTTGAATCCGTTTGCTCAACTAACAGACTTGCTGTTTCCGGTACCAATGTTTGCACGATGGCACCGGCAGGTGTGAAGGCGCAGCAATGGGTGGCGCGAATCGATAGCAATGGTATTGAGTTTGTGTCTGCGGATGACCAAGACCTTTCGCTTGATGTGAAGGGCGGTAATTTTGCATCGATTTCCAACATTCAAGTCCACTCCTCCAATGGTTCCGCTGCGCAGAGATTCCGCCTGCGTGCCACTTCGGCAACCATCGCCAATGGTACGTATTTCATCCGAATGGCTTCTCGTGCGGGTTCGGTCTTAGATGTTTCTGGCGGATCGCACTTGGACGGTGCAAACATTCAGATTTGGCAGAACAACGATTCGGGTGCTCAAAAATGGAACTTCTCTCGTAACGGTGATGGCTCATACAACATCGTAAATGCCGCCAGTGGCAAGGCTCTTGACGTAAAAGATGGGGCTGCATCTTCTGGAACCAATATCCAACAATGGTCTAGGAATGGCAGTGCTGCCCAGCATTGGTTTATCGATTATGTACCCGGTGGATTTAAGCTGTCTTCCGCTCTGAATGGAGCGTTCGTAATCGATGTCTCTGGAGGCAACAGCGCAAACGGGACGAACGTTGCTCTGCATGCAAGTAACGATTCAAGGGCGCAGCGGTTTACCTTCGGAGCTACTACGTACGTGCATCCGCTGCCTGCCGATCAACAAGCTATGTATAACCGTGCGCAGTGGTATAACAGCAACACGGAATGGCTAATTTTGACTGATACCGTTGGATGCCGTACGGGTATTTTTAGGGGCTCTCGTGGTAATTGGAGGCTCTGGTCCTTCTGGCAGTGTGCTCCGGGCAAAAATGGATCACCAACGGTATTGGGCGAGTTCTCTGTTTACGGAAAGGGCATTTCGTTTGGACATGGATATACCTGCTGGTACTACACGCAGTTTTATGGAGACTATCTATTCCATTCGCAGCCTTGTTATACGGGAACGTTTAATGTGAAGGATCACACAATGGGTCATCGCGCGTCGGCTGGGTGCATTAGGCTTACAACCGACCACGCTAAATGGATTTATGACAACATCCCCTACGGAACGAAGGTAGTTAACTACTAAGGTAGAAGGCGGCTCGCGTTTGGCGAGCCGCCTTCTTTTGACGCAAAGAGTTGCATATTGCGCTAAACCGCGATTAAATGAAGCAAAAGTATAGGCATTTTTACCACATGTTGGATTGCATGATGCGATGCTTAAGCAATACGAACTCGTGGGGGATGCACTATGTCGTAGGTGTTGGCGAGACCTTCTGGGGGATGTCATGCGTCATATAAAACGTGCTTGCACATTATTGCAAGTGGGATGTTTGCTGGCGCTGCTTCTGGCGCTGCCCATCGGGCTCAATTCGGGTTCAACGGCATTTGCCGAGATTTCTTCGATTGGGCTTCCCGCCGAAGATACTGAGCAAACCGAGGATGCCGCCGGCTCTGTTTCGGATTCACTTTCAAGCGATACTGCCCAGGAGGGTGAGTCGAGCGACGAGAACCTCGACAGTGTATCCGAGGACTCCACTGAGGGCGTTGATCTGACAAAATATGCGACCCTTGACGAGGGTACCTATTTTCTTACCTCGACTTTGTCGGGGCATCGAGTGCTCGATGTTCCGGGCGGTTCGGTGAGTGCCGGCGCTGCGATACAGTTATATGGGAGAAATGAGACGGCTGCACAGCAGTTTGTCCTTGTTGATCTTGGCAGCCGTCAATACGCTTTTAAGAACATTAAGTCGGGGTTGTACCTTTGCTACCCAAACGACGCCTCTCGTTTCACGGACCATCCGCGTCTTACACAGAATAGTGGTAATGATGGCGCTTGGGGCTTTGCATGGCATGCTCGACAGGTTGGCGGCGGATTTGTCTTTTCGCCTGTCGTCGATGATGATTTTGCCATCGACATCGCTGGCGCCAGCGATTCCAACGGAATAGAAATCCGTCTCTATCAATTCAATGAATCCGTTGCTCAGACGTTTACGCTCGAGAAGCCCAAGGCTGGCATCCTCGCTGAGCTTGCTGCCGCCCACGCCTCCGACCTCGCTGACGGCACCTACTATATTCGCTCGGCAAAAAGTTCCTGGCAGACGCTTGATGTTGCGGGTGGATCTAGATCATCGGGTGCGAATGTCCAAATATATGCTCTCAACGCCACAGGTGCACAAACGTGGACCGTTTCTCATGACCAAAATGGCTTTGTCACATTAACCAACAGTGGTTCCGGTCTTGTTCTTGATGTTTCTGGTAGAAGCGCTCAATCTGGAACGAACGTCCAGCAATACGCGTCTAATGGTTCTGCGGCGCAAAAATGGATTGCCGTTAAGGATGGGGGCTCCATCAAGCTGGTGTCCGCGCTTGATCCGTCGATCTGCCTTGATATCGCCGGCGGTAATACAAGTAACGGCACGAACGTGCGAACTTGGTCGGATAATGGCACGATTGCTCAACGTTGGACATTTTTCAATTTAGACGTTCAGCGCGAACAACTGGATGCACTTGCCCAGCAAAATGCTGACAATATTGCTGATGGACGCTATGTCTTGGCGCTCGGCGTCGGAGGAGCTAAGGTTCTGGACGTGAACGGTGGCTCTAAAGTCAACGGCGGCAACGTTCAGTCGTATGTGTCGAATATGACAGCGGCTCAACAGTGGGACATTTCGCATGATGAACTCGGTTATTTGATTATCAAAAACGTTTCCTCTGGCAAGGTGCTCGACATTGCGGGCGGTTCTTGTACGTTGGGTACCAATATTCAACAGTATTCATCCAATGGATCGCGTGCCCAGCGCTGGATCGCCGTTCCCTCGGTGCCTGGTGGCTCCTTCCGGTTGCAGTCCGCGGTTCTGCCCGATCTTGTTCTAGATGTTGCAGGCGGATCTTCCTCGAATGGCGCCAATATTCAAACATATGCGAGCAACGGTACCTCCGCCCAAAACGTTCGTTTTGTATCGGCCGTTCCCAATGTAGCCCCGTCCGACGATTTTGGTTTGGACGGCTGGTTCACTATTTCGTTGGCATCGGATTCCTCTCGTGTGTTTGATATCTCCGGAGGGTCCTCTTCTAACGGGGCAAACGTCCAGACTTATGCTGCTAATGGCACGTTTGCTCAGGTCTTTAAATTTGTATATGAGCATGGCTACTATCGAATCGTGAACGCCCAGTCTGGCAAGGCTCTCGATGTCGATGGTGGCAATGTGTGCCCTGGGACAAATGTCCACCAATGGAGCAGTGACGGCAATAACGCAAATCAGCTGTTTTCCATTGTTCGTAACGATGACGGTTCCTATACAGTAACGAATAAAGCAACCGGATTAGTCCTAAGCGTTGCCAACTCTAATGTGTACGGAGACATCCCGTCTGATTCCGCGTCGCAGCGTCTTGCCTTTACAAAGCTGACTTCGCTTTTGCCCGAGGGCTTCTTTACCATTTCGAACTCCGCATCCTCCTCTGTTGTTTTGGACGTTGCGAGCGGCTCTGCCAGTGATGGCGCTAACGTTCAGCTCTATGGAAGCAACAAGTCGATTGCTCAGAAATGGAAAGTTGCCAAGGTTGCCGACCGTGATAATACGTATACCGTTGAAAGCCTGGTGTCTGGCAAGGTCTTAACGGCAGATGAAGATGGCAACGTCTGCGTCCGATCTTTTGATAATGGTGATGCTCGGCTTTGGACCGCACAGATTGACAAGGGCGGTATCAACTTCGTTAACGTTGCAACCGGTAAGGTCCTCGATGCCGCAGGTGGCTCAACAAGCAACGGAACTAATATCAGGTTGTATGATTCTAACGGCACCTTGGCACAGTCTTTCAAGTTGTCTGCCTGCTCGTTAGTTGATTCGGGTACCTATGTTATTGCCGCTGCTTCTAACCGTTCAAAGGTGCTAGACGTGGCGAGTGGCTCTCGTTCAAACGGTGCTAATGTGCAGCTTTGGTCTTCCAATGATTCTGGTGCTCAAAAATGGAACGTCAGCGTTAACTTGGATGGGACCATTTCGATTCAAAACTGCCGAAGCAAAAAATATCTTGATGTCCTGAATGCTCAGGGTGCTTCGGGCGCTAACGTTCAGCAGTGGCAGGGGAATGGAAGCTCCGCTCAGCGCTGGCGTGTTGACTACGTAGGCGGCGGTTCCTTTGTCATTCGTTCTGCGCTTAACGACTCACTCGTTTTGGACGTGAACGGAGGTGCGCTTAATGATGGAGCCAATATCCAGATTTACGCTGCTAATGGCTCCGACGCGCAGGGATTCTACTTTGCCCAGACGAGCTATACGCCTGAGGCGGTAGATCTGGCTGTCCCAGTTTACAATCAGTACTCCGTTGGTCTTCCCAACGGCTGCGAATCGGCGGCTCTGACCAACGTCCTTAACTATTACGGTTTTGGTGTTGGTCCGTGCGAGATGGCCGATCGATGGATTCCCCGTAGCTCCTGGGACTTTGTCTGGTGCTTCTGGGGAGATCCCCACAGCTATAACAACGGTAACGAGATCTGCGCTCCTGGACTCAATAGGGCTGCCAATAATTTCCTGGCAAGCAGGGGGAGCAGCCTGCGTTCGTACGACGTGTCAGGAACCTCTCTGTATGACCTCTGTAATTATCTTGATGATGGACATCCGGTCATTATTTGGACTACCGTTCATCAGGGCAACGTTGGAAATATCTATGCCCGACAGGGTGGATATTTTGCTTGCGCTAACTCGCATACGGTTGTTCTTAAGGGTTATAACCCTCAAACAAATAAGGTCATGATCTCCGATACCATCGATGGCTATACCACCTGCGATCGAGATTGGATTGCTTGGGTCTACCAGCAACGAGGTGCGCAAGCGGTCGTTATTAAGTAACCAATTGCAACAATATTGCGGCTCGTATCAACTATTATAGATTCAGTGTTAATTTGAATCGGGGGTCTGATATGAGTTCCAGCCGATATACCCGCGGCCTAGCTGCTATTTCGGTAGTGGCTTTGGCTGCGGGTCTTTTTGTTTCCTCCGTTGGAGTGTCTCCGTTATTTGCCGATGAAGTGTCCACGAACGGATCCGATGCTAATCGAGTAATCGAATTGGGTGCTGCCGATGACGGTGACGGTAGCTTCGCTCCGAATATCTCGACTGTGCTATCTAGTGAGGGGCGATCTGAAGACTCGTCGACATCTGCCGTCGAATCGGCCGATGGTACGACGCCTCAAGATGCTGAGAGCGTTGAGTACTTAGCCGTTAAAAACAAGGGGACGCTTTCTGACGGTGCTACCTATGTTTTTGCTTGCAGCAATGCCTCGCGCAAGGTGTGGGACGTTGCGGGCGGATCTTCCTCAAATGGCGCTAATGTTCAGATGTACAACTCGAATATGACTAAAGCTCAGCGCTGGTTGGTACATGAGGACGAGAACGGGTTTTTAACGTTCGAAAACACCGGTTCCGGTTTGGTGCTTGATGTTTCTGGTGGTATAGCCGAATCGGGCCGTAACGTTCAGCAGTATGTGGCTAACGGTACGCGCGCACAAAAGTGGATTGCCGTTAAGGACGCCGATGGAGGCTTGACGATACATTCCGCCCTTAACTTTGATTACGTGCTCGATATCGCGGGCGGTAGCCCTGCTGATGGAGCTAACCTCCAATTATATAAGGCCAATCAGACCGCCGCACAGCTGTTTTTTGCAATCGACTCCAATCCGGTCGTTGACTCTTTAGGACAGAACGTCGCCGACGGTGTTTATTGTTTTGAATCTGCCGGGTTGGTGCTCGATGTGAAAGGCGCTTCTGCTGAGTCCGGTGCGACTCTTCAGTCGTATGCAAAGAACGGTACCGTCGCGCAGGCGTTCCGTCTTACGTATAACAGCGCATCCGGCTATTACACGATCGCTTCGCTTGTTTCGGGCAAGTTGATTGACGCCGATTACGGTAGCGTCGTACCCCGCGGCGCCGCCCACCTCTACGGATCTCTTGATGACGCTGGTTCATATACAAAGAATCGTTTTTGGATCCTCGAGCCTTCTGGTGAGGGATTTACCATTAAAAACGCTGCTAATGGGTTATATCTTTCGTTCGAAAGTGGCGTTGCCGTTACCTCTACTGATGCTGCGACCTGGACTTTGACGCAGACGAAGGGCTTTACCTGGACGCAGGCTGATATCGACGCCTTTGCTGCTGCGCAGGGCTTGCAGATCCCCGATGGAACTTATGCCCTCGGTATGGACTCATCACCGCGAAGTGTTGTCGATGTTTCTGGTGATTCTGCTTCGAATGGTGCCAACATCCAAATCTATGCCTCCAACAACACCGCAGCTCAACGCTGGGTTATCAAGAATGCGCTCGACTCAAATGGTCAGCCTACCGGCTATGTGACGATTGCTCATGCGGGGACCTCTTCAGCCCTCGATGTCACGGGTGGTGGTAAAAAGTCCGGCAACAACATTCAGCAATATGCCGTGAATGACACCGCCGCGCAGCGTTGGATTCCTGTTAAGCAGACAAATGGGTCATTCGTGTTTTATTCCGGCCTTGGACGAAACCTTGTTTTAGACGTAAGCGGCGGAAGCGTCTCTAATGGCGCAAATGTTCAAATTTGGACAGCAAATGGCTCTGCGGCGCAGCGTTTCATTGCCATCGATGCGCATCCTCATGTCGGGGCAGGCACCCAATCGGTTGCGGATGGCATGTATCAGATTAATTCCGTTTCCGATCCTTCCACATGCCTTGACGTGGCGGGCGGTTCCGTCTCCAACGGCGCCCGTATTCAAACGTATGCCACAAATGGCACCATGGCTCAGTGTTTTAAGCTCTCGTTCGATTCCGCTACGGGTTTCTACTCGATTTGTTCGGCGAAGTCTACCAAGGGACTTGATCTTGATAGTGGCGACATTTTCCCGGGCGCAAAAGTTCAACAGTGGGATTTCCCCGGCCTTGGCTCAAATCAGCAGTGGCGTATTGAGCCCGATGGAGATAGCTGTGTAATCCGTTCCGTTGCGAGCAATCTGGTGCTGGAACGTAAACCTGATGGTTCCTTGACGACTGCCTATGAGTCCGGCAGTGCTGCACAACATTGGACTTTCGAAGTCTTTACCGTTTCGCTCGATGAAGGCTGCTACTCCATCTGTTCGGATTCTACGGGTAAATATCTCGACGTTACCGGTGGTTCCTATGCAGACGAAGCTCCACTGCAGGTTTATACGGGAAACGGTACCCTGGCTCAGAAATTCTGGGCTCGTAAGGATGACCAGGGCTGCTATTCCTTCCAATGTGCCAATTCTGCCAAGTATCTTTCGGCTCGAGAGTCCGACGGTGCCATTCTTCAAATCTCTGATAATGAAGCCGACGAGGCCAAATGGTCGATTGAGATCTGCTTTGGGAAGGGGATTGAGCTTAAGAACAAAAAGACCGGTAAGGTGCTGTCCATCTCTGGTTCTGGTGGATCAGTTGTCTGCGTCGACGAGAATGGGTCCGCGGCGCAAGGATGGACCATCGCGTCTGTCCCTCTTATTTCTGACGGTTTCTATGAGTTTGCTCCCATGCATGCTACCGACCAGCGGCTCGATGTCGCCAATGGCTCTCGCTCGAATGGTGCAAACGTTCAGATTTATGCTTCTAACAGTACGCTGAGCCAGCGTATGTGGGTTCGTGGCGTCGGCGACGGCTGGTATTCGCTTACGGCTTGTTGTTCCGCCTATCCTCTTGACGTCTATAGCTGTTCTGATTCGGATGGAGCGAACGTTCAGCAGTGGCAGTGGAATGGGTCGAACGCGCAAAAGTGGCGTTTCGAAATGGGGAAGAGTGGAATCAAGATTGTTTCCGCTTGCGGAAATAAGGTCCTGGAGGTAAGCGACGGGGCCACCGCGAATGGAGCCAATGTCCAGCTCTGGTCTTATACTGGCTCCGCTGCTCAGTCTTGGCGCGCTCTTACTGCCGAACGTCCTGCGAAGATTGGTTATCAGAACCCTGCGAACTACCCCCAGGTAAGTAGCTTGACGGTAAGGCTTCCAAGTTATTGTACAGGCGAGTTCACCTATGTAACGCCGTCTCGTATTGCGATCGATGCCACACGAGACGACTGCGTCAATGCCTTTATCCAGCGTGCGTATGAGTATGTTGGTACGAGGTATATCGAGCCCTACTCTACCGCGCCTGGCGGTGCCGTCGATTGCTCTGGTTTCGTGCTGCAGTGCCTCTATGCCACGGGTATGGATATGGGTATCTACAACCCCTATAACCATCGTTGGCTTGCATGGCAGACGTACAACTCTATGAATTGGTATAACAACGGAACGTTTATGCCCGTAAGCGTTGGTAACATGCAACGCGGCGACGTCATTTACTACCGCGGCCATATTGCCATCTATTTGGGCGGCGGGCGCATGATTGACTCTTGGCCCAAGCAGGGTGTCGGTGTTCACGGCGTTTACGAGCGCGGCAACCCGATCGGTGCTGCTCGTCCGTTTGTGTAATTCTCTTTTCGTAAATCGAGGTATATGCCTGAGACAGGTTTTGGGCATGTTGGCAGGATGGTGATCGAACCAATTGGATAGTTGTTATGATTATTGCTGTTCCGTCTCACTCCAATACGTGGGCAGGGTCCATTTGGGGCCATATTGCAATCTATATTGGCGATGGCAAAGTTATTGAGAACATTGGTCGAGTTAACGTTCGCGGGCTTAATGACTGGGTCAATTATTATGGAACCACGTATACGCCGCTTTGGGGTTGGTATCGCAATATCGCCCTTTGTTAGTTTGGATTTAGGTTGATGGTTATGCGCAAGAAAACTTGTCTCGCATCGTCGCTATTGGTTGCCCTCGGTCTGCTTTGCAGCCTGGGGGCAACCCCTGTTTTTGCCGACGATGGTTCGCTCCCGGTCGATGCATCTCTCGAGGAGCGGCTTGCCTATGGTGAGGCGCATCCCGCGGATGATTCCAACGACTATACCGCTGGCAGCTCGATGGAGGATGAGCCGCTTGCCGCCGCGCTCGACGATCGTTCTGCAAGCGGGTCTCCCTATTGGGGCGGCACGAACGCCTCCAAAGTGTTCTATAACGGGTATGGCGAGGTGTTTGCGTCTCCGGCGCTAAAGGTCATTGACGTTTCTGAGTGGCAGGGGTCGATTGACTGGAATAAGGTTAACAATTCTGGCGTTGATGCTGTAATTTTGCGTTTTGGTTATTCGACGAGCCATTTTGATAAACAGTTTGAGCGCAATTTGCGTGAGGTTCGCCGCTTGGGAATTCCTTTTGGTGTGTATATCTTTAGTACCGCTCAGAATTCGAATGATGCCGCAAGCGAGGCGTACTTTACCCAACAGATCGTAAGTAAATACAGCCTATACGATCTATCGCTGCCGATTTTTTACGATTTGGAGTCGTTCTACGACAGCAAAGGTAATGCAATATCTCCTAATAGCGCATCGGCGTACGAGGGCATTGTGAACGCGTATTTTAATACGCTTTCTGGTTTTGGCATTAACAACGTATCCATTTATTCTGGTCGCTGGTACGCGGATACCTATCTAAAGGCAGCAAGCGTGCGTCCCCGTGTGTCTTGGATCGCGGAATACGGCCCCAAGCTCAGAACTTCGTTTAGTTGCGCCGGACAGTACGGATGGCAGTACACTTCGTCGGAGCGACTTGATGGCATCACTGCCAATACTGTTGACATGAATGCTTTTTCCTCGGCTGATTTTGTCAACGTAGTTAATCTGCCCGATTATGCTTTCGCAGACGGGACCTACTATATCGATTCGATAGCGCAGGATTCCTCGAGCGTTACTGTTGGTGATGACGGGCAGCTTTCTTTGTTCCATGCTCAAGGGTCTTCAAATCAGCGCTTTCGTCTTGAGTCGGCTGGTTCCGGGGCCTATCGAATTAAGAGCGAATCTACTGGACAATATCTATCCGTTGAGGGCGACAAAGCGCAAAGTGGCTCTTCGGTTATTCAAGCCGCTTATGCTCAAGACAATCGTCAGCTTTGGCATATTCGTGTTGCCGATAGTGGTTTTTATATCCAGTCTGCCCTGGGAAACTGGGCGCTCGATCTTTGCAACGGTAGCACTGAGGATGGCACTTCGGTTAGGATTTGGGCTCCGAACAAATCGGATGCTCAGCGTTTTACTTTTGCCTCTTCCTCGACCGTAGAGACCGACAAGGCTTTCGTTATTAAGAGTGCGCTCAATTCGCAGCTGGTCATGGATATCAACGGTGGGTCTTCTGACGATCGTGCGCGTCTCCAGATTTACACTGCCAACAATAGCCAAGCACAGATGTTTACCTTTAAGCAGGTCGGTAATGGCTTATACGAAATCGTAAACGTTAACTCGGGTAAGCCTTTTGAGGCTCAAGGAGGCTCCGTTTCCAACGGTGGCGCCATCTCTCAATACTCTTCTAACGGCACCAGTGCGCAGCATTGGTCTGTTATCGACTGCGGTAATGGCAAGTATTCATTCATAAATTCTAAGTCCGGCAAAGCTATTGACGTTCCTAGCGCCAATGGCGTGAGTGGATCCGCGCTGCAAATTTATACCTATAACGGATCTGATGCGCAAAAATGGACGCTCGCTTCGGCACGCACCGTTCGTCAGCAGCTTGACGATCTTGCCGCTTCTAGCAGGGGGCTTGTAAAGGAGGACGCTGAATACGCCATCGGTTCTTTATCCGAGCGTCAGGTCCTTGATATTTCCGGCGGATCTGCGAATTCCGGTGCAAATCTGCAGGTGTATGCATCTAACGCTACACCGGCTCAGCGCTGGACGTTTACGTATGACAAGAATGGTTATGTAACCATTACCAATGTGGGGTCGCGCAAGGTTTTAGACGTCTCCGGCGGCAGTAAGAAAGCCGGCGCCAATGTTCAGCAATATGCGTCTAACGGTACTTGGGCTCAGAAGTGGATCCTTGTAAATTGCGGTGACGGCTCGGTTAAGATCTGTTCCGCGCTTAAGACCGATTTTGTCTTGGACCTTGCCGGTGGGGCCACTTCGAATGGAGCAAATGCTCAAGTTTATGATGATAACGGCACCGATGCCCAGCGATTCCGCCTGTATACAGCCGGAGATGTTTCTAAGGGTCAAACAATTGATTCACAGTCTGCTATCGTAACGGCTCCTGATGGCCGCGTCTTTGATGTGACCAGCGGTAGCATGGATAGCGGTGCCGCTATTCAGCTATATAGCCCTAACGGGACTATTGCACAGGGATTTGGCTTTGAATACGATGCCGGCAAGGGTCTTTACGCAATCAAGTCTGCAAAATCCTATCGTTATCTTTATGCCCAGGACGGGGATATAGTTCCCGGCGCTGCTGTTAAGCAGGGGAGTGGCTCGCCCTCGTCGTCTAATTATTACTGGGCTATCGAAGACGCCGGTAATGGCTCGTATCGTATCGCCAACGCTGGTTCTGGCTGTGCTCTAGGCGTAAACGCCTTCGGTAAGCTGGTCACGGTTTCCAGAGGCGATTCCTGTGAGCTTTCGGTTGCATTTGCACCTTCTAGCTTTAAATGCTTGCGCTCCGAGCAAGACGCTAAGGCCAAGGCACACGTATCCGATTTGGCAGGCGGCGAGTATCTCGTAAGCTCCAGCAAGAACTGCTCGTTTGTCTTGGATGTTGCTGGCGGCTCGAAAGGCAATAGCGCCAATATCCAGCTGTACAGGCCGAACATGACCAATGCGCAGCGCTGGGTTGTTTCACATGACGACAAGGGCTATGTTACGTTTACGAATGTTGGCTCTCATAAGGTGATTGATGTTGCCGGAGGAAACGCTTCCGCTGGAACAAACATTGCCCAGTACGCCCCCAACGGCACGTATGCTCAAAAGTGGATTGCCGCCAAGCAGTCTAATGGTACGTATCTCATTGAGAGCGCTCTGAGGCCCGGTTTATATCTTGGATCGAGAGGATCCGGCGCGTCTAATGGTGTAAACGTTGAGCTAAGCTCTAATGAGGGCGCCTCTCACTTCGCCCTGTTGGGTACGTCCCCGTCGGTCGCAAAATGTGATGACATCCTCCCGAAGGGTTATTTCACGCTCAGTCCCGCTTGTAGCTCCACCGGTAAGGTCATTGACGTTGCCGGCGGCTCAAACTCCAATGGGGCAAATGTCCAGCTTTACAGCAGCAACGGAACGCTTGCTCAGCTGTTTAGCTTCGAATATTATGATGGCTACTATGTTATCCGTAATGCAAAGTCTCAAAAGGCGCTCGATGTTGATAGCGGCAATCTTATTCCTGGCACCAATGTTCAGCAGTGGGCCTGCGATTCCGATAATGCCAATAGGCTGTTTGCTGCGATCGATAATGGCGACGGCACGTACTCTTTTGTGAGCAAGTCAACTGGCTTGGCTTTGGATATTGTTGGAGCCTCTGATTCCAATCAGGCAAATCTGGACGCTTATCTTCCCAATGGAACCGCCGCTCAAAAGTTCTCGCTTCATCGGGTCAGTGAGTTTTTGGATGAAGGTGCCTATTCTTTCGAGTCGGACACGAGTTCAAAAGTCCTGAATGTTTCCGGCGGATCTATGAGGGACGGCGCTGCGGTCCAGCTATACGCATCAAACGGTACGTTCGCTCAAAAATGGTATGTGAGCAAGATTGCTGGGCTGGACAACGAATACGAGATTAAGTGCATCGGCTCTGGAAAAGTGCTCTCTCTGACTGATGGGGGAAAGCTGGTCCAGCTGACATCTAGCGGTGCGGATTCTCAGCGGTGGCGCAGTACATTGTCTGGCGGCAAGATCGCTCTGCAAAACGCGGCTACAGGGCAGTATCTCTGTGCTTCTGGCTCTTCCGCGTCGTTGGGAATGGTCGATTCACCTGAATTGCCTGGCGTTCGGTTTAAGGTGAAGAGTCTTTCTGTTTGATTGCAGACGGTGTTCAGATGAACTTATGAACCAAATGCCCCATTCTGTTTGTATGTCACCCTCTGTTGCAAAATAAGGTTAATTTCCTTGCAGTGGATAATAAGGTATTTATTCGTTTTGTATTGTGCTTGCGGTGGCTACTGCAAATCCTTCTTCCAGTTCCATTTTTTATCTACTCGCATAGGCTATTCACTTGACGGGTTGTTAGGTCCTTTAGGCTTTCTTTTCTCATGGAGACACATTGGCTAATATTAAACAAAATATTTTTTATAACGTTTCGTACAGGGTTTTTCAGCTTGTCCTACCTCTAGTTACAGCGCCCTATATTTCGCGAGTGCTCGGGGCTAAAGGCGTGGGATTATTTTCATACACAAATGCAATTGCTTCTTATTTTTTGTTATTTGCGATGCTTGGCATTTCCACTCATGGAGTGAGGGCGATAGCTGCTGTTTCCCATCAAGCAAAGGATAAACTGTACGCTAAATTTTGGAGCCTATACCTTGGACAATTGATCATGGCGGTTGCGTCATTATCTGTCTATTTATTGATTGGTCCGCTTACTTCTGCCGATATCGAGTACTACCTATGGTTGCCCCTGCTTATCTCCGGTGCTTTTGATTGTTCATGGTATTTATTCGGAACTGGCGAGTTCCGAATCCCAACTTTGATTAATTATTTGGTCCAACTTATCACAACCATATCTATTTTTGTATTTGTTAGAACAATGCATGATGTGGGTTGTTATATCATGATCAGTTCCATTTCCTCATTTGCTTCCGCTTTATTAATAGCATTTTGCGTTTTTAATAATGTGAGGATTAAAATCGTTTCTATTTCGGCGATCTGTTTTGAGCTGAAAAAATCATTCGGTCTCTTTATTCCGGCAATTGCGGTTAATGTCTACACATCAATTGATAAAGTCATGCTTGGCCAGTTATCAGGCATGGCTGAAAATGGCTTATATACGTATGCAGATAAGCTTGTTTCAATTATTACCGCTGTTTTAGCTGCTTTCTGCACGGTTTTACTTCCTACAATGACTGAACTGTATTCGAGTCGGCGTGATGATGATGCTTTTAAATTGCTTGATTATTCTCTCTGGATCATGCAAGCCATTTCATGGGGGCTATTTACCGGATTGTTCGTTTGTGCCGACACCCTGGTTCCTTTATTCCTCGGTATTGAATATTTAGCATGTGTCCCTGCCTTAAGAGTTTTGTCCTTACGCATTCCCATTTTGGGTGTGACGTATGTACTTGGTAACCAGTTTCTTCTTCCTAAAGGGTTCGATAATATTTATACCAAAGCTGTATATTGCGGTGCATTTGTTGATTTAGCTTTGAATTTTGTATCTATTCGATTGCTAGGGGGTCTTGGCGCATCAATTAGCACAGTACTTGCTGAAGCTATTGTTTTAATTGTTGAGTGGAGGTTTGTTTCAAAAAATATTGATTCAATTAAGTTTTTTGCGTATTTGCTTGAATATGCCTTTGTATCGTTAATGACTATACTTTTTTCTGCTGGCGTTTGCTACCTCGTTGCTTGTTTCGTTGATTCCATTCTGATCAAGTTGATAGTAAATGTTATTGGCTGCCTTCTGTTTTATCTTGTATTGGGTATCATGATTTCAAACAGACTGAATAATAGCTATATCGAGAAACTATTATTGAATTTAAAAGCTGGATTAAAATGATTAAAAATACTACCTCAATTATAATTCCCGTTTTTAATACTAGTGTTGATGCGCTCGACAGATCGATTCGTAGCGCCATATTTCAATCGGCTCCTCTCGAGATTCTGGTTGTTGACGATGGCTCGAATGATATAACAGCTTCTTATCTCGATGATAACTTTGCGCATCTTCAAAATGTGACAGTTATTCATAAATCTAACGGTGGCGTTTCGAGTGCTCGAAACGTTGGACTTGAATACGCCCAAGGCGAATTCATAGCTTTCCTTGATGCAGACGATGAACTTAAGCTCAATTTTCTATCAGACGCAATTAAAATCCTTGAAAATACCGAGATCGATGCAGTTTTCGGTGGACTTGAGCACATAATGGCTGATAGAAGCGTCTGCTATGAGCAATGTCAATTCTTTAATAGTGAAAACGATTACATTTTAATAGAAAAGGATAAAGTTGATGTATTGCGCGCATCGCTTTTCGATCGATTGGCTTTAGTCGATATTGGTTTATCGCCTGCGATGTACGTAAGCAATTGCTCGGCACTTTATAGAGCTTCTTCAATAACAGGCATTAGATTTAGCGAAGACATCGTTATTTCAGAGGATCGACTTTTTAACTGGAGTGTTTTTGATAATGTCGAATGTATTGCTCTCTCTGGGCAGGTTTGGTATCGATACTATCAAAACGAGTCGTCTTCGTCCATGAGGTTGCGACCAAACGCTGCCATCGAACTAGCTAATACGGCGCAAGCCTTTCTGGATCATTCGGCTAACGCTAGCAGTTATTTACTGCACAGCGTATCCTTGGGTTTATATGAATGCTATAAGCAGGCCTTGAATTTTAGTATTTTTAGGGCCTCTGCGTCTGATTTTGTTTCTATAACAGGAGAATCAAAATCTGCATATGTAAAAAAAATACTTACTGCGCCCCCTTTTCAGCATTTATTTAAGAACTGCAAAATTGACTCATATGCTTTTGCAATAATTTCCATTATGGTCAAACTTCGTTTGTATTGCCTCGTCTATTACTGTGAAAGCTTCTATCATTTCATTCACTAGCTATTACAAGGCGGTAACTATGGAATACATAAAATCGCATTTTGCAGCTGGGATAGTGTTGTTTAATCCAGATTATTCCTTCGTAAACCGTACGATCGCTCATCTTTCAAATCAAGTTGACTTGATTATATTAGTTGACAATTCAGCCGATAGTCATGCCGATGAGTTGGTTGAGCTAGATACTAGTAGAGTTATCTATAGACCAAATTTAAAAAATCTGGGTATTGCGTCCGCACTGAACAGCATTGTTGAAATTGCGCATGACTATAACAAGGATTGGGTTCTTACGCTGGATCAGGACTCGGATGTTGTCGATGACTACCTCAGTAGCCTGTTTTCCTCTGTTCCTGAATCCTCTAATATTGGCATTGTTGGTTGCCGCTTTTTTGATAGCAATACTGGCCAGATATACGGGTCCTCTGGGTATAGCGAGTGGTGTATTACATCAGGTTCTGTTTTGAGATACGAGGCATGGAAATCAATTGGGGGCTTTAGGACTTGGCTGTTTATTGATAGAGTTGATAATGTATTTTGTTTCGATCTTCAAGAGAACGGCTGGTCAACTTATATTTCTGACGGAGCTTATTTAAAGCACTCTCTTGGCTATACAACAACACGTTCCTTTTTTGGGCATTCTTTTGTTTGCATGAATTACTCATCATTTAGACGTTTCTATATTTATAGAAACGATTATTTTTATCATCATCTAATCAATGATTTTTCCGGCTTTTCTTTTTACAAAAAGCTGTTTTACGATTTGATTGTTATCATGTTGTTTGAGGAAGATAAAGTCCACAAAATCGTGGCAATTTTCAACGGTGTGAGAGACGGCAGGCGGCAAGTCAGTAGACGCTTGAAGTAGCGTATACCGAGCAAAGTGTAGAATTACGCTACTGCACTTTGCTCGGTTTTGCATGATTAAATCATTAATGCAATTATCATTCCCAGGTTACCTATGGCGTCGTTCCTCCATGCGTTTGCTTCGGAAATTTTTCTGACTATTTGACTTCGTTTGCACTCTTTAAGCTGTAAATATGAATCAAGATTGTTTCGATAAGTGGGATTCAAATCTTGGTAGAAAGTCGCTTTAAACTCTTCCGCTTGTTCTAAAGTGTCTAACATGTGTTTATTCATTTGTTTTAAAGAGAGTAATGCTCTGAATATCGATCTTTTTTGTGCTCCGACTGAATTATTACCATGCTGACGATAGGAAATTGTGCTTTGAGGAACATAGATGCATTCGCCAAATGCTGATGCGATCAAAGAAAGCCACCAATCATGCATTATTATCCTATCAGCGTTTAATACGGGCCTTGCTGCGAGTTTCTTCAGCGGTTCGTTGATCATCATGGTGCAACCGGTCACGAGGCATGACGATAGAAAGTAACCGAAGTCTCGCTTGTCGGCTTTCATTCCCGAAAGCGATAAAAAAGATTGATCAATTACATTTAACTTAGAGTCAACAACTCGTAAATCGGTTGAAACAAGGATTGGCTTGCAGCTCGTTCCTGTTTCGGCCTCCTTCATTGCGGCCAAGGTGATTTCTATTTTATTGGAGTCCCATATATCGTCTTGGTCAGAATACATAAGATATGGTGCATTTGCTAATTGCGTAAGCGCCAAAAAATGATCTCTAGCACATCCGAACGACCGTCCATTTAGAACTATTTTTATTCTGTGGTCATTCACTGCGGCGGCAGTCGCTATTTCTAAAGAGCGGTCGGTAGAGTTGTCATCAGAAATTAATAATTCCCAGTTTTTAAATGATTGATTTTGGATTGATTTGATTTGTTCATTTAGATAGTTTTCACCGTTAAAAACAGCCATAACAATCTGAACTAATGGTCTAGACATTCTATCATCCCTATATCCTTTATCTGTGTAACCTTAGCCTGTTATCGATTATCTATTAAACTGAACTAAATATTCGATATGAAAGGTTTGTTTGTGAGTTCACGTATCGCTATGAGCATAATAGTTCCTTGCTATAAAGTTGAAGAATACCTTCCGCGATGTATCGAATCTCTGGTTAATCAGACACTTGATAATATAGAGCTTATTTTCATCAATGATGGCTCGCCAGATAATTGTTTATCTATTTTAAAGTCTTACCAAAAGGAGTACGCCTCAAAGATTGTAATTATAGATAAGAAAAATGAGGGTGTCTGGGCTGGGCGTTGGGATGCCATTAATATAGCCAATGGCGAGTATATTGGTTTTTTGGATAGCGATGACTATGCGCTCCCTACGTTTGCTGAGGACCTGTATAACTCGGCGTCCTGCTCAGATGCAGATGTGGCCGTTTGTGGGTTCGATCGCATTGATTTGGATTCACAAAAGGTTCTGTCGAGGGAGATGTGCTCCAATAGGAGTGATTTTAGAATTGAAGACGAGCCTGGACGACTTGTCGAGCTAAACGGGGCGCCATGGAATAAATGTTTTAGGGCTGGAATTTTGAAATCTCTTAAAGATCTTTCCGACCCCCCGGCGGTTCTAGATGACCTATGCTTTCATCTAATTGCATATAACAAAATGAAAGGAAAGGTTACCTTTGTTCCGAAGTCTCTTGTTTGCTATATGGTGCGCCCCGGTTCAATTATTAATTCAGTGAAAGTTTCTCAAATTGACGCAATCAAGAACTCCTTTTTGGAGATTAAAACGAGATATGTAACCGAATCGCCTAGTTATATTGAGGCGCTGGACGCTATTGCATTTCTTCACCTAGGAGTGTCTTTTGCATTTCGCATTGCCTCCTCGTCTAACTCTTCAGTTTTATCCGATTATTTAAGGTCGATTACTAAATTCTTGGATCAAGAATTTACAACTTGGAGGAATTCACCCTATATCAATTTCCCTTATGCTGTTCAGCACGGTAATTCCTATTTCAAATTATTGGTAGTCAATGCGTTATTTAAAATTCAGATGATGCCGCTGTTTTTTACAATTTATAATTTTATGATTAATAAATTGCACGTTGATATCAAGTGGTAGTTATATGATTTATGATGCTGATTGTCCGAATGTAGTCGTTGTTTTATCCACATTTAATGGACTTGACCATCTCAAAAATCAAATTGACAGCGTTCTTAGCCAAACCTATCCCGGTATCCGTCTTCTAGTTCGCGACGACGGCTCTACTGATGGAACGCGTGACCTTCTGGCTACTTACAAAGATGACATGCGTGTCCAATGTGAGTTCGGCGAGAATCTAGGTGTCGTACAGTCGTTTTATACCGCCGCTCAAATTGCTGCCGCTGATTGTGATTATCTCGCTTTCTGTGATCAGGACGATGTGTGGTATCCCCATAAAATCGAGCGCGCGGTTACACGATTGGAGTCATATAAGAATAGGCGTGAACCAATCGCCTATTGTTCCGAATACCGTTTCTGCGACGGGGAGCTTAATCCAACTTGTATTTCTCGTTTAAATGACGGCCACCTTAGCTTTCAAAGAACTCTCTTTGAAAATAAAACTTCGGGCAATACGCTTGTTATCAATAAAATGCTTCTGAATGAGTATTTGGCTTCTGGTTGTGATGACGTTACCTGGCATGATTGGTGGATAGCCTTGATTGCATATTCTATTGGTTCAGTTATTTTTGATGACTACTGTTGTCTTGATTATCGGAGGACCGGAAACAACGTTAGCCCTACTGGGGCTGGCTTCCTTTCTCTACTAAAATATAGGTATGAATATTTTTTTGGATCCGGAAACCTTCATATGATTTCATCGCAACTTAGAAAGCTCGAACGGTTGTACGGTATGCGGATGGACCCTGATAAGCTTAAGGTGCTCCAGTTATTCAATTCTGGGCCTAGAATCAGAAAGGCAGTGTTTCCATCGAGGCTTCGAGAGAAGTATTCAGATGAGTTATTTCTTCGGCTTCTATTTTTGATAGGGTGTTTATAGTCAATCTAGAGCCTTGTTAGTGATTTCTTTGGAGAATTATTTATGAAAGGCATCATCCTCGCCGGCGGGTCCGGCACGCGCCTGTACCCGCTCACGCTCGTGACCTCCAAGCAGCTGCTGCCGGTCTACGACAAGCCCATGATCTACTACCCGCTGTCCACCCTCATGCTGGCGGGCATCCGGGACATCCTTGTCATCTCCACGCCGACGGACCTCCCCAACTTCGAGCGCCTGCTCGGGGACGGCTCGCGCTACGGCGTGGACCTCTCCTACGCCGAGCAGCCCTCGCCGGACGGCCTGGCGCAGGCCTTCACCATCGGCGAGGGGTTCATCGCCGGCGAGCCGTGCGCCCTCGTGCTCGGCGACAACATCTTCTACGGCAACGGCCTCAGCCGCCACCTGACGCGCGCCGTCCAGAACGCCGAGTCGGGCCGCGCCACGGTGTTCGGCTACCACGTGGACGACCCCGAGCGCTTCGGCGTCGTGGAGTTCGACGCGCAGGGGAGGGCCGTGTCCATCGAGGAGAAGCCCGCCGAGCCCAAGAGCTCCTACGCCGTCACCGGCCTGTACTTCTACCCGGGCGACGTGGCCGCCAAGGCCCACGAGGTCGAGCCCTCGGCCCGCGGCGAGCTGGAGATCACCACGCTCAACCAGATGTACCTGGAGGAGGGGACGCTGTCCGTGGTGACCCTGGGCCGCGGCTACGCGTGGCTGGACACCGGCACCATGGAGAGCCTGCACGAGGCCGCCGAGTTCGTCCGCGCCGTCGAGCACTCCCAGGACCTTCCCGTGTCCGTTCCCGAGGAGATCGCCTGGGAGAACGGCTGGATCACGACCGCCGAGCTGGAGGAGGCAGCGAAGGCCTACGGCAAGTCGGTCTACGGGCGGCACCTGAAGAAGGTCGCCGCCGGCGAGATCGTCAACAGCCCGCGCGAGTACTAATCCGATCCAATGGGAGATAGAAACATGTCTGAAGAGCTCTTCGAACCGAAGAACATCATCGTCACGGGCGGCTGCGGCTTCATCGGCAGCAACTTCGTGCACTACGTCGTGGACAACCACCCCGAGGTGCACGTGACCGTCCTGGACAAGCTGACCTACGCCGGCAACCCCGAGAACATCGCCGGGCTGCCCTCCGACCGCGTCGAGCTCGTCGTGGGCGACATCTGCGACGCCGAGCTGCTGGAACGCATCGTCCCGGGCCACGACGCGATCGTGCACTACGCCGCGGAGTCCCACAACGACAACTCCATCGCCGACCCGGAGCCGTTCCTGCGCACCAACGTCGAGGGCACCTTCCGCCTGCTGGAGGCCGTGAGGAAGCACGGCGTCCGCTACCACCACGTCTCCACCGACGAGGTCTACGGCGACCTGGCGCTCGACGACCCGGCCAAGTTCACCGAGGAGACGCCCTATAAGCCGTCCTCGCCGTACTCGAGCACCAAGGCGAGCTCCGACATGCTCGTGCGCGCCTGGACCCGCACCTACGGGCTTCGCACCACGATCTCCAACTGCTCCAACAACTACGGCCCCTACCAGCACGTGGAGAAGTTCATCCCGCGCCAGATCACCAACATAGTCGACGGCGTCCGCCCCAAGCTCTACGGCCGCGGCGAGAACGTCCGCGACTGGATCCACACCGAGGACCACTCCTCGGCCGTCTGGGACATCCTCACGAAGGGCCGCACGGGGGAGACCTACCTCATCGGCGCCGACGGCGAGAGGGACAACATCACGGTCCTGCGCATGATCCTCGAGGCGATGGGGAAGGACCCCGAGGACTTCGACTGGGTCGCCGACCGCCCCGGCCACGACCGCCGCTACGCCATCGACTCGACCAAGCTCCAGCGCGAGCTCGGCTGGAGGCCGGCCCACACCGACTTCGCCGGGGGCCTCAAGGCCACCATCGACTGGTACGTCGCCAACGAGCCCTGGTGGCGCCCGGCCAAGGAGGCCACCGAGGCGCGCTACCGCGCCCAGGGCCAGTAGGAGGGGATAGAACTATGGCAGACATCGCATTCGAGAAGGACCTCTCCGTCGCCGAGACCGGCATCGCGGGCCTCAAGGTCGTCGACCTGGCCGTCCACGGCGACTCGCGCGGCTGGTTCAAGGAGAACTGGCAGCGCGCCAAGATGTGCGCCCTGGGCATCCCGGACCTCCGCGTCGTCCAGAACAACATCTCCTACAACGACAGCCGCGGCGTCACCCGCGGCATCCACGCCGAGCCCTGGGACAAGTTCATCTCCGTGGCGCGCGGCTCGGTCTTCGGCGCATGGGTCGACCTGCGCGAGGGCAGCGCCACCTACGGGAAGGTGTTCACCTGCACGCTCGACCCG
>NZ_QSRL01000020.1 GCF_003437035.1 Collinsella sp. TF08-11AT
ACCTCACCAACTCGTTCTACTTCATCGAGGCCGGCACGCTCGTGGAAAAGATCAAGTCGTCCTCGCAGACGCTCAAGCAGGAATACCTCGATACATACGAAGGAGGTGAATGACATGATAGGCAAGAGCTACGTAAAGATTGTAATTGTTGGCCTTGCAATCGGTCTTGCAATGGTGCTATGTGCATCATTTGCGAGGTATAGGTCCGAGCAGTCGTTCATCGATGGCGCTGAAAATGGGTTTGGCATAGACGGGATGTATGTCGACGATGGCGCGACCAGGACGTCTATGGCGATTCTTGCAGGCGAAGACATGGAATGGCAAATCTGTAATGACGATGGCTCTTGTCTGAGTGGTCGTTTGGGCGCAACGAGCGACCCGAATTCGTTCGATCTTCTCGACAATGATGGAGCGGATTGCGGTTCTGTTCACCTTTCATATGCATCGCGAGATGGGATGGACGGCATCCTCTACGTCTCCCACGAAACTAACGATTTCAAGATGCGCAGAACTAACCGAGCGCCGGCTTTTATCGAGGAGTGAGAATTCCCGGCGGTCTGCCGATCAGGCCGCCGGGGTATCGAACCCCGCATTCATCCGTACACACACGGATGAATGCGGGAAGTGTCCGGATGAAATTGATAATCAAGGAAACAAAGCCGTTCTGCCTGGGACGGCTTTGGCTTGGACTTTAACTACAACATCGCAATCGACACTTATCAGCTCGCGCAACGCGCATGGCCAAATCTCGGACGCTGGTGCATGGAGGACCTTCGAGATTTACTGGACATCCAAAACGACGACGCGCACCGCGTGCTCGCCGACTGCGAAGACGAGATGGCTGTCTACAATGCGATCAGAAACGGCGTGAAGTCCGGAGAGCTTTCTGTGGAACCGCCGCGCCGTCGCGCGAGCCGACCGGGCAACCCGGGCAATCTGGTCCCGGCTCTCCCGGTCGTATTCCTACGATATCGCCCCTAAATCACCAATGTGTCAGATAAAGAATGATGCAATGGTTATGATCAAGCATACGGCGGATGCGACGACTGCGCCTTTTTTCCTCTCCTTTAGTCCGACGAATAGGGTTGCCGTAAAGTAAAGGGCGGAAAGGCAGTCTATGGCAAGCAAAACGAGTTCCTTGGGCGGTTTCAGCAAAAGGTCGCTAGCAAAGAGTAATGCAAGCAGGGCAAAGCCGATTGTGACCAAGTATCTCGATTGATTTTGCGACAGCATGGCAACCTCCTTTTAGAACATGCAAGTGAAACGTCGGCACGATGTCATTGCGGTTGCAAACAAGCCGCCGCCAGGACCGGTTGTCACGAGACCGGCGATAACTTCAGCGGTGCCAGCAAGGTAGGGATCGCGCAGGCAAGCCTCCTCCTTCGCGTTCAGCTTGACCTTGTGAGGGACGGTGCGGTTATTTGCAAATCCGTGAGAATCGCACCACGCCTTGGAATATGAATCCGTGCAGCGTCCGCGCTCAAAAAGGGATATATCGTAATTTTCGTCGTAGTTGTCTCCGACGTAGATCTCGCTGCTCTCGGCGGGAGACCCCTCGTCGGCATAGGCTGCCGCAACGGGCACAAATGGTGTCATGACAAGGGAGAGGCAAAGAGCTGCTGAGACGATGGAGAGCAGGCATTTCTTCATGGCTGGCTCCTTAATCTGGCCTTTGATAGTTACTTGATGTCGCCTCCTTCCGCTTTATATCCGTTGTATTTGGCGTATTTCTTTAATAAGGCAAGAGGTTCTTCCTCTCCTTCGGATAAGCCGATGATGTTTCCTTGATCATCCAGTATGAATACGGACGGAATATGCTCAAGTTCATATTGGTCATACACGGTCTTATCTTAATCTATGTATATGGGAAAGTCTCCTTCATGGACCGAGGCTTCTTCAATTGTGCTGTCCTCGGAAACAGTGAAAAGGTTCTTCCTTAAGGCTGCGAAAATATCAAGTTGTTGCATATCTTCTATGAGAGATTCGCAGTGCTGACACCACGATGCCCAGAACATCAAGATATTTTCCTCATTAGGTTTTAGCTTGTTAAAATAATTCACGTTTCGGCCGAGGCTGAAATTTTGGCCCATTTTAATGGACAAAGATGAGGGATAAGCATCGTGTTGCGGTTTGATATTGACGGCGATTAAGGCGGCGAAACACGTCAGAGTCGCCAGAGTCAGTAAGGCGATAACGCATTTTCTCGGTTTCCAGCTCATGACAGATCCCTCTCTCATGGTGAAACGCATACGTTTTGAAACGCGAGTATATTCGACACCTGACCTGTAGGCGAGATGCGTATCATGTTCGTAAGCCGCACGTCGCTTAGGTTCGACTGTTCGGTTTGAAACGCCTCCGTCGTTATCTATCATGGGGGCTTCAACGACAATGCTCTGAGCGTAACTGCGCCAAGATGGGCCGAATAGTCCGCTCTGCAGCTGGTACTGCGGTATCGCATGGGGCCCGAGCATTAGTCCGACCCAATGCGATACCTGATTTTTTTAACTACCAGTTCAGAGATTGAACCGAATCACAATGGCGCCTTACAGCTTCGGAAGTTCCGCGTCTATCGTAGACAGGACTGGATTGTCGGAAACGCTGGTTTGAAGCCGCTTGTCCGGCAGCGCCGCCACGATCATCGCGGCACTCGCAGGCGTCGCGAACACGATTATGAAGGCCAATTTCAGTCCTTGGTCCTCATATCCCTTGTCCATTGCCGCTTTGACAATAAGCTGCGCTGAAAAATAGCAAGCTATGCCATAGCAAACGATTAAGGCCAAAATGATTAACCACATGTGTATTCCCTTTCAATTCGGAGGCCTCTTAAAACGCAAAGCGCATGGATGCCGTCGATAAAAGCCGATATCTAGTCATCGGGGGTATGGAATTCAGCCGATGCCGACGTCTCCCCCGTGTCGACGAAGGCATGGACGTAGGAACCCCCCATCGACCCGAACCGATCTAAGTTAGAGACGTCTCGGGGTCATCTGTGCGAATATTCACGATATCCTTCGTACTCGCTCTAATTTAGTTCCGAACGCAGCTGGGCGGCATCGCCGTAGCCCGCCTCGACGAGCTCGTCTAGATATTCCAAGCTCAGTAAATCAACGTTGTCATAGTGGTCCTTCACATACTTGTATTCCACCCTTAGGGCGTCGGAGATGCTGCCGGCCTTCTTGTACCACTTGGCAGCCATTTCCAGATCGCCGTCTTTCTCAAGGGCCTCTGCATTGGAAAGTGCGGACTTCACCTCCATCTCCGCCGAGTCGCCGTAGGGGGCAAGCGACTTGAATTCGGTATACGCCTTCCAAAAGTGTCCGCCCTCGTAAAGCGAGGTGGCCTCTCTGTACTTCATCTCGTTTCGTAAGTCTCCGATAGTATTGACCACTAGCGGGCGGCCTGCCGTTAGAAAGAAGATGAAAAGCAAGGCGAGGACCGCGGCGACGCCTAGCAGCTTCTTCCGTCTCTTTTCCGATTTCGGCTCTAGCACGGCCAGCTTTTCCGAGCATTCCTCAGCACGCGCCTCGGCATCCTTCCATCCAAGAACGCTCCCGAAAAGCCTTCTGGCTTCCCTCAGGTTTTCGATTTCCTCCTCGCCTGAAAATAGCGCGTCCGCTTTGTCGTATACGGATTGAGACCATTTATCCGCCGCTTCGCACAGGGATTCTTCGTCTTGCAAGCTCGATAGAATATCTTTATGGCACCCGCACTCGCGACAGGTTTCCCGCCAGACGTTTATGCCGCCGCACGCACACACCCACCATCCCTGATGGAACTGCGCCTTGCCGCCGGCGATTCGACTGTCGGCATGCAGTTCCTTCAGCTGGCGGTCCCTCTCGGTCATCGCCTTCTCGATCATCGAAAGCGGTTCGCGCTCGGGCGCTTCGGCAGGCTCTCCGGTCGAGTGCCACTTCCCTTGCTGGGAGTCGATTTGAAGCAGCTTGATGAAAACGGACTCGACGTCTCCCCTCGGCAGCGCCGTTGCCTTAAGGGCTCCCTGCTCGCATTGCGGCAGGTCTAAGTCTAGTTCCGAAAAGGGGACATAGCCTCTGGACCCATCGGCATAGTCGACATGGGCGATTCCGGAGATGGAGTTCAAGATATCCGCTGAGAGATTCTCGATCTTTATCTGCAGATAAGCCTCAGAGGTGTCGACGTTTCTCGCGACCTGGACGACCGTTACCATCGCCGGGCATCCAGGCTCCCATTTCAGCAGACTCGAATCCCCGGACCAGTCATCCCTGAAGACAACTTTATAGTTACCCAATCACCTTACCTCCTGTATTCGCGGCTTTTGGAACGGCTTAGGCAATAAGACGGTTCCCACCAGCTTTCCAACTCAATTTTACTTACGCTACCTGCGAATTTGTTGAGCAACAAATTTGGATATGCGAGTGGTCGGTTAAGCCGCGCAGGCGTTGGACTAATTATTCTTTGCCGCTGCGGCGAGACCAGCGCAACCTTTTGGGATAGTCCTACGCTCGGCAATGTATCTACAAACCCTGAGCGAAGGGAGCCGCATATGCATGCAGCGGCAATTTCGCCTCGGGGGGGGGTCGCTCGTAGAGCGGCTCAACTCCGAGGCCAAGGACTTATCGAGTACGCCCTGATCATCGCGGTCATCGGCCTGGTGATCGTGTTCGCGGGGCCCGGCGTGGCCGGGGCCATCCGAAACCAGTTCAACCTGGTCGGCAACACGGTGAACAATGGGACGACCGGCGGCATCGAGGGAGGCGCGACCGGTGGCGGCTCCACAGGCGCCGATTCCGTTACCGTCCAGGCGGCCATCGCCAAGGACGCGAATGACTGGACGCTCGATGAGCAGAAGGCCGTGGCCGAGGACATCGCCGCCAAGGGCGAGGCTTCGCCCGCCTACGCCAAAGCCAAGGCCGCGATGGACGCAGGCACGAAGTTCTCCGTCAAGTTGACCAATGGCGAGACGCTCGAGTACCTCATCATCGGCATCAACCACGACGACTTGGCCGATGGAAGCGGCAAGGCGGGCCTGACGTTCGAGGTGACCAACAAAGCCCTAGGTCCCCAACGCATGAGCGTCACGAAAACTAATGCCGGCGGATGGGAGAAGTCAGAGTTGCGTGGCCGCCTCAATTCCGGCGACCTTTGGGCGCTCCTGCCGTCCGAGCTCCAGTCCAAGGCGAAGGCCGTCACTAAGATGACTGACAACAAGGGCGGCGACGGCGCCGGCAACGTCTCTGCCACGACCGACAAGGTCTTCCTCCTCAGCTCGACCGAGGTCTGGGGCGACCTTCAGTCCGACGGTGCTCAGTACGAGTTCTACGCTTCCAAGGGCGTGACAAAGTCGAACTGTGCAGGAGCCGCGGTCGGCGGTTTTCATTGGACTCGCTCCGTGGACCCGAACAGCTCCACGTACTTCCGCTATGTCTATTTCGGTGGTGTCTGTGACATCAACTTAGTGACGGGGAGAAGTTACGTCCAACCCGCATTCTGCTTCTAGGTTCTTACCAAAGCCCGCACAATCCTGTGCGGGCTTTTCTTTTTGCGATATCTGAGACAATTCGTTCTTAACAGCACATGTACTCCAAACAAGAGTGCTTGGGGTGCTAAAAGGCTCTCAGAGCGCCTGCCCCACTTCCCTGCCATTACCATTGTGGTGCCCTCGTATAGAGCACATCCCGCCTGGCATTTCGCTGCAACAGCCCACTTGTCCACCGATCAAGTGAACTACTGGATTAAATACAGCGACACGCTTGTTCGTTACAGTCGCTATATCTGTGTAAATCGCGGCGATAAATACAGCCTGTACTCGGCTGTATACCGGTTGCGCGTATGCAGATTCATATCGCGTTAATAAATCGGCTCATGCGTATGCAAAACGCGCAAGTAGCCGCAAAAGGCGATTATCGCGTAGGTAGATTTTTGGCACCCTGTTGCTTAATCAAAATTAAGCAATTGCTTAAAACAAAAAAAGGTCAGGCACTAGGTGCCTGACCTGCAAACTTCTGGTCGGGACGACTGGATTCGAACCAGCGACCCCTTGACCCCCAGTCAAGTGCGCTACCAAGCTGCGCCACGTCCCGAAGCTTTTGTTTGTTGCTCTGCTCTCGCTCGCAACAAGGAGTATATTAACCCGAAACTTTGCCCTTGTGCAAGAACTTTTTTACAAATTTTGAAGCAAGTCCAAAATTGTATCTGCGAGCTGGGGTTTTGTTAGTACGGGAAGTTCTTGCGTGCCCGCTGTGCTTACAATCCAGGCCTTATTGGTGTCGGTCCCAAAGCCCGAATCTGCACGCGAGACATCGTTAGCGATAATGGCATCGCAGCCCTTGCGGGTCAATTTGCGCTCGGCGTACTCGACGACGTTATCGGTCTCAGCCGCAAAGCCGATCACGCGGCGATCGCCCTTTTGGCGTGAGAGCTCGGCCAAGATGTCAACGGTCTCGACGAGCTCGATTCGATCCAGGCGCTCGTTGGCCTTTTTGAGCTTGTGGTCCGCCGGGGCCGCGGGCGTGTAGTCGGCGACGGCGGCGGCGCAAATGGCCGCGTCGGCCGTCTGGAAGGCGCTCAGCGCTGCCTGGAGCATCTCTGAGGCGGTCTGTACGCGCGCGCACTCCACGCCGCGGGGAACGTCGAGCGATGTCGGTCCCAGAACGAGCGTGACGGCGGCACCGCGGCGCGTGGCCTCCCCCGCCAGAGCGATACCCATCTTGCCCGATGAACGGTTGCCGATATAACGCACGGGGTCGATCGGTTCGTGCGTGGGGCCGGCGGTGATCACGATGCGCTTGTCCGCAAGGTCCTGGGGTACCGGGTCGAGCACCTCGCAGACGGCCTCGACGATGTCCTCGGGCTCGCTCATGCGTCCCGTGTCCACATCGCCGCAGGCAAGGTAGCCGCTACCCGGACCCACAACTTGGACACCGCGGTCGCGCAGCGTGGCCATATTGGCCTGGGTTGCCGGCGCCTTCCACATGCCATTGTTCATGGCCGGCGCGATCACAATGGGTCGCGGCGTGGCGAGTAGCGTCGTAGAAATCAGGTCATCGGCAATGCCGTTGGCCATCTTGGCGATGATATTGGCCGTCGCGGGCGCCACGACCACCAGATCGGGCTCCTGAGCCAGTGAAATGTGGTGGATGGGGTCGGAGGGGTCGTCGAACAGGCCCACGGCGACGGGCTCGTTGGTGAGCGCACGGAAGGTGAGCGGGCCCACAAACTCGGTGGCATGCTCGCTCATAACGACCTTGACACGTGCGCCGCGCTTTTGCAGCAGGCGCACGATATTGCACGACTTATAGGCAGCGATCCCGCCGGTAATACCCAGCAGGATCGTTTTTCCCTCAAGCTGCATTGAATTGTTGGGTGCCGCCATCGTTTACGCTTCCTTGCCCGGGAGCACCAGCAGGCGGTGGCAGTACGGGCAGTGCGTAATCTCACTACCGTCGTGGCTGAGGTCGCTCATGGACGAAGCCTGCAGCGCGGTGTGGCAGACCGTAGGGATGTTACCCTGGATGGTCTCAACAGCCAGGCCGCGGAACTGTTTGAGCAGGCGCTCGTAGTCGGTGAGCACGTCGGTCGGCAGCGTAGCGGCAAGGGCGGTGCGCTCCTTGGTGGCGGCGTCAATCTGAGCCTGCAGGTCGGCGGCCTTGGCGCGGGCGGCCTTGGTATCGGCCTTCACGCCCTCCTCGAACTTGGCGATGATGGCCTGCGCGCGAGTCTCGCGGTCGAGCGCCTCCTTATGGGCGACAACGACGTCCTTGCGGGTGTGCTCGATCTTGTCCAGGCGCTTGGCCAGGGTGGCAAGCTCGTTCTCCAGGTCCTGCACCTCGCGGTAGTCGGAACCGTCGACGTGACGTTTCTTGGCGGCCTCGATGGCGTTGTTGGTCTGAATCTCGGTGGTGTTGAGATCGTCGAGCTCAATGTCCAGGTCCTTGCGCTGGGCGTAGAGCTTGGTCATCTCGGACTTGAGCTTCACATAGGTCTTGCGCTTGGAAGCGAGCTCCTTGAGCTCCGGCATATTGGCAAGTTCGCTCTTGTTGCGGGCGAGCTCCAAATCGATCTGTTGCAGCTTGAGTAGCGTAGCGCCGGCGCTCATAAGTTCTCTCCTTTTGTCACAGTCCACCATTGGCAAGGGTTCAGTATTTTAATCGCATGACGGGGGTCGACCCCGGCGTCAACTGCAGAGTTCATCAATATATCAACGAACGGCTCCTCGGAGTGGTCGTGGCCGAGCAAGATCACTGGCAGCCCGCGCAAGGCAAGGTCTTGCGCCACGTGGTAGCCCGCCTCGCCCGTCACGATGACATCCGCACCGGCGGCGATGGCAAGCTCTCCGAAGTCACCCAGCGAACCGCCCAAAATTGCGATGGTTCGGCACGGGTGATCGGCCTCGCCCCACACGCGCGGGTCGCTGCCATAGGCTGTGGCGGCACGGTTGGCGAGATCGCGCAGGCTGTAGACGTCGTGGAGGGTCGCGAGTGCGCCCAGACCGGTGAGCTCAGGCTCGCCCACATGCTCCAGCGAGCTCATGGGCTCAGCGCCCAGCAACTCACTCAGGCGAACGCGCACCTCGTGCGATCGGTCCAGGTTGGTGTGAAGCGAGATGATGCTCACGCCGCAACGAGCTGCCTCGTACAACACAGCGCTGCATTGGGGACGCGATATATCCGCCGGGCAAAACGCGTCGGGCGCCTTGATATAAATGGGATGATGCGTCAGCAGCACGTTGGCGCCGGCCTCGAGAGCACGGTGCACGTTGGCCTCGGTAGCGTCAAGTGCACAGGCAACACCGGTGATCTCAGCGGCGGGATCTCCCACAGATAAACCAACATGATCCCAACCCTCGGCGTCCGTCTTGGGATAGCGTGCCAGCAGGGCGCGCTCAAGGTCGGCGACGATCATGCGGCACCCACGATCGACAGCAGCGTCTGGGCAAAGTTGTCCAGGTCGGAAGGGTTCACGCGGTCATCAAACGAGATGCGCAGTGCGCCCAGCGCCTGCTCGCGACCAATGCCCATGGCGCTGAGCACGTGGCTCGGGTCCATGCTGCCGCTCGAGCAAGCTGATCCGGCCGATACCTCAAACCCGGCGGCATCGAGCTTGATGATGAGCTCTTCGGAGTCCATGCCGTCAACGTAGATTGAAACCATGCCTGGCAGACGATCTGCCTGCGCGTAGTCGCCCATCGTGGCGTGAATGCGAGGATGGGCCGTAAGCGTGGCATAGAGATTATCGGACAGGGCCTGCAGTGTCGCTCGCTCCTGGGCCACGTGGGGCGCCAGCGTGTGGGCGGCAGCGGCAAAAGCCAGCTGCGTGCGCAGATCCTGCGTACCGGCGCGACGTCCTGCTTCCTGTCCACCGCCAAAGATGCGCGGACGCAGCGGCGTGCGGTTCTTAAGGTAGAGCGCACCGGATGCCACGGGGCCGCCAATCTTGTGCGCGGCAACGGTCATGGCATCGACGCCCAGCTCGGTGACATCGAGCGGAATATGCAAGTAGCCCTGGATGGCATCGGTGTGAAACAAGGCACCGGCAGCATGTGCGGCGGCGGCCAGCTCGCGGATAGGCTGCACCACGCCGCTCTCGTTGTTGGCGACCATAATGCTCACGAGCGCCACGTCGTCGCCGAGCAGCTCGACAAGCGTGGCGGGCTCAATGTAGCCCGCGCGGCAGGGCTGCACCAGGTCGACGGTAAAGCCGGCGGCACGCAGCAGCGGCAGGTTGTCCAGAATCGAATCGTGCTCGATGGCCGAAACGATTACACGATCGCGCTTGCGATCGCGCTGACGAGCGCCCTCGGCAAGACCGAGCAGCGCCAGCTGGTTGGCCTCGGTGCCGCCGTTGGTAAGGACAATCTCGGACGGGCGAACGCGCGCGCCAAAGCTGCGGGCGATCTCGCGACGCGCCACTTCTAGGCGTGCGGCGGCCTTGCGGCCAAGCGAGTGCAACGAGTTGGGGTTGACGCCGGCGAGCTCGCTGTCGTCATATTCGCGCTGCGCAAGGAGCGCCTCGGCGCGCATGGGCGTCGAGGCGGCATAGTCAAGATTCACGGGTATGCGGTTTTGACCTGCGGTCATAAGGATTTATGCCTCCTGTGCGGCCTCATTGCCCAGCTTCTGCAGCAGCGCAACCTCGGCGGCGGGATCTTGGGACTTAAATACGGCGGAGCCGGCTACGAGCACGTTGGCGCCGGCCTTAACGACCTCGGCGATGTTCTTGGAAGAGATACCGCCATCGACCTCGATCAGCGGCGACACGCCGTGGCGCTCACACATGGCCGTAAGCTCGTGCAGCTTTGCAATGGTGCCCGGGATAAAGCTCTGGCCGCCAAAGCCAGGGTTCACGCTCATGAGCAGTACCATGTCGACAACGTCGATGATGCTTTCGAGCACGCAGACGGGCGTGGCGGGGTTGAGCACCACACCGGCCTTGACGCCGCGCTGCTGCAGATGGGTGAGCGTGCGGTGCAGGTGCGTGGAAGCCTCGTAGTGCACGGTGATCATGTCGGCACCGGCGTCGGCGTACCAATCGACCGTCTCGTCGGGGTTCGACACCATCAGGTGCGCGTCGACCGGCACATCGGTGGAGCGCTTGACGGCCTTAAGGATGTCAACGCCAAAGGTCAGGTTGCCGGTAAAGTGACCGTCCATGACGTCGAAGTGCACGTAGTCGGCACCGGCGATCTTGTCGAGCTCGCCCTTGAGGTTGGCCATGTCGGCCGAAAGGACGGACGGAGCGATTTTGATGGAACCCATGGTAGTAGCCTTTCTGCGCTAGTCGGCGAGTCCATAGAACTCTTGGGAGGGGACGCGGTCGGTAAGGATCTCGAGCGCCCTATCCAAAGTAACACCGTTGTAGAGCGTTTGCTCCACGGCAAAGGTGAGCGGAATGTCTACGCCCAGTGAACGGGCGAGCTCGCTCACGCTGCGGGCCGCGACGGCACCCTCGACCACCATGTGCGTGCGTGCCTGGTACTCGTCGAGCGACACGCCACGAGCGAACTCGTAGCCAAAGGTGCGGTTGCGCGAATGCTCGGAGGTGCAGGTGGCGATAAGGTCACCCATGCCGGCAAGCCCCATGCAGGTCATGGCCTGGCCGCCGCGGGCGTGAACCAGGCGGCTGATCTCGGCCAGGCCGCGCGTCATGATGAGGGCAAGCGTGTTATCGCCCGCACCCGAGCCGGCGGAGATGCCGCACACGATGGCGATGACGTTTTTCATGGCGCCGCAGACCTCGACGCCCGTCATATCCTGCGACAGGTAGATGCGGAAGGCCGTGGAAAGCAGCAGCTCCTTAAAGGTCTCCCCTACCTGTTGGTCTTTGCTGGCGATGACGGCGGCCGAAAGCCCGCCGCGGCAGATTTCCTCGGCATGGTTGGGGCCCGAGAGCGCCGCCACGCGCGCCTCGTTGCCGATCTCGCTGGCGATGACCTCGCTCATGAGTAGGCCGGACTCGGGCTCGATGCCCTTGGTGAGGCACAGAACCGGGGTGTCGGCGGCGATAAAGGGCGCGGCCTGGTGGCACACGCTGCGAAGGTGCGTGGAGGGCACGGCAAAGATGATCGCATCGGAACCGTCGAGCGCCTGGGCCAAGCCCGTCGTGGCGACAACGTTTTCCGGCAGCACGTAGTCCACCAGATAGCGGGGATTACGGTGCTCGCCGTTAATGCCGGCGGCCGTCTGCTCGCTATGGGCCCACATGGTCACGCGCTCGGCGCGCGCGGCGGCAAGGCCGGCGACGGCGGTTCCCCAGGAGCCTGAGCCAATCAGCGCAACATTCATGACTCTCTCCTACTTATCGTCGGGCTCGGTGACGCGCTTGGTAAACGAGAGCTTGGACTCCTTACCGGCCATGAGCTTTTGGATATTCGAGCGATGGGCCCACACCACGGTGATGCCGATCATCGCCATGCAAAACTTGAGTCCCAGGCTGCTGTACGGAAAGACCGCACAAGCGGCGATGGGAAGACCGATGGCGGCGGCAAGCGAGCCCACCGACACGTACTTGGTGATGGCGACGGCCACGATAAACATGCCCAACAGCGACAGGCCAATAGGCCAGTACCAAGCGAGGATGACGCCCAGACCAACTGCGATACCCTTGCCGCCATGGAAGTTGAGATAGGGAGAAAAGATGTGTCCCCACACGGCAGCGAGGCAAATGACGCCGAGCATCCAGTCGCCGGGGGCTCCAGGCGCCATGATGTTCTGCGGAAAACCATAGCCAAGATCGGCGATGAGCGGACGGGCGATAAGGACGCAGATGGCGCCCTTAAAGCAGTCGAGCAGCAGCGTGAGCGCGGCCACCTTGGGGCCGGCCACGCGCAGCGCGTTGGTGGTGCCGATATTGCCGGAGCCCGCCTTGCGAATGTCCGTGTGGTTGAACACGCGGCCCAAGATCAGGCCAAACGGAATCGCTCCGATAAAGAACGAGACCACGGCGCAGATGGCGGTCAGCAGAATCGGATTATGCATCCTTTTGCTCCTTCTTCCTAAAGAAGAGTCGGATGGGCGTGCCGGCAAAGTCGAAGGTCGAGCGCATGCGGTTCTCGACGTAGCGCTGGTAGGTGTCGTTGACCAGGTCACTGTGGTTGACGAAGAACGTAAACGTCGGCGGGTTGACGCCCGTCTGGGTCACGTAGTGCATGCGCAGGCGGCGCTTGCCGTCCACTACGGTGTGGCCAAACTCGCGCAGGTCGGTGAGGAACGTATTGAGGCGCGAGGTGCTGATCTTTTGCGAACGCGTCTTCTCGGCAGCGTCGACCATGGCCCAGATCTTCTCCACGCTGCGGCCGGTCAGGGCAGAGATGCGCAGGTACTGGGCCCAGGGAGCCATGACGCCCAGACGGCGGTCGACGGTCTCCATGCAGGCCTCGCGCTTGCGGTCGTCGTCGAGCAGATCCCACTTGTTGAGCAGCACGACGATGGCGCAGCCGCGCTCAATGGCCAAGCCCATGACCTTCTGGTCCTGCTCGGTAACGCCCACGGAGGCGTCGACGACGAGCAGTGCCACGTCGGCGCGATCGATGGCGCGCAGGCCGCGGACCATGGAGTAGTACTCAATGTTCTCGTACACGGTGCTCTTCTTGCGAATGCCCGCGGTGTCGACCATGCGGTAGTGCTTGCCGTCGCGCTCGACGACGGTATCGATGGCGTCGCGCGTGGTGCCGGCAATGTTGGACACGATGGAGCGGTCGGCGCCCAGAATGCGGTTGAACAGCGAAGACTTACCGGCATTGGGGCGGCCGATGATGGCGACGTTCAGGGCGTCGGGGAACTCGTCGGCGACCTCATCCTCTTCCTCGGGGAGCAGAGCCACGATGTCATCGAGCAGGTCGCCCGTGCCATGGCCGTGTAGGGCCGAGAGCGGCGTGGGCTCACCGATTCCGAGCGAATAGAACTCCCAGATGTTGTCGTTCTCGCGATCGGGATTGTCGAGCTTGTTCACCAGCAGAAAGACCGGCTTGTCCGAGCGCTTGAGCATGCGGGCGACCGACTCGTCCTCCTCGGTGACGCCAGTGCGGCCGTCGACCACAAACAGGATGACGGCCGCTTCCTCGGCGGCGGCGAGGGCCTGGTCGCGGATGGACGTGGCAAAGACGTCATCGCTCTTGAGCGGCTCGATGCCGCCCGTGTCGACGATGGTGAACTCGCGGCCGTTCCAATCGGCCGTGTGGTATGAGCGGTCGCGCGTGACGCCGCGGGACTCGTGGACGATGGCGTCCGAGGTCTGGGCCAGGCGGTTAACGAGCGTGGACTTGCCCACGTTGGGGCGACCGACGACGGCGACGATAGGTTTCATCTGCTCTCCTTTAATGGGTAGGGTCAGCGGAATTAGTAGAGTCGGCAGGCACAATGCCAAGGATGTGCTCCAGGGTATCGAGCAGCTCATGCGGCATGGTTGACACCACATGAACCTCGGCGCCGCGACTGGTAAGGCTTGCGAGTAAATCGTCACGATGATACTCGTCAAGCGTCATGCCGTCAGCGTTGAACATGAGCTTAGGCACAAAGAGCATAACCCCCGACAGATCTTGCGGCAGCTGCTCCAGGATATCGCTCGCGACGATGAGGCCGGTCACGTCCACGTTGCCGCCAAAGTAGCGGTTTTTGATGGCGGTGACGGTGCCGGCGAGGCCGTGCGGCGATTCCACAAAGCGCGCGACCGTATCGCGCGCACTGGCGCCCGAGAGGCACAGCAAGCGCTGGCCACGGGCGGCGATTCCCTCGCGAACGCGGGTCAGGCGCTCGGCATCGGCGGCGAGCACGTTGTCGGTCTCGTCCAGATAGGAGCGGATCATGCCGATGCCGTCATAGTACTGCGGGTAGCCGTCGTAAAAGTCTGCCTCGGGCGGCTCGATGCCGGCGTCCAGATAGAACTCGTCGCTCATCTGGAAGGTGTGGCGGCCAAAGCGCTCGAAGGCACGGTCCTGGAAAGGCCGGATCATGGCAATGGTTTCGCGTGCGAGCTCGGGCTTGTCACTGTAGGACCAGCTAAAACGGTTCTGATGTTTGGTAAAGCCCAGCGGCACAATGCCCAGGCTGGTGATCTGCTCGTGCTCCTCGCAGTAACGCAGGGTCTTTTCCAGCTCCTCGCCGTCGTTCATACCGGGGCACAGCACGATCTGCGCGTGAATCTCGATGCCGGCGGCCATGATGGCCTCGAGTACGTCCATGCCGCGCTGGGCGTTGCGGCCCATCATGCGGCGGCGAACGTCGGGGCTCACGGCGTGGACCGACACGTTCATCGGACTCATGTTGCGATCGATAACGTTTTGCACGTCCTCGTCGGAAAGGTTCGTGAGCGTGACAAAGTTACCCTGCAAAAAGCTCAGGCGGTAGTCGTCGTCGCGAATGTAGAGCGTGGAGCGACCGCCCTTGGGCAGCATGGTCATAAAGCAGAACACGCAGGCGTTGACGCAGGTGCGCATGCCGTCAAAGATGGGGCCGTCGAACTCAAGGCCCCAGTCCTCTCCCGGGAAGCGGTCGAGCTCCACGGGGGTGACAGTGTCGTCGCGCGGATCGAATACCTCCAGCTCGACGGTGTCGTCGTCTGCCTCCCAGAGCCATACGATCATGTCAGTGAGTTGCTCGCCGTTGACCGTGAGCACGCGCATGCCCGGCTCGATACCCACATCCCATGCGGGCGACTCGGGACGCACGTTCTTTACGAGCGCGCCCTCACCCGGCTCGGGGTCGCGGCTGCGCCCGTAATCGGCCACCTCGGCGGCGTATGCGGGTACGGTCTGGTCCATGATTAGCGGCAAAGCTCCTTGATACGCTCTACGGCGCGTTCGATGTGTTCTTGCGGGGTGGAGGCTCCGGCAGTGATGCCAATGTGGCGCGCGTTGGCAAACCACGCGGCCTGGAGCTCCGAAGCTTCCTCGATGTGATGCGTGTGCTCACAGGCATCAGCGCAGATCTGTGCCAGGCGACGCGTGTTGCCCGAATTTTTGCCGCCCACGACGACCATGCAGTCGCAGCGGTTGGCGAGGGTTGCGGCTGCCTGCTGGCGCTCGCTCGTGGCTGCGCAAATGGTGTTGATCACACGCAGTTCCTGCACGCGCGGGGTGATGGAGGCCACAACCTCGGCCAGGTTCTGCGCGGTCTGGGTGGTCTGCACAACCAGACCCACCTTGCCCTTGAGTGGCAGCGCGTCCGCATCGGCGGCACAGCTCACGACCTGTGCGTCATCACCAGCATGGCCAAGAATGCCCTCGACCTCGGGGTGACCCGGCTCTCCCACGACGATCACGCGGTAGCCCTCGCGCACCAGACGCTCGGCCGCCACGTGGACCTTCTTTACGTAGGTGCAGGTGGCGTCGACCACATCGAGGCCGCGCTCGCGAGCGGCATCGATGACCTGCGGCACCACGCCGTGCGCGCGGATGATCACGGTGCCCGACGCGGCGTCGTCCAAGGTCTCGGCCAGACCGACGCCTGACTCGGCGAGCTCGCGCACCACGATGGGGTTATGGATGAGCGGACCCAAGGTATGGACCTGATTGCACTCCCCTGCCTGCGGCGCAGCGGCCAGCGCCATATCGAGCGCACGCTGTACGCCGTAGCAAGTGCCGGCGTGGGCGGCGATCTCGATGTTAGGCGCGCCGTCCTGGTCGGACGCAGTCGCGGCTGTGTTCGTCACGTTCTCGCTCATGGCTAGAACCTGCCCGGATGCTCGGCGCACAACTCGTCGCGCATCTTATATACACGGTTCATGGCCTCGGACTCAAACCAGGCCAGGCGCTCCGTGCGCTTAAGCCCGGCCGGCGCGTCCGAAAGCGAGACGGCCTTGCCGGCACGAATCCAGCATTTCTTAGGACGCATGAGCTTTTTGCCCGCGGGCGTGATGTCGGACCAGCCGCAGATGGCGAGCGGGTTGACGGGCGCCTTGCCCATCTGGGCGATGAGCGCAAAACCGCCGTGGACCTCGGGCTTGATCTCGCGCGAGCGGATGCGCGTGCCCTCGGGGAAGATCAGGACGTCCTCGCCGCGCTGTAGCGCATGCTGGGCGGCGCGCAGGCACTTCATATCGGCAGTACCGCGCTCTACGGGGATGCCGCCCACGCGGCTAAAGGCCCAGCGTACAATCTTGCTCTTCGCGAACTCGGACTTAAAGATGGGGCGGATGCGGCGGCCGCCAAAGAACAGCGCCGTCTCCACGGCCAAGAGCTCGGCCATCGAGGTGTGGTTGCAGATGACCACGCTACCGCGACCTTCCTGGCGCTCAAACAGCAGGTCGGCGTCCTCGACCTTCCAGCGCCACATGAGCTTGGAGAAGGCCCATAGAATAGCCATGACCACCACGACGACGGCGCGGATGAGCGCAGGGAACTCGGCGTAGGGGGCGTTGTAGTAATCCTCGGGCGTCTGCTTAAACAGGCGCATGAGTTACCTCCTTTGGTTGATGAGGTCCTCGATAATGCGTACGACCTCGTCGATGGTGTGGGCGGTGGAGTCGACGTGCACGGCGTCCTCGGCGGGCACGAGCGGTGCGACCTCGCGGCTGCTGTCGAGTTTATCGCGCTGCTTGAGGGCGTCGAGGGTTTCGTCGACCTCGGCCTCGAGCTGCTCGGCAGTAAGCGGCTGGGCGTCGTTTTGGTGGCGCTGCAGCACGCGGCGGCGGGCGCGCTCACGCGGGTCGGCGGTCAGGAACACCTTGACCTGCGCGTTGGGAAATACGACGGTGCCGATGTCGCGACCCTCGGCCACGATATCGCGGTCCTCGGCGGCGCGGCGCTGGTGAATGAGCATGGCGGCGCGCACGCCCGGGTAGGCCGAGACCTTGGATACGTTGGCGTCGACCTGCGGGGTACGGATGGCGGCCGAAGCGTCCTGGCCGTCAATGGTCAGGCGCGTGTCCTCGCCGGTACCATTGGTAAAGCGAATCTCGATCTGCTCGGCGAGGGCGTCGATGGCCGCCTCGTCGTCCAGGTCGATACCGCGGTCGAGCGCGGCGAAGGTGACGGCGCGATACATGGCGCCCGTGTCGAGCTTGTTAAAGCCCAGCTGGCGGGCGATCTCCTTGGCGATGGTGGACTTGCCGGAACCGGCGGGGCCGTCGATGGCGACGATCATGCAATACTTCCTTTCGGTGGTTGACGTGCTGGTATGGTTCGCGGGCGTCGGGGCGCGGCGGATTGCTTAGCCCGTGTAGCGCTCGCGGTAGGTGTTGCGCTTGGGCGCGGAGCCGTGGCTGCCGTGGTGGCGCGTGCGGCTCGCGGTGTTGGTCGCCGGCGCGGTGCCGCGCTTGGATGCGGCCTGCTTGGGCGGGGTGCCGCCGGCCTTGAGGATCTGCACTTCGCGCTCGGTGAGCTCGCGCCACGAGCCCTTGGACACGTCCTTGAGTTCCAGGCCGGCGAAGTTGCAGCGATGCAGGCGAATCACCGGGTGGTGGATCTTGCTCAGCATGCGCTTGACCTGGTTCTTGCGGCCCTCGCGGATGATGACCTCCACGGCGGTGGTGCCGGGCTTTACGCCCCGCGGAGCCACGGCCTCGGCTTCGCGCGCGTTGATGACGCGGCAGATCGCCGGCTGGCACAGGCCGTCGTCGAGCTCGATGCCGCGGCGGAGCGGTCCCAAGTCGCGATCGGTCAGGTGGCCGTCCACGAGCGCCTGGTAGGTCTTGTAGACGTGCTTGCTGGGGTGCAGCAGGTCTTGCGACAGGTCGCCGTCGGTGGTAAAGAGCAGAAGGCCCGTGGTGTCGCGGTCCAGGCGACCCACCGGAAAGAGCCCCGGAAAACGGTCGCGCGGGACCAGGTCGGCCACGCAAGGGCGCTCCTGGGGATCACTCATGGTGGTGAGGTAGCCGGTCGGCTTGTAGAGCATTAGGTACACGGCACCCTGGTTGAGCTTGACAGGCATGCCGTCGACCTCGATATGGTCGCGGTCGACGTCGACCTTGGTCCCCAGCTCGGTTGCGACCTGGCCGTTGACGGTCACGCGGCCAGCGGTCATCAGGTCCTCCGAGCCGCGACGGCTCGCCACGCCCGCGCGCGCCAAAAAGCGCTGCAGGCGCATGGTGTGCGGGTAGACGGGCTGGGTGCCGCCTGTGGGCGCCGTAGCGCCCGCGACGCGTGCGGTGCGCGTCTCCCCTGCTTCGTTAGTCCTCGTCATGCAAATCCTCCGAGGTGTCACCGGTGGGCAGAAGCTCTGCGTCATCGGTGTCCTCAACATCGGTATCGAGCAGTTCGCGCTCTTCGTCCAGGTCTTCGGCCTGCTCCTCAAGCGTGGACTGAATGCTGCGGCCGCTCAGACGCTCGCGGATAAACTGGCGCGACTGCTCGTCGGGGGCAAACTGTTCCAGATCGGGCAGGTCGCGAGTGGAGCGCAGGCCGAACTTTTCCAAGAAAGCGTTGGTCGTGCCGTAGATGATGGCCTGACCGCGCTCGGGGTCGCGACCGAGCTCGCGCACCAGACCCTTGTCCACGAGCGACGCGATGACGCCGTCGGAGTTGACGCCGCGGATGCCCTTGACCACCTCGCGCGTGACGGGCTGGTGGTAGGCGATGACGGCCAGGGTCTCGAGCGCCGCCTGCGACAGTTTTTGTGTGTCCCAGCTCAGCACGTAGGCCTCGACCACGTCGTGGTAGGCGGGGTGCGTAAACAGGCGCCAGCCACCAGCGACCTCGCGCAGCTGAAAGCCGCGATTGGCCTCCTCGTACTCAACCTTAAGCTCGGCCAACAGCGACGCGCACTCGCCGGGGGCAATATCCAGCGCACTTGCCAGCGCGGGTGCGCTCACGGGGTCGCTCGAGACCAGCAGCAGCGCCTCGAGGGCGCCTTTGAGGCTGTTTGCCTCCAGCGTTGAAAGGGTTGACATGGTTGCCGCTCCTATTCGGTGAGCTCGGGGTCCTCGCCGGGCACGTAAGCCTCGGCGCCCTCGACTCGGTTGATGCAGATGGTTCCAAAGATCTCGTCCTGGCTCAGCGTGAGCGAGCCGCGTTTGGCGAGCTCGAGCATGGCCAGGAAGGTGACGACGAGCTGCTCGGTGGTGGCGTCGCCGTCCAGCAGCTCGCGGAAGGTGCAGGTTTGGTGTGCCATGGTAAAGCGGTCGACCGAGGCCACCGTCAGGTCGAGCGGCACGCGATGCGGCGCCACGTGCTCGGCCTCCAGCAGGAAGGTCTGGCGCTTGCCGTCCAGGTCGGCACAGATGACGGCGAGGCCGCGCAGGGTGATGCCGGCCAGATAGTCGGGCATTAGGCCCAAAAACTCCGGGTCGGGACCGGCCACACGCGGGTGCATACGGCTTTCGGCCTGCATGCGGGCACCGAGGGCCGCCGCCGCGCCCTTAAACTGCTTGTAGGCAATCAGGCGCTGGATCAGGACCTCGCGCAAGGCGTCGCCGTCGAGCGCGCTGAGTTCCTCGAGGTCTTCATCGAACTCGTCATCGTCGTCATCGACTTTGCGCGGGGCCTCATGCGGCACCAGCGAGGCGGCCTTGATGTCCAAAAGGGTTGCCGCAACCAGCAAAAAGTCGCTCGCCACGTCTAGGTCCAGCGCCTCGATGCGCTCGGCCTCGGCAAGGTACTGTTCGGCCACCTCGCTGATCGAGATAGCGCCGATATCTACTTTTTGGCGAGTAACCAGCTGCAGCAGCAGGTCGAACGGTCCGCTGTAGACCTGCGTCGACACGCGATACGACATCTTCGACCTCCTTTGACGGCGCCTTCTCGGCGCGGTTTGGGTGCATGTTACGACCGTTTTGCACGGTCGACCTGTAAGTTTACCTTAGATGCCGGCGATTGCGAAGTTGAGCAGCTGCTCAGCAAGCGGATACACGGTAACGTCGAAATAGCGGCCGATCACGTCGATGCCGGTCCACATGGGCAACAGGTACAGAACCAGGATGAGGATGGGCATAGCGTATTTCTGCAGACGGTAATAGTTGTTGAGCGCCTTGCCTTTGAGGAACGGTACGATGATCGACGAGCCGTCGAGCGGCGGGATCGGGATGAGGTTGAAGAACGCGAGCGACAGGTTGACCACGATAAAGGTGGCGCCGAAGTTCATGACCTGGGACGCCACGGCAAAGGACATGCTGGCGTAGAGGTTGCCGTACATTGCGTGCATGAGGGCGGCCGCGAGGCACGCGAGCGCGATGTTCGATGCGGGGCCGGCTGCGCTCACCAGAACCTCGTCACGCTTGGGGTGCTTGAGGTTGTTAAGGTAGACGGGCACGGGCTTGGCGAAGGCGAACACCGGGCCGCCGGCCGCGAGCATGAGCAGCGGCAGGATGATGGTGCCAAACGGGTCGATATGGTTAAGCGGGTTGAGCGACACGCGGCCGCGCGAACGGGCCGTCTTGTCGCCGAGCGCCCAGGCCGCGGCGGCGTGTGCGCTCTCGTGGATCACGATGCCCACGATGACGGCGACGGCGCTGGCGAGCAGGTTCATGAGGTAGCTGCTGGACATGGCGCTCCCCTAGCGGACGCGACGCGAGGCGCGCGTGAGCAGGTAGTCGATCACAAACAGGATCACGGCGACGATGGCGTAATCCAGGCGGAACACGCCGCCAAATGGCGACGTGATGACGCCGTAGCCGGCGATGACGCTCGGCAGCGCGCGCGAAAGCTCAACGACAAAGCCGACGATCTGCAGCTTGGCGGTGAGGCCGCTAAAGCACAGCAGCACGGTCATCGCGCCCATAAAGATGCCGCAGATGCGACAGGCGATGGCGATGATGCTCATCGCCACGGCGGCGGCTTTACGAGAGTTCACGCGCGGTCTCCTCTTCGATCTGGGTGGAAAGCTCCAGCCATTCGTCCTCGAGCTTGGGCAGCTCTTGCTTAAGGCCGTTATATTCCCCCAGCGCGGCGTTGAACTTGTCTTGATCGGCATAAAGCTCTTCGCTTGCCATCAATTCCATAAGCTCGTCATAGCGGGCACGCTTTTTGTCGAGCTCCGTCTCGATCTTCTTGAGCTGGTTGCGCACGTCCTTGAGCTTTTTGTTGAGCGCAGCGCGGGCCTGGGCCTCGGCGCGCTTTTGCTCCTTGGTCTTTTTACCCTCGGCCGGCTTGGGGGCGGCGGGCGCATCGGACTGGGCCGCGGTGACCTTAGCGGACTTGGTCGCGGCCGGTGCACTCTCCCCCGCCGCCTCGGCGGCGGCGCGGGCTGCGAGGTCCTCGCGCTTGTAGAGATAGTAGTCGTAGTCGCCGTCATAGACCGTGACCTTGCCGTCGCGGATGTCGATGACGCGGTTGGCAACGGCGCGCACCAGGTGCTCGTCGTGGCTGATCAGCACGATGGTGCCAGGGAAGTTTTGCAGGGCGTTCTCGAGCATGTCCACCGAGTCGATGTCTAGGTGGTTGGTGGGCTCGTCCAGGCACAGGAGCGCCTCGGGGGCCACGAGCATCTTGGCGAGTGCCAGACGCGCCTTTTCTCCGCCGGAGAGGACGCGTACCTGCTTCTCGATGGAGTCGTTGTCGCTAAACAGGAAGGCGCCCAGCAGGCTGCGCTGCTGCGGCACGGTCCACTTGGGCGTGACGGTGTCGATCTCTTGCAGGACGGTGTTGGACTCGGTCATGCCTTCGAGTGCGTGCTGGGCGTAGTAGGCTACGCCGACGTTGGTGCCCAGGTCCCGGGTGCCGGTGGTGGGCGGCTCCAGGCCGGCGAGGATCTTCATGAGCGTGGACTTGCCGGCGCCGTTGGGGCCGACGAGCGCCACATGCTCGCCGCGGTAGAGCTTGAGGTCGATGTCGCTGTAGATGTGCTTGTCGCCGTAGGACTTGGATACGCCCTCGAGGCCGACGACCATGTCGCCGGAGCGCGGCGGGTCGGGGAACTTGAAGTCGATGTGCTTGTGGCCCTCGGGCAGGATGACGAGCTCCTTTTTGATCTGCTCGATCTTGCGGATGCGCTCCTGCGCCTGGGCGGCCTTGGTGGGCTTATAGCGGAACTTGTCGACGAAGACCTGCATGTGGGCGATGTCGCGCTCCTGGGCGGCGCGCTTGGCGCGCATCTGCTCCAGGTTGTCCTCGCGCTGCTTGAGGTAGCTGCTGTAGTTGCCGGTGTAGGTGGTCACGCGGCGGTTCTCGAGGGCGGCGACGTGGTCGACGCAGGCGTCCATGAAGGCGCGGTCGTGGCTGACGATGAGGACGGCGCCGTCGTAGTTGGCGATAAAGCCGCGCAGCCACTGGACGCTCTCGAGGTCCAGGTGATTGGTGGGCTCGTCCAGCAGCAGCAGGTCGGGGTGGCGCAGGAAAAGCTTTGCCAGCGCGATACGCATCTGCCAGCCGCCGGAGAACTCGGAGCACGGGCGCTCAAAGTCAGTGACCTTAAAGCCCAGGCCGGACAGGATCTTGCGGGCGTTGCTCTCGAGCTCGTAGCCGCCCAGGTGTTCAAAGCGGTCTTGGACCTGGCCGTACTCGTTAAGGAGTGCGTCGACGTCCTTGCCCTGCTCGGAGAGCTCGGTGATCTGGGCCTGCAGCTCGTTGGCGCGCTCGCCCATGCGGCGGATTTCCTTGGCGGCGGCCATGACCTCGGCTAGGATGGTGGTGTCCTTTTGCTCTAGGTTGGTTTCTTGCTCTAGATAGCCCACGTGGCAGTCCTTGGCGTACTGGACCTGGCCGGCATCTGGACTGTCGATGCCCATGATGATTTTGAGCATGGTGGTTTTGCCGGCGCCGTTGGGTCCCACGAGCGCAAAACGCTCGCCGGGGTTGATCTGGAAGGACGCGCCGCTAAAGAGGACGCGCGCGCCGAAGCTTTTTTCGATCTTGTCGACCAGGAGGATCATGGTGCCGCCTTTGACCTTGTGTGCCTAT
>NZ_QSRL01000021.1 GCF_003437035.1 Collinsella sp. TF08-11AT
AAAACATCAAATATGAGTACTGATACTCTTTTAGTAGCAGTAATTTTGACCACATTTAAGGTGATTTGACGTGTCGATCGAGCAGATAAGCTGCCGTATCTCCTCAAGTGTTCATTAAAGGAAGACCTTGATGCGAATAAATCTCATTAAGATCTTCTTTTATTAACGAAAATAATGTAGCTACAACGGTGACAGTACTCATATTTGCCGTTTTTTGGCCACAGTCCTTCGGAGGGTCCTCGAAAATAGTCCCGAGCCGGCACTTGGGGACGTTCCTATAATGCCGGCACTTAGGAGCGTCCCCAAGTGCCGACACCGCGTCTGCCTGCGGCGGCCGCGCCCCGCTGCATCGCTCCGCACCCTTGCGGGTTCGAATCCCTCCGCTTGGCGGCGTTGGCTCGATTTGCTTGACGTGAGGGGCTCTTGGCTGGTGTGGGACGGAGGGATTCCGCGTCCGCCTGGTCGGCGGCCGCGCCCCGCTGCGTCGCTTCGCTCCTTGCGTGCTGCGCTGGAAAACGCTTCGCGTTTCCTCAGCTCCGCACCCTTGCGGGTTCGAATTCCTCCGCTTGCCCACAAGAAAGCGCCCTGGGCCGTTATGGGCTTAGGGCGCTCAGTTTTAATGGCTGGGACGGAGGGATTCGAACCCCCAACAGCCGGCACCAAAAACCGGAGTTCTACCGTTGAACTACGTCCCAATGTGTGGTGTTGCCCAAAAGCAACTCGTCTAGTTTACCTAATCTGCGAGGGCATCGCAAACGCCGTCGAGTAGGCGTACGGCGAGCGTCTGCGCGTCGCTGGCCGTGAAGGTGCCGTTGTAGCGCGTCATGCCCGTGAGCTCAATGCGAATGCGAGCCGGCTTCTGCTGCGCGGCGACATTGGCGGTGCGGATGCGCTGGGCCAGGTTATGGCACTCGGCGAGGGCAATCGTGGCGCGTGGCGCGGCGTCGGCGGGCAGCTCGTCGCTTGCGATCTCGAGCACCAGGTCAACGTCGGTTGGGACCTCGGAGTCGCAGAGCATCATGCCGCTGTTGTCGGTCGTTGCCGTGGCGATGTTCCACATGCGCGAAGCAACGCTGCGTGCGATGGGGTCCTCACCGATAACGGCGATCTGGAAGCGCTCGAGCACGTTGGCGGCGCGAGCAAAACCGATGCGGGACTCGGCTTCGGTGACCGAGGGCTTGCCCTCCCACACATGGTGCAGGCGGTTGATGTAGGCGTAGGTGTCCTGGAAGGCCATGCCGTCGGCAAACAGGCCGACATTTTCCTGGAACTGCTGCAGGGCGGCCTCGGTATGCGGACCAAAGTAGCCGTCGTCTTCGCCACAGGCAAAGCCCAAAACGTTGAGAGCGCGCTGCAGGGCCTGCACATCGGCGCCATGGAAATTGGGCATGCGCAGATACAGAGTGCGGTCGCCCAGCTTATACGAGGCGTCGACCAGGGCGCTCCAACAGGGGATATCGACGGCATGACCGGCAGCAAGGCCGCTGTCGAGCCTGAAGGTGCTGACGGCCTGCTCGGTGGTGGTGCCAAAGCGCTTGTCGACAACCTCGGCGTCATCGATTGTATAGCCGAGCTGCAGAAGGCGGGACTGAACATCCTCGACGGCTGCTCCCTGCATGCCCGTGGTAATAGGTTCCATGAACGAACCCCTTTCGGCGTACCATTCGTACTATTTTGAGCGTGTGTCGGATAGACAACGCGAGACAATTTATAAACATGCACTCAATAGTGTAGCAACTTGTACCCAAACTCGCTGCCCACAGGTTTTATGACCCCCGCTAGTTAAGACGCTCCACAAAGAAATCTGCCATTGAGAGGAAGAGCTCGCGCGCATGCGGGTCGAGCTCGACGCCTTCGATAGCGGCCTTGGCCTTAGCGGTCAGGTCGAGCGCATAGGTGTGGGCGTAATCGATGGAGCCGGTTTCCTGGAAGATCTCCACGGCGCGTGCGAGCTGCGCAGGGTCCTCGGTGTCCGAGGAAAGGATTGCCTCGACCTCGTCGTGATGGCGCTCATCAGACAGGGCGTGCACGGCAACGAGCGTGCGTTTACCCTCGGTGATGTCGGTGCGGAAGTCCTTGTTGGCGGCCTCTTTGGTGCCGACCAAGTTGAGCAGGTCGTCCTGAATCTGAAAGGCAAGGCCGGTGTGCAGGCCAAAGGCGCGTAGCGCCTCGACCTGCTCTTCGCTGCCGCCGCCGATAATGGCTCCGGCGGCAAGCGGCGTGGCTCCGCTGTAATACGCGGTCTTGTGCGTCGCCATGTCCAGGTAGTCATCAACCGAGATATCAAAGCGCTCGTCACGGACCCAACCCAGGTCAAGCGCTTGACCCTCGATGGTGCGGACGATCATCTCGGTAAGCTCGTGGAGCACACGCAGCTTCACGTCGGACTCGAGCGTGGGATCGTCGAGAACCGTCTTGGTGACCATGGTGAGCGCCAGGTCGCCACAATTGATGGCGAGCCCCGTGCCCTCGGTAAGGTGCATGCAGGGCTTGCCTCGACGAAGCTGTCCGTTGTCGGCGATGTCGTCGTGAATCAGCGCGCCTGACTGGAAATGCTCGATAGCTGCCGCGGCGCTGCGGGCGCTCTCAAAGCTACCGCCCACTGCGGTTGCGGCGAGCATGCAGATAAGCGGGCGGTGGCGCTTGCCGGCGTTGGCCGTAAAAGCCGAGAGCGGCGCGTACAGGTAGCGTTCGATATCGGCAGAGGTCGCCTGTCCGTCAAAGAACGTGGCCAGATAGTCATTAATCTGGTCAAAGTGCTGGGCTAAAAAGCTGGTAAACGGACTGGACACGGGTTCTCGCATTCTTTGATAGGTTGCATCGTTGCATTATGCAGACAACATATTGCCACATTAGGGCGTCGAGCGCGGCGGTTGAAGACGATTGGTCCATGCGGCCGCAAGTGCGGTAGGGGCTTGGCTAGATAAGCCCAAAGTGTTCGAGCGCGGTGACGACGCCGTCGTGGTCGATGCTGTCGGTGACATAGTCGGCCTTTTCCTTGAGGAAGTCCGGTGCATTGCCCATGGCGATGCCGACGTCGACGGCGTTCATCAGCGAGATGTCATTGCTGGCATCACCGATGCCATACACCGTTCCATGATTGGGGTCGAGAGCGTCGAGTACGGACTGGATACCCTCGCGCTTGGTACATTCGCGAGGCGAAATCTCGGTCACTTCGAGCTCGAGCTCGTTAAAGCAGAGCAGCGGCTCAAACGTTTGATCCTGAGCGATGCGGTTGGCAAGCGACGTGGACATTAAGATCTTGTAGGCGCTGTAATGTTGCAGCTGCGTAATTGCATCGCCCACGGTGCGGGCGTATCCGGGGGCGTCGGGCGCATCGGCACCCATGCGAACGACGCCATTGAGTCCCTCAAAACGAATCACTTCGTCCGATTGCTCAAGAATGGGAGCAAGACGCTGCAGCATACCGGGCGTCATCGCCAAATCGCGGATCACGTGTCCCTCAAGTTCGACATAGCCACCCGCGAGGCAGACGATGCCAGTCCAGGGCAGATCGAGCAGCTTTGGATGGATGCAGCTCAGCGTGCGCCCTGTGCAGATAAACGCCATATTGCCCTTGGCGACAAAATTACGGATGGCTTGCGAGACCGCTTCATTGGGATAGGGGGAGAGGTCTCGCTCGCTCTCGGGAAGCTCTTGTGCCGCTCGAGGGTCTTGCCAGGCGAGTGTTCCGTCGATATCGAAGAAGCAGATATCGCCGCGCTTATGGGCTGCGCTGGCGGCAGGGGAGGCCGAGGTGGTGGGCACAAATCCCGGCTCGAGGCCCATGATCTGGTCAAAATGCTCTTTAACGCGGGGAACGGAGATGCCGATAATCACCTGGGCGGTCTTGCCCGTAATGATGAGGCCCTTGGCGCCCACCGCGACAAACGACGCGTTATCTGCAACGATGGAAGGGTCTGCGACCTCGACGCGCAGGCGCGTGGCGCAGTTGGTTGCGCCCACGATATTGCCAACGCCACCTAAAAGCTGAATTACCCGCTCAGCGAGGACGTGATCTTGATCGGATTGAATACTGACCTCGCCATTGGGAGATTGCTCTTTGGCAAAGCCGCTTCCCGTTAAACGATCGATTGCCGCGCGATTGGAGACATGATCCTCGCGGCCCGGCGTCTTAAGGTCATAGACCAAAATGAGTGCTCGAAAACTAACAAAAAAGATGAGGCTAAAGGCAAGACCGATACCGAGCGCCAAAAGGTAGGAGCCGGCATGCATTCGCATGAGTGGGATGAAGTTGAAGGCCGTCATTTCCATGAGACCACCCGAGAAGATGCCGACGATACCGAAGAAGTTCATGGTCATGGCAAGGCAGGAGGATAGGACGGCGTAGAGCAAAAAGAGTCCAGGATAGGTGAACATAAAGAGAAACTCGAGCGGCTCGGTGACACCGCAGACCACCGAGGCGACGATGGCGGGCAAAAGGATGACCTTAAGGCCGGCGCGGCGTTCGGGTTTGGCGGTGAAATAGAATGCTGCCGCGATGGCGGGAAGGCCAAAGAGCTTGCCCCAGCCGGTGGCGGTAAAACCTGCCCAGGGCGCAAGTTCATTTAAAGGGCGCGTGCTATGGGAGAGAATGGGGAGTAGGTTGGTCCACGTGGCGTAAATACCGTCGTGAATGACCAGATTGTCGTAATAGATGGGCATATAGAGCAGGTGGTGCAGCCCCATGGGCTCGAGTGCTCGCTCCAAAAACACAAAGATGCCCACGCCGAAGGGGCCGACGCCCGCAAGTGCGTGGCGCAGCGTTTCGGTCGCGGCGTATGCGAAGGGCACGATGGCGGCCGAGATGGCGGCAAGGGCAAACACGGCAAAAAAGCTGATGAGGTAGACCAGCGAGGAACCCGAGAAGGTGCCGAGCCAATCGGGAACCTTGGCATCGTAGAAGCGGTCATGGATGGCGACGACGGTTGCCGATACCGCCAGCGGGCCGATAATGCCGGTGTCGAGCGTCTTGATGCCGTCGATGACGGTGATACCGCTGGCGGGGGTCAAAGATGATGGGTACTTAAGCCCAAGGTTGTCTCCGCTCAGCTTAATGATCTCGCTCAAAAAGAAGCAATAGGCAAAATAGGCCACGAGTGCCTCGAGGCAGCAGCGTGCCGGTTGCTTTTGGGCAAGACCGATAGGCAGCGCTACGGCAAAAAGGAGCGGGAGACGTTTAAAGACCGTCCACGAGCCGCGCTGGATGATGGTCCAGAAAACGTACCAAGGGGTTCCGTATACGGCGAGGTCGCCGACGATGTCTACGGTCGTGGCGAGGGCGGAGATGCCGACCATGAGGCCTGATATAGAAAACAGCATGGCGGGCGCGAACATTGCCCCGCCAAAGCGTTGGATTTTTTGCAGCATATTCTGCCTCTCGACCATAAGCCCGCCGTGTCTGCGGTGGAACGTTTAAACAATGAGTTAATTGTAGGGGAGTGAGCGTTCGCCGCATTGTTGGTTTTGATTCGAATCGATTGGAGCATCACGGGCGCCGTTGACAGTTAATAATCGGTGCTTTGCCGATAGACGGTTTAAACAACCCAAAGAAATGCTATCGTGCCTAGCCATACATATTCATTAGAGGTGAAATCATGCCAAAAGCGATTTACGAAGGAATCTACCGCGAGATCCGTTCGCGCATCATCAACGGGACCTATGCGTTTCAGGAGATGCTGCCAACCGAAGCCGAGCTGACCGCGGAGTTTGGCTGCACGCGCAATACCGTTCGACGCGCCTTGAGCATGCTGGCCGACCAGATGTTTGTGCAGCCTATACACGGTAAGGGCGTGCGCGTTATTTGGCTTAAGGGCGAAACCGACATGCTGGGCGCACTCGAAGAGGTTGAGTCGTTTGGCGAGTTCGCAAAACGCAACAATGCCGTCGCATCGACCGAGGTCAAGTCTTTTGAACATTTGATTTGCACTGAGCAACTCTCTCGTCGCCTGGGCTTTAAGGTGGGCGAGGAGCTGATTCGCGTCGTGCGTGTCCGAAGCCTCAACGGCAGCGCGCGCCAAGTGGACCATGGCTACTTTTTGGCGTCGATCGCCAAGGGCCTGACCCCCGAGATCGCGGCGGATTCTATCTACGGCTATCTGGAGCACAAGCGCGGCGTCAAAGTGATGGCGAGCCGTCGTACGGTGAGTGTCGAGCTCGCCAACGATGAAGACTGCAGCTATCTGGACCTCGGCAAGTACAACTGCGTCGCCGTTATGGAGAGCCAGTCGTACACCTCGGACGGCATCTTGTTCGAGGTCACGCATGCCCGCACACACCCCGAGATCTTCCATTACCGCGTCAATTCCAAGCGATAGCCGGCTAGCTCGCAGCCTGACGAGACTCATGCCCTCAAAGCGAAAACGCCCGGTCAAACCGACGATGCATCGGCTTGATCGGGCGTTTTCTCTGCATTCGATAACAAATAATTGTTTATACAAAACTTGTCAAGTATCAAGTCGAAATTACCGTTCACCGAAGTTTTTCTACCGCTCTAGTAATACTTGTTCAAACAACTAGCCAAATAGCGTATTGTACAAGTCAGCAAAAGGGGCAAAGTCCCCGAGCCAATCTCCGAAGGCGGCGGCAAAGGGTGCCGCCACGGTGTGAAAGGGTGGATTGTAATGAAGAACGAAATGAGCAGAAGGCAGTTCCTGGGCTTTGCTGGTTCCGCGGCTGCGGTTCTTGGTCTGGGCCTCGTGGGCTGCGGTGGTTCTGCCGGCTCTGGCTCCTCTGCTTCTGGTGACGCTGCCGAGGTCTACTTCCTCCAGTTCAAGCCCGAGGTCGACAAGGAGTGGAAGGAGATCGCCAAGGCGTACAAGAAGGAGAAGGGCGTCGAGGTCAAGATCGTGACCGCCGCCTCCAACACCTACGAGGAGAAGCTCAAGTCCGAGATGTCCAAGAGCTCCGCTCCGACGCTGTTCCAGGTCAACGGCCCCACCGGCCTTAAGAACTGGAAGGACTACTGCGCCGATCTTTCCGACACCAAGCTCCGCGGCGAGCTCATCGACGACTCCCTGGCGCTGCAGTCCGACGGCAAGGATCTGGGTATCGACTGGGTTCAGGAGAGCTACGGCATCATCTACAACAAGGAGCTCCTCGAGAAGGCCGGCTACAAGGCCGAGGATATCAACTCCTTCGACAAGCTGAAGGCTTGCGCCGATGACATCCAGGCCCGCAAGGACGAGCTCGGCGTTGACGGTGCCTTCACTTCCGCCGGTATGGATGACTCCTCCAGCTGGCGCTACACCACGCACCTCGCCAACCTCCCGCTCTACTACGAGTTCGAGAAGGAGCACAATCAGGAGGACGACGAGATCAAGGGCGAGTATCTCGACAACTTTAAGCAGATCTTCGACCTGTATATCACCGACTCCACCTGCGATCCTTCGCAGCTCGCCTCCAAGACCGGTGACGACGCCACCAACGAGTTCGCAACCGGCAAGGCCGTCTTCTACCAGAACGGCTCTTGGGCCTACGCCGACCTCACCAAGGCCGGTATGACCGACGACCAGCTCGGCATGCTGCCGATCTACATCGGCGTCGACGGCGAGGAGAACCAGGGCCTGTGCTCCGGCGGCGAGAACTACTGGTGCGTCAGCTCCCAGGCTTCCGAGGATGCCCAGAAGGCCACCGAGGACTTCATGTATTGGTGCGTCACTTCTGACACCGCCACCAGCATCATCGCTGACAAGATGGGTCTGACCGCCCCGTTCAAGAGCGCTAAGGAGACCACCAACGTCTTCTCGCAGCAGGCCGTTGCTATGGCCAAGGACGGCAAGAAGACCGTTGCTTGGGACTTCGTTTACATCCCCTCTGAGGAGTGGAAGAAGAACCTCAAGCAGGCTCTCATCGCTTATGCTGCCGACAACACCAAGTGGGACGGCGTCAAGAACGCCTTCGTCGATGGCTGGAAGACCGAGAAGGCTGCTTCCGAGTAAGCAGTTGCTGCCCAAGCTATCTGATTAGCGACAGGGGGCGGGCAGACGTAGGTTTGCCCGCCCCCTGCATATTGAAAGGACCCTTCTATGGGCAAAGCACTCAAGCGCTGGTGGCCGCTCTTTATGCTGCCCACGTGCCTGGCGTTTATGATCGGGTTCGTGATTCCCTTTATCCAGGGTTTCTATCTCTCGTTCTGCCAGTTTATTACCATCAATAACGCGCACTTTGTCGGTATCGAGAACTACGTGCGCGCACTGACCGACCCGCAGTTCTCCACGTCGTTCTTCTTTACCGTGGCGTTTGCCTTCCTGTCGACGGTGCTCATCAACGTGATCGCGCTGGCCATTGCGCAGGCGCTCACTCGCAAGGCGCTCAAGGGCACCAACATCTTCCGTACGATTTTCTTTATGCCTAACCTGATTGGCGGCATTGTACTGGGTTACATTTGGCAGATTCTGATCAACTGCCTGCTCTCCAACGTGGGTGCCCAGCTTATCGCCCTCAACTCCGCCGCTGGCTTCTGGGGCCTTATCATCCTGACCCTGTGGCAACAGGTCGGCTACATGATGATCATCTACATCGCCGGTCTGCAGTCCATCCCGTCTGACTACATTGAGGCCGCCAAGGTCGATGGCGCTACGGCATGGCAGACGTTTTGGAAGGTTAAGATCCCCAACCTGATGCCGACCATCACCATCTGCCTGTTCCTGTCCATCACCAACGGCTTTAAGCTGTTCGACCAGAACCTTGCCCTTACCGGTGGCGCCCCGGCGCACTCCACCGAGATGCTCGCCCTGAACATCTACAACACGTTCTATTCGCGTGCTGGCATCGCATGGCAGGGCATCGGTCAGGCCAAGGCAGTTATCTTCTGCATCCTGGTTGTCGCTATTTCTATGATCCAGCTTAAGGCCACGAGGTCCAAGGAGGTGCAGCAGTAATGAAACGCGATAAGGCTATCAACCGCGCGCTCTCGATCTTCTTTACGATCCTGTCGCTCGCATGGATCTACCCCGTGTTCATGATTGCGCTCAATTCCTTTAAGAAAGCGACCGCAATCAGCACCACCACGGCGTTCGATCTGCTCACGCCCGAGACGTTCAACGGCCTCGCAAACTACGTGCACGCTCTGAACGAGCAGGGCTTTGCCTCGGCGTTTATGTACTCGCTCATCATCACGGTCACGTCGGTCGTGCTGATTCTGGTGTGCTGCTCCATGTGCGCTTGGTACGTGGTGCGCGTCAACAGCAAGATCTCGAACTTCTTCTATTACCTGTTCGTCTTCTCGATGGTCGTACCGTTCCAGATGCTCATGTTCACGCTGTCCAACCTCGCGGACCGCATCGGCTTTAACACGCCGTTTAACATCTGCTTCATCTACCTCGGTTTTGGCGCGGGCCTCGCGGTCTTTATGTTCGCCGGCTTCGTCAAGAACATCCCGCTCGAGATTGAGGAAGCGGCCATGATTGACGGCTGCAACCCGGTCCAGGTGTTCTTTAAGATCGTTCTCCCCATCATGAAGCCCACCTATCTTTCGGTCGGCATCCTCGAGACCATGTGGGTCTGGAACGACTATCTGCTGCCCTACCTTACGCTCGACTCCACCAAGTACAAGACCATTCCTATTTTGATCCAGTACTTCCGCGGCGGCTATGGCCACGTCGAGCTCGGCCCCATGATGGCCTGCATCATGATGGTCGTTGTCCCCATCGTCATCATGTACATCTTCTGCCAGAAGTACATCATCGACGGTGTGGTGGCAGGTGCCGTCAAGGGCTGATGCCGTAACTGTTTTGCAAGTTTTGGCGGCGCCCCTCAGCGCGGCGCCGCGTATCGAAAGGTAGAGACATGGCCGAGATCGTTCTCAAACATGTTCAGAAGGTGTATCCCAACAACGAGTCAAAAAAGAAGGGCTTCTTTGGCAAAAAGAAGAAGACCGAGGAGAAGAAGCACAACCTCAAGGTTACCGAGGACGGTGTGCTCGCTGTAGAGGACTTCAACCTCACCGTTCACGACCAGGAGTTCATCGTCCTCGTTGGCCCCTCTGGCTGCGGTAAGTCCACGACGATGCGCATGGTCGCCGGCCTAGAGGACATCACCTCCGGCGATGTGTTCATCGACGGCAAGCGTGTCAACGACGTGGCGCCCAAGGACCGCGACATCGCCATGGTGTTCCAGAGCTACGCTCTATACCCCAATATGACGGTGTACGAGAATATGGCGTTTACGCTTGAGCTCAAGAAGGTCCCCAAGGACGAGATCGACCGCAAGGTTCGCTCCGCTGCCGAGATCCTGGGCATCACCGAGTACCTCGACCGTAAGCCCAAGGCGCTTTCGGGCGGCCAGCGTCAGCGCGTCGCCATCGGCCGCGCCATCGTGCGTGATCCTAAGGTCTTCCTGATGGACGAGCCGCTGTCCAACCTGGACGCCAAGCTGCGTAACCAGATGCGTGCCGAGCTCATCAAGCTGCGCCACGAGATCAAGGGCACGTTCATTTATGTTACTCACGACCAGACCGAGGCTATGACCCTCGGCGACCGCATCGTGGTCATGAAGGACGGCGTCGTCCAGCAGATCGCCACCCCGCAGGAGGTCTTCAACCATCCCGCGAACATCTTCGTCGCCGGCTTTATCGGCGTGCCGCAGATGAACTTCTTCGATGCCCAGCTGGTGCGCTCGGGCAACGGCTTTACCGTCAAGACCGAGGATATGAACGTGGCGCTCGCCCCCGAGACCTGCGCTCAGCTTGCTCTCAACTGGGACGGCGGCGACGTGAAGGAGATCACGGCCGGCGTGCGTCCCGAGCAGATTCTGCTTGCCGACAAGGACGAGGAGGGCGCGCTCCAGGGTACCGTCGAGGTGACCGAGCTCATGGGCTCGACCGAGCATGTCCACGTGACTGCTCCCGACGGCCAGTTTGTCCTGATCATTCCCGTTGTCGACCTCGAGGCCAAGGGCGCGCTCAAGGCGGGCGACCCCATCTGGTTCAAGTTTGAGAAGAACGCGACCCACCTCTTCGATAAGGTCTCTGGCAAGAACCTTATCTAGGCCCGGTGCAACCAGGCCCTTCCTTTGGGCGACTGCGGTATTGCCATCCTTTTGCCGCGGTCACATATAAGGCTCCCCTCCCGTCCACTGGGCGAGAGGGGAGCCTTTCTTTGTGTTGGGACTGTCTGACCGGTCGTTTGTCTCGATCTGTAACGGATAGGGCCGATTTCGGACGTTAGATGTTACAGATCGAGACGGTTCCGCTGAGCTAACCATTTCATCTAAATCTATAACACCAAAGGCGAATTTCACCTGCTAGATGTTACAGATTGAGATAAACCCAAGGGGAGGGGCCGGTATGTCTCAATCTGTAACAGCTGGGATCGTTTTGGTTGAGTAGTTGTTACAGATCGAGATTGTTAGGCAGAGTCGGGTCACAGGGTAACGTGCGGGCACAAAAAACGGAGCCGTGTTGCCACGACTCCGTTTCTCAAGAGGATGGGTAAGGGGAATGAGCTAGCTCAGGTGCCAGATCTCGTCGTTGTACTGGGAGATCGTACGGTCGGACGAGAAGGTGCCGGCGTTGGCGATATTGATGAGCGCCTTGCGCATCCAAGCGTCCTGGTCCTCGTAGTCGGCCAGCACGCGCTCCTTGGTCTGGATGTACTCCTCAATGTCGAGTAGGGCCATGAACCAGTCCTTGCCCTTGATGTCGTCGTGCAGACGCTGCAGGCGCTCCGCGTTGCCGGTCGCCATAAAGGCGGGGTTGGTGATGAAGTCCACCAGCAGTTTGATGCCGGGCTTGCGGTAGAGTGCGCCGGCATCGTAGGTGCCGTCGGCGTAGAGCTGCTCGACCTGCTTGGACGAGGCGCCAAAGGTGTAGATGTTCTCGTCGCCCACGAGCTCGGCAATCTCCACGTTGGCACCGTCGAGCGTGCACAGGGTTAGGGCGCCGTTGAGCATGAACTTCATGTTGGAGGTGCCGCTTGCCTCCTTGGAGGCCAGGCTGATCTGCTCGGAGATGTCAGCGGCGGGGATCACGCGCTCGGCGGCGGTGACGTTATAGTTCTCGATCATGACAACCTGCAGGTAGGGCGCCACGTCGGGGTCGTTTGCAATCCACTGCGACAGCGTCAGGATCAGGTGAATGATGTCCTGGGCGATGGTGTAGGCAGGTGCCGCCTTGCCGCCAAAGATGATGGTGACGGGGTGAGCGGGCTTGTTGCCGTTCTTGATGTCGAGATACTTCCAGATGATGTAGAGCGCGAGCATCTGCTGGCGCTTATACTCGTGGATGCGCTTGACCTGAACATCGATGATGGCGTTGGAGGGAATGGTCACGCCCTGCTCGAGCGCCATGAACTGGCGCATGATGCTCTTGGCCTCGACTTTGGTGGCAGCCAGGCGCTCAAGAACGTCCTTGTCGTCGGCGAATTCGGCGAGCTTGCTCAGATCGCCGGTGCTGCGCCAATCGGTGCCGATCACATCGTCGAGCAGGCTGGCGAGCGCGGGGTTGGCACCATGGATCCAGCGGCGGAAGGTGATGCCGTTGGTCTTGTTGGAGAACTTCTCGGGATAGATCTCGTAGAACGGATGAAGCTCGGTGTCCTCAAGTATCTTGGTGTGGAGGGCGGCTACGCCGTTGATGGAGAAGCCAAAGTGGATGTCCATGTGGGCCATGTGGACGGTGTTGTATTCGTCGATGATGGCGACGCGCGGGTCATCGTGCTCGGCCTTCGCGATCTCATCGAGCTTGACGATAATGTCGGCGATGGCAGGGGAGACCTTCTGCAGGCTGGCGAGCGGCCACTTCTCGAGGGCCTCGGCAAGAATCGTGTGGTTAGTGTAGGCGACCATGGAGCGTACGATGGTCACGGCCTCGTCAAACTCGATGCCATGCTCGGTGGTGAGCAAGCGAACGAGCTCGGGAATGACCATGGTGGGATGCGTATCGTTGATCTGGACCACGGCGTAGTCGGCCAGATCGTGCAGGTTACTGCCGCGCTCGACAGCCTCGTCGATCAGGAGCTGGGCAGCGTTGCTCACCATGAAGTACTCCTGGTAGATGCGAAGCAGACGGCCCTGCTCGTCGGAATCATCCGGATAGAGGAACAGGGTGAGGTTCTTGGCGATCTCGGTCTTATCGAAGTCGATGGAGCTGCCGGGGACCAGGCCATCGTCGACACTTGCCAGGTCAAACAGGCGCAGGCGGTTCTTGGTGGGCTGGCCGTAACCAGGCACATCGATGTTGACGAGCTTGGAGGTGACGGCAAAATCGCCAAACTCAACGGTGTAGGAGCGGTCGTCATCGACCAGGATGTCCTGCTCGCCAAGCCACTCATCGGGGACGGCCTTCTGCTGCTTATCGACAAAGCGCTGGCGGAACAGGCCGTAATGGTAGTTGAGGCCCACGCCATCGCCGGTCAAGCCCAGCGTGGCGATGGAATCCAGGAAGCATGCGGCCAGACGGCCCAGGCCACCGTTGCCCAGCGACGGCTCGACCTCAAACTCCTCGATCTTGTTGAGGTCGTGGCCTGCGGCGGTGAGCTGATCCTTAACCTCGTCGTAGATGCCAAGGTCGATCATGTTGTTGATGAGCAGCTTGCCAATCAAAAACTCGGCAGAGATGTAGTAGAGCTTTTTCTTGCCATTGTTGAGCGGGCAGGCGGAAGAGCGCTCCTGCACGAGCTTGACCAGCAGCTTGTAAATGCGACGGTCGTCGAGCTGCTCGAGCGAGGTGCCAAAAGACTGCTCGGCGAGTTCCATGAGGTTAATTTGGGGCATGTTTCCTCCTGTGATGGGTTGTTTCATGTCTGCAATTCATAAGAAGCCCGCGCGAGGGGATTGGGGTGGCCTCGCGCGGGAAAAGCAAGCGCGTCCGCACGGTGGGGAGGGGTCGGGCGCGGTAGCTCCTATTGAGGAAGCTCGATTTCAGCTTCCGACGGGATGCGGAAGTAGGTTTCGGTCCAGTCGGTGAGTTTGTGCTCGAGCTCGCGGGTGATGGCGCCGTCGAGCATGCGCCAGGTCCAGTTGCCGCCCAGCGTGGCAGGGGTGTTGATGCGCGCCTCATTGCCCAAGTTGAGCAGGTCCTGCATGGTGTAGATGCACGTGTCGCTTACGCTGGCGGCGATGGTGCGATTGAGTGCATCTGCCATGGGTTCGCCGGCCTGCTGATGGGTGTACAGGGCTGCCTGCTCGCGCTGACGCGGGGTGGCCGTTCCCTCAAACCAACCACGCGCCGTTTCGTTGTCGTGGGTGCCCACGTAGGCGACGGTGTTGGCAATGTAGTTGTGCGGCAGGTAGTACGAGTTGGTGCCCTCAAAGGCAAACTGCAGGATCTTCATGCCAGGGAAGCCCGAGTTGTCGCGCATGTCGATGACGCCGGGGGTGAGGAAGCCCAGGTCTTCGGCGATGATGGGCAGCGTGCCGAGCTTTTCCTCGAGCGTCTTGAAGAACTTGAGGCCGGGGCCCTGCGTCCACGAACCGTAGGACGAATCGGGTGAGGAGAACGGCACCTCCCAATAGGCCTCGAAGCCGCGGAAGTGATCCAGGCGGATGACATCGTACATGTCGAGGGCGGCGCGGATACGGCCCTCCCACCAGGAGAAACCGTCGGCTTCCATGGCGTCCCAGTCGTAGATGGGATTGCCCCAGTACTGGCCGGTGGCCGAGAACTGGTCGGGCGGCGTGCCGGCGACACTCACAGGATTACCGGCGGCGTCGATCTTAAAGAGCTCGGGCGTGGCCCACATCTCGACGGAGTCGCGCGAGACATAGATGGGCAGGTCGCCGATGATGAGGATATCGCGCTCGTTGGCATAGGCCTTGAGGCGGCTCCACTGACGATTGAAGAAGTACTGCGTCATCTGGTGGTAGAGCATGCGCGCGGGATGGGCGGCGCAGACCTTGGCAGAAGCCTCGCCGCGGGTACGGAGCTCTGCGGGCCACTCCCAAAAGGCCTTGAGACCGCACTCCTCCTTGACGGTCATGAACTCGCAGTAGGGGATGAGCCAGTCTTCGTTTGCTTGGACAAAGTCGTCGAAGTCGGCCGGCTTGTCGGCGGCAAAGCGCTCGGCGGCGCGGTCGAGAATCTGACGACGGCCACCAAAGATGGCACCATAGTCGACATTGCTGGGGTCGGAGCCCAGGTACACGCCGTCGATATCGCACTGCTCCAGATAGCCGGCCTCGATAAGCTCGGCAAAGTCGATGAAATTGGGGTTGCCCGCACGGGCCGAGAACGACTGATAGGGCGAGTCGCCATAGCTCGTTGTCGTAAGGGGGAGAATCTGCCAGTAATGTTGTTTGCACGAGGCGAGGAAATCGACAAAGTCATAGGCGTTCCAGCCAAAGCCGCCGATACCGTAAGGTCCGGGCAATGACGAAACGGGCATCAGAACGCCGCTTGCACGCTCCATGGATGCACTCACCGTCCTTTTGAATAAGGGGCTGCGCCGTAGATGGATAGACGGCTCGTCCCGAGTTTCCATTGCTATTGTCCCTATTGTAGAACATGTTGTTTAAACATGTATAGAGAGAATGAAAAAGTTCCCGACTTTCGGTGAATGGTAGTGCGCCATAGACGATATGAGTTGAACATTGGGAGCTCCTCCCCTTGCGGCTCTTTTGTGGGTCGGGCGACAATGGTCGTCGTCATTAAAGACCGGCTGCCAGCCAGGTTGCAACAATGCAAGAAGGGTTCACATTCAGTTGGCCGTTGACACAAACAATCGCGCGAAGACCTCGTCTTCTTCGGTAAGTCCAGGCGCGGCAAGACGCGCATGGCAGTCGCCCTCACGATGCGCGCGGTCGCCGCGGACATGTCGGTCAGGTTCTGGCAGACCGCGCAGCTGGTTCTCGAGCTCGGCAACGCGAAGCGCAAGGGAACGCTGTCGAAACTGTTGAACGACGTGTCGCCCGCGAGGCTGCTCGTGCTCGACGAGTTCGTCTACGTCCCCTGCGACGTAGACGGTGCGAGGGTTCTCTACCAGGTCATTTCCGTCCATGTAGTGCTCGTAGGCCGCGGCGTCGTCGGGCTCGTCGAAGGAGAGGGACTCCGTCCAGTCCCAGTAGGCCCCCGTCCAGGCGCCCCTGCGCCTGCCGGCCGGCGTCGTCTCGTCGAAGACGAGGCCGTGGCGCAGCAGGAACTTCGACATCCGCTGCTTGGCGTGTTGCAGGTCGTCGCGCGCGTCCTCGAGGGCGCTCGTCGGGGACCCACACCTCGACGACGTTGCGGCGCGCCAGCATGCGTGCCAGCCACTCGGCGTCGCGGCGGTCGTTCTTGCGGCCGCGGTCGGCCGCGGGCCGGTGCATCTTCGGGACCGCCCCGACGACGCAGCCGAGGCCGAGGGCCCGCAGCGCGCGGCCGCGGTTGATGGTACGACCATTGTCGCCCGACCCACGAGAGAGCTGCAAGGGGAGAGGCCCCAATGTTCAACTCATATCGTCTGTTGTGCCAGAGTCGCTCGGGAAAGCGCGACCGACGCAGCGCGCTGTTTTCCAGTCACATCCAGTTCGGGTTGATTTCAGCATGCGATAAGAAACTGGATTTGAATTTCGACTCGAAAGATGGGCAATGCTGATGAGAAACGCTTGGAGTTCGGGATTGCGCGGCGTGAAGCGACCCTCTTCTTATCGAGTTCGTTACAATGTAGGAAAAACAGTAAGTAAGAAGACCTCTGATTGCTTTAGGAGGAGCTGTGGTGAATAGCGCCCAGAAGATCGATAAGTCCATCCAGAAGATGATGACTCTCGGAAGAAGGCTTGGGATTCTGTTTACGGCGCTGTTTATAGCGGTGTGTTGCTGTTCGGTGGTGGTGGTTATTTCCATTGGGCTTATGGCTGCTCAAGGAAACCTATATGATCCATCAAAGACGGTTTCCGTAGTGGTTCCTTTGATGTATCTTCTGATTTCCGGAGGGGCCACATGGACCCTGCGGGGAATCAGCATGGACATGGCTCATGGCGAATCGCCCTTTACCCTTTCGCATGCTCGAAGAATCTCGATTATCGGGTGGCTGTTTGTTGCAGCGGCAATAGGTGACCTCTTGTTTTCTCCGGGGTTTCTTTCGATAGTGATTGGCCCCTTCGACTTGCTGGGGAACGCCTATTCGATGTTTGAAAACCTGGCCCTGCCCATAGATATTGGTGCTGTGCTGGGGGCCGTTTGCTGCTTCTCGATTTCTGCGATATGGCGCTACGGAGCTCTGCTTCAAGACCAGACCGAGGATTTGGTGTGAGGGGCGGCATGGACTATCTGATTATTGAGCTTGAAAGCTTATTGCTTCGACGCGGAAAGACGAGTACGGATATCATTCGGGCGACCGGGCACACACCGGCAAGTATCTCAAAAATACGAAATGGCAAGGTGAAGGCAATTAGGTTAAAGACATTGCTGGATATTTGCGTAGAGCTTGATTGCCAGCCTGGCGATCTTATTAAGCGCGTCAACGAAAGAGAACTTGAGGAACTGGCGACGCGGCGCGCCCGCAACGCGCTGAGCAGGGCGACCGCGACGGGTGATGACCCGGTCCTGGAGTCAGATCATGTTTACGTGGTCGATCTTAGAGACGACTGAGGCTGGAGAATAAAAAAGTATTGAGCAGGTGCAGCCCGTGAAAACAACGGTTTTCACGGGCTGTTCATTCAACGTCCTGCAGTGGCCTGTATTTCTCGCCGCGTCACTGGGGAACGAGAGAGTCATTTCCTGTGCTGGATGCAGGGGGGTGCTTACCTTGTGTAATATATAAATAAGCTTATATTGAAATATGATACATATCGAATTAGAATAACATTATCAATTCGGTATGCAAGGAAAGGAGGGAGAGATGGATTGGATTAACGAGCCGGAGGAAGGCGTTGCACCCGCGTGCGGCAACTGCTTCTTCTACGCGCACGGGGGATGCACGAAGAGGTGCCCCAATCAGTCCTGCACGTTCCGTTTCTAGGGGGCAGAGATGAACTGGCTTTCTACCGCGAAAGGAGGGGAATGAAATGGAATGGATTACCGAGCCGTCAGCCGGGGCTGAGCCCATGTGCAGCAATTGCTTCTTTTACGCGCACGGCAGCTGCAGCACCAAGTGTTCTTCACAGGAGTGCACTATCCGCTTTTAGCGGATAGTGCACGCCGTACGGCGTGCACAGACTGTTCAAAGATATTTTGGCCAGCAGCGCCTGAGGGGCGATGTGGCATTGCAATATGGGGGGCGAACCGACGTTACCTATAACCCCGCACAATTGCCATGTCGTCCCTTTTTATTGACGGGGAGGATGTCGTCCATGCGGGAAGTCCCAGTTGAATTGCGTGCCATATCCAAGAGATATGGCGGGTTTGAAGCGGTTAAATCAGTCTCGTTCTCTTTAATGGAAGGCGAGCTGTGTGCACTCATTGGGGAGAATGGTGCCGGCAAGAGCACGTTAATTCGATTGATCACGGGGCTTTCGGAGCCATCGTCAGGAACGATCTCGATGTTTGGGCAAACCGGGAGACGTGAAATACGGAGCTGCAGGGAAAGGCTGGGTTATATGCCCGACCTCAATGCTTCGTATCCTAATCTGACCGCGCGAGACAACTTGGTCGTTCGCTGTATTGAGTGGGGGCTTCCCACCGATCGTTCCATCGACGGTGTGTTATCAACCGTCGGTTTGGGGGAGGCCGGCGGGAAGAAAGTGAAGAACTTCTCAATGGGAATGAGGAGGCGTCTCGATCTGGCCATAGCGTTGCTGGGCGATCCGGAGCTGTTGATCCTGGACGAGCCGACAAACGGCCTGGATCCGATGGGGATAGTCGAAGTAAGAAAAATCCTTACGCATCTTAACAAAGATCAAGGTAAAACGATTCTCGTATCCAGCCACAATCTTGAGGAGATGCACAAGCTGGCAACTGATTACCTCTTCATAAGTCATGGTCGCCTCATTCGAAGGATGACCGCACCTCAGCTGGAAAAGTCATGCCGCGGTGGTTTCGTGTTGCATGTGGACGATCTGGAGCGAACGAGATCGGTTCTCGGAGATGAGACCTCACATTCTTTTCTGCCGGACGGCAGCGTCCTTATGCGCTATGAGGAGAAAAAGGAAGGGCGGGGCATTGCAATCGAAGCGCTCTCGACCGCAGGTGTGAGGGTTGCGGAGGCGTATTCTCATAGGAAGAGCCTTGAGGAGTTTTATTCGGAGCTCATCGGTCGAGAGAGCGAGCTGTGATGAAACGCGAGTTCATCTCAGCTTTTCGGAGCGAGGTATGGTTGCTCGCCAGGCACCCGGCGACCGCTCTGATGATTGCGCTTGCGGCTGTGCTGTATGTGGTTGCGGCTGCGACTTCGTCTGAGGTGCTGATCATGGTCGCCGGTGATGACCCGTATACGCTTGGAGGGGCTATAGGTTTTATTGGAAACCTAGTGGATGCAGGGGACGTTTTGGGCTCTGTTGCCCGGACGTCTTTTGCGTCTACAGTGGTCTGGATTCCGGTGACGATTCTCTACGCGGTTTACGCTACGTCGAGAGACTTTGAATCCGTGGCTTACGCCGTATCGAGATCGCGAGGGGTGTCGCAGGCGGCGATTGTGATCACGAAGCTGTTGGTGAACTGCACTCTGGTCGGTGCCGTGTATCTTCTTTCTACGACTGCGCTGTATTTAACCAAGATGGCCCAATGGGACGTTGGGGCCTCGTGCTCAGGGTTTGCCCAATTTGTATCGATTGCGCTGATGATCGCGCTGCTGCTCATTTCGATGTACGCCGCTACCTTCGCCCTGTATTTGCTCACGAGGAGTGTGGTGGCGAGCAGCGTCGTTGCAATAGCGGTTTCGACATTTGTGATGGTGTGGTTCCCAAGTACATACGGAAGCGGTCAGCCCAGCTTGCTGCTCATGCTCTCGCCCGTGTATTACCTGATGAACCTGTGTTCCCTGAGTATGCAGAATGTTGGTGTAATTCAGGTTTTGCTGTATGCGGGCGGCACTGTGCTTGTGTCGGTTGGAGTTGCGCTCGTCTCGCTATTTGTAAGGACGGCGGTTCGATGAATCTTGGGATGTCGGTCAGGGCGGAACTGTTCCGCGCAAGGAGAATGAAACTCGCCGTGATAATAGCGCTGATGTATTTGGGCATCGCGGGGATTTATGTGTTTGCCGGGTCCGGCGCATGGGTCTCCGCAGGGGGAGAGGGCCAGTTCTTTGGCTTTTCCGCCGATCCGGGCTATCTTTTCTCGATAGGGGTTGGGCCAACGGGTATCTCTTCCTGGCTAAGTGTCGTCTCCATGGCGCATACGGTGTTCTTCCCAATCGTCTCTGTTGTTGTGGCGGGGACGCTATTCGGTGATGCGACGAGCGTGTCGGCAAGGGGAGTTTCGATTGCTCGGGGCTTCCGCAGCTGGCAGCTGTTTGCGGCAAAGACATTGGCTTGCGAAGTGTATACGCTGTGCCCCTACATCGTGTTTACTCTCGGTGTCGCTGCGGTCTTTGCCGTGTGCTCCGGAAGCGGTCTAGACAGCCTTACGGTTGGTAATGTGACCTCGGCACTCCTGTCGAATATCGTTATAGACGCCGCTTATACGCTGATGGTTGCGGTTGCATATGAGGTGTTCAGGATCAGATCTCTTGTGTCGGGAGCCTTGCTGGTCGCAACGTTCGCGGGCCTTGTTATCGCGATGAGTTTCCCAACCGTTTTACCCCCGGTTCACATGGCTTATTGGATGAGGGCGTGCGGGGCTGCCGGCGGGACGGTCCTGATGGCTGCATGCGGCCATGCGGTCATCGTGTCGCTCGCATGTCTATTGCTGCTTTCGTGCAGTTTTTATCGAAGAAGGTAGTGCGCTGGCGTATGCGCAGCGTCTGAGGGTCGATATGGATTTGGTTGGAAATGGAGATGGTGCGAAGTGAAACTGTCGCAATCCTTGATTCTCATCTTCATTGCAACAGACTCAGGACTCAGCGCAACGCGTTG
>NZ_QSRL01000022.1 GCF_003437035.1 Collinsella sp. TF08-11AT
CTTCCTCTGAGAAGTTCGCGAAGCCCACTTCTCAGAGGAAGGCGCCCGCCCGGAGGCGGCCCCAGCGCGAGACCGTCCCGGATGCTATTCGTTGTCGCCGGCAGTTAGCTGCGTTGCGGAGAGCGCGCCGTCGGCTGCGGTTGCGGCAGCGGCGTCGGGCCAGACCCAGTCGGTAAAGGCCGGGTGATCGAAGCCCTCGTCGCACGCGAACTCAAAGGCGTCGGTGCGGAAGGCCTCCCACTCATCAATCTGCTCGGCAAACTTATCGGCGTCGACCATGCGCAGCACGTCGGCGGCCAAAGCCCAACGGTCCATGTTGTTCAGGCGCAGCATGTCGAACGGCGTGGTCGTGGAGCCCTTCTCCTCGTAGCCGTGGACGCGGAACGCGTCGTGTCCGGGGCGGTTCCAGATCAGGCGGCGAATCGTGCCGGCATAGGCGTGGAACACGAAGAGCACGGGCTTCTCGCCGCAGCCAAACAGCTCAGCCCAGCGCTCGTCGCTGATGGCTTGGTCGTTCTCGCAGACGTTCTGAATCTTGAGCAGATCGACCACGTTGACGAACCATACCTTGATGCCCAACTCGCGCAGCATATCGGTTGCAGCCAGAGCCTCGAGCGTCGGCACGTCGCCACAGGTGGCGACCACGACGTCGGCCTCGGTGAGTGAGTCAGCGGTCGATGCCCACTTCCAGGTTGCGGCGCCCTCGGCGAGCTCGGCCTTTGCCTCGTCGACCGTCTGGAAGGTCGGGGCGGGCTGCTTGCCGCAGAAGATCGCGTTGACGCAGTCGGTGGACTGGTAGACGCGCTCGGCCACGGCGAGAGCCATGTTGGCGTCGGCCGGATAGTAGGCGTTCACGATGTGCGTGTCGTTGGCCTTGTTGAGTAGCAGGTCGATAAAGCCGGGGTCCTGGTGCGAGAAGCCGTTGTGGTCCTGACGCCAAACATGGCTCGACAGCAAAATGTTGAGGCCGCTGATGGGGGCACGCCACGGAATCTCGCGCTTGGTAGCCTCGAGCCACTTGCAGTGCTGGTTGACCATGGAGTCGACCACATGGACAAAGCTCTCGTAGGAGCTCCACACGCCGGAGCGGCCGGTGAGCACATAGGCCTCGAGGAAACCCTCGCACTGGTGCTCGGACAGCTGCTCGACAACCTTGCCGGAGCCAGCGAGCAGCTCGTCGTTGGCCTCGTCCTCGTAGAAGCCGGCATCCCACTGCTTCTTGGTCACCTTATAAGCGGCCTGCAGGCGGTTGGACGCGGTCTCGTCGGGACCGAAGATGCGGAAGTCGTCCATGTTCTTGGCCAGAACGTCGGCAGTGTACTCACCAAAGACGCGGGCAGCCTCGGTGGAGCCCCAACCATGGCCCTTCTCGGCGACGGGAATCTCGTGGGCGTGGATATCGGGCAGCTCGAGCTCGCGACGCACCTTGCCGCCGTTCGCGTTGGGGTTGGCGCCAATACGCAGCTCGCCGGTCGGCATAAAGGCCGTTACCTCGGGGCGCACCTGGCCCTCGGGCGTAAAGAGCTCCTCGGGCTTGTAGGAGCGCAGCCACTCGCGCAGCACGCGGAAGTGCTCGTGAGTGTCCTTGGCGCTTGCCAGCGGCACCTGATGGGCGCGCCAGGAGTCCTCGGTCTTCTTGCCGTCGATCTGCTTGGGGCAGGTCCAGCCCTTGGGCGTACGGAACACAATCATGGGGTAGGCCGGGCGGACCACGGTCTCGCCCGCGGCAGCCTGGGCCTGCGCGGTGGCCTTGATGTCACAAATCTCGTCAAAGACCTGCTCAAACAGGGCGGCAAAGCGCTCATGGATGCTTGCGTGGCTCTCGTCGTCAAAGCCGGCGATAAAGAAGTGCGGCTTATAGCCCATACCCTCAAAGAACTTGGTGAGCTCTTCGTCGGACACGCGGGCGAGGATGGTGGGGTTGGCGATCTTGTAGCCGTTGAGGTGCAGGATCGGCAGGACGATACCGTCGGTTGCCGGGTTCACGAGCTTGTTGGACTGCCAAGAAGTCGCGAGCGGGCCGGTCTCGGACTCGCCGTCGCCCACCACGGCCACGGCCAGCAGGCTCGGGTTGTCCATGACGGCACCGTAAGCGTGGCTGAGCGTGTAGCCGAGCTCGCCGCCCTCGTGGATGGAGCCGGGCGTCTCGGGCGCAAAGTGGCTCGGGATGCCGCCGGGATAGGAGAACTGGCGGAAGAACTTCTGCAGGCCGGCCTCGTCATTGGTGATGTCGGGGCGGATCTCGCGGTAAGTACCGTCGAGCAGCGACTGGGCGGTGCCGGCGGGGCCACCGTGACCCGGGCCCATCAAGAAAATGGCGTTCTGGTTGTGATCGGCAATAAGGCGGTTGACGTGGCCGAACAGGAAGTTGATGCCAGGCGTGGTGCCCCAGTGACCAACCAGGCGATGCTTGACGTCCGGACGACCGAAGTCGCGCGCCTCGCCAGTCTTATCGTCGACAAAGTCAGCGCGCATCAGCGGGTTGGAGCGAAGGTAGATCTGACCGACGGACAGGTAGTTCGAAGCGCGCCAATACAGATCGACACCCTCGAGCTCGGAAGCCGGCACCTCGTGCCCCAGCTTTTGCCACGGCGTCCCCAGTGTTTTAGCCATTGTTTATGTCCCTTCGCTGCGCGGTCACCCTCCGATACGGCAACCATTCGTTGGGACTAGTATATTTGCTAAAACGTTTTATCATGGTGAAAAAACGTTTTACCATCTCTATCAAACACACCAATTGGCAAAACGCAACATTCACCTGCGGCATTACCTGTCACAGATGCTCCACATTCGATCTTCTCGAATTGATAAACATGTTTAGTTGTATTTAGTAAGTTCTAGAACGCTGCCCTTCACAATGAGAGCAGGCTCCAGAACCACTTCTTCGGCACGCCTGCCGCCCTTGCCGGCAAGACGTTTGGACATGCAACCAAAGGCATGCTCGGCAAGCACGCCCGGATCCTGCTCGATCGCGGTCAGCGCCGGCTCAAAGAGAACGTCGGCAGCCGAGTTGTCATAGCTCACCACCGAGATATCGCCCGGGATGCTCTTCCCCATCTCGTGCAAGCGCTTGAGCAAACCGAGGGCGATGTTGTCCGAACTTGCGAACACGGCGGTGGCATCGGTTGCGAGCACCGCCTCCGAGGCCTCGTAGGCACTCGGAATGTAGTACTCGCTCTCGAACTCCAAGCGCGCGTCGATGGGCAGGCCAACCTCGCGCAGCGCGCGTTCATAGCCGGCAAGTCGCTTGCGGCCCGTATTGGAGCGGCGCGCGTTAACCAGGCAGGCGATGCGACGGTGGCCCTGCTCAATCAGATATCGGGTAGCCATGTAGCCACCCATCTCGTGGTCGAACATCACCTTGTCGCACTCGAGCCCCTCAATGGCACGGTCGACCATTACGGCCGGGATGGGCAGGTGGCTGACTTCTTCGCGCAGGGCGCGGTCGTCGGAGAACTCGTCACCTACCACCAGGAAGACGCCATCAACGCCGCGCGTCACCAGCTGGCGCAGCAGCTCCAGATCGTCATCGGCGCTTCCGCCCGAGCTGGTAATAAAAAGCGCGTAGCCGTCCTCGCGGCAGCGCTTTTCCAAGCTGCCGGCGAGCGAGGCGAAAAAGCGGCTCTCGATGTTGGGGACGATAAGGCCCAGGGTGCGCGACTCGCGCATGACCAGGCTGCGCGCGATCTGGTTGGGAACATAGTGATTGCGCGCCGCAACCTCCTTGATGAGTTTGCGGTTTTCTTCCGAGATGCGACAGGGCCGATTATTGAGAACAAGCGAGACCGACGAAGGGGAAAGCCCCACCTCTTGGGCAATCTGCTTGAGGGTGACTTTGTTGGCCATCTCGCTCCTTCCGGGTTTACGCGCAATCTCTTGAAAGTATAGCGACTGCCCCTCTACCTCGATGATAAACACTTTATCAATCCGGTGGACGGCAGTTTTATCGCCGCCAGCGCACCAAATACATCTGGGTGGGGTATATTGCAATCGATTGATGAGAACGACCACCAAAAGGCGGATATTCGTATGCACGAGAACGACTTTTTTAACGAGGACCTGCTGTGCGCGCTCGCTGGCGTTGCCGGCGAGGACAACGTGTTGATGAGCGAGCCCATGCGCGAGCACACCACGTTTAAGATCGGTGGCCCGGCCGATGTCTTTGTCACGCCCGATACCGAGCAGGGCCTCGTCGCCACGCTTGACACCTGCTATCGCTGTGATCTGCCGCTCACCATCGTGGGCAACGGCTCGGACCTGCTCGTCGGAGACAAGGGCATCCGCGGCGTCGTCGTGGCGCTGGGCGAGGGCCTCTCCGACATTACGGTCGACGGCACGCACGTCACGGCGGCAGCCGGCGCCTTGCTTTCCGATGTCGCAGCCGCGGCAGCCGAGGCCGGCCTTACCGGCATGGAGCCCATCTCGGGCATTCCCGGATCGGTCGGCGGTGCCTGCTACATGAACGCCGGAGCATACGGCGCTTGCATGGCCGATGTGCTGGAGTCCGTGCGCGTCTACAAGCCCGCCCGCATGCTCGACGACGGCACCCGCGGTAGCGGCAGCATTATTGAGTTCGATGTCGATGAGCTCAACCTGGGCTATCGCAAGAGCCGCATTGCCGACGACGGTTTCGTCGTGCTTTCGGCCACTTTCAATCTCGCCCCGGGCAACGCCGCGACGATCAAGGCCGACATGGACGACTACCGCCAGCGCCGCGAGGACAAGCAGCCGCTCGACATGCCGAGTGCCGGCTCCACCTTCAAGCGCCCCGAGGGCTACTTTGCCGGCAAGCTCATCATGGACGCCGGCCTGCGAGGACACGCCATCGGCGGCGCGCAGGTGAGCGAAAAGCACTGCGGCTTCATCGTCAACGCCGACCACGCCACCGCCGCCGATGTCGACGAACTCATCCGCCACATCCAAACAACCGTCAAAGACCAATTCGACGTAGACCTCGAACCCGAAGTCCACCGAGTCGGCGAATTCCTCTAAAAAAGAAGGCCCCGAAAGGGGCCTTCACTTTCTTTTATTCAGACAACCAATCCGGTGCGTAGCGCCCCGAACCCGAGAGGGCCGCGTGCCCGCCCGCAATATATTTGATTGATCGCGAGTTCCGCACGCAAAGAAGGCCACTTAATGTGGCCTTCGTCTTGCGCAGGACTGCCCGAGCAGGCAATCAAATATATTGCGGGCGGGCACGCGGCCCAGTCGGCTTTACGACAGCGCAATACCGCCAAGCCAGCCCCAACGCACGCCAGAGCCAGTACCATAAAAGCTAATGAACGAATCAAGCGACTTAGACGTAATGGCGCCCTCGTTGCTCATTACGATGCCGCCGCCAACGTAGATACCCACATGACCGTAGATAAGGCCCGGAGCACCCGTGCCGCTGTGCGAGGAATCGGCCACGATCATGCCCACCTGCAGCGCCGAGCGGTCGGAGCTATAGCACCAGGCGTTGAACATGTCACACGCGTTGCCGCCAAAATAGCCCACGCCGGCATTGCGGAAGACATTGGTAACCCACGCCGCGCACCAGTTCTGACCCGGCGAAGGCGTGGAGTAGCACGCGTTGACGACGGCCTGCTGCTTGCCCGAGCCGGCATTCTGCTGCGGAGTTCCGGGCGCATACGATCCACCGCCCGAGCTCGAACCACCCGAGTAGGAATTGTTCTTGTTCGCGGCGGCCGCGGCAGCGGCGGCCTTCCTAGCGGCCTCCTCGGCCTGGGCGGCAGCGAGAATCTCGGAATCGCGCTGAGCCATGAGCTCCTTGACGTCGTCGGAAAGACCGTTCAGCACGGTCTGGACTTCTTGCTGCTTGGCCTGCATATCCTGCATCTGAGCCGTCTGCTGGTCCTTGAGTTTCTCCAGGTTGGCCTTTTGTGCTTCGAGCTCGGTCTTCTGCGCGTCGAGCTCAGCCTGAATCGTCTGGATATCCTCGATGGCATCGCGGTCGCTCTTGTTGATCTTCTCAACGTAATGCGCGTTGGCGACGAGTTCCTCAAACGAGCCAGAGGCCAGCAGCAGCGACAGGATGTTCGTACCGCCGGACTTGTAGCTGGCGGCCACGCGATCGGAAAGGTCGTTGCGCTTCTTCTTGAGCTCGGCCTTCTTTTCATCGATCTGGGCCTGCGTGTCGTCAATCTTGCCCTGGACATTCTCGATGTCGTTGAGGGTCTGGGCATTCTTGTTGGCCAGCGCCGCATACTCATTTGCGATGCTGTCGAGCTGGGCCTGAACCTCGTCGAGTTGGGCCTGGGCGGCATTCAGTTTGTCGGTGGTTTCTTGACTGGCCTCAGCCGCATGGGCGCGGGCGGGCAGGCCAAAAAGAACAGCCGCAGAAGCGGCGCCGAAAAGAGCCTTAAGGGCAGTGCGGCGCGAAAGCTCCTGCGTAAAGATGGAATCGTTGTTTGGTGACATATGTACTCCGTTACATGCTTATTTATATGTCGCTCAACTCAAACATATTAACGCACATCGCGCTTGTCCCAACTATTTCCACGAACGGCTGGAAAAGCATGGTCAGCGGCTCGCAAATACGTCCCACACCAAAGGTAAGGATTATGCAAATAACACCCTATGAGTACGTTAACATCAATCCTCTGGTTTTCCTGCCCCGCGTGTTTTGGGCGCCCCCAGCTGCGCTATACTCCCCTCAAGAAGTGTTCCTGATTCGATAGGAGACTACATGTCCAAAGCACTCGACCCCAAAGACACCTGCGTCCTCGTTACCGGCGGCGCCGGCTTTATCGGCTCGCACACCGTCGTTCAGCTGCTCGAGGGTGGCTACCAGGTTGTCGTCGTCGATGACCTCTCCAACTCCAGCGCCGTTGCCATCGACCGCGTCAAGACCATCGTGGGCGACGAGGCCGCCAAGAACCTCACCTTCTACGAGGCCAACGTGCTCGACCGCGATGCGATGAACAAGATCTTCGATACCCACCAGATCGACCGCGTCATCCACTTCGCCGGCTTTAAGGCCGTTGGCGAGTCGGTGAGCAAGCCCGTCGAGTACTACCACAACAATATCGAGAACACCCTGGTGCTCATCGATGTCATGCGCAACCACGGCTGTAAGTCCATCATCTTCTCGAGCTCTTCGACCGTCTACGGCGATCCGGACAATCCGCCCGTCACCGAGGAAGACCCCAAGAAGCCCGCGACCAACCCCTATGGTTGGACCAAGTGGATGATTGAGCAGATCCTCATGGACGTCCACACCGCCGACCCCGAGTGGGACGTCGTGCTGCTCCGTTATTTCAATCCCATCGGTGCCCATCCGTCGGGCCTGATCGGCGAGGACCCCAAGGGCATCCCCAACAACCTGGTGCCCTACGTCGCCCAGGTCGCCGTCGGTAAGCTCGAGGCCGTTCAGGTCTTTGGCAACGACTACCCCACCCCCGACGGCACCGGCGTGCGCGACTACATCCACGTGTGCGACCTGGCATCCGGTCACGTTGCCGCCCTCAACTGGATGAACGGCAAGACCGGCGTCGAGATCTTTAACCTGGGCACCGGCACCGGCACCTCGGTACTCGAGGTCGTCGCCGCCTTCTCCAAGGCCTGCGGCAAGGAGCTGCCCTACGTGATTCGCGAGCGCCGTGCCGGCGATATCGCCGCCAACTGGTGCGATGCCTCCAAGGCCGAACGCATGATGGGCTGGAAGGCCCAGTACGACATCGCGGACATGTGCCGCGACAGCTGGAATTGGCAGAGCCATAACCCCAACGGCTTCGCCGACGCCGAGTAGCCACTCCCCCGTGCTAGGTTTTGTGGCATGCCTCAAAACCTAGCACGCGACATGCTCGGCACATGCCGCTTCCTGCATGGGTAGATTTCTAGACATGTCCCAAAAATCTACTGGCCCCGGCCTCCAATGTGAGGTCGGGGCTTTTTAGGAACTCGTTCTCGAGCTCGAGCTCGCGCATGCACTTGCGGCCGCCGCGACCGGGTGGTTGGTCAGCTCCTTCTTCCTGACCGTCACCCATCTTCCCAGGGTCTTCTCGTTGATGCCGAGGTCGGCTGCCACTTGGGCGATGGGCTTCCCCGACGCGGCGGCGAAGTCTGCGGCCTCGGCGCGGTACCCCGCTGTGTAGGAGGGCCCGTCTGCCATGACTGACACTCCTTTCTTTTTGGCGCTGAAACGATTATCGCCGCTCAACGCCATTCCTCTAAGTCAAGTGTCCTTGAATACGATACAGTTCAAATGGACGAGGAGAATCTGGCGCTCCTCTCGATGAGCCCGGAGAGGTCCCTGGTCGTCACCTTCCCCCGCGCGAACGCGAAGCGGACGGCGGCGAGCCATGTCCTCACCGCGCGTTCCATTTAGGGAGTCCTCGAGAAGTCGATCTCTCTGTGCGATAATCGAGCTATTGAGTCTCGCGAGTTTAGAGCTGGTGATATGCATTGAAAATCAAGATGAAAAACATCGGCAGGGTCGCTGAGGCCGATATCGAGATTAATGGTATTGCCGTGATCGCCGGGGAGAACGGGACGGGGAAAAGCACGGTTGGAAAAGCGCTTTATGCGGCCTTCAACAGCATGTCCGATTCGGAGAACAAAATCGACCGCATGAGGCGCAATAGTGTTGAGCGCGCCATCAGGAAGGCATATGTGGGAAGCCCTCTCGACTCCACGTCTCGCCACAGGCGAACTGCTGGAAGAATGAATAGTTTCATCGACAGGGTTTTTTCGGGCGAGTGCACGAGGGACGAGCTTATTGATGAGATAAAGGAGTATTACGGGGAGGAGATCTCCCGTGAGATCGAATCCGATTTCACGAATGGCGTAGCAGGAGTTGCCGATCAGATTATCGAGATCATGGATATCTCCGATGATGAGGTATTTCGTGCGATTGCGACAAACAGGTTCCGAAGCGAGTTCAACGGCCAGATCAATTCGGTTTTCGGCGAAGAGCCCGGGAAGGTCGAACTCCAGATAAAGGACGCATCTACGGTTTTCTCGGTTGCAAGTGACGAGGTGGCGGAGGTGCACGATAGGAGGGTTTTGCGATTCAGGGCGCATTATCTGGACGACCCGTTCCTGATCGATTCTCTCGGAGGACCCTACGGCCCCGCTTTTCGGTTCAAGCCCCTCCTTGGACACCAGGAGGAGCTGCGGCAAGATTTGATTCAGGCGACCATCCGTAACGATGACAGCGAGTCCTCGCTGTTCGAAGAGATCGCGAAGGAGCGACACCTGAAGGTTCTCATGGACAAGGTTTCCTCCTTATGTCCGGGGCATTTCGAGAGGAGCGAAAGTCGCGGTCACCTTACGTATCTCGAAGAGGGCTTCGCTCGGGGGTTGGAGCCTGGGAACCTTTCTGCTGGCTTGAAGACGTTCGCCATCATGAAGGTGCTCTTGAAGTCCGGCGCGCTAGATGCCGGAGGGACTATTATCCTCGATGAACCCGAGATTCATCTTCATCCTGCATGGCAGCTGGCCTTCGCCGAGATAATCGTGCTGCTCCAGAAAGAGCTCGGGATGCACGTCTTAATGAGCACCCATAGTCCATATTTCCTGAATGCGATCGAAGTGTATTCTAAGAAGCACGCTGTTGATGGATTGTGCTCATATTATCTTGCGGAGACCTGCACTGATGGACGCTCTCGCTTTGCCGATATAACCGGCTCGACTGAGGTCGCCTACGAGAAGCTGGCGGCTCCTTTTGATACGCTTGAGAGGGAGGAGTACGGCCTTGAGTAGCGACCTGTGCGCCTCCTGCCCTCATCCGAACTCTCCCGCGGTGCCAGATGGCAGCGATGGTTGCTCCCGTTGCAGGACCTGTATCCTAAGGGACTGCACGTCGACCATCTCCAAAACATCCAGAGACGGGAGCGTCTCTCTTGTGGATGACGATTTGCCTGTTGTCAATTTTGACTCTGTTAAAGAATGCTACTGCAAGAAGGTCAATAGGTGGATGCAACTCCCGCGCTCCGCCGATGCGCTGTATTGCGATCGGGAAACGTTATATCTAGTCGAATTTAAAAACGGCAGTCTGAAGGAGACGCTGGGGAAGAGGCTCAATCCCAAGGATGACGAAGAGCTTGGTATCAATCTTGGCCAAAGGGACGCCCTCATCGAGAAGTGCAAGGACAGCGTTTTGATCTGCTCGGACCTGTGGGGAAAGAGGACGAGATGGTTTCGCGAGCACTGCGTCTTTGTTTTGGTATACAACGAGGACAAGAACAAGACCGCGTTGAAGCGGGTTGCCAGCTCGATTAGGAAAAAAGCGCGTTTTGGGCTTCCTGACAAATTGAAAGGTTTTTGCGTGAAGGATGTCTTGACGCTAACCGAAAAGGAGTTTTCGACATCGCTCCTTTCAACTTGGCGAGACGCAGAAGAAATCGCGGAGGTCGACGCGTAGGAGACCGAAAAGCATCCGGTGGCTATTTGCTCCCGATATCGATCGTTCGTCTGCAGTCGGTTTTCTTTCCGCTGCGCCCGCCAGTTTGCGATGAGTCGCGCACCGTGTGAAGCTCAACACGGATGAAATACAAATATAATCCCCCCCTTGCACTGTGTTGATAAATATTGCTCGTCGAACTCATCTGAACTGGGCTTTCTTGCATAGAACTGCCTGAACCTGAGCGTTTTCGGGTATCGCATTGCCCGATCGAGCACCATCGCGACCTTCTCAAGCTTGTCCTCGGGCGGACTCATAGCCACAGCCCCGCATGTCGTCCCGGTTGGAGCCGGGATGAGCCCTCAGGAAGCACTGCATGAAGTAGCGCATCCGGTTCACGGGCCCCAGCGGGTTCTGGCCGTCGGGAACGCCCTTGAGCAGCTTCGCGTTGTAGTGCTGGCTCTTCAGTGACAGATTGTTGACGGGAGCCGTGTGGCGCCCGGCTCCATGTCGTGGATGAGCGTGGAGCCGGGCGCCACACGGCTCCCGAACGTCGCCAAGGTCTTCGCCCTGCTTGTCTTGCCAAGGCCCTCCCGGATGAAGATTGAATTGCCTGGCTCATCGCAGCCGAGCGCGACACGGCCTCTACCCGAGACCATCATCTCTACACATAGCCCATCATTCGACAAGAACGCGCAGTTTGTCCTGCATAGGCGCATGGTGTCCCCCTCCGCCGCAAGAGGTGAGCAAAAGAGAGGCTCCCCTCGCCACTACCGGACAAAGGGACCTCTCTGGGGAAACACGCTATAAAACCTTCTTGCCGGGCGGTCGAGTACAGCACCGACGGCGTACCCGTGGAGACCTACCCAGAGCCCACGCCATTTCAAGTTTCTTGGTCTTCAACGCCACAATCCGATAATCATCCAGCCGTCGAAATGACCTCGTCACAGGCGGCAAGCATCTCCTCGTCATGAGTGACAACGATTACAATATGGTCTCTCTTAATTTCATGAAGCAATTTGATCAGCGCGCCTCGACTCTTCGCATCAAGTGCTGAGGTCGGTTCATCAAAAAGCATAACGTCCGGCGATTTCAACAGCTGTCTCACAATTGCAATCTTTTGCTTCTCGCCGCCGGACACCCCTCCTTTCCCGCCGTCAAGCATCGCCGTTGCCCCGTTCTCCACAGAAGCAACCATTTCGTCTAGCCCCAATATGACAAGCATCCGATTCAGCTTATCCATCTCGTAATCATCAGAAAGCAGCGTAAGATTATCGAGAATCGTCCCCTCAACGATAGGGGGTTCTTGCTCCGTAATGCTGACTCGACACCGCCGCAATGCATATCGATCGATGCAACGCTGTGACACCCCGTTGTAGCGAACGGCCCCTTCTGTGTCATCTGGATATAGCCCCAATATCACTGACAGCAGCGAGCTCTTCCCCGAACCATTCGGCCCCGAGATTCCATATAGCCGACCCCTGGAAAACGCGAGCCCCTCAATGCTTAACGCGACCCTTTCCGCCCCTGGATAACGTAGCTTGATGTTCTCTAGACGGATTTCCTCAATCGGACCAAGCGCCAATTTGCCATTCGCTTCCACCGGGACATCCCAAATTCTTTTCAGCCGCTCATAGCATACGCGATTAGTCTGGTAATCCCTTCCCCAGCCCAACAAATACTGTACCGCTGAGCTTAAGTTCGAATAATATCCAACAGCAGTCACGAGAAAACCAGGCAACAGTCTCCCGCCCATCACTTCAACCGCGCCCACAGCAAGAAGACATCCTTGAGCGGCGGAAGCGACCAACGCGTTGCCAAAGGTAAATCTAGACCCTACTTCCTGATTTGCTCTCATCGTTGGATAGAGCCCATTAAAAGCTTCGACCAGTACAGCGCGGGACCTATCGAACAAAGCATGTTTGCGGATGAAATCAACTTTCTCCAACTGATCTTGTAGACAGGAAAAAAACCTCGCGCTCTGCTCTTGTACGTCAAAACTTCTCTCAAACAGCCTTGCGCGTGAAACCGCATAAAAAGCGGCACTCGCTGCCGCAAGAACAAGGCAGACCACACTCAACTTGATATTCAGGCTACCGAGAACAAACAGGGCGGACAAAAGGGTGATAACGTTGCTTGAAACCCCCACAACCGAGTTGATTACGAAGATGACAAGGTCATTAGCGTCGTGATTGATTTGCTGGTTATAATACGACGCGTTGAAGCCCTCGAAGAATGCCTGGGGAAGGTGCTTCACGTGCTCAAGCGTATCCGCATTTAAGCCGAACCCCGCATGCGACTGAAGGTTGATGTACAGCATCTCTGAGCAATACACTAGTCCCGCTCGAACCGCTTGGACCGCAACCAAAATAAGGCAACAAACGAGAACGGCGGCAAGATCGGCGCTGGCCGGCATCGCCAATCGGTTTACCACTATGCCGGTAAGAAAGGGACCCGCAAGCGCAAGCAGCCCGACCAAAACTGTTACGACAAGATAGGCGTAGAATCGACCGCCCAGTATATATTTTCTACAGAGATTAAGCATCAGCCTCATTTTGCCCCGCACCCCGTTTTGCCGTATTCATCATCTGGGAGAGCAGCATTTTTTGCTCGGCATCATACCGGAAGGAAACGCAACGTTTCCCCTCACCGTTTAAGGCGTGGTTGGGGCACCCTCCCATGCACATGGGAAAAGCAAAGCACTCTTGGCATTCCGGGTCATCCGGCTCATATGCCATCCAGTTAATCATGTTCTTGCTCAACATTGGCGGCTCGAAAATAGTTCCGACCCTCCGCTCCTTCATTCCAATGTCATCCCAGCACTTATACAAATCTCCGACGGGATCAACCACGTACGAGTTGATTCCAACGGCGCAACATATCCCGAAATTCGTCCCACCAAAAGGTTGAACTTTGAAGCCCCGCGCAATTGCCCTTTTATAAAACTCAGTCTCCTCATACGAGAACTCTTTTACAGTAAAGCAGTGGCTGTCGTTCGCACATACCTGATTGATATCGTCAACAGGGGCTAAATAGAAGTGAACCTTATTCATCAGGCCATTTAGCTCGAGATAATCCAATAGCTCTTGAGCGGCCTCGATGTTGGTCTTGTCGACGTTGCTCCTTATCGAAATATCGATGATGTCGGCACACTCTTTGACGTTCTTGAGAATACGTTCGTATGTAGGGCTTCCGTCGTGAAGAATCCTTCTCGAATCGTGATCCGACTTCGATCCATCTATAGTCACTTGCGCGCTCGTCACACCACATGCCGCGAGCCTCCTTGCAACATCAGGCGTCAGCAGATAGCCATTTGTCACTATCGATGCGGAATATTCACACGTTGGCCCCACGACATCTTTCAGATCCGACGTAATCCGTTCGATCATCTTCATTCCGAGCAGAGGCTCGCCGCCGTACCATCCAACTGAGAGACTTGCGATACCAGGATAGTAATCTTTCACGAACTTGGAGAGCTGTGTCAAAACCTCCTCGCCCATCGTCGTGTACGCCTGTCCCTTTTCATAGCAGTAGGGACAGCAAAAGTTGCAAGCCATCGTTGGCGCAATGGTAAGGGACAGAGCAGTATTCGCAAAGCGCGCGGCGCGACTTTGCAACCTGATCTCCCCAAGCTCGTCCCTCTCCTCATTGACTAGGATGCCTCCCCTTATCAGCTCCGCGACAAGATCATCGGCATCCCGAACGTCCCCTTCTTGAATCCTTTTGAATTTCTGCGCGTATTCCGGATTTAACGACAGGATGCCGCCGGTTCGCGCATTCATGATAAGAAGACTTCCGTTATGTTCATGCACCACATTAAATTGCGACAGTTTGGTTGATTTTCAATCTCAACGCAACAGCCTGAACGGACCCCGCGTTTCCGCA
>NZ_QSRL01000023.1 GCF_003437035.1 Collinsella sp. TF08-11AT
GCGCCCGCCCCCGCGGAGGCCCGCCACGAAACCCGCCCATCTACTACCTTTGGGCGGCACCGCCCGACCACACCGCCGATGGCAAAACGAAAACCGCAGGTAGACGGCCTGCGGTTTTCGCGAAACGAGAGGCGTGGTCGAGGGGTCGGGTCAAAAAGTAGTAGATGCCCCGCTTTCGTGGCGGAGGCATTTTGAGCGGCTAATCCAGGGTGCCAGCGAGCGAGAAAAACGACCGTCTAGCAATCGATTTGCAGCCAATTGCACATGACGTTGGCTCGTAGCTCCGTTTCCGCCGTCTTTTGAGCCCCAGTTTTGTTCCTATAGCGCAATTCCAGGCGCGAACAAAGACTTCTAACGATCGCATCAAGCTGGTCAGCATCGTTAAGCATGTCGTGCGTAACCAGAAAGACGTCATACCCCATGCTTTGCAGCGCCGTCATGCGCTTGGCATCGTGGTCAAGCACAGCACCCGATCCATGGATAACTTCCCCCTGAAGCTCCACGATGCCCGCCTTCATTATGGTCGGATTAACGATCACGATGTCCCCGTAGCAAACTTTTTGCCCTGCAATGCTCTGTGCCGATGCGGTAAGCGGCGTAAGATCGTTGACATAAACGTCTCGAAAGCCGGCGCCGCCGCGGGAGCGCGGAAGCGACAGCAAAAGAATGCCAGCAACTTCGAGCGGAGACGCTGCTATGCCCGTCACCATCTGCGCGGCGTTGTAGAACTTCGCGCCCCACTTGCGGCTTTTCATCTTCCTTGCGTACTCATGAAGCTCGTGTAATTCGATGAGCGGCTTTCTCATCCAAAGCGATGTGCCCTTTAGCTTTATGGCCTCTTTCGTTTTCTTTTTCCCGTCTGGCCCCTTTGCGTTTGCCGGTTCTTTGACTTTTACGCGCGCATAAACGCGTTTCCACGGCGCTTCGTCTTGGCTTTCATCGAGTTCAAAGAGGGATTCGGTGGTGGCTCCTTTAACGGCGTCATCGGCTTTCCGTAGTTCCGCTTCTATCGCAGCGGTGGGCTTAAAGACGGAGAACCACCCACAGAATTCGTACATGGCAAGGACAAGATCGAATGGAGACATAAAGCGTGCCATGGTAAATAGCGTCGAAAGTGGGTTGGTTACCCTAAAGCCCAATGTGGTTTCCAACGTACTGTCCACCCCCGAAGCGTCTTCGCAGTGGATTGTCGTTCGCAAACCCGAATGGTAGTTAACGCCACCAGGCGCTGTCGTGGTAATGATCGGGGCCTTGAGGACTTCGGTTACGAAAGGGGCTTGGGACAGAGCCCGCCAGCCTTCTTCGGAGTTGGGCAGGCGCGGGTAGAGATCGCGCACCTGAGGCGGGCAACGCCAGTAGCGGAATGCGGTGTTTGCGCAGACGATTTCGTCCATTTGCGCCTCCCCTGGTATCGGCCATATGCCGTGCGGATTACGGACATCGCCGATTATCTACTGGGGCACCATGCGGGTAAGTACCGGAAGCTGACCAAACACTGACCAATAGCTTGACGAGTTCTGCCGAAAATCCCTCGTGTGATAGAAATCAGCTGGAAGGAGTTCTGGGCGTGTGGTCCCTGTCTCCACATTTGCGCATGAATCACATGGGGAATTCAATGAAAATACGCATGCGTTTTATGCAAAACATGCAATGGCGTCGGTAAAAGGGTGCGATAAACAATGACACCTTATACGACTGCGATTCGATTTTGGTGTCAGTTTTGGTGTCACACTTAGTGTCAAAAAGAAAAAGGCCAGAGTTTTAACATCTCTGGCCTGCGCTTTTGATGGTGGGCGATACAAGATTCGAACTTGTGACCCCATCCGTGTGAAGGATATGCTCTACCCCTGAGCCAATCGCCCGTCACCTTTCGGCAAAAGAGATACTAACATAGCCGCGCGTGGTTTACCAAGAACTTTTTGCCCTCGATTTTAAATTCGTGGGTGCTAGCCAAGCCAAAGTAAGCAAAGCAATCGGCAAAACAGCAGATAAACCTACCTTTACCGCTTAATCCACGAAGTCTCGGGGCGGCAGATCAGTCGCGCGTTGTTGTAAGCTATGTCGAGCGTAAGGCAGGTGCGCGCGGCGTAAAAGCCGTCCTCGCGCTGGATGGTCAGCGCCAGCTCGGGCTTGTCGCCGGTCAGGCACAGCGGTAGCAGCAGCTGGATCCGGCCGCCGTAGAACTGCGGCACGGCGAGCGTGTAGTTGGCGGCGGCGCGGCGGGCGGCCTCGACGACGGCGCCCTCAAAGGCGCGGCGCAGCAGCAGCGAGTTGCCCTCCCCCATCAGGCTGGCAGGAATGCGCGTAAGGTTTTCCTCGTCGCCCAGAATGTGGTCGATGTTGGAACGGATGGGCAGGCGGTAGTCAAAGACCAGCTCGGAGGGGTCCTCGGTAAAGCGCACGCGGCACGGAAGGTACTCAAACGGGACCAGCATGGGGTCGCTTTCCTTAAAGAAGCCCTTCAAAAACCAGCGCTGGCGCGCATCGGGCTTGGTGTTGGGCTCAAATAGACCGTAGATGGTCTCGTAACGGCGTGTGTACAGGCCGGTGTTAAACAGGCAGCGGTCGTCATCGAACACCAGCGGCAGGTTGGACGGTGCGGTCTGGTCCACGTCGCGCTCGGTCAAAAACACCGCGCGGCTAAACGAAAACGACAAGTAGTTTTTAAGGATGCGATTGCTAGGACCCCAGTCCTCGGGATCGGCGAGGTCGGCCAGGCGGTCGTAACAGGGCTCAGGGCAAAACGCAAAGTCGTAGACATTGCTGCACAGGGTGCTGGGGATTTCCATGTGGTGTCCAATCCATTTCATAGCTGTCGCTCGGATGTTTAAATTCTATACGTGCGATGCAATTCCGTGGAGTACAACACAGTGGCACTAGGAGTCGTACTCCAGAGCAATCGGTTGCCAGACGAGTTCTTCAATACTGAGGGGAACGGTCGAACGGATAGGTCTCCCTGCATTCGACGAGGGTCAGTCCCACATGGGCGATAATATCGCGCGCGAGCTCGTCGCCCGCCATGCCGCAGACGACGCGAGGCATACCGCGCTCAAACTGTTTCATCTCAAGAGCGTTCGACAGGATCGCCGTCAACTCGGCTGGAGTCAGCCCTTGGTCACAGAGGGCAAAATCGACCGTCTCGCCGTGTCCGGAAGTGTGCAGCAAAATTCAGAATTGTTGACTAGAGCTGCATTGATAAGATCAGTGCCGTTGTCGAAGCGACCGAACTTCCCCGTCGCAAAGAATGCGTCACCTTTGCGGATGGCCTCGAGGGTCTCCGGATTGGGCTCTTTTGAAGGAATGGATTGAGGGCTGGTATTCACAAGCTCCTCGTCCTGTTTACAGCACTTCATAGACAAGCGCATCTTCCCGCTCGATACTTAACAGTAGAACGTCAGTGAATCATCGCCAAAGGTTTCGCACCACTTGTCACATATGAATTGATGGTTCATGGTGATTAGTTTTGAAGGATCCCTGAGATCCTTAGCCGGAATCTTGCTCTCGTTGTTCGCAAGCTTGCATCCGCCGTCTTTCGTCAGCCAAAACTTAGTCGAATTAGCAGCCGCCCTCTTTACGCCAACGTGGATGTGAATTGGTTCTCCGTTTTCCGCAATCCAAAAGAATAGAACGTACTGCCCGAAAATAAGAACTCGAGGCATTATGCCACGGCCGGTCCGGCTTTTTGGCGTTCGGCGAGCTCGAAGATAAACGGAGCGTTTGATCTAACAAATTCTGTCAAGAAATTGAGGTCATCAGCAGTAAATCCTTCGACGTTGAACCATTTGACTGCAGGCAAGAAGCATTCCGCATGGTCAAAGCCAAAGTCAACCGGGCGCTCGACGGCTACGCGAACGGTTCCGTCTTCTCTTGTCTCTGAGTAGGCAAACTGGGTGCCATCATCAAGCTGAACATAGCTCCAAAACATGACTACCTCCTTAGTGTTTGCATTTGAGTATAAAGAACGAAGTGGATTTAACACGAGGTGAATTGAATTAATCCAATAAGACCCGAACCCTGCCGGCCGACTGCATAGGCCGTCTTAATCGACAGTGCCATATGTCTACGAAAAAAGCCCGAGCCAACGAATAGATAGGGGTTGCGCCCCGCTTCATTAATCAAACGAACAACGCTGCTCGCGATGTCATCTCTTCTGACTTTCATATAACCGCCCCTCACCAACTCCTATTTTAAGTATAGAACATATGTTTGCGTATTGCCACAAGCGATAGTCCTTGTTGCGGAAACGCATATGGCTGCACGTTAGACATTGCATGCATGAAAAAAGCAACGCTCCCTTGCCGAAAGCGTTGCCCTTAAAGCTCCTACAGAGCTCTTGTATCGCAGCCAGGTGCGTCGCACCGCATCAGCAGCGATATGCGATGCCCAGAAGCACTGTTCCCAGCAGGAAAAGTGCCATGGACGCGACGATCCAGTGTTTGTCGCCGGTCTTGGGAAGCGCCGGTGTTGTTGCCATAGTGGATTTGGGGTTGGTCGTCTTGGTGACTGTGGTCTTGGTGACCGTTGTCTTGAGCGACGTGGCTGCGGGTTTCACCGCAGGATCCGTCGCCGGCCCCGCACCGGGTTGCCCCGCAGAGGGGCCGGCGCCACCAGTAGGCTCGCCCGTGCCATCCCTCGGCACCTCGCCGCCGGGTGTAACGGTCTCCCCTGCCGGGGCGGTGGCGCCATCGGGCTCGATCACCACATGCGTGGCCACGGCCCTGTCAGCATTTACCACGCTGGCAGCGCCAAAGGCCCCGCCTGCGGGCGTCACAAAGTGCGCCGCTACGAGCGATCCGCGATTGCAGACAACGCCGGCATCCGTACCGGTTGCATCCAGCCAGGACGCATCCACGTCAAGCGTCTCGCTCGCAGTGTCAGCTCCAGATCCCTCGTCGAGCAAGCGCACGCCATAAAAGCGCAAGCCCGCATCGGATCCCGTACCCGCGGCAACAACACGCCCGCCTCCACGTACGGTTAAGCTGCCTGCGGCAATGCCGGCTACGGTCTGGTTAAGAACACCTGCACCATCGGCCATGGCATTGAGCGTGCAGCCGTCCACCACCAGCGCCTGGGCCACATGGATACCACATTGCGAACCAGACGCCGTGAGCGAGCCGGATCCGCGAAGCGTAAGGTTTCCCCACACCTCCATACCGCTCATGGAAATGTCCGCATCGGGCGCATGCGTCTCGACCACGGAGTTTTGCCCCACAAGCGTCACCACCAGGTCGTCGTCGGCGCCGATGGCTTCACCCGCATAGCCGGTTAGCTCCAGATGTTCGGCATCGATCCAAGCCCAACCGGGGCCCGAAACACCTGGCTCATAGTACGTGGAACCCGCAATGAACAGGCTGTCCGCGTCCGCGGCATAAAAAGGCCCGCCCAGCAAAACGCATAGGCAGGCCATGACAGTAAACAGAATGTAGTGTCGGCTAGTGTGGAACGCGGTGGCAAACATAACCGTTCCGATCTTCGCAAGAGCCAATGGAAACTGTACCAGGAAATGACCTGGTAGCAGTAGCTTTTAGTGTAGCGAGATCAGACGATGGACAAGGTAAAAGCCTGTGATCGACTCCCAAAATTAGGTGTAAATCGTTTTGCCAATCGATGAAAGGCGGAGTCGTCGTCAGCTTGCCGTCCACTAGACTTTAAATCACGCTACGGATGGTTTTGAAAGCTTTGCCAAGAAGGAGCAAGCTCTAAAATAATCAAACTACAGTTTTCAAGATTCAAGAGAAGCGCCGCTTAGGCTATCGGCGTAATCACCAAATAAGAGATATGCACGTTGAATCCGGCGCCTGTGTCTATCAATAATTTCGAGCTCATTTTCAAGATTGAACGATTTAGAGTAAGTTTTTAGAAATAAGCCGGCGTACGGAGATACCGTTTGCGTTGATCCGGCCACTAAAGTTTGTGATATGTCGTGCATGCAATTGCCATGAATATCTCGAAAATGAGTCGCATCGTCGCCATGATACAAATCGTCGTCGACAATCTGTATAAGTTGAAGTCCAAAGGGGTTGTAAGCGCAAGATGCCTTCATCTCTTTAAACCAGTTAAATCGGGTGTCAGAAAGATAGGAATAATCACCTGTGGAGACTGACGCGAGTTTGACACATCCACGAACAAGTTGATCTTTAAACACATTAGGCAAGTCGCATGTAACCAAGAAAATCGGATAAACATAGTCCATGATCAACGTGTCCAGAATTTCTCTGTCTTCAGCTAACTTTATGATTTCACACCAGGCTTTTAACGATTTTTCATAACGAACTAAGAGTCGAAGAGAATCGAAAAGCGCATTATTGTAAGTCGTATAAACATCACGGTACACATCGTCTGCCAGATTGCCGAAAATTATATGCCTCAGAATATGAGTGTCCTCAAGTTGGATCGAATAACAGAGTCCAGGGTGCTTCCTGATGAGTTTGCAAAGCTCATTTGCAAACTCATCCTCACTGTCGAAATCACTCAAAAGCACTCACCTCCCACGCACTCGATAGGTCCCTATCAAAACTCAAAGGCTGTTTTTCGATTGGCAACGGATCAACTTGAACTCGCACTGGATAACTAGTCGCTGTACCGCTCACTACGCAGCAGCCCTGAGGGAGCACGGGTATCATGCTTGCACTTGCATGGTCAATGAACGAAACAGCTTTATTGATCGCTCTTAGATCGTCATCGTTTACAAGTCTGTGAATAAAATAGTTATGCATCTGCGAGAGAATTGTCGGGGATATATCGGCCGGTCTTTGGCTGCAAACAGTAAGGTACATGCCAAATTTACGGCCTTCTTTAACGATTTCCTCGAATGTTTCAAGGCGGTAATCGCGCCAGTACTCACTTTCGCGCTGGGATGAATACGACAAAATATTATGCGCTTCGTCCATGATGAGATGAACGCTGCTGTTTTGATTAGATCGTCCCCGCTTCTTCTGGTACTGATAGAGGCTCTTCGCAATTACGAGCGGTACAACCTTTATCTGATCAAGATTAACGTCGAGTAGCGAAACGACCACCACATCAGAATCAAAGGTGTCATTACTGGGTTCGTAAAGCTTCGAAGCCTCTCTAAGTTCAGCCGAATAACGCTGAACCAACGGCGCAACATGTTCACGCGAAACGGATCCCGAGCGAGTTTGTTCTAAGAAATTGTAGCGCGCGATGAATTCATGCAGCAAAGTAACACTGCTGGAGAGTGCTGCATAGTTAAGAGCATCGTAATGGAGGCCTTCAAAGATGCTAGAGGCGTCTTCCGGTTTATTCAAATAAGAGCCGTTGCAAACATTACGTAAAATTGGAGCGGCATTACCACAGAACAACTCTACCGAATCAAGTGCAGACTGGATTTCCTCCTCGCTTATCTCTGGAATTAAGGAAAAGAGCCTGACCAGATCTTCGCGCTGCTCGCTAAAGGCGGTGGCGCGACCACAATAGCCCTCAAGTAGATTCCTTACCATTCTTTTTAGATATGAATCTGGATGATGCATGGAACGTATAACTTCAACTTTCCGCATGCATCGCCTCAAAAACGGACGCTGCGTTTTCTCCGTTGCCTTGGCGAGCGTTGCCCATATGTCAACATCCAAGAAGAAGTCTGCAGGTACAGGAATCTTGTCTCCACCATTAGATTTAGTGCTAAGCCGATAGACCTTCTTGTGGGGGCATAGCACCGTTTCAGCAGTGTACTCACCGTTGAAATCGATTATCATGAACTTACTTACGCCCTGCTTGCCGCGCCTTTCTAGACAGTCGGTGAATATGCGACAAAGAGTGTTTGACTTTCCTGATCCCGTATTACCGAATATGCCAATGTGGCTAGCGAATAGCGCGTTGAACGAAAGATTGACATCGATACCGTCATGGCCTGCTAGGGTACCCACCCTAAAGCCAGTTCCAGAAGTTAAGTTAGGAGAATTTACAAAAGCAAGCTGTTCGGGTGAGAGGAGATACGCTTTTGAACGGACTAGGGGTAAGACTTCAACTCCGCGTTTGAAGCGGCCAGCGGTGAAGCTGCCGAACACGGAGACATCAACATAACGTTCAAGATACGCGCCGGGCGCCTCCCGCTTTTCGGGACCTGCAGAATCAGCCGACCTTCTCTCCTGCTGATAGTCGCCTTCTATCACTCCAATTACATCATCGTATCCGTAGGAAATACGCAAGTATGCTCCTACTGATACGCCACGCACGAGCTGCCCGCAGTAAAAGATGCTTGCTTCGTTTGCCTGACTATAGACGCATATCTTAACCTTAGTCCCTCTGACTTCAGCAACCTCTCCAATTAAAAGGAGGTCGCCACTTACTTCACCGCGCATTTCAGCACCTCGGAAAGCTCTCGTAAACCAATTACGCCACCCTCGGTAGGAATAAAAAGATAGACGTTATCTGCATTTGGAAACAATGATTGATACCCAGTTGCATCTTCACGGGTGTAGCAGGAAATGATGACGATCAGTTGAGGGTTTGAGCGAATCGCCCTTCTTGTGAGCCCAAGAATGTGCTCGTCCGCAAAAGAAAAACCAAACACTATGAGAAGTGAATTGTTTCTGTCGAGCTCATTGGCGTAAATTCTCAGCAGATCATAGTAGCTCTGTTCAAGAACTGTCTCTTCAAATTTTTTCTTGGCGGGATTTACGATGCACAATGTAGCATCGTATTGATTGGCGAAGTTATTTACAATATGACTGTCATCCCCGCTGAGGGAACACGCAAGTAGGCGAAGATTGTTTACTCCAGCGTCGTCGCAATCTTTCTGCACAAGAATACCAACTTTTTCAACAGCTTTAGAGCTAATCAAGTCTTCGAAATTAATCAGACAATCCTTGAGGGTATCGTCAACGCTGGAATAGCCGATTCCAGCGTTGACGTTTTGCCTGCGCCATGTAAGTGATCCATGGACTTTAAAAACATTGGCAGTTGCAACTTGTGAGCTGTATTCCATGAAAAGAGATTGTTCGTACATAAGTCGACTAAAAGACGAGGTGTCGAACGCGGGACGCATGCGGCCGGTAAAGCCATCGTTAAAAGGCTGAACAAGCGTTTCGAGAGATGACTCTATCATTGGGTCGTAATTGGTAGTAAAAAAGTTCACACGCTTGGGAAGCATGGTTGCACCCCTGCCAGCAACAAGCTGCATAGCCGCAGATATAAAAGCAACCTGCAAGGAATCTGGTTGTTTGCCTTCAAGTGGAAGCATAACGGACTTGAAATACTCTGCTCGCAAAAGCCCGCGAGCAGTTTGCCAGATAGAATCAGTCGGATTATCACGCATAAGAGCATCGAAAGATTGAAACCAAGATTCGCGGTGGCCTAAAGTGGGAACGACGCCGGCAGAGAATCCAGACCCGAGAAGCATATTAATGTGTGCGCTAGCAAATACTTTACGCAAGAACTTGCATCGCTCTTCATCAATAATCTGTCTATCTTTTGAATCTCCATTAACCTCTATTATTCTTGACTGTTGAAGTGCGCGATCTTCCACTAAACCCCTTTCACCATAATTTATAAAATTATATAACCGCATTGTTGTCATGAGGAAGCTAGGGCTCAGTTTGAAATTGAGCGTTAGGCTTCTATAACTCTTAATCAAAATACGGTGGCTTATCGGCGTTGGCCGACAAGCCACCGTATTTAACATTGTTAGGTTTACGGAAAATTGAGTTTGCCCAACTCAGGCAAACCGCTCTCCCCTAGTCCCGCTTAAACAAATCCCTCGTGTACACCTTGTCCGCCACGTCCGCGAGCTCGTCGCTCCAGCGGTTGGCGACGATCACGTCGCAGCCGGCCTTGAAGACCTTCAGGTCGTGGGCAATCTCGGACCCGAAGAACTCCGGCGCGTCCAGCGTGGGCTCGTAGACCACCACGGGCACGCCTTTGGCCTTCACGCGCTTCATGACGCCCTGGATGGAGCTCGCGCGGAAGTTATAGCTGTTGGAGTTCATCGCTAAACGATATACTCGCCCACGATCGGCTTCTCCTTGTCGCAGCACAGTCTTAAGCTACTAGGGACGTTAAGCAAATTCTACGTGGAGCCATGCTCACGCAAAGGAAAACCCCTATCTTAACCAACAGGCGCCTAATGGGCGCCAATAAAGCTTTACACATTACGGGACTACGATGTCCTTAGATAAGATACAAGCAGCGGTCTTTTAGAAAGGATTGATACTTTGAGATCGCGTCGAAAATGTTGGTGTAAGGGTGGCACCCTAGCGCTCGTTTAACG
>NZ_QSRL01000024.1 GCF_003437035.1 Collinsella sp. TF08-11AT
GGGCGACCTCCGCGATCATGGCTGCGTTATCGGTACAGGCAGACAAGGGCGGCACCGTCACGCGAATACCCTGACGCCCAAGCTTCTTAATCATCATCTCGCGCAGATGCGGATTAGCCGAGACACCACCGCCGATGCAATACTCCTTGCACCCGGTGGCGTGCAGGGCGTTTTTGGCCTTCTTGTACTGCACGTCAAAGACCGCCGCCTCAAACGAGGCCGCTAGGTCGGGCAGGTGAATCGTGCGCCCGGCCTTGGTCTCCTGCTCGATGTAGAGCGTCACCGCCGTCTTGAGGCCCGAAAGCGAGAAGCGATAGTCCCCCCTGCTGTTAAGCGCACGGGGGAAATCGATCGCCTTGGGGTTGCCCGTCTCGGCAAGCTTGGAGATGATAGGGCCTCCGGGATAGCCAAGACCCAGTGCCTTTGCCACCTTGTCGAAGGCTTCGCCCACGGCGTCGTCGAGCGTCTCGCCAAGCACTTCATAGTCGCCCCATGCCTTTACGTGCACGAGCATGGTGTGCCCGCCCGAAACGAGCGTAAAGATAAACGGGGGCTTGAGGTCGGGCTGCGCCAACAGGTTGGCAAACAGGTGGCCCTCCAGATGATCGACGCACACCAGCGGTTTGCCGGCAGCATACGCAAAGCCCTTGGCGAAGGCGACGCCCACTACCAGAGCACCCACCAGGCCCGGACCCTGCGTCACGCCAACAGCGGCGAGTTCGCTCGGCGCGATGGCTCCACCCTCAAGACCAAGCGATGCTGCGGCATCCTCGAGCGCCGCATCCACGACACTCACAATCACCTCAACGTGTTTGCGCGAGGCGATCTCGGGCACCACGCCGCCAAAGCGGGCGTGAAAATCAATCTGTGTCGACACCTGGTTGGCCAGCATATTGCCATCCGCATCGATAATCGCCACGGCCGTCTCGTCGCAGGAGCTCTCGATAGCGAGCACTAGGCGGCGGCGCTCAATTTCGGCACGCTCCCCCTCGGAGCGCCCAGGCGCAGGCAGCGGCCATACGCGCTGCTCTGCCGCCGTCGGCTCGGGCGAAGCATTATCGACCGGAAGCACCAGGGGCAGCGGAGCCGTCATGACAATGGCGTCCTTGCCGGCACCATAGTAGCCGCGGCGCCGTCCTGCCTCGGTAAAGCCCAGAGCGTTATAAAGCGCGGTCGCTCCCTCGTTACCGTCCTCGACCTCGAGCGAAGCCGTAGTGCAGCCAAGCATCTGGGCATCATAGCTCACGTGCGACAGCAGCTTGCGGGCAATGCCCTCACGGCGATGTGCCGGGTCGACGGCGACATCCAGAATCTGCACATCACCATCCACGACCATACCGCCGGCAAGGCCCAGCAGCTTGCCGTCGTCGTGTGCCACCCACCAACTACGCGGCGCAGCGACGTCCTCGCCCAGTTCGGACAGGAACATGCCCGGCGTCCATGCCTCGTGTCCGGCACCTTCAAAGCAGGCAGCCTCCAGCGCGCTCGCGCCCTCGGCATCCGCCGCGCCCATGGGACGGAACTGCAGATGACGACCGGCGAGCTCATCGGCAACACCCGTAATTTCGCTCTGCGCACTCTCGGCAAGACCAAGACGCTTGCGCTCGTTTTCCTCGGCATCCGAAAGGCGCGTGTAAATCGGCAGGACGCGGGCCGGATCGCCGTCACCCGCAGCGTGCGCGAGCAGCAAGCCCTCGCCCGAAGGCCACCACAGGTCGCGCTCCACGCAGCGGGCGGCCTCGTCCTCACCCAGCAGCTTGCCATAGCGCACGAGACCGTCACCGGTCAGCTGAACCTGGCCCCAGTCCGCTGCTTGGCGCCACTCATCGAGCGCCACGGCGGCCTTGACCACGTGTTCGCGCTCAAATTGACGCTCGGGACCCTCATCGACCAGCATATACAGCGCCGGATATACCTCACCGCGCATAGCATCGGCCAAGATACCAAGCTTGCCGCGCACGCCAGCCTTCCACGCCGTCCAAGCGCAAGCGTCGAGCGTCGACACGCCCAGCAGCGGAACATTGGCACCACGCGCGAGGCCCTTGGCAGTGGAGATGCCGATGCGCACACCCGTAAAGGACCCCGGGCCGCGGCCGACCACATAGCAACCAACATCGCTGCGATCCAGACCGGCTTGAGCCAGCACGCCATCAACGGTATTCACGAGCTCAACGTTGGCGTGACGGCGACACATGTGGTCGCCACTCACGAGCTTCGTCTCACCCGTCTGCCCATCAATCCAGCTTGCCGCGCAGGCAAGCATGTCGGTCGAGGTATCGAGCGCCACCACCAGCGCGTTGTCGTTATGCAAGCTCATCTTGTACAGCCTTATCAATCAAATGGGAAAGCTCCATTGCGCGGTCACCGTGCGCCTCAAGCGTTATCGTTCGCACATCGCTGTCGCCCTCATCACGCTTGAGCGTCACCGAAAGATACTCATCCGTCAGCTCGTCCTGGAATTGTTCGCCCCATTCCAGCAGGCAAGCACCCTCATAGCCCAGCACATCGAAAATGCCCGTATCCTCGAGCTCGTAGGCATGCTCCAGGCGGTATAGATCAAAGTGAAACAGCGGAATACGACCTTGATCGTGAACGGCCATGAGCGCAAACGTAGGACTCGTAACCATATGCCCATCGCCCAGCCCGCGCGAGACGCCCTTGGTAAAGTGAGTTTTGCCCACTCCCAGGCCACCGGTCAGGATGAGCACATCGCCGTCCTCAAGGCACGGTGCAATTAGCTCGCCAAAGTACTCCGTATCGGCAGCGCAAGTCGTTTTGTAAGTACCTACCCCCAGGCGCTCCAGGGACATATATGCTCCTTATTATTCCGAGGCGTCCTCTGGTGCGGGATGTCGCCCCAGATAGTCGCCCAGCATCTTAAAGTCTTCCTCCAGCAGCTCCTGCCACGCTGGATTGCGTAGCGCTGCTGCCGGATGGAAAGTGGGCATCACCACAAAGTGCCCCATCTGATGGAACCTGCCGCGCAGCTTGGTAATGCCGATCTCGGTCTTGAGCACAAAGTGCGTTGCGGGGTTGCCGAGCGTCACGATGATATCGGGCCAGATGCTTCGAATCTGCTCGCGCAAAAACGGTGAGCAAGCCAGCACTTCCTCGGGGCGCGGATTGCGGTTTCCCGGCGGGCGGCACTTAAGCACGTTGGCAATGTAGACGTCTTCGCGTTTGAGCCCCGCCAGCGACAAAATGCCGTTGAGGTCCTCGCCTGCCGCCCCCACAAAGGGCTCGCCCTGCAAATCCTCATTACGGCCCGGCGCCTCGCCAATAAACATCACGCGAGCGCGGGGGTTTCCCACGCCAAACACGATGTTGTGGCGCGACTGGTAAAGCTGGCAAAGGTGACAATCGCCCAGAACGGCCTCGATCTCCTCGAGTGCGACCTCACGCGGCGCCTGATGGCTATGGCCGGGAATGTGCATGACGCCCATAGCGACTCCTACACGTAGACCTTGTCGAGACGCATACCAAAGCCGCAAGCGACCTCGTAGTTAATCGTGCCGCGTAGGCGCGCCATCTCGTCCATGGTAATCTCGGCATCTCCATCGCGGCCGACAATGATCATCTCGTCACCATACTCGGCCTCGGGAATCTCATGCGCCGGGTTGGACTGAATGGCGACCATAAACTGGTCCATGCAGATATTGCCCACCTGACGCACACGCTCGCCGCGATACAGCACGTCCATACGATTGGAAAGCGTACGCGAAAGGCCATCGGCATAACCGATCGGAAGGGTGCAGATCTGAACGCGCGTGCGCGGTACGCGGTAGGTAAAGCCGTAGCCCACGCCCTCGCCCATCGCAGGATGCGCCACGCGCGTCACACGCGCGTGGACGCTCATGACGGGATCAAGCTGCATCACGCGACCACTCAGCTCGCATGGTTGCATGCCATACAAGCCAACGCCGGCGCGAATCATATCAAAATGCATCGAGGAATCGAGCATCGAGGACGGCGTGTTGGCGCAGTGCACGATACCGCACTCAAAACCCGCGTCCTTAATGGCCTGAACGGCCTCGGTAAAGCGTTGGCACTGCAGTTTGTAGTCCCAACCCGAAGGTTCATCGGCCGTGGCGAAGTGCGTAAAGACGCCATCACACTGGATACCGCGATGGAAGCTAATACCACGAACAAAGTCGAGCACCTGCGTGTAGTGAACACCGATGCGGTTCATGCCCGTCTCGATGGCTAGATGGTACTTGCCCACCTTGCCTGCCGCGACGGCGCATTCGCCATACGCGAGAGCAAAATCGGACGTATAGACCGAGGGCATGATATCGAACTCGAGCAATGCAGGAATAGCCTCGATAGGCGGCTCGCTTAGAATCAGGATGGGCTTAGTAATTCCGCCCTGACGGAGCCCAACGCCCTCGTTGACCGTCGCCACGGCAAACATGTCGGCACCAGCCGAATACATGATCTTAGCGCACTCAACAGCTCCATGACCATAAGCATCGGCCTTGACCACGCAGCACAAGCGCTGACGCGGATTCAACAAGTTCTTATAGGCTCTCGTGTTGCGACGGAGCGCCCCGCGGTCGATCTCGACCCAGGACCAGCGCGTCAAATCGGCTTTATTCATGATTAGTCATCCGACCCTTCGTCCATGATTCCCAGATCTTCGAGCGCATCCTTTGCCGCCAGCTCCATGGCAGGACCGATCAAGTCGATAAGATCGGTCGCGATAACGCTCTTCTCACCATACTCCGTCGCCGCGGCAAAACCGGCGTAGCTGTGAAGTGCGACGGCGTACGAATACAGCAGCTCCCAACGATCCATCTCGTCGCGCATGGTGGCAAGCGTGCCGGCCAAAATACCCGCGAGAACATCACCAGAACCGGCAGTTGCCAGAGAAGCCGGACCCGAGAGTGGCAGCAGCACGCGCTCAACGCCACAGATAGCCGTCGTCGGCCCCTTGGCTATGACCACCAGATTGTCGGAGCCTGCAGCCCAGACAACCTTCTGCGCAGCTGCAATCGCGGTACCAAGGTCGTTCACCTCGTCACCGGCAACCAAACGCGAAAGCTCACGATAGTGCGGCGTCATAACCAACGGCTGCTCACGACGATACATCTCGGGGTTACTATCAATACCGTCAATGGCAATCTTAGCAAGGCAGTTGAGTGCATCGGCGTCCAAAATTAGCGGTACATCAAGCTCGAGCAAGCCCGAAACCACCTGCATAGCGCCAGCAGACGTCGTCATACCGGGACCGCACAGTACGCAGCTGTACTTCTTTGCGATCTCGCACACCGTCATGCGCGCAGCGGCGCCAAAGGAGCCGCGGGAATCAGACGGAATAGCAAAGACGGGAATCGAAGGAAGTGCCATGCGAATAAGATTGGCGCAGGCATCAGGAGCCGCGACCGCCACGTAACCAGCACCCGCGCGAGCTGCAGACTTGGCCGCCATAATGGCAGCACCAGGATATTGCGCCGATCCGGCGACAATAAGCACAGAGCCACGGGAATACTTATCGATATTCGATGGTAGCGGAGCAAAGTAATCAACTAAGTCACCGGGCTCGACAATCTCGGCGGCGTGGTCAACATCATCGATGACTTCGTCAAGACGGTCGTAAAGATTGCCGCAGATCAAATCGCCAGCATACTCAGGGCCATCAGCGCTATACAGACCAATCTTGGGCGCAATCATCGTCACCGTGCGCTCGGCACGAATGCAGTCGTCATCAACAACGCCCGTCTCGGCATTCAGGCCCGAGGGGACATCAATGGATACGACACAATCGGCGCATTCATTGACCGTAGGAATCCAAATGGAGAACGGCGCACGCAGATTCCCGTGGAAACCGGTACCAAAAATGGCATCGACAACAACATCCGCCTTATCGATCAAAACCTCGAGTTCGTCACGCGAGGGACCGACGCAAACGTGCACATCGCGGCCGGCAGTTCGACGAGCAACATGACGTGCCAAAGCAGCAGGAATCTCATCCGGCTCAACCGGAGAAACGATATCCACGTCCACACCCTTGTGGCTCAGGATATCGGCGGCAACCCAACCGTCGCCGCCATTATTACCAAAACCGACCAGAACGAGAACCCGATCGGGATTGAGCTTCAAGACCTCGTTGGCGGCAAACTCACCCGCTAACTCCATAAGCTCGGCCTTCGAAGTTCCTTCGCGTTCGATAATATCCTCGAGGCGAACGACTTCCTCGGTACTCAAAACCGGTTTCATCTATGCTCCTAGCGTATCTTGCGAAGCATCGCCCTGATGCTCCGTCAAAGCTGAATTTTGCAGTTGCTCAAGCTCATCTAAAACCGAGCGAGCCTCTTTAAATGTTTGTGCAACGCGTTCCTTGGTGCTCACCTTTTCTTCCTTAGGCTTGGGTCGAGCATCCTCGGTGATCGCAATGGCATTGGCTACGGCCAAATCACCCGTCAAGGTAATGGAAAGCGCAACTTCAATGACACCCAACTCTTGAGCAATCTCGAGCGCTCGACCCGAAAGCACTGCTTTAGGCTTTCCGAGCTTATCACGCGTTACCGAGACGTCTTTGCGGCCGACGCCCTGGCTAAAGCCCGTACCAAGAGCCTTGAGAACCGCTTCACGAGAAGCAAAACGGCTCGCATAGTGCGCTGCAGGACGCGATGAAGCGTCGCAATATGCGCACTCTTCTTCGGTAAACACACGCCGAGCAAACGACGGCGTCTTTTCAAGGATTGATTTCATGCGGGAAATCTCGACGATATCAACGCCGATACCAGCTTCAGCCATGTTCACCTCCATATTGCACAGACTAAGTTATTGTAGCCCGTTAACGGAAGATGCGACAAACGAGGGTCATAAAACACAGCGAGTTTGTTAGATCAGGCTTTAAACGCAAAAAAGGGGGAGGCCGCGAGGCCTCCCCCTTCTTCAATCTCGATGACGGCTCGGTGCCGTCCACCGGTCAGCGGCGCCCTGGCCTCCCACGGGCTGGCCCCGCAGTACTCTCGGCGCGATGGGGCTTAGCTTCCGGGTTCGGAACGGGACCGGGCGTGCCCCCCATGCTCTGGCCGCTGACCGGTGGGCGGCGCCCACCGTTACGGTGTCCGGGTGTCTCGTCTACGTGCCCTGGGGGCCGCATGGCGTATAGGAAAGGGAACTGACTCGGGGGCATCCTCGTGCCCGGACCGCGCTTTCGAGCGCATGTCCCGCGGGCCGCGAGGTGCGGTTCCGGAAGAGCTCGGGCGATTAGTGCGGC
>NZ_QSRL01000025.1:0-2357 GCF_003437035.1 Collinsella sp. TF08-11AT
CAGACCGGAGGGGCGCCGGGGGCGGGAATCTGGGCGTACACATTTCCTACACATATAAGGACTCTCGGCTGGCTGGGTAAATATAAGAGGGGACCTCGTTTCCGAGATCCCCTCTTTCGCCTATCTACAGTAATAGACTCTTAAATACCTTATGCCAGCAGCTTGCGACCGGACTCTTCAATCGCGTCAAGTGCTGCATCAGCTTCGGCGGCATCCGCGCCCTTGGCAAAGATATACAGCTTGATCTTGGGCTCGGTGCCGGAAGGACGGACGATACCCTTGTTGCCACCCTCGAGATCGAACTCAATGACATTAGCCTTCGGCAGGCCGTTCACGCAGGTGTTGTAGTCCACGACGGCCTCAATCTTGGAACCGGCGAGCTCCGCGGGCGGGTTCTCGCGCAGACCAGCCATGATGCCGGCCATCTTTGCCGCACCCTCAGCGCCCGGATAGCTCAGCGAAATCGTCTTGTTGTGATAGTAGCCATACTTCTCGTACAGCTCGTGCATCGCGTCGGCGAGGTTCTTACCCTGCAGCTTGTAATACTGAGCCATCTGGCAAATCAGCAGCGAAGTGCTCACGGCGTCCTTGTCGCGCACGTGATCACCAGCCAGATAACCGTAGCTCTCCTCAAAACCGAAGATAAAGCGATCGACTTCACCGGCATCGGAAAGCGAGGTAATGATGTCACCGATGTACTTGAAGCCCGTCAGGCAGCGACGGAGCTCAAAGCCATATTCCTCGGCCAGAGCATCGACCATGGCGGAAGAAACAATGGTAGTAACCGCGACCTTCTTAGTGAGGTCCTCGCCGCGGGCGGCACGGGTCTTGCAAATATAGTCGAGCAACAGGACGCCCATCTCGTTACCGGTCAGCAGCAGATAGTCATCGCCATTCTTAACGGCAACGCCAACACGGTCGGCGTCGGGATCGGTCGCAAGCAGCAGATCGGGGTGAACCTGCTCGCAGAGATCGATGCCCTTCTGCATGGCCTGTCGGATCTCGGGGTTAGGATACGGGCAGGTCGGGAAATCGCCGTTAGGTTCCTTCTGCTCGGGAACAACCGTGACATCAGTGATGCCAGCGCGCTCGAGCACCGTGGTGACGGGAATGAGGCCGGTACCATTCAGCGGCGTATAGACAAGCTTGAGCGGTGCGCCGGCAATCTCCTCGGCAGAAAGATTCGTAACGCCGCGAGCGAGAACGGCGTCGTAATAACGCTCGAGGCACGAGTCATCGATCCATTTGACCAGGCCCTGCTCAAGAGCCTCATCGAAGTCCATGGACTTCACACCGGTGAACGTATCGGTCTCGGCGATAGCCTTAGAAATTGCATCGGCGGCCTCGCTGGTGATCTGGCAGCCGTCGGGGCCATAGGCCTTATAGCCGTTATACGGTGCCGGGTTATGACTAGCGGTCATGCAAATGCCACCGGAGCACTTAAGATCACGGACGGCCCAGGAGAGCGTCGGCACAGGAGAAATCTTGGGATAAACGAGGGCAGTCACGCCGTTTGCTGCAAGAATGGCAGCCGTCGTCTTAACGAACAGCTCACCTTTATTGCGGCTATCGCGAGCGATGGCAACCGTTGGATGCTCGAAGGTCGCATTGAGGTAGTCAGCGAATCCCTGGGTCGCACGACCGACCGTATAGATATTCATACGGTTAGTGCCCGCACCGATAGTGCCGCGAAGGCCGGCAGTACCGAAGGCGAGATCTTGGAAGAAAGCATCGGTGATGGCGTCCTCATCACCCTGCTCCTTCTTCGTGTTAAGCTCAGCGAGGAGCTCCTCGTCCTTGACATTGGCAATCCAAGTATCAAGCAGCTCATGAACATCTGCCATGTGAGTCCTTCCTTCACAATCAATAAAACGACCCGTGTAAAACAGGACAAGCGCAGCAGTGCGCTAAAGCAAATATTAGTCCATTGAGAACAGAGAACCGACCAAAGAACGGTGAACGTCTATATTCAGCGGTGGAAGATTAAATTGATTTAATTGCATAAGGAATGTTGCCCGTAAACGCAAAGAAGGGGGAGGCCGCGAGGCCTCCCCCTTCTTCAAGTCATCCGACGGCTCGGTGCCGTCCACCGGTCAGCGGCGCCCTGGCCTCCCACGGGCTGGCCCCGCAGTACTCTCGGCGCGATGGGGCTTAGCTTCCGGGTTCGGAACGGGACCGGGCGTGCCCCCCATGCTCTGGCCGCTGACCGGTGGGCGGCGCCCACCGTTACGGTGTCCGGTATCGCATACACGTGCCCTGGGGGCCGCATGGCGCATAGGGGAGGTGACTCGGGGGCATCCTCGTGCCCGGACCGCGCGCATGAGCGCTGGGTCCCGCGGGCCGCGAGGTGCGGTTCC
>NZ_QSRL01000025.1:2367-5370 GCF_003437035.1 Collinsella sp. TF08-11AT
GTCCCGCGGGCCGCGAGGTGCGGTTCCGGAAGAGCTCGGGCGATTAGTGCGGCTCGGCTGAGGCTGTCGCCAGCCTTGCACCTGCCGTCTATCGACCAGGTAGTCTACCTGGGCCCTTACCGGAAGGAGAACTAATCCCTGGAACGGCTTCCCGCTTAGATGCCTTCAGCGGTTATCCGCGCCGCACGCGGCTACCCGGCCGTGCCGTTGGTCGACAACCGGTTCACCGGAGGTGCGTCCACCCCGGTCCTCTCGTACTGGGGGCAGCCTCCATCGATTCTCCTGCGCCCACGGAGGATAGGGACCGAACTGTCTCACGACGTTCTGAACCCAGCTCGCGTACCGCTTTAAACGGCGAACAGCCGTACCCTTGGGACCTGCTCCAGCCCCAGGATGCGATGAGCCGACATCGAGGTGCCAAACCTTGCCGTCGATGTGGACTCTTGGGCAAGATCAGCCTGTTATCCCCGGAGTACCTTTTATCCGTTGAGCGACGGCCCACCCACTCGGGGCCGCCGGATCACTAGAGCCTGCTTTCGCACCTGCTCGGCTTGTGGGCCTCGCAGTCAAGCCCGCTTGTACTCTTGCATTCAAAAGGACGGTTGCCGACCGTCCCGAGCGGACCTTCGCGCGCCTCCGTTACCCTTTAGGAGGCGACCGCCCCAGTCAAACTGCCCGCCTGGCACGGTCCCCGAGCCGGTCGACGGCCTCGGGTTAGGACGCCGGTCGCGCGAGGGCAGTATTCCAAGGGCGGCTCCCCGGGGGCTGGCGCCTCCGGATCTTCGCCTCCTGCCTATCCTCTACACGCGGGACCAGCGGCCAATGCCAAGCTGCAGTGAAGGTTCACGGGGTCTCTCCGTCCTTCCGCGGGTAAGTCGCATCTTCACGACCAGTGCAATTTCACCGGGTCCATGGTCGAGACAGCGCCCAAGTCGTTGCGCCTTTCGTGCAGGTCGGAACTTACCCGACAAGGAATTTCGCTACCTTAGGACCGTTATAGTTACGGCCGCCGTTTACCGGGGCTTGGCTTCGGGGCTTCGCGCGATGCGCTAACTCCTCCGCGTGACCTTCCGGCACCGGGCAGGCGTCAGACCCTATACGTCGCCTTGCGGCTTCTGCAGAGTCCTGTGTTTTTGGTAAACAGTCGCTTGGGCCTCTCCACTGCGGCCCGCCTCCGCTCCCCGGGCAAGCCGGTTCACGTACGCGCGGGCACCCCTTCTCCCGAAGTTACGGGGCCATTGTGCCGAGTTCCTTGACCATGGTTGACCCGATCGCCTCGGTATGTTCTACCCACCCACCTGTGTCGGTTTGCGGTACGGGCGCGCACGCGCCTGCCTAGGGGTTTTTCTAGGGACCTCGGGCTCACTCGCTTCGCTTGATCGCTTCGTCCGGAGCCTCGCCCTCGTGCGGACCGGATTTCCCTGGTCCGCGGGCCGCGCTCCATCACGGGGACGTCCAGAACCCCGCCGAGCCACCCCCATCCGTCGCCCCGTCGGTCGTAGCGCCGCGTGCGCGGTGCAGGAATGTCTGCCTGCTGCGCGTCGGCTACGCCTCCCGGCCTCGCCTTAGCCCCCGACTGACCCTGGGAGGATTAGCCTTGCCCAGGAAACCTCGGGTTCACGGCGGACGAGTTACTCTCTCGTCTCTCGCTACTCATGCCAGCATTCTCACTCCCATGCGCTCCACCGCCGGTCGCCCGGCGGCTTCCCCGCCCATGGGAAGCTCCCCTACCGATTCTGAAAATCAAAATCCCGCCGCTTCGGTGTCCAGCTTAGCCCCGTGTATTGTCGGCGCATGTCCACTCGACCAGTGAGCTGTTACGCACTCTTTGAATGCATGGCTGCTTCTAAGCCAACATCCTGGTTGTCTGGGCGGACGCACATCCTTTGCCACTCGGCTGGAACTTGGGGACCTTAGCGGGCGGTCCGGGCTGTTTCCCTCTCGAGCACACAGCTTAGCCCACATGCTCTGACTGCCGCGCTCTGGGCCGCCGGCATTCGGAGTTCGGTTGGATTCGGTAGGCGGCGAAGCCCCCTCGTCCATCCGGTGCTCTACCTCCGGCGGTGAACGCGCGACGCTAGCCCTAAAGCTATTTCGGGGAGAACGAGATATCTCCGGGTTTGATTGGCCTTTCACCCCTATCCGCAGGTCATCGCCGCCGTTTTCAACCGACGTGCGTTCGGCCCTCCACGGGGTCTTACCCCCGCTTCAGCCTGCCCACGGATAGCTCACCCGGCTTCGCGTCCGCGGCGCGGGACTCAAGTCGCCCTGTTAAGGCTCGCTTTCGCTCCGGCTCCCTTTCGGTTAACCTCGCCCCGCGCCAGCGACTCGCTGGCTCATTCTACAAAAGGCACGCCGTCACACCACAAGGGTGCTCCGACTGCTCGTGGGCGCACGGTTTCAGGTACTGTTTCACTCCCCTCCCGGGGTGCTTTTCACCTTTCCCTCACGGTACTGGTGCGCTATCGGTCACAGGGTAGTACTCAGGCTTGGATGGTGGTCCACCCAGGTTCGGACCGGGTTTCACGTGCCCGGCCCTACTCAGGGACCGCGTCGCGCCGTCCGGTCTGGGTTCGCGTACGGGGCTGTCACCCGCTGCGGCCGGCCCTCCCATGCCGTTCCGCTCCCCAGCCGGACCTGCGCCCGGGGGCGGCAGCCCCCGGATGCGCGGCCCTGCAACCCCGCCGGCGGAACCCCTGCCGGGTACGCCCGCTCGACGGTTTGGCCATCGGTCCCCTTTCGCTCGCCGCTACTCGGGGAGTCTCGAGATTGATTTCCTCTCCTCCGGGTACTTAGATGTTTCAGTTCCCCGGGTTGTCCTCCCGGCCCCTATGTGTTCGGGGTCGGGATATCCACACCTCTGTGGATGGGTTCGCCCATTCGGAGACCCCCGGGTCGAAGGATGTGTGCTCCTCGCCGGGGATTATCGCAGCTTGCCGCGTCCTTCATCGGCTCCCTGTGCCAAGGCATCCGCCGTGCGCCCGTGGTATCTTGCGGGACCGC
>NZ_QSRL01000026.1 GCF_003437035.1 Collinsella sp. TF08-11AT
AGGAGGCCACTTAATGTGGCCTCCGTCGTGAGCAGGACTGTAGAGCAGGAAACCTAAGCCGGTGTCCCCGCTCTCCCGGGGCCGGCGGAATTTAGTTGTTCAGCATGCGGTCGAAGCTTCCCGAGTCGCCATCCCGATAGTCGGCGGTCATCAGAATCTCCTGCGGAATGCGCGCGCCCTCGCGCAGCACATTGCGGAACTGCACGCGCGTGACCATGGGCAGATCCTTGATCGTCGCCGCCAAGTTCTGCGGCACGCCCTGGTTGGCAGCCGCGGGCTCGCACTCTCCGCCGGCCTTCACGCGACGCTTGTGCTCGGCGAGCATGGCGCGGTACATGCCAGCATGCAGGCGAATCTCAACCACATTGGCATTGCGAGCCTGCTCGACGATGCGCGCGCCCTCGCGGTCGATATCGCCCACGTAGTAGACGTAGTTAAAGCGATAGCCAATCTCGGCCAGATAATCGTCCAGGGCATGCGAGACGCTCGCCTTGCATCCGCCGCCAAAAATCACGCCGCCCACCTTGATGCCAAAGAGCTTGGCGTGCTTGCGGCCACGCAGCAGCTTGACGATCTCGTCGTAGGTGTCCAGGTTTTCGACCATAATGAACGGCTTGTCGGCGCCCAGCGTAAAGAAGCCCGTAAAGTGCACGGGGCGATTGGGGGCGACCTTGATCGCCTGCATGCTGATGCCCTTTTCGGTCATGCGCCTTATCAGGCGCTCACCGTGCTTGCCGTCAAAAGCCTTCTCGTCGTTAAAGATCTGGTAGGCACGCTGGCGGCGCGAGGCAACCGGCGTATCGGCACCTCGGTTCTGCTCGATCCAAGCCTGGATGATTGCGATTTCCTCGGCAATCTTGCGGTTGGACATCTCGTTGTGCTGAGTGCGCTGCGGAGCCTTTTTGCCGTCCTTGCCCTCGACCTTTACGATCTGTGTCTGCTGCTCCTTGATCTTAGAGAGCGCCGTAGGCGTAGGGACAACCTTGAGCAGCTGCCTGCCTAAAACGCGGGCAAGGGCGAACGCCGATACCTCACCGCGAACGGCCGACTTGGGCTGCTGGGCAGCAGTACCTGCTGCGGAAGACTCCGGCTTCTTCTGAGACTTGCGTTTAGAATCGCCTTGGGAATTGCGCTCGCGCTTCGGCATAGACGCCTGCTTCTGCGGACGATCGGACTTGCTCTCCTTCGCCGGCTGGCGCTTAGGCTGCCCCGAAGAAACCTCGGCCTTCGCATCCTCGTCCTGCGGCGTGGTCCTCTCGGCTGCAGTCTCGGCATGGGAACTGCGGCCCCCACGATGGCGACGGCGGCGAGGCTTGCTCGACGCGCCCCGCTCCGTCTGCTCATCAGTAGGCTGCTGGCCCTTGGCCTCGGCATCAGCCTCAAGCTGCGGCTCAACAGGCTTTTGCTCGCGAGCCGCCGGCTCAACGGCCTTCTCGTCCTGGGTGGTCGAAACCGACTCGCCCTTCTCCTGACGCTTTACGGGATACGCGCGTCCCTCAAAACCGCGGCCGGGACGACACGAACCCGGAGCCTTCTTGGCAGACTCCTCAACATCGTCTGCAACCTCAGAAGACTCTTCGACCTCACGCGCGGCACCCTGCTGTGCAGCCTTAAAGTGAGCACCGCGGCGGCGCTTGGGCTCTTGGGCCTCCACGGGCTTTTGCTCCTTCGTGGGCTTCTGCGACTCGGCAGCAACCTCGGTCTCAACAGCCTCGGCATCCGTCTCGCCCTTTCGAGCAACGGCGCGACGGAAGCGCTCCTGCTGGGCGCGGCGCTGTGCATCGCGCTTGCCGCCCCCGCCAAAACCGCCGCGTCCTGCCTTGGCCGTAAAGGCACGCACAACGTTCTCATCGAGCAACTCATCGGTATCGACATGCTCACGCGGAGCAACTTCTTCCACAGCAGGCACGTCAGCGGAATCCTCGACGATAAAATCTTCGACGGACTCGGCAGGTTGCTCCTGGGCATCGCGGATCTCGGCATTGATGGTATAGAACGCCGGGCGCCCGTTAATGCCACTACCCTCGATCTTGGTCACGATATTTGCCGCGATAAGCTCATCGCGCATCGCCTTGGTGTCGCACTCCTTATCGACGGAGCGGAAAATCTGCGCCAGCGCACTCGACTTAATCTTGAGCGCCTTGCGGCAAAGCAGGTCGTAGGCAACCAGCTTGGCACGCTCGGCAGAAAGCGATGTCTGGCTGCTCAGACGCTCAGCCAGGGCATCGACATTGTTTTGATTATCGGAATATACCGTCTTGGCCACGGGGCCCCTTTCATATGCACACATATACGTCCATATGGTACAACGCACGAGCCTATCCACGCAAAACATCTGCGAGAACGCCCTTGCACCACCTGTTCTCACAAGATAAAAGACCGGGTCCGCTTGATTGCGGACCCGGTCTTTCCGAGTCAAATAGATGGGAGATTCAACCCGTCCGACCGACTAGGCCTTGGCGGCCTCGGCGTCGGCAGGAGCTTCAGCGGCAGCGGCGCGACCGTACTCGGCCTTGCCCATCTCGGACCACTCGGGCTCCTCATCAGGCATGGAGCCAGCCTCCTTGCCGAAGAACTCCTTGAGGCAGTTGACGGCGACGATGAGGCCCAGGACCATCAGCAGAACGGCAAAGACGAGCTGCAGGCCCTTGGTGGCGGCGACGGAGACGGCGGCCGTGGTGGCGGTAGCCGGGATGGTACCGAAGAAACCGTAGGCCTGGACGGCGGTCATGCAGCCCATGGCGCTCTGGACCAGCGAGGTGAAGGTGCAGCAGAGCAGGAAGGCGACGGGCACGTAGAGCATCCAGCCCTTGCGACCGGTGCACTTGCAGAACACGGCGAGGGTGATCATGGTCATACCGCCGAGCAGCTGGTTGGAAGCACCAAAGAGCGGCCAGATGTTGGCATAGCCACCAAAAGCGAGGGCGAGACCGGGAAGCAGGGTAACGACCGTGGCGAACCAGGGGTTGCCGAGGACCTTCATATAGCCGGCCTTGGACTCGATGGCCAGGGCGTCGTTGGTCTGGGCAAAGAACTCGGAGAACGAGGTGCGGGCGATGCGGGCGACGGCGTCGAGCGAGGTCAGGGCCAGAGCGGAAACGTTCATGGTCATGAAGACGGTAGCGAGCGTACCGTCAACACCGAAGGCCTGCATACCGCGGGAGATGCCAGCGGCGAAGATCTGGAACGGGGTGGAAGCGACACCGGCGTTGAGGGCGCCAGTACCGGCGGTGTTCATATCGGAGAACATGATGCCGGCGACGATGATGGCAAGGATGCCGACGAAGGACTCGACGATCATGGCGCCATAACCGACCTTGACGGCGTCCTGCTCCTTCTCGACCTGCTTAGAAGAGGTGCCGGAAGAAACGAGGCTGTGGAAACCGGAGAGAGCACCACAAGCGACGGAGACAAACAGGACCGGGAACATCATGCCGGAGGCAGTGGAGAAGCCGGTGAAGACCGGAGCGGTGATAGTGGCCTGGCCGTTAACGCCCAGGACGACGATGCCGAGGACAGCGCAGGCGATCATGACGATCATCATGATGGAAGTGAGGTAGTCACGCGGGGTCTTGAGCATCTGGATGGGCATAGCGCCAGCGAAGACCAGGTAGACCATGACGACGGCGAACCACTGGAACTTATCCAGGTAGACCGGGAACTGCATACCGACGGCGAACATGAGAACCATGAGGACCACGCCGGTGACGAACTCGGCGGCACCGGTGAGGTTGAACTTCTTCTGGGCCCAACCAAAGGCGATAGCGACGAAGGTGAACAGGATGGAGATGGTGCCAGCGCAGCCAGCGGCATAGGACTTGGTGAAGTCGATGGCACCGGTAGCGGCGCCAGAAGCGTCAACGGCCGGGGTGAACATGAACGTCTTGCAGACCATGTCGGTGAAGGCGGCGATGACGATGATGCAGAACAGCCAGCAGAACAGCAGGAACAGGCGACGGCCGGTCTTGCCGATGTACTTCTCGATGAGCTGAGCGAGCGACTTGCCGTTGTTCTTCATCGAAGCGTACAGAGCACCAAAGTCGTGGACGGCGCCAAAGAAGATGCCGCCGACGAGGACCCAGAGCACGACGGGCAGCCAGCCAAAGGCCATGGCGACGATCGTACCCGTGACAGGGCCAGCACCGCAGATCGAGCTGAACTGATGCGAGAACGCGGTAAAGGCGGAGACGGGCGAGAAGCTCTTGCCGTCCTTCATGCGCTTGGCCGGCGTGAGGGCCTCTTTGTCAACGCCCCACTTGTTGGCCAGCCAGCGGCCGTAGCCCAGATAGCCGCAGGCGAGCACCGCCGCGGCCACAACCATGAGCAAAACTCCGTTCATTACATTTCCTCCTCTAAAAAGAACTTCCTAGACATAAAAAATGAGGGCCGTCGGTTGCGCTCGACGGCCCTCATCTTCATCAGCCGCCCGTTATCGTACGGGCTAGCTGTATGTGCTAACCCGCATCAGATAATTACTACGCTGATAATGTTTAGCTGATGCGTGAACATGTCTAAGAAATCCTCTTCAATCATGATGTGAACGATCCGTGCGTGTTCACATCCCCCAGTGGTTGAAAAGGAGTATGAAACTTTAGTTACCTAAAGTCAACGCAAATTTGTAATGAATTTTCAACTATTTTTGAATTTCTCGGTATAAAACGCCATTGACCTCGGACTTTACCCAACAAAAGTTTTTGCATGAGAGATGCCCCTCGGGAGCGGGGCGGGCGCCTGCCGCCATATATGAACTTTCCTGCTCGGACAGTCCTGCTCACGACGGAGGCCACATTAAGTGGCCTCCTGTTCGTGCGGAA
>NZ_QSRL01000027.1 GCF_003437035.1 Collinsella sp. TF08-11AT
AGGTAGCCCTCCTGGTCGAAGTGCATGATCTCGATCTTCTCGGTCTCCTTCATGTGTGTCCTCCCATCACATGTGCGCGATTCTATACATCGCGCTTCTTGCTGATACCAATTATAGCCATACGATTGCTCATTATTTAATACCAATCTAAACTCACGGAGATTTACGGCGAACGGTCGGTTTCCTCGCCCGAGTGGTATTACAACGCCATTAGTTGTCTAATTCGAGCAGCACTGCAACGAACACTCCGCAACTCGCCACCTAAAACTACGTTGCGCCAAACCCGCCCTAGTGTTTCCGGCGCAACCGCGCAGTTCGGTTATTCGGCTTCCATCTCTGCTATCACACGACGATACATATCGATAACCTGAGTTGTCGCCTTAGACGGATCCTGATAGTAGCGGCCGTCACACGTCTCGGCCGAGGCATAGCCCGTATAGCCGTGGCGCATGAGTGCCTCGAGGTCGGCACGCATATCGCGCTCGCCGTCGCCCCAGGCAAGATGCGTCGTGCCGCCGCCGACGTCCACAAAGTGGGTGTGGACGATCTTGTCGCCCAAGACCTCAAAGTAGCCGTCGATTGTGTCGCCGGCAACTTCCATGGCGCCAAAGTCGATACAAGCCTTCAGGTTGGGACGATCGACCGCCTCGAGGATGCGCGCGACGTCCTGCGCGGTGTTGACCAGCACGGACTCCGACGGCTGCAGCGCCTCGAGCGCAACGCGAATGCCGCGCGTATCGGCATAGTCGCATACCGAACGCAGCATGGCAACGCTGCGGGCCCAGGCGTCCTCAGCCGGCTCGTCCAGATAGGCCCAACCACTCGTCACCAGAATCTGCGGCGCACCCAGCTCAACGGCAACGTCAATGACATTCTTAAAGTACGAGAGTATGCGCTTTTGGCCCGCCTCACCACGCACCGCGACATTCCACGGCTTGGGGTTGTTCTGCTCGGGGCACACGCACACGATCTTGATGCCGTACTGGGCGGCAAGATCGCGAATCTTATCCACCGAATCGTGCTCGTGGCAATCCACATACAGGTGCATCGAGCCAGTCCACAGCTCGATATTGCGATAACCCGCCTCGCCTGCAGCCTTAAAGAACGTCTCGATGCTGTAGTAACGATGGTTGATGTTCATGAGCGAAAGCTCGGGTACGGCCATAGCCCTCCCCTTTCGTACGGGCTTTTAAAAAACAGGGGGCTGCCGCACATGCGACAAGCCCCCAAAGATCGACGCAACCGTTAGACGCGATGGAAGCGCGATTTAAACATATTAGGCAAGCACGCCAAAGAAGGCACCGATGATGCCGATGACCATGGTGCAGAGAATCAGGACCATCGGGTTGATCTTCTTGGAGAGCAGCCAGTAGTAAATCCAGAAGGCGGCCATGCCGAGCATGCCGGGCATGATGCCGTCCAGGATGTCCTGGAGGGTCTGGGCGGAGTCGCCCTGACCGATGGCGACGGGCAGCGAAGCCCAGAACATGTCCTTGCTCATGGCGCCGACCACCATGACGCCGACGATGCCGACGCAGGCCATGATCTTTTGCATCAGACCGGTCTTCTGAGCCTCGTTGAGGAAGCCAATGCCCAGTTCATAACCCTTGATAGCGCCAAAGATACGAATCAGGAACGCCGGGATGTTATAGATGAGCAGGAAGGCGATGGGGCCAAAGGCGTTGCCGGCCTGGCACAGGCTGATGCCCACGGCAGCGGCAACAACGCGCAGGGTGGACAGGAAGAAGGAATCACCCAGACCGGAAAGCGGGCCCATGAGGGCGGCCTTGATGTCGTTGACGCTCTCGGGCTCAACCTCGCCGCGAGCGACCTTCTCTTCCATGGCCATCGCGATGCCGCCCACGAAGGGAGCGAGCTGCGGGGTGATGTTGAAGAATGCGCTGTGACGGTGCAGGGCCTCGGCGTAATCGTCGGGACGGCCGGCATAGATCTTCTTGAGCATGTTGGCGACCATCAGGCAGAAGGCAATGTTCATCTGCTTGTAGTAGGTCCAGGAGAACTCCATGCCCAGAGCGCCGGTGCTCAGAGAGCTCTTAATGAGGTCGGAGCGAGTAATCTGGTTCTCGGAATTAGAAGTCATCGTCCTCATCCCCTTCCACAGAAAGCTGGGGCTGGGCGCCACCAAGGCCCAGCAGGTCGAACTTGTTGATGCCGATGATGATTGCGATCAGAGCGACACCGAGGACGGGCACGTTGGCATAGGAGCACATCAGGAAGCCCAGGAAGTAGAACGGCACGAGCTGCTTGGTAAGCACCAGACGACCGAGCATTGCGAAGCCCATGGCAGGCAGGATGTTGGCTGCGACGCCAAAGCCATCAAGGACAAACGTCGGGATGAAGTCGAGCAGACCCTGAACGGCGTCAGCGCCAAGATAGAAGGAGACGGAGCACAGGAAGAAGGCCAGGGCGACAATCACAAGACCGATAACCCAGTGCATAGCGTAGATACCCTTGAGGTTACCCTTGCTGGCAAAGACGTCGGCGCGGTCGACCAGAAGGGGCATACCGGCGTTGATGACGTTCTTGATGGCCAGGCACAGGGTGGCGATGGGCATCGCGAGCGCGATAGCGGCCTCAGTGCTCTGGCCCAGCTGAATAGCGAAGGCGCAGGCGAGCACGCCGCCAATCGTCTCATCAGGTGGCACGTAAGCGCCGATGGCAATAGAACCCATGAAGAGCAGCTCGAGGCTCGCGCCGATGGCGAGGCCGGACTGCAGGTCCCCGAGGACTATGCCGACGAGCGGGCACAGAACGATCGGGCGGAACGCATAGAGCGTACCGAGCTGATAATCGAGCTTACCGAAAGCAGCGATAAGTCCGATGAGGATCGCTTGAACAAGCATTGTTCCTCCTTTTGATCCCTCTTGGATCCGGTCGGCGATTCCCGACTTGTCAGCGCGCCCTTTTCCATGCCGACAATCGCCTAGGCAGATCCAGCTTGTACCGGCGTGCTGTTAACACCTAAACCGGTACAAATGATTTCATACCAATTATATAGTCATGCAGAAACTATTTAATACCAATCGCTCAACGGGCAGGTACTTCCGGTGAACGGTAGGTGGACTACCAGGTAAAGCGTTTATCCGCTACTCCACGGATAGGGCAGCACCATGCGTGCCGCCCCGTGGTCCCAAGTTACAGGACACTCATAGCGTCGACCTTGGGGTCATCGGCCAGAGCGCGAATCTCGACCTCGACACCACGACCGACGAGCTCGCGGATTTCCTCTTCCTCGGCGGCGGTCACAAAGACCTGACGCGAAACCTGGCGGGCGTCGGGACGCTGTTCGTCCTTGGACTTGGTGTTGCCCAGGTTGATCGAGGTAATCTGCGGGCAGCCGTCGGCAAGCTGCTTGGCCTCGGCGATGCTGGCGACGCAGATGATCATCTTGTACTTATCAGTGACACCAGAGTTAATTGCCTCGATGGCGTGTTCCATGTCCTTGATGACGAGCTTGGCGTTGGCCGGCTTGCCCATCTTGAGCGTGGTCTTCCAAACGGGATCGTTGGCAACCTTGTCGCCGACGCAGAAGATGCAGTCGGAGCCCAGGCCCTGGACCCAAGAGACGGCCACCTGGCCATGAAGCAGACGATGGTCGACGCGAAGCAGTTGAATCATGATTGACCCCCAAAGGTCTCATGCCGGAAACCCGGCCCCATTAATAGCAGGCGGAGACTAGAACTCTTCCTCGTCATCCGCATCGGTCAGCAGATCGTTGACAAACTTGACGCGCGTGTCGTCAGCCGCGATTATCTCGCGGATAACCTGATCGGCGGGAGCCTCCTGGTCCGAGAACAGTAGCTGGATCAGCAGCGGCAGGTTCATGTTGGCGACAAGGTAGGTGTTGGGACGCGTCTGAACGATCTTGGTGAACTCGTTGTTGACGCTACCGCCAAACAGGTCGGTGCACACGATCACGTCATCGGCAGGGTCGATGGTCGCCAGCAGCTTTGCGGCCTCCTCGGCGACGTCGGTGCGACCGTCGACAAACATCGATAGATCGTGAACGTTATCGCGCGCGCCCGAGAGCAGCTCGGTGCTCTCTTTAATGCCGGTCGCAAAATGCGCGTGGCTGGCGAAGATGTATTGCCTCATTACAGTTTCCCCCAAATGGAATTAGTAGTCGAACTGGTGGTAGTAGCGGCGGTACTTGAGGTTGTGCTTGGTGA
>NZ_QSRL01000028.1 GCF_003437035.1 Collinsella sp. TF08-11AT
AGGTAGCCCTCCTGGTCGAAGTGCATGATCTCGATCTTCTCGGTCTCCTTCATTCCCGCTCCTTTCACGAGCAGTTTGAATTGTCACACGGCCCGGACGGGCTTACCGTCCCGTCGCACCGCCTAACCTTGTGGTCATCTTGGCCCCAAGCTCAACAATTCAAAGGTTCTTAATACCAGTGAACGATTATAGGTTAGCCGTTTTTAATACCGATTTTTCGATTTCATCCTCCTCTCTCGGTAGACGGTCAGTTTTTGCCGCCCATCGGTCAAGCGACATATGGCCATAAAAGACGAGCGCCCTGCCGTACACAAGGACGCTCTGAACACTAATAGTTGTAGGTATATCCGCCGGCATCGCCGCGGGTAAAAGACTTGGCACACTCGATAACCTGTCCACTCGAGTCATAGGTCAGGCATTCCAGCACGAGTGCCAGGTCGCCCGGCTCAAGATCGAGCAAACTCGCATCGCGTGCGCCCAGCGCCTCAATATCGAGCTTCTCAATCGATTTATCTGGCTTTCGGCCCAACATGTCATAGGTCTCATACAGGCTGAAAACCGATATGTCCACGTCTTCGATGTCAGGGAACAGCAGACACGGGATCAGCGTCATCTCGATCGACACGGGTTCACCATCAATGCAGTTAAGACGGCGCACCGAGTAGAGCAGATCGTCCTCGCCGATACCAAACAAGTCGGCATAATACGGGCCGGCATAGCGTTTGGAGCGCGCCAGGATGCGCACCGACGGCGTCGCGCCCGAAGCTAAAACCGACTGACGGAAGCCGCCCTTGCGAGCGTGCTCGTCAAACCACTTGTGCCCCACAAAGGCGCCCTTGCCCTGCACGCGACGAATCTGGCCACTTTTGACCAGCTCATCCATGGCGCTGCGGATGGTCAGGCGCGTCGTGCCAAACTCCTCGGCCAGCTCATTTTCGGACGGAATCATCGAGCCCGTCGGATAGTCACCGCGCTCGATTCGCTCCGCAATGCAGCGGCGAATTTGCTTGTAAACCGGCAAGTCTTCTACTGCCTCAGCCATTCGACACCCACCTTCGTCGCAACGCCGTCTGCCTCACCGTTATCGGCAAATCGATACTTGGTCGGCAGGGTCACGGACTTGCAATACTCGACAAAGCCATCGTTCTCATCGCGCTCGTGCGAAGCCTTATAAAACACCGGGGCGCCCTCCTGGGCATCCAGCAACTTGGCCTCGTCGGCGTTCAGACGGCTGATGGAAATATGCTCCTTGCCGTGCGACACGCGGACATTCCCCTCTTTGAGCAAAACGTCGTAGAGGCTCTCCTGCTCGAAATCGTGATCGGGAAGCGAGGGACACAAAGACAGATTGACGTATGCCGTCTCGATCGACGCCGGGGAACCATTGACCACGCGCACGCGCCGAATGCAGAAGAGCGGCATGCCCAGCTCGATTTGAGCCTTTTGGGCCAGGTCGACATCGGCGTACACGACCTTGGAGCATACCAGGCGTGCGGTTGACTTTGAGCCGACCCTCTCCACCGCCTGCGTATAGTTCCACGTTTCCTGAAAGATGTTCAGCGGCTTGGGCGGGCACACATAGGTGCCCGAACCGCGGCGGCTTTCCAAGGTTCCGCACGAAATGAGACGCGTGATCGCAGCGCGCAACGCCGTGCGGGACACGCCCAGCTCTTCACAGAGTACGCGCTCGGCGGGCAGCCGGTCGCCACCCTGCAGGTCATAATGTTTGATATACCAAAGAATGCCCTCAAAGGCGCGATCTTTGGGCGGAATCGCATATGGTTCACTCGACATGGGTAAGGCTCCTCGACCGCTTGATGCTGCGGGCATCATTGCTCCGAACGCCCCATGGCGTCGAAGGCTTCTTTGATCTGTTCCGCAACGTTCCGATACGACCGATATAGGCCGCAGTCTCGCTTGACTTCGCCCGCAGTCACAGGAATCTCAAGCTTCGAAATCTCATCCTCGCCGGTTTGCACGGCAACGACGACACCCATACCAAGGCACATGTTACGCTTGGCGGCATTGTTTTTGGTAGCCTGAGCTGGGTTAATCAAAATCTGCTGAGCGAGCTCTCGATTGCTGAGCTGCGGCACATCCTCGGGATTTCCGGTCTCGACAATCTCGCATTGCAGCACATCCGCGTAGTCAAAAATCCTCGGGGTCGCGCCGCGCTGATGCACGGCCCACTTGCGACGCGTGGCATCCTGGTAGATAGCCGGCAAAAACGTAAAGCGCGGCGGGTCCAAAATCGTGTCCGTGATGGTAAACACATCGGGATCAAAGGCATCCTGCGGGTTTTTCTTCTTGAACAGCCCCATATCAGACTCCCGTACTAACACTTAACAACTCGAGCTAAATATAGCACCAATTTCAAGTCGCCGCTTTAGCGCATCGGTGCATGGCATCTATAGCTCGCTCAGCGGGAAATACACAGACGAGACCCGGGGCGGGGTGCTTGGTTTTGAGAAGTGGGCTTCGCGAACTTCCAAAACCAAGC
>NZ_QSRL01000029.1 GCF_003437035.1 Collinsella sp. TF08-11AT
CGGTCTGGCAATATATCTCCTTGCCGCGCGGCCCGGTCGGACCGGATCAGCCGCCAGGCGTGCACCTTGAGAACCGGATACTGCGAGGATGGACACATTCAGTGTCGCATCCGGGCAGACATCGAACCATTTGAAATGGTCTAACTTGGATTTGTTTTTCGCAAGGCCGCCGAGAGGCGGCCCCGAGAAATTCCTTTTCCTATACTAAAACCATATGAATCGAACGGAACCGATCAGCGATGGACTGAGGGGACCGGACGGGCTCGAAGCCCAGATATTTTTGGACGGAGAGTTCGATCCTGGCTCAGGATGAACGCTGGCGGCGCGCCTAACACATGCAAGTCGAACGGCACCCCTCTCCGGAGGGAAGCGAGTGGCGAACGGCTGAGTAACACGTGGAGAACCTGCCCCCTCCCCCGGGATAGCCGCCCGAAAGGACGGGTAATACCGGATACCCCGGGGTGCCGCATGGCACCCCGGCTAAAGCCCCGACGGGAGGGGATGGCTCCGCGGCCCATCAGGTAGACGGCGGGGTGACGGCCCACCGTGCCGACAACGGGTAGCCGGGTTGAGAGACCGACCGGCCAGATTGGGACTGAGACACGGCCCAGACTCCTACGGGAGGCAGCAGTGGGGAATCTTGCGCAATGGGGGGAACCCTGACGCAGCGACGCCGCGTGCGGGACGGAGGCCTTCGGGTCGTAAACCGCTTTCAGCAGGGAAGAGTCAAGACTGTACCTGCAGAAGAAGCCCCGGCTAACTACGTGCCAGCAGCCGCGGTAATACGTAGGGGGCGAGCGTTATCCGGATTCATTGGGCGTAAAGCGCGCGTAGGCGGCCCGGCAGGCCGGGGGTCGAAGCGGGGGGCTCAACCCCCCGAAGCCCCCGGAACCTCCGCGGCTTGGGTCCGGTAGGGGAGGGTGGAACACCCGGTGTAGCGGTGGAATGCGCAGATATCGGGTGGAACACCGGTGGCGAAGGCGGCCCTCTGGGCCGAGACCGACGCTGAGGCGCGAAAGCTGGGGGAGCGAACAGGATTAGATACCCTGGTAGTCCCAGCCGTAAACGATGGACGCTAGGTGTGGGGGGACGATCCCCCCGTGCCGCAGCCAACGCATTAAGCGTCCCGCCTGGGGAGTACGGCCGCAAGGCTAAAACTCAAAGGAATTGACGGGGGCCCGCACAAGCAGCGGAGCATGTGGCTTAATTCGAAGCAACGCGAAGAACCTTACCAGGGCTTGACATATGGGTGAAGCGGGGGAGACCCCGTGGCCGAGAGGAGCCCATACAGGTGGTGCATGGCTGTCGTCAGCTCGTGTCGTGAGATGTTGGGTTAAGTCCCGCAACGAGCGCAACCCCCGCCGCGTGTTGCCATCGGGTGATGCCGGGAACCCACGCGGGACCGCCGCCGTCAAGGCGGAGGAGGGCGGGGACGACGTCAAGTCATCATGCCCCTTATGCCCTGGGCTGCACACGTGCTACAATGGCCGGTACAGAGGGATGCCACCCCGCGAGGGGGAGCGGATCCCGGAAAGCCGGCCCCAGTTCGGATTGGGGGCTGCAACCCGCCCCCATGAAGTCGGAGTTGCTAGTAATCGCGGATCAGCATGCCGCGGTGAATGCGTTCCCGGGCCTTGTACACACCGCCCGTCACACCACCCGAGTCGTCTGCACCCGAAGTCGCCGGCCCAACCGTCAAGGGGGGAGGCGCCGAAGGTGTGGAGGGTGAGGGGGGTGAAGTCGTAACAAGGTAGCCGTACCGGAAGGTGCGGCTGGATCACCTCCTTTCTAGGGAGATA
>NZ_QSRL01000003.1:0-141342 GCF_003437035.1 Collinsella sp. TF08-11AT
TGCGCGAGGGCAGCGCCACCTACGGGAAGGTGTTCACCTGCACGCTCGACCCGAGCAAGGCCATCTACGTCCCGCGCGGCGTGGGCAACAGCTTCCAGGCGCTCGAGGACGGCACCGCCTACACCTACCTGGTGGACGCCCACTGGTCGCTGGAGCTCAAGAGGACCTACACCTTCGTGAACCTCGCCGACCCCGAGCTCGCCATCGAGTGGCCGATCCCGCTGGACCAGGCCACCGTCTCCGAGGCCGACCTCAACCACCCGATGCTGAGGGACGTCGTCCCCATGGCGCCGAAGCGCACCCTCGTCACCGGCTGCGACGGCCAGCTGGGCCATGCGGTGCGCGCGCTCGCCGAGGATCGCGGCGTGGCGAAGGACTTCGACTTCTGCGACATCGACACCTTCGACATGTCCGACCCGGAGGCCTATTCGCAGTACGACTGGTCGCTCTACGGCACCGTGATCAACTGCGGCGCCTACACGGCCGTGGATAAAGCGGAGACCCCCGAGGGCCGCGTGACCGCCTGGAAGGCCAACGCGACGGGGCCCGCCCTGCTCGCCCGCACCTGCGCCGGGCACGGGATCACGCTCGTCCACGTGTCCTCCGACTACGTCTTCGACGGCACGGCCGAGGTCCACACCGAGGACGAGCCCCTCAGCCCGCTGTCCGTCTACGGCCAGACCAAGGCGGCCGGCGACATCGCCGTGGCCGGCTGCCCGCGCCACTACATCATGCGCTCCAGCTGGGTCATCGGCGAGGGCCATAACTTCGTCAAGACCATGAGGGGGCTGTCCGACCGCGTCGCCGACCCCGAGGATAAGCTCACGCAGGTCACGGTCGTCGACGACCAGCTGGGCCGCCTGACCTTCACGCGCGACATGGCCGAGGGCATCTTCCACGTGCTGGGGACGCACGCCCCCTACGGGACCTATAACTGCACCGGCTCCGGCGCCGTCAGGTCCTGGGCGGACATCGCCCGCGCCGTCTTCGAGGCCGCCAACGGCAACGGGGAGAAAGTGGTCCCGGTCAGCACCGCCGACTACTACGCGAACGCCGCCGGCCCCATCGCCCCGCGCCCGGTCCACTCCGCGCTCGACCTGTCCAGGCTCGAGGCCGCCGGCTTCCACATGCCCGACTGGGAGGAAGAGCTGGGGGAGTACCTCAAGACTTTCGCCATGCAGGATGGTGAAGCCTAATGTTTGGTCAATATGGTCCTTCTGAGACGTTTAAAAATGTGTTGGCGCTACTTCTCACCAAGGTGTTGTTCCCTGGTGCGAGACTTGTCCGCCGCCCCTTTTACCTTCGTGGTGGCAAGTGTCGCTTCGTTTATGGTGAGGGTTTCACCTGTGGTTATTCTTGTCGTTTCGACCTTGCTGGTGACGGCACCCCTCTAATTGTCGGCAAGAACTGCAAGATAAACGATCGAGTTCATATCTCTGCGCATGAGAGTGTCGTTATCGGAGATAACGTGCTCATGGCTTCGAATATTTTTATATCTGATAACAGTCATGGGTCCTATGGCGACGATTCCTCGTTGCCCGATATGGCGCCTGATGATCGAAAGATAGTTACTAAGCCCGTGCGCATTGGCGATAACGTGTGGATAGGCGAAGGTGCAGCGGTGATGCCCGGTGTGACCATTGGCAACGGTGTGATTATCGGTACCAATGCGGTGGTGACTCGCGACGTTCCCGACAACGTGATCGTTGCCGGGGTTCCCGCTAAACCCATTAAGCGATTTGTGGGGGGGGGGTGGCTTCCCAGTGGAAAACGGTAAGACCCCAAAGGTAAGCATCGTCGTCCCCATGTATAACGTGGGCGAATACGCCGCGGCTTGTCTTCGCTCTCTTATGGGCCAGACGTATAAAAACATAGAAATTGTGGTTGTTGATGATGGGGCAACCGATGATACGGCAGATATATGTGCCCGTACCATTGCGGATGATGATCGAGTTAAACTCGTGCACAAGGAGAACGGAGGCCTCTCTTCCGCTCGTAACTTCGGCCTCGCCCGTGCTACTGGCGACTTTGTCACATTTGTGGACGGTGACGATGTCCTGGACAAGTGGGCCGTGGGGCATATGGTTGCCCTTGCCCAGAAGACGGGCGTGCCGCTTGTCACATGTGAATATAAGAAGATTGACTCGACTGACGACTTTGGGTGTCAAGAGATTGGCGAAGGCAAGATCGTTTCCGGCGACGAACTTCTTGGAATGTTGCTTCTGCTTAACGGTGAGTCCGGCTCTGCCTGCGCGAAGCTGTATGCTAGGGAACTATTCCCGCTCCTTGCGTTTCCCGAGGGACAACTGTTCGAGGACTTTGGCGTTGAAGCTACTGTCTTCTCTAGTGTTGATAAGGCTTGTATTTCTGGCGCAGAGCTTTATGGCTATCTTGCCCGCGAGGGTTCCATTACTACGAATAAGAAATACGAAGACAAGCACCTTGAGGGCATGGAAGCGTCTTTGTCAACTGTGAGAGACGTGGTTGATGATAGACCTGAGTTGAAAGATGCGTTTGCTTGCTTTGAGGCTTTTTGCTCTCTTCGCGTTGCGTCGAGGCTGGATTTGAATAAATGCATCGACAGGCGCAAGGCTAAGGCTTATGTCCTTAATGCGAGGAAACGCTGCAGGAAGGTCGCCGGCAACCCTCTTGCGAGCAAGACTTGGCGCTTTCGCTGCGGGCTTTTTGCATCTTCGCCAGCACTTCATAATCTTGTATACAGCCTTTACGGCAACTTGACCGGAAAGGTCGTAGGATGATGGATACACTCGAGCTTGATTTGACAAACTCGCATCGCATTGTTCCTCGCAAATCTGACGCCGGTGCATATAACAACGCCTATTTTCTCCTCGCCCTTCTATCATGCTTTCTCTTTCCTTTTGCTTCGATTTTCTTCATTATTCTTTATATTAGGTCCGAGAAGCATTCGAGTGTGGGCCTGGCGATTCTGGTTGGTCTTTGCTCTGGCGCAATTGCCTATGGGGTTAATACGACATTAATGGCTGACATTGATCGATATACCAACAGTCTGCCTATCTTTCGTGAGACATCATTTTGGGACCTCCTTTCAATCAAGGGTGTCTATTCCTCTGTGGGGTCTCATGGTTACAACCTTTTTGCTTGGATTGTTTCGAGATTTAATGATGACCATCTTCTGCGAAGCGCAGTTACAGCAACTTTTTACTCAGTCTTGGCCTTTATTGTTGACGATTATGCCGTGCTTCAGGGGTGGTCGTTTAGGAGGACTTGTGCCGCCCTTTTGATTTCAGTGGCAATCCCACCGTTTTTCAACGTTCTCTCTTATGCAAAAAGTACCCCGGCTTTTTCGTTGCTTCTGTTGGCACTCTATTTGGACTTTGGGAAGCGTACCGGGCCGGTTGTATTGATTTTGCTTTACGCCTTTGCCGCCTCTACTCATTCATCTGTTTTACCGGTGATAGCTTTAAGAGTTGTGCTGCTTTTCGTAAAAAATGAGATTGCCATTTACGGCATCAGTCTTGCATTACTTCCTTTATCAAATATGCTTTCCGCCGCCTTACCGGCCTCCTTCAGGACGATACCTGTTCTTTCTCTATTTATGAGCGCTTTGGATAAGTTTTCTGTATATAGCGAGTTCAGCGATTGGGGATGGGCCGCGGCATCTCAACATAGTGTGTTGCTTATGGGGTACCGATATTATTTTGAAGCTATCGCTGTTTTCTGCATCCTTTTGGTGTTTAGGCGTTACGACGTTTCTAAATCCGGTTTGCTTGTTTTTTCAGGCATTTGGTCTGCCCTATGCATTGCAGTTTCAGTATTTTTTGCCGCAGATGTTTTCTTTCGGTATGCGATGCCTTGCTCAACGTTGTTTGTCTTAGCTTCTTTGAGTCATAAGGATGATGCCGTAAATCTATTTATAGATATCGCACTTGCGATTATTGCGGTTATCGGTTTTGTCGTTCAGTGGGCTTATCTCGCAAGCGTCGCCGATATGTCCTGCTTTATTCTTCATGGTTTGTTCGGAGTTTAGTTTTGAGTTCTCAACACAAACATTTCTACAGCAATGTCGTTTGGCAGTACGGACTGCAGATTGTTAAGTATATTTTTCCCCTCATTACGCTGCCTTATCTGACACGCGTGCTTCTGCCGGAGGGTTACGCGATCTACGCGTATGTTGTGTCGTTCATGACTTTCGCCCAGACTTTCGTCGATTTTGGCTTCAACCTTTCCGGTACTAAACGCATAGCAAAATCCGAGACTGTCGAAGAGGAGAACCGGGCTATCGGCGCTGTGACAGAGGCTCGCCTGTTGCTTGGTGTAGCGACCGGCGCTGTCGTTGTTGTTGTGGCCTGGTTCATCCCCATTACTCATTCGAACATGCTATATACCATGCTTGCATTTGTTGCTGTATTCGGTAAGGCAGTTGCTCCGGACTTTCTTTTCCAGGGACATGAAAACATGGGCCCATTGACGACTCGCTATTTTGTCTCGAAGGGTGTCTCTACTGCCTTGACGTTCGTCGTTGTCCATTCTATCGATGACATTCTGTGGATTCCTATTCTCGACATCCTTTCGAGCGTTATTGCCCTTGCCTGGTCTTTCATTTCCGCCAAGCGAATGTTCGGTACCACCATTACGTTCGTCCCCCTATGCGAGGCGCTTTCAGAGCTGAAGGTTTCCGCGCTCTATTGTTTCTCGAACATGGCCTCCGTCGTTTTTTCCGGTTTCACTACGCTTTTGATTGGTATCGTGATTACCAACAAGGCGATGATTTCCTACTGGTCCCTTGCTGTGACTGCAATTAATGCTATCCAGTCCCTTTATTCGCCAATTGTGAACAGTCTGTACCCCCATATGGTCAAGGGGGGTGACTACGGTTTTGCAAGGAAGTTGCTCCTTGTCTCTATACCCGTTCTGCTCATTGGCACCATCGCTTTCGCAGCGCTTTCCGATGTAGTTATGCTCGTGCTCGGTGGCAAGGACTATCTATCAGGTTCCTGGGTTATCGCCTGGGCTTCACCCGTACTCCTGTTTTCCTTCTATGCAACGATGGTCGGCTGGCCGATTCTTGGCGCCTCTGGCAAAGTCACTGAGGTTACCTTCACCACAGTTGGATCTGCTGTATTTTGCATTGTTTCGCTTTTGACCGTGTCTGCAATAGGAGTCGCGAGTTTGCAGGTCATTTGCATCATCCGTTGCCTTACTGAGGCAATTATGTGCGTGAGTCGCATTTGGCTCGCGCGCGGATACTTGTTTCCGTCTCGAAGTGTTACCGCCGATTGCGAAAGGTAGGGAATAAGAAATGAAAAAGTGCGTCGGTATATTGTCACGCCATGCAGTGCCGAACTACGGTTCCATTCTGCAAGCATATGCCCTTCAGGATGCGTTCGCCTCAATGGGTATCAATGCTGAGTATGTTGACTACCGCATCCCCCGGGACTTTCCTTTAGCAGATGCCATGAGGACCTCTGGCGCGCTCGGTCCGATTCGTGCGATTCCAAAAGCGATTGGTGCCCGTAAGTTCGAGGCGATGAGGAGTGATTTGTTGAAGCAGAGCCGTAGGGTTACCGACTCAGAAGAGCTCGGTAAGCTTCTTGCGGAGTACCCTGTCCTTTGTGTGGGAGGCGACCAAGTGTGGAACATCATGTCTGATGGAAACATCGAGGGCGCCTACCTTTTGGAGGGCGCATCAGACGATGCCTACAAGTTCTCCTTCTCTTCCTCCTTTGGTAAAAATGGCCTCGATCCACGCGAACGCGAACGTGCCGCCAAAGCGTTTGCGCGCTTTGATAGGCTTTCAGTGCGCGAGGAAAGTGGGCAGAAAACTCTTGAGGAAATGGGACTTGAGGCGCAAACCGTTGTCGACCCCGTGCACCTGCTCTCAAAAGAGGCCTGGTTTGATCGTATTGAGCCTCGTGCTCCCCGCGGGGTGAATGGGAAGTACTGCCTGATCTACAACCTGCATCCAAGCGATGCATTCGACCGCTATTCTGCTGCCGCATGCAAGTCACTCGGCCTCGAGGTCGTTAGCATTCGTCCGTCGCTTCGTAAGACGATGGGGAAGAATTTGTTCTACCCGTCGCTTCATGAATTCCTTTGGCTGTTTGACAATGCTACCTGCGTGCTCACGGATTCATTCCACGGGACTGCTTTTTCGTTGCTGTTCAATACGCCCTTTGTCGATATTCTGCCTGAGCAGTATGCGGAGCGTAACAAAGCAATTCTTTCTCGCTACGGGTTGGATTCCCGCATAAGCACGGAGCTTCAGCCAGAAGAGCTTTGCCTCAACGATTTTGATTGGGCGGGCGTCAATGAGTCGCTTGCCGTCAACCGTGAGTCCTCCTTGGAGTTCCTTTGTGACACCGTTGGCGAGTTCTCCGCCCGTCTTGCTCGCTAGAATAATGAATGGAAGGTCGTATTTTGAGTCAGCCATCTGTTTCCATCATCGTCGCTGTTTACAAATCTGAACAATTTCTGCCGAAGCTTCTTCATTCCTTTGAGGTTCAAACCCATAAGAATCTCCAGATTATTCTAGTTGACGATGGTTCTCCCGATGACAGCGGTCGCATCTGTGATGACTATGCTACACGTGACCCTAGGGCTATTGTTATTCACAAGCCTAATGGCGGCACTTGCTCCGCTAGGAATGCGGGACTTGGTGTCGCGACGGGTGACTATCTCATGATTGTGGACGGTGACGACTGGCTGGAGCCCGATTGTGTCGAATATTTGGTCGACTTGGCAGAGAGCACCGGCTCCGACATGTCCTACTCGGTGAATCTCTTTACAACGCGCGATAGGGAGCAGATTGTTGAGGATGTCCGAGAGACCTGGTCGGCAGAGCGCGCTACCTCTGCCATCATCTATCCCTTTATGCGACTAGGGCCTTGGAATAAGTTGTACAAACGTTCCGTAGTTGTCGACAACAATATTTCGTTTTCCGTTCCTTGGTTCGGCGAGGGTCTGTACTTTGCTACCGAGGTTGCACAGCACTCTAATCATGTGGGCGTCGGTAGACGTAAGGTCTACAACTACCGTCTGAATAACATGGGTAGCGGTCTTACCAACTACAACGTTCAAAATGGCAAGAACGCCCTTGGAAATATTAAATTCATTAAAGAGAACTTGACTCTGGACACTCCGATGGTTCGCCACGCATGCGATTGGCATATCTGGCGAAACTACGAGTTCCTACTCACTCAGATAATAGGTGCGGATGAAATGGACTCCGAAGGTGAACTCGTGAAAGAATGTACGGCGTACGTTAGGAAGAACTGGCTGTCCGTGTTCAAGAACAGCGAGGTCGGCCGTTCCGAGAAAGTAAAGATTGCATGCTGCGGCATGGCACCCGTGCTTTACGCGAAGCTGGTCATAGATCGAAATCGGAAGGGGCTCGAGGCCGATAAAGGCAAGTTCATGGATGTCGAGGAGTAGGTGCATGGCGAATTTAAAGCACGCAATCAAGCAGGGTATCGTCGCTCTTAAAGCCAAGAATATACAGCCTGTGATGCAGGCCGTCGGCGATGAATGCTTGCTCAAGGGGAAGACCGCCCTCGTAGTGGGAGGCTCAGGCGGAATCGGCAAGGCGGTCGCCAAGGCGTTCCTGAAGAACGGCGCGAATGTTGTCATCGCCGGCACTAGGCGCGCGAAGGTCGACAAGGTGGTGTTAGAGCTTGGCGGGAATTGCGCCGGGGTTGTTGTCGACCTTGCCGAGCCAGAGACCTTTTCGAAAGTCATCGACGAGGCGGTGGCATTCTACGGCCCCATCAATATCCTAGTCAATTCTGCCGGCGTTCACACCGAGGACGTCTCCATGGGCGGGTTTCTCGATTTTTCAGTTGAGGAATACGATCGTATCTTGGACATCAACCTGCGCGGCGTCTACTTCATGGTGCAGTCTGTTGCAAAGCGCATGATTTCCGATAAGGTCAGCAATGGGCATATCCTTATCGTCTCATCCTCGGCCGGCAACGAGCCCGCATGGTCTCCCTACCGCGTGTCGAAGTGGGGTCTGAAGGGCATCACTGAGGGCATGGCATCCGCCCTGGTTCCTCATGGCATTGTAGTCAACGCGATTGCGCCCGGCAGTACGGCGACTCCTCTTCTTGGCGTCGAGAAGGGCGACAGCATCTCCGCTGAGGACAACAGGCTTGGCAGGTTCGCCATGCCCGAGGAGATCGCAGAGTTCGCCGTGATGTTGGCCAGCCCCATGGGCGACATGGTCGTTGGCGATACTTTGTACGTCTCCGGTGGCCGTGGGGTCTGTGATATCCGGTAGCGGCTTTGCGGGCGCTTCAAAGTATGAGATCTCCTTTACCGTAGAAGCAGCCTGGCTGCCTCGGAAGCTTGCGTCGAACCGTCTTCGAGGGAGACTAAGCATCGAAACAGCCTCTTTGCCAAGCCTTCAGTTGCAATGAAACTTATGGTGCAACTTTTCGAGGTGACACCTCCGATTGCGGTGTTGTACCAGGTCCTGCCTCCGTTGTCAGAACATTGCCATTGATATGCGGCCGCGTGCTCAGCGTCGATTGAGAACGAGGCCTCAATTCCTGCGCTCGTTGCGCAATCTTTCGGCTGCGTGGTGATCCTCTCTTTATTCGACAATAACGAGAGTTTGGCGTTTTGAGTCGCAGCTGTTGTTCCATCCTGGAAGGTGACAACGCACCTGTAGAGACGTTTCGCAAGTGCGGCACTGGCGGTGAACCGCAGCGTAGGCAGCTTTGAGGCGGCATTGCCAATCCCGGTGTCGTACCAGCCCTTCCCATCATTGTCGGAACATTGCCACTGGTACGAGATGGCACCTAGGGCTCGCACGGAGAAAGACACTTCGGATCCAGTCGAGGCGGCCGTGTCTCGCGGTTGCCCGGTTATTTGGTTAGCGCTTAGTTTTAGTTGCGCAGTGTTTGAAGCCGAGCTAGTCCCATCAGGGAAGAATGCCAAGCATCTATAGCGGCGTTTTGACAATCCCGTACTTGCAGTGAACTCGATTCTCGCCTGCGTGGAAGTCTCACCTCCGATCCCCGTGTTGTACCATGATCTGCCCTCATTGTCGGAGCATTGCCACTGGAACGAAGTAGCCCGCTCTGCTTCGATGGCGAAGAACGCTGTTGACCCTGCGGCAGTTGTGCAGTCTTCGGGCTGGGAGCTGATGGCGTATCGGGCGACAAGGACGAGGCGTGCGGGCTCGCTTGCGAGGGTGCTGCTGTTCGGGAACGAGACTAGGCAGCGGTAGAGCCTCTTCGCGAGCTGGGCATTGGATGCAAACCTCAGGGTTTTCTGCCTGGAAGTTTCGCCGCCTACACCCGTGTTGTACCAACTTGAACCTCCGTTGTCGGAGCATTGCCATTGGAACGATGTCGCGCTTGGTGCCGTTACGGTGAATTCGGCTTGGGCTCCGTTGTATACTTCACAGTCCTTCGGCATGGTTGTTATGGCGTACGTGGTCTCATAGCTTGCTGTGAGGTCGTACTTGGCGCTCCATTTGCTGTTCGATTCTTTTGTGACGCTAGATGCCGCAGTAAGCTCAACCTTGGCGCCATCAGTCTTCCACTCTCTCTGATTCATAGCATAAGCAACAATCCCATTCTGAATCCCCGAGATGCTCGGCGGGAAGGACTGGTCGTCGGCATCGATGGAAAAGCTCTCTTCCTTGGCATCCAGGTGCTGCTGAATGCGGTCGGCATATTTCTCGGCCCATTCATCGGCCTTGCCGTTTCGCACAAAGTAATTGTTGGATAGGTCGGTCGAGCGGTAAGCGTAGTCGGCCTTTTGGTAGTTTGCTGTGTGATCGGAGTGGGCTATTGCCATGAGCTCGTCGGTCAGGCCAAAGTACAGATGTCGCTGGTCCAGGTCCCCGTACCAGTTGTCGCTGGTGTCGTCCCAGGTTAGGTCCATCTGGCACCATTTGCCGTCGATCTTTACGGCGTTCCAGGTGTGGCCGTTGCCGGTGATGCGGCCGTTGGCGATGCCCGCGGCGTCAAGGAGCTTGGAGTAGATGCGCTGGTAGCTCTCGCAGGTGCCCTGGTGGCGCGTGAGGCCGCTTTCGGCCGAGCACCAGTTGAGGCTGTGGTCGTACTCCAGCTGGTCGAGCGTCCAGTCGTGGAGCCACAGCGCCATGTCGTATTCCGAGCCGTTTGTTTCTTGCCTGCACTGGGCCACGGCGTTGTTGACGATTTGTGTGACGCTTGGGCGGGTGGCGTCGTTTACGGTCACCTCCGCCGTGGCGCGCAGGTAGTAGATTCCCTTGTCGTTTTGGGGGTCGTTTCTGTCGTTGTCCATAAAGTAGAAGTAGATGCGGTACGTGCCCGATGCCGTGAAGTCAAAGGTAAAGTCGTGGCCCGCGGTGCCCAGGCTGTAGTAGCTGGCCCATGCCGGGCGCGACGGGTCGCAGACGCTATCCTGGCTGCCGCCGTCCCAATAGGTGGGCACGTCCATGCGCGCTTTGGCCTGGGACGAGCCGTTGGCCTGGGTTACGTGGAAGGTCGTCGCGGTGCCCGCGGGGGCGTCGTTCCACGAGACGGTGAAGGTGACGCCGTTTTGGGTTGCGGTGGCGGAGTGGGCGTAGCCGGTTTGTGCCGTGGCGGAGATGGCCTCGGGCGTGGGGGTGACCTGGGCTCGGAGGGATGGGGTGGGGACTGTGGTGGCCGTGCCGATTGCGGCGGCGGTGCCGGGGGTAGCGGCGGTGCCGTCGGCGCTTTCCGTGTTGACGGCGCTGGTGCCGGTGGACGTTGTGGTGCCGTTCTCTACGGTATCTGCTGCCGCATTTGTGTTGCTGTCGTCTTCAGCTTTGGCTGTGTCGCTGTTCGTGGCGTCGGCTTGCGTCTGCTGCTCGGCTGTTGTTCGAGGCTGGATGGCTTCCGCGATGGCTGCCACGGGCATCGTCGCGCTGGCCATGGACGTGCACGCGATCGCGCAGAGCAGGTAGTAAAGGGGTCGTTTCATAGCGGAGCCTCTCGGTGAGCAGCCAATAGGGTCCGAAGGCAGCTCCAGGCCAGCACTCCGCACATATTTTGTTGGGTTTATTTTACGGGAACCCCAGTCAACATCAGGGAACTTTCTGGGGAATGTTGGGGAGGGGGAGGAGTTGGTCCTCTGCCTCGCTGTGCGCTGATGTCTTCGCCCTCGGCGATGCGCCCGTCGGCGAGGAGTGCGAAGCGGCCATGCTGAACAATGCCACTCCACCTGTCTGTGCATCCAAACTTCTAGATTATGCATATCGGGATTTTCACGGTGTTGTCGGCGATTTTGTCTCGCGGACCGTGTGCATGCATTAGATGAGGAGGCGCTTGTATCCGTAGAGACGCATCGGCATTTTCGATGCGACCGCCGTCAAGACAATTGGGTGTGCATCAAGGCGCTGTTAACTGCATGAGCCGATTTCTTATAACCTGTTTAAGCAAAGCAAGAATGGGGAATAAAGCTTGGTGCCCATCGCGAACTGGCGATGGGGTACGCTACTGCCGTCAATATCGCAAACGACGAAATTCCGACGTTCGCAACATTGACACCAGCGTTGCCTGCTGCTAGCTGGATAAGAGCCTCGATGGTCATAAGTACCAATTCCTCGCTTTCGTCTAGTATCGCATAGGCAAGCATTGTTTTAGGTGGCCGCGAAAGCGTTGGTTGCACTTGCTGCGCCTTTGATTAGCCTGTCCGGGGAGGGTTAGTCGCCGCTTGTTGATCCGGACAGGTTGATTTATTTGGGGGTATTTTGGTCGAGTTCGATATCACTCGTATTCCTCGATATAGTTCCAAAAGTTCATATGCCCATTTCGATCATAGGGTCTCTTTTGCCGAAGTTCAGGCCAAGATTTTAGATTCAGAGTACGTTTCCAATCACGCGTTCTACCCTTTAATTTCCAACGAGATCATTACTGTTCGGTATCGTGGAGGCAAGCGAAGCTGCAAGGTTCGTAATATCGCTTATGCCTCGCATTTCGATCACCGCGTCTTCCAGTACTACTCTTATCTGTGGTCGGACTTATATAACAAGAAGGCTATTGCCGAAGAGTTTGATGAGGTTGCCGTAGCGTACCGCTCTTCGCTTTCATCAGACGGCGCCGTAACTGCTGGTAGCAATATTTCCTCAGCTAAAAAGGCATTCGACTATATGCGTGTGCAAGATTCGGCTTTTGTGCTTACGGGTGATTTCGAGAGCTTCTTCGACAACTTAAACCATGTCCATCTAATGGCGTCGTTGCGTTCGTTGTTTCCCAGTGGACGCTTGCCGGACGATCACTATCAAGTCATTAAAAATATCCTCCGCTATTCGTGCTGGCCTATTGGTGATTTGGCTGCTCGACATGAATTGCCATGGCCAGTAATCGATCCTGCTCGGGAGAAAACGATTAGTGATGCGGCTATCGATCTTCGGTTCAAGTCTATTCGCGAACTTAACAAGCTGGATGTTATCTTGCCAAAGTCTGAGTTTCTTGCAAACAAAAGTAAAGTCATCACCAGGCCGTGGCGGCGAACGGGTATTGATCTCGGCATTCCTCAGGGTCTTGCTGCAAGTGGAGTGCTCGCTAACATCTATATGGCCGATATCGATATGAAAGTCAGGCTTGCCGTTGAACGGGTTGGTGGCTTGTATCTTCGTTATTGCGATGACTTTATTGTTGCCGTTCCAAAATCTGGCTTTGATGCACTTGTAGAGGCAATCAATCTAATGACCGATGTTGATTCCGTTAAACTGCAGCCTGAGAAAACCAAAGCGTTCCGGGTTGATAGCAGCGGGGTTGCTCAGCTTGATTTTGAAAGCGTTCGTACGGGTAAGGTCCTTTCGTACTCCGGTGCACATCCGGCACAGAAAGTTAGCTTCTTGGGGTTTGACTTTGACGGGCGCGTTGTAAGACTTCGACAGTCTACGGTTGGAAGGTACCATAAGCGTCTCCGTGAGGCAGCCAGTGCGATTGCGCGTTCTAATCAGGGGGAGGGAAGGCACGCATCAAAAAAGCGCGTCTCCGCTCTGTATCAACATTATTCGCCGCTTGGTATTAAGGGGAGAGGGTTGTGCCCATCGGCTGGCTCCGACTCTTCTGCATTTTTCCGCTACGGGAACTTTCTTTCCTACGTAGCGAGAGCCCAAAAGGCGTTTCCCAATGATCCGATTGCCCCCGATGAGTCTAAGATTTACAGGAAGATTAAACGCTTGAGTGCTCGGTAGACGATAGTTTTAACGCCAGATCATTCATAGCCATAAATACTTAATCGATATCGGCCAATTCCGATCACTAGGTAACAATTGATGTGCCTTCACGCGGTCGCGGAACGATGCCTCTGAAACTCGAGCCGAACATCAGAATGATATGACAAGAACGGTAGTGTCGCGAAAGTTGGTGTAATGGACTCCTTGGCCCCTGTGTCCAGGATCCGGAATCTATCGATATCCTAGGCCGACTCCACTCTGTCGGCAAGCTCAAGGCTGGATTCGACCATCTTCCCGGCAGTCTTTTCCAGCTCGGCCCAGTCATGACAGCACGATGCTCCCCTTCGCAGCGCCGCGTCGTGCAACTCGGCCATCTTCCTCTCCGAGAAGTAGCGCGAGGTTGCCATGGAAACGGCCAGGATAACCCCGAAAGCGGCCTGAACGCGCCATGGTGCGCGTATTCTAGGCGAAGGCACGGACCCTTCCGAGCCAGGACGGGCCGCTCGCTCGGCCAACTTTGGCGTACCCTGCTGGAACGGCTTCCGTCAACATCCGTAAAACTACCGCAAAGAGGAGGCCACAGTGATAGATAAGAGGCTTATTGAAGCCGTTCCCGGAGCCGAGAGACTTAAATCCGCAATGATTACCCCAGAATTGTTTGTTAAGGACCTCATGCAAGACTATTCTGGGCGTCCGTTATATACATACGAGGAATGGACGCGCGAGCTCATCAACCACTCCAACGCTTTCAAGGAACTGACCAGAGGTGCGGAGTTTCATGCGCCCGTATCCGAGGCAAATGGGGAGTGCGATGCGGTATCAGACGCGTATCAGTTAGATTTCAAGCTCATCTTCGGAAAATCCATGATGCGCGCCGTAAGTCTCACTTCGTCAAGGCGAGTTTCAGACCGCGGAATAACTTTAGAACAACTTTGCAGAAGTCATGTAAAAGAACAGAGAGGCTTACGCCTGCATGCAATTCTCAGGGATTACAGCCTCGCCAAGCTTGACGAGCTTCTAAAAACTGAGAGTAATAAACAATTGAGCGAAGAAGACCGTGAGGCCCGAGGACTTCTTCGCTCAATCAGTCATTCGAAAAACTTGCTGCTAATTTATCCTTGCCGCTTTGAAGGCATCGACAGACTGCCTGAACTTGAGGAAACCGCCAACGCCGCACTTTACTATGACTTCCGGAACGTGCTCGACGTCCGACGGATACACCATCCCGGCAAGGACACCTTCCTTTCATATTTTTGCGACGACCGCATGGTTGTCACAAGAGCGAGCGGGCACGGCCTATCCAAGTTCGACGATATCATGGTCGCAAAAAGCAGAACATACATGGATATTATGCGTATGCGTGATCCCGGAGAGTATCAAAGGCTGCTGAAACTTGTTTAACCGACCGCAAGGGCTAGTTTTGTGGACATCAACCCAAGATGGGACCTGCCAAGAGGACCGGACGCCGCTGCGTTCGGACTCGTTTTTCTGCATTCAAAAGCAACGCTGAGCTCGACCTCACGGCTTGCGCCTGCTGCTCGGCGGCCTTCTGAGGCTGAACCCCCTCTGCAATGGCTGCCATAGGCATCGTCGCGTTGACCATGGACGTGCACGCGGTCGCACAGAGCGGGTGGTAAGGGGGGCGTTTCATAGCGGAGCCTCTCGGTGTGCAGCCAATAGGGTCCGAAGGCAGTTTCAGGTCGGCACTCCGCACATTTTTTGTTGGGGTTTTACGGGAACCCCAGTCAACATCAGCGACCTTTCTGGGGTATGTTGGTTGATCCGGGGTGCGCAAAACAACAGTTTCAAATATTGTTGCTTCCTGTTCAATTCTGTCTATCTACAATTAATCGCAAGCGTATGACCTGAGGAGATTGTTTACAGGTGGAATCGGTCACTATTCATTGGATTGTCTTTTATGTCTTTATCGGTTTGTCGAGCGTTCAGCTTGTCCGCTTTGCTGGGCCCTTGGCGATCGGAGGGCAATACACCGTCGAAGAACTGTATCCCTCCGATGAGTCGGGCAGGCTGAACGTTGCCTACCGAATTCTCGCTCCAACAATTTGTTGCCAGCTCCCGGTGTTTATTATGGCTGCGATTTGCGATGCGTTTTCAGTTCCAGGTCCTTCGCTGCGATACATGCCTACCCTTTTCTATTGGTTGTTTCTTGGGGTAATCAAGCATGCAAGGGGTAAATTGCGGTACCGGACTCTTCCTTTCTCATTCGAGGCGTTCATGTCTCTTTTGCTGTCCGTCGCATTCGATCACTTTGTTATCGATGGCTATCTCGGAGGCCAGGGGCTAGATGTGCTTGATACTTCGAGTATTGCCTTTGAGTTTGAGCTGGCATTATTTGGTGTTGTGACCTTTTGGATTTCAACCTTTTTTAAGCGTTATCAAATTAAGTTTAGCCGTGTGTACTCAAATGCCGCTCCATCATATGTCGTTCCTTCGGACTCCGTATTTGGTTACTCTTCAATCGATACGGGTGAGGCCAGGCTCTTCTCATACGAGCGCGAATATGGCGATCTCTTACCTCAGCGATTTTCAAGTGATCTTCTGTTGAGAAGTGTTTTCTTTGCAATTATGGCGATTGAGGACGGGAATCGGCCCGAGTTTATCCGAACGATCGAGCGCATGGCAGCTCATTTCCATTTGGCAAAAACCACTGGAATAATGCAGCAGACGAGCGATGCTCCTTTGTCTGATATGGATAGCGTTAAACTCGCAATTCCCTATATTGAGCGCATGTGGGACCAGTTTCTTGTTGAATTCGCCCGTTCTGCCGAAGGGGCAGGGGGAGACGCCCTACGAATCTTCAAGTGTTACTACACCTACGATTACTGTATGTTGTCGCGGACTATCCGCAATCATTTTGCGCCGTTTTACGGGGACTATTGTGGAACGAGATTACTTAATGCTAATCGCGTATTTTGTGATGTTCTTGAATTTGAGGAAAGGCAGCGCTACGGATTGCTTCCAAAGACGGTTTCTGCGACTGGATCGATATGCGCCACTGAGCTTGGATGGCTTTCTGGGGAGTACTGTTATTGGGCCGATTACAATACGGTTGTATCCTGCCTGAATGAAAATGATGGCAATGGCGTTAAACTGGTCAGCAAAAATGATGTGAATAAAACCCAGATAACCGAGACGACCTTAAGGCTTAAGGAGCAAGGTGTTTCCGTTCTTGAGGCCAAGTATGTGCCCGGCGCTTCGGCGACCATCGTGTGCATCGGCGATTCCTCGAAGATTTCGAGTACTGTCGGTAGTGACTGGATGGTTGTTAGCTAGGTGAATCATCTTTGCCTTTCCGCATATTGATTGCGCATTCTCGTGCACGGACGCGAAAATGCTTCGCATTAGTTTCAACGCGAAGAGTATTTGCTACATGATTAACTTTTTTGGATGCGCAATTACTGCGCATCTAGGTTAACATCCAGTTAGTGATGCAGTTGTCGTGGGCTCTACGTGAGGCGATGACAAAGGAGGGTCGTTGTTTGGTTGTTATCGGCAACGGCCCTTTGATTTTAGGAGTTACTTTGGCGATGGAATTTTAGACTTTCGCTCAACTTATCGAACTCCTAGAGAGTCATGGCGTTCTAACTGATGCCGCTGCGCTAGATTGCCTGAGGCGCGAAATGAATATTTGCTCGTCGGAACACTGCTGAATATTGGGTCACCTGTGCGGTTCGAATTTTCAATTGTCGAGCAGCTTTGTCTCCGATGAAGTCTTGCAATTCTAGTAAAACCCAAACATATGTTCTATACTTATGGAAGTAGCTTGTTTGGAGGCGCTAGATGGAAGTCGGAAGAGATGACATTGTAGAAAGCGTTGTACGTTTGATAAATGGGGTGGGGCGTAGCCCATATTTATTCGTCGGCTCGGGCTTTTCCCGTAGATACATGGGTACCGACGATTGGGTTGGTTTGTTAAGGCACCTCTGTCCCCGTCTTTCCGATGATCCCTTTCGGCTTGACTCGTACCTGGCACGTTGTCCAGATGAGTCTGACAATAGCGCATTGCCCTCTGCCGCGACGATGCTTGATAAGGATATGCGCATAGCTGTTCTTGAGGACCCTCGCTTCGCTTCTTTTAGAAACGATCATGTAGAGGACATTCGTCAGCGTAAATCTATTTTAAAGATCATGGCGGCCGAGAGGTTATCCTCGTTCAAACCTGAATATATGACGCATGAGCTTGATATCTTGAGAGAGGTTGGCAGGCGGCGTATCTCTGGAGTTATAACAACCAACTATGACTGTCTCCTGGAGTCGCTATTTCCCGAGTTTAAAGTTTTTGTTGGCCAAGACGATCTCGTCTTTCACAGAACTTTTGAAATGGGTGAAATCTATAAGATCCACGGTTCTATGGATAATCCTGAATCTATGGTTCTTGAGGAGGCAGATTACGCAAAACTCGCCGAAACACAGGATTACTTGGCTGCCAAGTTGTTAACTATTTTTATGGAATACCCAATTATTTTTATCGGTTATTCCCTTAACGACCCCGATATCCAAGCTATCCTCATGTCGATTTCGCGCTGCCTCGGTTCTAACAATCTTGCGTTGCTTAGAAAGCGCTTTATCTTCCTTACTAGGGGAGAAAACGCAACCTCAACTCATTCGTTTACCTTTCCAGGTATTGGCGAGATAAGCATGACCGAGATTAGGACGAACGATTTTGGTGCAGTGTATGAAGCAATTGGACAATCCAAATGCTCCTTCTCGCCCAGGATCATTCGTGAGCTTCGCAGGAGCATCTACGCCTTGGCTGATGAGGGCGATCCGAATGACTCTCTGGTAGTTGAAGCGAGTTTTAGCGACCTCGAGAGACTTCCGGAGGGACAGCATCTTGTGCTGGGTATCGGTGTTGCGAATGCTTCTTTAGGGCACGGGCATATGGTCAAAGCCGAACTTCTATATCGTGATGTTGTGTTTGATGACGAACATGTTGCTCCTAAGCTTGCCGTCGAGGAATACCTTCCTTCGCTGCTTGCTTCTAACTCGGGTGGTTTGCCCATGTATAAGTATTTAAGCGCGTATTCAGGGGAAGTTCTTAATCCAAGGATGCTAAAGGAAATAGATGAGAAGAAGGATTTAGATGCTTTTCTAAACAACAGCCTACGAAAGGCAAAAGGTAGCTATCATCATTCGGGAATTAGACACTCGGTTCAGTCTGTTATAGCTAACGAAGGCTTTGAGGAAGCATTTAAAAAGCTTGTGCTACTTGAAGAAGATGAGATCGATCTAAATAAGTTGCTTGAATATCTGAGGGCGCTCATCATGGACGATCGCAAGATAATCCACGGTAATAGCGAGCTGAAACGGCTTATTAGAATGTATGATTTCCTTAAGTACAAGAAGGCCTTCGACATATCGGCTACTAGTGAGTAATCCCACCTAGCGTCTATGAAGAAGGCCATCTTTGTAAACTATGGCATCTGAGCGTATAGTGCGAACACCACGTGCAAATGCATACTTAATATAACGCTTTCTGCTTGAAATCACAATGGTGTCTGTTTCGACCCGCCAATCAAGGGAAGATAGTGTAGAGTATCTTCCTGCAATACAAAAGCTCTTTGGGAGCTTTAAGGGTGACGCTTTCAAATTGAGAGTGTTGCCCTTTTTTCATGTATGCAATGTGTGACGTACTAGCCAAGCACCATCCCGGCAATGGAATGATCGAGCATGGGCGGCTTCTACTGGTTGACGTGATCGTGGTCAAACAAGTGATATCGATTAGAATTAAATCAATTGCGCTGGAAGCCTTCGGGCGACACCTGAAGAGGGTTGATGCGTCGGTCCTCTTTTTTTGTTTGGATGTAAGATTCGGCCAGGCAAAACAAGGATCTCATTTGGGGAGAACAAATATCCGGCGGTTTTCCGCTTCGGGACGCGCGGTTTAAGGGTGCTTTTCGGAAGTGCGGGGAAAAATCGGAAACCTCCGAGCATAAATCGAATTTCGGCAACAAAACCGCAGGTCGCGGAAGGCTAAAACAGGGGTCTGGTCTGTCGATCTCGGTTTTTCACCGCACTTCCGGAAACGCCCGACGGAAGCATGCGGCAAATTTTGGAACCCTCGAGCACATCGTCCTTTTCATGAAAAGAACCCGCAGGTAGAAGCGTTGCCACTATCCAGTGTGGTTGACGTATCTAGAATATGCCGCACACTTCCGGATTTTGCATAAGCTCGACTGGTTTGTTTATCGATTGGGGCAGAGGAATCTTGTCTGGACCTCGTTATATGTATTTAAATGGATGAACTTAACCTATAAGTTAAGTTCATCTAGAAATGGGAGGTGCCCTTTGGCAGAAGGATATGATCTTGTCGAATATAGAGACCTCAAGGGTCGACCGTTTTGGGAATTGACGGCTTCTCCCGACAACTCTCAATTCCAGAAAATGTTGTCAGACCCTAAGCGGAAATTAACCGCTCGAACAATGATCGGCCAGAATAGCACGTCAACTTCTGGAATCTGAGCCTTGACTTTTATACTTGGCTTTCGAAACGGAGAACACAATGAATAAAGTAGATTTATCTGATTTTTACGCCGATACAGAAACCAGCGAAACACGCGCTTATGAACACGCGCTAGATATCGAGTTTATTGTTCATCGCGAGATGAAGCGTCTGGGTTTAAGCAAAAGCGATTTGGCAAAGCGTATGGGCGTGAGCCTTCAGTCGCTTTCGAAGCTGTTGAATTCTCAGCCCAATATGACGCTGAAGACGATCGCTAGGTTCGAGCTTGCTTTGGGTATCAAAATCGTTCCGCAGGTTATCGCCAGCCATTCCAAAGAGTTGCCGTTTCTTTCATCTGATGATTCTGTGCGAGAGCAATGTGCATTGCCTGCCATTCTCCCTGCAGAGCTGTCAGCAGATTGCGATGTGCCTTTTCAGGGTGAATAGCATTTCCTCGATGAATCTAAGTCGAATGAGTTGCCACTCTCACATCCTCTAAAAAGTTCTTAAAACAGCCTTAAAGGCGCCTTGGCTCGCTTTTGCAGCGTACAATACGCATGTTTGACTATGGCAAAAGTAGTTTTTTGGGGAGGGGGAACGCCGTGGAAGTGCTGGCTGTTGGCAACACCGCATATGTTGACGATGGCTTTTGCTCCAAGGCGTTCCCCGGCGACCATGTGTAGGTCGTAGCCGCGCAGGACGCGCGCCGCGATGAGTCGTCGTACCATGCTTCGTGGAAAGAGCTCCTCCAGCACCTGGACCAGGCCTACGAGTTTGAGCGCGTGGTCTACCTTTCTACCTACCTCACCCCGCATACCGTGACTTTTGGCGACATTGGGCTGCTGCGCTCGGTGTTTCGTGCCTGTATGGGACGCAATGTGCAGCTGCTGTTTATTGCGGGGCCCGCGGGTGCAGAGGGCACCACTGGCGGATGTGACGACGACGCCACGGCCGCCAGTGGCGCCCAGACGGGCAAGGGCATTATCGCCCGCGCTGCCAACGACCTGTGCCGTTACTATGCATCGCGCGACGGCATCCAAGCCAAAGTCCTGCGCGTGCCGTATCTGTATACCGCATCGCCGGCATTAACCGACCCATTTTTGGTGCCGCTATTCGACGCATGCTCGGGCGGGTCGGTCGCGCTTCAGGGTGCGGCAGATGCGCCGTTTCCCCTGCTGTGTGCCGAGGAACTCGCGGTGTTGGTGCATCGTATCTTTGACTGCTGGGATGCCAACTTTGAGATGCTCGACGTTGCAGACGCTTTTGGCCACCCGAGGCCTATGGCGTGATCGTTGACGCTCCGGGTGCGAGCGTGACCTATCACACGCTCAGCATCTAGGCGTTTCGTCGCCCAACGGCGCTATACTGCAGCCGTTGCCCACGATGCGGGGAACACCCGCATCGTGGGTTTTTGCTTATGAAGGGACGGTGCCGCGTGGACGTACAGCAGCTAGAAGAGGCTTGGGCTTTGAGGGCCAGCGCGCGTGAGGCGCGATTGGTTGCGGCCTCGCATGTGCCGGCGGCGCTGTCTCTGTTGGGGATTGTACGTTCCGGCGATCGCCTGGTTGCGTTTGCCGATGACTTTGCCGATGCGTTTGCGCGCGGCTTTGAGTGCTGCGACGTGGCTATGGTGGAGGAGCCGTCGGTTGCGGCGTTTACTGCTGCGTCCGAGGGCTTTGATGCTTCGTTTGAGGTCGAGGGGCCGCACCTGTGGTGGTTCGTCAACTCTATTGGCGGGTTTGGATTGCGCGTGCCCGATCTGCGCGCGTTAGGACGTGCCGCGCGTGAGGCTCATGCGCTGCTCGTGGTGGATAACACCGTGGCTGGTGTCTTTGGGTGCGATCCGTTGCGCTTGGGTGCCGTGCTGTCGCTCGAGGCACTTGACCGCGTGTGCGCCGGTGAGGCTCCGCACAAGTTGGTTGCCATATCGGTCGCGCGCTCGCAGCTCAAGCGCCATCGTGTGGATGCTGCTGCCGAGTGCGCGCATGCTCTGCTTGAGGGCTGTGGCTTGGTCAAACTTGATTTGCCTGCTGATGAGGCCGGTGTGCTGGAGCGCGGGCTGGACTCGCTCGATGCCCGCATGCAGGCACATTTCGACCGCGCACGTGCGCTGGCCGAGTACTTGGCTGCCAATGAGATGGTGCACGCCGTGCGCTATCCTGGACTGAGCTCGCATCCCGACCATGCGGTTGCAACTGGAATCCTCGAGCACGGCTTTGGTCCGGCAGTTGAGTTTGACCTTATCGAGCGCAGTGCGGGCGATTTGTTCGATGCTTTGCCGGGGGAGTTTCGCACATCGCCCGCCGGCGGCGCAACGACGCGACTCTCTGCTCCGCGCGGCAAGCAGGGGAGCACCATTCGCCTCTTCGCCGGCACCGACAACCCTCTGCAGGTGGCTGCCACCCTAGACAACGCCCTCCGCAAGTAGCTAATCGGGGTCTGTGCCACGAAAACGGCCTATTTACTACGTTTAAGCCGTAGGGGTCGACCATACCCGCTTATTTTGAAAATCGCCAAGCTGTCTACCAGCGGTTTTATTTTCATAATGCCCGGTATGGTCTAGGGTATTCAACTAAACGTAGTATATGGGCCCATTTTGTGGCGCGAGCCTCAATCCGAGGGCGCGCTGGACAACAATTCAGTCCCAAAAGGACTATCCTGCGTTGATGCTGGCGATGAGGTCGTTGGCTTTGGTGGCGATGACGTTGTTGATGTCGGCCTGCAGCTCCTCGTACGCCGCTATGGCTCGCTCGCCGGCGGGGGTGAGCGATGATCCGCGGGCGCCGTCGCGCTCGATGAGCTTGCAGCCCAGCTGTCCTTCCGCCTCGTTTACAATGCGCCAGGCTTTGGAATACGCCATGCCCATGCTCTTGGCGGCGCGGTTGAGCGAGTGCTCGCGGGCGATGCCCTGCAGCAGCAAGACACAGCCGTGGCCGAACACGCCCGGCAGGTCTTTGTCGCACGCTTGAATGACCAACTTTGCCGTCGTCTTGTACTCCATGTGCTCCGCGTCTCCCCGCTAAAGTGTTTGCTGGGCAAACGCAAAGCCTGCGTCAAACCCTCGTGTGCTCTTCTTAAATCATGCATTGTAGCAGTCAAAGTGCGTTAAGATACTTCCCCAGTATTGGGCGCCCAAGGTTGGGCTGGGTCCTACGAGGCCTGCAGCCGGCCGGTCGCATGGAAAAAGGAGAAACATGGCTACGTTCTTTCCCGGTGAGTCCCACACGTTTTCGGAGTATCTGCTGGTCCCTGGTTACTCGTCCTCGCAGTGCATCCCCAACAACGTCTCTCTTAAGACGCCGCTAACCCGCTTCAAGCGCGGTGAGAAGCCGGCAATCACCCTGAACATCCCCATGGTTTCCGCCATCATGCAGTCCGTCTCGGGCGTCGACATGGGTGTCGCGCTCGCTACCGAGGGTGGCCTGTCCTTCATTTACGGTTCCCAGAGCGCCGAGTCCGAGGCCGCCATGGTCAAGGCCGTCAAGGATCACAAGGCTGGTTTCGTTCAGTCCGATTCTACGCTGACCCCCGATATGACCATGGAGCAGGTCATCGAGCTCAAGGAGAAGACCGGTCACTCCACCATGCCGGTCACCGACGACGGCACTCCCAAGGGCAAGCTCCTGGGCATCGTCACCAGCCGCGATTATCGCCCCAGCCGCGATGACCATCAGAAGAAGGTCTCCGAGTTCATGACCCCGCGTGAGCAGCTCATCGTGGGCGACAAGAACATCAGCCTCAAGGTTGCCAACGACGTCATCTGGGACAATAAGCTCAACGCCCTGCCCATCGTCGACGACTACGATCACCTGATGGGCATCGTCTTCCGCAAGGACTACGACAGCCACAAGACCAACCCCAACGAGCTGCTCGACGGCGATAAGCGCTACATGGTCGGCGCCGGTATCAACACCCGCGACTATGCCGAGCGCGTGCCTCTGCTCATCGAGGCCGGTGCCGACGTTCTGTGCATCGACTCCTCCGAGGGCTTCAGCGAGTGGCAGAAGCGCACCATCGAGTGGATCCGCGCCAACTACGGCGAGGACGTCAAGGTCGGTGCCGGTAACGTCGTCGACGCCGAGGGCTTCCGATTCCTGGCCGACTGCGGTGCCGACTTCATCAAGGTCGGTATCGGCGGCGGTTCCATCTGCATTACCCGCGAGACCAAGGGCATCGGCCGTGGCCAGGCCACCGCGCTGATTGACGTCTGCCGCGCTCGCGACGAGTACTACGAGGAGACCGGCATCTACGTGCCCGTGTGCTCCGACGGCGGCATCGTCTACGACTACCACATGACGCTCGCCCTTGCCATGGGTGCCGACTTTATGATGCTGGGCCGCTACTTTGCTCGCTTCGACGAGAGCCCGACCGAGCGCGTCAACGTCAACGGCCAGTACATGAAGGAGTACTGGGGCGAGGGTTCCGCGCGTGCCCGCAACTGGCAGCGCTACGACCTGGGTGGCGCCGCGAAGCTCAGCTTCGTCGAGGGCGTCGACTCCTACGTTCCCTACGCCGGCTCCCTCAAGGACGGCGTGGGCGGCACGCTCTACAAGGTCAAGTCCACGATGTGCAACTGCGGTGCCCTCTCGATCCCCGAGCTCCAGGAAAAGGCACGCCTGACCCTGGTCAGCTCCACCTCCATCGTCGAAGGCGGCGCCCACGACGTAGTCGTCAAGGACTCCCAGCAAAGCGTCAGCTACCGCTAAGCGGCTTTCCCAGGCACCGCACCTTGCCGTTCAAACCGTCGCTTGCGTACCTAAGTACGCGGCGCTCCTCTTTCACGGCAATCTGCGGCACCTGGAAAACCCGTTCGTGCTAGAACGAGTTTCAGACAAAGGTTGATTCCCAACCACGTTATTTAGATAAAGCGAGATGCCTGCAAGTCGCAGGCATCTCGCTTGTCGTATTTGCTATCATCAGTCAAGTTAACCTTAGGGTCGGGCGGCTTAGCTTTGTTCGCTACAAGTTCCGCACGCAAAGAAGAGCACTTAATGTGCTCTTCGTCTTGCGCAGGACTGTCCGCAGTAGCGAATAAAGCTAAGCCGACCGACCCCATTAAAGATTAAAGGAGCTGATATGTGCGATTGCACAGATCATAAGGATGAGATCCCTGCCTACGACGCGCAGGCCATTGAGTCCCGGTGGATGAAGGCGTGGGACGACGAGAACCTCTTTGCCGTCGACACCGACGCCACCAAGCCCAAGAAGTATGTGCTCGAGATGTTCCCGTATCCGTCGGGCGACCTACACATGGGCCACGCGCGCAACTACACCATCGGCGATGCCATGGCCCGTCAGGCCCGCATGCGCGGCTTTGACGTGCTGCACCCCATCGGCTTCGACGCCTTTGGCCTGCCCGCCGAGAACGCCGCCATCAAGCACAACACGCAGGCTGCCGCCTGGACGTATAAGAACATGGATCAGGCGCTCGCCACGATGAAGCGCATGGGCTTCTCCTACGATCTGGATCGCACCGTTAAGACCTGCAGCCCCGACTACTATCGCTGGGGTCAGTGGATCTTTGAGAAGATGTGGGAAAAGGGCCTGGTCTACCGCAAGAAGAACCCGGTCAACTGGTGTCCCACCTGCAAGACCGTTTTGGCCAACGAGCAGGTAACCGAGGGTAAGTGCTGGCGCTGCGGCACCGAGCCCGAGAAGCGCGACCTCGAGCAGTGGTACTACAAGATCACCGACTACTCCCAGGAGTTGCTCGATGATCTGGAGAAGCTCCCCGGCTGGCCCGAGCGCGTCAAGCAGATGCAGGCCAACTGGATCGGCCGCTCCGAGGGCGCCGAGGTCGACTTTACCCTGTGCGATGCCGATGGCGAGCCCATCGAGGGCGACGAGGGCAAGATCACCGTTTTCACCACGCGCGCCGACACGCTCTTTGGCGTTTCCTTCTTTGTCCTGGCTCCTGAGTACGCCCGTCTGCACGAGCTCGTCGAGGGCACTCAGTACGAGGAAGCCGTCACCAAGATTGTCGAGGACTCCAAGCATATCTCTGCCGTCGAGCGTGCCCAGGGCACCCTCGAGAAGCACGGCGCCTTTACGGGCCGCTACGTGGTGAACCCCGTCAACGGCGAGAAGATCCCCGTGTGGGTTGCCGACTACGTCGTAGCCGATTACGGCACCGGTGCCGTCATGGCCGTTCCCTGCGGCGACCAGCGCGACTTTGAGTTCGCCCGCAAGTACGACCTGCCGATCGTGCCGATCATCCTGGACGATGAGGATCGCGCTGCCGTCGAGGCCAGCGGCGAGACCATCGATACCTTCCACGCCGAGACTGTCGACTGGGATTGCGCCCACGCTGCCGAGGGCACGCTCGTCCAGTCCGGCAAGTACACTGGCATGCGCGGTGGTAAGCACTCCGAGGGCGAGGCTGCCATCGTGGCCGACCTCGAGGCCATGGGCTGCGGTCGTCGCAAGGTCGAGTTCCGCCTGCGCGACTGGCTCATCAGCCGCCAACGCTATTGGGGCAATCCCATCCCGGCCATCCACTGCGAGCACTGCGGCATCGTGCCCGTGCCCGAGGATCAACTGCCGGTGACGCTGCCCGAGAACCTGGACCTGGGCGCCGGCGAAACCCTCGCCGAGTGCAAGGAGTTCTACGAGACCACCTGCCCGGTCTGCGGCCGCCCGGCCAAGCGTGAGACCGATACCATGGACACCTTCACCTGCTCCAGCTGGTATTACCTGCGCTATACCGATCCGCACAACACCGAGCTGCCCTTCTCCCGCGAGGCCGCCGACCGTTGGATGCCCGTCGATAACTACATCGGCGGTATCGAGCACGCCATTTTGCACCTGCTCTACAGCCGTTTCTTTACCAAGGCACTGCGCGACCTGGGTCTGCTGAGTGTGGACGAGCCCTTCACTAACCTGCTGTGCCAGGGCATGGTCAAGGACGAGAACGGCGAGACCATGTCCAAGTCCAAGGGCAACGTCGTGCCCCCGAGCTCGGTCATCGAGCCCTATGGCGCCGACACCATGCGTCTGGCGATTCTGTTTATCGCCCCGCCCGAGAAGGACTTCGACTGGGATCCCAAGGCCGTTGAGGGCGCCAACCGCTTCATCAAGCGCGCCTGGCGTATCGTGTGGCAGCTCGTCCAGTCCGGCGACGCCAACGTGGCCTTCGACAAGTCCGCGCTCGACGAGGTTGCGATGAAGCTCTATCGCGAGCGTCACCGGACCATCGCCAAGTGCACCGAGGACTTCGATCGCGGCCAGTTCAACACCGCCATCTCGGCCGTCATGGAGCTCGTCAACGCGGCGAGCGCCTACCTCAACGCCACCGAGGGTGCCACCCGCGACAAGGCCCTGTGCTATGGAGTGGCCAAGGACATCGTGAGCGTCCTTGCTCCCATCTGCCCGTTCTGGGCCGACGAGCTGTGGCATGAGGCGCTCGGCTGCGAGGGCAATGCCTACACCGCCGCCTGGCCCGAGTTCGACCTGGCCGAGTCCGTTGAGGACACGGTGCAGATCGTGGTCCAGGTGCTTGGTAAGGTCCGCGGCCGCGTCGAGGTGGCCCGCAATGCCTCCAATGAGGATATGCAGGCTGCCGCCGAGGCCGCTGTCGCCAAGTGGCTCGAGGGCAAGACGGTCGTCAAGGCCATCTGCGTGCCCGGCAAGCTGGTCAACCTGGTGGTCAAGTAAGCGCTGCGCGCTTAGCTGACGCATTAAAGACGAGGGACGATCCGGTTGGGTCGTCCCTCGTTTTGTGTTGTCTGCCCTGCTTAGTCTGTGCGTCGCACCGTCTTCTACGGGATGTGTACCAGGTCCCTAAAGTAAACGTTGCCCGTTGCCTCTTCGAACATCCAAATGTTGAGGTAGATGTCGTTGAGGTCGTTGTTCACATCAAAGTCCGGGTCGTCGAAGGTGCCTACAAAGGTGAGCTTGGCGCGCGTTTCCTCGCCCGCTGCGACCTGCTGGCGCATGCGCACATCGCGGACCACGCCGTTGACGTAGGCATAGGAGTCCACATCGCCAAACATCATGTCGACATCGGTGTTGTTTGTCACCGCAAAGATCAACACGGCGTCGCCGTAGCCATCCGTGTCCTTGCCCACGCAGGTAACATGGACGTTCTCGTCTGCCTCAAGGTCGATGGGGAACTGTTCTTGGGAATCGGGACCCAGGCCCTGGGGATCAACGATGTCTTCGTTAATTTTGTCGAAGCTCTCCGATGGCGTCGTTTTCTCGATGGCTTTGGTGCTGCCAGGGTTCGGTTCGCATGTTCCGGTTTTGCCATTCGTGTTGCCGCAGCCTAAGAGGGCCAACGAGCACGTTGCGATGGCGAGCGCAGTCATGCAGAGGGTGCCTAGGCGATTCATGGGTGCCTCCTTGCCGTAGAGGATTTGGAAAGGTTCGTCGTTGTGCGACTTGCTGGCTGGCTTGTTGCAGAATGCCCCTTAGCGTAAGTCTGATCGAAAGGGGCTCGGGGAGGAATGCCCTTGGGGTCCGAACGGGCCTGTGGAATGGGACGCATGGCCCGTTTTGGGGCTGTTGAGGGTGCGCCGCTTGGGGTTCTTCGACCAATTGTCCTATTCTTGTGGAGAAGCTGTGCGCACGCTGACCTGCAGATTCGTACTGTGCTTGCGCGTTTCCGCAGCTATTGGTATAGTTTGCTTGCAAATGAAGTTGTAATTGAAAGAAGTGGGGTTTCGGCCCCGCTTCTTTTTTGTATGGATGGAGGTGCCGCAATGGTCAAGACCAAGACCGAGCAGGCGATCATCGACGCGCTCGAGGCCGTCGCTCCCCAGCACGATGTCGACATCGTCGACGTTGAGCTCGTGGGCGCCACCAAGGCCCCCTGCGTGCGCGTGCGTATCGAGGGTGCCGAGGGTCAGAGCCTGTCGCTCAACGACGTCACGGCCAACACCAAGTGGGTCGGGGACGTGATCGAGGAGCTCGACCCCATTTCTTCGAGCTACACGCTCGAGGTGTCGAGCCCGGGCATGGCGCGCCCGCTGCGCCGTCCGCGCGACTTTGTCCGCTTTGTGGGCGAGGACTGCGAGCTCACCTCCACCGCCACCGAGGGCCGTCGCAAGTACACCGGCAAGATTGCCGCCGCCACCGAGACGAACGTGACCCTCGAGCTCGAGGACGGCGAGTCCGTTACCCTCGATTTCTCTGATGTTAAAAAGTGCAAGTTGAAGCCCACCTACGACTTCAAGCCCGCGAAGGAAGGAAAGTAAGATGGCAGCATCCGACATGATGTCCGCCCTGATGGAGCTTTGCCAGGAGAAGCACATCGACCAGCTCTACCTGATCGACCGCCTTGAGCAGTCGCTCGCCAAGAGCTATGCCGAGATCCTGCATCTTGAGTGGGGCGCCAAGGTGACCATCGACCGCACCACCGGCAAGATCTACGTCTACCGCCTGGAGCCGATCGACGATTCCATGGACGAGGAGGGCAACTTCACCGAGTTCGAGGAGATCGACGTCACCCCCAAGAACACGAGCCGCATCGCTGCCCAGCACGCCAAGGCCGAGATCAACGCCATCGTGCGCAACTCCGCCCGCGAGCAGATCTACGAGGAGTTCTCCGGCCGCATCGGTGATCTCATCAGCGGTACCGTGCTGCAGTCCACGCCCGACTTCACGATCGTCAAGATTCGCGAAGGCGTCGAGGCCGAGCTGCCGCACTTCGATCAGCGTCGTTACGAGAACGAGCGCAACGAGCGTCCGATGGGCGAGCGCTACCTGCACAATCAGCACATCAAGGCCGTGATCATCGACGTTCGCGACCCCAACTCCAACCTGCAGCCGGTTCGTGGCGAGCACAGCCGTCCGCCGATTGTCATCTCCCGTACCCACCCCGAGCTCATGCGTCGTCTGTTTGAGCAGGAGGTGCCCGAGATCTATGAGGGCACCGTCCAGATCAAGTCAATCGCCCGCGAGCCCGGCCAGCGTTCCAAGGTTGCCGTCCACTCGCTCGACGACCGTCTGGATCCCGTGGGTGCCTGCGTCGGCCCCAAGGGCAGCCGTGTTCGCGCTGTCGTGGGCGAGCTCCGTGGTGAGCGCGTCGACGTCATCCTGTGGGATGCCGATCCTGCCGTCTACGTCGCCAACGCCCTGTCGCCCGCTAAGGTCACCCGCGTCCTCATCGACGAGGAGAAGGCCTACGCCGGCGTCATCGTGCCCGACGACCAGCTGTCCCTCGCCATCGGCAAGGAGGGCCAGAACGCCCGCCTCGCCGCGCGCCTGACCGGCTGGCACATCGACATTAAGTCCGAGACGCTTGCCGCCGACATCCTCAAGAACGTTCCCGTTCACGAGGAGCCCGCCGCCGACCTGATCGGTGATGAGGAGGACGAGGACGTCCGCCGCTGCGAGTACGTGTCCGAGGACGGCATCCAGTGCCGCAACCAGGCCCGTCCCGGCTCCCGTTTCTGCGGTGTCCACGACACCGACGCCTTCGATGATGCGGAGGACCTGATCTAGCGCGCGGTCGCGCCGGGCAGGTCCCGGCGCATCTCCCACGCTCGTTCAGTCTCTAGGCACCCAAGGTGCCAGAAAGGGTAGGTGAAGTCATATGGCAAAAGTCCGTGTGTCCACCCTGGCCAAAGAGTTCGGCATGACCTCCAAGGAACTTATGGGTCATCTCGCCGAAATGAAGATTCCCGCTAAGTCCGCTTCCTCCACCTTGGAGGATGCCTATGTCGCCATGGTCCGCAAGCAGCTCGCCTCGGTGATCGAGGCCCGTGCTCAGGAAGTCGAGGCCGCCAAGCAGGCCGAGGAGCAGGCAGCTGCCGCCGAGGAGGCCGCTCGCGCCGCCGAGGCCGAGCGCGAGCGCATCGCTGCCGAGAAGGCACGCGAGGAGGAACGCCGCCAGTTTGCCGCAGCCCAGGCTGCCGAGGAGGCCGCCCGCGCCGAGGCCGAGGCCAAGAAGAAGGCCGAGCAGGAGCGCCTTGCTCGCGAGAAGGAGGAGGCTGCCCGCGAGGCCCAGCGCCGCGCCGTTCCCGCTTCCGACTCCGGTTCGCGCTTCCGTTCGCTGCTCGACCAGATCGCCGCACAGGAGACCGTGCTCAAGGAGAAGAAGGACGCCGAGGACAAGGCCAAAGCCGAGCGCGCCGCCGAGCGCGGTAACCGTCGTGGCGGCAACAACGACCGCCGCGGTGGCCGTCGTAACGATCGCAACGCCTCCGACAATAACTCCGATCGCAACGCCTCCGAGAGCCGTCCGCACAGCCATCGCACCAACGCCAGCAACAACGTCGCTGCCGGCATGGACTTCCCCAACCCCGATAGGCAGGGCAAGGGCAAGAAGCGCAAGGGCGGTCACAACAACGAAGAGGACCACTACAGCCGTATGGCTCGCGAGGCCGAGGAGTACAGCCGTGAGAAGGTGCTCGAGGAGGCTCGTGCCGCCGTCGAGGAGGCCTCTCGCGAGTCCACCGGTCGCCGCAAGAAGCGCAAGGAGAAGCGCGAGCGCGAGGCTGCCAAGGCTCAGGAGGAGCGCAAGATAGAGGAGGCGCTGGCCCAGGGCGTGAACCCCGAGGAGCTCGACGCCATCAAGGTTTCCCAGGGCGTTACCGTTCAGGAGCTCGCCGAGGCGCTCGACGTTCCGGCCAACGACATCATCAAGCGCCTGTTCCTACTGGGTACGCCGCTCACCATGACGCAGTCCATGTCCGACGACCTCGTCGAGCTCGTTGCCGATGACCTGGGCCGTCAGATCAAGATCATCACCCCCGAGGAGGAGAACACCTTCTCGTTCTACGACGATCCCGCCGACCTTAAGCCGCGCGCCCCGGTCGTCACCGTCATGGGCCACGTCGACCACGGCAAGACGAGCCTCCTCGACGCCATCCGTCACACCGGTGTCGCTGCCGGCGAGGCGGGCGGCATCACGCAGGCCATCGGCGCTTCGCAGGTCATGATCAACGACCGCAAGATCACCTTCATCGATACCCCGGGCCATGCCACCTTTACGGCCATGCGTGCCCGTGGTGCCAAGGTGACCGACATCGTCATTCTGATCGTGGCTGCCGACGACGGCGTCATGCCCCAGACCGTCGAGTCGATCAACCACGCCAAGGCCGCCGGCGTACCCATCGTCGTCGCCGTCAACAAGATCGATAAGCCGGGCGCCAACCCCGACCGCGTGCGCCAGGAGCTCACCGAGTACGGTGTCATCCCCGAGGAGTGGGGCGGACAGAACATGTTCGTCAACATTTCGGCCAAGCAGAAGATCGGTATCGACGATCTGCTCGAGACCGTGCTGCTTCAGGCCGACGTGCTCGAGCTCAAGGCCAACCCGGACACCTTTGCCTCCGGCAACGTCCTCGAGGCCAAGCTCGACAAGGGCCGCGGCTCGGTCGCTACCGTGCTCGTGACCCGCGGTACCCTGCACGTGGGCGATACGCTGGTCGCCGGCCTCACCTACGGCCGCGTCCGCGCCATGCTCGACCCCAAGGGCCGCGCCGTCACCGAGGCCGGTCCCTCCGACGCCGTCGAGATCCTGGGTCTGCAGTCCGTACCCAACGCTGGTGACGAGTTCCGCGTGTTCGAGGACGAGCGCGAGGCTCGTGCCCTTGCGGACGAGCGTTCGCTCAAGGCCCGTATCGAGGAGCAGAGCCGCGTCAAGCACGTCACGCTCGAGAACCTCTTTGAGACCATTGCCGACGCCGAGGTCAAGGAGCTCAACCTGATCATCAAGGCCGACGTCCAGGGTTCCATCGAGGCCCTTCAGGACTCGCTCGACAAGATGGATCAGTCCGAGGTTCGCATCAACACGATCCACTCCGCCGTTGGCGCCATCAACGAGACCGACGTCGTTCTGGCCGACGCCTCCAACGCCATCATCATCGGCTTTGGCGTCCGTCCCGACGGCAAAGCCCGCTCCGCCGCCGAGCGCGAGGGCGTCGAGATCCGTTGCTACGACGTCATCTACAAGTGCCTCGAGGAGCTCGACGCAGCCCGTATCGGCATGCTCAAGCCCACCGAGGTCGAGGTTTCCACGGGTACCGCGACCGTTCTGGATACCTTCAAGGTGCCCAAGGTCGGTATCGCCGCCGGTGTCCGCGTCGAAGAGGGCGAGATCGCCGCGACCGATTCCGTGCGCCTGGTGCGCGACGGCATCGTGGTCTTCAACGGTAAAATCGCCTCGATGCGCCACTACAAGGACGAGGCCAAGAGCCTCAAGAGCGGCTCCGAGGGCGGTATTGGCCTGGAGAACTTCCAGGACATCAAGCCTGGCGACACCATTGAGGGCTACCGCATCGACCAGGTTGCCCGTACCGAGTAGGGGGTAGCGCTATGAAGCAAACGCAGGCAACCCGCCGTTTGGGCGAGCAGCTTCGCGAGAAGCTCGGTTTTATCCTGCTCTTTGAGGTTTCCGATCCGCGTCTCGACCTGGTCACCCTGACCGCGGTCGAGGTCGCGGTGGACCGTTCGTTCGCGCGCGTGTACGTGTCGTGCGACGCGAGCCGCTACGACGAGGTCATGGAGGCGCTCGCCAGCGCCAAGGGCCGCATCCGTAGCCTGCTGGCCCGCTCGCTCGATTGGCGCGTCACGCCCGAGCTCGATTTTCGCATCGATCGCTCGACCGATGAGGCTGAGCGCATCACGCGCGCGCTGGAAAACGTTCCCGCCACGCTTGTGATCGAAAAGGACGAGGACGGCTATCCCATAGCGGATGCCGCCCAGGAGGCAGCTTTAGATGAGTAATTCCGCCGACCTCGCATCGTGCGAGTCTGCAGATATTCAGCGACGCATCCTTGAGCTCATCGAGGGTGCGTCCTCCATTGCGATTTCGGGTCACACCTCTCCCGACGGCGATGCCCTGGGCTCCGTGTTGGGCCTGGGCCTTTCGCTCATGAAGGTGTTCCCCGACAAGGACATCGCCTTGCTGCTGGCAGACGACGATCCCGTTCCGCGCATCTACCGTTTTATGGAGGGCGCCGATCTGCTGGTGCCGGCATCTTCCTACACCGGCAACCCGGACCTGTTCATCTCGGTGGACGTGCCGGTCGTCGAGCGCCTCAATAACTCTGCCGAGGTGCTGCGTCGCTCGGCCCACGTGGCGTGCTTTGACCATCATCCGGCACGCGAGGAGTTTGCCGAGGTCAGCTTCAGGTGCGTCGATGCCGCGGCCTGCGCCATGATCATTGACCGCTTTTTGGCCGATTGCGGCATTACCGCAAGCGATAGCATTGCCACCTGTCTGCTGTGCGGCTTGGTCACCGATACCGGTCGTTTTCAGTATCAGAACGCCGACGCTGCCGCGTTCCATGCAGCCTCGCGTCTGGTTGCCCACGGTGCCGATCCGGCGCGTGTGGCACTCGAGGTCTACCAGAGCATGCGCGTTGAGTTTTTGCACCTCAAGTCCATCGTTATGGGCCGCATTAAGACGGTGGCCCACGGGCGCGTCGCGTATAGCTACGCGTACCAGAGTGACCTTGAGGCGTGCGGTGTCACCTCGGATGAGTGCGACGGTCTGGTTGACGTGGTGCGCTCGGTGATGGGCGTCGAGGTCTGCCTGTTCCTGAAGGGCATTGAGGGCGATACCAAGGTGCGCGGCAACCTGCGCTCCAAGGGTGACCTCAACGTGTCCGAGATCGCTGCTGCCTTTGGCGGAGGCGGACATCCCGCTGCCGCCGGTTTTTCCAACAACGGAACGATTCTCGAGACGCTCACCGTGGCACTTCCCATGCTGGCCGAACTGGTAGGGGAGGATCCCACTTCGGTGACCATCGAGCTTTAACTTTTTGGATGGTACATGGCTCGTCGTACACCTTCTCAACTGAATATGCTGCTCGCCGTCGATAAGCCGGTGGGCTGCACGTCCCACGATGTGGTTTCGCAATGCCGGCGCGCCCTCCATGAGCGGCGCGTCGGCCATGCCGGCACGCTCGACCCCATGGCATCGGGTGTCATGGTGGTGGGTGTGGGCCAGGCCACCCGTCTGCTGGGCATGCTAACCCTCGATACCAAAAGCTATGTCGCCGACATTTCGTTTGGCGCCGAGACCAATACCGATGATGCGGAGGGCGAGGCGGTCCGCACGGTGGCTGTTGCCAACGAGCTCCGCGATCCTGCCTATGCCCGTGAGCGCTTGGCCGCTATGCTGGGTCCGCAGATGCAGGTGCCGCCGGCGTTTTCGGCTATCTCGGTCAATGGCGTTCGCGCCTACAAGTCTGCTCGCGAGGGCAATGCGGTGGACCTACCTCCGCGCCCCGTCGAGGTCTATGCCGCCGGCCTGATCGCCGTGGGAGGCGAAGGTGATACGTGTGTGTGGACCGTGGCGTTCTCGGTGAGCAAGGGCACCTATATCCGTGCGCTCGCTCGCGACTTGGGCCGCGCCTGCGAGAGCGCCGCGCACATTTCCGCGCTGCGCCGCACGGCCTCCGGTGTTGTTTCCATTGGCGCCTGTCATGCGGTCGAGGAGCTTTCTCCCGAGTCCGCGCCTGGCTTTGCCCTGGATCCCATTGCGGCCCTGGGCGCCACGCGTGTTGACTTGCCGGGCAATCTTGCCGAAGACCTGCTCTGCGGCCGACGCATTCCCGTTGAGCGTGCGCTTGCCGATTTCGATGCTTCGAAAGCGCCGTTTGCGCTGGTGCTCGATGGGGGACTCAAGGCGCTCGCCCGCATCGAAAGTGGCCGCTTTGTCATGGAGCACGTGTTTCCGCAGGCAATCGGCGGTGTTCGATGATGTTGTCCGCTCGCGAGCTCGCGCGTATCTTTTTTGAAGGCGAGTCGGACGAGGCTCGCATCGTCACTGCCGATGCGTTTGATGAGTGCGAGCACTTGGGTGCTGCCTCGATCGCCATTGGCGTGTTCGATGGCGTTCACCGTGGACACCGGGAACTCATCGAAGCGCTTGTCCGTGATGCCCGTGCCCATGGCTGCAAGGCGGTCGTGGTCACTTTCGATCCCGATCCGGACGTTGTGGTGAGTCCTTCGCCCGCTCAAAAATTGATGACGACGGCCGACCGTCTACATGCCTTGGCTCAGACCGGGGTCGATGCAGTGGTGGCCGTTCCCTTTACGCCTGAGGTTGCGGCACTCGACCATGTCGGTTTTCTCACACTGTTGTCACGCGTGGTCGACATTCGTTCGATTCGCGTTGGCAGCGATTTTAGGCTGGGTCGTGGCGGTGCTTCTGGTGTTGCCGAGATGCGCGCCTGGGGTTCCGAGCACGGCGTTGACGTGTATGGTCACGATCTGCTTTGCGAGGGCGGTGAGGCCATTTGCGCCACCCGCATCCGTCATGAGCTGGGACAGGGCCATGTGGAGCTGGCTGCTGAGTTGCTCGGCCGCCCGTATATGCTGCGCGGCGGTGTTATTCGCGGCCGTCACGAGGGCTCTGGCATGGGCTTTCCCACGGCAAACCTGCAGGTTCCCGACGGCATTCAGGTGCCTGCCGATGGCGTGTATGAGGGCCTGGTGCTCGTCGATGACACCGTATGGCCTGCTGCCGTTAACGTCGGCCTGCCGCCGACGTATGCCGACGATGCCGCTTCATCGCATCTCGAGGCTAACTTAATTGGTTATACGGGCGACCTGTACGGCGCTTCCGTTTCGCTGGCGTTTACGCGCTGGCTGCGTCCCTCGCGTGTGTTCGAATCGCTGGATGAGTTGATCTCGACCGTCGAGGGTAATATCGAGGATATTCGTCACAACTTGGGCGAGCAGGGGGCGAGTATCCGTGATTAGCGATGAGGAAAAAGACCAGGTACGCGCTGCGTCCGACTTAGTTGCCATCGTGCAGGAAACGGTTGAGCTCAAGCCCCGCGGCCATGAGTTTTGGGGTTGCTGCCCCTTCCATGGCGAAAAGACGCCTTCTTTCCACATTATCCCCGCTACGCAGGTCTGGCACTGCTTTGGCTGCGGCGAAGGCGGCGACGTCTTCACCTATATCATGAAGCGCGAAAACCTGAGCTTTCCCGAGTCAATCCGCTATTTGGCCGATCGTGCGGGTATTGAGCTGCATGACACCGGAGATCGTCGCGAGCGCGGTACCAAGCGTGCCCGCATCTACGATCTGTGTGCCGAGACCGCCCAGTTCTACCACACCATGCTTATGCGCGGTAAGGACGGCCGTCCACGCGAGTACTTTGCCAGCCGTGGTATGGGTGGCGACGTCTGCCGCCGCTACTGCTTGGGCTTTGCACCGGGCCGCAACGCGCTGGTGTCGCACCTGTCCCAGGCGGGTTTTACCCCGCAGGAGATGATCGACGCCAACGTTGCCGTGAGACGCGGGCGCGGGCAGCTTGCCGACCGCTTCTACGACCGCGTGATGTTTCCCATTTTTGATGAGCAGGGTCACAACATCGCCTTTGGCGGTCGCATCATGGGAGACGGCCAACCCAAGTACCTCAACACCGCCGAGACGAGCGTGTTTCATAAAAAGCGAAACCTCTACGGCTTTAATTGGGCCAAGGAGTTTATCGTCGCACAGGATACCGCCATCGTGGTAGAGGGCTATACCGACTGCATCGCCTGTTGGGAGGCGGGGATTAAAAACGTTGTCGCCACGCTGGGCACCGCGCTCACGGAGCATCACGTCAAGACGCTCACCCGCTTTGCTAAGCGCATCGTGTATATGTTTGACGGCGATGCCGCGGGCCAGAAGGCCGCCCGTCGCGCGATTCAGTTTATCGAGCAGGATTCGATGGACCTTCGCTGCGTGGTGCTGCCCGACGGCAACGACCCCATGGAGTTCATCACGGCACATGGTGGACAGGAGCTGCAGGCGCGCATCGACGCTGCCGAGCCGCTTATGGACTTTGTCTACCGCTCGCTGCAGGAGTCGAGCGACATCACCACGCCGGGCGGTCGCGCCAAGGCGCTGGAAGATGTGCTGACGCTTATCTATCCGCTGCGCGATAGCTATATGATCGACACGTACTTTATCCAGATTGCCGACCTGCTTGGTTTGGACCTGGAGACCGTGCGCGCGAGCTCGGGCCGCGTGTTTCGCGACGTCGCCAAGCGCGAAGATGCGGAGCGCCGTCGCGAACAGAACTATGAACGCCAGCGGGCGCAAGCTGAGCGATCTGGTAGCGCGGGCGGTCGGTCGTCTGGTTCGCAGGGGACATCTCGTGGTGCTTGGGCATCGGGCGCGACGCCGCCGGTGTCCGCGCCGGTCGAGGAGGAGCCGTACGACCATGTCCCGCTCGATGCCTACGGCGCCGCGCCCGTGGAGCTCGTCGACGATCTGCCGCCGATCGATGTGCCTGATGATATGGGTGCTGTGCCTGTGACTGATGGTTCGGGCGCTCCGGCTGCGGCGGCGCCGATGGTTCTTACTGATCTTGAGCGCAAGTCCTTGGCAGGGGAGCGCGAGCTGTTGACGATGCTCACGAGCTACCCCGACCTGTTCCGCACGTATGCCGACCGCATCTGCTCTATCGAGTGGGTTGACCCACGTCACGAGTCCATCGCATGGGCCGTTCTGGCAACGCCGCCGGGAACCGATCCTGCAGCCTGCATGGATGCGGCGCGCTCGGTCTGTCCCGAGGCGGCAACGCTTGTGAGTGCCGGGCGCATCTCCGCGACGAGCAAGCACCCCACCGAGACGAACATCGTGTTCATGCTCGATACGCTCGAGCTCTACACCATCAAGCGCCGCATGCGTGCCGCACAGGCCAAGCTGCGCCAGGACCGTTCGCTCGATGATGAGGCCCGTCGCGCGCTGACCGTGCAGGCCGCGCAGGATTCGCAGCGTCAACGCGAGCTGCAAAAGTCTATCGGCGGCGTGGCGGACCCGTTCCGTTTGATCGGTCTGGAGGCCGCAGGCACCGAACAGGCCTAGATGTTGTGGTCAACCAGCGTATTCTCGCCTATATCCAGTCCTCTTTTTGGGTATAGACGCCTATGTGTGTGCTAAAGTATTGAGTCCTGTGGACTATGAAGGGAGAATCTGTGCCAAAAAAGACTGAGAGCACGGGTACTGGGCTGGAATCCTACGTTGCAAAGCTCATGGGCAACGGCTCAAACAGGACTTCGGTAACCGAGGACGAGATTCAGGTCGCCCTGAAGGATATCGATGTTTCTGACGAGCAGCTCACCGCGGTGTATTCCGCGCTGCGCAACAGCGGCATCCAGATTATCTCCGCGAGCGGAAACGACGACGCCCCCATGGACGTCGACGATGACGATAACGATACCGATACTGACGATTTCGATGACGACGACGAGCACGATTCCGGCTCGCTCGACGATCACGAGCTCAAGATGGCCCGTCAGGCCGACGCCGAGATGGGTTCTTCCAAGAGCAAGAAGAAGCGCACCGTGCGCACGTCCCGTTCACGCTCCCGCGTGCGTGGCATCGATGCCTCCACGGTGATGCTGACCGGCGATCCGGTTCGTATGTACCTCAAGGAGATCGGCAAGGTCGACCTGCTGACCGCCTCCGAAGAGGTCGATTTGGCCATGAAGATCGAGGCCGGTCTCGAGGCCACCGAGAAGCTCGAGGCTGCCGATGCCGGCGAGCTCGAGCTCACGCGTGCCGAGATGCGTCGTCTTACGCGCATTGAGAACGTGGGCCTCGAAGCCAAGCAGGCACTCATCAGCGCAAACCTGCGTCTGGTCGTCTCCATCGCCAAACGCTATGTCGGCCGCGGCATGCTGTTCCTTGACCTGATCCAGGAGGGTAACCTCGGTCTGATCCGCGCCGTCGAGAAGTTCGACTACCAGAAGGGCTTCAAGTTCTCCACGTATGCCACGTGGTGGATCCGTCAGGCCATCACGCGCGCTATCGCCGACCAGGCCCGTACCATCCGTATTCCCGTGCACATGGTCGAGACCATCAACAAGCTTGTCCGCGTGCAGCGCCAGCTCCTTCAGGACCTGGGCCGCGACCCGACCCCCGAGGAGATCGGTGCCGAGATGGACATGAGCGCCGACCGTGTCCGCGAGATCCAGAAGATCTCGCAGGAGCCCGTGTCGCTCGAGACCCCCATCGGCGAGGAAGAGGATTCCCAGCTGGGCGACTTCATCGAGGACTCCCAGGCCATCGTTCCGCCCGATGCCGCCAGCTTCTCCATGCTTCAGGAGCAGCTCACCCAGGTGCTCGACTCGCTTGCCGATCGCGAGCGCAAGGTTATCGAGCTACGCTTTGGCCTTGTCGACGGGCATCCCCGCACGCTCGAGGAAGTCGGCCGCGAGTTTGGCGTCACGCGCGAGCGCATCCGCCAGATCGAGTCCAAGACCCTGGCCAAGCTCCGTCACCCGAGCCGCAGCAGCAAGCTCAAAGACTATATCGAGTCTTAGGGTTACGGCGTTCTTCCGAACGCCGTAACTGGCCGACGCTGCAAACCCGCCAGAGCGGCAATCTGCCTTTCAACTTCGGCGGCATGATCGAAAGATCAATGCCGCCTCGTTTCAAGGCACCTTGCTCGCTCTGGCGGGTTTTCGCTGTCCGTCCTCTATCTGCGGCGTTGCTATGGCTGTCAGTTGTGCGACAGTTTGGGGGTGGTTATTGGGGACAGACTTAAATGAGTAGCTTTGGTCGGTACTTAGGGATGTTCCTTTTCTGCCGGCACTTTGGGACACTCCTTGTCTAGTCATTCAAGAACGTCCCCAATGACTAGGTCGGAAAAATTCTCAAAAAAGTTCTTGCCCTAAGCTGATTCGTCCGTATAATAAACCTCGTTGCTTGAGAGCACGCACCTATTCCTCGGTAGCTCAATGGTAGAGCACGCGGCTGTTAACCGCGCTGTTGTAGGTTCGAGTCCTACCCGGGGAGCCAGAATTTCTCAGCCCATTTCGCTGGGCTTTTTAATTCCTCGGTAGCTCAATGGTAGAGCACGCGGCTGTTAACCGCGCTGTTGTAGGTTCGAGTCCTACCCGGGGAGCCAGGTTGTAAAACCCGTCGCTTATGCGGCGGGTTTTTTCATGCCGCGACCACTTGACTCGAACGTTGCCATATCAACATTTCGTGTCGAGGATGTAATCCCGCGACCCACCACCTCAACATGGCGCGGTCGTTGTAAAATATTGCAATGATTGCTCCCACGACATGGTGCCGCGAGCACCAGATAAGGAGATTCTTGTGTCTGAGACCATTAACGGCAGCCTGAGCGTCTCGAACGACGTTATTGCCGATATTGCCGGTTATGCCGCGATGACGTGCTATGGCGTCGTCGGTATGGCTGAGCAGCTCCAGGGCGCCGAGAGCGTGCGCCTGCTTGCCGGCCAGCGCCTCCGCAAGGGCGTGCTTGTCTCCGCCGACGAGAACGGCCTTACGGTCGATCTTCACGTCGTGCTCGAGAACGGCGTCAACATGAAGTCCGTCTGCCACAATCTTTCGAGCTCCGTTGCCTTCACCCTGCAGGAGATCGCCCAGATCGATCCCGCCAGCCTTAAGATCGGCATCCATATCGACGCGCTCAAGAGCCGTCTGAACTAGCATCCGAAAACGGAGATTCAAATACCCATGATTGCAAAGACCATTCGCACCTGTTTTCCGATCGCTGCGGCTGCCGTTTCCGACAAGGCCGAGGAGATCAACAAGCTCAACGTCTTTCCCGTGCCCGACGGCGACACCGGCACCAACATGTCGCTCACGCTCGCCTCGGTGACCAAGGAGCTTCCTGCCCTTCCCGCCGATGCCGACATGGAGGCCATTGCCGGCGCCATCACCCACGGCTCCCTGATGGGCGCCCGCGGCAACTCCGGCGTCATCACTTCGCAGATCCTGCGCGGCGTGGCCGAGGGTCTTGTCTCTGCCGACGAGCCCATTACGTCCGCCAACATTGCCTATGCGTTCCGCCGAGCCGTCAAGGTCGCCTTCCAGGCCGTCCGTAAGCCCATCGAGGGCACGATCCTCACGGTGCTGCGCGATGTCTCGACCAAGGCCGACGAGTGCGAAAAGAAGAAGTTCTCGGCCGAGGATGCGCTCGACGCTATCGTCGTCGAGGCCTACCAGTCCGTCGCCCGCACGCCCGACCTGCTGCCCGTTCTGAAGGAGAACGGCGTGGTCGACTCCGGCGCCTTCGGCTTTGCTATTTTCCTTGAGAACTTTGTTGCCGCTGCGCTTGGCCGCAGCACCGTTGTCGAGGATTTCTCTGCCACGTTTGATTCCGCTGGCTCTGCCCACGACGCGGCCCTTGGTCGTGTTGAGATCGAGGCCAACGACGACTGGGAGGGCTCGGAGTTCCGCTACTGCAACGAGTTCCTCTTTAAGGCCGACGCTCCTTTTGACGAGGACGAGTGCCTCAAGTTCCTGGGCTCCATGGGTGACTGTGAGTTGCTCGTGGGCGCCTACCCCGACTACAAGATCCACGTGCACTCCAACACCCCCAACCTGGTGCTCGAGCACATGCTGCAGCTCGGTCAGATCTACGAGGTCTTTATCCACAACATGGAGATGGAGGCCCACGACCGTACCGCCAAGATTCATGAGGACCAGGAGAAGGCTGCCGAGCCCGCCAAGGCGCTGGGCTTTGTCGCCGTTGCCGCCGGTTCGGGCGAGGCCGACATCCTCAAGTCCCTCGGCGTCGACGTGATCGTGTCGGGTGGTCAGACCATGAACCCCTCGACTGCAGACCTGCTGGGCGCCGTCGACCAGGTCAACGCGACCTCGGTTATCATCCTGCCCAACAACGGTAACATCCGCATGGCTGCCGAGGCCGCCGCCTCTGCCTGCACTGACAAGAAGGTCGCCGTCGTTCCCACCAAGACCGTTCCGCAGGCCTTCTCCGCGCTGTTCGCGGTCCTGCCCGATTCCGATCTCGAGGACGCCGTCGCCGCTATGGTCGACGCCATCAGCGAGGTCCGCGATGGCGAGGTCACCCGCGCCGTGCGCGACTCCAGCGCCTCGGACGGCTCCCCGATTCACTCCGGTGACGTCATGGGTATCATTGCCGGTTCCATCGATGTGGTCGGCTCCGATGTGAAACAGGTCACGCTCGATTGTATCAACCGTATGCAGGAGGAAGAGGAGGGCGACGCGCTGACGATTCTGGCCGGCGAGGAGCTGTCCGATGAAGCCTTCCAGGAGATCGTCGACGCTATCGAGGAGGCTCAGCCCGACCTGGAGATCGACGCCCATCGTGGCGAGCAGCCGCTCTATCCCGTGATCTTCTCGATCGAGTAGGCATCTGCCCATGTCTGAGCTCTGCTCCGTGCCGCGCGTCTCGGATCGCTTTGCCCAGAGCAATGCGCTCGACGAGGATATCGCGCGACTCAAATATGTTTCGGGTAAACGTGAGGAGGCCCTTCGCCGTCTGGGAATTCGGACGGTGGGGGACCTCCTTCTGCATATCCCTCATCGATACCTGGACTTTACGCGCTCCTGGTCCATCGAGATGGCGCCCATCGGTACCGTGTGCACCATCATCGCCACGGTCGACCGTATCGTTCAAAAGAAGCCGCGTCCGCGCATGCAGGTGACCGAGGTCTCACTCGTTGACGAGACGGGCGTGCTGCAGGTCGCCTTTTTCCGTCAGCCTTGGATTGCCCAGCAGCTTAAGCAGGGCGACCGCCTGGCCGTGATGGGCAAGGTCGAGTTTGCCTACGGTTTTAAGCAGATGGCCTCGCCGCACTTTGAAAAGCTCGATGACGGGCGTGCTGCGGGCACCATTTTGCCGGTCCATTATGTGAGTGACGGCGTGAGCCAGGCATGGATGCGCCGCATCGTAAGTGGCGCGCTCGAGGTCGTCGGCAATCCCTTCGACCCGATTCCCGCACGCTTGCGCGTTAAGCGTCGCCTGATGAGCAATGCTCGTGCGCTTCGATCAATTCACTTTCCCTCGAGCATGGCTGAGCGCGATATCGCGCGCGCACGGCTTGCCTACGAGGAGTGCCTTTACCTGCAGCTGGCGCTGCGCCTGCGCAACGACGGCAGCCTGGTCGATGTGGTGCCCTACGCCCACGCCGCGGGCGAGCACCTGGCCGCGCTCAAGCAAGCCCTGCCATTTTCGCTGAGCGACGAGCAGGAGGCCGCGTTCCAAGATATCCTGCGCGATATGTGCGATGGCGGGCGCGTGATGAACCGCCTGCTGCTGGGCGATGTCGGTACCGGTAAGACCGCCGTTGCCGCCTGCGCGCTGGCTGTGGCTACCGATAGCGGCACGCAGGCCTGCGTTATGGCGCCCACGGGCGTGCTGGCGCGTCAATATGCCGATAAGACCGGCCCCTTGCTCTCGCAGGCTGGCATGACCTGGGCGCTCCTGACGGGCGCCACGCCAGCGGCCGAGCGCGAGCGGATCCATGCCCAGCTGGAATCGGGCGAGCTCGATGTCCTCTTTGGCACCCACGCGGTGCTTTCGGATAACGTGGCGTTCAAGCATCTGTCGCTCGTGGTCATCGATGAGCAGCACCGGTTTGGCGTCGGCCAACGCAACGCCCTGCGTGCGAAGGGCCCTGGTGCCGATCTGCTCGTTATGACGGCAACGCCCATCCCACGTACGCTGGCGCTTTCGGTCTACGGCGATCTGGACACGAGCATCATCCGCCATCGGCCCGTCCCTGGCGCTGGCGTGACGACACGCGTGCTTACCGAGTCGAGCCGCGACCTTGCCTATGGCGCCATCCGCGAGGCGCATGAAAAGGGTCAGCAGGCCTACGTGATTTGCCCGCTCGTGGAGCCGAGTGACTCGGCCGATGATCTGGAGGACGTGCCCGGTATCGCCCGCGACGACGAGGGCCGCGTGACGGTCCCCGTGCCGCTGCACGATACGGCGACCGAGCTCGATCGCCTGCGTCTGGCGTTGCCGGGTCTTGCCATCGAGCGTCTTCATGGTCGCATGCCTGCGGGGGAGAAGGACCAGGTCATCGATGCCTTTAAGCGTGGCGAGATCGATGTGCTCGTCTCGACTACGGTGGTCGAGGTGGGCGTCGACGTGCCCAACGCCACCGTCATGGTCATCGAGAATGGCGAGCGCTTTGGGTTGGCGGCCTTGCACCAGCTGCGCGGGCGCGTGGGCCGCGGCAGTGTGTCGGGTACGTGCCTGGTCATGACGCACTCCAAGGGCAACGGCGGCGCGTCGGTGGCACAAGAACGCCTCCAGTCGCTCGAGAAGACCTCGGACGGCTTTACGCTCGCCCAGATGGACTTGCGTCTGCGCCACGAGGGTGAAATCCTGGGTTACCGCCAGCATGGCGGCGTGACCTTGCGCTTTGTGGACCTGGACGCCGACGAGGAATTGATCGAGTGGGCCCATTTGGACGCGGTCGAGCTCTTGCGGTATGCTTGCAACCTTGACTCCGTGGCGACGCGTCCCTTGCGCGATGCGGTCGCCACGCGGTATCGACACATCTTTAAGGAGGTCAGCGGAGGATGAGAATCATCGGCGGCGAATGGCGCGGTCGTAAGATCGAGGAGCCCCGTGGTCGCGATGTCACCCGCCCCACGACCGATCGCGTGCGCGAGGCGTGCGCATCTATGGTCATGTCGGCATTCGACTTCGATCTGGACGAGGTCCGCGTGCTGGATGCCTTTGGCGGCTCCGGTGCCTTGGGCATTGAGATGCTCTCGCGTGGTGCCCGCTCGCTCACCACGTTCGAGATCGATCGCAACGCTGCTCGTCTGATTACCAAGAATATCGAGTCGCTGTGCCGCGACCGTGCGCGTTGGCGCGTGGTGAGCGGCGACGTGCTGGCAAGCACTTCGCGCGGCCGCGTGCCGGGCGGTCCCTTTGACCTGGTCCTGCTCGACCCGCCCTATGCTTATGGCGCCGAGCCGGTCGAGGGGCTGCTGCAGAACTTGGCCCAGCAGGACTTGCTGGCGCAGGGTGCCTATGCGCTGTTCGAGCACGCTGCCGCCGATGCGGGTGCGCATCCGGCAGGCTTTGAGATCGTGCGTGAGAAGCGTTACGGCATTACCTCGGTCGACCTGCTTCGTTGGGTTGGCAACGGCGAGGATGATGGCAACGATAGCGACGCACCCACGGAGGATGCTCATGAGTGACACCATTAACCGTGTAATCGTCCCGGGTACCTTCGATCCCATCACGTTTGGCCACATCGACGTGATTCGCCGTGCCCGCCGCATCTTCCCCAGCGTGATCGTGGCCGTTGCCGAGTCGCAGGGAAAAAACGGCGTGGGCACCACCTTTATGCTCGATGAGCGCGTGGCGCTGGCCCGTGAGGCGCTCGGTGATATTGACGGCGTCGAGGTGCTACCCTTCACCGGCCTCTTGGTCGATTTTGCCCGCGAACAGGGAGCAGGAGCCGTGGTCAAGGGTCTGCGTGCTATGACCGACTTTGAGTACGAGCTGCAGCAGGCCGACCTCAACTACCGCCTGGATAACGAGCTGGAGTCCATCTTTGTCATGAGCGCGCCGCAGTACGGCTATATCTCGAGCTCGGTGGTTCGCCAGATTGCCTCGCTCGGTAGTGACGTCTCTAATTTTGTTCCGCCCAATGTGGTCAAGGCGCTCAAACATCGCTTTTCGTGACGTTTTTTAATGCCTGGTGGCATGTGGTAAACTAACACGATGATATGTTACCTATGAAAGGAGACCGGATGCCGGGCGAGAATTTTCCTGGCGACAGGATCGTGAGTCTTGTCGACGAGCTCGAGGGGCTCATCGAAGAGGCTAAGACGCCGTTCGGCAAGAACGCCCAGATGAAGGTTATCGACGCCGACGTCTTCTTTAACATCCTCGACGAGATCCGCATGAGCTATCCCGAGGAATGGCAGAAGTCCCGCCGTATCCTCAAGGAGCGTGAGGAGCTTATGGCTTCCGCCGCCGCTCAGGCCGATTCCATCATCGCCGATGCTCAGCAGCAGGCCCTCACCATTGCCGGTGAGCAGGAAATCGTTCGCTTAGCGCAGCAGCAGGCCGACGATATTCGCGACCGTGCCCAGCAGTATGAGCGCGAGACGCGTTATGCCGCCGAGGACTACGCCGAGCAGGTCTTTACGCACCTCGAGGAGAACCTCAAGAGCCTGACCGGCACCGTCACCCGTTGCCGTCAGCAGCTCAACGAGGGTGCCGCCCAGCAGAATGGTCAGTGGTAATGGCTGAGTTCCCGAGCGTTACCGTCGATCTTTCCGAGCAGCTCGAGTTTCCCGGAGACTCGTACCCGCTGACCGGTAAGGTCGATGTCGCCACCTATACGGTGGGCGAGAAGGAGTACCAGCTACAGGACGGCATTGACTACGATGTGGTCTTTACCAATGCCGGCACCGGTGTTCTGCTTACGGGCATGGTCCGCGCGCACGCAACCGGTGAGTGCGACCGTTGCCTGGAGCCCGCTTCGTTTGATATTGCCGGTGAGATCGAGGAATTCTATCTCTTTAACGAGCCCGAGGACCCCGAGGCCTACGAAGATGGCTACGAGTTACTGGGCGAGGATCGCATCGTCGATCTGGGTGAGCCTATCAACGACGCGGTCGTCATGGACACGCCGTTCGTTGTCCTGTGCAAGCCCGATTGTCGCGGCCTATGCCCCACTTGCGGCATCAATCTCAACGTCGAGCAATGCGATTGCGCCGCTCAAGCAGAGGCCGACTGGGTCGCTGCCACGGAAAATCCATTTGCAGCATTGAAGAATCTCAAGCTTGACGAGTAAAACTGTGGTAGTATCGCTACTTGCGCGTAATCGCCACACTGGATAGTTCATAAGGAAGGTCACTATGCCCGTACCTAAACAAAAGCAGGGTCGTATCCGCACTCACACCCGCCGTTCCGCCAACATGAAGATCTCGGCTGCGGCTCAGTCCACGTGCCCCCGTTGCGGTGCTGTCAAGCTCCCGCACCACGTGTGCCCCAGCTGCGGTTTCTACAAGGACCGCGAGGTTATCGTTACCGAGTAACTGTATACTCTGGATGCGATGCCGTTCCAACTGGAACCACAATGGCCGGCTCAATGAGTCGGCCATTTTTGTATAAGGAGCATATGAAATGAGTAACGTTCGCGTTTGTGTAGACGTTGTGGGTGGAGACGAGAAGCCCCAGGTTGTCCTCGACGGTATCGAGGCGGCGCTTGCGGCGGATCCCGATATCGAGGTCTTGGCCGTCGGTCCCGCAGAGATCGTGAACCCCTTTGCCGCGGCTCACGCTCGTGTTGAGGCCTTGGAGGCGCCCGATGTCATCGCCATGGATGACGATCCCATTCGAGCCGTGATGACCAAGCGCAAGTCCTCGATCGTGCTTGCCTGCCGCGCTATCAAGAAGGGTAACGCGGACGCCTTCTTCTCCGCCGGCTCCACCGGCGCCATGACCGCTGCCGCTACCGCCTATGTGACGCCGTTTAGGTATCAGGCCGAAGGCAAGAAGCAGCCGATACGTCCCTGTCTGACCAATGCGCTACCCAATCGCGCCGGCGGTCTGACGGTGCTGTGCGATATGGGCGCCAACCCCGATGTTGAGGTGGACGATATGGTGCGCTTTGCGCAGATGGGCAGCGCCTATGCCCGCGTCGTCTTGGGCGTTGACCATCCTCGCGTAGGTCTGCTCGCCAATGGCACCGAGGACGAGAAGGGCTCCAACTTTACCAAGGCCTGCTTCCCGGCCATGAAAGCCGCCGTTCCCGGCTTTGTGGGTAACTGCGAAGGCACCGATCTTACGTCGGGCAATTTTGACGTCGTGGTCGCCGACGGCATGTCGGGCAATATTGCGCTCAAGGCCACCGAGGGCGCTGCCAAGTTTTTGCTGCAGGAGCTCAAGGGCGCCTTTATGGCCTCGCTCGGCACCAAGATCGCCGCGCTGCTCATCAAAAAGCAGATGCGCGGGATTAAGGCCAAGCTCTCTGGTGATGCCAAGGGCGGCGCGATTCTTTTGGGCCTGCGTGGCGTGGTCCTAATCGGCCATGGCGCCACCTCGGTCGAGGCTGTTAAAAACGGTACGCTCGCGGCGGCCGAAGCCGTGCGCGCGGGGCTGGTCGAGAACGTCGCCAACTCCATGGACGGCATCGTTTTGTAAGAGCGAGTTAGAGCGCTGTTATGTGCCTCGCGGCCTGCTTCGTGGGGTAGAATCAGAACCGTGTCTTGGTACCGCCCGGGCGGTACCATTCTTTTGGTATTCATGCACTATGAGAGGAAGCGCTATGGACCGCTCCGAAATCTTCGACAAGATCGCCGAGGTCGCTGCTGACGTTCTGGGCGTCGATGTTGCCGAAATTAGCGATGAGACCACCTTTGACGATCTCGATGCCAACTCGCTCGAGCGCCTGCAGCTGGTTACGGCTATCGAGGACGAGTTCAACCTCGAGATCGATGACGAGACTCTGCTCTCGCTCAACTCTGTCGCCGACGCCGTCGACGCGATCGAACACGCCAGGGAGGCCTAGGTCTTGGCTTTGTCTGAACGACTTACGCGTGCCCAGGAAATCCTGGGCCACGAGTTCAATAATAAGGTGCTGCTGCGCGCGGCGCTTACGCATCCCTCGGCAGTCGAGGGCCAGCCGGTTTCTGCCAGCTATGAGCGCCTTGAGTTCTTGGGCGATTCCATTTTGGGCGCCGTCGTCGCCCGTTCGCTCTTTGAGTCCTATCCGGAGTTTGACGAGGGCAAGCTCACGCGCCTGAAGGTGTCGCTTGTCTCGGGCGCCACGCTGTCCGAGGTTTCTCACGAGTTGGGCATCGACGACATCATCATCTTTGGTGCCTCCGAGACCGGTACCGGTGCGCGCGGCCTGCATTCGGCGCTCGAGAACGTCTACGAGTCGCTCGTGGGCGCGCTGTACCTGGACGCCGGCTGGGATGCCGCAGCGGAGTTTATCCACCGTACGCTTAAGCCGCATTTGGCTTCCGAGCGTGCCGAGCACCCCGCGAACCCCAAATCGTTCTTGCAGGAGTGCGTGCAAGGCGACGGCCACGAACCCCCGGCGTATAAGCTCGTTGGCTCCGAGGGCCCGGCGCATGCGCCCACCTTTACCGCCGTGGTGTTGATCGATGGTATTCGCCAGGGTCGCGGCTCCGGCTCCTCAAAGAAGGAAGCCGAGGGAGCCGCTGCACTCGAGGCACTTGACCGCATGGGCTACACCACCAACGGCGTGATTCTCAACAAGAAGCCTGTTTAAGCGAGGAACCGTGTATCTCAAGTCCCTCACGCTCAAAGGGTTCAAGTCGTTTGCCGACCGCGCCCATATGACGTTTGAGCCGGGCCTGACCGTCATCGTCGGTCCCAACGGCTCGGGAAAATCGAACATCTCTGACTCGATTCTGTGGGTCCTGGGCGAGCAGAGCGCCAAGCAGCTGCGCGGCCAGGCCATGGAGGATGTCATCTTCTCGGGCTCGTCAGCGCGCAAGCCGGTGGGTGTCGCCGAGGTCACGCTGGTGCTCGATAACTCGGACCATATGCTGCCCGTCGACTTTGACGAGGTCGCCATCACCCGTCGTATGTATCGCTCGGGCGAAAGCGAGTACCTCATCAACTCGAGTCCGTGCCGCCTGATGGACATTCAGGACATCCTGCACGATTCGGGCTTGGGCAAGGATACGCATTCCATCATCAGCCAGGGCAAGCTCGACGCCATTTTGCAGAGCCGCCCCGAGGAGCGCCGCGCCCTCATCGAGGAGGCCGCCGGCATCTCCAAGCACAAGCGCCGCAAGGAGCGTGCGCTCAAAAAGATTAAGTCGATGGACGAGCACCTGACGCGTGCCCGCGACATCAATAAGGAAATTGCCCGTCAGCTGCGACCGCTGGAGCGTCAGGTCGATCGTGCGCGCAAGTACAAAGAGCTGTCCTCGCGCGCGAACGAGCTTACGCAGATGCTAGCCGTCGACGAGCTGCGTTCGCTGCAGTCGCAGTGGAACGACCTGGAGAGCCGCTCCAAGGAAGGCGCCGCCGAGCTGGAGCTTGCGCAGTACCGCATGGGCGAAAAGGAGCGCGAGCTCGAGAAGCTCCAGGTCATGCTCGAGGAAAAGGGCCTGTTTGTGGGCGATCTGGGCGAGCAGCGCCGCCATATGCAAGATGTGGTCGGTCGCATTAACTCCGATATGCGTCTGCTCGAGGAAAAGGGCCACAACATGGTGTCGCGCCTGTCCGACATGCGCGGGCAGATTTCGAGCTCCGAGCATCAGCGTCGTCGCGTGGTAGAGGAGCTCGAGGATGCACGTGCGCAGCTTGAGGAAGTGACCGGCGCGCACATGCAGGCCCAGGAGGACGTTGACGCCGCCGGTCCTGCCGCCGCCCAGCTCCACGAGCGTCGCGTGGCACTCGACAATCAGATTTCGCAGCTCACGCGCGAGCAGCGCGATGTGCAGCGTGTGGCCGATAACGCCGCGCTCGAGCTCGCCAAGGTGAAGGACTCGCTGAGTAACGCCGAGGTCGAGGACAACATGTACGCCTCGCGCCTGGAGCAGATCGATGAACAGCTCGAGGAGGTCACGGCCTCGCTCGAGAGCCGTCGCGACCGCGCCGAGGAGCTTGAGGGCGCTCTTGAGGAAGCGCGCCAGGCTCAGGTCGATGCGCGTGAGGCAACCGAGACGGCACGCGCGTCCCTGAAGAACCTGCGTGCCCGCGAGAGCGAGGCGCGCAACAAGTTATCCGAGGTGCGCTCGGAGCTTGCCAGCCAAAAGAAGCTCGATGCCCGCATGGCCGACAGTTCGCCGCTCGTAAGCCGTCTGGTGGGCGCGCTGGGCGATGATGTCTCAGGCCGTCTGGGCGACGTGCTCGAGGCCCCGCGCGAGCTTGAGGGCCTGGTTGAGCAATTGCTCGCCGGCGATATCGATGCGCTGCTGTTCGACGATACGTCCGCGCTTGAGCGTGCCGGTCGTGCGGCCCTGGACCAGAAGAAGGCCTCGGGCGAGGCGCTGCTGGTGGCGCGCGGCGTGAGCGGCGGTGCAGCTGCCAAGGGCGCTGCCGGCTCTCGTCTGGTCGATCGTCTGTCTGTGCGCTCCGGTTATGGTTCGATTGTCGAGGCGCTGCTCGGTGGCTATTACGTGGTCGATGACTTGGCCACCGCGTTGGCGGCGCCGGTTGTGGATGGCGTGACCTATGTGACCCCTGATGGTGCCCGCGTTGCCTGCGGCGGCTTGGTACGCGTGGGCCTCGATGCCGGTGAGGCATCGGGTGCCTTGGAGCGCAAGCGTCGCATTCGCGAGCTGGAGGGCCTGGAGCCCGATCTAGCTGCTGTGTTTGAGCATGTGTCGGATCAGGTCGTCGAGGCCAATGCGGCCGTTGAGGAGGCGCGTGCCGCCGAGGGCGATGCCGCCGGCGAGATCGCCCGTCTTGAGGGCGAGCGCCGCTCGCTGCTCTCCGAGATTGGCCGCCTGGAGCAAAGCGCCTACAACGCCGAGGTCGAGCGCGTGCGCATCTCCAAGCGCCGCGAGCAGGCCGCCGAGGCCGTTCGCGCTGCGCGCCCGCGCGTTGACGAACTCACCCGTTCGCGCGACGAGGCCCGCGCGCAGGCAGGCGACCTGGGTCTCCAGATTGCCGAAGCCAACGACGAGCTCGATCGCGTGCGTCGTGACGATTCCGAGGCAGCCGGCAAGCTCGCCGATGCCAAGGTCCGCCTGGCTCAGACGAGCGAGCGTCTGCGTTCGCTGAAGGGCCGTGTGCCCGACTTGGAGCATCGACTCGAGGGCATCGACCGCCGTATCCGCGGAACACGCCAGGCCTCGCGCTCACTCGAGCTGCTGCGCCTGCGTGTCGACCCCATGCACGAGCGCTATTCGGCCCTGCTGGATCGCGCATCGGATTGGGCCGCGCGTCTGCGTGATCAGGCTTCGCTCGAGGAGGCGGACTCGGCCTCGCTCAAGAAGACCATCGAAGACGCCAAGGCCGAGGTCTCCCGCGCCAAGGAGTGGGTCGATGCCGCCACGGCGACGCAAAACGAGTTCAAGGTTTCCCGCGGCAAGCTCGAGGTTCAGGTGGAGGCGGCCATCAAGGCCATTACCGCCGATGGCACTACGGTGCTCGAGGAAGCGCTCATGCTTCCTGCTCCCACCGACCGCGACGCCGCCGAGCGCGAGCTCAACCAGCTCGTGTGCCAGATCAACAACCTGGGCCCTGTGAACCAGGTTGCCATGGAGGAGTACGAGCAGCTCAAGCGCCGCGCCGATTACATCGAGGAGCAGCTGGCCGATCTGGAGAGCGCGCGCAAGGCGCTCACCAAGATTACCGTGGCCATCGACCGTAAGATGCGTAAAGCCTTCTTGGTGACCTTCGAGAAGGTCGATGCGAACTTCCGTGAGATCTTCGCCATGCTGTTCCCGGGTGGCCAGGCTCATCTTGAGATGACCGATCCCGAGCATCCTGCCGAGACGGGCATTGAGGTTGTGGCGCAGCCGCGCGGCAAGCGCATTACTAAGATGATGCTCATGTCGGGTGGCGAGAAGAGTCTGACGGCGCTCGCCCTGCTCTTTGCCGTGTACCGCACGCGCACGGTGCCGTTCTATGTGCTGGACGAGGTCGAGGCGGCGCTTGATGACGCCAACCTGTCCAAGCTCATCGGAGCCCTCGATGTGCTGCGTTCCGATACACAGCTCTTGGTCATTTCGCATCAGCGCCGTACTATGGAGGACGCTGACGTTCTCTATGGCGTCTCGATGCAAGCCGACGGCGTCAGCCGCGTCGTCTCGCAAAAACTCGATCGCGAAACCGGAAAGGTCGTGAATGCATAATGGGATTCTTTGACGCTCTCTCGCGCGGACTTGAGCGCAGCCGCGAGGCCCTCAACGAGGTCTTCTACTTTGGCGGCGAGGTCGACGAGGACTTTTGGGAGGACCTTGAGGACACCCTCGTCATGGGTGACATGGGTGCCGAGGTCGCTATTCAGGTCTCCGATGACCTGCGCGATGCTGCTGCCAAGAAGAACCTTAAGACCGCCCCGCAGCTTCGCCGCGCTCTGGCCGAGCAGCTCGAGGGCCATTTTGTGCCTGTTGAGCGTGATCCGTTTTCCGATACGCCGAGCTGCGTGCTGTTTGTGGGCATCAACGGCGCCGGCAAGACCACAACGGTCGGCAAGATTGCGAGCGCCATGGCTGCCCGCGGCAAGAACGTGGTGATCGGTTCGGCCGATACCTTCCGCGCCGCCGCCATCGAGCAGCTCGATGTGTGGGGCCAGCGTGCCGGCGTACCGGTTATTAAGCGTGACCGCGGCTCCGATCCGGCGAGCGTGTGCTATGACGTGCTCGATGAGGCCGATAAGCGCGGCAGCGACCTGGTGCTCATCGATACCGCCGGCCGTCTGCACACAAGCCCCGAGCTCATGCGCGAGCTTGCCAAAGTGGTCAACGTGACGCGTAAGCGCGCCGCCAATATGGCTGCCGGCCCCATGCCTGTCTCGGTCGTCCTCGTAATCGATGCCGCCACCGGCCAGAACGGTCTGAACCAGGCGCTCGAGTTTAACGAGGCGCTGGGCCTGGACGGTATTATCATGACTAAGCTCGACGGCACGGCTAAGGGCGGTATCGCCATGGCCGTGGCCGAGAAGCTCAAGCTCCCGATCCTGCGCATCGGCGTGGGCGAGCAGGTCGATGACCTGCAGGAGTTTAACGCCAAAGATTTCTGCCGCGCCCTGGTGGGCGAGTCCAACTAAGGAGTAACCAGTGTTTGATTCCCTGAGCGATCGCCTCAACGACACATTTGACCGCCTGCGCGGCAAGGGTAAGCTGACCGAGGCCGATATCACCTCGGCCATGCGCGACATTCGCATGGCGCTGCTCGAGGCCGACGTTAACTTTAAGGTCGTCAAGGAGTTCGTTGCTAAGACCAAGGAGCGCTGCATGACCGCCGAGGTCATGGAGTCGCTGTCGCCGGCGCAAAACGTCGTCAAGATCGTGCTCGACGAGCTCACCGAGATGCTCGGCTCCACCGAGAGCAAGCTCGTTTTTAGTAACCGCATTCCTAATGTCATCATGCTCGTGGGCCTGCAGGGCTCCGGTAAGACCACGGCTGCCGTAAAGCTTGCCTACCTGCTCAAGAAGCAGGGCCGCTCGCCGTTGCTCGCCGCGTGCGACGTCTACCGTCCCGCCGCTGCCGACCAGCTGGCCACGCTCGGTGGAGAGATCGGCGTTCCGGTCTTCCGCGGCGACGGCGCGCACCCGGTCGACATCGCCAAGGGTGCCATTCAGGAGGCCGTCGACCACCTGCGTGACGTGGTCATTGTCGATACCGCCGGTCGTCTTCAGATCGACGAGCAGATGATGCAGGAGGCCGTCGACATCAAGAAGGCCGTCAAGCCCGACCAGGTGCTGATGGTCGTCGATGCCATGACCGGCCAGGATATCGTTAACGTCGTCTCGACCTTCGCCGATCGCACCGACTTTGACGGCGTGATCATCTCCAAGCTCGACGGTGACGCCCGTGGCGGTGGCGCACTTTCGGTGCGTCAGGTGACCGGCAAGCCCATCAAGTTCGTGAGCATGGGCGAGAAACCCGATTCTCTTGAGCCGTTCTATCCCGATCGCATGGCCAAGCGCATTCTGGGCATGGGCGATGTCGTCGGCATCATCGAGAAGGCCCAGGAGGCAGCCGATGCAGAGCAGCTCGAGGCTGCCGAGCGTATGCTGCGCGAGGGCTTCACCATGAACGATATGCTTGACCAGATGAAGGCCGTCAAGAAGATGGGCGGCATGAAGGGCATTCTGGGCATGCTCCCCGGTGGCCAGCGTGCACTCAACCAGATGGGCGGCAACCTGGACGAGGGCATCTTCGATAAGAACGAGGCCATCATCATGTCGATGACCAAGGAGGAGCGCCTGCGTCCCTCCATCATCAACGGCCAGCGCCGCGCCCGCATTGCCAAGGGAGCCGGCGTAACCCCCACCCAGGTCAACAGCCTTATGAAGCAGTGGGGCGAGATGAATAAGATGATGGGCCGCATGCGCACAATGGCCAATCAGGCGCAGGCCGGCGGCAAAAAGGGCAAAAAGGGAAAGAAGGGCAAGAAGATGCGCATGCCCAATATCCCTGGCCTGGACGCTATGGGTCTGGGCGGCATGGGCGGCCTAGGTACGGGCGGTCCTAAGTCCGATATGGAGCTGCTGCGCCAGATGGAAGCGCAGATGCGTAATAAGAAATAGAGCTGTAATTCCAGCTTGATATGGCAAAGGCCACTCGGAAGCTACCGGGTGGCCTTTGTTGTTGGCTTTGATTGTTGAGTTGCGTTCGGCTTCGCGCCCCGAGCTCGCGGTGCCGTGCCGTTAGTGGCAGCCGCAGCCCTCGTGGCCCTCGTGCTCGTGATGGCCGTGGCAGCCGCAGGACCCGCCATGCTCATGGGTGTGCTTGTGGTCGTGGCTGTGGCAGCCGCACGTGGCCTCGCCGTTCTGTGCGAGCGTGCCGGCGATAAGGGCCTCGACGCAAGCGTCGCAGCTGCCCTGGGCACCTGCGTATACCGTGATGCCGGCTTGAGCAAGCGCGTTGATAGCGCCTCCGCCGATGCCGCCGCAGATGAGCGTGTCCACGCCGCCGTTGGCGAGCAGGCCCGCAAGTGCGCCGTGGCCGGTGCCGCCGGTGCCCACGACCTGCTCGTTGAGCACCTTGCCGTCCTGAATGTCGTAGATCTTGAACTGCTCGCTGCGGCCAAAGTGCATAAAGATGTTGCCATTGTCGTACGTGGTTGCCACCCTCATGGTGCCGACCTCCTTTGCTGGCCATGCGGCCGTTGTCGTGGTGATGGGGGAGTACGCGATATTGCCGCCTTCGATGATGAGCGCCCGACCATTGACCAGCGCGTTTGCCACCTTGCGATGCGCGCGGCTGCAAATAGCCGCCACCGTGGCGCGCGCGATACCCATCTGCTTTGCGACTGCCTCTTGGTTAAGGCCTTCCAGGTCGCACAGGCGCAGCGCCTCGAGTTCGTCGACCGTCATGTCGATGGCGTCTCCGCTGGCTAGGCCGTCAGGGGTAAAGCCGCGGTATTCGGGGATGATCCCGACGCGGCGCAGTTTCTCGCGTCTTCCTGCCATACGTGCTCCTTATCTGACATATGTCAACAATAGAATAGCGAACGCGCAGATTTACGCAAGGAATTTCTGGCATATGCCAGAAAATGAAGGCATATGTTTGGGCTGTGGGGCCGCATGTGCCTGGGATACAATGAATCTCACTTTTAGGCGACTGACAGGAGGGTCAATGAGCAAGGCTGATCAACAGTTTGTAACCATGTGCCGCGATATTTTGGGCCATGGCACCACCACCGAGGGCCAAAAGGTCCGCCCGGTGTGGGAGGATGGCACCCCTGCCTATACCATTAAAAACTTTGGTGTCACGGCACGCTATGACCTGCGCGAGGAGTTTCCGGCGCTTACCTTGCGTCGTACGGCCCTCAAATCTGCCATGGATGAGATCCTATGGATCTATCAAAAGAAGTCCAATAACGTGCATGACCTCAACAGCCATATTTGGGACGAGTGGGCCGACGAGACTGGCTCCATCGGCAAGGCCTACGGGTATCAGATTGGGCAGAAGAGCCATTATGCCGAGGGCGACTTTGACCAGATGGATCGCGTGCTGTACGACCTTAAGAACACGCCGTACAGCCGCCGCATTATGACGAACACCTATGTGTTTAGCGACCTGTCCGAGATGCACCTGTATCCGTGTGCCTACAGCGTGACGTATAACGTGACGCAGCGTCCGCAGGATGATAAACCGACGCTCAACATGATTCTCAACCAGCGCAGCCAGGATATTTTGGCTGCGAACAACTGGAATGTGTGCCAGTACGCCATTTTGCTGATGATGGTCGCGCAGTCGGTCGATATGATCGCTGGCGAGCTGCTGCATGTGATTGCCGATGCCCACATTTACGACCGTCATGTCGATATCGTTCGCGAGCTTATTGAGCGTCCGCAGTTTGCTGCGCCCAAGGTAACGCTCAACCCCGATGTGCATGACTTCTATGCGTTTACGACCGATGATCTGATCGTCGAGGGCTATGAGCACGGCCCTCAGGTCAAGAACATCCCCATTGCGGTGTAGGTGACGCGCATGAGGTGTAAGCTTTCTGCCATTGTTGCCGTGTGTGACGATTGGGGCATTGGGTGCGAGGGTGACATGGTCGTGTCCAATCGCGCCGACATGCGCCATTTTGTGGCGTGTACCAAAGGTTGCCCGGTCATTATGGGACGCAAGACGCTGCTGAGTTTTCCCGGCGGACGTCCGCTCAAGAACCGCCGCAATATCGTGCTCACGCGCGATGAGGACTTTGCTCCCGAGGGCGTCGACGTGGTGCATAGTATCGACGAGGCGCTTGCCGCGGTTGCCGATGAACCCGTTGCCTGGGTAATCGGCGGCGGCGAGGTATATCGACAGTTTTTGCCGTATTGCGTGGAGGCCGAGGTTACGCATAACCATTGCGTGCATGACGTGGATACGTACTTTCCCGATTTGGATGCCGATCCCGCGTGGGAGATTGCGCGGCGTGACGGTGTTGCCACGATTGCCTCGGGCGAGGGAGACGAGGGTGTCGATTATGAGTTCGTGACGTATCGTCGCGTTGAGGCGTAAATCGTCTGGCGTGAACGGTATCATCGGGTTGTTTGAATGCATGGGGCGGCGCTTAGCGTCGCCTCGTTTGGTATAGATGTGCTGTAAAGAAGGGTGCGGGCTGGCTGCTATGACTGATGCCGTTGAGGTGCTGCGAATCGATTCTCTCGAGGACGAGCGGCTCGATGCCTACGTGCGACTGACCGAGCGTGAGCTTCGCTGCGTGCTGGAGCCGCAGAAGGGCATTTTTATCGCCGAGAGTGCCAAGGTCATCGAGCGTGCGGTTCGCGCCGGATACCAGCCGGTGAGCTTTCTTTTGGGCGAGCGCTGGCTCGACCAGATGATGCCGCTGTTTGAGCGCCTGATTGTGCGCGAGGGCGCGGGTCCGGTTCCTGTGTTCGTTGCCTCCATGGAGCTCATGGAGCAGCTGACGGGTTTTAACGTGACGCGCGGTGCGCTCGCGGCATTCCGTCGTCCGCGCCAGATTCCAGTAGCCGAGTTCCTGGGTGGCGTCGTCGAGGCGGCGGGGGAGCGCCCGGTGCGCGTGTGCGTGCTCGAGGGCATTGTCGACCACACAAACGTCGGCGCGATTTTCCGCTCGGCGGCTGCGCTGAACGTCGATGGCATTTTGGTGAGCCCTACGTGCTGCGATCCGCTGTACCGTCGCTCGGCCCGCGTGAGCATGGGCACGGTGTTCCAGGTGCCCTGGACACGCATTGGCAGCGAAGCGCGCGTATGGCCGCATGATGGGCTGGCGGCGCTACACGATGCCGGCTTTTCGTGTGCCGCTATGGCGTTGACGGATGATTCGGTGTCGCTGGACGATCCCGCGCTCCAGGAGATTGACCGCCTGGCAATCTTTATGGGCACCGAGGGTGCTGGCTTGGGCGCCAAGACCATTGCAGGCTGCGACCGCGCCGTGCGTATTCCGATGGCACATGGGGTCGATTCACTCAACGTGGCCGCGGCAAGCGCTGTTGCCTTTTGGCAGCTGTGCCCGCATGTGAGCAACGAGTACCACTACCAGCCGGGGCTGTATCACTAGGCAGATAGTTAGCACCGGGCTCTGGTTCGGGGCGTTTCGGCCGACGTCGGTCGGTGCTAAGCTGGTATTGGCTTTGGTCTTAAATTGCCGTTTTGTTGTTTGACGTATGCTGGTGGGGAGGGCGTGTGGCTAAGAAATCTACGGCTATCGATGTAACGCAGGGTGTCATTTGGCAACAGCTGCTGTCGCTGTGCGTCCCTATCTTCTTTAGCTCGTTTTTTCAGCAGGCTTACACGCTTATTGGTACGTATATCGTCGGCCAGTTTGGCGGCAAGCTCGCGCTGGGTGGCATTCAAGCCACGATGGTGCTCACCGAGCTCTGCATTGGCTTTTGCGTTGGCGTTGGCGCTGGCTGCGCGGTCATTACGGGCCAGTTTTTTGGCCAGCACGATGACGAGCGCCTGAGCCGATCGGTCCATACGGCTATGACGCTCGCGCTGGTGGGCGGCATTGTCATTTCCATTCTGGGCATGGTGTTTGTCGAGCCGATGCTTGTGTTGATGAATACACCGCATGAGCTGCTGGCCGAGGGTGTGGCCTATGCCCGTTGCTACTTTGCCGCCATGTTTGCGGCGCTGCTGCTCAATATGGGGACGGCGCTGTTGCGCGCCGTGGGCGACACGCGCGGTCCGGCGGTTATTATTGCATCCGGCTGCTTCGTCAATGTGGCATTCGACATTCTCTTTGTCGCCGTGCTGCACATGGAAGCGCTGGGCTGCGGCATCGCGATCGTGCTGACTATCTGCACCAATGCCTCGATGATTCTGGTTCGTATGATGCGCGCTCCGGGTGCGTGGCGGTTGTCGCTATCCAAGCTCGGTATCGATCGCGGCATTTGCAAGAGCATGCTTTCGTGTGGTCTTCCGCTGGGCGTTCAGTCTGCGGCGTATTCGATCTCCAACGTTTTGATTCAGGTGTCGGTCAACTCGTTTGGTGCCGATGTCACGACCGCTTGGGGCCTTTCCGGCCGCCTGGACGGCATTATCTGGATGGTGACCGAGGCGCTCGGCGTGTCGATCACCACGTTCTCGGCGCAGAACTTTGGTGCGCGCAATTACGATCGCATGCGAAAGGGATACCACACGTCGCTCGTGCTGTCGTTTATGCTCATTGGTGGCCTGTCTGCCGTGCTGCTTGTGTTCTCGGGTCCGTTGTCGCGTTTGTTCATCGACGATGCCGCGATTTCGGCCTACACCACGACGATTCTTCATTTCATCGCGCCGTTCTACGCGATCTTCTCGATTATCGAAAATGCGTCGGGCTCCATTCGCGGCGCCGGCGTGAGCTTGCAGCCCATGCTGCTCACGATTTTTGGCACCGTCGTGCTCAGGGTGATCTGGGTGTTTGCGATTATGCCGTTCGATCCGTCGCTTGAGCACCTGCTGCTGGTTTACCCCGTAACCTGGCTCATCACGGCCACGATGTTTACCATCTACCACCACAGCGGCAACTGGCTCGGCCGCGCCACCGCCTAATGATCCGTTTTCCTCCGTCCCCTTCGGATCATTTAGTATTCGATGCCTTGGCGGGCTAGGAGGCCTTCGTCGAAGTAGTGTTTGACGGGGCGCATTTCGGTAACTAGGTCGGCAAGGTCGGCGAGGGGCAGCAGGCCGCGGCCGGTGAGCACGAGCTCCGTGGTGGTTGGTTTCATCGCGATCAACGCTTCGACATCTTCGCGCGTCACAAAGCCCCGTCGCATGGCCTCGCCGAGTTCATCCAAAATCAGAACGTCGACCTGTGATATCTGCTCGCGCGCCAGCTCCATGATCTGTGCAGCGCAGGCTTCGGGTGTGTCGCGGTTGGCTTGTACGATGCGTAGCCCCAATCGAGGAGCTGCGTCATGTTCGGCGCAGTGCAGCTTCTTGGCAAACTGAAGCATGAGTACGTTAAGTCCATAGCCCGTGGCGCGCAGCGCGAGCCCCAGCGCAGCCGTCGTCTTGCCCTTGCCGTCGCCCGTATAGATTTGAACCTTGCCGACTCCCAGTGATGCCATCTCTGTCCTTTCGTGCCCGGCGTCGGTTTATCGCCGTCCGGGTTGGGTATTCTAGAAAACATTATCAACCCCAGTAGATGGAGTTCAAGCAGATGGAGATGGATGACAATAAACGTAGACGGAATATGATCCTCTACGTGCTCATCGCCTTCGTCGTCTACCTCGTGCTCTCGACCGTTCTGTTCCCCAACATCGGTCACACGCAGCAGATTACGAAGACCGATTATTCGACGTTTGTCAAAGCGCTCGATAAGAAGAGCGTCGACAAGGTCGAGTACAACACGGACGATTACACGATTTATTACACCAAGAAGGGCGAGGACGAGAATATCGCCTACAAGACGACCGGCGTGCCGAGTGACACGGGCTTTACCGATCGCGTGCTCGAGGCCGGCGCCTCGCTGGAGTCGGTGGTTCCCGATAAGAACTCGGGCCTGATGACTTACTACTTGCTCACGCTCGTCCTTCCCATGGCGATTTTCTTCCTCATCGGCTGGTGGCTCAACCGCCGTATGAAGAAGGCCATGGGCGATGACGGCCCGTCCATGAATTTTGGTGGCGGCGGCTTTGGCGGCGGCGGTCTGGGTAAGTCCGGTGCGCGCGTTATCGCCTCCAAGGATGTTGGCGTGACCTTTAAGGATGTTGCTGGTCAGGAAGAGGCCAAGGAATCCCTGAAGGAGGTCGTCGACTTTCTGGAGAAGCCGCAGCGCTATGAGGAAATCGGCGCCAAGCTGCCGCGCGGTGCTCTTCTCGTGGGCCCTCCTGGCACTGGTAAGACCCTGCTTGCCAAGGCTGTTGCCGGCGAGGCGGGCGTACCGTTCTTTAGCATTTCGGGCTCTGAGTTCGTCGAGATGTTCGTCGGCCGTGGCGCCGCCAAGGTGCGCGACCTGTTTAAGCAGGCTAAGGAAAAGGCCCCCTGTATCGTATTTATCGATGAGATTGATACCATCGGCAAAAAGCGTGACGGTGGCGGCTTTAGCGGCAACGACGAGCGTGAGCAAACGCTCAACCAGCTGCTGACCGAGATGGATGGCTTCGACAACCACAAGGGTATCGTCGTCCTCGCTGCCACCAACCGTCCTGACAGCCTCGATCCCGCTCTGCTGCGCCCCGGTCGTTTTGACCGCCGTATCCCCGTTGAGCTGCCCGACCTGACCGGCCGCAAGAACATCCTCGAGCTTCACGCCAAGAGTGTGAAGACCGAGCCGCCGATCGATCTGACCGCGATTGCCCGCGCCACGCCCGGAGCCTCGGGCGCCGACCTGGCCAATATCATCAACGAGGGCGCCCTGCGCGCCGTTCGCGAGGGTCGCAAGCGTGCAACCCAGGACGACTTCGAGGAGTCGGTGGAGGTCGTCATCGCCGGCCAGCAGCGTAAGTCCACGGTGCTGTCCGATCACGAGAAACAGGTCGTGTCCTATCACGAGATCGGCCATGCCATCGTTGCCGCCCGCCAGAAGGGTTCTGCGCCGGTTACGAAGATCACCATCGTGCCGCGTACGAGCGGTGCTCTGGGCTACACCATGCAGGTCGAGGAGGACGAGCGCTTCTTGACCACGCGCCAGGAGGTGCTCGACAAGCTCGCTGTCTACTGCGGCGGACGTGCTGCCGAGGAGCTCATCTTTGGTGAGATGACGACTGGCGCGGCCAATGATATCGAGCAGGCCACCAAGCTCGCCCGCAACATGGTGACGCGCTTTGGTATGTCGGAAGAGTTTGGCATGATGGCGCTCGGTACCGTTCAGAATGCCTACCTCAACCAGGACACGTCGCTCACCTGTGCCCCCGGTACGGCCGAGCGCGTCGACGCGATCGTCGCCAAGCTGATCGAGGACGCACATGACCGCGCCCTGCAGATCCTCAAGGAGAACAAGTTTAAGCTCCATGAGCTGGCTCGTTATCTGTACAAGAAGGAGACGATCACGGGCGAGGAGTTCATGAATCTCCTCACGCGCGAGAATCCGCTGATGCCAAAGCAGCAGTAAGGCTGGTTGCACAACGTCGAACGCCCCATTTGAGTTTCTATCTCAAATGGGGCGTTTTGTTTGGGAGGGATATGTATGAAGATCGTGGTGAGTGCCTGCTTGATGGGAGAGAGCTGCAAATATAACGGGCTCGACAATTACCATCGCGCGTTGGTCGAGGCCTGCGAACGCACAGGGACCGAGGTCCTGTTGGTGTGCCCCGAGGTTTTTGGCGGCTTGCCCACACCGCGCAAGCCGTCCGAGATTGTGAATGGCGAGGTTTGTACCTGCGAGGGCATCTCGGTCGATCGCGAGTTTCGCCTGGGTGCAGAGCGCGCGCTCGATATGTGCGAGCAGGCGGGCGGCCCGTCCGAGATCGCTGCGTGCGTCTTACAGGACCGTAGCCCCTCGTGCGGTGCGGGTCGCGTCTACGATGGCACCTTTAGCGGCACGCTCACTGTGGGCAATGGTGTTTTTGTCGATCTGCTGCTGCGTCACGGGTACCGTGTGATTCCGGCTAGCGAGTTCGATCCCAGCATACTGGAACATTGTCCACAGCACTCGAACCCAACACTTCCTCACGGGTGACCGTTTTGGCATCATCCGTGAAGTTGATATTGAGTACGACCCGGTCATCAAAGACGTAGACCGAGTTGACAGGCGCCGTACCCATGCAGCCCCTCCCCACGGCCCTCGCGCAGGAACGCGCACACGGCCTTCCCGTCTCTTGCGCCTCTCCCGGAACTGTCCACATCAGCGTAGCCAATCCAGTCCGCCAAGGGCTGCAGCCCGGACAACGCGGCGATGGAGGGCTTCTTCGGCCTGCTCAAGAAGGAGTTCTGGCACGGCAGGGACTGGTCGGACTGGACCCCCGCCCGCTTCATCGAGGAACTCGGGGGCTGGATCGGCCGATACAATACGGAGAGGCGCAGCGATGCGCTCGGTGGCCGCACCCCGGCCGAGTTCCGCTCCGCGCTGGGAAGGGCCGCGTAACGGTCCAAGAAATCGTCCGCAGTCCCCATTCTTGCCCCTTTGGGACGGCTTCTTGTTGGGGCGTGCCTGCCCCAAACCCTGCTAGGAACGAGTGCAGCAAACTGGAATTTTAAATTACTCTTTGCAAATAACCTTTGAACCTTCACCATCAATTACAATTCCCTGACGATTGTTAATTGGGCATAGATTCAAATCCGAAAACTCAGTTATTATTTTCTCGGTAACTTTCTTAAATGGTGCTGTAAGAAAATGCGGAAGAACATAGAAATCAATCAAATTAAGCCCTGCATCATCTTCTTGTGAGTAGTCCTCCGGCTTTTCATCCATTTGCTCGATATATTGGATGCTTGGAGCGCATACAATCGCACCTGCCGATTCACCAATCATCAGTTTTCCTTTTGCCAATTCTTTCTTCAACAGCTCATCCGTTCCCGTTTTACGGAGCTGGTCTATAAGGAAAAAAGAATTTCCGCCGGTAAAATAGATCACATCCGCATCTTCAAAAAGAGACTGTATCGTTGAATAAGCCTCCGTTGAAATATCAATTTCAGTTACGATTGCTCCCAACTTTTTGAATAATTTTCGAGCCGAGCCGACATAACCGGTGTAGCCTTCACGCAGCGAAGCTGTTGGAATAAATGCGACTTTTTTATTTTCAATTTCTTCCTTTATCAGACTTCCTACACTTGAAAAGTGAGAACATAAAAACAGTTTCATCAATATCCTCCTTTATGTATAAATTCTTATTTGTTGAACTAAGCCGTGTATACCATACTCTCCAATGAAAGAACGCCCTAATATAGCGAAATTTTGCCGTTTTCCTGCGTACGTGCGTACACACTCCACAGGAATTCTAAGGTGCCTGCCCCCTTAGCACACGGACTTTGGAACAAAGTCTAGTGTGTTACGCCTTGCCAGAGGTGTACAGGCTCCCGGTATGCACGTACGAAGCAATTGCCATCAATGCGCTATATAAGTGGCGATCAAGTTCGCATCAAGCGACCTTGATCCCGCAAAACAAAAGGCAGGATACCATCACCACGATGATACCCTGCCTCTGTTCGTTCCTGTTTGCCGTTCCGAGTAGTCCTTCCGCAGAATTTCCGATAAACAAAAAACGTACCCGAACCCTTTCTCGTAAAGAATCGGGTTCGAGTACGAACTGAATGCTGGATCAATAAAAAACCACCAGAAAGGTGCCCGTCCCATTTGTGGTGGTTTTGGGTCAGTCCTAGAGCGTGTGGCCGTAAGCGTCGGTGGCCTTGATGGCGGCGGCGAATTTTTCGTCCGTGAAGGGCTCGGGGTTTCCCTGCTTCCACTCGTTGGTGGCGTGCGCGTACTCGCACAGGGCAGGGATATCAGCCTCGGAAAGCCCGACCTGCTCAAGCGTCACGGGCAGGCCCATCTGATTGTTAAAGGCGGCGTAGCGCTCAAGGTTCTCGGTATCGCCCGTATAGGCGAACAGTACCAGCACACCCAGGCTTACGACCTCGCCGTGCAGGTAGGAGCCCTCGCGCGGAATGCTGCAGGAAGCGTTGTAGAACGCGTGCGCCACGCTCGAGTTGTAGTAGTAATCGTTTTGGTTGGTCAGGTTGGAGACGTAGCCCGTGTTGACCACGATATCGAGCGCGATCTGCTTGACGGCATCGGTCGACTGGTCCTGGCGCACGTTCTCAAGACCCTGGACGCCAAAGGTAAACAGCGGCTCGGAGCAGGTGTGGGCGAGTGCTAGGCCAAGGCCTGCCGTGTGCTCCAGGTTGCCGGCGCTCGTGGCGTACTCGACCTCGGGCTGCTTGGACAGGGCATCACCCACGCCGGCCCAGAAGTACTCCGCCGGAGCCTCGGCGATGATCTTGGGGTTGATGAAGATGTGCGCAGGTCGGTTAGGGTACGAATAGCCCTCGAGCGAGCCGTCGTCGTTGTAGACAACGGCAATGGCGGTCGCGGCGGAGCAGTTGGAACAGATCGTCGGTACCGTAAAGACAATCTTCTTGAGCTCGATAGCTGCGGTCTTCACGGTGTCGAGCGCCTTGCCGCCGCCGCATGCGATAAGCACGTCAGCTTCCTGGAAGGCAGGGGAGTTTACGACCTTGGCGATATTTGCGCGCGTACTGTTGGTGCCGTAGACGCGCGTCTCCAGAATCTCGACGTCGGTACCTGCCAGCGCAGCTTCGATACCGGGAAGTGCTGCGGCCAGTGCTCGTTTACCACCAATGATGGCGACCTTGGTTGCTCCGTACTCGGCCAACGCGCCGTGCAGCTCGTCAAAGCAGTCTTCGCCAACGGTATAGTCGCTCATTCCGATCGTGCGCATAGCAATCTTCTTTCGTTCGATAAAGTGCTTACAGGTATTTTGCTCCAAGAGAAGGTCCACGGCCGCAAGAAATTTCGAACGTATAAAACCAGTGTTGAGGGTTTTTCGCCGGTGCGGAACGTGCTAGCATACTCCGCATAAGCGTTGATGGGGACGAGTAGTCGGCCGTCCGCATGCTACAGAGAGCGGGGAGCGCTGAGAACCCGTGCATGCGACCGATGAAAATCACCCCGGAGCTGCGGTCCCAACGGACGTGCCGCGTAGGTTCGTCTTAGTAGACATCGCCGAGATGGTCGTCGATACAGACCAGCCGAGTAACGGATGCGAGCGCGCGAATACGCGGGCGAGGGCATCTAAGCTGGGTGGTTAAGCGAAGAGCTTTTGCGGGCGTGCAGCCCGTTTGTGGCGCTTCGTCCCAGCTTGTAGGGACGGGCGCTTTTTTGGTGCCCAGAGGGCGTGCGCGCCCACGACATGAAAGGGGTACCGTGGCAAACGAGTACAAGCAGACGATGAATCTGCCCAAGACCGGTTTTCCCATGCGTGCCGGTCTTTCCAAGTCCGAGCCCAAGCGACTCAAGGACTGGCAGGACAACAAGGTCTACGAGCAGGTTCTGAAGAAGAACGAGGGTCACAAGAAGTTCGTGCTGCACGACGGCCCTCCGTACGCCAACGGTCCGATCCACATCGGCCACGCCATGAATAAGATCTCCAAGGACATGATCAACCGCTACTGGATGATGCAGGGCTATGAGGTTCCCTACGTCCCCGGTTGGGACTGCCATGGTCAGCCGATCGAGCACAAGGTCGAGGAGAAGCTCGGCACCGAGAAGTTCAACCAGACCTCCACGGCTAAGATCCGCGAGCTCTGCAACAAGTTCGCTGTCGAGAACATCGAGCTGCAGAAGGCCGGCTTCCGTCGCCTGGGCGTGCTCGGCGACTGGGACAACCCCTATCTGACGCTCTATCACCAGCATGATGCCGCCGACATCGAGGTCTTCAAGGCCATGTTCGATAAGGGCATGATCTATCGCGGCCACAAGCCGGTTCACTGGTGCAAGCATTGCCACACCGCACTCGCCGAGGCCGAGATCGAGTATTCCGACGAGACGAGCCCGTCCATTTTCGTGCGCTTTGAGATGACCTCCAAGCCCGCCGGCCTCGAGAACTTCGACGGCCCGGTCGACTTTATCATCTGGACGACCACGCCGTGGACCATCCCCTCCGACCAGGCCGTTTCCCTTAAGCCCGGCGCCGCCTATGTCGCCGTTGAGCACGAGGGCCGTGCCGAGGTCATGCTCGAGGACCTGGCTCCTAAGTGTTGTGAGGAGTTTGGCTGGGAGTACACCCCGGTCATGGTCGATGGCAAGCCCTACGTGGTTTCCGCCGAGACCTTCCACCACATCCACTACAAGCAGCCGATCTTTGACGGCGTTGAGGGCGTGGCGCTGCTGGCCGATTACGTCGGTGTCGATGACGGTACCGGTATCGTCCACAACTCGCCCGGCCACGGCGTCGACGACTACTTCGCCTGCCTCAAGGAGGGCATCACCGACATCTGCATGCCGGTCGATGACGACGGCAAGTTCTACACCGGCGAGGAGTTTGGCACCGGCGGCCCCTTCAGCGGCATGGATACCGATGAGGCCAACCCGCACATCATCGAGTTCCTGCGCGAGCGCGGCACCCTGGTCCTCGAGAAGAAGATCACGCACAGCTATCCGCACTGCTGGCGCTGCAAGCACCCGGTGCTCTTCCGTGCTACCGACCAGTGGTTCGTCTCGATGGACAAGACCGGTTTGCGCGAGCAGGCTGGCAAGGAGGTCCGTGAGAACGTCAAGTGGTATCCGGCTCACGCCGCCAACCGCATCGGCGCCATGGTCGAGCAGCGTCCCGACTGGTGCATCAGCCGCCAGCGCAACTGGGGCGTGCCTATCCCCAGCTACACTTGCGCCGACTGCGGCGAGAAGGTCATGAACGACGCCACGATCGATGCCGTTATCAAGCTCTTCCACGAGAAGGGCTCCGACGCCTGGTTTACCGATGCTCCTGAGAGCTATCTGGGCGAGGCCTGCGTCTGCCCCAAGTGCGGCGGCCATCACCTCAAGGCTGATAAGGACATCCTTGACGTGTGGTGGGACTCCGGCGTGTCTTGGAAGGCCGTCTGTGAGTACCGTCCCGAGCTGGAGTACCCGGCGGACGTCTACCTCGAGGGCTCTGACCAGCACCGCGGTTGGTTCCAGAGCTCGCTGCTCACCTCGGTGGGCGCCAACGGCCACGCTCCGTACAAGGCGGTCGTCTCGCAGGGCTTCACCCTCGACGGCCAGGGCCGTAAGATGTCTAAGTCACTCGGCAACGTCATCGACCCCAACAAGGTCTGCGACGAGATGGGTGCCGACATCATCCGCCTGTGGGTCGCCTCCGTCGATACCAGCTCCGACGTCTCCATCGACCACGAGATTCTCGCTCGTACGTCCGATGCCTACCGTCGTTTCCGCAACACGCTGCGCTTCCTGCTCTCCGAGCTCGAGGGTCAGTTTGAGCCCGAGACCGACGGCGTTGCCTTTGCCGACCTGCTGCCGCTCGACAAGCTCATGGTCGCCCGCCTGACCCAGGTCCAGGCCGAGGTCGACGATGCCTACGCCAGCTACGAGTTCCCGCGCGCCTACCGTGCGCTTTACGACTTTGTGGTTACCGAGCTCTCTAACGTGTATCTCGACGCCCTGAAGGACCGTCTGTACTGCGAGAAGCCCGGTTCGCTCGAGCGTCGCAGCGCCCAGACCGTGCTGGCCGAGCTCTTCTCGATGCTCATGCGCGACCTGCAGCCGATCTTGTCCTATACGGTCGACGAGGCCATGGCCTATGCGCCTGCCGGCTGCGTCGATCACCAGAAGTACGCCGCGCTGCTCGATTGGTACAAGTCGCCCATCACGGTCGACGAGGCCAACGAGTTTGAGGGCGTGCTCGAGGCTTCGCTCGAGCTCCGTAGCGTCGTGACCAAGGCCCTTGAGGATGCCCGCTCCGCCGGCACCTTCACCAAGAGCCAGCAGGTCCGCGTCAAGGCGGTCGTTCCTGCCGAAATGTATGCGCTGCTGACCGGCGACAAGGCCGTCGACCTGGCCGAGTTCTACATCGTCTCCGATGTTGAGCTTACCCAGGGCGAGGAGCTTTCTGTTGCCATCGATGCAGCCGAGGGCGAGTGCTGCGACCGTTGCTGGAACTACCGCACCACCGTCGGCGAGTACAACGGCCACGCTCACATTTGCAAGCGCTGCGCGAATGCCCTTTAAGGCACGGTAACTCGGCATTTTAGTTATAGGGAGAATTTAGGCGCCTTCGGCCCATTTGCTCCGCTGAAGAAAAGCGACATTCCGTTATCCGGAATGCCGCTTTCTTTTATGCTGGTTATTTATCTGACGTTAGCGAATGTGTCGTGCGCTCTGCGTGTGGCAATATAAGATGGTTATCTGCGTTAAATGGAATTTGATTATCTGAGGGTAGGGGATTTCTTTGGGTCGTGGTGCGGATATGACGCCGCCTTTGCGTTGGCGGTTGGGTGTTGCTGGTGGGGTGGCGCTGGTTGTGCTGCTTGTTGACCAGCTTACTAAGCTCGCGGTTCGTGCCGTGGGCGACGCCTTGCATGTGACCGTCATCCCCGGTGTTATCGACTTTATGTTTGTCCGCAATATCGGTGCTGCCTTTAGCATGGGCGAGGGGCATGGCATCGCGTTTGCCGTGCTGGCGTTGGCGGTCATTATCGCTATTGCCGTGTACCTCGTTCGTGCACCCCAGCTCGCCCATCTTGAGGTTGTGGGCATGGCGATGGTTGCGGGCGGTGCTATCGGCAACGCTATCGATCGTTTGGCCTTTGGCTTCGTGACCGATTTTATTGCCACCACCTTCATCGACTTCCCCGTCTTCAATGTGGCCGATATCGGCATTACGGTCGGTGTGGTGCTGGCGCTCTTCGGTTACATGTTCTTGAGCCCCGCGGCTCGTGAGGTCGATGCGACCGCCGAGCTTAACGCCCGTGACGAGGCCCGCGCCAAGCGCAAGGCTAAACAACGTGGGGAGCGTGCCCGCAAGATTCGCGAAAGGACTGAGCGCTAATGGCCGACATCCATATCCTTGTTGCCGACGATGCCGCTGGTCAGCGTCTTGACGCCTATCTGGGCGCCAATGACGGCTGCCCTACACGCTCTGCCTGCGTACATCTGATTGAGGGTGGGGCCGTAGTGGTCAATGGCGAGACCTGCCTGTCCAAAAAGTACGCCGTACGAGCCGGTGACCGTATTTCGGTTGATTTGCCCGAGCCGCACGATCCCACCGACGTGATTCCCGAGGCCATCCCGCTCGACATTCGCTATGAGGACGACTACCTCATCGTGCTCTCCAAGCAGCGCGGCCTGGTGTGCCATCCTGCTCACGGCCACGAGAGCGGTACGCTTGCGAACGCCCTGGTCTACCACTGCGGCATCGACCATCTGGGCACCGTGCAGGGCGAGGACCGCCCCGGTATCGTACATCGTTTGGATCGCGATACCTCGGGTCTTATGCTTGCGGCAAAGGACGACGACACCCAGCGCGCGCTCCAAAATCTTATCCGTACGCGCACGCTCGACCGCCGCTACATTACGCTCGTTCACGGTCATATCGCCATGGATGAGGGCACCATTAACACCGGCATTGCCCGTTCTACACGTGACCGTGTCAAGATGGCGGTTTCCGATGATCCTTTTGCGCGCCAGGCCATCACGACCTTTAAGGTCCTTGAGCGCTTTGATTCCACGCGCTTTGATGACGGCTACACACTCGTTGAGTGTCACCTGTTTACCGGTCGCACGCATCAGATTCGCGTGCACATGCGCCATATCAACCACGCCTGCGTGGGCGATCCGCTCTACGGTAAGTGCGATGCGCGTGCCGATCAGGGTCTGACCAGGCAATTCCTCCATTCCTGGCGCGTGGCGTTCGATCATCCCGTGACGGGAGAGCGCATTGAGTGCCGCGACGAGCTGCCGTGGGATCTCGCCGCCGTCCTCGACGACTTAGCCCCGCGTTCGCTTGGTCGCACTGCTGCCGGCGACGAAATCGTACCGCAGCTCGGCCTGCTCGAAGCCTAGCCAGTATTAGGTGGTTTCTTGAACTCGGTAAGCCTGCGGTAAGATATACGGTTGTTTACGTAACACGTTCCTGGGAGCCTGCATGCTCGCCTTTTTACAAACCAACACGCCCATCGTGATCTTCAACCAGATTGTCGTCACGCTGCTCACGGTCTGCTTCTTGTACCAGGTGGTCTTCTTTGTCATCGGTGCTCTCCGCGGCGAGGTCGCGCCTCCCAAGGCCAAAAAACTCCACCGGTATGCCTTCTTTATTGCAGCACACAACGAGGAGGCCGTTATCGCCAACCTCGTTCGCTCCATCAAGGACCAGGATTATCCGTCCGAGCTCATCGAGGTCTTCGTGGTCGCCGATGCTTGCACCGACAACACGGCGCAGCTCGCGCGCGAGGCCGGTGCCATTGTTTACGAGCGCAATGACCTGGCCCGCAAGGGCAAGAGCTGGGTCATGGACTTTGGTTTCGATCGCATTCTCAACGAGTATCCCGACACGTTTGAGGGCTACTTTATCTTCGATGCCGACAATGTTATCTCCCGCGATTACGTCTCCAAGATGAATGATGCCTTTGACCAGGGCTTTCATGTGGTCACGAGCTATCGTAACTCCAAGAACTTCGGCAGTTCGTGGATTTCCTCTGCCAACGCCACCTGGTATTTGCGTGAGGCCCGCTTCCTCAACAACGCGCGTAATATCTGCAAGACGTCCTGCGCCGTCTCGGGCTCGGGCTACCTTATCTCCGCCAGTGTTATCGAGGGCATGCACGGCTGGCAGTTCCATACACTGACCGAGGACATCCAGTTCACCACGTTCTGCGCCATTCACGGCATCCGCATCGGTTATGCGCCGGCGGAGTTCTTTGACGAGCAGCCGGTGACGTTTAAGGCGTCCTGGAAACAGCGCATGCGCTGGACCAAGGGCTTCTACCAGGTCTTTTTTACCTACGGCAAGCATCTGGTCAAGTCGACGTTCCGCTATCATCGCTTTGCCGCATATGACATGTTTATGACCATCGCTCCGGGCATGCTGCTGTCCCTGATCTCCATGCTCGCCAATGCGACATTCCTGATCGTGGGTGGCCTTTCGCATGGTTTCTTGGCTACCGAGGTCGAGATGCAGGCTTGTGCCGCCTCGCTTATCATGACGTTCGTGATGATGTACCAGACCTTCTTTATCCTGGCGCTGCTCACGACCATCTTTGAGTACAAGCACATTCATTGCGCTCAAAAGTGGCGCCTGGTGACCAACCTGTTTACCTTCCCGATCTTTATGTTCAGTTATATCCCCATTACGGTGGCTGCGTTGTTCCTGAAGGTCGACTGGGTCCCGACGCAACACGCCGTCAACGTTACCCTCGACGAGGTCATGCAAGGCGCCAAATAACCACCACCAAAACCACCACAAAGGTGCCTGCACCTTTGTGGTGGTTTTTGCTTTTGAGTGACTGCCCAAGGAGGTTTTTAATGGTCTATATCCCGTTTTGGATTTGTATCTTTGCCGGCGCGGTGATTGATGCCCGTGAGCGGCGGTTTCCCAATGAGCTTGCCGGCGTGTGTGCGGTGGCGGCGCTTGCAGGCGTTTGGCTCGACAGAGGTGTTAACACGGCGCTTGACCACGCCGGTCTTGCGGTCATCGTCTACCTTGCCCTTGTGCTCACTGAGTCGCTCTGGCGTCGTGTTCGCCAAGCCCCCGGCATCGGCATGGGAGATGCCAAGGCACTTTTCGCGCTTTGCACGCTCGACCCTCTGGGCGGCATCGTGGCATTTGCCGCCGCGCTCCTGGTCCTTGCCCTCTCCTGCCTCATCACAAAATCGCGCTCCCTGCCATTGCTCCCGTTTTTGGTGCCGATTTTTGCCATAATCGAGGTCGTGGGCTGGACATTGTAACCGATTGCGCATCCTTTTTAAGGAGCATGCCATGGCAACTAATCAAGAAACGGCCGTCATTAAGGCGCGCATGGACCGCATTCCCGCGGCGTTGTCGCCCGAGCTGGTCGAGCGTATCGCCGCCGACCGCGCCTCGGGTGTCGTTAATCCTTATCGATGCTGCGACGACCAGGTCATTCGTCGTATAGATCGCGCTGCCGACAAAGGCACGCTTATGCGTCCGGCGTTTATGCGCGATACCGAAAAGATTCTTCATCTTCCTGCGTACACGCGTTATGCCGGCAAAACGCAGGTCTTTAGCTTTCGCAGTAACGACGACCTGTCGCGGCGCGGCCTTCATGTGCAGCTCGTCTCGCGCATTGCCCGCGATATCGGCCGTGCCCTGGGCCTCAACTGCGATTTGATCGAGGCGATTGGCCTGGGCCACGATTTGGGCCACACGCCCTTTGGCCATGCCGGCGAGCGTTTCCTCAACGATATCTATCACGAGCGTACGGGTCGTTATTTTTTCCATAACGTGCAGTCCGTCCGCGTGCTCGACGCGCTGTACGGCCGCAACGTGTCGCTCCAGACGCTCGACGGCGTGCTGTGCCATAACGGCGAGTACGAGCAGCGTGTCTTTGAACTCTCGGACATAGCGTCGTTTGACCAGTTCGACCGTACCGTCGAGGACAGCATTGCCGCGGGCTATGGCGCGATCGAGCACCTGCGCCCCATGACCCTCGAGGGCTGTGTGGTGCGTATCTCGGATATCCTCGCCTACGTCGGTCGTGATCGTCAGGACGCCATTGCGGCGGGCCTGCTGTCGCCCGACGCTTTTGACGATGGTCGGAGCGGCGCCTATAACAGCTGGATTCTCACGCACGCTTCCATCGATATCGTTGAGCATAGCTATGGCAAACCGCGTATCGAGATGAGCGAGGACCTGTTTGAGGAGATCCGCCGGGCGAAGCGCGAGAACTACGAGAAGATCTATAGCAAGGGCGGTATCGAAGGCGATTCCGAGGCAGAGTTGCGTGAGGCCTTCGAAAAGCTCTACGACCGTTGCCTGCAGGATCTAAATAAAGGGGACGAGTCCTCTTACATCTTTAAGCATCATGTTTCGCGCATTGAGCAGCAGCTTTCCTACTACGATCGCACCTATGCCTGGCAGGACGACAAGGATCAGGCCGTCGTCGATTACATCGCAAGCATGACGGATGGTTATTTCTGCGAGCTGACGAGCAAATTGTTCCCAGGTCTAAAGTTTCCGCACCGCACGTATATTAACGAACGGTAGTTCGTATCCTTTCGGTATACTGTTGGTCAACAACGATTTTGATTAATGCACGGGATGGCTATGGACGACCTTTTTTCTGCTTCGACGCGCGAGCGCTCCTTTAAAAATGCGCCGCTTGCGGTGCGTATGCGCCCCAATTCGGTCGACGAGTATGTGGGCCAGCAAAAGGCCGTCGGTAAGGGCTCGTGGCTGCGCGCCGCGATTGAGCATGACGTGCTGTCGAGCGTGATTCTGTACGGCCCGGCTGGCACGGGCAAGACGACGCTGGCCCACATTATCGCCAACCATACCAAGAGCGAGTTTGTCGAGGTCAGCGCCGTGACGGGCACTGTGAAGGACCTGCGCCGCGTAATCGATGAGGCTAAGACCCGTCTGAACACCTACGACCGCCGCACCATTCTGTTTATCGATGAGATCCATCGCTTTTCGAAGTCGCAGCAAGATGCCCTGCTGCATGCGGTCGAGAACCGCACCGTCATTATGATTGGCGCCACGACGGAAAACCCGTACTTTGAGGTCAACTCGGCATTGCTCTCGCGTGGGCGTGTGGTAGAGCTTGAGCACCTGAAGGACGAGGATATCGCCACGCTCATTGAGCGTGCGCTCGAGGCGCCGCAGGGTTTAAACGGAAAGTTCTCGGCCGATAAGGATACAGTCAAGACCATTTGCACGCTGGCCGCGGGTGATGCGCGCTCGGCGCTCACGACGCTCGAGCTTGCGAGTGAGATTGCCGTTACGCGTCCCGATACTGAGGGAACGCCAGCGCCGGCGGCGGGGGAACGCTATCCCATTACCGTGGACGACGTGAAGATCGCCAATCCGCGTCGTGGGTTTTCGTATGACAAAAACGGTGATATGCACTACGACATTATTAGCGCGTTCATCAAGTCCATGCGAGGCAGCGATCCCGATGCCACCATTTATTGGCTTGCGCGCATGATCGATGCGGGGGAGGATCCCAAGTTTATCGCTCGCCGCATTATGATTCAGGCTTCCGAGGATGTTGGCAACGCCGACCCGCAGGCGCTTTTGGTGGCACATGCCGCATTTAAATCTGCCGAGGTCATTGGCTATCCCGAGTGTCGCATCAACCTGGCTCAGGCTGCGCTCTATGTGTGCCTGGCGCCTAAGTCCAACGCGTGTGAGGCCTCGATCGATGCGGCGCTGGCCGATATCCACAGCAGTGGTCTTCGCGAGGTGCCCAGCTACCTGCGCGATCGTCACCGTCCCGGCAGCGACGAGTACGGTGTATACAAGTACCCGCACGATTATCCCGAAGGCTGGGTCGATCAGCGCTATTTGCCCGAGGGGTTGGAGCGCGGCGCGTTCTGGCAGCCTGCCGGCCGCGGTTGGGAAGAGTGGCGTGTGGAGCAAAGCGAGCGCGACCGTAGCGGCAACGCTCCCAAGTAGGCCATTGGCGCCTCGCGCATTCCCTTTGGGTATCTTTGCCCTTCTTTGGGGTACCATGAAAAACGTCTGTATTTCGATTCCTTCGGGAGGCTTGTATGAGTCCCATTCAAATCGCCCTGCTGGTGCTCGCCATTGCCGGCGTGTGGGCCATCGTTGAGCTTGCACTCACACTGCGCAAGACCCGCACCGTCGTCGACTCGCTCGACAAGACGGTGAGTGACCTCAATAATACGCTCGCCGAGGCACAGCCCGTGGTGGCAAAGCTCGATGGCGCCGTTGACGAGCTTACGCCGGCACTTGCCCAGATGGAGCCGCTCCTCAAGTCGAGCAAGAATGCCGTTGACGCCCTGACGTCTAACCTCGTTGAGGTTGAGGCGGTCGTTCGCGACATCTCCGAGGTCACGGGCAGCGTGGCCGAGGCTAGCAATGCCGTATCGAGCGTGACTGATTCTGCCGCCGGTGCCGTGCAGAAGCTCTTCAATAAGGTGAAGGCTCCTGCAGCCGACGCCGATCGCAAGCTCGCCGCTGCCGCCGCCGAGGCCGAGCAGCCTACTGAGCGCGTTCTGATTGGCGATGACGATGCCGCTGCTGACGACGATGATGTTCAGAAGCCCGCAGCCAAGCCTGCTCAGTATTACACCTATACGCCTGCCGAGACCTCCGAGGAGTCCTGCGATGAGTAGTGAAGCGACCTGCCCCATCACGCTGAGCGTTGCCGGTGATCCTCGTCTCGCGCGCTTGGTGCGCATGACGGCCGCCAACGTCGGCGCCCTGTGCTCTATGTCCGTCGATCGCATCGAGGATATCCGCATGGCTGCCGAGGAAGCCTTCATCTTTGGGTGCACCGCGGTCGACTGCGACGACATCACGATCAATTTCGATGTGGACGAATCTCACGTCGGCATGACCTTTACCTTTGGGGAACAGGCCACCGTCGACGAGGATGACCAGGCTACTGTGTATGCCGAGCTCATTCTTGCAAGCGTGTGCGATTCCTACGAAAAGACTGCGGCGCCCCTAACGCTTTCCCTCGACCTCAAGGCGGATATCTAATATGACCGAACGTTCCCGGAGCGGCAAGACCGCTTGGGACAAGGAGAAAACCCGCGAGCTGTTTCGTCGTTATAAGGAGACCGGTGATCCGGATGCTCGCGAGCAGCTCGTCATGTCCCATATGAACCTGGTAAGGTTTCTTGCCAACAAATTCAAGAACCGCGGCGAGCCGCTCGATGACCTTTTGCAGGTCGGGTACTTGGGCTTGCTCAAGGCTATCGACCGCTTTGACCCTGAACGCGGACTCGAGTTCACGACGTTTGCCACGCCCACCATTTTGGGCGAGATTAAGCGCCACTTCCGCGACAAGGGCTGGAGTGTGCGCGTGCCGCGTCGTCTGCAGGAGCTCTCTGCCAAGGTTAACCAGGCCACCGATAAGCTCACCAACGAGCTTCAGCGTTCGCCCAAGGTTGAGGAAATCGCCGATTACCTTGGCGTGACCGTTGACGAGGTGCTCGAAGCCATGGAATCGTCCTCGGCCTATACCTCGGTGCCCATCGAGGCTCCCGGCGCGTCCGACTCCGACGATGCTCCCTCGATTCTCGATCGCTATGCCGACGACGACAACGAGCTCGACTTTACCGATGACCGTCTGGTAATCGAGGAAGCCATCCGCGATTTCTCGCCTCGCGAGCGCGAGGTTATCGAGCTGCGTTTTGTGAAGGGCATGACCCAGATCGAGATTGCCAAGAAGCTGGGCATCTCGCAGGTGCAGGTTTCGCGTCTGCTGCGCCGCACGCTTAAGAAGATTCAAGATAAGATTGACCCCGACGGAGTGATGGTTCGTTCATGAGTGAGCACCCCCAACAAATCGACCGCACGCTTCGCGATACCCGCATTCTGACGCTGCGTATTTGGGGCGTCGTCGGCTGCATTGTCATCGCTGCCGTCATCTTTAACCTTATGGGCATCCTGGCACCGGTCATCGAGTTTCTCTCTGTCGGTTCCATCATCGCTTTTGTGATGTCTCCGATCACCAACTGGCTCGAGCATCACGGCGTCGGACGTGGCCTCGGTTCGCTCATCGCGCTCATTGTGGTTGTTGCCGTGCTCGTCGGCGTCGTCTGCATCCTATCGCCTATTTTGCTCGGTCAAATCATGGAAGTCCTGAGCCGCCTGCCCGAGCAGCTTCGTGTTGCGGGTGGCGATCTCAACGAGATGCTCTCGCACGCCAAGACGCTCAACAACACGCCGCTCAAGGAGTATCTGGACGACAATCTTTCTTCGCTGGTTACCGTAGCGTCCAAGTACGTCTCGCAAATCGCTGCTGAGCTCGGCCGCGGTGTGTTTCCGCTCATTACCAACACGGCCTCGCAGCTGTTCGTCATCTTCCTGGGTCTGGTGCTTGCCTACTGGCTTGCCTGCGATTATCCCCGCATGCACCACGAGGTCTGCACCATCATCGGGCAGGAAAAAGAGACCTCGTACCGCTTTATGGTGGCCATTCTTTCGCGTTCGGTCGGCGGATACATACGTGGCATGGTCATCACATCGATCTGTGGCGGTTTTCTTGCCTTTATTGGTTTTACGATCATCGGCCATCCGTATGCAGCACTCATGGCTATCTTTACCGGCATTATGCACTTGGTTCCGGTTGTCGGTCCCTGGGTGAGCGCGGCGATCGCCACGGTGCTCGGTTTTATGTTCAGCCCTATGCTGGCGTTATGGACGCTTGTCGTGACCATGGTGGCTCAAAACGTCACCGATAATGTCATTTCGCCCAAGGTCATGCAGAGCTCGGTGCAGGTGCATCCCGTCATGAGCCTTACGGCACTCGTTATCGGTTCGGCACTCATGGGTCCCATCGGCATGGTTATCGCCATTCCGCTGTGCGCGGCCCTCAAGGGCATTTTCGTCTACTACTTTGAGAACGAGACCGGTTGTCAGCTCGTGGCATACGACGGCGCCGTGTTTAAGGGCACTCCGTATCGCGATACCGAGGGCAACCCGGTCGCCGCCTACGACGCGCTTGGAGACGATACGTTCATCTATGAGTCCGAGCTCATCGGCAACGAGACAGCACCCGAGGCCAAGGCCATGCCCAAGCCCGAGCTCGATAATCCCTGGATCAAGCTCTCGGGGCTTCAGCCCGACGCGACAGGCTTTTTCAAGAACCCCTTCGCCAAGGATGACGATTCCAATACGGACGACGACACCAAAACCGGCATCGACGGCTCCATGGACGATTCGGATTCCAAATAGGCCCTGTTAGCGTTTCTTGATGTTGTAAATAACAATAAACGCGATCAAAGCGATTGATAAGGGGCCAGCCACATAGAAAAAGATGGCGTCAATTGCGCTTAGGGTGTAATACGCTTTATCGCCAGATGTTACTGCGTACAATGCGTAGCCAAATCTCGGCTGGTTCACATACCAGCTCGAGTAAGCGAAGATTGCTAAAAGGGCTACCGAGATTAGTGCATTCACGACAAACCGTTTGCTATCCATCGATCGCTCCTTCCGGACGATTCTTATATGAAATTTTACCGAAATCATTTTTTTTCAAAGTATTTGACAGACCTAAATAACGTGCACTTTCGCTGGAGGGTCGCTGTTTGGCGGCCCTCTTTTTTGCACGGGGGCGGTTGGATGGTAATATCGTTACGTTTGAACTGTTTCGATGTGAAACCGAGGAGATTCCCTCTATGAGTGCTGACTACCCGTCAATGACTACGGCCGAGATCCGCTCCAAGTTCCTCAACTTCTTTGAGGAGCGCGGTCTTAAGCTCTATCCTTCTTCGTCCCTCGTCCCCGACGATCCTTCGCTGCTGCTTGCCAACGCCGGCATGAACCAGTTTAAGGAGTACTACCAGGGCAAGAAGACCATGAAGGAGATCGGCGCGATCTCCTGCCAGAAGTGTGTCCGCACCAACGACATCGACTGCATCGGTGAGGACGGCCGTCACCTGTCCTTCTTTGAGATGCTCGGCGACTTCTCCTTTGGCGGCGTCTCCAAGCAGCAGGCCTGCGCTTGGGCCTTTGAGCTCATCACCAAGGAGTTCAAGCTGCCGCTCGACCGCCTGTACTTCACCGTCTTTACCGAAGACGACGAGACCCACGACGTGTGGCGCTCTCTGGGCGTTGCCGAGGATCACATCTCCCGCCTGGGCGAGGACGACAACTTCTGGGCCGCTGGCCCCACCGGCCCCTGCGGTCCGTGCTCCGAGATCTACTTTGACATGGGCGAGGAGGTCGGTTGCGGCAGCCCCGACTGCAAGCCTGGCTGCGACTGCGATCGCTTCCTTGAGTTCTGGAACCTCGTGTTTACCCAGTACGACCGCCAGGAGGACGGCTCCATGCCGGAGCTGCCGCACCGCAACCTCGATACGGGCATGGGTCTGGAGCGCATGGCCGCTATCATGCAGCACAAGACCGCTAACTACGACGGCGATCTGATGCAGCACCTCATCAAGCTCGGTGAGAAGATCAGCGGCAAGACCTATGACGCCGACGATTACTCCGGTGCCAGCCGCTCCCTGCGCATCATCGCCGACCACTCCCGTGCCGTCGACTTTATGATCTCGGACGGCATCCTGCCCGGTAACGAGGGCCGCGAGTACGTCCTGCGCCGCCTGCTCCGTCGTGCCGTGTTCCACGGTCGTCTGCTGGGCATCGAGGGCGCCTTCCTGACCAAGTTTATCGACGAGGTCAACGCTCAGATGGGCGAGGCTTATCCCGAGCTGCTCAAGAACGTCGCGCTCGTTAAGGGCATCGTCGCCTCCGAGGAGGAGCGTTTCTCAACGACGCTCGATAACGGCCGCGTTTACCTGGACGAGGCCCTGGCCGCGCTCGCCGACGGCGCTGTCCTTCCGGGCGATGTTGCCTTTAAGCTTCACGACACCTTTGGTTTCCCCATTGACCTGACTGTCGAGATCGCCGGCACCGCCGGTCACGACGTCGACATGGATGGCTTTACCGCTTGCATGGAGGACCAGAAGGCCCGCGCCCGCGCCAACGCTAAGGGCGATGCCTGGGGTAGCTTTAACGACGTGTGGGTCGAGCTTTCCGACAAGGTTGCCGCGACCGAGTTCGACGGCTATGACAACGACGTCATCGATGGCGCCAAGGTTGTCGCCATCGTGAGCAACGGCGAGTCCGTCGAGTCCGTTGCCGCCGGCGAGGACGTCGAGGTCGTGCTCGACCGCACCCCGTTCTATGCCGAGATGGGTGGCCAGCAGGGCGACGCCGGCGAGCTTTCCGCCGAGGGCGTTGCGCTGACCATTTCCGATACCAAGAACCACAACGGCCTGTATGCCCACGTCGCCCACGTCGCCGAGGGCACGCTGACCGTTGGTGCTACCGTGACCGCCGCGCTCGACGCCGAGCGCCGTGGCTTCCTGCGTCGCAACCACACCGCCACGCACCTGCTCGACGCCGCGCTTAAGCAGGTCCTGGGCGAGCATGTCTCCCAGGCTGGCTCGTTGGTGACGCCCGAGCACCTGCGCTTTGACTTCACGCACTTCGAGGCTCTGTCCTCCGAGCAGCTCAAGGCTGTCGAGGACCTGGTCAACCAGCAGATCTTCGCTTCCAAGCCGGTTGTGACCCGCGTCATGGGCATCGACGAGGCCAAGGCCGCCGGTGCTGTCGCCCTCTTTGGCGAGAAGTACGGCGACGTCGTCCGCGTTGTCTCCGTGGGCGCCGAGGACCAGCCGTTCTCCCGCGAGCTCTGCGGTGGCACGCATGCCGCCAACACCGCCGAGATCGGTCTGTTCAAGATCATCTCCGAGTCTTCCACGGGCTCCAACGTCCGCCGTATCGAGGCCGTGACCTCCAAGGGCGCCCTCGATTACATGGCCGACCGCCTGGCGCTCGTTGACGCCGCTGCCGCTGCGCTCAAGTGCCGCGTTGACGAGGTTCCCGCCCGCGTGGAGAACCTGCAGGCCGAGCTGCGCGAGACTTCCAACAAGCTCAAGAAGGCACTCACCGGTGGCTCTTCCGACGCCATCTCCGGCGCCATCGAGGGTGCCGTCGAGGTCAATGGCTACAAGCTCGTCGTCGCTGAGCTCCAGGGCCTTGAAGCTGCCGACCTGCGCAACGTCTGGGATACCGTGCACCAGAAGGTCGCCGGCCCCGTCGCCTGCGTCGTCGCTAGCGTGACCGAAAAGGGCACCCCGGCCCTGCTCGCTGCCGGCTCCGATGACGCCGTCAAGGCCGGTTTCCACGCCGGTAACGTGATCAAGCAGATCGCGGGCCTGGTCGACGGTCGTGGTGGCGGTCGTCCCAACATGGCCCAGGCTGGCGGCAAGAATGCTGCCGGTATCGCCGATGCCCTCGCGGCTGCCAAGACCGCGCTCGGCGCTTAAGTAGTCGCTGTGGTCGCGCTCGCGCTGGACATAGGGGAGACCCGGATTGGCATTGCCGTCTCTAGCCGTGATGGCAAGATGGCAATGCCCGTCAAGGTGCTCCCGGCTGCCGAGGTCACTGGCATGGCCAAGACGTTCCGTTACCTGGTTGAGGACTATGAGCCCGATATCCTGGTAAGCGGACGTCCCTTGACCATGGCCGGTGAGCCCGGCCCCCAGGCCGAGCGCGTTGCCGCCGTTGCGCAAAAGATTGCCCAAGAGCTCGATCTTCCGCTTGAGTTTGAGGATGAGCGCCTGTCCTCGCAAGAGGCAAAGCGTATCCTGCGCGAGCAGGGACTCAACGAAAAGCAGATGAGGGGCAAGATTGACATGATCGCCGCCAGCCTGTTCTTGCAGACGTGGCTCGATCGCAAAAACGAGGAGGTTTCGCATGCCTAGCGCTTCCGATCCGCGCCAGCCGAATCGCCAGGGGCAGCCTACGCCGCGCCCTGTATCGTCCGGCCAGCGTCCGATGCAACCGACGCAGCGTGCGGCTCAGCCTGCTGCTCGTCCCGCACAGCCCTCCTCTCGTGCAGCACAATCTGCTCAGCGTCCTGCCCAACAGCCCGCTGCCCGCGTAGCCCGGCCCGCAAGCGGTACCCGCTTTAAGCAGCAGGCGCCCACGCAGCGTGCGCAGGCGCCTCAATCGCATGCGCGTACACATCATGCTCACGGCACACATGGCGTAGCTCCGGCCACGCGCTCGAGCTATAACACGCATGCCCGCCGTGGCGTCCAAAAGAAAAGCTCTCCGGTGCCTATGATTATCGGTGGCGTCATCGCCGTGCTTGCACTTGTCGCGATCGTTTTCTTTGTCGTGCCAGCCGTCAAGGGCTTCTTTGCCGGCGAGGATGCGAAAGTTGCTGCTGGCCAGCAAGTTACTATCACGATTCCCGATGGCGCCTCGGGTGATACCATCGCTTCGATTCTCTCCGAGAACCATATCGTCGAAGACCCCAAGGATTATTATGCGGCGGTCAAAAAGCTCAATGCCGATATGTCGCTTAAGCCTGGCGCCTACTCGTTTACCACGCTCATGGACGCGACCAAGGTTGTCCAGCAGCTCATGGAGGGGCCCAATGCCGGCTCCGATGCGCTGACTATCCCTGAGGGCCTAACGGTCGACCAGGTCGCCGATCGCGTGGCCGCGGCATACGACAGCATCTCCAAGGAAGACTTCCTTAACCAGGCCAAGGCGAGCAATTATGTGAATGATTACGCTTTCCTTAAAGATGCCGCGAACGATTCGCTCGAGGGCTTCCTATTCCCCAAGACCTATTCGTTGGGTAAGGACCCGTCTGCCGATGATGTGATTCGCGCCATGCTTGACCAGTTCAACGCCGAGTATAAGTCGCTTGACTTTGCCAGCTGCGAGGCCAAGATCAAGGAGCGCTATGGCGTGGAGATGTCCGATTACGACATCGTTAACCTTGCCTCGATCGTCGAGCGCGAGGGCCTCAACGCCGATCAGCGCGCGCATGTGGCTTCGGTTTTCTATAACCGTCTGGCGGGCAAGCTCGATGGCCTGCGTTACCTCAATAGCGATGCGACCATGATGTATGTCACCGGCGGCGAGGTTACCGCCGACGACCTGCAGAGCGATAGTCCGTATAACACCTATAAGCATGAAGGCCTGCCGCCCACGCCCATCTGCTCTCCGTCGCTCGAGGCGCTCAAGGCTAGCCTTGAGCCGACCGACTCTGATGACCTGTATTTCTACATTACACAGGACGAGGAGTATTTCTCGAAGACCTACGAAGAGCACCAACAGTCTTGGAATTGATCATGAGGATTTTTAGCCCCAAACGATATGTTGCCTCAGTTGACCGCATCGACCTCGATACCCTGTGGGCCGACGGCAAACGCGCCATTCTACTCGACCGCGATAACACTCTGGTGCCGCGCGATACCGAGCAGGTTCCCGCTGCGGTTTCAGCTTGGCTCGAAGCCGCCCATGCCAAGGGCTTTAAGCTGTGTATGGTGTCCAATAACTGGCATCGCGACCAGGTCATGGCATCGGCGCGCGAGCTGGGGCTCGAGGCTATCAGCCACGCCATGAAGCCCGCCCCGTTTGCCCTGAAGGCGGGTCTTAAGCGTCTGGGCGCCACGACAGACGAGGCGGTGCTGATCGGCGATCAGCTGTACACGGACGTGTGGAGCGGTAATTTTGCCGGCGTTGACACTATTCTGGTCAAGCCGCAGGCGACCCAGGACCTGTGGTACACGCAGATCTTCCGTATCTTTGAGCGCCGGGCCCTGCGCGACCTTCCCTGCGAGGAATAGGTTTCGCCATGTCTCAGCACATCAAACACGGCTGCGACCATATCTTCTTTATCGGCTTTTTGGGCGCGGGCAAGTCGACGCTTGCGCGCAACGTGGGCACTATGTTCAAGCGTCGATTCGTCGATACCGATCGTTTGGTTGTGCGTCGATGCGGCAAGTCGGTGACCGAGATATTTGAGACCGAGGGCGAGGATCGTTTTCGTGAACTCGAGACCTCGGCACTCCGTTCGCTTCAAAGCGAGCGCAGCCTGCTGGTATCGTGCGGGGGTGGCATCGTCGAGACGCCGGTGAACATTGAGCTGATGCACGAGATGGGTACCTGTGTGTACCTCGAAGGCGACTTTGAGGACTCGTTGCGCCAGATTCGCCGCTCCGATACCCGGCCCGATTTCCGCTCGCCCGAGCACGCTGCGCGCCTGTTTGAGCATCGCCGTCCGCTGTATCGCCGGGCCGCCGATATTACCCTTGATATTCGCAACAAGTCCTTCGAGGACGTTTCCTACCTTTGTGCCGAGATGCTTTTGGAGCGTGGACTGCTATGATTCGCCGTCAACTTATCAATTTCCAAAACCGCAGCGTCGATGTCCGCGTCGGATTGGGCGCGTTCGAGGAGCTGCCGCGCATGTTTGCCTCGGCTGTGGGCAAGCCCAAGCGCGCGATGGTGGTTTGGAACGACGCCACATCCGAGCGATTTGGCGAGGTTGTCGAGCATGCACTGGTTGACGCCGGTTTTGCCGTGTCGCTGCTCGTCCTCGAGGTTTCCCCTGCTGGTGCTACTCTTGCCGATGCCGATACCGTCTTTGGCGCCCTGTCGGCTAACGGCATTACCTGCGACGATCTCGTTGTCGCTGTCGGCGACACGGCGACCTGCTCGGTCGTTTGCTGGTGTGCCAATCAGTGGTGCGGTCGCACCGAGTGCGCCTTGCTGCCGACGACGTTCGACGCCATGCTCACGGTCGCGACGACCATGAAGCCGCTCGTCGCCTCGTCGGCGCATGCGCTTCCCGCTATCGCGTTCCGTCCCGAGCCGGGCTTGGTCGTGTGTGACCTCGACCTTGTACGCGAGGCGGACCCCGAGGATCTCAAGCTCGGCTATGCGGTGCTCGTTGTCACCATGCTTTCGAGCAGCAAGTCCCGCTGGAATCAGTTTACTGAGACCGTCCCCGAGATTCTCTCGGGCGAGGAGGTTGCGCTCGTCAATGCCGTTCAGTGGTCTCAGACTGCCCGCAAGGACGTACTGATGGCCACGAACCCGAGCGCCCGCCATGCGCTCGATTTTGGCAAGACGGGGGAGCGCACCCTGCGCGCCTGCTTGGGCGATGCCGCTTCGCAGGTCCCTGCCTACCAGCTGTCGTCCGAGGGCATGCGCTTTGAGGCGCGCCTCGCCCATGATGCCTGCGACTTCGATATCGATTACGTTTTTGAGGTCGATGACTGCCTGGAGGACTTTGGTATCGAGGAACTTGCCTTCGATCTGGAGCCTGTCGCATATATCGAGGAGTTCCGCAGGCAGCAGTTTGCCCGCTCAAACCGTAGCATGTTGCCGCTGCCCGCGGCACTCGGCGCCATTCGTCTAACGAGCGTTGAGGACGAGGTTCTTGAGCGCCATGTTCACGCCTACTTGGCTTCTCGCAAAGATCTTCTCTAGGATTTATTGACATCCATCGTCTTTCGTATCATGTTGAGGGGCGGGTTTTCAATCGGTTGCGGATCGCATGCGATTCCGTCGTTCGGTTGAGACCCGTCCCGTCTATATAGAGACAACAAGAAAGGAAACTGCATGTCTGAGTTTGCTGCCGGTCCTGCCGGTCGTATCGAGCGTGTCCGTGCCCTGATGGTCGAGCGTGGCTACGATGCCATCGTGGTGCGCGACGAGGCTAACCTTCGTTGGCTCACGGGCGTGAAGGGCGTCTTCGACTACACCTTCGAGTTCCCGCACGCCGCGTTTATTACGGCTGACCAGTGCCTGTTCCACACCGACTCGCGCTACCTCAACAGCTTTGAGGAGAACACGCCCGCCGGCAGCCCCTGGGTCTACGACATGGACGAGGGCACCATTCCCGGCTGGGTCGCCGGCAAGATCGCGGCCAACAAGTGCCGCGTCTGCGCTGTCGAGGATGACATGCAGATTAACTTCTACCAGGGCATTCAGCGCGGCCTGGAGGACCGCTCTGTCGCCTGTATGCTGCCGTTGATGCACGACGACATCCGCAAGATGCGCGCCATCAAGGATGCCGAGGAGATCGAGCTCATGCGCCATGCGCAGTCGATCACCGATGCCGCCTTCCAGCATATGCTCGGCTTTATTAAACCCGGTATGACCGAGAAGCAGGTTCGCAACGAGCTCGAGAACTTTATGTTCGCCAACGGCGCCGACAGCCTGGCCTTCGGTTCCATTGTGGCGAGCGGTCCCAACACCGCCAACCCGCATGCCGTGCCGAGTGACCGTGTCATCGAGAAGGGCGACTTCGTCCTCATGGATTACGGCGCGGGCTACTGCGATTATCGTTCCGACATGACGCGCACTGTCGTGATGGGCGAGCCTACCCAGGAACAGCTCGACCTGTACGCGCTCGTGCGCCGTACGCACGAGGAGTGCGTCGCCGCCATCCATCCGGGCGTCGAGGGCAACGACATTTTCAAGCTTTCCAAGAAGATCATCGGCGATGCCGGTTATGGCGATTACTACAACCATGGCCTGGGCCACGGCGTTGGTATCGACATCCACGAGCTGCCCAACTTTAACCGCAGCAAGAACATCATCGAGGTCGGCTCGGTTGTCACCATGGAGCCCGGCGTCTACCTGCCCGGTGTGGGCGGCGTGCGCCTGGAGGACTACGGCGTCGTCACCGAGAACGGATATGAGCCCTTCACCAAGACCCCGCACGACCTGCACGTCATCGATTGCTAGCCCATTTCGATAGATTTTTGGGGCGGGGCGTCCGGAGCAATTCGGACGCCCCGCGTTCTCTTTTTATGCGCTCGCTGCAGGCGCCGTCTGCAAGTGTATAATTTCGGTCGTATGTAATTTGGACGCTTGTGCGTTCTGCCCATAACAAGAAAGGTCGCTATGCCTACCATTTCTACCGCCGACTTCAAGAACGGCCTCGGTCTCCGCATTAAGGACAAGGTCTACACCATCGTCGAGTTCCAGCATGTCAAGCCGGGCAAGGGTGGCGCTTTTGTGCGCTACAAGACCCGCGACATCAAGAGCGGCCGCGTCGTCGAGAACACCTGCAACGCCGGCACCAAGTTCGAGAGCGTCATGCTCACCACCCGTGAGTTCCAGTACCTCTACAACGATGGCACCGACTACATCTTCATGGACAACGAGTCCTATGAGCAGGTTCCCGTTCCCGACGACATGGTGGGCGAGAACTCCAAGTGGCTGCGCGAGAACGACATTTGCCAGCTGCTCTTCGCCGACGATGAGCTCATGGGCGTGACCCCGCCGATGTTCATCGAGACCACCATCGTCCAGACCGACCCGGGCTTTAAGGGCGACACCGTCCAGGGTTCCACCAAGCCGGCCACGATTGACACCGGCGCTGTCATCCAGGTCCCCATGTACCTCAACGAGGGCGAGGTCATCAAGGTTGACACCCGCGACGGCAAGTTCGTCTCCCGCGTCTAGCAACCAACTCTTCTAGGAGGACTCATGCCCCAGGAAATCAAGATTGACGGCATCGGCATTTCGCCCGATGTTCTGACCGCCATCGTCTCGCGCGCCGTGTCGGATGTCGAGGGCATCGCCTCCGTTGGCGTCAAGGACCTTGCCACCAACCTTGTCTCCATGATGCTCTCGTCCAAGGCCCCGGCTTCCGAGCCGGCGGTCGAGACCGAGGTCGTCGGCGACAAGCTCGCACTCACCGTGCGCGTTGTGGTGTTCTTTGGCTATCCGTTCAAGAAACTCGCCGAGGCCGTTCGCGCTGCCGTGGTCGCTGCCATCGATGCCCAGGTGGGCGTTGAGGTCGAGCGCGTTGACGTTTGCATCGACGGCCTCGTTTTCCCCAAGGAGTAACCTTTGAGCCTTAAGGTTTATCGCGGGCGTACGCTTGCCCGCAGTCAGGCGCTGCAGCTGCTGTTCCAGGCCGAGGCCACGGACAGCCCGCTCGAGCGCGTCCTCGAGGGCGATTTCCTGATCTCGAAGGGCCCCCTCGACCCCTATGCGCTGGAGCTGTGCCGCGGTGCCTACGAGCATATCGATCGCATCGACTGTGCCCTGCGCGCCGTCGCCAAGAACTGGGATCTTATGCGCATGCCCGGCGCCGACCGCAATCTGCTGCGTATCGCCGTCTACGAGATGCGCTTCCTCACCGACGAAGAGGTCTCGGACGCTATCGTGATCAACGAGGCCGTCGAACTTGCCAAGGCCTATGGCACCGACCAGTCCGCGTCGTTCGTCAACGGCGTGCTGGGCAAGATCGCGCGCAGCGAGGAGTTGCCGGGTGAGGACCTGTACCAGGAACTGCTGGCCGAGGATCGCGCTCGCGAGGAGGCCCAGGCTGCTGAGGCTGCCGCCAAGGTCGCTGCCGCTCAGGCTACCGCCGGTGTACTTGCCGAGGATATGGACGCTGCTGAGGCCGTCGAGGCCGACTCCGTCGAGGAGTAGCCATGCCAGAGGGTTCTGTCCGTAACTTTGACGAGATCTCGGACCGTCTGGACCAGATCATCGCTACCGTTCGCTCCAAGGATACGTCCTTGGAGCGTTCACTCGATCTGTTTGACGAAGCGATTGAGCTGGGCTCCCGCGCGGTCGATATGGTCGACAAGTTTGAGCTGACGCCGCGTGAGGCCGATAAGCTCGAACAGGAATACGATGAGGATGCGGCAAACGAATCCCAGGATAGTTAGCCGCATCTCCGGATACGAATGGTTGATGGCATTCATGAAACGCGTGCGTCTTGATGACGAACTGATTTCACAGGGCATCTGCGCCGATCGCGCGGATGCCCTTCGCACTCTTATGGCCGGCCTGGTCTCGAGTGGCGGCGAGCGCTTGACTTCGCCGGGCCTTAAGGTGACCCCGGGCTTGCCTCTGCACGTGAAGGGGCGCATTCCGTACGTTGGGCGCGGCGGCCTTAAGCTCGAGGGTGCGCTCGATGCGTTTTGTATCGACCCGACGGGCCTTGTCTGCCTGGACGTAGGCTGCTCTACCGGCGGCTTTACCGATTGTCTGCTCAAGCGCGGAGCTGCGACCGTTGTCTCGGTGGACGTGGGTCGCGCCCAGTTTGATTGGTCGTTGCGTCAGGACGATCGCGTGACGCTGCATGAGCGCACAAACGTGACGCAGCTGCCTGAGCTTGGCTATGCCGGTGCCATCGACCTGGCTGTATGTGATGTCTCGTTTACCAGCATCGCGAATATCATCGACGCCGTGCTGGCGTGCCTGAAGCCTTCGGGTTCGTTCTGCGCGCTCGTAAAGCCCCAGTTTGAGGCGCCGGCTGCGCTGGTGGGCGACGGCGGTATCGTGACCGACTCCGCCGTCCGCCGCGATACACTCGTGGCGGCGATTGAGCTTTTTGCCGCCAAGGGCCTGTTCCCGGTCGATGTGTGCGTGTCACCCATTCATGGTGCCAAGGGCAACGTTGAGTTTTTCCTGTACGGCACAAGGTTTGTCCCCGGGGAGCGCGCCGACGATGAGCTTCAATCCCAGGTATCGGCTTTGAGCGAGAAAGCTGCAACGCTATGAAGGTCTTTCTGGTCCCCAATTACTACAAGCAAGAGGCGGTCGAGAGCGGCCTGATGCTCGAGCTTTGGCTTTCGCGCCAGGGCTACGAGGTCGCATGGGCTGCCGACCAGCGATCGAAGATTCAAAGCACGCCTGATATTGATGGCTCCGATCTGGTCATTACGCTCGGCGGCGACGGCACGTTGCTGCGCGCTGCCCGCATCCTCAACCATCGCGAGATTCCTATCCTTGGTCTTTCCTATGGTCACCTGGGCTTTTTAACTGCTGCGAGCCCCGAGGAGCGCGACATTCTGCAGGTTGTGAGCGATGCTCTGTCCGGCGAGCTCCACGTGAGCCGCCGCGCCACCATCGCCGCGGATATTGTGTCCGTGCGCGAAGACGGCGCGAAGGATGTCGTGCGCACGTTTGCCCTCAACGATATGGCACTTACGCGCGGTCCCCTGTCCGATATGGTCGAATTTGACATCACGGTGTCCGGCCATCATATCGACCGCCTTCGCGGCGACGGTGTCGTTGTTTCGACGGCGACCGGCTCCACCGGCTACGCGCTTTCCGCCGGCGGCCCCATTGTCAGCCCCGATTACACGGGTATGGTCTGTGTGCCCATCGCTCCGCATACCATTCAGGCTCGCGCTTTTTTGACCTCGCCGAGTGATGTCGTCGAGATCTTTATGTCCGATGATCGCCCGAGCGTGCCGGCGATTGCCATCGACGGGCAGTTTATTACCTGCGATGGCACGGTCGAGAGCGTGGCCGTGCGTCGTGGTCCCGGCGATGTGCTGCTGCTGGATTACGGCCCCGAGAGCTTCTATAACTCGGTGAGCCGCGTGTTCTACGGAGTGCGTCATGATCGATGAGCTGCAGGTTTCTAACATTGCACTCATTCGCGAGGCGACGTTGGTTCCGAGTGCTGGCCTGACTGTCCTAACCGGCGAGACTGGTGCCGGTAAGACCGCTCTGCTTTCGGCGCTCAAGCTCATATTGGGCGAGCGTGCAGATTCGTCGACGGTGCGCGAGGGAGAGGAGCTTGCCAGCGTCGAGGCGCGCTTGTTCGATGGCCCGCACGACTCGGAGGGTTTCACCGTGCAGCGCAGCCTTTCTGCCGAAGGCCGCAGTCGCGTCAGGATCGATGGCCGCATCGCCAGCGTGCGCGAGCTTTCCGAGCGCGTCGGCGTGATGATGGATCTGTGCGGCCAGCATGAGCACCAGCGCCTTCTCGATCCGGCGCATCATGTTGCCATGGTTGATGCCTGGGCTGGGCGCGCAGCGCTTGAGGCGCTCGAGAAGTATCGCGCCTGTTTTAAGGCTTCGCGTGACGCCGCCAAGGAGCTTCGCCGTGTGGAGGAAGCCTCGCGTGCGCAGGGGAGCCGTGTCGAGGAGGCTCGCTTTGCCCTCGAGCGCATCGGCGAGGTCGACCCCAAGCCGGGCGAGTATGAGGAACTCGAGGAACTGCTGCCGCGCTCCGAACATGCCGAGGTACTGGTTGCCACAGCTAACGATGCCCATGCATCGCTTGCCGCCGAAGGTGGAGCGCTCGATGCCGTGAACAGCGCCGTGGCCGAGCTTTCCCGTATGGCTACCGTCGATCGCAAACTGGGCGACATTGCCGATGCGCTTTCGGATGCCTGCATCTCCCTTGAGGATAGCGCGAACGAGCTTCGTGCCTATCGCGATGGCGTCGCCTTCGACCCGCGCGAGCTCGCTCGCATGCGTGAGCGGTATTCCGACCTCAAGGGCCTGTTGCGTCAGTGGGGTCCCACCATGGACGATGTTTTTGCCATGCGCGATCGCTCGCAAGAGCTGCTGTCCCTGGTCGATGATGGCGATGAGCAGATCAAAAAGGCGCGTGAGGCACTCGGGAGCGCCGAGCGCGAGCTGTTCGCTGCCGCCAAGGCGCTTAAGCGCGCTCGCAATACGGCGGCCCCGCGCTTCTGCCACGAGGTTGGTCGTCAGATGGCACGCTTGGAGATGGGCGGCGCCGAGCTCGTTTGGGAGTCGCGTGATCTTCCGCGCGCCGAGTGGACGCCGGCGGGTCCTTCAAGCTACGAGCTTTTGTATCGCAGCGGTGCCGGCTTGACGCCGCGTCCCCTGCGCCGCATTGCCTCGGGCGGCGAGCTCAGCCGCGTCATGCTGGCGAGCAAGGTGGTCTTGGGTAATGCTGACGGCGTCGACACACTGGTATTTGACGAGGTCGATGCCGGTGTCGGCGGCTCCACGGCTCGTGCTCTTGCTGGTGTGCTGGTCGATCTTGCCGCTACGCATCAAGTGATTGTCGTAACCCACTTGGCGCAAGTCGCCGTCGTGGCCGACAAGCATTATGTTGTCAGCAAGGAGCCGGGCGATGTTCCCCAGACGCATTTGGACGAGGTAACCGGCGAAGCGCGTACCGCCGAGATCGCCCGCATGCTCAGCGGCGATCAGTCCGAGGCAAGCCTGGCGCACGCCAGGCAGATGCTTGCGGAGGCGCGTGCCTAGGCCGAGCCGCCACATGCATGTCCAACCCGGCCGCCACGAAATGGGTCCATCTACTACGTTTGGTAGGGCATCGGCAACCACGCCAAGAATTGCAAAAAGAAAACCGCAGGTAGAACGCCTGCGGTTTTCTCTATTTTGGGTGTATGGTTGGCGGTTGCGGTTAAAACGTAGTAGATGGGCGTGTTTCGTGACGAGAGGCGTCTATCGGCTCCCCAATTTACCTACTCAACGACCTTATCCGGCTGGATGAGCTCCTCGTAGTAGCTGATATGTTCGCGAGCGTCTTCAATCTCGGGCAGCAGGAAGTTGTAGATAACTTCGATGATCATCGTGGCGCTGATCTTGGAGAACGCAAAGTCACCCGTCGTCAGCAGCGCCTCGTGGTTGACGGTATTAAAAGTGTAGTCTGCCAGGCGCGCGAGTGGAGACTTGCTGTCGCTGCTGATGACGACTACGGTGGCACCGCAGTCGCGAGCCGCTTTTGCCATGCGATTCAGTCGGCGCGACTTGCCGGAGTTTGAGATGAGCACGATGACGTCGCCGGGGCGTAGTGTGAGCGCAAAGCCGATTGATGTCTCGCTAATGGTGCTCGCCATGCAGCGCAGGCCCAGCTGCGAAAACTTAAACGTCGCATCGAGCGCGACCGTGTTCGTATTGCCCACAGCCGCAAACTCAATAACCCCTGCATGCTTAAGGGCATGCACAACAGCCGCCAACGTATCGTGGTCGATCCCGTCGATGGTCGCATTAAGCTCGCTCACCTTGGCAGCCAGGATGTTCTTAAGGCTCTGCTCCATATTGTCGAGCGAGACCTCGTCAGTCAGGCCCTCGTTGCGCTGGCTTTCCAAATCCCTCGCCAGAGAAAACTGAAAGCTGCGGAAGCTACCAAAGCCCAGCTTGCGGCAGAAGCGCGAAACGGTCGCTTCGGACGTGGCAGCGGCGCGCGAGAGCTGAGCCGCCGTGAGGCGTGGCGCCTCGGACTGGTGCTCCAATATATAGTCGACAATACGCTGCTCGGACTCGCTGTATCCCTGATGGGTACTAATGAGGGAAAGTGCGCTCTTGCTACTATCGGTCATGGATGGCTCCTGGTTGGCATGAAAATCGGACTCGTTTTGTAATGTCATAGTATAGGGGGATTTTCAATTACAAGATACACCTTGCCGTTTCAAGTGTTGATGGTAAACTTTCACCTACCGTTTACGGTTATGAAAGAACCTTTCACCGGAGAATTGCGCCTTGTCTCTTCTCACGCGGACGGTAGGTTGGTATCTTTCAGTTGTGGAAAAGCGCGCAAGGACGCGCGTGTAGGGGAGCGCCTGCGGGCGCAGTACTCAAGAAGGAGGGACACATGGCTAAGTTTGACATCATCGCCGCCACCGGTTGCCCGACCGGTATCGCGCACACCTTCATGGCGAAGGAGGCGCTAGAGAAGGCAGCTGCCGAGCGCGGTCTGACCATTAAGGTCGAGACCCATGGCCAGGTCGGTGTCGAGAACGAGCTCACCAAGAGCGAGATCGCTGGCGCCAAGGCCGTTGTCGTCGCAGCCGATAAGGATGTCCAGGCTGAGCGTTTCGCCGGCAAGCCCATGGTTTCCGTTGGTGTTTCCAAGGCCCTGTCTGTTGAGGCCGCCGGTAAGCTGATTGACCGCGCGCTCGCCGCCAAGAGCGACGGCACGGTTGCAGCCGCTGCCGATGTCGAGGACGAGGTCGAGGAGAAGGAGTCTATCGGCCACGTCATCTATAAGCACCTTATGAACGGCGTCAGCCATATGCTGGTCTTCGTCGTTGCCGGTGGTGTTCTGACCGCCGTCTCGTTCCTGTGGGGCATTACGTCTTTCGATTCGACTGCGTCTGACTACAACAGCTTTGCTGCGATGCTCAAGATCATCGGCGGCATCGCCATGAACCTCATGGTTCCGGTGCTTTCCGCCTACATCGCCGAATCCATCGGCAAGCGTCCTGCGCTCGTCCCCGGTTTTGTTGCCGGTATGATCGCCATCCAGGGCCTGCCTGTTAACGCCGAGACCGGTATGATCGACGCCGGTGGCGCCGGCGTGGGTTTCGGCTTCCTGGGCGGCATCGTCGGCGGCTTCCTCGCCGGCTATGTCATCCTGCTGCTCGAGAAGGTCTTTGCCGGTCTGCCCAAGAACCTGGACGGCCTCAAGGCCATCTTCCTGTACCCGCTGTTCTCGACGGCTATCGTCGGCCTGGCCATGCTCGGTATTTCCGGCCCCATGGCTGCCATCAACACCGCCATGATGGACTTCCTCAAGGGCCTGTCCGCCTCTGGCGCCGTTGTCCTGGGTCTTGCCATCGGCTGCATGTGCGCCTTTGACATGGGTGGCCCGGTCAACAAGGCTGCTTACGTCACCGGTACCGCTATGCTCACCGAGGCACTGGCTGCTGGCGTTGGCACCGATACCTACAACTTCGGCACCAACTTCATGGCTGCCGTCTCCGCCGCTTGCATCGTTCCGCCGCTGATCACAACCTTCGCCGTCGTTGTCGGCAAGAAGTACTTCAGCCAGGAGGATCACGACGCCGGTATCGTCAACCTCATCCTTGGTTGCACCCACATCACCGAGGGCGCCATTCCGTTCATGACCAAGAACATCTGGCCCGTCATGCCCATCATGATGCTCGGTTCCTCTATCGCTTCGATCCTGACCATTATGTTCAACGTTCACGACCCGGCGCCTCACGGTGGCTTCCTGGTCCTGCCCGTTGTCGAGAACGGTCCGCTGTGGGTCCTCGCGATCCTCATCGGCGCTGTGGTCGGTGGCATCCTGTTCGTGGCCTTCAAGAAGTACGACTTCGAGAAGAACCAGAAGGCCGCTCCTGCAGTCAGGCCGGTTGAGGCTCCCAAGGCCGCTGCCGTCGAGGCCCCCAAGGCCGAGGCTGCCGACTTCGTGAAGGTCGAGAATGTCTTTGTCGCCGAGGACTTCGCTTCTCGTGACGAGGCTCTGAGCTTCGTTTCCAACCAGGCCGTCAAGGCCGGTATCGCCGGCGACGCCGACGCCGTCATGAACGCCTTCCTGGCCCGCGAGGCCGAGGGCACCACGGGCATGATGGAGGGCTTCGCCATCCCGCATGCCAAGTCCGACGCCATTACCGAGGCTGCCGTCATCGTCGTCAAGGACGAGTCCGGCGTGACCGGTTGGGACACCATGGACGGCGCTCCCGTCAACGTGGCTATCGCCCTGCTCATCCCCGGTGCCCAGGCCGGCACTACGCACCTCAAAATCCTGTCCAAGGTCGCCGAGGCGCTCATGGACGAGGACTTCCGTGCCACCGTCAAGGGTTCCACCGACGCCGCCGAGATCGCCAAGACGATCAACGCTCGCCTGATCTAATCCCACAGTTCGCGAATTTCATCGCCCCCTGTAACAAAGGCGAGGACTCCACCAGGAGCCCCCGCCTTTTTCTATGCCCTCCCATAAGTTACGGTGAAATGGGGACTGTTTAAACGATTCAACCCCAAATTCAGTCCCTATTTCACCGCAACTTACAAAAGGGCATAGAGTGGGCTGCCTATCGAGTCTTTGTCGCGAACAAGTCATCAGCCAGAATTCCGTTCGCACGATATTACTTTGGACCGACCGAGTTTCCGCAGCTTGCTCGCCCCGGACCCCGCGCGCGGGGGCCATGAGATTTATCGCGAGTTCCGCACGAGCCGAAGAGCACTTAATGTGCTCTTCGTGCGAGCAGGACTGTAGAGCAGGAAATCTCATGGGTCCGCGCGCGGGGTACGGGGCGAGCAAGCGGACAGAACAGACAACTGTCCAACAATTCGTGCGAAACACAATGAAAAACCGTTTGATGTGAGTTAATATAAACAACGTCGTGAATCTGACTCCTGCCACATGCATGACAGGGGTTAAACACAAAAAAGGAGTCAATTATGGTTTCTGAGAAGGCTACCCTCGTTAATCCTCAGGGTCTGCACATGCGTCCGGCTGGTCTGTTCGCCTCCACCATGGGCAAGTACGCCTGTGACGTGACGGTCGTCACCCCCGAGAAGGAGGTCAACGGCAAGTCCCCGATGGCCCTCATGGCTGCTGGTATCCCCTGCGGTACCGAGGTCGAGGTCAAGTGCGACGGCGCCGACGAGGCCGAGGCTCTGGCTGCTGCCATCGAGCTCATCAAGAGCGGTCTTGGCGAGTAGAACTCAAACGGGTCGCATGTTGAACAACTAAGTTCATATTTGGGGGCGCAGTGACCTGTTGTAAGGTAGCTGCGCTCTTTTGTCATGGATATGGCAAAACGCTTTATCACATGACACGGAGAGAGGAATGGGAATGTATCAGGGAGTCAACGCTTCCGAGGGCATCGGTATCGGCACCGTCATGGTCGCCGTCGATCCCGACTTGACGTTTGAGCCGCACGAGGTTGCTGATTCGGCAGCAGAGAAGGAGCGCTATCAGTCCGCTCTTTCGGTCTTCTGCGAGAAGACCCAGGCTCAGGCCGACCACATGAAGGAGACGGTGGGCGAGGCCGAGGCCGAGATCATGAGCGGACACATTGTCCTGGCTCAGGACCCGGGCATGACCGACGCCATCAACGCCGCCATTGACGGCGGCACCTGCGCCGAGCAGGCGCTCATGGACACCTCGACCATGTTCGAGAACATGTTCCTGTCCATGGACGACGAGATGTTCCGTCTGCGCGCGGCCGACATCGCCGACATCCGCACCGGTATTCTGGCCGAGCTGCTGGGCAAGGAGGTCGTCGACCTCTCCGTCCTGCCCGAGAATACCGTCGTTGTCGTGCACGACCTCACGCCGTCCATGACCGCCACGATCGATAAGGCCCACGTTGCCGGTATCGTCACCGAGACCGGTGGCCGCACGTCGCACTCCGCGATCATTGCGCGCGCCCTCGAGATCCCGGCTGTCCTTTCGGTTTCCAACAGCTGCACCGCGTTGCGCAACGGTATGACCGTTGTCGTCGACGGTGGCAAGGGTATCGTCGAGGCCGATCCCGACGAGGAGACGCTCGCTGCCTACACCGCCAAGGCCGAGGCCTTCGCTGCCGAGAAGGCAGCCCTCGAGGCCTTCCGTGGCAAGCCGTCCGTGACTGCCGATGGCATCAAGAAGATCATCGCCTGCAACATCGGTAGCCCCGATGACGTGCCCAACGCGCTCGATCACGACGCCGAGGCTATCGGTCTGTTCCGCTCCGAGTTCCTGTTCATGGACTCTGCTGAGCTTCCTTCCGAGGAGGAGCAGTTCAACGCCTATCGTAAGGTCGCCAGCGCGCTCAAGGGTGCTCCGGTCATCATCCGCACGCTCGATGTGGGCGGCGACAAGGAGATTCCGTATCTGCACATGGTCAAGGAAGAGAACCCCTTCATGGGCTTCCGCGCCGTGCGTTACTGCCTGGCCAATCCCGACCAGTACAAGGTTCAGCTCCGCGCCCTGCTGCGCGCCAGCGCCTTTGGTGACGTCAAGATCATGATCCCGCTCGTCACCTGCGTCGAGGAGGTCGTGGCCGTCAAGGAGCTCGTCGAGCAGTGCAAGGCCGAGCTGACCGAAGAGGGTCGCAAGTTCAACGAGAACATCGAGGTCGGCATTATGGTCGAGACGCCTGCCGCCTCGCTGCTCGCTGACCGTCTGGCCGAGGTCGCCGACTTCTTTTCTATCGGCACCAACGACCTCATCGGCTACACCATGTGCGCCGACCGTGGCAACGACACCATCTCCAACCTGTACCAGGTGTACTATCCCGCCGTGCTCCGCTCGCTCAAGAACATCATCGAGAGCGGCGTGAAGGCCGGTATCATGGTCGGCATGTGCGGCGAGGCCGCTGCCGATCCGCTGCTTGAGCCGCTGCTGATCAGCTGGGGCCTGGAGGAGTTCTCGATGAGCGCTCCGTCCATCCTGCGCGCCCGCAAGACCATCAGCCAGTGGACCAAGGCCGAGTGTGACGAGCTCGCCGAGAAGGCACTCGCCTGCAACACTGCCGCCGAGGTCAAGGCGCTGCTCGAGTCTGCTGCTCGCTAATTTGGTATCAGAGGTAACCGCGTGGTTGGAATGGGCCAATCACGCGGCCCTCACATATACAGGGGGTACTGTAAATGTTCTACACGCTAACCGCTAACCCGGCTGTCGACATGACGGTTTCGAGCTCTCCGCTCGAGCCCGATGAGAACGTCCGCACCGGCTCGGCCAGCTACACGGCTAACGGCAAGGGCCTCGACGTGTCCTTCGCCTTTAAGAAGATGGGCGTCGACACCGTCGCGCTCGGCTTCTTCGCTGGCTTCACGGGCAAGTTTATCGTCGAGGAGGTCATGAACCTGGGTTGCCTGTGCCGCCCGGTCTGGACCGACGGCATCACGCGTATCAACACCTACGTCAACGATGGCCAGCACGAGTACGGCATCCTCAACCCCGGTGCTCCTATTACGCCGCAGCACCAGGAGGAGCTCTACAACATCCTGGACACCGCGGGCGATCTTGAGTGCCTGATCGTCTCTGGCTCCGTGCCTCCCAAAGCTACGCCCGACTTCCTGGCTCAGGTCATGGAGCACGCTCAGGCCCGTGGCGCCGATGTCGTCCTGGACCTGTCCTCCGACAAGCTCAAGGAGCTCGCTCACAAGAAGCCGCTGCTCATCAAGCCGAACCATCACGAGATGAAGGCTATCTTCGGCGTGCCGGTCGACACCGACGACGAGGTCCGCGTTGCCATGAAGATGGCTCACGACGCGGGCGTTCAGAACGTGCTGCTCACCCGTGGTAGCCGTGGCGACGCCTACTTCTCCAACGGCGAGGACATTTGGTACGCCAAGCGTGAGTTCAACATCAAGCTGGTCTCTTCCGTCTGCGCCGGCGACTGCACCCTCGCTGCGTTCCTGCACAAGTGGTACAGGGATCGCGACAACGTCGAGGAGGCCATGAAGCTCGCTATGGCCACCGGCGCCAACGTCGCTGAGTCCGTCGGCATCGGCGACTTCGGTCACGTTGACGAGTACAGCAAGCGCGTTGCTGTCCGCAAGCTCGATCGTCAGTAATCGAAACGCGACATATTCGTGCGCATGCGGCGCCCCGGTTTCGGCTGGGGCGCCTTTTTGTTCCGCCACGGGGGAGAGGAGTCCTTCCGTACTTCATCGCTTCCACACCGTTCACCGAGTTGTCCTAGCCTTTTACCGATGCGTGGAATATACTTTCATTAACACGTTGCCTTGTGAAAGGAACATTCATGATTTACACGCTCACTGCAAATCCCGCCATTGACTACAACATCACCTGCGACGGTCTTGCTGCCAACACCGTCACGCGTACCCGCAACGCCGTCTACACGCCCAACGGCAAGGGCCTCAACGTCTCGTTTACGCTCGACCACTACGGCGTCGACACCACGATCCTGGGCTTTTTCGCCGGTTTCTCGGGCGAGTTTATCGTTAAGGGCGCCGAGGCCCTGGGCGTGCCCGTCAAGCCCGTGTGGACCGACGGCATCACGCGCGTCAATGTGTTCCTCAACGCCGGCCCCGACACCGAGTACAACATGGTCAACGCCGGTGCCGCCATCAACGAGGCCAACGAGCGGGAGATGTTTGAGCTCATCGATTCGCTCGATGACATGACCTGCCTGGTCATCAGCGGCTCGCTGCCTCCCAACACTTCCGAGGGCTTCCTGGCCGAGGTCCTGCGCCGCGTCAAGGCCAAGGGGGCCGAGTTCGTGCTCGATATCTCGAGCCATCAGCTGGCAGACCTCATTGCCATGGAGCCGCTGCTGATTAAGCCCAATGACGACGAGCTGCTCGATATCTTTGGCATTAAGGTAAGCGGCGGCGACGATGAGTCCGTCAAGGGTGCCATGGCCGAGCTGCACGCCAAGGGCGCTAAGAACGTGCTGCTGACGCTCGGCGGCGCCGGTGCGTACTTCTCCAACGGCGAGCACATCTGGTTTGCCAACCGTACTTTTGAGGTTAAGCTGCTGTCGACGGTGTGCGCCGGCGATTCTTCGCTGGCCGCCTTCCTGTCCGTGTGGCACGACGCCCCGGAGCGCGTCGAGGACGCCCTGCGTCTCTCGATGGCCACCGGCGCTAACGTGGTCGAGTGCCCCGGTCTGGGCGATTTTGCCAAGGTCGATGAGTATCAGAAGGGTATTGCAATCCGTCAGGTTTGCTAGTTCCGGCACCTTGCCTGAATAGTTCAATTATTTCGCATCCGTCTTAGACCAGGACGGATGCGTTTTTGTTTATCGGACTTGCGTGTGCAGTGGAGGCTGTTTCTTGCTAGACTTCTTGCAGACGCAATCGATAGCCAATTTGATAGTCGCAGGAGGCCATAGGCATGTGCAATGTTTCGCTCAACGGTACGCAGCCGACCGATGCCTCTATCCGTGTCCTGCGTGCGCTTGAGGCAGCAGGTCTTGAGGCTTGGTACGTGGGTGGTTGGGTACGTGATGCGCTGATGGGATGCCCCAGCCACGATGTCGACATGTGCTGCAGCGGCCTGTGGCTGGAGTCCAAGGCGGCACTCGAGGCCGCCGGCATTGCGGTAGTTGAGTCGGGCATTAAATTTGGCGGCATTACGGCTATTTGCGATGGCGAGCGCATTGAGGTCACCACCTATCGCCTGGACGGCTTCTATACCGACGGTCGTCATCCTCAGAGTGTGGAGCGCGCCGCTTCGCTTGAGGACGATCTGGCGCGCCGCGACTTTACCGTCAATGCCATGGCGTGGCATCCCGAGCGCGGCCTTGTCGACCGCTACGATGGCCAGGGCGACCTAGACCGCAAGCTGATTCGTGCCGTCGGAGATCCCAAGCGCCGCTTTAACGAGGATGCCCTGCGCATGTTGCGTGCGGTGCGTTTTGCCTGCCGCCTGGACTTTGTGATTGAGCCCGAGACCAAGTGTGCCCTTGCCGAGTGCGCGCCGCTGCTCGATGCCGTGGCGCGCGAGCGCGTGGGTATTGAGCTCGAGGGCATTCTATCGACCGGCCACGGGGGAGACGCGATGCTGCGCTACCCCGAGCTCATCTGCGCCGCCGTGCCCGAGCTTGCGCCGGCTCGTGGGTTTGACCAGCGCAGTGTCTATCATGCGTTTAACGTCTACGAACATATCGCCCGCGTGCTGACGGTGGCAGGGGAGCTGGCGCTGTGCGATGGCGTGGCGCCTTCGCCGAGCTTAATGTGGGCAGCGTTTTTGCATGACGTCTCCAAGCCCGATTGCTTTACGGTCGATCACGCCGGCAGCGGCCACTTCTACGGTCATCCCGAGCTCGGCGCCAAGAAGGCGCGCGTCATTATGGATCGCCTGGCGCTCTCGCACGATTTGGTGCGCGATGTGTGCCTGCTCATCAAATACCATGACAAGCCGCTGCGCCCCGAGCGCTCCTGCCTGCTCAATATGATGCGCGCGCTTTCGGGCGAGGGCGTCGACACGCCGCGTCTGATGGACGAGCTCATGGATCTTAAGCGTGCTGACACACTTGGTAAGGCCCCGTCGTGCTTCTATTACGTCGAGACGATTGAGGAGATGCGCGCGATGGCGCACGAGCTGCTGAAGGCGGGGGAGCCCTATACGCTCAAGATGCTCGCCATTAACGGCGGCGACCTGATCCGCGCCGGTGTGAAGCCGGGGCCCGAGCTAGGCCAGCTACTCAACTCCGCCCTCGACGCCGTGATCGAAGACAACATTTCCAACGAGCGCGAAGCTCTTTTGGTCCATCTCAACTTGAATTAGCTACCCAGTTTACCTGCGCGTTCCATAACCTGCCGACAATTTTTTCGGCAATTTGGAATTTCTTCTTGCGCTGATGTTTTTTGTCCCGTAATATATGTCCTCGCAGCACGGCAGTGCAGATGTCATGTGGCCCGTTCGTCTAGCGGTTTAGGACGCCGCCCTCTCAAGGCGGAGATCACCAGTTCGAATCTGGTACGGGCTACCACTTCTTTTCTGCTGAGGTCTATGGCCCGTTCGTCTAGCGGTTTAGGACGCCGCCCTCTCAAGGCGGAGATCACCAGTTCGAATCTGGTACGGGCTACCACGCATCTGATACCCGGTCTTCCCATGGAAGGCCTGGTTTTTTATTTTCAAACAACCGTCTGCAATTCCCGTTTGAACCAGAGCTTTGCGTTCTGCCTATGGCCCTTACGGGTACAATAACCAAGATATTTTGGCTGTTAGAAGGAGTCTCATGACGGAGTCCTCTCAGCATACGTCTAAGCCCCAGGTCGAGGTTGAGGCCTCGGGCGGAGATGACAATAAGAGCGCACGCCGCGGCGCCATCTTTATCGGCGTCGTGCTGGTGGGTTATATCGTCTATCTGGTGGTAACCGGGCAGATGGGGCAGTTCTGGGCCGCTATGTCGAGCGTCCAGGCGCCATGGCTCGTTATCGCGTGTCTTTGCATGTTCATGTATCTGTTCTTTGGCATTGTGGCCTATGCGATCGCCGTTTGGCTCGACCCTTATTCGCCCGTCGGCATTCGCGACCTGATCTCGGTCGAGGCGAGCGGTATCTTCTTTGGCAACCTGACGCCCATGATGATGGGCTCTACGCCCGCCCAGATTTACCGCCTGACCAAGGCAGGCCAAAATGTCGGCGAGGCCGGTGCCACGCAGTTCACGCGCTTTATCGTGTATCAGTTTGGCCTCGTTGCCTGGGGCGCCATTCTGCTGCTTGCCCGAATGCCGTTTTTCGCCGAGCGCTATGGCGACATGACGCTGCTGTGCGTCTTTAGCTTTGGCGGTCACTGCTGCATTCTGCTTGGCATCTTTGCCGTCGCGCTCATGCCTAAGACCGTCACGCGCGTCGCGCACTGCATTATCAATTGGCTCGAGCGAATGGGCGTCTCGGCCACCAAGATTGAGGGCTGGCGTACGTTTGTCGACGGCGAAATCTACTCTTTCTCCGAGAAGTTCAAGCTTTCAGCCGGCCACTTTTCGTCCATGCTGCTCACGGTGGTCATCACCATGATGCAGCTCGCGTTTTTCTACCTCGTGCCGTATTTCCTGATGCTTGCCTTTGGCCACCACGAGGTCGACTTTTTCTCGGTCATGGCCGCGAGCGCCTTTGTCCAGCTGTTGAGCTCTGCGGTCCCCTTGCCCGGTGGAACTGGTGGCGCTGAGGGCGGCTTTGCATTGTTCTTGGGTCATTTCTTTGGGTCGGCTTCGACCGCCGGCTATCTGCTGTGGCGCCTCATTACGTTTATTGCGCCGACCATTTTGGCTGCGCCCCTGTTGGGCCTTAAGAGCGCCCACAACGAGAGCATCCATGCGCGCTGGGATCGCGTGATGCGCATACTCGGCCGCACGCCTCAGACGCCCTCTGCGCCCACTAAGCCGCACCCCACGAATGCTGTTACCGTTGATCCCAAGAAGCACGCTCAGAAGGCTTCTGGGACCGCTAAGCCGGCTCATAAAGCCTATGTGCGCCAGACAGGCGACGGTATTCGCGTATCTCCGTCGGCACTCAATAAGAAGAAGCACCCTAAGTCGCAGTAGGGCAGTCGTGCGTTCTTCATATTGCCGGGCTTTTTTGTGCCGGATGGGGGATAATCCTCTTACGTAGATTATCTCTCATCTGTTGATGAATGCCCGCATATCGAAGGGACACGCCCATGGCCACCAGCAAACCGCGTATTGATCGCCGCATCGTTCGCAGCCGCAATGCCATCCTTTCCGCTTTCGAGCGCCTGCTCATGGAAAAGCCGCTGGCAGACATTACGGTGAGTGCCATCGCGCGCGAGGCCAATGTCGACCGCAAGACCTTTTACGTTCACTTTGGTACGGTCGACGGCCTGCTCGATGCCATTGCCGTCGATGTGGTGGAGATGATTGTCGACTCGGTCGAGAAAACGCTTGCTTCAATGGACGGTGACACCAACGAGCGCGCCCTGGGAGCGGCGGCGACCTTCTTTAAAACCGTTAACGAGGCGTTATGCAACAACCTGGTGCTCAATCGTCAGCTGATCGAGAACATTCCGCTCGATGATTTTATGGCTCGTCTTCGTGCACCTCTCGAGCACGAGATTGCCGAGCGCAATCTGCTGCCCCATGGCCTTAAGGATGAGATGTTCGACTACTATCTGGCGTTTTTGCTGTCAGGCATTATCGGTATCTATCGCACGTGGGCGCTGTCTGACGGCTCGGTTCCTATTGAGCGCGTCTCTGAGGTCGCCAACGACCTGACTCTCAATGGCCTGTCGAGTCTGGAATCTCGCTTGGATTAGGCCTAATTGGGCTCGTCGGCGTGGAAATTCCTGTTCATGAAGTTCTCCGGCGCCTTGTAGACCTCGCCGCGTAGGAGCTGTAGCCTGAGGATCCTTAAAAGAAAGTCCAGTTTATCCTTCCCACTCCAATTGGGAATCCTCCGATGCGCCTTCGCACGCTTGCATGACCTCGATACCATGCGATCGTGCGAACTCGACGAGCTCTGCGTTGCGGGCGTTTATGGTGCCGAAGGCGACGGGGCACACGATAAGGCGCGCGCAGTGGACGAGGAGCTCTTTGGCGCGGGCTATGGTTTTATCCCCGATCGGCTCGAAGGCGCGCTCGACCACGCATTCCGCCGCCAAGTCGCGCGCGAGCTCGGAGTCGATGTCCCCTTCGTGCAGAACGCCCGCGTAGAACGCCTTGCCCTGCCGGATGAGCTGGCGAAACACAGCCGACCCCGTACCTGCGCCGGCGATGACGAACGTGTGCGCATCGCCGTGCGGGTGTCCAATTTCCACGCTGCCGAAGCGCTCGTTGAAGGTGCCATGCTGAAGGCCGTAGAGCTCGCCAATCGTCTCGCGCGTGAATATGTCCTCGGGTACGCCGGCGCGGAAGACCCGGCCGTCCTTCACGCAAATCACCTTGTCGGCGCTTTTCTGCGCGAGCTCGAGTTCGTGGATGGACATGATGACAGCCACATTCCGCGATTTCGCAAGGTGGCGAAGTATTCGCAGCAGGTCGATCTGGTAGCGGATATCGAGATACGACGTGGGCTCGTCGAGCACGAGCACACGCGGATCCTGCGCGATGGCGCGTGCGAGCATGACGCGCTGGCGTTGCCCGTCGCTTATCTGCATGAAGTCGCGCTCGGCGAGCTCTTCCACATGTGCGGTTTTCATGGCCTCGCCGACCCGACTATGGTCGTCGGGCGAGAGTGTGCCCATTCGTCCGGTGTAGGGATGCCTTCCCGCCTCTACGATATCGCGGCAGGTGAGGAGCTCGGTCCGGGGGCGATTTGTCAGCATAACGGCAAGGTTCCTTGCGAACTCCGCCGTCTTCCATCGGGAAATCTCCCGCCCGTCGAGCTCGACCGCGCCGGCAAGCGGTGCCAGATGGCGTGTGATGGTTTTCAAGATGGTCGACTTGCCCGAGCCGTTCGGCCCGATGAGTGCCACGACGTCGCCCGCGCGAACCTCCAGATCGACGCCTTCTACTACGACCTTCTTGTCGTAGCCCGCCGACAGGTCGCTTATGCGGAAAAGCGGCGCTCCGTCAGCCTGCGTTTCGACCGGAGTTTCGAGGTTCGGCTCCGCTCGGAGGAGGCGTTCCGCGCGCAGTTCCGCACGAGCCGAAAGTGCCTTCTGGCGCTTTCGTGCGAGCTCAGGACTGTCTAAGCATAGAATGTCGCCTCCGAGCGTTTTGGGCCGCGGCACGAATTCCCCCATCTATCTCACCCGCGTCTTCAACATGAGCGCGATAACCACCGGAGCGCCGAAGATGGCGGTGACGGCGCTGATGGAAAGCTCGACGGGAGAGAACAGCGTGCGCGCGATCAAATCGCAGCCTGCGCAGAAGATGGCGCCTCCCAAGAAGCACGCAGGAATCACGCGGATGGGCTTCGACGACTTTAGCGCCGACTTCACGAGATGCGGAACCGCGATGCCTACGAACGACACCGGACCAGCGAACGCGGTCACGCAGGCGGAGAGCATGCTCGCTAGAAGGACGAGCACCACGCGGAAGCGTTCGACGTTCACGCCGGCGCTTTTCGCGTAGGCTTCTCCCAGCTGGAAGGCGGAAAGGGGCTTCGATATCGCGAATACGCATGCGCTCACGGTGATCACCACGACCGCGATGACCGCGATGTCGTCCCAGCTCGAACCCGAGAAGCTACCCAAAGACCAGTTGTGCAGGTTCACGATGGACTGGTCGTCGGCGAAGGCGATGAGGAAGTTCGTCGCCGCCGAGCAGATGTATCCCACCATGACGCCCGCCACGATGAGCATGGCCATGGAACTTATGCGCCGTGCAATGAGGAGCACGAAACCGATGGTGATAAGCGAGCCCAGAAACGCTGCGGCCACCATGGCCGGCGAGGACATGGCCTGGTTTGCGCCCAGAAGTACGATCATCGTAAGCGCGACGACGAACTTTGCGCCCGAGGAGACGCCCAAGATGAACGGGTCGGCGATGGGGTTGTTGAAAAACGTCTGCAGCAGGAACCCGGAGAGCGAAAGTGCCCCGCCGAGAAGCACGGCTGAAAGTACGCGCGGCAGTCGAATCTCCCAGATGACCTGGCTTTCCATGGAATTGGCCGCGCCGCCCGAAAGGATGCCGGGGATGTGGTCTGCGGGCACGAGCACGCTCCCGATGCACAGGTTGGTCCCGATGAGCACGATGAGGGCAACAGCGAGCAGCGCCGTCACGACGCGACACCGCGCGGCGCGCCCCGATTCGTCGTATGCCATGGAAAGTCGGCTTCTCATGGTGCTAGCCGAGCTTCCTCAGATAATGGAAGTCGCTCGTGTCATCGCCGGTGAACGCCCCGTGCAGCTCGTCGATAATGTCGGCGGTAGAAGTCATCTGCTGGTACATGTCGGCGCTTGTGACCCAGACGTTGCCGTTCCTCACGGCTTTGAACTGCGACAATAGCGCGTTTTTGCCTACGAAGTCGTTCAAGGTGGCAACCGATTCGTCGATGGTGCCGTTGTAGACGATGATGTCGGCATCCTTCGCTGTCGCGTAGAAGCGCTCCATTTCGAGCGTTACTGACGAACCTGACGTCGACGCCGTCTGCGCGTCATCGAGCGCGTAGCTGCCGCCTGCAAGCTCGATCATCTGCGCCACGTAGTCGCCCGCCCGCCGCGTGACGGCGGCCCCGTTCGAGTTAATGTAGAAATACGCCACGGTTTTACCTGACGACGCGAGCCCCGACGTTTGCTCGACGCGGGCCTTCTGCTCGTTGAACAGGTGCGTGGCCTCGTCTTCCTTGTCGAACAGGACGCCGAAAAGCTTAATCCACTCGACGCGCCCGAGTGCTTTGGGCTCGCTCGACGACTGTTCGGTGAGCACGACGAGCCCGAGCTTCTGCAGCTTTTCCTTCACATCGGGCGTGTGGTTGATCATGGTGTTCTCGATGGCGAGCGTGCAGCCCGAGGCCGATATTCGCTCGTAGTCGGGCGCGCTGTACTTGCCGCCGTAGGCGATCGCCCCACTTCCGAGCGCGCTTTTGAAGCCCGCGACCGAGCAATCGTCGGCTTTCGTGCCCGACATTAAGATATTGTCGTTCGCATCGAGCGCGTCGACCAGGCACATCGTCGCCGACGACACGAGGTACACCTTGTCGGCGGGGCGCCTTATGACCGCGATGTCGGAGCTTAACCCATCAGGTACCTTCGCATCTTGCGGCACCACGAGGAAGCGCTCCCCGTTCGAAACGCAGATAAGCCGCAGGCCGCCTTCGAACTCGTCGACAGTGAAGTGCTCGGCGTATTCAAGCTGAAGCGCCCCCGTCGGTTCCCAGCCGCAGCCCAAATCGGCGTTGTGGAAGTCGGCCGCGGCGCTTGAAGCCGTTCCCGCAGGGGAGCCGCTGCTTGCATCGTCGCCCGATTTCTCCTTCATGGTGGATGAGTCGAAGTGGAGCGTGTAGTCGATGGTGTGCGGCGTCGACATGGCGACGGTCTCGGCCGACACGGCGATGTCCTCGTCGAGCGTGACGGGTATCTCGAACGTGGAGTTGCCGCCGTCGTTTACGGGCGCGTAGTCCACGCCGTCGATGGTCATCTTGTCGTAGTTCGAACTCGACCAGGTGATGGTCGCGGTGTAGGTGTCGCCATCCTTCACAATTGTGGTGGGTGAGGCGATGCTTGCGCGCCCTGACCCGCCGGAAAGCGAGACACTCACCGTGTATTCCTGAGAGCCCGCCGTGCCACCGGTCGCGTTCGGGCTCGCACTGCACCCCGCGAAGGGAAGCGCGAGCAGGGCGACGAGAACGCAGGCGATCGCGCGCGCCGCGATGCTGTGGCGCTTCCTGTTTTCCCCTTTGGGAAGAATCGACCGCATGGCGTTACTTCAGTGCGTCGGCGCGCAGATCGACGCCGGCGGATTCGAACACAAGCGTGCGGTCGTACCACTGCTCTTTTCTAATACTCCACGCGGCGCAGGCGGTGTCCTCGTCGAGCGCTTCAACGGGCACGTCGTAGGTGTACTTGCCTTCCGCGTTTTCCACATAGGGGATGAAGTCGGCCTCGCTCGCGGCGGCAGCCTCGTCGCCCGTGCCCATGAAGAGCTTGCCGTAGCCCGTGCCGGAAAGCGTCATCACGCAGTGCATGGAGCCGTTTTCCACGATGAGCTGGGCGTCCACGATCCTGAACATGTTCGAGCTGGAATCTACGGTGATTGGATAGGTGCCGTCGGCCACCTTGTCGGCGGTGATGGGGGCAGCGCTTGCGCCCGCGGGCGCATCGGCCGCCTGTTCGGTCTTTTCCTGGGAATCGGCATCGCTTGCCTTTGCGCTGTCGATTGAATTTCCGGCGCAGCCGGCGAGCGAGAACGCGCAAAGCGCCGCCGACAGGGCGAAGACGAGGGTTTTCTTCAACATGGAGGGGGTTCCTTTCAATCGCTTCTACCGCCCGCGCCGTGCGGTGAGCGGTCGGGATGCGAATGCAACGGGCATGCGTCGTCAGTCGGGGAAAGGCGCATGCCCGTTGCACGGGGACGCGACCGGCGCCCCCGTGCGCGGCGAGTTTACAGCTTGGCGATGGCGTCGTCCACGTGCGAGACGTAGATGTCGTCGACCGCGACGTTCTGTCCCAGACCCTGGAGCAGGCACGTCACTTCGAAGCCGGCGGCCACGAACTTCGCAGCCCAGCTGTCGGGGTCGGTCTCGTCTGCCATGTCGTTGTTCGCGTGGTCGCCCGCGACCACCATGAACGGCGCGAGCACGGCCTTCTTGTAGCCTGCGGCGCTCGCGGCGGCGATAACATCCTCGCAGGTCGGTTCAGCCTCGACGGTGCCGACGAAGAACTGCGTCAAACCCTCGTTCTTGAACACTTCCTGCATCTTGGCATAGTCGGCGTTGGAATCGGCTTCGGTGCCGTGGCCCATGAGGCACAGCGCCGTCTCGCCGTCGTCGAAGGACGCCATGTTCTCCTTAATGGCTGCGGCCACCTTTTTGTAATCGTCGTCGGAGGTGAGCAGCGGGTCGCCGAGCGAGATCTTGTCGAACTTGTCGGCGTACTTGTCGAGCTCGTCTTTCACGTCGGCGTATTCCAGGCCAGCCATGAGATGCGTCGGCTGCACGACGATTTCCTTCACGCCGTCTTCCACGCAGCGGTCAAGCGCCTCGGTCATGTTGTCGATCGTGATGCCGTCGCGCTTCTTCAGCTTGTCGATGATGATCTGCGCGGTGAAGGCGCGGCGGATGTCGTAGTCCTGCCAGTACTTCTCGCGGATAGCGTCTTCGATGGCGCCGATGGTGATGTGGCGCGAGTCGTTGTAGCTCGTGCCGAAGCTCGTGACGAGGATGACCGGCTTCGCGGCCTTCTCCTTTTCACTAGATTTCTCGGAACTCGCGGAGGTGTTGGAGCAGCCCGCGAGCGCGACTCCGGCGAGCGCGACGGCTCCGGTTGCTGCGGCGCCCATGAAGCCGCGGCGTGACATCTGGTCGGACATGGTTTTTCCTTTCCTCGGTTTGCCGGTCCCCCGGCGACAGTTGCTTGTCGGCACAAGCGAAAGAAAAGCGCACCCCTCGGGGTTCACAAGGAGCTAACGCCACGGCGATGCCGTGAGGAAAAGGCGAAGCAGTCTGGCTTGGGGCGCGAGGCGGTTCGCCCGCGCGTCCTATACAGTAATGTCCCTTGCCCAGGATTCCCACCTGGTTCCCTCCGCAAGCCAGCGCGGGCTGTGCAGGCGCCGCGCCGGTCATTTCCTTTTATCCGATTGTCATATGCTCGTTGCCGAAACTTTTACTATGATAGTGGGCACTTGTGAACGTGTCAAAGCCAGCGCGGGCGGCATTGCGCCTCCTGCCTGCGTATTTGCGCCGATTGCCGCCGCAGGCGCCGTGTTTTGCCCGCTGCGCGAATGGCGGCGTAAACGGTTGCGATGAGAAACGGGAAGGGAAGGCTCGGATGATTCATATCGTTGGCGCAGGCTCGGGCGCCGCCGACCTTATCACGCTGCGCGGGGCGCGCCTTCTGCGCGCGGCCGACGTAGTCGTTTGGGCGGGAAGCCTTGTGAATCCCGAGCTGCTCACCGAGTGCAAGGAATCCTGCGTCGTCTACGACAGCGCGCACATGACCTTGGAGGAAGTGCTCGACGTGATGTGCGCGGCAGATGCGCGGGGCGAGGAAGTGGTGCGCCTGCACACGGGCGACCCGTGCCTGTACGGCGCCATCCAGGAGCAGATGGACGCGCTCGACGCGCGCGGCGTGGACTACGAGGTGGTGCCCGGCGTGTCGAGCTTTTGCGGTGCCGCGGCGGCGCTTCGCCAGGAATACACGCTGCCGGGAATCAGCCAGTCGGTCGTGATCACGCGGCTTTCCGGACGTACCCCCATGCCCGCGGGCGAGGGCATGCGCACCATGGCGGAAAGCGGCTCGACTATGGTCATCTTCCTGAGCTCGGGTATGCTCGCCGAGCTTTCCGCCGAGCTTTTGGCCGCGGGCCGCAGCTCCGACGAGCCGGCGGCGCTCGTGTACAAGGCGACCTGGCCTGAGGAGCGCGTGGTGCGCTGCACAGTGGGCACGCTCGCCGATGCGGGCGCGCGAGAGGGCATCGACCGCACGGCGCTCGTGGTGGTGGGCCGCGTGCTCGGAGCTCGTGGCGGGCTTGCGCACAACGGCGCGCAAGCGGAGTCGTACGAGCGCAGCAAGCTTTACGACCCTTCGTTTGCCACGGGGTATCGAAAGGCGAGCAGCTAGCGTGGCCTTCGAGCACTACATATATACCGGGACGACCCGCCTGCGCTGCGGCTACACCACGGGGAGCTGCGCCGCGCTCGCGGCGAAGGCGGCCTGCGAGATGCTCTTGTCACGAAAGCCCGTCGGCCGCGTGTCGATCGTCACCCCCGGCGGGCTGCCTGTCGAGACGGACGTGGTTGACGCATGTATCGGCGAGGGGTGCGCCCAGTGCGCCGTGCGAAAGGACGCAGGCGACGATGCCGATGTGACCGACGGCGTGCTCGTGTACGCGCGCGTGGAACATGCGGGGTCGGGCACGGGCGCTGCGGGCAGCAAGGGCGTGCCCGCGCGCGAATCGGAAGTTTCCGTCGATGGCGGCGTGGGCGTGGGGCGCGTGACGTTGCCCGGGCTCGAGCAGCCGGTGGGGTCGGCCGCTATCAACGCGACGCCGCGCGCGATGATCACTTCGGCGGTGCGCGAGGTGTGCGCCGCGCACGGCTTTTCTGGAAATATTGCTGTGACGATTTCGGTACCCGAGGGTGTTGCCCTTGCCGAAAAGACCTTCAACCCACACCTGGGGATAGAGGACGGCATTTCCATCCTGGGCACGACGGGCATCGTCGAGCCGCGCAGCCTCGCTGCCTTGCGCGACAGTATCGAGCTCGAGATCCGGCAGCATGCGGCTATGGGGCGGCGCGGAGTTGTGCTCACGCCCGGCAACTACGGCGCGCAGTTCATCTCGGGGCATTTTCACCTAAACGGTGCGCCGGTGGTCTTCATCTCCAACTTTGTGGGCGATGCGATTGATTGCTGCGTTCGCGAGGGATTTACCAATGTCCTTCTTGTGGGACACATCGGCAAGCTGGTGAAGGTCGCGGGCGGCATCATGGACACCCATTCGCGTACCGCCGACTGCCGCGCGGAGATTCTGGCCGCCCACGCGGCCTTGGCCGGCGCGGGCGCGAAGACCGTGTGCGAGATCATGTCGTCGGTCACGACCACGGCGGCGCTCGAGGTAATCGAGGCCGCCGGCGTGGGGGACGCTGCGCGCGCCTCGCTCGCTGCGGCAATCGAGGACAGGTTGCGCCGCCGCGCGGCGGGCGCATGCGACATCGCCGCGGTCGTGTTCGACGCCGAGCGCTGCGAGCTTTTCCGCACGTCGGGCGCCGATGCAGTTATCGGGGAATTGGGGGCGACGTATGAGTAAAGGCGTGCTGTACGGGGTGGGCACGGGGCCTGGCGACCCCGAGCTGCTCACGATCAAGGCCGTCCGCACAATCGAATCGTGTCCGGTCATCGCCGCACCGCAGACGGCGGACGGGGTCATGGTCGCGCTCGACATCGTGCGCGGCGCCGTCGACCTTACAGGCAAGACGGTGATCCCCGTGAGATTCTCGATGACGCGCGACGTCGAGCGCCGCGCGGCCGAGCATGCCTCGCTTGTTCGCGAGCTTGTCGCGCACCTGGATGCGGTCCGCGACGTCGCGCTGTTGAACCTGGGGGACCCGAGCATCTACGCCACCTTCCAGCGCATAGCGCCCGACGTGCGCGCCCGCGGGTTCGAGGCGCGCGCTATTCCCGGCGTGCCGAGCTTTTGCGCGGTCGCCGCGGCGCTCGAGCGCGACCTCACGCCCGAGATGTCGTCGCCTCTGCACATCGTGCCCGGCGGCTACGACGACGTGCGCCGCGCAATCGGCTGGCCGGGGACGAAGGTGGTCATGAAGGCGCGCCGCTCGTTTGCGGACACGAAGTGCATCCTTCGCGAGGAGGGCGCCTTCGATGGTGCCGAGCTCGTAGAGGACTGTGGGCTTCCGGGCGAGCGCGTGTACCGCTCGCTCGACGATGTGCCCGATCGGGGCAGCTACTTCTCGACGATGGTGGTGCGCTAGATGAGGGTTTCCTGCATAGCGTTCACTGAGAGGGGATATGCGCTGGCGGAGCGCACCGCACGCGCGCTTTCCGATTGCGCGCAGACAGGTGAAGATGACCCTGACTGGGACGTTTCCGTTTCGCGTGGGTTCGGCGAGGGGAAGGCCGACCTGCGCGCATGGACGGCGCTCGCGTGGGAAGCGTCGGACGCGCTTCTGTTCGTGGGCGCGGCGGGCATCGCCGTGCGGGCGATCGCGCCGCATGTCGCCTCGAAGGCAAACGATTCCGCGGTTGTGGTGATCGACGAGGCGGGGCGCTTTGCCATCCCGCTTTTGTCGGGGCATTTGGGCGGTGCGAACGAGCTTGCGCAAACCGTGGCACGCGCGGCAGGGGCCATCCCCGTCATCACCACGGCGACCGACGTCCGCGGCGTGTGGGCGGTGGATACGTGGGCGCGCTGTGCGGGGCTCGCAGTTTCGAATCCCGAGGCTATCAAGCGAGTGTCGGCGCGGCTGCTTTCGGGCGGGCGCGTGACGCTCTTTTCCGATATGCCGATTTCGGGACAGCCGCCTGAGGGGGTTGACATTGCGTCCGACCGCGCTCGGGCCGATATCGTCGTGTCGCCGTTCGCTGGCGCGAATGCGGGTGCGTTCGTTCGTGCGGCGGAGACAACGGGCGAGGTCTTACCCGCCGGTGAGACGGGGAAGCCCGCGGGCGTGCGGGCGCAGGCGCCTGCGCCCGAGCCGCTTCGCCTTGTCGTGCCCTGCATCGTTGCGGGCATAGGGTGCCGTCGCGGTGCGTGCGCCGAAGCGATCGGGGAGGCGTTTCTTCTCGCGTGCGGGCAGGCGGGTATCTCGCCTTCTGCCGTGCGTGAGGTGGCGACGATCGACGTGAAGGCGCACGAGGAGGGTCTGCTCGCCTTCTGCCGCGCGCGCAATATCCCGCTTGTGACGTATTCCGCAGAGGAGTTGTCGCAGGTCGAAGGCAGCGTTTCGTCATCTGATTTCGTGCGCGCGACGGTGGGGGTCGACAACGTGTGCGAGCGCGCGGCGCTCGCGGACGGGGGCAAACTTATCTTCCCGAAGCTCGCTCACGGCGGCGTGACCGTCGCGTTTTCCAAGGTAACTATCGAACTTTCGTTTAAGGAGCGGTGATGGGAAAGCTCTTCGTGGTGGGGATCGGCCCGGGCGGCCCCGACGGCATGACGATTGCGGCTCGGCGTGCGCTCGAGGCGGCCGACATCGTTGTTGGGTACACGAAATACGTGGAGCTCGCGCTCGCCGCCGTACCCGACGCGGCGCATCTCGCGACGCCGATGATGCACGAGGTCGAACGGTGCCGCCTGGCGCTTTCGCGCGCGCAGAGTGGAGAAGCCGTGGCGCTCGTGTGCAGCGGTGACGCGGGCGTGTACGGCATGGCGAGCCCCGTGCTGGAGCTTGCGGAGGACTACCCCGATGTTGACGTGGAAGTTATCGCCGGGGCCACCGCGGCTCAGAGCGGGTCGGCGGTGCTCGGCGCCCCGCTTGCCCACGACTTCGCGGTCGTGTCGCTCTCCGACCTGCTCACGCCGTGGGAGGTCATCGAGCGCAGGCTCGCCGCCGTGGCGAGCGCCGACTTCTGCATCTGTTTGTACAACCCGCGCAGCAGAAAGCGCGCCGACAGGCTCTCGCGCGCGGCGAAGATTATGCTCGAATGGAAGGCCCCTGACACGCTCTGCGGCTGGGTACGCAACATCGGGCGCGAGGGGCAGCAGTCGGGCATGTGCAGGCTCTCCGAGCTGGGGGAGTTCGACGCCGACATGTTCACCACCGTGTTCGTCGGCAACGCGGACACGAAGCGCGTGGGCGGCCGTATGGTTACGCCGCGCGGGTATCGGGAGATTCCATGCGAAAGGTAACGATCATCGGGGCGGGGCCCGGAAACCCCGACTTGCTCTCGCGCGCGGCGCTCGACGCGATCGACATCGCCGACGTGGTCATCGGCGCTCATCGCGCGCTTGCCGGCATTGACGTGCCGCCCGACGTGGTGAGATACGAGCTCGTGAAGACGGCGGACATTGTCGCCGCGCTCACCGATGCGGCGTCGTGGCAGCGCGCCGTGGTCGTGATGACGGGCGATGTGGGGCTGTTCAGCGGCACGCGCCGCCTGGTGGAGGCGCTCTCCGGCGATGCGCAGGTTGACGTGCGCGTCATTCCCGGCATAAGCTCAGCGTCGTATCTCGCCGCGCGCCTCGCGCGTCCATGGCAGGATTGGCGCTTCGCGAGCGCTCACGGCGTGGCGTGCGACATCGTGGCCGAGGCCGAGCGCGCAGGTGAGCTCTTCCTCGCCACGTCGGGCGGGGAAGACCCCTCGCGGCTTTCGGGCGAGCTTGTGCAGGCGGGCTTCGGGGACGCGCGCGTGACGGTGGCCGAGCGCCTGTCGTACCCCGACGAGCGCATCACCTGCGCGACCGCAAGTGAAATCGCAGGTCAGACGTTCGACGACTTGAACGTAATGCTTATCGAGTTCGCAGGCGGCGCCGGGTCGCCTGCGGGCTCTAGCGCAGCCTCCGAGGCGACGGCCGGCGCGTCTGCGCCCGCGGCGGCATCTTCCGCGGCGGACTCTGCGGGCGCATCCCGCGCCGCGAGCCCCCGCTGGCCGTACGCTTCCTCGGGTATTCCCGACGCGCTCTTCATCCGCGGCGACGTTCCCATGACCAAGCAGGAGGTGCGCGCCGTCGCGCTCGCGAAGCTGCGCCTTACCGCGACCGACACCGTGTGGGACGTCGGCGCCGGCACGGGGAGCGTGTCGATCGAGGCGGCGCTCGTCGCGCGAGCGGGGTCGGTATGGGCGGTCGAGCGCAACGCGGCCGGCGTGCGGCTCGTTCGAGAGAACGCGGATGCATTCGGGTGCGGCAACGTGCATGCGGTCCCCGGTGTCGCCCCCGAAGCGCTCGCGAAACTGCCCGTCCCCGACGCCGTGTTCGTCGGCGGGAGCGCGGGCGAGCTTCCCTCCATCGTGGAGGCGGCGCTCGAGAAGAACTCGCAGGTTCGCCTGTGCGTGCCATGCGTCACCGTTGAGACGTTCACCGAGGCGTGCGCGCTCCTCTCGGGTTCGCGCTTTAAGGGGTTCGAGGCGTGCCAGGTGTCGGCCGCCCGCGCCGAGGCTGTAGGCTCGCACCATCTTATGAAGGCGCAAAACCCCGTGTTCCTCGTCAGCGCGCGTGGTGCGGGCGCGGATGCCGAGGAGCTTACCGAAGTCGGGGCGCTTGCTGAGTCGCCTGTCGGGGAGGACCCCTCTGCCGAGGGGAACCCATCCGTTGAGGTGGTCTCGCTTGCTAACTGCAACGCCGCAGGTGGGGAAGGCGGCGCCCGGTGAGCACGTCCATCCCGCGCTTCATGGTCGCTGCGCCCTCGAGCGGGAGCGGCAAGACGATCGTAACGTGCGCGCTCCTGCGCGCGCTCGCGCGCCGCGGCCTTGCATGCGCGGCCTTCAAATGCGGCCCCGACTACATTGACCCGCTCTTTCATCGCCGCGTCGTGGGTGCGCGCTCGGGCAATTTAGACGGCTTCTTCACCGACGCCCCGACGCTGCGCGCCCTGCTCGCACGCGGCGCCGCGGGCGCGGATGTCGCGGTGCTCGAGGGGGTTATGGGCTTCTACGACGGCATGGCTCCCGGCGTGGCCGACGCGAGCAGCTACCAGGTTGCGCGCGACACGGAAACGCCGGTCGTTTTAGTGGTGAACGGGCGCGGGGCGTCTTTATCGCTCGCCGCCTTAATCCGCGGCATCGCCGAGTTCCTGCCTTGTGCGAACGTGCGCGGCGTCGTGCTGAACAAGACGAGCGCCGCTGCCTGCGCCTACGCGGCGCCTGCGATCGAGAAGCACACGGGCGTCGCGGTTTTGGGGAATATCCCCGCCGACGAGGCGTTCTCGCTCGAAAGCCGGTATCTGGGGCTTGTGACCGCCGACGAGGTCGAGCAGCTCTCCGCGCGCATCGACAAGATGGCCGAGCTGGTGGAAAAGAGCGTCGAGGTCGATCGCTTGCTCGAAATAGCGGCGACGGCACCCGATATCCGCGAGGAACCTTACCGGTTGGAGCTGATCGCGGGAGCGCGGCCCATCGTCGCCGTCGCACGTGACGAGGCGTTCTCGTTCTACTACGAGGAGAACCTGCGCGCGCTCGAGGACCTTGGTTGCGAGCTGGCCTTTTTCAGCCCCCTGTGTGATAGCGAGTTGCCCCGGGGGACAAGCGCCCTCTATCTGGGGGGCGGCTACCCGGAGCTCCATGCGCGGCAGCTCTCCGAGAACGCGCCGATGCGCGAAGCGGTGCGGCGCGCGGTGGAATCCGGCATGCCGACGGTCGCCGAATGCGGTGGGTTTCTGTACCTGCAGCGCGAAATCGCCGATAGCGAGGGGCGGCGCTGGCCTGTTGCGGGCGCCCTTGAGGGCGCAAGCGAGAACGGGGGAAGGCTGTCCCATTTCGGGTACGTGGAGCTCACTTCCCAACGCGACGGGCTCTACGGGCCGCGCGCAACACGCATCCACGCGCACGAGTTCCACTACTGGCAGTCCACCTGTCCGGGCGGCGACTTCTGGGCGCAGAAGCCCCGGCGCGACAAGGGCTGGCCGTGCATGACGACCACCCCGACCCTGGTGGCGGGCTTCCCGCATGTGTACTATCCTGCTAACCCCGACGTTGCGCGCGCGTTCGCGTCTGCCGCAGCGTCGTTCGCAGAGAGGAGATGGCATGGCTGAAGCAACCGAAACCGCGCTTGCCTGCATCCGCGAGGAAGTCGGGCGCGCGTTCTCGTCGGCGCCGGGCGCCGTGCTCGAAGCCGCGCTCTCCCGGATCGCGCCCGCAGACGAGTGCGCCCGCGCCGCCGCGTACGCCGCGTGGGACTCCGTCGCGCACCCCTTGGGGGGATTGGGCGACTTTGAAGACGCCGTCGCGTGTATCGCCGCAGCTCAGGGGAGCGCCGAGGTGGCCGAGTTCCCCCGTGCGCTCGCGGTATTCTTCTCCGACAACGGGGTCGTTGCCGAAGGCGTGTCGCAAAGCGGGCAAGATGTGACGCGAGCCGTCGCGCGCAACATGTGCGAGGGGGCCGCGAGCGCCTGCCGCATGGCGGCGTTCGCGGGTGCCGAGGTCGTGCCCGTCGACGTGGGTATGGCCCGGGGCATAGAAGACGCGCGCATGGTGCGCGCGAACGTGCGGCGGGGGAGCGGCAACATCGCTCTCGGCTCCGCTATGTCTCGCGATGGGGCCGTGCGCGCGATCGAGGTCGGAATCGCCGTCGCGTGCGGGCTTGCCCGCGCCGGCGTGCGCCTTCTCGCCGCGGGCGAGATGGGCATCGGCAACACGACCACCTCGGCGGCGGTGGCCGCAGTGCTCATCCGGGCGGACGCGCGGAGCCTTGTCGGGCGCGGCGCGGGGCTCTCGGACGCCTCGCTCGCGCGCAAGCGCGACGTGGTCGAGCGCGCTATCGACGCGAACTCGCCCGATCCCGCCGACCCGATCGACGTGCTCTCGAAGGTGGGCGGCTTCGACATCGCTGCGATGTGCGGCTTCTACCTGGGGGCCGCGGTCTCGAAGGCGCCGGCGCTCCTCGACGGGGTCATATCCTGCACGGCGGCCCTGTGCGCGGCGCGCCTGTGCCCCAACGCCTTGGGCTACCTCGTGGGCACCCACGCATCAAGCGAACCCGCAAGCCGGGAGCTCCTTCGCGAGCTCGGCATAAAGGCGCCCCTCGACGCAGGCATGCACTTGGGCGAGGGCGCGGGCGCCATGGCGTATCTCCCCCTTCTGGATTCGGCGCTGCGCGTGTACCGGGATGGGAAGACGTTCACGGCGACTGGCATGGCTGCTTACGAGCATTTCGAGGCCGGGAAATGACGGTGACGCTCGTCATCGGCGCCGCCGCGAGCGGCAAGAGCGCCTACGCCGAGTCCCTGTGCCTCGGGCACGACGGCCCTCGCGTATACCTGGCAACGATGGAGCCCTTCGGGGAAGAGGGCGCCCGCCGCATCGCGCGCCATCGGGCGCTGCGCGAGGGCAAGGGGTTTTCCACCCTCGAGCGAACGCGTGACGTGGGCGCCGCAGTGTCCGGGCTTCCGCGCGGCTGCGCGCTTCTTTTGGAGGACGTGGGCAACCTGGTTGCGAACGAGCTTTTCGCGGAAGGCGGCTTGTCCCCACGTGACCCCGACGCTGCGGCGCGCGAGGTGCTCGGAGGCATCGAACGGCTCGCTCAGGCCGCTGCGTATACGGTGGTGGTCACCGTCGACGTGTTCGCCGATGAGATGCGCTACGATGAGGGGACCGAGGCATGGAGGCGCGCGCTCGCGCGCGTGAACGCGGGCGTGGCGGCGCTGGCCGACCGCGCAGTCGAAGTGGTATGCGGGATTCCCGTGTGGATGAAAGGTGAAGGACCTACAAGGTGAAGATAGCAGAGGCAATCGGCGCGGCGTTCGGAACGTTCTCGCGCATCCCCGTCCCGAAATCGGCCTGGACCGATTTCGGGTCAACCCATGCGCTTGCCGCGTTTCCCCTGGTGGGCCTTGCGGAAGGGTTCCTCATGACGGCGTGGGGACACGTTGCGAACCTGCTCGGCGTGCCCGCGACCATCGTCGCGGCCGTGCTCGTGGCGCTGCCTGTGGCGGTGACGGGAGGCATCCACCTAGACGGGCTCTGCGACACCTCCGATGCGCTTGCAAGTTGGGCCCCGCGCGAGCGAAAGCTCGAGATCATGCACGATCCGCGGGCGGGCGCCTTCGGGGTTATCGGTGTTGTTGTGTACCTTATTCTGCAGTTTTCCCTGTTCACCGCGCTGCCGCTTACGGCGGGGGCGTTCCTCGCGCTTCTGTGCTCGCTCGTGTTCTCCCGCTCGCTTTCGGGGCTCGCCGTTGAATGCTGGCCTGCCGCGCGGGCGGACGGCATGGCCGCGGGGCTCTCGCCTGCGAAGAAGCGCGCGGCGATCGTCGTGCCGCTTTGCGCTTTCGCTGCGGCTTCGGCTGCAGGGATGGTCGCGTGCGCTCAGGCCGTCGGCGCCCTTATGGCGGTGGCGGGGCTTTTGGCGCTCGCGTGGTACCGCCATGTTGCCCTGTCCCGCTTCGGCGGGGTGACGGGGGATTTGGCCGGATGGTTTCTGCAATGGGCCGAGCTCGCGATGCTTGCCATGCTGGTGGTGGGGGGCATGCTCCTATGATGCTCGTGGTAGGTGGCGCGCATTCGGGGAAGAGGACCTTCGTGCGCGAAAAGCTCGGGTTTGCGGCGGACGATTTCGTCGACGCGGCGCAGCTTGCGGAGGGCGGCGTGCCCGCGGCTTTTGCCGGCCGCGTCGCATACCGTGCTGAGGAACTCGTACGCGCGCTCGACGCTGACCGGGCGCTCGAGCGGCTGATCGGCTTCGACGCAGTGATTCTGCCCTTGGTCGGCTCGGGAGTCGTCCCCATGCGTGCGGAAGACGCCCAATGGCGCGAGCGCGCGGGGCGCCTGGGATGCGCGCTCGCTGCGCGCGCCGACGTCGTCGTGCGCATGACGTGCGGGATTCCCCAGGTCATCAAAGGAAACCTTGCCGATGCGCCTCGAGGGACGCAGGGCGCGGGTGCGCCTTTGGAAGTCGTCTTCGTGCGCCATGGTGCCACGGCGGGCACGGAAGACCATCGCTACAGCGGGGCGGGCACCGACGAGCCCCTGTCGAGCGCGGGCGAGAGCGCTTTGCGCGACCTCGCGTGCTATCGTGACGTGTTCCGTGTTATCACGAGCGGCATGGCCCGCACCGATCAGACGGCGCGCATCCTCTTCCCGAACGCGGAGCTTATGGCGTGCCCCGGTCTGCGCGAGATGGATTTCGGCGACTTCGAGGGGCGAAGCGCCGCCGAGCTTAAAGAGGATGCGCGATACCGCGCCTGGGTAGACTCCTGGTGCGAGACGCGCTGCCCGCATGGCGAGGACAAGAGCGATTTCACCCGCCGCGTCGTCGCGGCGTTTCGGGAGGCGTGCAAATCGGAGCGCGCCCAGGGGAGCGGGCGCGCCGTCTTCGTCGTTCACGCGGGTACCGTGAAAGCGCTGCTCTCCGAGCTAGCTGTCCCGAAAATGGGATACTTTGACGTGCATACCGAGCCGGGCGGCGCATGGGCCGCCACCTGGGATGGGCGCTGCCTTCGCGACGTTCGCCCCGCTTCGGGGGGCGATGCCCGGTGATGACGATTCTTGCCGTCGCCGCCGGGTTCGCGGCCGACCTTGCCTTCGGCGACCCGCGCTGGCTTCCCCATCCCGTCGTCGCCATGGGGCGCGCGATCACGTGGGCCGAAGGCCGCCTGCGGGGCGCATTCCCGCAAACGTCCGCGGGCACGCGCGCCGCAGGGCTTGTGCTCGCCGTGGCGCTTCCGCTTACGTGTGGACTTTTGACCTGGGGAATCCTGCATGTTTGCGGCATGGTTCACTCCGGCTTGCGCTTCGTGGCCGAGGCATGGGCGAGCTATCAGATTCTCGCGGCATGCGAGCTGCGCCGCCAGAGCCTGGCCGTTGCCCGCGCGTTCTCGAAGGGCGGCCTTGTCGCGGCGCGCGAAGCCGTCGGGCTCATCGTGGGACGTGATACGTCTGTTCTCGACGAGCAGGGCGTCGCGCGCGCCGCCGTGGAAACGGTGGCGGAGAACGCGAGCGACGGTGTCATCGCGCCGCTTTTCTACCTTATGATCGGGGGTGCGCCCTTGGGCATGGCGTACAAGGCGGAGAACACGCTCGACAGCATGGTGGGCTACAAAAACGAGCGCTACATCGACTTCGGCTGCGCTTCGGCGCGCCTCGACGATGCGATGAACTGGATTCCCTCGCGCTTATCGGCCCTGCTCATGATCGCCGTGTGCCCGATCGTCGGGCTCGACGCGCGCGGGGCGGCGCGCATCTGGCGCCGCGACAGGCGTCGCCATGCGAGCCCGAACGCGGCGCAGACCGAGTCAGCGTGCGCGGGCGCGCTCGGGCTGCGCCTGGCAGGACCCGCGGTGTATTTCGGCAAGCTCGTTGAGAAACCGACGATAGGAGACGCGTCCCGCGAAATCCAGTGGGGCGACATCGCCCGGGCGACAAGGCTCATGCTCGCTGCGTCCGTATGCGCGCTCGTCGTCTTCGGCGCCGCGCGCGCGGCGGTCGTGCTCGCCGTGGGGGCGATGGCATGAGGGAAGACCACGCCGCGCCCCGGGCTGCCGGGGGAATCCTGCGCGCCCGTACGCATGGGGGCAGCGCGCAATCGCTCGGTATCGCTTGCGAAGGGGGCGCCTCTGACCTCATCGACTTCTCGGTGAACGTGAATCCGGCAGGCCCCTCGCCGCGCGCCGTCGCCGCAGCTTGTAAGGCGCTTTCTCGAATCGACGCCTACCCCGATAGGGAAAGCCGCGCCCTCGTTCGCGCCCTAGCGCGTGCCCAGGGCATTCCCGAAGATACTATCGTCTGCGGCGCGGGCGCGTCCGACATCATCTGGCGGCTCGCCGCGGCGGTGCGCCCGAAACGCATCGTCGTGTGCGCGCCGACGTTCTCTGAATATTCGGAGGCGGCATCGTACTACGGCGCATGCGTGCAGGAGTTCCCGCTCTCCGAAGCGGACGACTTCGACGTGCCCGCCTCCTTCGCCCGCGCGATCGAGGGGCCGGGAGACGTGGCGTACCTCTGCAATCCGAACAACCCGACGGGGCGCCTCGTCGACCCCAGCGTGATCGAGGCCGCGGCTTGCCGCTGCGAGCAGGTGGGCGCGCTGCTCGTCGTGGACGAGTGCTTCCTCGGATTTGCGCCCGACGCCCGCGAAAGGAGCGTGGCCGCACGCGCCGCGTGTTCGCGCCATGTGGCCGTGCTCTCCGCGTTCACCAAGCTCTACGGAATGGCGGGGTTGCGGTTGGGATATCTGATCAGCGGAAACGCCCAACTCATCGAGGGGATTCGCCGGGCGGGGCAGGCGTGGCCCGTCTCCTCGGTCGCCGAGGCCGCGGGCATTGCCGCCCTGGAAGACGTCGAATACGTCTCGCGCACGCGCGACGTATTGGCGGGCGAGCGAGCGTGGCTTTCCCACGAGCTCTCCTCGCTCGGGCTTTCCGTCGTGCCGTCGGATGCGAACTTCCTTTTAGTCCGCACGCCGGCGAAAGACATCCCCGAGCGCCTGTATAATCAGGGTGTTTTGGTCCGCACTTGCGACTCGTTTTCGGTACTGTCCCGTTTCTGGTGCCGCGTCGCGGTGCGCACGCACAAGGAGAACGCCCGGCTTGCGATGGCGTTCAGCCGCGCGCTTCGGGCGGAAGGTGCATCGGGCGAAGGCGAACCCGACGAACGGGGCGGCGCTTCTTGCGGCGGCGCTATGGCGGGCGCGGATGGCCGAGGCTTGGCGAAGGAGGTCGATACCCGTGGGTAGGGCCAAGCCCATCATGATCCAGGGCACCATGTCGAACGCGGGGAAGAGCCTGCTTGCGGCGGGGCTGTGCCGCGTGCTTTCGCAGGACGGCCTGCGCGTGACTCCCTTCAAGAGCCAGAACATGGCACTCAACAGCGGTGTCACGGCCGACGGGCTCGAGATGGGGCGCGCCCAGATCATGCAGGCCGAGGCGTGCGGCATCCCGCCCGACGTGCGCATGAACCCCATCCTGCTCAAGCCTGAAAGCGGCCACCGAAGCCAGCTCATCGTGGCCGGCAAGGCGCAGGGAGCCTTCGCTGCGAGGGACTACTTCGCGCGAAAGAAGGCGCTCATGCCGCAGATTTTGGAGGCGTTCCATTCGCTCGCGGAGGAAAACGACGTCATCGTCATCGAGGGCGCCGGCAGCCCCGCCGAAATCAACCTTGCCGAAAATGACATCGTCAACATGGGGCTCGCGCGCGCCGTGTCCTCCCCCGTGCTGCTTGCGGGCGACATCGACCCGGGCGGGGTATTTGCCCAGCTCTACGGCACGGTCGCGCTCCTTGCTCCCGAGGACCGCGCGCTTTTGCGGGGGCTTGTGGTGAACAAGTTCCGCGGCGATGTGGAAATCCTGCGCCCGGGTTTGGCCCCGCTCGAGAAGATGTGCGGAGTTCCCGTCGTGGGTGTCGTGCCGTATCTTACGCTCGACCTTGACGACGAGGACTCGCTCGCGCCGCGCCTATCTGCCCGCGAGGCGCGCGGCGTCATCGACGTCGCCGTCGTGCGCCTTCCGCATTTGTCGAATTTCACCGACTTCGACCCGCTTTCGCGCGTGCCCGGCGTGGGCGTGCGCTACGTTTCCTCGACGACCGATCTGGGCCGACCCGACCTGGTGGTGCTTCCCGGCTCGAAGACTACGCTCGACGACGCGCGCTGGCTTGCGGCTAGCGGCATCGGAGCCTGTGTACGCGCGCTTTCGGGCGCGGGCACGCCGGTGCTCGGCATATGCGGAGGCTACCAGCTTTTGGGAGACGAGCTTTCCGACCCGCACGGCAGGGAAGGCGCTGGCACCGCGCGCGGGCTCGGGCTCATCCCTGCAAGTACGGTGTTCAAGGAGGAAAAGCGCCTCGCCCAGTCGGAGCTGCGCATCACGGGCGCCCAAGGCGCGTTCTCGGCGTGGAACGGCATGACGGCGCGCGGGTACGAGATTCACGACGGCGAAACGACCGTCTCCTGCGCCCCTGCGGGCACAATTGGTGGCAAACCAGAAGGCGCGGCCTGCGGAAACGTGTTCGGAACCTATCTCCACGGCCTGTTCGACGAACCGGGGGTGGCGCTCGCCCTCGCGCGTTCACTCGCGCGCATGCGCGGCCTGCCCGAGAACGTCGTGGGTGCTGCGGGCGCGGCGTCCGCGGCCGATCACCGTGCGCGCGAGTTCGACCGCCTGGCCGACGTCGTGCGCGGGGCGGTCGACATGGAGTATGTCTACCGCATTATCGAGGAGGGCGTATGATCCACGTGTATCATGGCGACGGCAAAGGCAAGACCACGGCGGCGATGGGCCTCGCCCTTCGCATGCTCGCTGCAGGCCGCCGCGTCGTCGTCGTGCAGTTCCTGAAAGACGGCGAAAGCGGGGAGGTGCGCCTGCTCGCTGAGCATTTCGGCGTGCCCGTGTTCGCGGGGAAGGTGTCGGACAAGTTTACCTGGTCGATGACGTCGGTAGAACTTGCCGCGACGTGCGAGCTGCATGATGGGAACCTCGCTTCCGCGCTCGCCGAGCTCGAGGGCGCGCAGGAGGGGCTGCTCGTGCTCGACGAGGCGCTCGACGCGCTTTCGAAGGGGCTTGTCGACGAGGCGCTCGTGGACCGCGCGCTCGATATGTCCGCGCGCGGCGTCGAAGTAGCGCTCACCGGGCGCGCGCCTTCCCGCAAGATCGTGGAGAAGGCCGATTACATAACCGAGATGCGGTGCGAGAAACACCCCTACGCTCAGGGGATATGTGCAAGAGAAGGAGTGGAGTACTAGATGGATTCCAAGGAGATGGCGCCTGGCGACATCGAGCGGCGCAGCTTCGAGATCATCACCGAAGAGCTCGGCGGCCGCACGTTCCCGCCGTTCGAAGAGCCCGTCGTGAAGCGCGTCATCCATACCACTGCCGACTTCTCGTACGCCGATTCCCTCGTGTTCACCCATGACGCCGCGCACTGTGCGCTCGACGCACTGCGCGCAGGGGCCACGGTGCTCACCGACACGAACATGGCGCTCGCAGGCATAAGCAAGCCCGCGCTCGCGAAGCTCGGCTGCAAGGCCGTGTGCTTCATGGCCGACCCTGATGTCGCCGCGGCTGCGCGCGCCGCGGGCACGACTCGCGCCGTTGCGAGCATGGACAAAGCTTGCGGCATCGAGGGTCCGCTCATCGTGGCCGTCGGCAACGCTCCCACAGCACTTCTGCGCCTCGCCGAGCTCATGGACGCGGGGAAGATCGCGCCCGCGCTCATCGTTGGGGTGCCGGTCGGGTTTGTGAACGTGGTCGAGGCGAAAGAGGAGCTACTCGCGCGACGCGTGCCGGCCATCGTCGCGAGGGGTCGCAAGGGCGGCTCGACCGTGGCGGCCGCCATTATGAACGCGCTACTCTACCAGATCACGCGCACAGGCGGCCCGAAGTGACGGCGCTGCGCATCTTCGCCGGGACCACCGAGGGCCGCCTTCTGTGCGAATGGGCGAGCGGGGTGGGCATCCCCGCCCGTGCCTACGCGGCAACCGAGTACGGAGGCGAGCTTTTGGGCGAGCTTCCGGGCATCGAGGTGCATGCGGGCAGGCTCGACGAGGCCGACATGGATCGCGAGCTTTCCGGCGCGCGCATCGTCGTCGACGCCACGCACCCCTTCGCTACGCTCGCAAGCGGCAACATCCGGGCCGCTTCGCTCGCCGTGGGTGCACAATGCCTGCGCCTTGCGCGCCCGGTCGAGGCGCTGCCCAAAGGCGTCGTGTCGGTCGCGTCGATCGCCTGCGCGGCGCGCTTTCTCTCCGAGAACCCGGGTCGTGTTCTTCTCACGACGGGGAGCAAGGAGCTTGCTCCCTACACGCGCGTCCCCGATTTCGCGGAACGCTTCTTTGTGCGTGTGCTCCCGCTGCCCGGTGCTATAACGAAGTGCATCGACGCGGGGTTTTCGCCGTCGCACGTCATCGGCATGCAGGGGCCCTTCACCCGCGAGCTCAACGAGGCGATGCTTCGGCAGGTGGGCGCCCAGTGGCTTGTGACCAAGGACTCGGGAACCGTAGGCGGCACGGCTGAGAAGCTCGCCGCAGCGCGCGCCGTGGGAGCGCGCTGCATCGTGGTCACCCGTCCCGCTGAGGGAGGCGGGGCCCTTTCGCTTCGGGAAGTGGAAGACGCGCTCTTACGGGAGTTCGCGCGCTAGGCGCTTGCCGCGCCTGCGCGCCCTCCCGCCCGCGAGGAGGAGCGCCCCGAGCAAGCTCGACCCGTACAAGCCCGTCATCCATCAATAGCTCGAGGACGACGCCCAGAACTGGCGCAAACAGCCCTTCAATAAGTTGCGGTGAAATAGTGTCTGTTTTTGCTGCTAGATAGCATATTCTGTCCCTAATTCACCGCAACTTGTTGGTGGTGGCTTACTGGTAGCGTAGGCACTCCACCGGGTTGAGCTTTGCCGCGCGGCGAGCGGGGTAGAAGCCAAAGATTACGCCGATGCCGACGGAGACGGCGAAGGCCAGCAGTACCGTGGCGATTGAAAAGCTCGGTGTGATTTGCCCGCTGGCGCCGAGCTCACTGAGAACCCCTGATCCTGCGGCAAACATCGCGAGGCCCCAGGCCAGCAGATAGCCAATCAGGACACCCAGCAGGCCACCGGTGACGCACAGTGCCGAGGATTCGGCCAAAAACTGAGAGGTGATATCACGTCGGCTTGCACCAAGCGCGCGGCGAATACCGATCTCGCGGATGCGCTCAGTCACGTTGGTGAGCATCATATTCATAATGCCGATTCCGCCGACAAGCAGTGAGATACTGGCGACAGCGCCCATGATGAGCGAGAAGGCGCCCATAAACGAGTTGAGTGCATCGATGGCGCTTTTCATGGAGGTCGCCGATACGCTGTCGTACTCATCATCCTCCGAGATGCCCTTCATCGCTCGCACCTTAGACTCGATGGTCTTGCAGAGCTCGTCCATGTCTGTGCCCTCGGCGGCAAGTGCCGTCACGCTGGGGAATGAAGGATTCTCGTCGCCAAACAGGCCGGAGATGGTTTCGCGTGGCATATACAGCGTGAGCGAGCCCATGGAGTCGCTGCCGCCATCAATCACGCCTACAATCTGCACCTCGCCGTTGGACACCTTGATGGTTTTCCCCAGCGCATCCTGTTCGTTGCCGTAAAGCTGATCGGCGCCGCCGCGGCTGATGAGCGCCACGCGCGAGCCTGATTGAGACTCTGCCTGTGAATAGACACGTCCTGCAACGAGCTTGCTGGCACCCACGGCGTCGAGCATGTCGCTGTCGACACCCTGTGCCATGACGGTATAGCTTTTATCGCCAGACTTGTACTCGGTATACGCGCTGTCGACAATCCCGATCTGCTCTATCTGCGGCACCAGTTTTTGAAGCTTCTGGACGTCAGAATCAGTGAGTTCTTGGGACGAATAGATCTGCACCATGCGGGCTGCATTGAGCCCCAAGCTGTTGACCAGGCTGTTTTGTATGCCGCCGATGAGCGAAGTCATGGCGATGACCGATGCGATGCCGATGACAATGCCCAGGATGGTGAGCAGGCTGCGCCCCTTGTTGGCCTCGAGCGAGTGAAGGGCTTCTTGGACAAGATCGCGGGTGCTCATGCCTTCGCTCCTTTCGGCTGATTGGTGGTTGCAGAAATCGCGGGCAGGTTTTTGACGGCCCCGCGTAACGTATTCGGTGTATGCGCGACATATGCGCCGTCATGGATTCGCCCGTCACGGATGGTCACGGCTCGATCGGCCTCGGCGGCGATGCCGGGGTCATGCGTGATGAGTACGATGGTCTTGCCGCGTTTCTGGAGCTTGTGGAAGGTTTCCATGACGAGTGCCCCGGTTGTCGAGTCTAGATTTCCCGTTGGCTCGTCGGCCAAAATGATGGGCGGATCGTTGACGAGGGCGCGTGCGATGGCGACACGCTGCATCTGGCCGCCCGAGAGCTCGGATATGCGGTGGTCCCAATGGTCGACGGGCAGCGTGACGGCCTGCAGCGCGTGCACGGCGCGCATTTCGCGCTGGCTACGGGGTACGTTGGTGTAGGCCAGCGGCAGCATGACGTTTTCGATAACCGACAGGCGCGGCAGCAGGTTGAAGCTCTGAAAGACAAAGCCAATGCTCAGGGCGCGAACTTCGGTGAGCTCGTCATCGTCAAGCTCGGCCACGTTGAGCCCTTGCAGGTAGTAGTCGCCCGCCGTCGGCTTATCCAGGCAGCCTAGGATGTTCATGAGCGTCGACTTGCCCGAGCCCGAGGGGCCGGTAATGGCGACGAACTCGCCGGGATCTACCGCTAGGCTCACGTTGTGCAAGATGTGGGCGCAACCCGCTTCGCTCTCAAAAATGCGGTGCACGTTGCGGATGTCGATGACGGGACGCATTACATACCCTCGTCGGCAGACATACTGTCCGAATCCGCGCTGTAGCCGCCGTCAGCCGTTGCGCCCGCTCCGGTGTCCATGACGAGGGTGTCACCGTCGCGCAGTTTGGTTGTGGGCACGCCAGGATTGATTTCGTTGCCCTGGTCGTCGCGCTTGACCTGCGTCTTACCGACTACAGCCTCGTTGTCGTTTTGCGTCACGACGGTCACCTTCACGCGGCGCGTCTTCTTGCCTTCCGAATCGGTGGCCAGATTGACGTAATAGTGCTCGCCATCTTCGGTCATCAGCGCCATGGTCGGCACCATAACCACGTCGTCGAGCTTCTCGGTCACTACCGAGACCTCGGCAGTCATACCCGGCTTAAGGCGACTGTCGGGTGCTTCGATGAGGATGTCGACGTTAAAGGTCACGCTGCCGCCGCTACCGGAGCCGGAGTCAGAGTTTGCCACCGAGGCGATAGCCGTGACGGTGCCCTGGCTCACGATATCGGGAAACGCGGGATAGGTCACGTTGGCGCTTTGGCCCACGGCAATTTTGGCGATATCCTTTTCGCCCACCTGAACCGTCACCTTCATCTTGGACAGGTCGGCGATTTGCATGCACTGCTTGCCGCCGCTCGTGTCGCCTTCGCCCATGATCGTGCCTCCGGTCACCGTGGCACCGACTTTGGCGTTGAGCTCGACGATGTTGCCCGAACTGGGGGCCTTTACGGTGCGCTCGGCCGCCTTTGCAGTTGCCTGCTCCAGCGTTGCCTGGGCCGAGGCGAGGTTGCGCTGGGCGGTCGAGACGGCATTTGCGTTGGCGTTTGCGTCCGATGGGCCGGTCGATCCGTCACTGTCCGTTGTCGGTGCGGCCTGTGCGGCCGCGAGTGCCACCTTTGCATTGTTCAGGTCTTCCTGGGCGGCCGCGACCGCGCGCTGCGCCTCGGAAACAGCGCTATCGAGCGCGTCGTTCTTAATGGTCATGAGTACGTCGCCCTCGTTGACGCTCTGTCCGGCCTGCACGTTGATCTTTTCAACCGTACCGTCGACAGAAGGGGAGACGACCGATGCCGAGATGGGCTTAAGCTGCCCCTTGGCTTCGACTGTGGTGGTAAACGTGCCTTCGGTGACCATGTCGGTCACCGGTCCGTTGGTGCCTGCGGGTTGCGCGTTGATGACCAGCGTTGCGATGATGGCAATGAGCGCGATGGCAACAACGACACCGACGGCGATACCGCATCGGATGAGCTTTTTGCGCCGACGCTCGGCACGCTTTGCCTTGAGCTTTGCATAGGCTTCTTCATCGGAGATATCGGTCGAATCGTCGAGACTCGTTTGGGGCTGCTTGGTGTCTGCAGCGCTGATAATCGGCAGGGTCTCGGTGGCATCTTGGGGCATGCGATCGGAATCGTCAGGACCCGGATTGATCGTGGGGACCTTGGACATAGCGTCTCCTTTATCGATATGGCTCCGATAAGTATATACGCCCGTCGCGATAGGCGGGCGTATAGAAGTTGCGGATGACGGTACTGTAAGTTTTGTCGCCGTGCTGTTTACTTGTTGTAGACGTTAGCTGCGTTACGAGTGCACGACCACGCAGAGGCCGACTTTGATGCGCTCGTGGAGCGACTTGGCATCGGCCAGACGCAGGTTGATACAACCGTGGCTACCGCACCACTTGTACGATTCGGCGTTATCGAAACTCGAATCGTTTTGCCAGGTGGCGTCGTGGAATCCGACCATATTGCCCTCGAACGGCATCCAGTAGCTTACCGGGCTCTCGTATTTGGGCTTGCCGGTCTCGGGGTCCTTGGCACCGATGAGTTTGCTGGCGCCATCGTTGCTGTTGATCTGCCATACGCCCTCGGGGGTGGCGTCTTCACCCGGTTTGCCAGAAATAAAGTTGGCCTCCCACACGATGTTGCCGCTCTCGTCGTAGTAGCGCGCATGCTGCTCGGACAGGTCGACGTCGATATAGGCCTTCCAGTCGGGCTCGCCCTTGGCGGTAAATGTGTCGGCCTTCTGGGAGTACTTGATCTCGATTTCGCCGGTCTGCTTGTTGTTAATGGCGTCCTCGACTTGCTTGGCGAGCGAGCTGCTGTCGATGGACCAACCAAAGTCGCCGCCTTCGACGGCGCACTGCTTGCCATCGGCGCGCGTCCACCAGCGAGTGGAGCCCACGGTATTAAAGCCGTTGGCGAGCTCGGCTGCCCAGCTGCTGATCTGCGACGTATCGAGCGTGGGGTTGGCCGGATCGGCAAAGCTGATCCACTGCAACACGGAGCTGCCATCAACCTTGCCGGCATCCTCGCCGTTGAGCTTGAGGGTCACGTTGACGCCCAAGAAGTTGTTGGCGGCATCGCATGCAGACTGAATCTGATCATCGGTCAGCGTTCCATTGAGCGGCTCATAGGCATCGTTGCCGAGCTTGGAAAGATCTACGGTCTCGGCCAGCGAGGCAAGCTCGAGCTCGGCATACTTAATGACATGCTCGCGGTTGAGTTTTTCGTTGGAGCGCGCCTTCTCGACGGTAAACTTGCCGGCCTGCTCGTCATAGGAGCTATTGGCCTCGAACGCGCCCGAACGCCCCTCGTTAAACTCGTCGACGGCGGCGCCCAGATCCTTCTCAAACTGCTTTTGGTCAAAGGTGTCGGAGAGCATGGACAGGTCGACGTCTTGATCAAGATCGACTTCGTTGGAGCTAGCGGTTGTTTTGGTCTTGCCGCTTAAGGATTCTACAAGGCGAACCGGCCATACAATGGCTTCGTTGCGGCTGATAATCTCTTTTGCGGCAGCTTCGCCGTCGACAATGGGCTCATCGGACTCGGGCTGATAGGTCCAGCTAAAGTCATCGCCTGTCACGGTGAGCTTATAGTGCTTCCACGCCGAGTTGACCTTGGTGGCGGCAGACGATGCGTTTGAGAACGAGACGTCGACGCCGGCGATGGTGGTGTTGGGGTAGGCTACCTGCGAAAATGCTACGGCGCCTACGATATAGACAATGACGATAAGACCCAGGAGGACAAAGAGCGTCGTCTTTTTGCCCGACTTATTGTTCCCGGTGGGTTTGCGCGCGGGGCCGCGATCGCCTCGACCGTGCGTGGGGGGCTGCTTGGGCGTATTGCCGTTTGCCTGGCGCTGCTGACGTTGCTGGCGCTGCTGGTTCGGGCGTTGCGAAGCGTTTGCCGCACCACGCTGCTGACCGTGGCTCGGCGCGATAGGACGCGGCGACTGAACGCCGCCGGTGTGCCTGCTCGGCTGCTGCGGATCGGGAATCAGTTGAGTTCGATCGTTTTGCGACATCGTATGCATATCCTTCGGATTTCGCCTTGCGGCTCATCGTGTTTTTACTGGGCTTGCATTATAGCGATTACCTAGTTGATTGTGGTATGGAAACGGTGGCATTCAAAAGAGGTGGGACATTTGTCCCACCTTCGAGTCGTTCTTTGTCGCTATCCGCACACACCGCATTTTGCACAGGCCGAAAGTGCGGCCGGAGCCTGCGCGATGCCGCCCTTTGCCGTCTCGCGCAGCGTGGCCGGCAACGCGTGGCCCACCGAGAGCACGACGTGCGCCATCTGGTCAAACGGCACCAGGCTCTTAATGCCGGCGAGGGCAAGCTGTGCGGAGCTAAAGGCGGCTGCCACACCGATGGCGTTGCGGTTTTGGCAGGGCACCTCCACGAGGCCACCGACGGGGTCACAAACGAGGCCCAGCAGATTACTCAGCGCGATGGAACTGGCATCGAGCGCCTGCTCGGGTGTGCCGCCGAGCATCTGCACCAGCGCGGCGGCAGCCATGGCGGCCGCACTTCCTACCTCAGCCTGACAGCCGCCCTCGGCGCCGGCAACGCAGGCGCTCGTGGTGAGGTTGAGGCCGATGGCGGCGGCGCAGTAGAGCGCGTCCATCACCTGCTCGTCGTCGAGCTGCAGGTGGTCGGCGAGTGCCAGCACACAGCCGGGGACGACGCCTGCGGATCCTGCCGTCGGAGCTGCGACGATCACGCCCATGGTGGCGGAGCGCTCGAGTACGGCCATGGCGCGGGCCACGGCGTCGGTCTGGACGGCGCCCATCAGGCTTATGCTCAGATCGTTTCGGCTGGTGGCATCGACAAGCTTTGCCTCGCCGCCGATGAGGCCGCCGAGCGAGCGCTGTGGATTGGAAATGGGGGCTGTGCTCTCTTCGCGCATGACGTCGAGTACGCGGCGCATGGCGGCGATAGCGTGTGCCTCGCCGGTCAGACGTGCCTCGCGCACGGCCATGACGGCGCCGATGTTGAGCCCCAGTTCTTCGCACGCATCGAGCAGCTGCTCGCCGTCGTCGAAGATTTCCTTTGCTGAGACGCCGGGAGAGAGCGACGAGGCAGAACCGGGGAGCTCGATAAAGGTCGCGTAATCGACATTGTCGAGCTTGCGCAGCATAGGGACGACGGTGTCGTCGGGCGCGCCGTCGGTCTCGAAGACGGAGTAGGCCTGGCCGCCCACTTCGGTGCGGTAGGTGCGGCAGAAGGCGATGTTCACGTGTGCGTAGGCGAGCAGGTTCGTGAGCGCGGCGAGCACGCCGGGGACGTCGTAGTGCGCCACGAAGAGTGTGGAGTACATGCCCGAGATGTCGACGCCGACGCCGTTAATGCGGCTGATGCGCATCTTGCCGCCGCCCAGGCTCTCACCGCGGACCTGGGCCGTGGCGCCCGTGTCGTCGACCATGTCGATGTCGACGGTGTTGGGGTGGATGGAGGCGTCGTCGCCCTTGATGTCAAAGTGATATTCGAGGCCCTGCTCGTGCGCGAGGTCGAAGGCCTGCTTGATGTTCTCGTCATCGGTGTCGAGGCCCAGGATGCCCGCGACGAGCGCACGATCGGTGCCGTGGCCGCGGTAGGTGTGGGCAAAGGAGTTCCACAGGCCAAAGGTGACCTTAGTGATGCGGCCTTCCAGCAGGCTGGCGGCAACTTGGGCGCAGCGCAGGGCGCCGGCGGTGTGCGAAGAACTGGGGCCGACCATGACGGGGCCCAAGATCTCGAATGCCGAGGTCGTAGCTAGTGTTTGCGGCTTGCCTGCCATGGGTGCTCCTGTTCTATCCCGTCGTTCCGAGGGCTTTGGTATTTGGTCGCCTGCTCTACAGTCCTGGCTCGCACGGAGGCCACATTAAGTGGCCTCCGGCTCGTGCGGAACTCGCGACCGACCAAATACCAAAGCCCTCAGAACTTAGGATACATGGTTGGAGTGGCTGGATGTCAATATTTATCAGCTGGGGACGTGCTGTTCATTGCGCATCGAAATATTCACACCACCGTGTAAATAAAAAGAAGTACCGGTTGGGGCCGGTACTTCTTTTGGTTCTAATGCTTTGCTGTCTGGGCTCTGCGAACTTATTTACAGGCCGCAGGCTGCTTTGAGTTCTTCGACTCGGTCGGTATTCTCCCAGGTGAAGTCGGCGTCTTCGCGGCCGAAGTGACCATAGGCTGCCGTCTTTTCGTAGATGGGGCGACGCAGGTCTAGGTCGCGGATGATTGCGCCCGGGCGCAGGTCGAAGGTCTTCTCGACGGCCTCGACGATCTTGTCCTCGGCAACATGCGCGGTACCGAAGGTGTCGACCATGATTGAGAGGGGCTTGGAAACGCCGATGGCGTAGGCAAGCTCGACTTCGCAGCGGTCGGCCAGGCTGGCGGCGACCACGTTCTTGGCGACCCAGCGCGCGGCATACGCGGCGGAGCGGTCAACCTTGGTGCAGTCCTTGCCGCTAAAGGCGCCGCCGCCGTGACGGCCGTAGCCGCCGTAGGTGTCGACGATGATCTTGCGGCCGGTGAGGCCTGTGTCGCCCATGGGGCCGCCCACGACAAAGCGACCGGTGGGGTTCACGTAGATGTCCGCGTTGTCCCACGGCATGTTCTCGGCGGCCATGACCGGGGTGATGACGTGTTCGATGAGGTCGGCCTTGATCTTGCCCATGTCCTCAATCTCGGCGGCGTGCTGCGTGGAGATGACGATGGTCGTGACCTCCACGGGCTTGCCTTCCTCGTAGCGCACCGTGACCTGGGTCTTGCCGTCGGGGCGCAGGTAGGGCAGGGTTCCGTCATGGCGCACGGCAGCCAGGCGCTCGGCCAGGCGGCTTGCCAGGTAGTGCGGCATGGGCATGAGGGTCTTGGTCTCGTTGGAGGCATAACCGAACATCATGCCCTGGTCGCCGGCGCCGATCAGGTCGATCGGGTCGGTGGTAGCGCCGGTCTGGGTCTCGAAGGACTCGTCAACGCCCTGGGCGATATCGGGCGACTGCTCGTGGATGAGGCTCATAACGCCGCAGGTGTCGCAGTCAAAACCGAACTTGGCGCGGTTGTAGCCAATGCGGCGGATGACGCCGCGGGCGATTTCCTGTACGTCGACGTAGGCCTGGGTGCGAATCTCGCCGGCGACGATGACCGTGCCGGTGGTCACGAGGGTCTCGCAGGCGCAGCGGACGTTCTCCACGTTGGCGGGCACACCGTTGGACGCAATATAGCCCTGCTCCTGCAGCTCTATTTCTTTGGCGAGGATTGCGTCGAGGACGGCGTCACTGATCTGATCAGCGATCTTATCGGGATGACCTTCGGTCACCGACTCCGACGTAAAAACAAAGGACCCGTGTTGGAGTGGGATGGAACGAAGTTCTTCTGACATGATTGTCCTTTCAAAAACGTGTCCCAGCGACCGTTACCATTCCGCCGGGCTCTCTATGCAAGGGCACATCATAGCGCGTAAATCAAACATTCACACCCTTTCCGCACCTACTCATTGGGGACAGACTTAAATGACCAGCCAATAGGAAAACTCTTACGGCACCTGAGGACGTTCCTTATGTGCCGGCAGTTTGGGACACTCCTCCATTTGCCCGCTGTAAGTCTGCCCCAACGAATGGTCATTTAAGTCTGTCCCCAATGAGTGGGTCGGTGCCCTTTGTGCGGAGGTTGCTTTGATGCTTTATACTGGTGCGGTTAGACATCCATCCTGCAATCGAGGAGATTTCCATGGCATCAGACGTTCGCGTCCGCTTTGCACCCTCACCGACGGGCAAGCTGCACATCGGCGGCGCCCGCACCGCTATCTATAACTGGGCTTTCGCCCGCGCAAACGGCGGCACTTTCATCCTGCGCATCGACGACACCGATCCCACCCGTTCCACCGACGAGAATACGCAGATCATCCTGCGCGCCATGCGTTGGCTGGGCCTGGATTGGGACGAGGGTCCCGAGGTGGGCGGCGACTATGGCCCCTATGCCCAGACCGAGCGCCTGGACCTGTACAAGCAGGCCGCCCAGAAGCTTTGGGACGAGGGCAAGGCCTATCCCTGCTTCTGCACCAAGGAGCAGCTCGACGCCGACCGCAAGGCCGCGCAGGAGCGTAAGGACCCCTTCCAGGGCTATCAGCGCCGTTGCCGCGATCTTGATCCCGAGGAGGCCCGCCGTCGCATCGAGGCCGGCGAGTCCTATGTCCTACGCATAAAGGTGCCCGAGGACCGCGGCGACGTCGTCATTCACGATGCCGTCCACGGCGAGGTGACCTTCGACGCCAAGGAGCTCGACGACTTTGTCATCTTCCGCTCCGATGACACGCCCACGTACAACTTCGCGACCGTCGTCGACGACGCCATGATGAAGATCACCCATGTCATCCGCGGCGACGACCACCTGTCCAACACCCCGCGTCAGGTCATGGTCTACGAGGCCCTCGGCGCCCCCGTGCCCACGTTCGCCCACATCTCCATGATCCTGGGCGCCGACGGCAAGAAGCTCTCCAAGCGCCATGGCGCCACCTCGGTGGAGGAGTACCGCGACGCTGGTTACCTGTCCGACGCCTTCGTCAACTACCTGGCGCTGCTCGGCTGGTCGCTCGACGGCGAGACCACAATCATCCCGCGCGATGTCCTGGCCAGCAAGTTCTCGCTCGACCGCATCTCCAAGAACCCGGCGACCTTCGACCCCAAGAAACTCGACTGGGTCAACGCCGAGTACATCAACGGCATGTCCGATGCCCAGTTTGCCGACGAGATCATGGTCCCCGAGCTGCACGAGGCGGGTCTCATCGAGGGCAACGTCGAGTACGGCGAGGACTGGATCGACGCGCTTGCCGCAATCGTCAAGCCGCGCACCAAGATGCCGGCCGACGCCGTGACCGTCGCCGCTCCCATCTTCGCTACGGCCGAGACGCTCGAGTATGACGAGAAATCCGTTAACAAGGGCCTGGCTAAGGAAGGCATGGGCGTCATTCTGGATGCCGCCAAGGCCGCGCTCGAGGGCGTGGACAAGTGGACTGCCGAGGCCATCGACGCCGCGCTTGAGCCGCTGCCCGAGCAGATGGACCTTAAGAAGCGCGTGGTGTTCCAGGCCGTGCGCGTCGCCGTCTGCGGCAACATGGTGAGCCCCCCGCTGGGCGAGACCATGGCGCTTGTCGGCCGCGACGACTGCCTGGCACGCATCGACCGCGCCCGCACGATGGCGCTATAGTAGACGCGTAAACGCATGTATCCGAGCCCCGTTCCCCCGAGCGGGGCTCTTGTTTCTGTACCGATGAGTGGGTTGCTGGGACAAAATAATCAGTAGTGTTTGTCCCATGTTCGAGTGACGCAACGAGCTCGACACTCGTATCGGCCATGGGACAAACTCTACTGATTATTTTGTCCCACCCCTTTCAGGTCCGTTCGTTAGAGGTGGCGTATGGCTCAACAACTGTCGCTGTTTGGTTCGCCGGAACCGGAGGAAGCTCCGGTGAAGCCCAAGCCTGCCGCTGCCTCGGCTCAGTCTAAGCCTGCGCCCGAGCCCCCTGCCGCCTACGCGAGCGTGGTCCTCGACATCCCCACCCGTGCGCTGTCGGAACCGTTTGCTTACGGCATCCCCGAGTCCCTTGCCAACGAGGTCCAGATCGGATCCACGGTCCTGGTTCACTTTGGTAACCGTGCCGCCGCGGGCTATGTCGTCGACATTGCCCCTGAGCTGGGCGACCTGCAGGGCAACAACGCCCTCGACCCCGCGCGCATTAAACCCATCGAGGCCATCCTCAGCAAACCGCTCTTTACCGCCGAGGCTGCCCGCATCGCACGCTGGATGAGCCGCGAGTATGTCGCGACGCTTTCCGAGTGCCTGCGCCTGTTTTTGCCCCCGGGCGGCAGCCCGCGTGTGGTCAAGGGCGACGACGATGCGTGGACTGTTGAACGGCCCGCCGTCAAGCCTATCCAAAATCGTTGGGTGATGCTTACGCCCGAAGGCTTTGACTATACGCCGCCCAAGACCGCGGTCCGTCAGCGCCAGCTCATCGAGGCGCTGCAGTGCGGCCCGGTTACGACTCGCGACCTTAATCTTCTCTATAACAGCATGTCGGCGACCATCAAAGCGCTCGAAAAGCGCGGCGTCGTGGTGGTGGAGGAGCGCCGCGCCTGGCGTGGCTGCAGCGAGCAGACCACGCTGTCCTCGGCAAGCGGCAAGGCGCCGGTCTCCCTTACCAACGGCCAGCAACAGACACTCGCGCAGATTGAGCGCGCCCGTCTGGACGCTCATGGCGACGTGGTGTTGGTCGACGGCGTCACCGGCTCCGGCAAAACCGAGGTTTACCTCTCCGCCATCGAGCGCGTGCTCGCAGCCGGTCGCTCTGCCTGCGTGCTGGTGCCCGAGATCTCGCTGACGGCCCAGACCGTCGGCCGCTTCCGCTCGCGCTTTGGCGAGACGGTGGCCGTTTTCCATTCGCGTCTTTCTGCTGGCGAGCGTCTCGACCAGTGGGATATGGTCGCCAGCGGTGCGGCCCGCGTGGTGGTCGGCGCCCGCTCGGCGCTCTTTTGCCCGCTCAGCGACTTGGGCCTCATCATCATCGACGAGGAGCACGAGACTAGTTACAAGCAGGGCTCCAGTCCGCGCTACCATGCGCGCGAGGTGGCAGCCGAGATGGCGCGCCGCTATCGCTGCCCGCTCGTGCTGGGGTCGGCCACGCCTTCTGCCGAGGCCCTCGACCACTGCCGCCATGGAACGTATAACGGCACCACTTGGACGCGCGTCGAGATGCCCGAGCGCCCGGGACACGCCGTGCTGCCCGAGGTCCGCATTGCCGACCTGCGCCGCGAGTTTTCGCACGGTAGCCGCTCCATGTTCTCAAAACCCTTGATGGAGGGATTGGAACGTGTGGCCGAGCGCCGCGAGAAGGCCGTGTTGCTGCATAACCGCCGTGGCTTTGCGCCGTTCCTGATGTGTCGCGAGTGCGGCTGCGTTCCCACCTGCAACCACTGCTCCACAGCGCTTACGTATCACGAGCGCACGCACACGCTGCAATGTCACACCTGCGGTTCGTCTTGGCGCGTGCAGCCGTATCCCGCGCCCACGAGTCGTTGCCCCAAATGTGGCAGTCGCTACCTGGCAAAAATGGGGCTGGGCACGCAGCAGATCGAGGACGCACTGCACCAGATGCTGCCCGAGGACGTCGCCATCATCCGCATGGATGCCGATTCCACGCGCGGCAAGGATGCGCACAAAAAGCTGCTCGAGCAGTTCGATGCGGCCGATTGCGCCGTGTTGCTGGGCACCCAGATGATCGCCAAAGGCCTCGACTTTCCCGAGGTCACGCTCGTGGGTGTGGTCAATGCTGACTTCGCCCTCAAGCTGCCGGATTTCCGCGCAGGGGAGCGCGCCTACGATTTGCTGGAGCAGGTCGCCGGTCGCGCCGGTCGCGGCGATCGCCCTGGCGAGGTCATCATCCAGACGTATCTGCCCGAGGATCCGGTCATCCGCGCCGTCGCCGAGCACGATCGCTCGATCTTTACCGACTACGACCTGGACCAGCGCCGCGACGCACTGTATCCGCCGTTCGTGCGCCTGGTTAACATTTTGGTGTGGTCTGCAAACCGCGACGATGCGCAGGATTATATCGGGCGCATCGCAAAGCTTCTTAAGCGCCGCTGGCATGCCGCCGCGCCCGATTTTTTGCGGGCGGGGAGTGCCGTGCCGCAGGTGCTGGGCCCGGCTTCGTGTGTAATCGAGAGAGCCAAGGACCGTTACCGCTTCCATCTGCTTGTGAAGTCGCCCGTGGGGTACCATGTCTCTGATGATATCGACGCCTGCCTCAAAGAGGTGGGCTCCGTGCGCGGCGTGAGCGTGAGCGTTGACGTCGACGCCTATGATTTGATGTAACAACCTGAAAGGATGGCCATGGAAGCCAACGGAATCGTACTGTCGCCCGACCCTCGTTTGCGCCAGGAGTGTGCCGTCATCGAGGAGATCACCCCGGCGATCGAGGCGCTTGCCGAGAAGATGAAGAAGATGATGTTCGACAACGGCGGCTGCGGCCTGGCTGCTCCGCAGATCGGCGAGCTTATTCAGCTCGTCACCATCGACTGCGACTACAGCGACAAGAACGACTACGACCCGTACGTGCTCATTAACCCCGTCATTGTTGAGCAGAGTGACCATCTGGTGCCCTTTAGCGAGGGCTGCCTTTCCATCCCTGGCATTAGCTGCGAGATCGAGCGTCCCGACCATGTCGTCGTCGAGGCGTACGACTTGGATGCCAACCTGATTCGCTACGAGGCTTCGGGCGACCTGTTCTGCGTGTGCCTGCAGCACGAGATCGATCACCTGCACGGCAATACCATGTTCGAGCGACTCAAGCCGATGCAGAGGATCAAGGCAGTCAAGGAGTACCAGGACGCCCTGGCCCGCGGCGCTCGACCGGGCGAGACGGAGTAGGTTTGTCTGTCCCCGGGGCGCCCGCCTATATCATCCCGTGCTCAAACATTCTCGCT
>NZ_QSRL01000003.1:141388-178618 GCF_003437035.1 Collinsella sp. TF08-11AT
GGGCGCCCCGGGGACTACGTTGACGCTGCTTGACTCGCCCGGGTGCCGTCGGGCCAGGGAAGGGCGTCTTCGCTGATAGGTGCTTTGTTGGGAGGGCTGCTTTTATGCGGCTCTTTCTTTGTTTTTGGGTATATTTGTCTTTGTTGAACTGTTCTTGCGGCTGGGTGCGCTTGTGACCTGGAACGCTTTTTTGTAGCCGTCTCGGCTCGTTATTGAGAGGAGACTAACTTTTATGCGTATTGTGTTTATGGGTACGCCTGATTTTGCTGTGCCTTCGCTGACTTCGCTTGTTGAGGCTGGGAATGAGATTGCGCTTGTTGTTACTCGTCCTGATGCTGTTCGTGGGCGTGGTAAGAAGCTAGAGCCGTCTCCTGTTAAGGCTAAGGCACTCGAGCTTGGTTTGCCTGTTGTTGAGGCTAATCGTATGACGCCTGAGGTTGTTGAGGCGCTCCAGACTGCCCAGGCTGATATTTTCTGTGTGGCTGCCTATGGTTGCATTTTGCCCGATGAGGTGCTGCATATGGCGCCGCTTGGTATTGTGAATGTTCATGCTTCGCTGCTGCCTCGTTGGCGTGGGGCTGCTCCTATTCAGCGTGCCATTCTTGCTGGTGATGAGATTGCTGGCGTTTCTATTATGCGCATTGGGCATGGCGTGGATACCGGCGCCTATTGTGCGCAGGCCTCGACCTCGGTTGCCGGTAAGCATGCCGAGGCGCTGACCATGGAGCTTGGTGAGCTTGGCGGTAAACTGCTTGCCGATACGCTTCCTTCTCTTGCCGATGGCACCGCCGTGTGGACAGAACAGGATGAGGCGCTTGTTACCCATGCTGCCAAGATTTCTAAGCAGGAGATGCGCCTGGATCCGCACATGGCGGCGCTTGATTGTGTGCGTCATGTGCTGGCCTCGTCCGATACCGCGCCTGCTCGTTGCGTGATTGCCGGCAAGACCGTGCGTGTGCTCGATGCTGCGCCTGCTGATGTGTCGCTTGTTGAGGGTCAGGTTCTCGTTAAGGTCAAGCGTGTTTACTTTGGTCTTTCCGATGGCTCGGTTGAGTTGCTCGAGGTTAAGCCTGATGGCAAGCGCGCTATGGCCGCTTCTGCTTGGGCTGCTGGCCTGCAGGGTGCCGATCTTTCGTGGGGTGTATTGTCATGAGCAAGCTGTCTCCCGCGCGCAAGCTTGCGCTCGATGTACTGATGGAAGCTGATCGTCGCGGTATGTACGCTCGCGATGTATTGTCTTCCCGTGCTTCCGCTAAGGCTATTGACCAGCGCGATTCCGCTTTTGCCGCGCGTTTGGCGCTCGGTGTTGCCGCCACGCAGGGCATTTTGGATGAGTTGCTCGATCAGTTTCTCGAAAAGCCCAAAAAGGTTGCGCCGCGTGTTCGCATGGCGCTTCGTATCTCGGCCTTCGAGATGCTCTATCTGCATACGCCGGGCCGCGTTGCCGTAAGTCAGGGTGTTGAGCTGGTTCGCTGCGGGGCTAAGTCTGCCGCCGGTCTGGCGAACGCCGTTCTGCATAAGGTTGCGGACAATGTTGAGGACTTTGCCACGGCATCCGACGTGGATGAGTCCGAGCGACGCTTGGTTCGTCTGTCGCGCCTGATGGGCTTGCCGCGATGGCTGTGCGCTCGCATTATGGCATCGTTTGACACGCCAGAGGGTGCGCTTAACTTTGCCGGCAATCTGGCCCCCGCACCGCTGGCTCTGCATGAGAACGCCTTTGCGACTAAGCCCGATCCGTATATCTCGCAGTTCGTCGCGCCTGTCTTCCCAGGCTGCCATGCCCCGGTTGATGCCCAGGTTACCGTTGCTTCGGGTGTGTTTGAGCGTGCTGCCGCGGTGGCCTCTGATCTCAACGCGCAACTTATCGCAACAGCTGCCACGCGCCCTGGTTGCTGCCTTGAGATTGGTGCCGGCCGTGGCACCAAGACCTATGTGATGATGTGCCAGGCCAAGCGTGCGGGCTATGAGCGTCAGCATACGGCGCTCGATTTGCATGATCGCAAGTGCGACCAGAATCTTGCTCGCCTGCATAAGGCAGGTATTCAGGGCGTTCGTACGGTTTCGGGTGATGCTTGCGAGCTTGATGAAGTACTGACGTCGTTTGATGCCATGCTTGGCGAGCCGGTTAAGTTCGATACGGTCTTTATCGATGCGCCGTGCTCTGGCACCGGAACCATGCGTCGTCATCCCGAGATCCCGTGGCGCCTGACCGAAAAGGATGTGACGGTTGAGCTGCCCAAGCTGCAGCTTACGATGCTCAAGGAAGCCGCTGCGCGCGTGGCTGCCGGCGGCGAGCTCATCTATGCCACCTGCTCGGTCTTTGAAGAGGAGAACGCGCAGGTCGTGCATGCCTTCCTGGCTTCTCCCGAGGGCGCCGGCTTTACCGTGGCGCCGCTCTCTGAAGCGCAGATTCTGCAACTCCCCGAGTTCGATCAGGCCAAGAAGCTCGTATCCGTACGCCAGAACGATCGAGGCCTCTTCCAAAGCGTGCCGGTAAACGCCGATTCCTACGACGGCCACTTCTGCGCCAGGCTGGTCCACAAGTAATTACTACGTTGCGGTGAAATAGGGATTGAATAGCGGTATCTACCCGCCAAAAAGTCCTTATTTCACCGCAACTCAGGATTTTTCTGGGACGGGGATTAATAAATCGGGTATGAAAGCAAGCGGTTGTGTTCGGTAGGTTTCTAGTTGCATGAACCGCTCGCGGATTTAATATTTAGAGGTTAAAATGACCGATCTTAACTATGACAAGATTGACAATCCTGAAGATAAAACTCAGGGAAATGAAGAAGTTAAAAATTCTTCGATTAAAAAGCGGGTAATTATTGGTGCCGGTATTGTTGCTCTGCTTATTGCTGGTTGTGTCGTTGGTTATGCTGGTTACAATTACAAACAAGCATGTAGTGAACATAATCAGCAGGTTGAAGTTTTGTATTCAAAGGCTAGCGATAGTGTTGTTGCCTTTAAAGCTGATCCTAGGCTACTAACATTTGAGCAACGTCTTGATACCATTAGAAATGCTCAAAACAATAAAGAGATGTTGAATAAAGAAATCTCTGATGACAAATTTAAGTATGCTGATGGTACTTCCCCTGATTGGACGAAGTTGCTTAATAAATACGATTCCATCATTAAAGACTGCCGTAATGCTCAAAATAATGAGTGGAATACTTCTCTAGCTGACCATGTTAATTTTGATGTAAATTCTACTGAAGATACCGACTCTCTCCAACAGCATATAAATAGCCTTAATGGCCTTTTTAATGATATTTCTAATAAAGACAATCAGAAGCTTATTTTTGAAGATGCCAAAAAGGATTCTAAGAAGTTCATTGATCAAATCAATGAACAGATCAGTCGTTATCAAACTCGTATTGATGATGTAAATAAGGCCAAGGCTGAAGATGAGGCTAAGGCTCAAGAAGAAGCAGCTAAGGCTCAGCAGCAGGCTTCTCAGCAAAACAATTATTCCAGTAATTCTGGTAGTAATTATTCTGGCGGTAGCGGCTATTCTGATGGCTCCTCTAATAGTGGTTATTCTGGTGGCTCCTCTAACGGCGGCGGCAAAGTAGTCATTAAAACCATGGACGTTTATGACGAAAATGGTAACTATGTTGGATCGACTCATTGGTATAGCGATGGTACCTGTGACGATCCCTATTCTGCCGGTATGGGCGGATTTTAAATTATGCTAATTATTAAAAATTAATTAGCTACCTATAGCGCAAAGAATCAGCCCCGCGATCGGTGTCGGTCGCGGGGCTGATTGGTTTCTAGTGGCTGTGCGGGCAGTTGGCGCAGCAACCGCTCGTGGCGCTTGTGCTGGAGCCGCCGCTTCGCTGGTCGGTGTTGTAGAAGCCGCTGCCCTCAAATTTAATACCGCTGGCCGAGAACGTCTTGGCGGCCGGAGCGCCGCAGTTGGGGCACACGACCTCGGGGGTCTCGGACATGGGATGCTCAACCTCAAACACGTTGCCGCAGCTCGAGCACTTGTAATCGTAGCGCGCCATAATACTTCCTTTTCAGCACAAAGCGGGCAGATTACTCTGCCCGCAAAAATTCAAACGTCTGTAACTGTACCCTATATCGGGCGTTTTATCACGCTTCGCCCCAGAATCTATGCGTGTTGCGCAGGAGCTGTGCGGTTTTGCCCTCAGCGGCCGCAACGTCGGCCTCGTCAGCCTGCCAGGTCCAGTTGCCCGTGGCCACGCCCGGTACGTTCATGCGCGTGTCGTCGCCAAGCCCCAGCACGTCCTGCAGCGGCATCATCACCAGGGGAGCGTCGCTTGTCAGCGCGTCGCTCATCAGCTTGGCTGCCACCTCAACACCGCTCGGCTCGTCGCCGCCCGCAAAGGAGCGCGTGCACCAACCCGCGAGCGTCGACGTGTCGTGAGTCGATGTGTACAGGATCTTGCCGGGCGTAGGGTGCACGCCGCAACGAACGTCGTAATCGCTAAACTCCAGTACGTCCATACCGGGGAAGCCGCAAGCCGAAGCCATGGCGCGAACGCCGGGCGTCAGGTAGCCCAGGTCCTCGGCGATAAAGTTGAGCGGCCCCAGCTCGTCATAGGCGGTCTGGAACAGGTCCTTGCCCGGGCCTGCCAGCCAACGCCCGTCGGCGCAGGCCTTACCCGCGGGAATGCTAAAGTAGCTGTGGAAGCCCAGGAAGTGATCCAAGCGCACGCGGTCGTAGAGCGAAAACGCACGACGTAGGCGATCCATCCACCAGCTATAGCCGTTCTGCTTCATGTGGTCCCAGCGGAACGTCGGGTTGCCCCACACCTGGCCCTCGGGCGCAAAGTTGTCGGGCGGCGCACCGGAGATCTCGATTGCCTTGCCGGTTTCGGACAGCCAGAAGTTCTCGGGCTCGCTCCATGCATCGGCCGAATCGTCCGAGACATACATCGGGATATCGCCGATGACCTCGATGCCCTTCTTGTGCGCGTAGTTCATGAGCTCGCACCAGGCTAGGTCAAAGCGGTACTGCATGTAAGCCTGCAGCTCTGCCTCGTCGTGGAAACGCTTGTCGTCAATCAGGTGCTCGTTGTAGCGCGCGACATCCGCCGGCCAATCGTGGCGCGACTCGCCCTCAAAGTACTTCTTAACGGCCATGTAGACGCAGTATTTCTCGAGCCAATCGGCGTTGCGATGTTTAAACGCGGTGTAGAGCGGATCGGCATCTTCGCCGCCACGGGCCTTCCAAGTCTCAAAGTCGGCCGCCAGCTCCTCTTGGCTCTCGGGCAGCAGGTCAATATTGCCCGCAAAGGCCGAAGGCCCGGCGTAAGGGGAGCGGAAGAAGTCCGTTGGGTTGACAGGCAGGACCTGCCAGTAGCGCATGCCCATAGCGGACAGATGGTCGATAAAGCGACGCGTGGGTGCGCCGATCGTGCCGGGCTTGCCGTCATCGGTCGGTACCGAGGTGATATGGCACACAACGCCCGCGCCGTGATCGAGCGGCTCCTGCAAGCGCTGCTCGGCATGATGATAGATGATCGACGAGCCCAGCGGATACAAATCGAGCGTGACCGTGCTGTTGTGGATCTCGCACTCGTGACCGCTGATCACGTCACTCGCGCATTCATCGAGCGCCGGAATCGTCACGCGGTGCGAATTGCGCAGACTACGGTTGATGATAACCGTCGCGGACTCGCCATCCTTGCCCGTGCGGTTGTATGCCAGCACCTCGTCGTTGAGCGCGAAGGCCTTGATCTCGCCGTCGATCATAAACGGCAGTGCGCGGCGTACGGCGGAGGCGTTTTTGACAATAGCCAGCGTGTCGAAGTCGTGCAGTTGGTCCTTGGTCGGCAGGGTGCGGCGGTTGCCCGGATCGGTTAGACCCTCCAGGCCATATTCGTCGCCGTAGTAGATCGAAGGCACGCCGGGGAAGGTCATCTGCATGAGCGTGACGAGCCAAAAACGGCTCTTGGCCAGGCCCATCGAGTTCTCGTCCAGGCGCCATTTGCTGCGCTCGCACTCGGGCAGCTGCGACTCGTCGGGGCCGCCGCCGAGCACCGAGATGATACGCGGGCGGTCGTGGCTCGACAGCAGGTTGAGCGCGCAGGACAATGCCTCGCTCGGGTAGTTCTCGCGCAGGGTCTCGATATCCTCAGCGGCCTCGTAGGCGTTCTTGTAGCCCATCAAAAAGCCGATGACCATGTCGCGGAAGGGGTAATCCATAGCAGAGTCCAACTCGGAGCCCTGTAGGTAGCGACGCAGATGGCCGTAGCTGATCTTGTTGGAGGCGTCTTCCCAGACTTCGCCGAGCAACAGTGCATCAGGCTTCTCGGCGAGCACGGCCTTTTTGATCTCGGCCAGGAAGTCATCGGAAAGCTCGTCGGCCACGTCTAGGCGCCAGCCATGAGCGCCGGCACGTAGCCATTTACGGATCACGCCGTCCTTGCCCAGGAGCCGCTCGCGTACCAGCTCAGAGCTCTCATTGATGGCGGGCATATTGCCCACGCCCCACCAGCAGTCGTATGAGCCGTCCTCGTGGAAATAAAACGCATCGCGCCATGGCGAATCCTCGCTCTGCCACGCGCCCACGCCGGGGTAGTTGCCGTAGCGGTTGAAATAGATCGAGTCATCGCCCGTGTGGTTGAAGACGCCGTCCAGAATGATGGAGATGCCCAGCTTCTCGGCCGCCTGGCACAGCTCGGTAAAGTCCTGCTCGGTGCCCAGGATCGGGTCGATCTTGGTGTAGTCGGCCGTGTCGTAGCGGTGGTTGCTCGCGGCTTCAAAAATGGGGTTGAGGTAGATGGCCGTAAAGCCCAGCTCGGCGATGCGAGGCAGGTCTTCCTGGATGCCCTTGAGCGACCCGCCGTAGAAGTCCCAGGTTTTGATGGAGCCGTCTTCGGCGCGCTCGTACACGGGCGGCTCGTTCCAGTCCTCGACCATGCGGCGCTGGATTCCGTTGCGTGGTTTTTCGACCTCGGCCAGCGTGCGCTCGCGCCAGTTTTCATCTCGGGCGTAGCGATCGGGGAAGATCTGGTAGACCATGCCACGCTCGTACCACTCGGGACGCACTTCGCGGTGCTTATAGACGGTAATCTGGAAGGACGGAACCTCGGCGTAGTCGTAAGTTACGCCCTCTCCGCCGGTGCGACCCTGCGGTGCGCCCAAGCGGACCTCGGGCTGGCCCTCGATATTGCATATAAAGCTGTACCACACAAGACACGGTTCAGTGCATTTGAGCTCGCCGGTAAAAATGCCATCGCCTTCGTGCTCCATTGGGATCAGGGTCTCGCCGACTTCATCGACCCAGGTGCGCAGCGTAAGCGTTGCCTGGTTGGGATCGGCATCCTCCAAAATCACCGAGAGTGCAACGGAAGTTCCAGTGGTCACAGCGCCAAACGGAGTGCGAAACTGCGGTAGACGGCTGTTGTGTATCAATCTCATAGTACGGTCCAGTTCAATAGAATCATGGCCTGCGGGCCATGGGTTTTACGCCTAAGATGTAAGTATATCTGTAGTACACAGGGTGTATAAACAACATCCGTTTACCATCGGCGAACGGTTGTCCTAGAAAATCGTTTTACCACTACCTACAGAGAAGGGGCGCCCGGTTGGAGCGCCCCTTGCTTAGGGTTTGATGAGGTTTTGGATCGTCTGGATTAGCGGCGCTTGCGGGTGGCCGTTGCCTTGCGGACGGAAGTCTTCTTGGTCGGAGCCTTTTCCTCGGTCGCGGCGACGGGGGAGACCGGGGCCTTCTTGGCGGGCTCGACCTTAGGCTCGGCCTTTGCCGTAGCCTTCGGAGCGGTCTTGACCTCAGCGGCCTTCGGTGCCGGCTTGGGCTTTACCTCGGGCTTGGCCTCGATCTTAGCTTCCGCCTTGGGAATTGTAGCCTTGGTCGTGGACTTCTTGGCCGTCGTCGTTGCGCGCTTGCGCGTGGTGGTCTTGGCGGTCGGCTTGGCCTCGGCAGCTGCCTCCTCGACCTTGACGGCGGGTTTTGCGGCAGCCTTCGGGGCGGTTTTAGCCGCGGTGGCCTTGGTCGTCGTCGATTTCGTTGTTGTGGTCTTCTTGGCAGCTGTTGCCTTCTTGGCGGTCGCGGTCGTCTTCTTGGCAGCGGTCTTTGCCGGAGCCTTGGCGGCCGGTTTGGCCTCAGCGACCTCGGCCTTTACCTCGGGAGCAGCCTCGGCCTCGGCGGCCTTCTTGGCAGTGGCGGTCGTGCGCTTGCGCGTGGTCGTTGTCTTGGCAACCGTTGTTTTAGTCGCGGCGGCCTTGACCGTCGTAACCTTCTTAGCGGTCGTCTTACGGGTCGTGGTCTTCTTAGCTGCGGGCTTTGCAGCGGGCTTGTCCTCGACCTCTGTCTTGGGAGCAGCCTCAGCCTTCACCTTAGGCTCGGCCTTTGCGGGCTCAGCCTCAACCGGCTTCTCTTTGGCCTTGGGCTCTTCAGCGGCCACCGGCTCAGCAACAGCCTCAGGCTCGTCGACAACAGCCGCCGGCCTCTCAATCTCCGGATGCATAAAGAAATACAGGTCCAGATACTTGTCGGCCGAGCGCGTCCAGCTAAAGTCCTGGCTCATGGCCTGCGTTACCAGCTGGTTCCAGGCGTCGCGGTTATCCCAGAACAGACGCGCCGCGCGGAACACGGCGTCACCCATCTCGTCGCCGTTAAAGTTACTAAACGAGAAGCCCGTACCCTCGCCGGTAAACTCGTTGTACGGGATCACAGTGTCCTTCAGGCCACCGGTCTCGCGCACGATGGGCAGGGTACCGTAGCGCATGGCGATGATCTGCGACAGGCCGCAGGGCTCAAACTTCGAAGGCATTAGGAACATGTCGGCGGCGGCATACATGCGCTGCGACAGCGCGGGATCGAACTCGATGCGCGCGGCCATGGTGCCGGGGTACTTGTCCTGGAAGTAGCGCAGGCCGTCCTCGTAGTCCCGGTCGCCGGTGCCCAGCACCGCCACCTGCACGCCGCCGGCCAGAATGCGGTCGAGCGCGTACATGACCAGGTCCATGCCCTTTTGACGCGTCAGGCGCGTGACCATCACCATGAGCGGGCGGTCGTCGCGAACCTCGAGCCCCAGCTCTTCCTGCAGCTTGGCCTTGCACACGGCCTTGCCGGAGCGGTCTTCAACCGTGTAGTTGGCGGCAATGCGCTTGTCGGTCGCCGGGTCAAAGCCTGTCACATCAATGCCATTAAGGATGCCCTGCAGCGCGTACGAACGCTCGCGCAGCACGCCATCCAGGCCCTCGCCAAACTCGGGCGTCTGGATCTCGTTGGCATAGGTGGGGCTCACCGTGGTGATGGCGTCGGCATAGCGCAGGGCGCCCAGCATGTAGTTGATGCTGCAGGCGTCGCAACGCAGCTGCGAGGCGGCCGCCGGAATGTGCGCCAAACCCAGGATGTCCTCCATCACGGTGTCGCTAAACTGGCCCTGGAACGCCACGTTGTGGATCGAGAACACGGTCTTGACGCGGTCATACAGCGGCAGGCCCTGGTAAAACTCGCGCAAGAACACGGGCGCCAGTGCCGTCTGCCAGTCATTGCAGTGCAGGATGTCACACTCAAAACCGGCCGGCAGGTGCTGCAGACTCTCGGTGATGGCCTTGGAGAAAAACGCGAAGCGCTCGCCGTCATCAAAGAAGCCGTACGGATAGTCGCGCGCAAAGTAGCGCTCGTTGTCGATGAACATATAGGTGACGCCGTCGTGCTCGAGCTTCTCGAGCCCGCAGTACTCGTTGCGCCAGCCCAGGCTCACGTAAAAGTCGGAGAAGTGCTCCATCTGCGCCTTGTACTCGTCCTTGATGGTGGCGTACTTGGGCACCATCACGATGACCTCGGCGCCGGCGCGCACAAGCGCTGCAGGCAGCGAGCCCGCCACGTCGCCCAGGCCGCCGGTCTTCACAAACGGTGCGCACTCGGCCGAGGCAAACACGATCTGCATCTTTTTGCTGGAATCAGCCATATTGTCTCCCATGTTGCAATTCGAGAATAGCCGCCTGGCACAAACCGGGCGGCTATTCTACATGTTACGAGCGATGTTGCGGTGCCAACGTTAACGTACGATGGTGGTGTCGGAAGTTAACGGAGCCTTGCCCAGCACCAGGATGTTCTCGGGCGTGCCGCGAAGCTCGGTGTTGGTGGGAACCACGTTGTTTTTGTCCAGAATGGCATTCTCAACACGGGCGCCGCTCTTGATGATGCAGCTCTGGTTGATGATCGAGTTGGTCACCGATGCGCCTTCCTCAACCACGACGCCGCGCGACAGGATCGAATTGCGCACGGTGCCCTTGATGATGCAGCCGGCCGAGATGATCGAGTTGCAGGCGTGGCTGCCGGTCGCATAGCGCGAAGGCGGAACGTCGTGGGCCTTGGTCAGGATCGGGCGCTCGGGGTCAAAGAGCTGGTCGGCCACAGTCTGGTCGAGCAGGTCCATGCTGCGGCGATACAGCGACTTCTCGCTAAACACGCCCACGACCTCGCCCTTGTACTCGTAGCTGCACACGTCGATGTTGCCAAAGTCGCCCTGGAGAGCCTCGAGCAGGTCCAGATAGTCGGCGGCCTGGTAATGGTCGATAATCTCGAGCAGCGTCTCGCGGTTGACGATGCAGCAGTCCATGGACGCGTTGTCGCCGTACACGACGCCGGCGCTCACGCCCGTCAGGCGGCCGTTCTCGTTAATCTCGAGCTTGGTCTCGTCATCGACGTTGCGCGTGGCCTTGCAGTACACTACGGTCATCTGGGCGCCGGAGTTCTCGTGCGCCTCGATGATGGTGTTGAGGTCCATGTTAAAGATGATGTTGGTGCCCATCATCACGACATAGGGCTTCTCCGAGCGCTGGAACAGCGTCTTGTTGGAGATGATGTCGCGCAGCAGGAAACGCATGCCGCCCTTGGTGGTGCCATACGCGTTGCCGGGCACCATGAACAGGCCGCCCTTCTTGCGGTCCAGGCCCCAGTCCTTGCCAGAACCCACGTGGTCGATCAGCGAGCGGTAGTTGCCCGGCATGACGACGCCGACGGTCTTAATGCCGGCATTCATCATGTTGGACAGCGGAAAGTCGATCAGGCGGTAGCGGCCCAAAAACGGAACGGACGCGATGGGGCGGTCCTTGAGCAGGACGCTGCCGTAGGTCGAAGAGTAGTTAGCGGTGATGTAACCGATGGCCTTGCGATTGATCATCGGATCATTCCCCCTTCCCGATAACGACGTCATTTCCAACGACGGCCGTATCCTTGGTGGTATCGACAGAGCCGAGCTTCACGCCCTCTTCGACCGTGGAGTTCTCGCCCAAAATAGCGCGGCAGATGTGCGCGCCGCTCTTAACGTGCGCACCCGGCAGCAGCACGGAGTCCTCGACCACGGCGCGCTCCTCGATGATGACATCGGTCGAAAGGATCGAGTGGCGAGCGGTGCCGTAGATCTTGCAGCCGTTGGAGACCAGACAGTCGTCCAGGCGGCCGTCCGGACCAATGTAGTGAGGCGGACGCGTGGTGATGTTGGACATGATGGGGAAGTTCTTGTCAAACAGATCGAACTCGGGGTTGTTGCCTAGCAGGTCCATCGAGGTCTCGTGGAAGCTGGCGATGGTGCCGACGTCCTTCCAAAAGCCGTGGAACTCGTAGCTGTACAGGCGCTTGTTCTCGCCGAGCAGCTTGGGGATGATGTCCTTGCCAAAGTCGTGGCTCGAGCGCTGGTCCAGAGCGTCCTCCTCGAGCGCCTCGATCAGCACGTCGGCCGAGAAGATGTAGATGCCCATGGACGCGAGGTTCGAATCGGGCTTCTCGGGCTTCTCGGTGAACTTGGTGATGCGGCCGTCCTCGGGGTCGGTGGTCAGGATGCCAAAGCGGCTGGCCTCCTCCCACGGCACGGGCATAACGCTCACCGTGAGGTCGGCGTTGTTCTCAATGTGCGTCTTGAGCATCTTGCGGTAGTCCATGCGATACAGGTGATCGCCCGAAAGAATCAGGACGTACTTGGGGTCGTTGGCCTTGATGTAGTCGAGGTTCTGCGTAATGGCGTCGGCCGTGCCCGCATACCAGGCGCCACCGGTCTGCGTCTCGTACGGCGGCAGGATCGACACGCCGCCGTCGCGGCTGTCCAGATCCCACGCCTCGCCGGAGCCCACGTAGGCATGCAGCAGGTAGGGGCGGTACTGCGTCAGAACACCCACCGTGTCGATGCCCGAGTTGGAGCAGTTGGACAGCGAAAAGTCGATAATGCGGAACTTGCCACCAAAGCTAACCGCCGGCTTGGCGATCTTTTGGGTGAGTGCCCCCAATCGGCTGCCCTGTCCTCCTGCGAGGAGCATCGCGATGCATTCTTTCTTACTCATCGATTTCTCCTTCTGTCATCGATGTTCCTAAACCCATTAGCGACGGGCGCGGCGCTCGGTCGCGCCCGTCGAATAATGCCGTGCTGCAAAGGGAGCTCGCGCGCTTTATGCGTGCCAGATCTCGTCGCGATACTCGCGAATGGTACGGTCGCTCGAGAACCAGCCGGAGGAGGCGGTGTTGAGCAGGGCCTTGCGGTTCCAGTTCTCCTGGTCGCCGTAGCTGCCCGTGAGGTTCTCCCATGCATCCACGTAGCTACGGAAGTCAGCCATGACTAGGTCGGGGTCGTTGTTGTTCATGAGCTCGTTGTAGATGCTCTCGAAGTTGCCCGAAAGACCCGCAAACGTGTTGTCCTTGAGCTCGTCCATCACGCGGCCCAGACGCTCGCGGTCGCCGTTGAGGGTATCCCACGCAAAGTAGCTGTTGGATGCCCAGAGCTTCTCGACCTCGGGGGCGGTCAGGCCAAAGATGGCCTCGTTTTCGCGGCCGGCCAGGTCGGCGATCTCGATGTTGGCGCCGTCGAGGGTACCCAGCGTAATGGCGCCGTTCATCATGAGCTTCATGTTGGACGTGCCCGAGGCCTCTTTGCCGGCCGTGGAGATCTGCTCCGAGATCTCGGCAGCGGGGTAGATGAGCTGGGCGTTGCTCACACGGAAGTTGGGGATAAAGCAGACCTTCATGACCTCGTTGACGCGGGCATCGTTGTTGATGACGTCGGCAACGGAGTTAATGAGGCGGATGGTCTCCTTGGCAAAGGTGTAGCTCGAGGCAGCCTTGCCACTAAAGATGAAGGTCGTCGGCGTCACGTGGAAGTTGGGATCGGCAATGCGACGGTTGTAGATGTCCATCACCTTCATGATGTTCATGAGCTGGCGCTTGTAGGCATGGAAGCGCTTTACCTGGACATCGAAGACGGTGTTGGGGTCAATGACCAGACCGGTCTCGGCCTTGACGTAGGCGGCAAGGCGCTCCTTGTTAGCGCGCTTGGAGGCACCTACGGCCTTCAAGAACTCGGTGTCGTCCTTAAACTCCTTGAGTTTCTCAAGCTCAAAGGCGTCCTTGAGCCAGCCGTCGCCAATGGCCTCGGTCACAAGCTTGGCGTAGGTGGGGTTGGCCTCGGCAAAGAAGCGACGGTGCGAGATGCCGTTGGTCTTGTTGTTAAACTTCTCGGGCGTCAAGGCATAGAAGTCCTTGAGCACGATGTTCTTGATGATGTCGGAGTGGATCTTGGCCACGCCGTTAACGCTATGGCTGCAGATCACGGACAGGTTGGCCATGCGAATCTCGCCGTCCCACAGGATGGCGGTCTGGCGCAGACGCTCCTGCCAGCCCTCCTGCGAGGTGTCGAACGACTCGTGCCAACGACGGCTGATCTCGTCGATGATCTGGTACACGCGGGGGAGGAGCTTAGAGAACGTGCCGATGGGCCACTTCTCCAAGGCCTCGGGCAGGATGGTGTGGTTGGTGTAGCTCACGACCTGCGTCACGATGTTCCAGGCGTCATCCCACTCAAGCTTCTTCTCGTCGATGAGGATACGCATGAGCTCGGGGCCGCACATGGCGGGGTGGGTATCGTTGGTGTGGATGGCCACAAACTGCGGCAGCAGCTCCCAGTTCGCGCCGTGCTCCTTCTCAAAGGTGTCGAGCAGGCTGTAGATACCGGCCGAGACAAACAGGTACTCCTGCTTCAGGCGCAGCAGACGGCCGTGCTCGCCGGCGTCGTTGGGGTAGAGGATGGCGCTGATGGCCTCGGCCTCAGCGCGCTCGGCATCGGCCAGAGCATAGTCGCCGCGGTTGAAGGCCTCCAGATCAAAGTGCTCCTCGACCGGCTCGGCGGCCCAGACGCGCAGCTTGTTGACGGTCTCGCCGGCATAGCCCACGACGGGGATGTCATAAGGGACAGCCAGGATGTCCTGCGTGTCCACCGTGCGGTAGAACGTGCGGCCGTTCTCCTCAAAGCCCTCAACATGGCCACCAAACTTGATGGTCACGGCCTTGTCCTGACGACGGACCTCCCAGGGATAGCCGTGGGTGAGCCACTCGTCGGTGGCCTCGACCTGGCTGCCGTTGACAATCTCCTGCTTAAACAGGCCGTAGCGGTAGCGCATGCCGTTGCCGTAGCCGGCAATGCCCTCGGCTGCCATGGAATCCAGGAAGCACGCGGCCAGACGACCCAGGCCACCGTTGCCCAGGGCCGGATCGGGCTCCTGGTTCTCGATGACGGACAGGTCAAAGCCCATGTCGTCGAGCGCCTCGGCGACCATGTCGCGCACGCCAAAGTTGAGCAGGTAGTTGTCGAGCAGGCGGCCGATCAAAAACTCGATCGAGAAGTAGTACACGCGCTTTTTGCCCTCGGCGGTGACGCGGGCGTCACTCTTGGTGGCAACGGTGCGCGCCTTCTCGGCCACGAGCTTGGCCAGGGCGTTAAAGCGGTCGAGGTCGCTGGCGGCCTCGACGCTCTTACCGCTGATGCTCATGACGGCATCGCGATAGAGCTCGGTAAACTCCTGCTTGTTGTCGAAGATCTTATTCATACGTTCCTTTCCCCCGGGGATGTTTCTCCCGGAACGGTTATGACTTGTATCCTACGCCTCGTCGGGGCGGGTAATTACAGCTGTAACGGTTTTGTTACTCATCCTTGGCAGACGGCTTAACAGAAGCAGACTTGGCCTTGGTAGCGGCCTTTTTGGCAGCCGGTTTCTTGGCTGCGGCCTTAGCAGCGGGCTTTGCGGCAGCCTTGGCCTTGGCCTTGGTCGCCGTGGCCTTCGCCTTAGCCGGAGCCTTCTTGGCAGCCGCAGGCTTAGGCTTCACCGAGGACGTGCGCTTCTTGGGCGCAGCCTTGGGCTCCTCGACCATCGACGGCTTATAGCTGCTGGGACCGCGGCGCTTAAGCACCACGCCTGCCAGGCCAGGCACCTTAATCTCAATAGAGTCCATCTGCCCGTTCCAGGGATAGGGCTCGCTCGAGCAGGTGTAGGGCTCCTTGCCGGCATAGCCGCTGCCGCCAAACTCGGGACGGTCGGAGTCAAAGATGACCTCCCAGTCGCCCTCGCGCGGCACGCCCACGCGGAAGCTCTCGTAGCTCGCTGGGTCAAAGTTGATCAGAATCACCAGGTCGTCATCTACATCCTCGCCCTGGCGCACAAAGCTCACGATGGACTGCTTGGAGTTGTCCGCATCGATCCAGGTAAAGCCGTCGTCGGTGTAGCCGCGCTCGTACAGGGCGGGCTCGGCGGTGTACAGGTGGTTGAGCGCCTTGATGAACGCCTGATGATGACGGTGAGTCTCGTACTCCTCGGTCAGGAACCACTGGATGGACTCGTAGTAGCGCCACTCAATAAACTGGCCAATCTCGTTGCCCATAAAGTTGAGCTTGGCGCCGAGGTGCGTCATTTGATAGAAAGCCAGCGTGCGCAGGCCGGCAAACTGACGCCACCAGTCGCCCGGCATACGGCCGATCAGCGAGCATTTACCGTGCACGACCTCGTCGTGGCTCAGCGGGCAAATGAAGTTCTCGGTAAAGGCGTACATGATGGAGAACGTGAGCAGCCCGTGGTTGCCGGGGCGCCACGGAAAATCGGTCTGCATGTAGTGAAGGGTGTCGTTCATCCAGCCCATGTCCCACTTGTAGTGGAAGCCCAGGCCGCCGTCCTGCGGCGGGTAGGTCACGAGCGGCCACGCGGTGGACTCCTCAGCCATCATCATCACGTCAGGGAAGTGGGCCTCCACGGCGCAGTTGACCTGGCGGATAAACGCGCTGGCGTCCAGGTCCTCCTCGGTACCGTACTTGTTGAACTTCTTTTGGCCGGGATCGTCGATGCCAAAGTTGAGGTACAGCATGCTGGACACGCCGTCCATGCGAATGCCGTCCACGTGGAAGTTCTCGAGCCAGTACAGCACGTTGGAGACCAGGAAGGAGCGGACCTCGCCGCGGGCGAAGTCGAACTTGTGCGTGCCCCAGTTGGGGTGAATCTCATGCTCAAACAGCATGTGACCGTTAAAGGTGGCAAGGCCGTGGGAGTCGGCGCAAAAACCGCCGGGCACCCAGTCCATGATCACGCCAATGCCCGCCTTGTGACACGCATCGATAAAGTGCATGAGCTGCTGCGGGTCGCCATAGCGCGACGTGGCGGCATAGTAGCCGGTCGTCTGGTAGCCCCAGGAGCCATCGAAGGGATGCTCCATAAGCGGCATGACCTCGATATGCGTGTAGCCCATGTCGTGCACGTAGTCCACGAGCTCGACCGACAGGTCGTCGTAGGTGTAGAACTCGCCGCGCTGCGCGGGGAAGGGGTCCATGGGACCGGGGTAGTTGCCGCACTCGTCCGGCTCGCCCTGTGGCGCGTCGCCGTGGCGCTTCCACGAGCCAATATGCACCTCGTAGATGTTAAGGGGCTGCGACATGTGGTTATGACTGGCGCGGCGCTTGAGCCATGCGGCGTCGTTCCACTTGTAGCCATCGAGGGTCCACAGCACGCTTGCCGTTCCCGGAGGGCACTCGGCCTTGAAGGCGTACGGATCGGCCTTGTAGAGCTTTTCTCCCTCGTTTGTCTCGATGAGATATTTATAGAGTTGGCCCTGCTCGGCGCCAGGAATAAAGCCTTCCCAGATAGCGCTCGTATGCACGGGCACCAGCGGGTTGGCTTCCTCATCCCAGTCGTTAAATTCGCCAATGACATGGACGCTCTTTACGTCGGGCGCCCAAACGCAAAAACGCCAGCCGCGCGTACGGTTCTGCGTGTCGGGATGCGCGCCCATCTTTTCCCAGCTGCGCTCCCACGTGCCGATGCCAAACAGGTAGACATCGTCCTTGGAGAGTTCCGGTGCGTGCGGGGCGGCTTTACGGGTAGCGGGCTTTTTAGTTGCTGGCTTTAGCTTTGTATCGCTCACGTTTGATCCCATCATGACGCGGCAGCGTGTTGCCTTGGTGACTAGATGCGAAAGGTCCAAGGCTGCACGAATCGAAGGGACGGCGATAGTTCTATGATTCGTTCCACCTCGCGTGCTCGGTGGAACTTTCGGCACGAAATACGATAACACCTGTTCGTTACTTTTATGGAGAAAAGTGGATTTGCGGCGGTGTTTAATCGGCGAGCGCCATGTTTAGACCACTGGCAGAATTGCGATGGTAAAACTCTTGACAGTTTTACCAATTAGGTTTTCAAGATTGTTAATTTGACGTTTGGTAAAACGTTTTTAGCAGGTTGTTTACCATTTGACATCGAAAGGTTCGTTTATGTCCCAGATCGCCGCCCACAATGTCGCTTTTATTTTCGATTGCGACGGCACACTGGTTAATAGCACTCCCGTTTGGGCCTATGCCCAGCCCGAGTTATTACATCGCCACGGTGTCGACGTGACGGTCGACGATTTTGCCCAGTTTGAGCATTTGTCGCTCGAGGACGAGTGCCAGGCCTACCACGACACGTGGGGCATTGGTGCGAATGGCGAGGAGCTGTATCGCGAGCTGAGCGACATTCTGATCGATGGCTACTCCAAGGTGCCGCCGCGCGAGGGGCTCCTGGTGTTTTTGGAGCAGGCGAAGGCGGCGGGCATTGCCATGTGCGTGGCTACGTCCACGCCGGCCGAGCTGGTGCAGTCCGCGCTCGCTGGTGCCGGGCTCGATGCCTACATGGAGTTTGTTACCACGACGGGCGAGGCGGGACGCTCCAAGCAGTTCCCCGACGTATACGAGCTGGCGCTGCGCCGTCTGGAGGAGCGTCATGGGCACAGGTTTGAGCGCGCCTGGGTGTTTGAGGACGCCGTCTTTGGCCTAAAGAGTTCGGGCTCCGCCGGCTTTAAGCGCGTGGGCATCTATGACCCGCATGGCCGTATGAAGCGCGACGATGTGCGCGCCAACTGCGATATCTTTATCGATAGCTACGAGGACCTGGACTCGGTCCGCGTTCTTGAGTTTGAGGGCTAGGCGAGGGCCGTGGCTTGCAAGGTATTAGTGGTATGCGGCTCGCCCGTAGTGGCGAGCGCGGATCTGTTGCGTAGGCTAGCAGGGGAGTGCGACCACGTTGTCGCCGTGGACCGCGGGCTCGACGCGCTGCTGGGCGCCGGTCTGGGCTGCGACGTTTATGTGGGGGATGCCGACACGGTGAGTGACGCGGGCCGCGCGTTGGTCGATGCCGCCACCGACTTTGAAGTTGAACGCCACGACCCCTACAAGGACTACACCGATCTGGGCCTGGCGCTCGATGCCGTCCGTCGCCGCTGGCCAGGTGCCGAAGTGGTAGCGACTTGCGCCACGGGCGGCCGCCCGGACATGGCCCTGTCCGTGTTAGGGCTACTGGCAAGCTATGCGGACGCCCCCGTCTGGATTGCCGAGGACGAGACCACGGCCCGCATCCTGCACGGAGGCGAATCCTGGACTATTGAAGGCGCCGAAGGCAAGACGTTCTCCATCATCGCCATCGCCCCCAACACCGTGGTTAGCGAACTCGGCTTAGAGTGGGAGCTAAACCATTCCCCGCTAGGACTCTTGGCGGATACGGGCATCAGCAACGTCGTCAGATCAACAGCCACGATCCAAGTCCACACCGGCACCGCCATCGCTTACCTATATCATTAGGCATTTAAAGTCTGACCCAAAAAAGTCCTTGCACGTCGAGCCAACTTCCCCTATAGTATCTCGTCGTCACGGGGGCGTAGCTCAGCTGGGAGAGCGCTTGACTGGCAGTCAAGAGGTCAGGGGTTCGATCCCCCTCGTCTCCACCATCGTGAATGCAAAGGCCTTCGGAATTCCGAAGGCCTTTTTTCATGCCAAAATACCTCGCGCCACAAACCCCACCCACACCAACAAAAAGTTGCACAATTTATTTCCCATGTCTGTACATAGTTTGTTAGACAAACGTGATTATCAGTGCAGCTCGCCGTTCCATTTGCGCTTCAGGATCGCCCTTAATCACCGCTCGCACCCCAATATCCTGCGCCAACGTGAACAACATCCAAAAACAACCCCCTTAAGCACGCCAAATGAACGATTTGTTGTCCAACGCAACCCAAATCAGTTTCGCTACCAGCTTGTGCTAGGATTCCTAACGTTACATGAGTTCAACTGTGCTCACGGCTCTAACAGGCCACATAGCACGGGGTTGATCAGCATCCGGTCGTAACGGCGGTGTTAGAAAAACCATGAGCTCCAATATCGATTGCCATGCGCGATTTTCACTTGCTTTTGCGGCTGCTTTTAAGTTTGCGTTAGACGGTGCAATGAACTGCTACGGCAAACCACAGCAGTTCTTCAGCTGTTTGCGTGCGTTCCAGTTTTGTACCCGCTTGATTGGTTCGCACGCAGCCAGCTGGAGTCGCGGTTATTTTTGCGATACACGTCCGCGTCTCTAGCAACTGCACTCATACATACCGTTCACGGTGGGGCAGAGCCACGTGCTTGTCTAACTGGGCTCAGGGTTTGAATATGGAGCGCCTCCGCGCACAAGCGCCCTGGCGAAGCCATACCCAAACCCCGTGAGCCACACGTAAGACAGCAAGGGGGTGGTGCTCGTGTGGTATGTGATCCAGGTCATTAACGGTCGCGAAGACGTAATGCGCGAGCGCATCGAGCGTATGGTGCCGGCGAGCGCCATGCAGGAGCTCTTTTATCCCCAATTTCAAACCGAGATCAAAGTACACGGCGAATGGGTCTGTACGACCAAGCCGCTCTTTCCCGGTTATCTTATCTGCGATACGGCAGACCCCCGCACCGTGCAACAGTATCTGCTGCGCATGGACGACTTTGCCCGGGTGTTATCCCAGGACGGTCAGTTTGTGCCGCTGGCAATAGAAGAGGTCCAACTTATTGGCGGCTTTACGCATAGGGGAGACCGCGTAGTGCCCATGAGCGAGGCCCTAAAAGACGGTGACCAGGTCGTAGTAACGGCAGGCCCGCTGCTGGGCCACGAAGGCCTCATCAAAACCATTAACAGACGCAAGAGCACTGCTTATTTGGAGCTCGACATGTGCGGCCGACGCGTAACCGCCCGCGTTGGCCTCGCGGTGCTTTCAAACGAGCAGCGCGCAATGCGAAACCTTAAAAAGGCAATCGCCTAACTGCGGGCGGCTGCTCAAAGGGGCAAAGGGGATCCCCGGGCGGGGATAACGGGATTAATAGGGAGAGAGAAGAGCGGATCTTGAACACCGAATCTAAGAGCGCAAAGCAAAAGGGGAAGCTGAGCGCCTTCGAGCCGTATATGTTGATGGCATATGACATTGCTGCAACTTTTATTGCCGTGTTTATTGCATCGTGGGGTACGCAGCATTGGGCGACTCTCGGCGGAGCAGCCGGCGCATGCCCGGCTATTCTTGTACTTGCGCTTGTTAACGTTGTCGTCTTTTGGTTCTTTCATATGTATAGCAGCTTGTGGCGCTATGCGAGCATTTCCGAGGCTGGACGTATTGTTGCAGCCGTAACGGTAGGATCAGTAATTGGCGACATTATCTTTAGCGTGTTATTTGGCAAGGGTATGACCCTTCGTGAGGACGTTATGTCATGGGCTATCGTCCTCATTATTTGCGGTGGCGGCCGCTTTGCTATTCGCGCCATTTATGGTAGCCAGCTCTGGCGCTTTAAAAGCAATTCCGATGCGCATCTCCCGCGTACGCTCATCGTAGGAGCAGGGGAGACCGGCTCTCTTTCCATCAAACGTATGCTCAACGGAGATCCCGATATGATCGGTGATCCGGTTGCCGTTGTTGACGATGATCCCAATAAGCAAAATCAGCGTATTCATGACGTTAAGGTCTGCGGTACTTGCGCCGATATCCCTACTATTGCGCACGATTGTGAGGCTGAACAGATTGTCGTGGCAATTCCGAGTGCCACGCATGAAGAGCGTCAGCGTATCTATGACCTGTGCATAAAGACGGGTCTTAGGGTCCTCACGCTCCCCAATGTCCGCGATATTCCGCAGGATGGTGTAGGCAGGGTTGCCCTTCGTGAGGTCGAGATCAGCGACTTGCTTTCTCGCGAGGAGAAGTCGCTTGACCTTAACCAGATGGGCTACGTTACCGGAAAGCGCATTTTGGTCACGGGCGGCGGCGGATCTATTGGCTCAGAGCTTGTACGTCAGCTGCTTCCGGCAAAGCCGGCGCAAATCGTGTTGTTCGACATTTACGAGAACACTACCTACGAGCTGTATCACGACATCATCAAGACCGCTCATGATCAAGGCACCGATATTCAAGTCTATATTGGCTCCATTACGCATCTCCCAGCGATTACCAGGGTCTTTGAGAAGTACCATCCTCAAGTTGTTTTCCACGCTGCAGCCCACAAGCACGTTCCTCTTATGGAACACAACGCCCGCGAGGCAATCGAGAATAACGTCTTTGGCACGCTCAATGTTGTACGCCTTGCCGATAAGTACCAGTGCAGCCACTATGTGCAGATTTCTACCGATAAGGCCGTTAATCCCACGAACGTAATGGGTGCCACCAAGCGTATGGACGAGATGATCGTTCAGTATTATGCGGCAAACAGCAAGACCATTTTTACGGCTGTTCGCTTTGGCAATGTTCTGGGTAGTCATGGATCGGTCATCCCGCTGTTTAAGCGTCAGCTTCGCGAGGGTGGCCCTATCACCATTACGCACAAGGACATTACGCGTTACTTCATGACTATCCCGGAGGCCAGCAAGCTTGTCATTACTGCCGGCGCTTTGGCGCATGGCGGCGAGATTTTTGTACTGGACATGGGTGAGCCGGTCAAGATTTACGACCTTGCCATCAACCTTATTACGCTGAGCGGTCTTAAGCCTGGCAAAGATATCCAGATCAAAGAAGTCGGCCTGCGTCCTGGCGAAAAGATGTACGAGGAGCTCCTTATGGATAACGAGCAGCTCCTGCCTACCGAGCATTCCGAGATTCGCATCTCCACAGCCGAGGCTGACAAGATGGAAGAGATCAAAGACAAGCTTGAGAAACTTCATGATTGCGTCGACAAGGATAACGATGCGGTTAAGTCTGTTCTCGCCGAGGTTGTACCTACGTATCATCCGCAGTTTAACGATTAGGGATAAGGAGCCAAGATGGACATTAAACCCTTCGAGAATAAAGTTTGGCTTAGCTCGCCGACTATGCACGGCGATGAGCTCAAATACATTACCGAGGCATATGAGACCAACTGGATGTCGACGGTAGGGGAGAATATCAACGAAGTCGAGCGCCAAATGGCCGAGAAGATTGGTTGCGGCTATGCCGTTGCCCTTTCTTGTGGTACTTCAGCGCTGCATCTTGCCATGAAGCTCGCTGGAATTAAACCCGGTGATGAGGTCCTTTGCAGCGATATGACGTTCGACGCGACGGTGAACCCAGTTGTTTACGAGGGTGGCGTCCCTGTATTTATCGATACCGAGCGCGATACCTGGAACATGGATCCTATTGCCTTGGAGAAGGCCTTTGAACTGCATCCGACTTCAAAGGTCGTTGTGGCGGCGCATCTTTACGGAACGCCTGGCAAAGTCGAAGAGCTTCGTTCAATTTGTGATGCGCACGGGGCTGTCCTTGTTGAGGATGCCGCTGAGTCACTTGGCGCCACGTATAAGGGTCGTCAGACTTGTACGTTTGGTGACATCAGCGCCATTAGCTTTAACGGCAATAAGATCATTACCGGTTCCGCTGGTGGCATGCTTTTAACTGATAGCAAAGAGGCAGCCGATAAAACGCGCAAATGGTCGACCCAGTCTCGTGAAGCTGCCCCTTGGTACCAGCATGAGGAGCTTGGTTATAACTATCGCATGAGCAATGTAATTGCCGGTGTTGTGCGTGGCCAGATTCCATATCTGGAGGAGCATATTGCCCAAAAGAAGGCTATTTACACTCGTTACAAGGAGGGCTTCAAGGGCCTTCCGGTGAGTATGAATCCCTATGACCCCAACGTTTGCGAGCCGAACTTCTGGCTTTCTTGCATGCTGATTGAGCCCGATGCGATGTGTAAACAGGTTCGTGGCGAGAGTGAGGCGCTTTACGTAAGCGAACCTGGAAAGAGCTGCCCCACCGAGATTCTTGAGGCTATTGCTGCCATTAACGCCGAGGGCCGACCCATCTGGAAACCCATGCATATGCAGCCTATTTATCGTATGAATGCTTTCGTAACGCGCGAGGGCAATGGCCGGGCTAAGACCAACGCGTATATTTCCGGCGGTGCAACGGGCGCAGATGGCTTGCCTTTGGATGTGGGCGCTGACATCTTCCATCGTGGTCTCTGCCTGCCCTCCGACAACAAGATGACTCCCGAGCAGCAGGACGTAATCATCGAAGTGATTAGGCGTTGTTTTGAGTAGGACGAATGTGACGGGTCATTCACCCTCGATTTATGAGCGATTCGTCAAGAGAGCGCTTGATATATTGCTTTCGGTGGTTGCTCTTGTTGTCCTTAGTCCGATTCTTGTTGTAACCGCCGTGCTTGTGAGGGTGAAATTAGGTTCGCCGATTCTCTTCAAACAGATTAGGCCTGGCCGAAGGAATTCGGAGACCGGTGAAGAGGAACTATTTAAGCTATTTAAGTTTCGAACCATGACAGACGGACGCGACGAAGAGGGCAACCTCCTTCCTGACTCTCAGCGTCTTACTCCGTTTGGGAAGGCTTTGCGTTCGACGAGTATTGATGAGCTCCCCGAGCTTATAAATATACTTAAAGGCGATATGTCCCTCGTCGGGCCTCGACCCCTTGCTACAGTTTACCTTCCTTATTACACCCCTGAAGAACATCACAGACATGACGTGAGACCAGGTCTGACCGGTTTGGCTCAAGTGATGGGTCGCAACTCAATCTCATGGGAAGAAAAGTTTTCGTATGACCTTGAGTATGTCGACGAGCTTTCGTTGAAAACAGATTTGCTCATTATTATCCAAACCGTAATCGTCGTTTTAAGGCGCAGTGATATTGGTCAAGGCGAAAATCATCCGGGCTCTCTTCATGAAATTAGGAGTAATGCGGTAGGGGGAACCAAGTCGCGTGATTAAAGAAATCGGGAGCGAGTTCTGGGAGACTCCGCTCGTAGACGATGACAATGGATTATTTCCGGCTGACATACATTGGCTAGTTTCGGGCCGCGCCGCCATTGCGCATGTCCTCGATGATCTGTTAAAAAAGAATCCTTCTGCTTCGTCGGCAGCTCTTCCTTCCTGGTGTTGCGGGTCCATGATTGAGCCCTTCTTCCAGCGTGGCTTTAAGTTGACCTTTTATCCCGTTAGCTTTATGCGAGAAGGTGATCTTAAGCGCGATTTCTCTCTTGCTATGGGATGTGACGTACTGCTGGTTATGTCCTATTTTGGCTTTGAGGAGCCCGAGTACCCCGGCGACTATTCGGGTGTCGTGATCAACGACATCACTCATTCTGTTCTTAATCGAGATGTTTGGCTCGGCGATTATGTAGTAGGTAGTCTAAGAAAGTGGATGGGGATTGCGACCGGCGGTTACGCTTGGAGCCGAGATGGTTTTGTTGCTGAAGCTCCTACGGGCAGGCTTGGTGAGTTTGAGAAGCTTCGCCGTTGTGCATTCATCGAAAAACAGAAGTATATGGAGCAGGATGGAGAAAAAAAGTATCTTGCGATTTTTTCTCAAGCAAACTCAATGCTAGAGCCCTGCGGGGTCTATGCGGGAGATCCAAAGGATAGTCAAACTGCTAGACACTTTAATTCATGTTACTTGGCTGCTAGACGTAGGGAGAATTACAACTGTTTGCGTCAATTCCTCGGCGATTATCTATTATTCGATCAATTGCCGAACACGTTTGTTCCCCTGTTCGTCCCCCTACTGTTGCCCGATGACGTTGACAAAAACACAGTCAGGTCAAATTTGGCCTTCAAACGGATCTACTGCCCTTCGCACTGGCCGAGGGATCATCGGATTCCGATGCTTGATTCGAATAGTGAGGTCTTATACGAGAGGGAAGTAAGCGTACCTTGCGACCAAAGGTACGGTATCGAAGAGATGACATGGCTTGGTGAGGCTCTTCTCAAGACAATTCAAGAGAACCGAGGAAGCGGAATAGATAGATTGAGTCAGGAATAAAGCCGATGGATATCGTTATTATTTCGAATTTCTGCAGCAACCTTAGTGGAAACGGTAACAATCGATTTCTTTATCTTTCCAAATTGCTATCCAAACGCCATTCTGTTGAACTTATTACGAGTAGTTTTTCACACAGTGAAAAAAAGCAGAGATATGCTGCGGAAATTGTTGACCTGCCTTTTAAGGTCACTCTTGTTGATGAGCCTGGCTATTCCAAGAACATTTCACCACAGAGGTTCTTTAGCCATCAAACATGGGGTGCAAACGTCCTTGAGTATCTACGGAGTCGTAAGAAGCCTGACCTTATCTACTGCGCCATACCCTCGCTGACTGCTCCTGCTAAGGTCGGCGAGTACTGTAAAGAGATTGGCTGTCGTTTCGTTTTGGACGTTCAAGACCTATGGCCCGAGGCATTTGCTATGGCGTTTAACGTTCCAATTATTAGCAGCCTAGCATTTATTCCATTTAAAAATCTTGCTGACAAGGCTTACTCTTCCGCTGATGCCATTATTGCTGTGTCTGAAACTTATATGCGAAGAGCTTCTTTAGCCAATTCCAAGGCTGCAATTAAGAAAATAGTGTATCTAGGGACCGATCTTTCTGAGTTCGATTCGTATGTTTCGACCGGAGGTAATGCCTGTAATCACGGTGCCATCACGCTTGCCTATTGTGGAACTTTGGGTAATAGCTATGACTTGGATCTCGCAATAGATGCTGTACGCATTGCTCAAGATCGTACCGAGCGTAGGATTCGTTTTCTTGTCATGGGTAGTGGCCCTTACGAGGCGCAGTTCAAGGAACATGCAAGCGAGACTGGGATTGACTGCAGGTTTACGGGCAGGCTCCCATATGGTTATATGTGTAGGCTCCTGAGTGCTTCTGATATAGCCATCAATCCCATTAAGAAGGGTTCTGCTGGCAGCATTATTAATAAACATGCCGACTATGCCGCAGCTGGCGTTCCGGTTATCAATACCCAAGAAAGCCCCGAATATCGCAATCTTGTTGAATGCTACTCCATGGGTGTGAACTGCTCCTGTGGATCCGTGGAGGAAACAGCCAAAGCCTTAAGTCTCCTTGTCAATAATGACGATCTTAGGACCAAGATGGGTGTTAATTCTAGAAAATGTGCCGAGGAGTTATTTGATAGGAGCAGAACTTATCGAGAGCTTGCCGAATTGCTGGAAACCATATAGGAATACGCATGAATATCGTTTTTATTTCAAAGCTCAGCGGTCGCCTGTCTACAGGCCCAAGCAATAGCGTTCCAAAGCAGGTTAACGCACAGGCTGCTGTTGACAACGTTTTTTGGTATAACCTGAATTATGTTTGCAGAGATGAATGGAAGACGGGCGCTGTTCCTTGCCACACCCTTGACGAATACCCTGACGGCTCCATCTCAGCGCTTCCAGAACCCTTCAACAACCCAGATCTTGTTGTCTATGAAGGCTTCTATGAGTTTCCATTCGATAAGACAGTCTTTGAGCTTAAGCGAAAAAAAATACCATACATCATCATTCCGCGCGGAAGTATGACCGAGAGAGCTCAATCTCAAAAGAGGCTCAAAAAGATATTCGGCAACCTCGTGTTTTTTAACAGCTTCTATCGAGGATCTGCTGCGGTTCATTTTCTCACTAATAGGGAGCGAGACGATTCTAAGGGCTTCAATTCTTCCACCTGCGTTATTTTGCCCAATGGAATCACTGCAAGGACTCGCTCGCGTGTAGCAGTGGAGCATGAGGGGATACGTGGAGTTTCAATCGGTAGACTTGATATTGATCATAAGGGTCTCGATCTTCTATTAAATGCAGTCGAAATCGCACAGGATATCATGCGAGAGGCTTCTTTCTGTATCAATCTGTATGGTTCCAGCGAGAATGGATCTGCAGATCAGCTCGAAAAAGATGCAATCGAAAAGGGCATCACTGACCTCGTGACAATTAACCCTCCGGTGTTTGGCCCGGATAAGGACAAGTTGCTAGAGAATTCGGACCTGTTCGTCATTACTTCGAGATATGAGGGACACCCCATGAGCATGCTTGAAGCCCTCTCATATGGTTTGCCTTGTCTTGCCACTGACGGAAGCAACATGAGAGGTGAGGTTGACTGTGCCAAGGCGGGATGGACTTCTGACAATTCTGCCGAGGGTATCGCCGCTTCTATTTCAGAGATTTGCGAAAACAAATCAGAGCTAATTGAGCGGGGGCGTAATGGCTTGGAGCTCTCACGAATGTACGAGTGGAAGCAGATAGCCCATAGAACGCATGATGAGTATGAGCGCTGTTTGAATTAGTTTGGAGTATCGCATTGAAGAATACCGCAAAGTCTAAAATCGCAAAGGCCTTTAAGAGTCCGTCCGAGGCATGGGCCGGTCTCGTTCTGAGGCTATGCCAAAAGCCCTTCATTTCTGATGAGACCGCCATTAAGGCTGAGTTTCGAGCCTATATGGGCCATACCTTGGATTTGAACAACCCCAAATCTTTTAATGAAAAACTTCAATGGCTAAAGCTGCACGATAGAAATCCGCTCTATACAACACTTGTTGACAAATTGGCGGTTAAGGAATGGGTTTCAAGCAAAATTGGGGCCCAGTATGTTGTTCCTACCTTGGCGATCTGGAAAGACGTTGACGAGATTGACTTGAACGTGCTTCCCGAGCAATTTGTCATGAAAGCTAATCACTATAGCGGCTATGTTGCAATCTGCAGGGATAAAGAAACGTTCGATTTCTCCTATGCGAAAAAGCGCCTTGCCGCGATGATGAAGAAGAATCTTTTTTACTACGCCCGTGAATGGCCATACAAGGATGTAAAACCCCTTGTGTTCGCTGAGGAGTACCTTGAGCCGGATGAAACCGGATCAACTGCAGACTATAAGGTATTTTGCTTTTCTGGGGAGCCCAAGATGATTCAGTTACACAAAGGGCGATACTCTAACCACACACAGGATACTTTTGATCCTCAATGGAATCATTTGGATATTCGTCAGCCAGGGTATCCGCTTACAGACGTAACCCCGGCCGCTCCCAAACAACTTGAAGAAATGCTACGTCTTTCTAGGATTCTTTCTGCCGGTATTCCCCATGTTAGAGTTGATTGGTACATCAACCGCGATCAATTAAAACTCGGCGAAATGACTTTCTTCGACGCAAGTGGACTGTGCCCCTTTGAAAAATATGAAGATGATCTCATGATTGGGTCGTGGATTGATTTGAACAGGGCGTATTCCGCGAACGGACGTCCGTAATGTATTTATTCGAGCGCATGCTGGGCACAGCGACTTTCTTCTTGGTATTAATTGTTGCGTGTAATAGCCTATATGTTGCTAATGGCAAACAGATAAAGCAACGCCTGCTTCTCTATATCACAGCGCTTGCTTTCTTAGCATTTATATTTATACCGAACCGGGGCGCAGACTTGTCCCGCTTATATTATGCACTCCATCTATATGGAACGATGGATATTTACGATATAGCAAGAGCGTGCTCCCATTCATCAACGCCTGTTATGGTCATCTATTTCTGGGCTATTGGAATGTTAAGAGTCGATGCCCTGCTTCCGATGATCTCTTGTGCATTGTTCTATTCACTTGTTTTTTCTTGTTATTGGGATTTTGCAGAGAGGCTCAAAATCGACGTCAAAATCGTTGCCCTTGCAATTTTTCTTTGCATGAGCTCTGGAATTTTTTTTCAAGTGATTAGTAATATCAGGTCCTATTTAGCTACGGCGCTTGTATTCAGAGCGTTTTATACGGAACAGTTTACAGGCAGAAGTCCTTTTAAAAACATCCTCTACTACTTGGTAGCCGCATTGTTTCATTCGTTCGGACTTGCACTCGTCATTCTAAGAGTTGTCCATATATGCTTCACGAACAGCAAGAATATGCTTCAAAAATTGATTTCAACAGCTTTCGTTTTATTAATTATTTTTCTTATGATGCGATATGGCGGTTCGTACTTGAATGCCCTGTCTGACAAGGCGACTGACTATATTGCTGGCGAATCGTATTTCTATATATGGGAAGTCATTATTCACTCTCTGCAGATTGCCATTACTGTCTATTTGCTTATAAAGCTTTTTAGAATCGACTGTACGGTGGATCAAATCGTGCGTAATAACCTTGCTCTGTTTATTGTCCTTATCACAATGGTTGCCGTCATGTCTCTTCCTTTTGACTATTCAATTTTCTTGCGCACGTCAGTTCTTCTTTCACTAGTGTCGCCTCTTGTTCTCATGCTTCTAAGTTCAGCCTGGTCAAAAAAGGAGCACGATTGCATTTGTGCGGTTGTATTTACATGGTCAACGGTCTCTCTATGTTTGGCTTGCGCTCGTGGTGATCTGAGTAGTTACAAGTTTCTTTTGCTATAGGAGTTATTTTGGGCGAACAAACAATTGGCAAGAAAGCGGTTACTGCAACTAAATGGTCATTGCTTACGCAAATCGCTTCTAAGATTATTCAGCCAATTACGACCTTAGTGTTGGCGCATATTCTTACGCCGGATCTATTTGGCGTAATCGCGCTCGTTACCATGGTGACGTCTTTTGCCAACATGTTTTCCGATGCTGGTTTCCAGAAATATCTCGTGCAACACGAGTTTAAGACTGATGCAGACCTTCACGATTACGCAAATGTCGCTTTTTGGACTAACCTCGCCGTATCGTTTCTCCTCTGGTTTCTCATCGGTCTATTCCGTGATGGCCTTGCTGCGTTGTTGGGGGATACCACAATTGGTTGGGCGATAACCGTTGCGAGTTCAGTTCTTCCACTTACAGCGGCAATCAGTGTTCAGACGGCGCTCTATCAAAGGGCGCTTTCGTTTAAGGTCCTGTTCTCTTCGCGATTTGGATCGTCCCTTCTTACTCTTGTTGTTGCTGTACCACTTGCGCTTGCAGGTTTCGGCTATTGGTCGATGATTGTGGCGACCATCGCGAGCAATGCACTTCTAGCCGTTTGGCTGACAATTGAGTCAAACTGGAAACCGACTTTCTCTTACAGCTTTCGATATTTAAAGCGCATGTTCAGCTTCAGTGCTTGGACCTTGTTAGAGGCGTTTACCATCTGGCTTGCTGGTTGGGCGGGATCGTTTATCCTGGGTAACGTACTTGACGCCTACTACCTAGGTCTGTACAGAACAACTGTCTCCCTTGTTTCTGCAGCGACTGGGCTTATCTCTTCGGCGGTTACTCCCGTCATATTCGCGACGCTTTCGAGAATGCAAGGAGACAGAGCACAGTTTGATAGAGCATATTTCAAAATGCAAAGCTATCTAGCAATGTTCGTTGTGCCAATTGCCTTCGCGCTATTCGTCTTTCGCGAATCGATTGTGCTTGTGTTTTTAGGTGATCAGTGGGTCGAAGCATCCACTTTTCTTGGGCTTTACGGTATGGAAAGTGCATTTTCAGTTGTCATCGGATATATGGCCTCTGAGGCATACCGGTCTCTGGGAAAACCTAGGTTGTCCGTTGCTGTGCAACTTGCATATCTCGCAGCAACCGTTCCTTGCATGTTTTTCAGTGCAAAAGCGGGTTTTGATGTTTTCTCAATTGCCTTGCCTCTCGTAACCCTGTTCTCGTATTCAGGTTCGCACTTAATCGCTTGCAAGACCAGACTCTCGCTTTCTATAACCGAAACCTTTAAGGTTCTTCTGCCATACCTCGTTATATGTGTCCTTGACTCATTCGTCTGCAATCTTCTAGTGGTGTTGATTCCGTTCATTCCCGCTCATTTTCTTGTAATCCCACTGTACTGCCTTCTTTACTTAGCCCTACTTGTGTCGCGTAGAGAACAACGGGATACGCTAATCGATGTTGCCAACAGATTCGGCCTTGCAAGGTTTCTTCCGCATTTCTTGCTCAAATAGAACGATGTCTTTTGCAAAAGAGCAATTTGCTATGAAAGGTGTGATAACTGTGAAAAATGTACTTATAACGGGAATCGGTGGTCTTACTCCGAGATCCATCGCACGCCGAATCAGGACAACTCATCCTGAGTATCGACTCATAGGATGTGATGTAAACCCGAAAGCAATTGGCTTCTTTATGGATGGACTCCTCGACGCAAAGTATGTCTGTCCAAGGTGTGACTCGGCAGACTATTTCAGCTGGATTGAAAAGCTGGTAGAGCGTGAGTCTATTGACTTTGCCTTTGTGCAGCCCGAGTCTGAGATTGTCGAGTGGGGGAAACATTTCGATCAAACAGGGCATTTCCCTTGTGTGACCTTTATGGGATCGACGGAGCTATCCGGGTCCCTGCGTGACAAGGCGATCATGGCCGAGGTTCTCGAGGGTACGGATTTTATCCCTAAGACAATCAAGGTTACCCAGGACGAGCCAAGGTTTGATGCGGTTGAAAATGAAATTGGGTTCCCCTGTTGGATAAGAGCTACCGAGGGGACAGGCGGTCTCGGCTCATTGCGACTTGACGACCTTAGCAGCTACAAAAGTTGGCTCTTTATCAACTCTGAGATTCCTGAGTTTACCGTGAGTGAATTTCTCACTGGGCGGCATATTGCGAACGAGATGCTGTATTACAAGGGTGAATACGTAAAGGGTGCAGCGCTTGAATGTGCTGAATACGTAATGGCAAACATTGCTCCATCGCATGTCACGGGCAACACGAGCTTTGGTCGCCTGCTCAACGACAAGACTGTCAACGAATTCTGTGATTCTTGTATTAAATACATTGAGCGCAAACTTGACCTCGCAGCGCACGGAATCCTGTCTTTTGATTTGAAAGAGGATTCTAAGGGAAACCTGAAGGTTACTGAGGTTAATATCAGGCACATGGCCTACACGGGTGTCCTGGCCGAGGCTGGTTTCGACTTAATTGAAGACTCGATTCGTATTATGGAAGACGGTGGCGCCCTTCGCGTTGAGCGCGATCCTTTTCATGTATTTGAAAAACCATTCGTGTTTTTGCGTGATGTAGATATTGAGCCCATTTTGCTCGATAGCGAGGATTGTTTTCTGGCCCCCCGTTCCGACGGCGATTGCCAGGCAAGTGATTGCAATGAATAGAATATTGAGCATCAGAGAGCTTATTCGAGAAGATGTGCCCGTTATTAATGGCTGGCGGAGTAGCGAAGAGCTCATGAGTTACTTAGGTGCGCCCTACAGATTCATTGGGCCCGACGTCGACTATCGCTGGTTTGAGAATTACTTAAACAATCGCAGCAATACGATACGGTGTTGCGTGTGCGAGGACGGCAACGCCAAGCCCCTTTGTCTCGTTACTCTAGCTGGGATTGACTGGGTGAGCAGAAACTGCGAACTTCATATCATGGTGGGCAACGACGAAAATAGAGGCAAAGGCATCGGCTCGTTTGCCGTAAAGAAAATGATAGAGCATGCCTTTCTTGATATGAACTTACGTCGGATCGAGTTAACTGTCCTAGAAGATAACGCTCGTGCTCGACATCTTTACGAGAAGTTTGGCTTCCAGTACGAAGGCATTAAAAGAAAAGCAAAATACAAGCATGGCCGCTATGTCGACATGCGACTTATGGCACTGCTGAAGAGCGATTGGCTTGCAGGCAGGGGAAGCAACAATACAATCTCGTAATAGTCATTAAAGTGTCTGCCATTAAAGCTACGCCGAAATATACGTAGAGGTCCTGATGAGACTACTTGTCGAATTTGGTGCGGCACGATGAGATATCCTGAGTCTTAAATTCTATGATAGGAGAATAATGAGTAAAGTGCTCGTGACGGGCGCCGCCGGCTTCATCGGCGCGTTCCTCGTCAAGAAGCTGCTTGATGAGACCGATGACGTTATTGTCGGCCTCGACAACCTCAACAGCTACTACGACCCCGGCATCAAGGACGCGCGCCTGCGCATGCTGGCCGAGGCCGACGCAGACGGCTGCTTCACCTTCGTGCGCGGCGACCTGTGCGATGCCGCCCTCATCGAGCGTCTGTTCGCCGAGAACGGCTTCGACGTCGTTGTGAACCTCGCCGCCCAGGCAGGCGTCCGCTACTCCATCGAGAACCCACGCGCCTATCTGGAGAGCAACCTCGTGGGCTTCTTCAACGTGCTCGAGGCCTGCCGCCACCACCCGGTGAAGCACCTGGTCTACGCCAGCTCCAGCTCGGTCTACGGCGGCAACAGGAAGGTTCCGTTCTCCGAGGAGGACCGAGTCGACTCGCCGGTGTCGCTCTACGCCGCCACTAAGAAGTCCAACGAGCTCATGGCGGCCGCCTACTCAAAGCTCTACTCCATCCCTGCCACCGGCCTGCGCTTCTTCACCGTGTACGGCCCCATGGGCAGGCCCGACATGGCCTACTTCGGCTTCACCGAGAAGCTGCGCCGCGGGGACACCATCAAGATCTTCAACATGGGTAATTGCAAACGCGATTTTACATATGTTGATGATATCGTTGAGGGCGTGCGCCGTGTAATGGACAATGCGCCGGAAGTGCGAATAGGCGAAGACGGTCTCCCGATGGCTGCTCACCGCGTCTACAATATCGGCAATTCGAATCCTGAAAATTTGCTTGATTTCGTTGATACCCTTCAGCGCGTGCTCGTTGAAGAAGGTGTTTTGCCTCCTAATTACGACTTCGAATCGCATAAGCAACTTGTTCCAATGCAGCCCGGCGATGTTCCTGTAACTTACGCTGATACAAGTGCGCTAGAGCGGGACTTTGGTTATAGACCTGCTACCAAGCTAGAAGACGGTCTTCGTGCCTTTGCTAAATGGTATAAGAGCTATTACATGGTTGAGCTCTAATGAGCAGGCGTAGTTTCGCTGATATTCTTCTGAATAGTGAGTTCAGTCCTTCGGACGAATATTACAGCCTCGTTCATCTTCTCTATGATTCTGACCCTCCTGATCAGTGTTCCTTTTATAGCTTGATGAATATGTATTTCGGCTTGATGCCTTTCGCCGGTACTGCGATTTCCCTTTGGGATTTTAATCATAGACATAATTTTACGTTTTCAACTGATGATGATTTATCAACCGTGGATCTTAATAGGCTCCTCTTGTTATGCGAATACATATTAAACTTCGCTATACACATGCAAAATATAGATGACTGCATGCAGGAGTCACTATTTTTGATCAAACATATTCGAGCTATTTGCAACAAGATTTCTTATCAGGAATCCGAAGTTAAGGGCATTTTCGTCTTGGTGCCGAGGAACGATTTGATTAACGCTTCAGCCGAGTGCTCCCCTGCTGAAGTGGCGATAGATTTAATTACCTTTGATTACTGGCGCTACAAGGGAGACCTTGATCGCAAGCGTCAATATTTATCTAAGTTCGCTCGCGAGCTCGAGCCTAAGCGGGAGTGCCTTGAAGCTCTGTCTAAGCGTCTTACGTCTGATTTCTTTTACCTAGTTAACTCGCTTAATATTCGTCATAACAATGCATCAGAGGACTCTAAGAAGTATTTCGAACCTCTCGGAAGCATGTCAGATCATGAACTTGAGTCCTGGTATGACACGTTGCGCAACATGGCTGCCAGTCTCTTCCTTTTGGTTGATTACTCTGACATCTCTGAATCTATTAATTCCTTGAAACACAACCACTAAGTCGTTTTTTATTCCGTTCTTTGACAATTGGAGAATGACATGAAGATCGCTATCGCCGGTACCGGCTACGTCGGCCTGTCCCTCGCCGTCCTGCTCTCGCAGCACAATGAGGTGCATGCTCTGGACATCGTGCCCGAGAAGGTCGAGAAGATCAACAACTATGTGTCGCCCATCCAGGACGACGAGATCGAGCGATTCCTGGCGGAAGCAAAGGCGGGGGAGCGCGAGCTCGACCTGCACGCCACGGTCGACGTGGCCGAGGCATATACGGGCGCCGACTACGCCGTCATCGCCACGCCTACCAACTACGACTCGGACAGGAACTTCTTCGACACTTCCTCCGTCGAGGCCGCCATCGCCGCCGTTCGCTCGGTGAACCCGGACGCCTGGATCGTCATCAAGTCGACGATCCCCGTGGGCTACACCGCGGGGCTTCGCGAGAGGCTGGGCGACAGCAAGATCTTCTTCAGCCCAGAGTTCCTGCGCGAGAGCAAGGCGCTCTACGACAACCTGCACCCCAGCCGCATCGTTGTGGGCGCGCCGAAGGAGGATGCCGACGCCGTCGCTGCCGCCGAGCGCTTCGCACGCCTGCTTGCCCAAGGAGCGGACCCAGCCGAGCTGGAGCGCGTGAACGCCGACGGCACCGTGGGCATCCCGGAGCTCGTGCTGGGCACCACCGAGGCCGAGGCCGTCAAGCTGTTCGCCAATACCTACCTGGCTCTTCGCGTAGCCTACTTCAATGAGCTTGACACCTACTGCGAGGTCCGCGGCCTCAACACCCGCGACGTCATCGACGGCGTCTGCCTGGAGCCGCGCATCGGATCGCACTACAACAACCCCAGCTTCGGCTACGGCGGCTACTGCCTGCCCAAGGACACCAAGCAGCTGCTGGCCAACTACAGGGACGTGCCGCAGAACCTGATCGAGGCCATCGTGGACGCCAACCGCACCCGCAAGGACTTCGTGGCCGACGAGGTGCTGCAGATGGTCTGGGACCGCGTCTACGAGGGTAAGCCGAAGCCGGTCGTGGGCGTGTACCGCCTGACGATGAAGTCCAACTCCGACAATTTCCGTGCGAGCTCCATCCAGGGCGTCATGAAGCGCGTGAAGGCCAAGGGCGTGCCCGTGGTGGTCTACGAGCCCACGCTGGACGCGCCGGAGTTCTTCGGCTCCGAGGTGACCCACGACCTGGAGGCCTTCAAGGCGAAGTGCGACGTGATCGTCGCCAACCGCTGGAGCGATGAGCTCGCGGACGTGGCGGACAAGGTGTACACGAGGGATCTGTTTAAGAGGGACTAGGGGACAGATGGCCGCCTGGGTCGGGGCGGTATGATCCTCTATAGTTCATCCGTAATAAAGGCGCCAGAGTATCACGCTAGTTGATGTTCTGGCGCCTATTTGTTTATCCAACAATTGAGTGATTCGAAAAGCCTAAATGGCGGATGTCGAAAGAGGCTGCAGTCAATCAGTAGATGGTCATTGAGAGTCTTACTGCCGGCGTTTCGTAATCTCGCATTTCATTTCGAGTGTTAATTGCAAGATTCTCGAGTCTTGTAATTCCTTTAGAACTATTAGTTGCTAAACGAATAGCATGGCCGAGCCACCAGGAACCATAAATTAAATAGCCAACCGGTACTGCATAGGCGATATCCCTAATATCGCCTATGTCCAAATGAACGTCGTCTAACGACAATATCGTTGACTGAGCATTAGGCCGAAAGATTCCATCTTTATCCGGCCTCGCGAATTTATTCTCTCTGTTTGGAATTGCCTCGCAAAATATGATCCTGAATTCATTTTGCCAAGAATACGAGGCTCCCTTTGAATACATAGGAGTTAAGTTCTGAGTGGAGCCTAGACAATAGTAGTTCACCTTATCCGCCAAGAGCAGGCAGTGGTCGCAGCCATATTGTTTAGTAAGTACAAGGGCAATCCTATCGACGAACTGCTCCAAATCCGTAATTACAACCGCCGTATCTCCAAATTGTGCGACCCTCTTATTTGCATGCTCCCATTTCTTGCTTTCTGGGTGATATTGGAGCGCCATAGTCGAATAGCACTTCATAAACTGTGTCTCGGTACCATCGATTAAAGTTATGTCGCCGTACATCCATTTTTCGTTACGAATAGCGCTTTCTTTGCAGTCGCCTCAGAACGAATTATTTACTGATGGATCATTCTGTATATTCGCAAGCCGGTCCCAACCCCCGAAAGCATTCAACGGCCTTGCGTAAACGTCGCCATCAAGAAGCATTTCTGCATACTTGGCATCGGTGACTTTAGCCACCGTAAAAGGCTGTTCGAAGGGATGTACTGAAATCGAGCTTCTCAAAGTAGGTAGTGTCGAGAAAGTTGGTGTAGCGCCCGATTCGAAGCGAGTCGGCCCTGC
>NZ_QSRL01000030.1 GCF_003437035.1 Collinsella sp. TF08-11AT
TGCGCGAGGGCAGCGCCACCTACGGGAAGGTGTTCACCTGCACGCTCGACCCGTCGAAGGCCATCTACGTCCCGCGCGGCGTGGGCAACTCCTTCCAGGCCCTGGAGGACGGCACCGCCTACACCTACCTGGTGGACGCCCACTGGTCCCTTGAATTGAAGAGGACCTACACCTTCGTGAACCTCGCCGACCCCGAGCTCGCCATCGAGTGGCCGATCCCGCTCGACGAGGCCACCGTCTCCGAGGCCGACCTCAACCACTCGATGCTCAAGGACGTCGTCCCCATGGCGCCCAAGAGGACGCTCGTCACCGGCTGCGACGGCCAGCTGGGCCATGCGGTGCGCGCGCTCGCCGAGGAGCGCGGCTTCGCCAAGGACTTCGACTTCTGCGACATCGACACTTTCGACATGTCCGACCCGGACGCCTACTCAAAATACGACTGGTCGCTCTACGGCACCGTGATCAACTGCGGCGCCTACACCGCGGTGGATAGGGCGGAGACCCCCGAGGGCCGCGTGACCGCCTGGAAGGCCAACGCCACCGGCCCGGCGCTGCTCGCACGCACCTGCGCCGGGCACGGGATCACGCTCGTCCACGTGTCCAGCGACTACGTCTTCGACGGCACCGCGGAGGCCCACACGGAGGACGAGCCCCTCAGCCCGCTGTCCGTCTACGGCCAGACCAAGGCCGCCGGCGACATCGCCGTGGCCGAGTGCCCGCGCCACTACATCATGCGCAGCTCCTGGGTCATCGGCGAGGGGCACAACTTCGTCAAGACGATGAAGGCGCTCTCCGACCGCGTCGCCGACCCGGACGACGGGCTCGCGCAGGTCACCGTCGTGGACGACCAGCTGGGCCGCCTGACCTTCACGCGTGACATGGCGTCTGCCATCTTCCACGTGCTGGGGGCCCATGCGCCCTACGGCACCTACAACTGCACGGGCTCCGGAGCCGTGAGGAGCTGGGCGGACATCGCCCGCGCCGTCTTCGAGGCCGCCAACGGCAACGGCGACAGGGTCGTGCCGGTTTCGACCGCCGACTACTACTCCGAGGCCCCGAGCCCCATCGCACCGCGCCCGGTCCACTCCGCGCTCGACCTGTCCAGGCTCGAGGCCGCCGGCTTCCACATGCCCGACTGGGAGGAAGAGCTGGGGGAGTATCTCAAACTGTGTTAGTTTGATATTTCGATAATTTTGGGTTTTTGGTATAGGGGCGAAGCGGGTCCGCTCCTATACCCTTTTAATGGTCATTATTTAACGCTTGTAATTTCACTCGCTTCCATCAAGTAATTCAGGGCTTTTGTTATGGTAGGCCTGGATTAAACCTTGGGGCCAAGCTGTTCTAGAGGGTTGGTGAACCGAGTTACGGCTATTCACTTGTGTTCATGCTTCCAGGTCTCTCTATCTATCGCTCTCTGCTGTTCAAATTTGGCTTGAAGCGAATTAATAGAGTATTGCTAATTTCAATTAGTTGTCTATTCGCTAATTGAAATTATTCCCCACTTAATTATGTTCGTGTGACAACGCTTTATTGTTACGTATGTTCTTTAAACTAGGATTGACACTCTGCAGCCATCTTGAGGGTCTACTCGGAATCTTTTTGATTCTTACTTGAGATATGTAAGCTAGGCGAAGAAACGGTGTCTACTATGCGGGGGTTGATTTTCAATCTCAACGCAACAGCCTGAACGGGTCCCGCGTTTCCGCA
>NZ_QSRL01000031.1 GCF_003437035.1 Collinsella sp. TF08-11AT
GATCGCGTCGAAAATGTTGGTGTAAGGGTGGCACCCTAGCGCTCGTTTAACGAAGAACGGCCTTCGTCCTAGAATCTGAAATCACCACAACAACAGGTTCTAGGAAAGGACGAAGACCGCTATGGAAATCTTATCAGACCCGACGCCGGACATGCTCGCCATGCCCCGTTTCGATGACGGCGCCATCGACATGCAGGAGCTGCTCCGCAGACTCGCCGAGCAGGTCGTGAACGCCGTGATGGACGCCGAGGCCGACCAGCTCTGCGGTGGCGGGGCGAACAGCCGGAACGGCTACCGCGAGAGGTCGCTCGCCACCTGCGTCGGCACGCTGACGCTGCGCATCCCCAAACTGCGCTCCGGCAGCTTCTTCCCGGAGGACGTGCTCGAGCGCTACCAGCGCGTCGACCGCGCCCTCGTTGCCGCCGTCGCCGAGATGTACGCCACGGGCACGAGCACCCGCAAGGTGCAGAGGGTGGCCGAGAAGATGGGCGTCTCCAGGCTCTCGAAGGACCAGGTGAGCGCAATCGCCTCGAGCCTGGACGCAGACATCGGGGATCTGTGCGGAAGGCCGCTCGACGGCTCGCCGGTGCCCTACGTCTGGCTCGACGCGACCTACGTCAAGTGCCGCCGCGAGGGGCGCGTCGCCTCCACCGCCGTGGTCACCGCCATCGGCTGCGATGCGGGCGGCTGGAGGCGCGTCCTGGGCGTCGACGTGGTTGACACCGAGTCTTACGACTCGTGGCTCGCCTTCCTGCGGGCTATCCGCTCGCGCGGGGCGGCGGGCGTGCGGCTCGTCGTCTCGGACGCCCACCCGGGGCTCGTCCGGGCGCTCGGCGAGGTCTTCCAGGGCGCCGCGTGGCAGCGCTGCGCGGTCCACCTCATGCGCGACTGCATGCGCGAGGCCGGCTCCTGGCAGCTCAGGCGCCGCGTGGGCAGGATCGTGTCGCAGGTGTTCCGCGGGCGCGACGCCGCCACCGTGACGGCCATGTACCACGCGGCGTGCGACATGCTGGCGGGGTGCTGCCCGAGGGCGGCGGCCGTGCTGGAGGAGGCCGAGCCCGACGCGCTGGCCTACCTCGACTTTCCGCCGACCCACTGGAAGCGCCTGCGCACCAACAACGTGCAGGAGAGGACCAACCGGGAGATAAAGCGCAGGTCGCGCGTCGTGCAGGTGTTCCCCTCCACAGGGTCGCTGGTGCGGCTCGCGGGCGCGGTCATGTGCGAGCAGGACGAGATATGGCAGGAGTCCCGGTACTTCTCGGAAGTGAGGATGAACGAGCTCTACGATGACGGTCGCACTCGGGGAATCGACGGTCACGTCGATTGGGCGCGGCTTGAGGCGGAGGCCAGGAAGATGCTCGAGGCCGGTCTCGAGCTTGCGGACAGGGTCGAGGCGGCATAGGATATCAACCGTATTCCAGATTGCAGGACGCAGGGCCGACTCGCTTCGAATCGGGCGCTACACCAACTTTCTCGACACTACC
>NZ_QSRL01000032.1 GCF_003437035.1 Collinsella sp. TF08-11AT
ATGAAGGAGACCGAGAAGATCGAGATCATGCACTTCGACCAGGAGGGCTACCTCGAGGACGGCAGGAACGTCTACGAGGCGGGCAAGAAGATGACCGCGCTGGCCGACCGCGTGCACGAGGAGGGCTACGACGCCGTCTTCCTGATGGGCGTCGGCGGCACCTGGGACGAGTTCATGCAGCTCGAGTACCTCATGAACAAGTTCGGCGACCGCGACCTCGAGGTCTACCTGATCCACGCCGCCGAGTGGAACGTCATGGGCCACAAGCGCATGACCGACAAGTCCGTCGTGCTGACCGCCTCCGAGTCCGGCACCACCCCCGAGGTGCTCGAGGCCATCGGCAAGATGAAGGAGATGGGCGTGCGCGTCTACGCCATGACCAACCCCGAGGGCAAGATCGGCCGGGCCGTGGGCGCCGAGAACTGCGTCATGATGGCCTCCGACCACGGCGCCGGCGGCTGCGAGAAGGGCTACTACCTCGCCGACTGCTTCGGCCTGCGCCTGCTCAACCGCCGCGGCTGCTTCCCCAAGTTCGACCTGTTCATCGAGCAGACGAAGGACGTCTGGAAGGACATGCTCGACATCCGCAAGCGCTTCGAGCCGCGCGCCGAGGAGCTCGCGAAGAAGTACGCGCTGGCCGACTACACCATGTTCATCGGCTCGGGCGCGCTGTGGGGCGAGACCATCCTGTACTCCATGTGCCTGCTCGAGGAGATGCAGTGGAAGCGCATCCGCCACATCACCTCGCACGACTTCTTCCACGGCACGCTCGAGCTGCTCGAGCCCGGCGTCCCGGTGTTCCTGTTCATGGGAGAGGACGAGTGCCGCGCCCTCGACGAGCGCGTCCGCGCCTTCCTCACCAGCGGCGTGACCGGCGACGAGGACTACGTCATCATCGACACCGCCGAGTACGCGATCCCGGGCCTGGACGACGACTTCCGCGTCATCGTGTCCCCCTGGATCCTGTCCGTGCTGACCACCGACCGCCTCTCGCGCAACTACGAGCTGGTCACCAAGCACAACCTCAAGTACCGCCGCTACTACCACCAGTTCGACTACTAA
>NZ_QSRL01000033.1 GCF_003437035.1 Collinsella sp. TF08-11AT
GACGCGAGCGTGGGATACGGAAGCACGACGATACTTTCAATCGGGTCGCTTTTCCTGAGCCCGGGAACGGCGGCGGGCCTCGTTGCTCCCAACGGCTCGGGGAAAACCACCCTTCTTGAAGCGCTGTCGGGCCAATTTCCCACCCGCATCCGCTCGGGAAGCCTGTCGGCAGACGGAATCTGCCAACGTCGATCAGCCGAATTTGCAGAACTCGTCTACCTGAGCTCTTCGGGCAGCGCGGATCTCTATCCCACGCTATCGGCCATCGAGCACCTTGCTTTCGTTAGGGAGGCGTGGAAATCGGCCGCCGACATCGACTCGCTCTGCGACTCCCTCGGAATCTCCCCATATCTCGACAAGCCGACCCGCAAGCTCTCGACGGGAATGAAGCAGCAGGTAAAGCTTGCCATGGCGATAGCGACCGATTGCCCGTACCTCATCCTCGATGAACCGCTGAACGGCCTCGATCCGGGAAAGCGGAAAACCTCCTGCGACGCGATGCGCAGCGAGGTGGCGCGGGGACGCAGCGTGCTCATTTCAAGCCATCTACTCGACGACCTGGCAGACCTCACCAACTCGTTCTACTTCATCGAGGCCGGCACGCTCGTGGAAAAGATC
>NZ_QSRL01000034.1:0-223 GCF_003437035.1 Collinsella sp. TF08-11AT
CCTAAACGGCTTCGGGCAAATTGGGTACCCGATCGCCTTCTTCCATGACGGCGCGCTTACCACCACGACCGCGGGAAACGTCTTCACGACCCTGCTTCTCGCGCTGCTTGCGGGCGGAACCTTGATATCCGTTTGCTCCGCCGTCCTATCGACCGCAACGAGGCGCGTCCTCGCGGGCCCCCTTACCTCCGCGCTGCTTGTCGCGGCCCCGGCATTCCCGTTA
>NZ_QSRL01000034.1:233-563 GCF_003437035.1 Collinsella sp. TF08-11AT
GCTTGTCGCGGCCCCGGCATTCCCGTTATTGTCCGATTCGGCACTAGGGCATAATGCCGTGCTCGGGCTCCTGCCACTGCCCGTATTCTCGCCTATCGAGGCAACGGGTTACGTAGGATGCTTCCCGACAGAATTCATTGGCTCCGGTTCAGGCAGCGCATCGATGCTTGCCGTGGCCCTGGCATACGTCGCGGTCTTTTTTACGGTCGGCGCCGTTGCGACACGTTCCCCCAAACAGCCTGGCCCCGCGAAAAAGCACCATGGGCTCGAGCTTCTGGACGCGAGCGTGGGATACGGAAGCACGACGATACTTTCAATCGGGTCGCTTTT
>NZ_QSRL01000035.1 GCF_003437035.1 Collinsella sp. TF08-11AT
ATAGGCACACAAGGTCAAAGGCGGCACCATGATCCTCCTGGTCGACAAGATCGTGCGTTGAACGGGTGCCGCGAGCATGGTAGTATTTCACGACGTGGTGCAACGCTTCTCTACATGGAAGTCCTCCATTACCTTTGCAACCACTAATCATAAGGGCTCTTGGCGCAACGGTTAGCGCAGGGGACTCATAATCCCTGGGTTCTGGGTTCGAATCCCGGAGGGCCCACCACCATCTACCAGCGGTTTCTCTGAAATCTTGTCGATCAGGGAAACCGCTTTGGTTTTGGATTTTCCTTCTCGAATCCTCGTGTTTCTTCTGGCTATCCACCACTATCCGCTACAACTCAATGCATAAACAAGCATCTGGACTGTATATACAATGCGAATTTGCTATGAATCGTCCTGCTTAATCGGCGGCAGGCAGGGGGTCTCGGGCAACTTGGCTGGGCTATTCAAAATGCCTCCGCCACGAAAGCGGGGCATCTACTACTTTTTGACCCGACCC
>NZ_QSRL01000004.1 GCF_003437035.1 Collinsella sp. TF08-11AT
TTCTGTCGGGAAGCATCCTACGTAACCCGTTGCCTCGATAGGCGAGAATACGGGCAGTGGCAGGAGCCCGAGCACGGCATTATGCCCTAGTGCCGAATCGGACAATAACGGGAATGCCGGGGCCGCGACAAGCAGCGCGGAGGTAAGGGGGCCCGCGAGGACGCGCCTCGTTGCGGTCGATAGGACGGCGGAGCAAACGGATATCAAGGTTCCGCCCGCAAGCAGCGCGAGAAGCAGGGTCGTGAAGACGTTTCCCGCGGTCGTGGTGGTAAGCGCGCCGTCATGGAAGAAGGCGATCGGGTACCCAATTTGCCCGAAGCCGTTTAGGGCCAAGGCGTAAATGCCCCCGGGTGCGAGGCCGGCGAGGAGCATCGCGGCCCCCGCGGCGATTATCGAAAACACGATCTGGATAAGGCGCCGGAATTTGGGCACGGGCGCCTTCGCCGCCAGGGTCCCGGGCCTTGTGGCCCCGAGCAGGAGTATCGACGAGAGAAGGAAGGGAATGAAGGGAAGGAAAGACGGCGCCGTGGCAATGGCGTAAGGCAGGAAGGAAAGGAATGGCAGGTCGTTTGCGGAGGCCGGGATATCCGTGATGCCGGAGCTGCTCAGGGCACGGCAATATGCGAGCTCCGCGTCATTGGTCTCTCGGTCTCCCACGATGGACCCGGATTGGAAGCCTTCGTCCATGAGCGCGTAGTAGCTCTCGGCAGAATCGAGAAAGGCGGCGTCGGTTTGAGCGGCAAGGGCGGCGTTCGCGTATCTTGCAAGCTCCGCGTCATTTTGCTGCTCTGGAGATAGGTCTGTGCCGCTGGCCCGGGGCGCGCGCGTATTGAATGCGTCGACAAAGCTCTGCATGCCCTGTTTCATAAAGAAGGGCCCGTAGATGGGTGAATTGAACGCAATGGGGACGGAAAAGGCTGCAGCGAGAACGAGCGTACAAATCCATACGGCCCTGTCTCTTAGGATTAGTTTGAGAAGAAGTCGACAGTACATTTAGAAGCACCTACGTTCCTCAAAGAATTGTTAGATTAAAAGTAACAGACCGGATGAAGATGCGTGCGATGGGGGCGAGGCGAATGGCTGAGCGGTATCGATACGCTGGTTCAACGGTATTATATTGACCACATAGATTATTAACTTGCATTTCTAACAGTTAAGGAGACGGGTGCTTTCCAGCACACTCCTTCGATGATGCCTTCCGCTAGTTGCTATGCCGGTTTCAGCCAACAAAGAATGTGCCCGGGCGCTCAGGTTCACCGTTAGCGTTGGCAACATATGAGATGGGCCAGACCCTTGCCGCGCGCCGATTGCGCGAGAGGTGTCGGGCTCCATGTTTATTCCACCTGCTTGTTATCAACCAGCTTCGTTCGACGTCAGACATTCAAGATGTCAGACGTCGAACCTGCGCCAAAGACGCAGCTGGGGCTACTAGTTGCCTACAATCGCTCGCGAAGCTCACCTGCTCGTGCGTGAATGTCTGACAGCTCCGTCAGACATTGTCGGACATTTGATTGTTCGACAAATGCGCACGTGGTCGCGTTCGCAAAGATAACTGAACGGTCGATGGGTGCGTTGAGACCGGAGCAAACGGCGGATGCCAGAAAAATGGCCTCACAGAATCGCACCCATGGTTGATAAAATTGACCGCCCGGGCGCAAATACCCGGGCGGTCAATTCATCCCCTCGTTCGCGATCCTGTTGGGTTTGGGGCTTTGACATGTTGTTGACGGATGGATCAGCCGTACAGCTTGATCTCCCGGGGTTCCATGTGGTCGTCCCCCAATAAGACGTCCCTGATGTAGCCCTGCGGCAGGAACTCGACGGGCAGCACTGGGTCGTCGACGTAGCCGGGCACTGGGAGTAGGCGTGGCCTTTGGACATAGCGTGGCCGCCTGCCGGCGGTCGGACTGCCACTTCAGCCAAAAGCTCAGGCGCGCGCATTAAAATAATGAATATATCGCTTGATGGGCTTTTGACCAAGCATGAACATCGCAGGTAAATCCGTGTACCAATTTTTGGTACACGGATTTACCTGCGGTTTGTTGAAAGCTCTGACATGCGCTGTCGACTTCATTAAAATCGATTGCCGATCAAGTCTTCCTATATATGCGAGCCCCAAGAAACTGCGCTGTGAACCTGAGTCCTCTATCGATCGGCCCGGTGCACCGGGCCGCTGTCCTCGAGCCGGCAACAGCTTGCCGGTCTCAAAACGTATGCCGTCCGGCACGACCGACAGCCGAGCCTTGTGCCCCACTCGAGCAGTGCCAGAACCCCGTGCCGGAACCCACGCAGACGATGGCAGGGGAATTCAGCCGCGGCCATCGAGGAGCCGACCTAGGGACGGCGCCCTCATTCCTCAATGGATTTCCACCGCCCCTTATAGGTCTGGATTGATTTAATGCTTGATTTAATCCGGCTGAATAAGCCAACCATGGGCCGGTTGACATAAGGTAAGGTAAAAGAGCAGATGCGGCCGTACGCCGGTGCGGGTGATGTGACAGAATGTAATACACGTATTGCATCTAACCGGGAGGTGCATCATGGCAACCGCCACCGCAGTCCTGAGAATCCCCGAGGACCTCTCGAACAGGTACGACCACCTGGCGAAGTCGACGGGCCGCACGAAAACCTTCTACATGACGGAGGCCCTCGCCGCGGAGATAGACAGGCTCGAATACGAGTACGGCCTCATGAATTATCCGGGAGGCGTTTGGTTGCGAGGCACGCCGGTGTGGGGGCCTGAGTCGTCAGGCCCCCACAGGGGGACCGCGATGGTGGCCACCGCTCCGCCCGAGGGGCTGTTGGCGAGCGAGACGGAGCCCCCATGGGCGCTCGCGGCCTCGGAGGCGGCGTGGAGGCCGAGCCCGTAGTGGCGGCCTCCGTCGCGCGAGGAGCGGGAGGAGTCGTCTGTGAAGAGGCGCTCGCAGCCGCGTTCGAGGGCGGCGGGAGAAAAGCCCGGTCCGTCGTCGGCCACCTCGATGACGAGGTGTCCGCCCGCGACGTCGCAGGAGACCGCCACGCGCGAGCGCGCGTGCTCGGCGGCGTTGGCCACGAGGTTCGCGGCGGCTCGCGCCAGGGCGGTTCGGTCGAGCGGGGCCTCGGGCGCGCCCGCGACAGCGGGGCCCGTGGCCGCGTCGAGCGTCACGCCTCGCGCCCGGGCGATCTGGGCAGCCTCGGCGAGGACCTGTTCGCAGAGCTCGGCCGGCCGCATGGGGGCCCTCTCCGCCCCGCCGGACCCGCGCGAGGCCTCGATGAGCAGGCGCACGTAGCCGTCGAGCCTTTCGACACCGCCGGCTATGTCGCGCGCGGCGGCCGCGAGGTCGGCGTCTTTCTCGTCTTCCAGCTCCTCCGCCACGAAGTCGGCGTTGGCGCGCAGCACGGTGAGCGGCGTCTTGAGGTCGTGGGCGAGCGACGCCATCTGCTCACGCTGTCCCCGCTCCGCGGCCCAGCGGGCCTCGAGCGACTCGGCGAGGGAGGCCCGCATGGCGTCCATCGCGGCGAGGACGTCGTTCACCTCACGCACGTTGGTGCTGCCGACCGCGAAGTCGAGCTCCCCCGCGCCGACGCGCCCCGCCGCCTCCGCGAGCGGCGCCATCTTGCGCGAGATCACGCGGCTCGCACGGCGCGCCACGAGCGCGAGCGCGAGCGCGCTTCCCACAGCGGCGCCGACGAGCATGAGGTTCTGCGGGTTGGGAAGCAGGCCGGCGAGGTCGCGCGAGACCCACTGCGGCAGGTACTCGCTGACGAGTGCGCAGGCCCCGCCGCCCTTGAGCGGGAACGCAGCGTAGGTGAGGCCCGAGCCCCCGCCCTCGATCTCCACTGTGCCCGGATCCGCGGCGAGTGCCGTACTGGCCATTTCCGTCGCATCCTCGAGCCGCGTGCCCTCGAGGTCTGTCATCAGCACGTATCCGTCCTTGTTCAGGATGAGGTAGCGGTACGCCGTCGGCACGTCCTGCTGCCCGCAGACGCCGTCGCGTGCCAGGCCCTCCGCGACCTCGCGTGCATTGGCCGGCCCCCAGCTTGCCTCGTAGACGAAGCCCGCATTGATCGCCGCGGAGAGCGCCATGAACGAGGCGAGCCACGCCGTAGCGACCGCAGCGAACGCGTAGGCGAAGTAGCGTGCGATGACGAAGGAGAGCGGCATGCCCCCGCGACCTCGCGCCCCGATCCTCAGAGCTGCCACTTGTACCCCATCCCCCAGACGGTCGCGATCGGATCGGCGCCGGCCTCGGAGAGCTTCCTCCGGGCGCGGCTGACCTGCATGGATATGGCCGCGTCGTCGGCGTCACTCTCCCAGCCGAGCACCGCCTCGCGTATCTGCGCGCGGCTCATGACCTGCCCGGGGTGGCGCGCGAGGTACTCGCAGATGGCGTACTCGGTGGGCGTGAGCGGCACGGTCTTGTCGCCCACGGCGAGGCCGCGCGCCCCGAGGTCGATCCGCACCTCCCCGAAGGAGAGGGCGTGCGAGCGCGGTCGGCGCTCACGGCGTAGATGGGCCGCGACCTTGGCGCGCAGTTCCGCGGCACCGAAGGGCTTGCGGACGTAGTCGTCGGCGCCCAGGCCGTAGCCGGCCACGGCATCCTCCTCGGCCACGCGCGCGGTCAGGAAGACGATGGGCCCGTCGAAGTCCGGGCGGATCTGTCGCACGAGCTCGAAGCCGTCGAGCCCCGGCATCATGACGTCGCAGAGCACGAGGTCGAAGCGCGAGAGGTCCATCCCCGGGACCGCCGTCGGGTCCGCCGCCCTGACGACCTCATGGCCGTCGCGGCCGAGGACGCGCGCGAGCGCGTCGAGGATAGCCCGTTCATCATCCACTGCCAGTATCCTCGCCATGTTCGACCTCCTGAAACTCTCGTCGGAATTGTACTAGCGCCGCACTCAGCGGTCCAGAGCCCTGCGCGCAGCTGCGGGCGCCTCAGCCGCTTCGCACGCGCGGTAGCGCACGCCCGAGCCGCCGCGCGCCTCGATCCCGAGCCAGCCCTCGCCGTCCGACTCCCGCCCGAAGAAGATGAGCTGGAGCTCTCGGACATTGCCCCTGTCGTCCGCAGCGTCCACCAGGTAGACATAGTTTGTCCCCGCCCCGGTGGCGTCGGCGTAGGAGCTCGCGTGGCTGCCGGGCTCGAGCGCGGGCGCCCACATAGCGATCTCAGGGTTGGGCAGCACGCGGTCGGCAATCGAGCGCAGTGCCGACCCCCAGCCGGCGTCGAGCAGGGCATCCCGGCCAGGACGAGCGCTGCGGAGAGGAGGACGAGCATGGAGGCGAGCGGCCTCCTACGCATCTGCCCTCCCGTCCTCGAAGCGACAGAACCAGGCGAGAAGGACGGCGTCGGCTGCCAGGGTGAGCACGAGGCCAGCGAGCGCAGTCGTGAGGAGTGGGCCCGCCGCGCGTGCGGCGTCGATGAAGGCCTCCACCCCGAGCGACCCCAGGCGCGCGGGCCAGGCGAGCGGCACCCAGCTCAGGGGCGTCGCCAGGGCACCGGTGAGCTCGCCGGTCATGAGACCGTGCGCAAGTCCGCCCACTGAGAAGAACGCGAGGAGCATCCCCGCCGCGCCGGCGCCGATGGTGGCGTTGCGGCCGAGGCGCAGGGCCACGCCGAGCCCCAGCGCGTAGAGGGGCAGGCTGCCCAGCACGATGCCCGCCCAGGCGGCCGCAAGCGGAGCGGGCCCGAGCGGCAGGCGCCCGGCGACGGCGAGCACAGCCCCGAAAACGCCGAGCGCCACGGCCAGCGCGCCCGCGCCGAGCGCCGCAAGGGCGAGCAGCTTCGCCGCGACGGCGCGCCCGCGCGAGGGGACCGCCGTGAGGTTGGCGAGGCGCCCGGCAGCGCGCTCCTCGTCCACGGCGAGCCCGCAGACGATGGCGCACATGAGCGGCATGAGGGCGCCGAGGAACTGGGCATAGGCGTCCGCGCCCAGCGCCGGGTCCCATCGGGTTACGGAGAAGTACTCGCCGCAGGCAAGACCGGCTGCCAGGCCGCAGGCGAGGTGCACCGCCGAGAGCGGGGAGCGCGCCAGGCGCAGGGCCTCGGAGAGCAGGGCCCGCGGGAGAGTCATGCGCGGCGTCGGGTCGGAGAGTCGTGTCATGGCCATCACCTCTCCTCGGAGCGCGCGAACCAGGCCGCGCCCGCCGCCGTGAGCGCGGCGAACGCGAGCGCACAGACCGCAAGACCCGCCAGCGTGAGCACGCCGTCCGCCGTGAGCGCCCCGCCGAGCGCCATGTCCGCCGCGAGCGGCTCGCCGCTCGGCAGCACGGGAATGAAGCTCGTGGGGATGACCATGCTCGCCGACGGCGGAAAGAGCTGCGGCAGCGGCATCAGCGACCAGGCGAACCCACCCACGAGCTGCGCGGCGAGCGGGCAGAAGATGCCCGCGAGCATGCCGAGCCGCGCCGTGAGGAAGAGCCCTGCTGGGATCATCCACGCCGCGGTCACCGTGCTGGCGAGCGCGCAGAGGAGCATCGTGAGCGTGCCCGCGGCCGTGAGACCCTGCGAGGAGAACGCCGATCCCGCGAGGTAGATGCCGAAGACCACGAGGTTCGAGAGCGTGCAGGGCGCGAGGCACCAGAGCGCCTTGGCCCACCAGGCGCGCCCGAGCGGGAAGCCCAGGCCCAGAAGCCCCCGCATCCGCGTGCGCGCGTCCGCCCGCGCGACGCACGCCACCACGAGCGAGAGAGACACGGGCAGGAAGAGCGCGTACCAGTAGTTCCACGCGCTGAAGATCTGCACGCCCCGGTAGGGCATCGCGCCGAGCAGCGGCATCGGCAGCGCCATGAGCACGGCCAGGCGAACCGGTGCCGCGTGGCGCGACTTCAGGGCCTCGGCGCGCAGGGCCGCGAGCAGGCCGCCTTTCTCGCCCGTCATGCCGCCACCTCCCCGCGTGCTCGTCGCCCTTCCCGGCAGAAGCTCATGAAGAGTTCCTCGAGGTCCTGCCCAGGCCGAAGCGCATCCTCGTAGGCGAGGCGCCCCCCGCAGATGATGCCGATGGTGTCCGCCATCTGCTGCACCTCGGAGAGGATGTGGCTGGAAACGATCACCGTCGTACCCGCCGCCGCGAAGCCGCGGATCTGGTCGCGCAGCTCCTCGATGCCGATGGGGTCGAGGCCGTTGGTGGGCTCGTCGAGCACGAGCAGGCGTGGCTGGGCGATCAGCGCCAGCGCGAGCCCCAGGCGCTGCCGCATGCCCATCGAGAAGCGCCCGGCGCGCTTCTTCCCGGTGTCCGCGAGGTCCACGGCGGCGAGCACCTCATCTATGCGGCTCTCGGGAAGGCCCAGCAGCGTGGTGCGCACGCGCAGGTTCTCGCGCGCGGTGAGGTTGGGGTAGAGCGGCGCCTCCTCGATGAGGCTGCCGATTGCGTAGAGGTCCTCGCGGCGCCAGGCGTGCCCGGCAAAGAGGATCTCCCCGGCCGTCGGCCGCAGCATCCCGCAGATCATCTTGAGCGTTGTCGACTTGCCGGCGCCGTTGGGACCGAGCAGCCCGTACACCTCGCCCTCGCGGATATGAAGGCTCACATCGGCCACGGCGTCCTGCGCCTGGTCGCCGCGGCCGAAGCGCTTGGTGAGCCCGCGCGTCTCGAGCATGTAACCCATGGGTTCGTCCTTTCTCTTCCGGGCGCGCGGGCCGAGTCGCCGTGCCCGCGCGCCTCACCTTTCGGGTTCACCATCCATGGTGGGGCGCGTTTTTAACGAAGCCGTAACGGCCGTTGGGTTCTTTTGGCGCCAACCCTTCTCGACCCGCACATCATGATTAATTTGCTTAAAGCAACAACTTTCCCGATCGATGTAATCACCGAATCAAAACGTGTACGTCAACCTCCAAAAACGACATTTTTCGACATGTTTGGAGACTGATGTACACGAATGCGAAATCCCCGCCGCCCAAAAGCGCCCTCCACATGTCTGGACTCTCTATGCTTACGCTGGATAGACATCGCCGGAACGGGTATAGTATCGAAAGTTTTGTCGTTAACCAGCGGGGGAGTCCTGTGGGCATCAAAAAGAAGATCAAAAAGGAGCTTATCGGCACTTCCGATTACCCGTCGAATAAGATCTTTACGATCTCCAATTTCATCACCTTTACGCGCCTGATCCTCACCCTGGTATTTCTGTACCTGTTTGTGACGGATAACAACCGCGTCATCGCCATTGTTATCTACGCCGTTGCCGCCTCCACCGACTGGATGGACGGTCAGATCGCCCGCATGACTAAGACGGTCTCGTGGCTCGGCAAGGTCATGGATCCCATTTGTGACCGTGCGCTGCTGTTCACCGGCGTACTTGGGCTGGTAGTCCGCGGAGAGCTGCCCATCTGGGTCTGCGTGCTCATTATTGGCCGCGACATCTATCTGGGCATCGGCACGCTTATCGTGCGTCATTATCACCGTCGCCCCATCGATGTCGTCTTTCCCGGTAAGATTGCCACTGCACTGCTCATGACCGGCTTCTCGCTCATGCTGCTCGGGTTCCCCGTTGTTGACGGCCTGCACCTTTTACCTTCAACCCTTACGGCCTTCCCGGGTCTTAACGGAAGCTCGGTGCCCCTCGGCATCTTCTTTGTGTATGGCGGTGTGATCTTCTCCATGCTCACCGCTGTCATCTACTCCATTAAGGGCGGAGCGGCCATTAAACAGGCTCTCGCGCATCCCGAGGACGAGGACATCGACTTTCTGAACCCCGAAATCGAAGACTGATTCGTTGGGGTATGATTACGTACGGTTCATTATTTGCGGCACGTCCGCGATAAGTTAGGGGTTGTCATGGACAACATGGTTAACAATATGCCTCAGAATGATAAGACTGCTGACGCTACCTGCGTATTCCGCGTGCCTTCAAGCGACGTCACCGTTCCCGACCTCATGGCCAACGTGCGCATCACCGCCCCCGTTCTGTCCATCGTCAAGGGTCCGCAGACTGGTGCCGCCTTTGAGCTCGAGGACGACGTGACCACCATCGGCCGCGATCCCGCGAATGGCATCTTCCTCAACGACATGACTGTCTCGCGCAGCCACGCACGCATTATTCGTGAGGGCCTGGGCGCCCGTATTGAGGATCTGGGCTCGCTCAATGGCACCTGGGTCGACGGTGCCATTGTCAACGCCGCTCCGCTGCACGACGGCTCTTCCGTTCAGATCGGTACGTTTACGCTCATCTACCACGAGAGCACGCCGGAGCGCATCGAAACCGGTGAGTAGGGCATGGCCGAACGCAACTATCTGAGTATCGGCCAAGTCGTCAACCTACTTCGAGGCGCATACCCCGATCTTTCGAACTCAAAAATTAGATTTCTAGAGGATGAGGGGCTCATTACCCCTCATCGTACGCCTAAGGGATACCGTCAGTACTCCAAGGAGGACGTTGATCGCCTGGAGGTCATTCTGCACTTGCAGAAGACTCGCTACATGCCGCTCAACGTGATTAAGCAGCGCTTGGAAAACGCCACGGACCTGTCAACGCTCGCCTACGAGGTGGGCTTGCTGTCCGATGTTCCGCTCAAGACGGAGCCCAAGGAGACCAAACAAAAGCTGCATCCCATCGAGACCATTCCCGATATGCTGGGCGTCGAGATCTCGTTTATCCGCTCGCTCGCCGAGAACGACCTCATTCGCATCATCAAGAGTCCGCAGAACCGTGAGCTCGTCGATGGTCGCGATTTTCCGATCATCCGCTACTGCTCCGAGCTGTCACGCTTCCATATCGAGCCGCGCAACCTGCGTCAGTACGTGTCTTCCGCCAACCGCGAGTCCTCGATGTTTGAGCAGGTGCTCGTGAGCATGCTCGGCATGGATACTTCTGATGACGAGCGCGACGCCAAGCTCGAGCGTGCGTTTAAGAAGCTTCACGACCTGACGGAGGGTGTGCACACTGCGCTGCTCAAGAACCGCGTTTTTGAGTCGCTCAACGCCGTGGTCGAGGACGCCGACATCGATGCACTCGATGAGGAAATCGCTCGCTCCGAGTCCACCAAGGCCAAAAACGAAGAAACTGTCGCGCCGGCTTCGCACGAGGATTCTCTCGTAAAGCCGCTCAAGGTCGTCGCCCCTTCGCAAACCGGCACCGCCACCGCGGGCAAATAACAGCTGCCGCTTATCCGGCAACCCATTGAAAGGTCATGCAATGTACGACTTCGAATCTCAAATCGTCGACATCCCCGACTATCCCGAGCCCGGAGTCATCTTTAAAGACATCACGCCGCTCTTTGGCAATCCCGAGGCGCTCAAAGCCATGACCGATGCCCTCGCCGAGCACTTTGCCGGCATGGGAATCACCAAGGTCGTGGGCCCAGAGGCTCGAGGCTTTATGGTTGGCGTACCGGTGGCTGTAGCCCTTGGCGCCGGCTTTGTTCCCGCACGTAAACCGGGCAAGCTGCCGCGCGAGACCGTGAGCCAAAGCTATGAGCTCGAATACGGAACGGATTCCATTGAGATCCATGCCGACGCTATCAGCTCTAAAGATACCGTGTTGATTCTGGATGACTTGGTCGCGACGGGCGGAACCGTCGAGGCAACAGGTAAACTGGTGCGAGATATGGGCGCAAAGCTTGTCGGTTACGGTTGTATCCTTGAGCTTGCGTTTCTCAACCCGCGCGAGAAGCTCACGCCGTCTGATGACGATGTGGAGCTCTTTAGCCTGGTGACGGTAGGCTAGCCGTTACCCTTAGTTACTGGAAAGGAAGCTACATGCGCACAGCAAACACGCACAAAAACATGGCACGCTGCGCTGCTACGGCAACCCTCGCTTGTGTTTTGGGCTTGGGCCTCGCGGCTCCTGCCTACGCCGATACCGCATCCGACCTTGCCGCTGCTCGTGCGAAGCTCGAGCAGATCGGTACCCAAACTCAGCAGATTTACGATGAGCTCGCCACGCAGACGCAAGCGCTCGATCAGACTGCCGGCGAGATCACGCAAAAGCAGCAGGAGATCGCCGATGGTCAGGCCAAGCTCTCGACCTATGTCGCCGGCGAGTACAAAACCGGCGGTCTGAGCCTGCTTCAGGTTCTGACGGGTGTCGATGATCTGAGCGATATGCTCAACCGTCTGTTCTACTACGGCAAAGTTTCCGATAAGCAGGCTCAGACCATTCAAGAGGTAAAGGAGCTTAAGCAGCAGCTCACCGATAAGCAGGCCGAGCAGGAGAAGAACGTCGCCACCACGCAAAAGAAGGTCGACGAGCTTAACGCCCAGCAGGCTGAAGCCCAGAGTGTCGTGAACTCCCTGGATTCACAGTTGCAGGCCGAGCTTGCTGCCGAGGCCCAGGCCAACGCCGCGCTGCAGGCTGGCATAAATGCTAGCACCGCCGAAAAGGCCACGGTGAGCAACGACACCGCCGGTACGAGCGAGAACACCAACAAGGGTGGCGGTACGACCAACGACGGCGGCGGAAACACGCCCGCGCCCGCTCCCACTCCGCAGCCCCCGACGCCCGCTCCGGCTCCGGCTCCGGCTCCGACGCCTTCCGCACCGAGCCAGTCCGTTGACGGCGGTTCCGTTGTTTCGCGTGCCTATAGCAAGCTCGGATACGCTTACTCTTGGGGTGGCATTGGGCCGAACAGCTTTGACTGCTCCGGTTTTGTAAGCTATTGCCTCACGGGACGCTACTGCCGTCTGGGCACCACGGTCGACTTCATGGGTTGGACCCGTGTGTCCGATCCGCAACCCGGCGATGTTGTGGTTAACTCCTACCATACCGGCATCTATATCGGTAATGGTCAGATGATCCATGCTTCCGACTACAAAACGGGCGTCATCATCAGTTCCGTCGCAGCCGGTATGAACAACAACTACATTTTCGTGCGCTACTAAGTCACTCTGTATAGCGAACGAAGGTGAACCTCGTGGCCTTTGAGCTGCGAGGTTCATTTATTTATGACCGTGCTCCATACATGATCCTAATGTGCTAGTTTTCAATACTAGATGCACGCTTCATCGGTGAGCAATATAGCTATAATGATTGAGAAGCATATAGAAAGGACCCTCTATGAGCTGGGCACTTATCTCCGATTCGAGCTGTAACCTCCGCGATTGGCAACCGACCGCGCCCCATACCACCTTTGCATTTGCACCCCTCAAAATTCGAGTGGGGGAGCGCGAGTTCGTCGATGACCTCACGCTCGACGTTCACGAACTCAATTGCGCCGTGCAGGCGGAGTCGAGCGCTTCTTCGAGCGCCTGTCCGAGCGTAGGCGAGTGGACCGAACTCTTTAGGCTTGCCGACAAGACGATTTGTATGCCCATCTCGGAGGGCGTATCGGGGAGCTATAACGCCGCCGCCACGGCACGCGATTTGGTTCTTGCCGAGGAGCCGAACCGTCAAATTCATTTGGTCAATTCACGCGGAGCCGGCGGCAAAATGGACCTGATCTTACTGCTGTTCGACCGGTATCTTGCAAGCAATCCGGATCTCTCATTCGAGGACGCTTGCGCATACTTCGATAGCCTTGAGCAGAACAGCAAAATCCTCTTCAGCTTGTGCAATTACGAAAACCTGGCCAAAGCCGGACGTATCCCTAAGGCAGCCGGCGTCATTGCCAACAAGCTCAATATCCGCATTTTGGGCACGGCGAGTGAGGCCGGTAAAATCGAACTCGTCGGGCACACGCGTGGCGAAAAGAAGATGCTCAACAAGATCATCGACACCATGGAAGCCGAGGGTTTTACGGGCGGTGAGGTCATCATCGATCACGTTGAGAACGAAGCTGGAGCCCAGGCGCTTACTGACCGCATAGTCGAGCATTGGCCCGGCTCCAAGACCATCATCATGCCCTGCAACGGCCTGGATTCCTATTACGCCGAGATGCACGGCCTCATCATCGGCTACGGCATGGGCGTAGCTTCGGGCAAATAAATTCCAACCAAGCAAAAATATGGGCGGGACAAAGCGACAGATGGCTCTTTGTCCCACCCGTTTTATACGTCGGCTAGCTATTAAACCCGTTGAACTTGAGATAGCTCATCAAGTAAGCCTTCGAAACAAAGGATGAAACCGCACTGCGCACAAGCAGCGACTCACGCGTTACCTGATGCGCCGTATCGGGAACCGGCGTCTGCTCGACGGAAAACGCCGAACGAATCGATGCCTCGAGCTGATCAACCACATAGTCGAAGGCCGTCGGGGCATCGTAGCTCAATCGCTGAATGTTAAAGAGTGCCTGCACCGCAGCAATAGGTAGCACCTGCTTAAAGATGCAAATAGCGATCAGACGGGCAATCTGCTCGCGGCCATATTGCTTTTTGACCGGAGCAGGCACCAGGCCGACCTTCACGTAGTTATTGATCATCGATGGCGTAATGACGGGCTGCTCAACGCAAATGGACAGCGGCTCCATCCACAGCGCAACATACTCAATGACCTGGTCGCGGTAGAGTGTCACATTGGGCAACTGGTTATAGCGCGGCAGACTCAACGTATTGAGTTTACGCACGATATCGGACTGAATGAATGCATCGGGCAGCACCGTGGGCTGAATATCCTCGGGCTTAATGCTTACCGACGAATCGGACATCGGAATAACGTGTTTAACGTGGTTCATAAAGGTCCTCCGTTCATTTTCTATATTGTATTCTAGGTTATCTAGTTTTGCATACCACATAGCCGGCAAGTAAAAGTGGTTGGACAACACATTGATGCATCGTCCAACCACTTTGTTTAAAGATAGCAACCTTACATAAGATATATTATCGTACTTATCCACGGAGAAACGCGTATGCGCTCGTTGCCGCTATGGCTCCGTCCGAAACAGCGGTCACAACCTGGCGTAAACGTTTGGAACGGATATCGCCAGCGGCAAATAGACCTGGCGTGCGGGTCGCCATGGATTCATCAGTCAGAATGCCGCCATCAGGCGCCAGATCGACTAGATGCTCAACAAGCTCGGTATGGGGCTGCGTTCCGGTAAAGACAAAGATGCCAAACGAGCCGGGCTCAAATGACTCGGTATGAGTCTCGCCGGATGCATTGTCCTTAAAGGTAATCGTCGTTGGCATGGCTTCGCCCGATAGCTCCACAATACTAGTTTGGTACCTAACTGTAATATTGTCCTTTGCGAGTACTTTCTGAACAACACCATCGGGCGCACGGAACTGGTCGCGGCGCAGCACGATGGTCACACTGTTGGCAAGGTCGGACAGGAACAGAGCCTCTTCGCATGCCGAATTGCCACCACCGATTACAAAAACCTGCTTGCCGCGGAAAAACATGCCGTCACATGTTGCGCAATATGAAACGCCACGACCGCGATACGTATCCTCGCCTGCGAAACCTGCCGGACGCGGCGTGGCACCCATGCAAGCGATAACGCTCGAGGCCAGCGTATCGCCCATATCGTGATGCACCGTAAACAACGCTGCATCGGCATCGTAATCGATACCCGTAACCATGCTCCATGTAACCTGTGCTCCCAGGCCCTCTGCATGCTGCTGAAAACGCTCGCCGAGTTCGGCGCCACTCAGGAGCGGGAAACCCGGATAGTTCTCGACCTCATTGGTTGTGGCGATCTGCCCTCCCGACATGCCCTGCTCAATCACGGTCGTCGTCAGGTTGGCACGCGCAGCATAAATAGCGGCAGCATAGCCCGCGGGGCCGCCACCGATAATCGCAACATCGATCGGCTTATCGGTAGTCATGAAGCGTCCTTTCGTCGAAACGTTGTCGTTCTTTGCGCTCATACCCAAATTTACGTGAACGTGACACTCATGCACTACAATGATAAATCCGTATTACAAAGCTGAAGGGGAGTTATCGATGGACCAGGCGCAGACGAGTGACGACGCCCCCCTGCTCACGCACAGCACTCCCCAATCGGAGCAAACCACGCTCCTGGCTCAGCAAAAACCTCTCGTGACCATCGTGCACGCCTCCGTTGGCTCGGGCCACAAGGCCGCCGCAAATGCGATTGCGCAGGCATTCGACCTTATCCGCGGCACCAATGGCATCCCCGAGGATATTGAGATTGAAGTGCTCGATATCCTTGATTTTGGACGTATTAAATTCGACGGCAATAAGACCGCGGCTTCTTTTACGGGAGCCACGCGCCCCATTTACGACCTGACCTGGCGATATACGCTTACGGGACATCTTCTCTGGGGTGGCGGAACGGCATGGTCGCGAATTATGTTCCCCGCCTTCAACGAATATATTCGTAGCCGCAGGCCCATAGCCGTGGTTGCAACGCACATCACGGCAGCCAATGTTGCCGTGGGCGCCCGCGTAATTACGGGTATCGATTATCCGGTCATCTGCGTACCGACCGACTACGAAGTCGAGGGATGGTGGCCCCACAAGGACACCGATTTATTCTGTGTTGCCAACGAATTTATGGCCGAAACGCTGCGTCCGCGCAAGGTGCTCGAAACAAAAATTCGCATTACCGGCATTCCCATTCGCGCCGGATTCGACACGGATTACGATCGCGAGGAAGAGCTAGCTAAGTTCAACCTCCCCACCGACAAGACCGTCGTGCTGGTAATGGCCGGTGCCAGCTTGCCTCAACCGTACGTTCGCTTTCGCGCGGAGATGGACCGCACCCTCCCCTTCCTACGCAGCTTCGAAGACATGCACTTTGTCTTTTTGCCGGGCAAGGACGCCGAATACGCCGCCCGCCTCAAGACACTCTTCGATGCCATGAAACTCGAGAACGTCACGGTTCTTGACTATGTCGATGATATGGCAGCGCTTATGCACGGCTGCGACCTGGCAATTCTCAAATCGGGCGGACTCACCGTCACCGAGTGCCTATGCGCACATCTGCCGATGATCCTGCTGGGCAAGTCCTATGGCCAGGAAAAGGCCAACACCACCATGCTCACCGGCATGGGCGCCAGCATGCATGTCACCACCGCACGAGAGCTCATCGTTACCCTACGTCACTTGCACGACCATCCCGAATCACTCAAAGCCCTACTCATCAACGGCGAAGTACTACGCCGCCCCCACGCAGCCGAAGACATAGCCATCGCCGCCATGGAGCTCGTAGGCAAACCCCAAAAGCGCAAACGAGCCTTCTGCCGCTTCTACTGGGGCGGAAAACCCGCGCATATCCGCTAGCGTCTTTATGTCCGCTTACCTGTGGGAGGCCCCTATATATCATCCCGTGCTCAAACATTCTCGCTTCGCTGCGAAACTGCGCGCGGGACGATATATAGGGGCCTCCCACAGGTAAGCTGCGTTAACGTACCAGCGGCTATACCAGATTCCCCACCAGTAGAATCTGCAAAGGGGAACCAGAGAATATAAATACAGTAAGTCGATGCGACAAAGGAGGCGTCCCTTCATCGCATCGACTTACTAGAAAAGTAAATATTGTTTCAAGCGAGTAGCCGCCCGCCCGGGGCTTACCTATATCGTTCCACGCGCAGTTTCGCAGCGAGCGAAGCGACACGAGAATGTTTGAGCATGGAATGATATAGGTAAGCCCCGGGCGGGAGGGATACGAGCGCCCTAGGCGATGCCGCTGGAGCCGAAGCCTCCTTTGCCTCGGTCGGTTTCGTCTAGTTCTTCTACTTCTATGAGATTGACCGTGGGGACTTCTTGGATGACGAGTTGGGCTATGCGGTCGCCTTTGTTGATTTGGATGTCGTTGGAGGGATCCAAGTTGATAAGGATAACCTTAAGCTCACCTCGATAGTGAGCATCAATGAGGCCCGGCGTGTTGACTATAGACAGGCCCTGCTTGATGGCCAAGCCGCTGCGGGGCTGGACGAAGCCGGCGTAGCCATCGGGCAGGGCGATGGCCAGCCCCGTAGAGACCAGACGGCGTTCGAAGGGCTTCAGGACGCAGTCCTCGTTGGAGCGTAAATCCAAGCCGGCATCGGTGGGATGGGCGTATTTGGGAAGCTCGACGGTGGGGTCGAGACGCTTTATGTTGACGGAAATGTTGGACATGGAATCACCTTAGCTTGTCGAGCTCTTGCAGAAACTCATCGACGTCTTTGAAATCACGGTAGACCGAGGCAAAACGGATGTACGCCACCTTGTCGATCTTAGCCAAGCGCTTGAGCACCATGTCACCCAACTCATGGGACGTGACGGCCGTCAGCGTGCGAGAGCGAAGCTCGACCTCGATGTCATCGATAATCTCATTGAGCTTCTTAGTGTCGATATCGCGCTTGATGGTGGCGCGCATCAAGCCGACAAGAAGCTTATTGCGATCGAACCGCTGCTTGGTTCCATCTGACTTAATGACCTCGATAGGGTCCTCGCATCGCTCAAACGTTGTAAAGCGGTAGTTACACGAGCAACATTCGCGACGGCGCTTAATGGTGTTATTTGACTCCTGCATACGGGAATCAACGACGCGGGTATGTGCCTTGCCGCATTTGGGACAGCGCATGGTACCTCCTCTTAAACGATAACAAGGGTACCATGCGCAGCGCGATAATGATTACGAACGAGCAGGAACCTTAAGATGCGCACCAGCGGCGAGCGAACCATGCTCCAGATGATTGACGTTACGGATCATGTCGGAAGTCTCTTGCGTGGAAAGGCCTTCGATTGGATATTCCTCGGCAAGCGACCAAAGAGAATCGCCAGTCTGAACGCGAATGGTCTCGTAAGTAATGTTGGAAACGGACTCGGCATACGCGGCATGACGAGCGCTAAAGACCGAAGTAGCGAGGACAAAGAAGAGCGTAAGCGCAACGGCGACGGCGACAATCGTCGGAACCTTCAGGGCAACGCGGGCCGGCGCGACTACAGCCTGCTGATTGCGCACAGGCTTTACGGTCAAAGGCTGAAAGCCGGAGCGGCCACCCTGAACAACCGTAAAAGTGGGTTCTGCAGGCGTCTCGAGCTTAAGGGCGAGGTTTCCCTGGACCATATTCGTTACGTTCATCATGTTCTCCTCTCGCGTGTTTTGCTGAGAACAGTTTTATCAAGCCGCGCGGACAAAAATGTCTAGCGCGAGAACGAATGTTCGGTTATTATTATCTTCGAACAGTTGTTCCTGTCAAGCAAAATTCGAACATTTGTTTGACATGGGTAGAGAGGATGCCCTGATGGCTCGCAAAATTACCAAGCGTCAGCAGCAAATTTACGACTTCATCAAGGAATATCAGCAGGAGAAGGGTTATCCGCCCAGCGTGCGCGAGATGGCTTCTGCCGTGGGCCTTTCCTCCCCCAGCACCGTGCACGCCCATCTCTCTGCCCTGGAGGCGCGCGGGCTACTCAAGCGCGATGCCACCAAACCGCGCGCCCTGGAACTCTTTAACGAGGACGGTTCCTCTGTCTCAATTTCTAAATCTGACGAGCCCACCGCACCTCGCGGAACGGTCTCGCTACCGCTCGTTGGTCGCGTCGCGGCTGGGATCCCCATTCTGGCCGAGCAGAATATCGAAGACACGTTTACTATCCCGACCGAAATCGCGACTGATCAGGGTTCCTTTATCCTTGAGGTGCATGGGAGCTCAATGATCAATGTCGGCATCTTCAATGGCGATTACATCATCGTCCGTGAACAAAAGAATGCCATGAACGGCGAAATTGTCGTGGCTATGATCGATGGTTCAGCGACCGTCAAGACGTTCTACAAGGAGCAGGGACGCGTACGCCTGCAGCCTGAGAATGACACCATGGAGCCTATCTATGCAACGAATCCCGTTATCCTGGGCAAAGTCGTCGGCTTGATGCGCCGGTTCTCGTAATGCAAAAACGCATAACCATCTTTGATACCGTCCGCGGGTTTACGATGATTTCTATGGCAGGTTTTCACGCTTGCTATGATCTTGCCTACCTGTACGGCTGGGAAATGCCTTGGTTTACCCAGACTGTCTTTCAAGACGTCTGGCGCGCCAGCATCAGCTGGGTATTTTTGTTTATCGCGGGTTGGATGTGCACTCTTTCGCGCAACAATATCAAACGTGCCGCCAAATACGCCTTAGCAGCACTCGTTGTCTGGTTGGCAACAACACTTGTCTCAGTCGACGATTCGGTTAATTTTGGCATCATCTACTGCATGGCCGCATGCACCGGCATCGTGGCGTTGACCGATCCCGTCCTTAAGAAGATAACGACGAGATGGGGCATGCCCCTATGCCTTGTGTTGTTCGCCCTCACCTGGAGCATCCCCAAAACGATCTACCCTGTCCCCTACCTGGCGTGGCTGGGATTTCCGAGCCCTGGGTTTGTCTCAGGTGATTACTACCCCATCATCCCGTTTATCTTTATGTATCTTGCAGGATACTTCGCCGCACACATAGCGCAGAGTATCGATAAGACCGTCCCTAGCTGGGCCTACGCCAACCCCCTGCCGGCGCTCGCCAGCCTTGGACGTCACGCTCTCCCCTTTTATCTGCTGCATCAGCCCATCATTCTGGGCATTTTGGAGCTCGTCTACTCGGTGCGATAACGCTCGAGCCGCGGTGCAATACGAGCCGGCAACTTCGCCACAATGCGAACGCCGTCCTCGAGATATTCCTCATGCAGAAGGGTTCCCTGCTCATGCACCAGCGTGATGAGAGCGCCCTCGCGATACGGGATATCAGCGGAGAGCAACACATCGGTGGCAGCTGCCTCGCGAGCAATGCGATCGACGAGATCGTCGAGCCCCTCGCCCGTTTGGGCCGAGAACAGAACGGCTTCTGGATAGCGACGACGGAAACTCAATCGATCAACGCTATCGAGAAGATCGATTTTATTGAATACGGTCAGCGTTAAACGCTCTCCGGCGCCGATCTCATCAAGCACGCGGTCAACAGCCTCCAGCTGCCGCTCATAGTCCTCGTCAGACGCATCTACGACTTTGAGAATTAGATCGGCACCCAAAACCTCGGACAGCGTTGATTTAAAGGCATCAACCAGACCATGCGGCAGCTTTTGAATAAAGCCGACGGTATCAGTAATCGTCATGCCGCGACCGCCGGGCAGGCGATACGAACGCGTCGTCGGGTCGAGCGTAGCAAACAGCTTGTCCTGAGAAAGTACCGTAGAGCCGGTCAGACGATTGAGCAACGTCGATTTACCGGCATTGGTATAACCGGCTAACGCGACGCGAAACGCCGGTGACTCAATGCGGCTCTTGGATTGAACATCGCGACGCTGTTCAACCTGCTTGAGCTCACGACGAAGCGCAGCGATCTTATTACGAATGAGGCGACGGTCGACCTCGAGCTGACTTTCGCCCTGACCAAAGCGTGAGCCGATGCCGCCGCGCGTCTGTTCCTTGGCGAGATGGCTCCACATGCCACGCAGGCGAGGCAACAAGTATTGAAGCTGTGCCAGCTGTACCTGCAGGCGTCCCTCACGCGTCTGAGCATGCAGGCCAAAGATATCCAGGATCAGTGCAGTACGATCGATAATCTTTACCGGCTCGCCCACGGCTTTCTCCAAATAGGATTGCTGCGAGGGGGTCAGGTCGTCGTCAAAAATAACGACATCGGCATCCATGCGACGCACCAGGCCGCACAGCTCTTCAACCTTACCGGAACCGATAAACGATTTAGGATACGGCTTTACCAAACGCTGCGACAAGCGTGCCACGCACTGGGCACCAGCTGTGTGGGCAAGACGCTCCAGCTCGTCAAGCGAGCGATCGAGCGGCCATGCATTGTCGCGCCACTCAACACCAACTAAAATGGCACGCTCGGGCTCGGGTGCCGTGGGAACAAGGGGGAAACGGGCCATTAGACAGCCTCAATACGATGCAGGATATCCTCAACGACCTCATCGATCGTACATTCATCCATATCAAACCACACGATACGGTCATCGCGCTTAAACCACGAAAGCTGACGCTTGGCATAACGACGCGAACGCATCTTAATGAGTTCGCGAGCCTCATCCATGCTCATCACGCCATTGAAAGCATCAATGATCTCTTTATAGCCAATTGCCTGCATCGACGTCAGGGCATCTCCCAGCCCCTGGGCCATAAGACCGCGGACCTCATCGACAAGACCCTGCTCAAACATCAGATCGACGCGCAGATTAATGCGCTCGTAGAGCACCTCGCGATTACGCGTCAGACCAAACCATAGGGCATGATAATGCTCGTGCGGAACACTAAACTGCGACTTTTGCTGCGCATAGGAGACGCCATCATCATGCATCTCGAGCGCACGAATCACACGGCGCACGTTATGGGGATGAATAACAGCAGCCGATTCTGGATCGCGCTCGGCAAGCAGGGCATGCAGTTCTTTCTCGCCAATGCGCTCGGCAAGCTCCTGATAGCCCGCACGACGATCGTCCTCAAGTTCACCCGAGGGAAAGTCCATCTCATCGAGGGCGGCCTTGAGATACAGCCCCGTACCTCCGCAAAAAACCGGCAGGCAACCCGAACCAAGGAGACGTTCAACATGCGCGCGAGCGTCGGCCTGATAAAGCGCAGCAGAATATGCCACACCCGGCTCTACAATGTCGACGAGACGCAGCGGCGCCGTGCACTCATCGGGCGCCATCTTTGCGGTACCGATGTCCATGCCGCGATAGATTTGCATCGCATCGCACGACAGCACTTCGGACGAAAGACGAGCTGCCAAACGGTCGGCAACATCACTCTTACCAACCGCCGTCGGACCGACGATCGCAACGGCAGAAAGACCTGACCCGGGAGAAACCATTAGCGCGGCTCGCCCACAACGGAGCCGGACAAATACCAGGTCTTGGCAACGTCAACGTCAACATCAACGATCTTGCCAACAAGCTGATCGATGCTGTAACCCTCGGGGATAGGCGCATGCACGGTCTGATTCTTGGGACTCTTGCCCAGCAGGACCGCGTCGTTCTTTTTACTCGTTCCCTCAATGAGCGCCGGAACCACAGTATGAAGCTCACCCTGGTTATACTCGTGTGCCGTGGTCTCGATAACCTTAACCAGACGGTTGAAACGCTCGAGAATAACCTCATGCGGCGTAGGATCGTCAATCTCGGCGGCCGGGGTACCGGCGCGCTTGGAATAGATGAAGGTATAGGCCTGAGCATAGCGGACCGTCTCGGCAAGTGAGAGCGTCTGCTCAAAGTCTTCTTCAGTCTCGCCCGGGAAGCCAACGATAATGTCGGTCGAGAGCGCGATATCGGGCATGCGGTTGCGAATGCGATCGACAAGGCCCAGATAGTCCTCGCGTGTATAACGGCGATTCATCTCTTTGAGGATCCGCGTCGAACCGGACTGGACGGCCAAGTGCAGCTGCGGCATAACGGCAGGCGTCTCGGCCATGGCGTCGATGGTCTCGGGCAGCAGGTCCTTGGGATGCGAAGACGTAAAGAAGATGCGCTCCACGCCCGTATCGCCCACGGCACGCAGCAGATCGGCAAAACGCGGCTTGCCAAACAGATCGCGACCATATGAGTTAACGTTTTGGCCCAACAGCGTAATCTCACGAACGCCCTGGCGCACCAAACCGGTCACCTCGTCGACAATCTCCTCGAAGGGGCGGCTCTTTTCGCGACCACGCACGTACGGCACGATGCAATAGGTGCAGAAATTATTGCAGCCCGTCATGATGGGCACCCAGGCGTGATACTGAGTCTCGCGATGCCACGGCATGCTCATGGCATCCGTATCCTCATGCTCATTGGTGCGGATATGACGCTTACCATCAAGGAACGCCTCGGCAATGAGCTCGGCCACATGCGCGATGGAATGTGTACCGAAGATGACGTTGACGTTATCGACGTTGGTGAGCAGGCCCTCGCCATCGCGCTGCGCGATGCAACCGCCAACGGCAACCACGCGCTTGCCCGAAGGCGAAGGCGGCAGGCTTTTGCAGGAATTGCACTGACCGTACAGGCGAGTATCGGCGGCCTCGCGCACGCAGCACGTCATGAAGACAACGATATCGGCATGCGCAGGATCGAGCGCCATGAGGCAGCCATATGAATCAAGCAGACCGCTCACACGCTCGGAGTCGTGCTGATTCATCTGGCAGCCAAAGGTGCGGATAAAGTAGGTTTTACCGGCAAGAATATCGCGTACGGAACGCTGGTCCATGTGCATAAGTCCTAACGATGGGGAGCGAAACAAGGCAAGCAGAAGCTATGCCACAGGCTTAACATCATCCATGACGACGTTATCCATAGCAGCTCGATTGATCTGGTGAACGTAGATAGAAAGGCGGATGGCCGTGCGCGACTCCCCGTTAATGAGGATGTCGGAGAACACGGGCGCGCAGGAAATATCAAAACCGGTTGGAATCAAAAAACCGCGCGCGATAGCAACGGCCTTAATGGCCTGGTTGACGGCACCGGCGCCGACACACTGGATGTTGACGGGCACGCCATCCTTGACCATGCCGGCGATGGCGCCGGCAACGGACGCGGGCGATGATTTGCTTGATACCTTCAGGCAATCCATGAAGAAACTCCTGCATTTAAAAGTACGTTTTAACTGCAATAACTGTATCGTACCGAGTGGACTCGGTAAAGGCACTATTCCTCTTTGGCAAGATCAAAGGTCACGGTGATTCGATCACGCGAAACACGGATCTTTGGGTCGCCGCAAAGGTTGAGATAGTACCGGGCGGCAAGGTCATTAAAGTCGCGTTCCACAGCGCGCGAAAACTGTGCCATGTCATCCTTGGCAATACGTAGCCCGCGACGATCCTTCGCGAGATCGACAGGAGCCGGCGCATGCGAGGACGAATCACGCTCGCGCAGCAGACGCGCGGTCACACCGCGAACGGGCTTAATCTGCCCTGCCAAAATGCGATGGGCCGTGCGCTCGGACATCTCAAGACCCAAACCCGAACAAATACGGATAAAGTCCTCGGCATCAGAAGCAAGGCCTAAACGATCGACAACCGGAAGCTCGCTCTCGTCATCAATGAACAGGAGACGAGACGTATCGAGCCGACTTGACGCTTGAGCATAAAGGGTCGCGGCAATCTCAGACGGAGAACCGAGATAGACATCGCAACCACGCAACTCCTCGAGCGCAAACTCACAAGCAGCGCGAATAATATTATGTGGACCGCGAGCGCAGACATAACGTCCGTCCTCATCCTTGACGGCCTGGGGCCAGCTTGACTGATCGGCACGCTCACTGAGGCGGTCGGCCGCAACGCTCACCTTGAAGGCTGAACCAAGATCGACGCCGGACGTGACCACACGGGCCTCGTCGGCGTTCTGCTTAATCGAAAACAATGCCATGCCACGACCGTGAACGCCCCAACGGTCCATCTTCATGCTCTCGAGCTTGGAGGTAACGCGGGCATCAAAGATTCGCTCTTGCATATCCTGCGGAACGCCAGAACCGTTATCCAGAAAGACAAGCGTGCGGACGCCATCTTCCTTGGTCGTGGCGAGATAGACCTTGTCGGCGCCGGCATCGCGAGCATTACGGAGCATTTCGATGACGATGTCCTCGACATGCTGAATGTCGTGCTTAGCCTGGCGCCGCTCGGCCTCCGAAACGCGGAGGCGGACATACCCCTCGCCAAGGTTCTCCTCGACGCGAAGGTTGCCCTCCCCCGACATCGACGCGATAAATGAGATGAGCTCGTTCGCGTCGCTCATGTTATTTAGCGATATCGACAGCGCGGCTCTCGCGAATCACGACGACGCGCACCTGACCGGGATACTCCATCTCTTCCTCGATCTGATGGGCGATATCGTGAGCCAGAACCGTGGACTGGGCATCGGAGATCTTGTCCGGCTGGACCATGACGTGGACCTCGCGACCGGCCTGCATGGCATAGGTACGTTCGACGCCGTCATGGGAGTTGGCGATCTCCTCGAGCTTCTCAAGACGCTTGATGTAGTTCTCGGCAGACTCGCGACGGGCACCGGGGCGAGAGGCAGAGACAGCATCGGCGGCCTGCACCAGGACATCGAGCACCGTGTTGGGGTCGACATCGGCATGGTGAGCCTCAATAGCGTGGACGATAACGGGCTTCTCGCCATAACGGCGGGCGAGCTCGGCGCCGATGACGGCATGCGGGCCCTCGACGTCGTGGTCGATTGCCTTGCCCAGGTCATGAAGCAGGCCGGCGCGCTTGGCGGTCACAACGTCCAGGCCAAGCTCGGAAGCCATCACGCCGCACAGATCAGAGACCTCGAGGGAATGCTGAAGCACGTTCTGACCAAACGAGGTACGGTAGCGCAGGGCACCAAGGGTCTTGACGATCTCGGGGTGCAGATCGTGGATGCCGGTATCGAAGGCAGCCTGCTCGCCAGCCTCGCGCACGCGCTGCTGAACCAGGTCGGCGGCCTTGTGATACATCTCCTCGATACGGGCAGGGTGAATGCGGCCGTCGGCGATTAGGTTCTCGAGGGCGACACGGGCGGTCTCACGACGGACCGGGTCGAAGCTCGAAAGAACGACTGTCTCGGGCGTGTCATCGATCACAAGGTTGACGCCGGAAACCTGCTCGAAGGTCCGGATGTTGCGACCCTCGCGACCGATGATACGGCCCTTGAGGTCATCAGAGGGAATGTGCACGGAGGTAACGGTGACCTCGGCAGTGTGGTCGGCAGCGCAGCGCTGAATCGCCAGAGACAGAATCTCCTGGGCGGTCTTGTGGCACTCGGCGCGAACCTGCTGCTCGGACTCGCGAATGATCGTGGCGGCCTCGTGGGTGACCTCGCCGCGAACCTTATCGAGGAGCTCCTTGTGGGCGTCCTCGCGGGTAAGGTCGGCGATACGCTCGAGCTCGGAGGTCTGCTTTGCGCAGAGCTCCTCGAGCTCACGGGAGCGCTTCTCGACCTGACCGGCCTGGCTGGACAGCTGATGCTCGCGCTTGTCGAGAGCGTCGTTGCGGCGATCGAGGGATTCCTCGCGCTGCATCACGCGGTTCTCGAGCGTACGAATCTCGTTCTTACGCTGCTTGTCCTCGGCCTCGGCGGCCTGCTTGTTCTTGATGATCTCCTCTTTAGCCTCGAGTAGAGCCTCTTTTTTGAGGGTCTCGGCCTGACGCTTAGCATCACCGATCAGGGACTCAGCCTGTGCGTGTGCCGACTGGATTTTTTCGTCGGCCTCGTGAAGACTACCCTGCTTGGCGGTGCGCATGTAGGCAATGGCGGCGATGGCACCCAAAACGATGCCAACGAGCGCTGCGATGATAGGCATGCTCACTCCTTTTTATGGATTCGTTACACAACAAAGCGAACCGTCCTTACGAACGGCTCGCGACATTTGAGTAATATGGGCGCAGCTTATGCGGGTCGGATACAGATAAACATATAAACAAACTCATCACAGATGAGCACATATCACAAAGCAAATGACGCTGTTTATCGTACGTTGAACCACAACAACTGTCAAATAAATGCCCCCAACACGGCGGCTAAAACGCGGTGAACGGCAGGGCCACAAAACGCATACGCCTAAACCGCACATTCCTCACGTTCGGCATCGAGACGTGCCTTAACGGCATCGGCGGCGATGTGATACGAGAAGCCCTTGCCCATCAAAAACCGAACCAGTTTTTCGAATCCGCGCGTCTCTGGAACACGCCGCTTGGCGAGCAGGGCTGACGCACGCGCCAAATCGTCTTCGACGGCAAAATAATCCTCGGGATAACCGGGAATGTCATCGAGCACGACATGACGGCGCTTGAGCTCGGTCTCGATTTTACGCTGTCCCCAACCGCGCCGCTTGCGTTCCTCGATAAAGTACGAGCAAAAGCGGTTCTCGTCTAAAAAGCGATACTCGGTGGCGCGCTCGACGGCGAAATCGATCGCGGACTGGTGAAAGCCGTAGCGTGCCAACTTGTCACGGACCTCACCCGTCGCATGGTCGCGTCGCGATAGCATCTCGGTCACCATGGTAAGTGCACATTTACGCTCGATGAGCTGCACCGCTTCACAAAAGTTATCCCAATCACAGGGAAGATCGGGGCGATTTTTGACATACAGGCGCGCGACCCGCACGGGAATCCAAATGGACCGCTCAAAACCGCCCTCAAGCTCACAATCGATATGTGCGCAAGGCTTTTTGGACGCATACCCGCTCGAGAACGAGGAGGCCGCCTTCTTATCGGGAAAGACGACCGTGGCCTCGGTTACCGTATACGACATGAGCGTAACCGCTACTCGTCGTCATCATCGAGCATGGCGGAACCATCGATGGCGTAAAGCTCGTCAAACTCCTCAGGCGCAGGCTGATCGGTCAGTTCGACCTCGGACGGAGCATCGTCATCAAACTCAAGCCCGCAGGCAAGGCGGACCTTATGCTCAATCTCGTCGGCGCAATCGGGGTGTTCGCGCAGGAACGCCTTGGCGGCCTCGCGACCGTTGCCGAGCTTGTCCTCGCCATAGGCAAACCAGGAGCCCATCTTCTTGCAAATGCCGCACTCGACAGCCATGTCCAGAATCGAGCCCTCCTTAGAGATGCCCGTACCGTACATGATGTCGAACTCAGCAGAACGGAACGGAGCTGCCACCTTGTTCTTAACGACCTTGGCGCGCACGCGGTTACCGATAACCTCATCCTTAAGCTTAATGCTGTCGATGCGGCGAATGTCGATACGCACCGAAGAGAAGAACTTAAGGGCGCGGCCGCCCGTCGTAGTCTCGGGGTTGCCGAACATAACGCCGATCTTCTCTCGCAGCTGGTTAATGAAGATGCATGTCGTGTTGGACTTGGACAGCGAGCCGGCGAGCTTGCGGAGCGCCTGACTCATCAGACGAGCTTGCAAACCGACCGTGGTATCGCCGATCTCTCCCTCGATCTCGGCACGCGGGGTCAGCGCGGCGACGGAGTCGACGACGATGGCATCGATGGCGCCGGAACGCACGAGCATGTCAACAATCTCGAGCGCCTGCTCACCCGTATCAGGCTGGGAAATCAGTACCTCGTCGATATCCACGCCAATGCGCGCGGCATACGCGGGATCGAGCGCGTGCTCGGCATCGATAAATGCCACCACGCCACCCATTGCCTGGGCTTCGGCCAGGATCTCGAGCGAAAGCGTCGTCTTACCGGAGGACTCAGGACCGTAAATCTCGACGATACGGCCGCGCGGCACACCGCCGATACCCAGAGCGGCATCGAGTGCCAGAGCGCCCGTGGGGATGGCCTCAACCTCAAGCTCGGGGCCGCCGTCACCATACCTCATGATGGAGCCTTGACCGAACTTCTTCTCGATCTCGGCCTTGGTGGTGGCGATCATCTCTTCGCGCTCTTTACCCGTCGTGGGTGCATGAACGGTACGTACGGGACCTGAATTCTTGGCCATGAATAGCCCTCCTCTTAACAACCTGCATCGATAATAAACGAACGGCTGTTCGTGGTCAACCGTTCAGGCCAATCATATGCAGGCAGTCTTTCCAAAACCCAACCAAACGCCGACCAAACACTGACCAAATGCTTGACCACAAAGGGCCGAATAAGAACAAGGAAGGCAAGAATACACCTATAACCAGCGCAAACGCTAAATTCGTCAGGGGTCTCTATCTCCACAATTAAGGGGGCCCTAAGGCCCCTGAAAACACGTCTATTCCATAGAGTTGAGCACAAGGGCAATGCGTCCCAATGCCTCCGCGACCGCATGGGCACGAACACACGAACGGTCGCCCTCATAGTGGCAGCGCACAGAGTCCGCGACCGGCACTTCCCCATCAGCCGCGCGATACGCCCAGCCAATATAGAAAGTGCCAGCCGGATCGTCCTCAGTGCCGCCACCGGGGCCGGCATAACCCGTTGCGCTCACTGCAATATCGCTCTGGTATAGCTCCAGCGAACCCGCCGCCATCTCGCGCGCGGTCTGATGCGACACCGCGGTATAGCGGTCGAGCGTCTCCTGATCAACACCCAAAACGCGATGCTTGATCTCATCGCAGTAGGTCACCGCACCGCCACGCAGCACCGCCGAGGCGCCCGGGATATCGGCAATCGTCGAGGCGATCATACCTGCTGTCAGCGACTCAGCCGTCGAAACCGTCACGCCCCGAGCGCTCGCGCGCTCGACAATATCGCGCGCCAGCTCCTCGTTATGTGCGGAAATCTGCTCAAAAGAGTCCGTCATACCCACTAGGACCTAGACCGAAAAGACGATCTTGCGGCAGTTCCAGAAGTACTGGGCGCCCGAGATAACGGTCAGGACAACGGCAACGGCGTACAGGAAACGCGACACCGAGTAGATGCCGAGCGTCAGCGCCAGCGGGCCAAGGTGCAAGCCGGCCATCGCAAAGACGCACAGGTAACCGCAGATGGAGACCATCGTGGTCGCCGTCTTGTACTTGCCGAGCTTATCGGCCGCAACGACAACGCCGGCGGCACTCGCAACCATGCGCAGGGCGCTTACCAGCAGCTCGCGGAACAAGATGATGAACACGGACCAAACCGACACGGCACCAAAGTCCAAGAATAGCAGCAGGGCCGAGAATACGAGCAGCTTGTCGGCGATGGGGTCCAAGAATTTACCGAAGTCGGTAATCTCGTTGCGCGAGCGCGCCAGGTAGCCGTCAACCTTATCGGTGCACGACAGGATGACGTACAGAATGAAGGCAGCGGCGGCGAGCGGGCCGTCGAAGGTGCTCCAATCTGTACCGGCAACACTCGTGTGAGAAAGCGCCGACACGATCATGAACACCGGGATAAAGACGATGCGAACGCACGTCACGATGTTGGCGGGCGTCCAAACACTCGTCAGTTCCTTATTGCTCTCGTTTGCCACGACGCTCTCCTACTCCACAACATGGCCGATAAGCTCATAGCAGAAGCTATCGGTAAACTCGACCGTCAGAATATCGCCCACAGATGCCTCGCTGGCATCCAGATGCACCGCGCCATCGGAATCAGGCGCCTGGAACCAGGCATGTCCGATCAGCTCGGCGCCGTCCTCGGTCTCTTCGATACCGTCGACAATCACCTGGGCGCGCTCGCCCACATGTGCGGCAGTTGCAGCAAAACCGAGCGACTCGACCAGGTCCATGGCCTCCTGGGCGCGCTCGAGCTTGACCTCTTCGTCGACCTGGCCCTCCATCTTGGCGGCCAGGCTGCCCTCCTCCTGCGAGTAGGCAAAGACGCTCGTGTAGTCGAAGCCGACGGTGTCCATAAAGTCGATAAGGTCGCGGAACTCGTCGTCGGTCTCGGTCGGGAAGCCGACCATGGCCGTGGAACGAATCACGATGCCGGGGATGCGCTCACGCAGATCGCGGAACAGGGCCTCGAGCTCCTGGCGCGAACCAGAACGGCGCATAGCCTTGAGGATGCGCGCGTCGCAGTGCTGCACGGGGATATCGATATAGGGCAGCACCTCGGGCGTATCACGAATGGTCTCAATGAGCTCGTCAGTCATGCCCTCGGGCTGCAGGTAGAGCACACGGACCCAGACGTTCTGCGGACGCACGGCCTCGGCGACGGCGCGCAGCAGCTGCGCCAGATTGCGCGGCGAGCCATCGGTGACGTCTTCGTCGGCAAAGTCGGTGCCCCAAATACCCGTGTCCTGGCCGATCAGCACGATCTCGCGCACACCGCCGGCAACCAGGTCGCGCACCTCGGAGATAATGCTCTCGGCATTGCGCGAATGATAGCGACCGCGAATATAGGGGATCATGCAGAAGCTGCAGAAGCGGTTGCAGCCATCGGAAATCTTGACGTAAGCAACGGCGCCCTCGACAGTGCGCTTGACTTGCGGAATATAGGCAGCGATCTCACGCTCGACACCCAGCACGCCATCGATGACCGCCACGATGCCGTCCTCCTCGTCGGCCTTCACAAAGGCAGCGACCTCGGGCAGTTCATCGGGCAGGTCGTCGCCATAGCGCGACGGCACACAGCCGCACATGACGATGGGACAAGAACGAACGCCGTCCTGAACCTCGTTGGCGAGCTCGAGCGTGGTCTCGATGCTCTCGGACGTTGCGGAGGCGAGGAACGAGCATGTATTGACGATGGCGATATCGGCATCCTGTGGGTCGAATGCCTCCTCGTAGCCCGCGGCGGTCAAAAGAGAACGCATGCGGTCGGTGTCAACCTCGTTCTTAGCGCACCCGAGGGTGATGTAGAGCACGGAGCCCAACGGTGTATCCATGTTGGAGAGCAGTCCTTTCGAATGATATTAGCGGTAGTTGGTGAACTGCAGCGGCTGGCCGTAGTCCTGGTCGCGCAGGAACTGGATCACGGTCTGCAACGCGTCCTTCGAAGCAGAGGAAACACGCAGCTTGTCGGCCTCGATAGTCACCTTGACCTTGAGCTTTTGGTCCTTGATGTCCTTGTTGATCTTCTTAGCGGTCGCCTGGTCGATACCCTCGACGATATGGCCGAGCACGCGCACGGTGCCGCCCGATGCCGCCTGCGGAGCATCCCACGAGACAGCCTTGAGGTCGATGCCGCGCTTGATGAGCTTGGAGCTCAGCACGTCGATAATCTGCTTGGAGACAAAGTCGGCCGGGGCGTTGATCGTAAAGAGCTTGTCGCCCTTCGAAAGCTCGATCGTGGCGCCGGAATCCTTCAGGTCATAGCGCTGGGAAATCTCGCGCGTGGTTTGCTGGAAGGCGTTGTCGACCTCTTGCATGTTGACCTCGGACACGACGTCGAAGCTGGAATCTTTAGCCATGATGTTTCCTTTCGCGTACGAGCGACTTAGTAGCTATCGTACGAATAGTCGGTAGAATCGGTGGACGTCTGGCCGTCAGTTGCGGTATCGGCGCCATCCGTGGACTGGGCATCGGTGCCGTCGGTGGTGTCGGTACCATCGGTGGTGTCGGTACCATCAGAACTTTCACCATTCTCGGAACCAGTCGTCTCCTTCTTGGGAACGGTGATCGTCACACGCGCCACGCCCGAGGTCTTGGTATCGTAACGGACCTTTTCGCCGTTCTTGGTAACGGTGACATCGGAAGGCTTGGACGTGGTGATCTCGATCGAGGACTCAGGCGTGTACTCCTGCTCAAAGGGGCCAGTCGCCTGGGCGCCATAGACCGACTTGCCATCGACCTTGACCTCAATCCAGGCGGTCTTTCCCTTGGCAACGGAGACCTTGACCTTCGTTACCTCGTTTTCTTCCTTTTTAGCCGTCGTCTTGGTGGCGTCCGAATCGGTCGACTCATCCGTCGCCTCATCGGTGTCTTCGTCCTCGTCGACCGTTTCGGTCTTCTTAGAAGACTTCTTGGGCGTCGTCTTGGTAGCAGTGGGCGTCTCGGGCGTGGTCTCGGGCGTCGAAGATGCGCAGCCGCGCAGAAGTACCACGATGAGCACGATCAGCAGCAACGCCACGGCACCGATGCCGGCGTAGACGATACGCGGATCGAGACCGTTGTTTTGAGGAGTACGGGAACCGCCGCGTCCACGACTGGAACTGCTGCAGCCGCCTCCCTGAGGCATACGACCACGATTGCTGTCGGAACGGCCGAGATAGCCACCCTGGCCCTGAAGGCTGCGCTGACCCGAGCGGGGCGCAAGTTCACCGCGGCCTTGATAGCCACGCTGGCCCGCACGCGGAGCCGAAGAGCGCTGGCCATACGGCTGTGATTGAGAGCGAAGACGCGGCGTCACCTGCGTGGCATCGGCGTCCGCATAGCCGCCGAGAGCACGACCGGCAGAGACACCACGGTAGCCACGATCGGAATAGCCGCCATCTCCGTAGCCGACACGGGGATCGCGCACCACACCGCGGGCAGCGGGAAGCGCACGATCGTCGGGCATAGGCGTGCTGCGGAAACGATCGCGCTGAGAACGGATTTCCTCACTGGACCCCGTCTCGGTAATATAGCCAGCCTGCTGCGGACGCTGACCATAACGCGTCGAACGACCACCCTGAACCATCAGGAAGCGCCCATTATCCACCGAGGAACGCGAATTGACATAGCCGGCGGCGTCCTGGAAACGACCGCCCTGCTGCGACGTCTCGCGCTCATATGCCATCAGCTCGTCAAAGTAGGCATTGACGACCTCGCGTGGATTGAGGCCCAAAAAGCGAGCATAGCTCGAAATCATGCCCTGCGCATAGCCGCGCGGCGGCATCGAAGCAAAGTTACCGGTCTCGAAAAACTCGATGATCTGCGGCCTGATTTTGATGGTGTTGGCGACCTGCTGAATGGAAAGGCCCATTCGGCGACGCTGCTCGAGCAGCATGTCACCAAAGCGTGCAGCCATCAGAATCCTCCAAACTCACGATCTTCACGTGCCATCTCGGCGTCGACAGATTCCAGCGCGGCAAGCCCCTCCTCGTCCAACAGGACCTCGCGCGGCTTGGAACCGTCGGGCGGGCCGACGACACCCTTTTCTTCCAGCATGTCCATAATACGCCCGGCGCGCGCATAGCCAACCTTCAGACGACGTTGCAGGCCAGATGTGGAGCCCAGCTGCGATTCCACCACAATATGGGCGGCTTCCCAGATGAGCGGATCATCGTCTTGCGGCTCGGCGACTCCGGTGCGGACAATGCCGCCGCCACCCGCCATGGACATGGAAGCGGGCGCCACGGCGGACAGAATCTCCTCGTGGTAGTCGGGCTCGCTTTGCGACTTGACGAACTCGACAATCTCGTTGATTTCATCGTCCGAGACAAAGCAGCCCTGGATACGGCGGGGCTTGCCCCAGTCGACCTTGGAGAACAGCATGTCGCCCAAACCGGTGAGCTTCTCGGCACCCATCTGGTCGATGATGACGCGCGAGTCGATGCCCGTGGCGACGTTAAAGGCGATGCGGTTGGTGATGTTGGCCTTGATGAGGCCCGTCACCACGTTGGAGCTGGGGCGCTGCGTGGCAACGATAAGGTGAATACCGGCGGCACGGCCCAGCTGTGCAATACGCACGATCGAGGCCTCGACATCCTTACCGGCGACCATCATCAGGTCAGAGAGCTCGTCGATGATGATGACCAGGTAGGGCATCTTTTGCGGCGGGTTGTCGTAATGCTCAAACTCGCCGGCGGCCTGCTTTTCATTGTAGGTCGAGATCTTACGCACGTTGAGACGCTCGAAGACCTTCAGGCGACGCTCCATCTCGGACACGGCCCATTGCAGAGCGCTCGCGGCTTGCTTGGGCTCGGTCACCACGGGCACATAGAGATGCGGCAGGCCGTTATAGCCCGCAAGCTCGACGCGCTTGGGGTCAACCATGATCAGGCGAACGTCCTCGGGAAGGGCGCGCATGAGCAAGGTCGTGATGATGGAATTGATCATCACCGACTTACCAGAACCGGTCGTACCGGCAATCAACAGGTGAGGCATCTTGGCGAGGTCGGCGACAACCGGCGTGCCCTCAGCGTCGCGGCCGATGGCGAGCTCGAGCGGACCGCCCTTCACATAGGGCAGCACGTCGCCCAGATTGACGTTCTGGCGCTTGCGGTTGGGAATCTCGATGCCCACGAGCGAGGTGCCGGGGATCGGGGCAAAGATACGCACCGACTGGGCAGCGAGCGAAAGCGCGATATCGTCCTCGAGGCTCGAGATTTTGCTCACACGCTCGCCCTCACCGGGCTGCAGTTTAAAGGTCGTCACCGTGGGGCCGGCGATCCAGCCGACCACGCGGGCACTGCGGCCAAACTCAAGCAAGGTGGATTGCAGTGACTCAGCGGTCTGCTCCAGCTCCTTGTCCGAAGACGCGGCGGAAGCCGACTGCGGGTTGGCATGCAGGATTTCGAGCGGCGGAAGCTTGAGGCCGTCCTCTTCTTCGCCCTCGTTATCTGCGGCGCCGTCGTCCACTCCCCCATCACGAGCCGCAGCCGATTCGATAGCACTCGTGGCAGGCGCATCGGCAACCTTGGGATGCTTCAGGAAGTCGGGAATCTGAGGTGCGGCCGAGACGGGATTCACGGCAAACGGCGGCTCGGACTCGTCGATCTTATCGGGGTCGTCTTCCATCGAAAGCTGGCCGGTTACCTGGCCGCGCTTTGCATGGCGACGCGGCAGCAAAGTTGTCTTTGCGGTCTCAATCGGAGCCTCATCGTCCTCGTCATCGCCCTCGGTGAGCTCAATCTCGCTATCGGACCAAGACGGGTCGGGTTCACTCGTATTGAGCTTAGGCGCAACCTTGCCCTTCTTGGCATGGCGGCGCGGCAACAGCGTGGTCTTGGCTCGCTCGGCTTCAACCGACTCGGATACGTCGACAAACGGGTCATCGTCCTCGTCATCATCCAAAACCGGGTCGACATCGCCACCCATGACCGTGGTCACCGCGGCGTCAGTCCCCTTCTGGCGCAGAATGCTCAGGTGCGGACGAGCGACGCCGGGAACAGACAGGGCCTCTTCATCGCCCCACGGGCTGGCGTTGACATCGGCACGACGGCGTTCGGCAAAATCTGCCGCACGATCGCGTGCGGAGCGCAAAACGCCACCCACCGAAAAGCCGATAATGACCAAACCAACGACGACAAGCCCCAGCAAGACAACCATGGCGATAGGTTTACCCAGGGCGTTTTGCAAGGCACTTGCGATAAAGGCGCCAATGTAGCCGCCCGACACGGAAAGGTTCTGCGGCGTAAACATAAGGTCGCACGAATCGCTCGTGCCCGGCACCATCAGCGAAAGAATGGAGACGACGGCGATAAAGACCACGGCGCCGCCCGCGACAGAGCGCACGTTGAGCGGCGAGTCCTCACCCAAAAAGAGCGTGGCGGCAAACAGCAAGATGACGATCGGCAGCACGTAGGCGCCCAGGCCAAAGCCCAGGTGGTAGAAACCGGCAACCGCAGCCGTCACGGGCGCTGTTGCCGGAGAGATCACGGCAATGAAGGACGCGATCGCCAAAACGGCGATGACCACACCGGCGATATCGCGATTGGCCGAAGGCTCGACCAAGGGCTCAAAATCGTCGAAGTCTGCCTCATGGCCCTTATTGGCACGCAGATGGGAACCGGCACCCTTAGCAGATGCCGGTTGGTTGTTGGCTTTATTGCCTTTGGCGTTTTGTGCAGATCCGCGCGCCAAACTAAACCTCCATGACGACCGGGATGATCATCGGACGGGTGCGCGTACGGCTCCAAATGAAGTTGGAGAGCGAATCGCGCACGGCCTTGCGAATGGCATCGGAGCCGCTGCTGGTAAAGCTGAACTTGCCCTTCTCGATCGTCTTCATAATGGATGCGGAGGCATCCTCGGAGAACTGGTCGTCGATGGCAAACGAGACGCCGCGACCCGAGAACTCGATAGCCTCGATCTTCTTGTGCTTGAGCGAGACGATAGCAACGGCCGTGACCATACCGTCATTGGCGAGCTTCTGGCGATCGCGCAGGACGATGGGGTCGGTATCGCCGATACGCAGGCCGTCGACGTAGACGACACCGGACTCGACGGGCGTACCACGCTTGACGATACCGCCGCGCATCTCGAGCGTGTCACCGTTATCGAGGATAAAGATATGATCGTCCTTGAGACCCATCTTGCGGGCCAGCTGAGCATGGGCGCGCAGATGCACGGCCTCACCGTGAACCGGCATAAAGTACGTGGGCTTGGCCATGGCCATCAGGAGCTTGAGCTCCTCCTGGCTACCGTGACCCGAGACGTGGACGAGAGCGCGGTTCTTATCCCACACATCGCAGCCGAGCTTGGCCAGGCTGTTGACGACCTGCTGGACGGCTTTCTCATTGCCGGGAACAGGAGTTGCCGAGAGGATAACGGTATCGCCCTCGTGGATGGAGAGCGTCTTGTGCTCGCCATTGGCCATGCGGGACAGGGCCGACAGCGGCTCTCCCTGCGAGCCAGTGCACATGACGACGATCTTGTCGTCGGGCAGGTTATCAATGTCGAAGGCATCGATGATATCGGCATCATCGATGTTGAGATAACCGAGCTCGCGCGCCACGCGGGTGTTCGTGAGCATGGAGCGACCGGTCACAACGACCTTACGGCCGCACTTGCGGGCGGCATCGCAGATCTGCTGCAGACGATGGATGTGGCTCGAGAACGACGCGACGAACACGCGACCCGGCGCGTTCTTGATGGCGTGCAGCAGGTTGGGACCAACCTCGGCCTCGGACTTAGTAAAGCCGGGAACCGTGGCATTGGTGGAGTCGGAAAGCAGCAGGTCGATGCCCTGCTTTGCAAAGCGGCTGATAGCGGCATAATCGGGCGTGACGCCGTCGATGGGCGTCTGGTCGAGCTTAAAGTCGCCGGTGTGCATAACGGTGCCCTGATTGGTGCGGATGAACACGCCCAGAGCGCCGGGGATGGAGTGCGTCATCGAGAAGAAGTCGAGCGAGATGCCGCCGAGGTTGACATGGCTGCCGCCCTTGACCTCGCGGAACTTAGGCGCGCGGATGCGGAACTCGGAGAGCTTGCCCTCGATAAAACCGAGCGTCAGCTTGCTCGAGAAGATGGGCACCTTGTTGTTGAGGTCCTGCAGCAGGTACGGAAGCGAACCGGTGTGGTCCTCGTGGCCGTGAGTAACGATGATACCGCGGAGCTTCTCCTCGTTCTCCAGAACATAGGTGTAGTCGGGAAGCACCAGGTCGATACCGGGCTGGGAGTCATCCGGGAACATAAGACCGGCGTCGACGAGCACCATGTCGTCGCCGCACTCGAAGACCGTCATGTTCTTGCCGATGCCATCAAGGCCGCCGAGCGGGATGATCTTCAAGGGAGATGATTTTTTAGCTGCCATAGGTGAGTGTGGTTTCCTTTCTTCGAAACGGGTCTGGAACAACCGACGGGGCGCTTCTGGCAAACCGACCGCCGGGAACGTACAAACATGCATCGCAGAGTCGATGCAATAACCACAGTATGATACCCATTTGCACAACAACAGACCACCCATGCATGAAAGCCCCATCCAAACCGGTCTATCCCGCCGGTTTCCCGTGGGGCGGGCGCTGATGAAGTTTCCTGCTCTACAGTCCTGCTCACGACGGAGGCCACATTAAGTGGCCTCCTGTTCGTGCGGAACTCGCGATAAACTTCATCAGTGCCCGCCCCACGGGAAACCTGCCAAAAAGGGACAGGTTTATTATGGTCGGTTTTATCTGGGAAGATGCTGCTGCGGCTATCTACAGATCTGAAATCTGACTACTGAATAGACTGTCTAACTAAATAGCGAGCGGCACTAACCAGTCCTTTTGCTTGCGCCCGGGAGGGCCGCATATGAAGTTTATCGCGAGTTCCGCACGCAAAGGAAAGCACTTAATGTACTTTCCGTCTTGCGCAGGACTGTAGAGCAGGAAACTTCATATGCGGCCCTCCCGGGCGCAAGCAAAAGGGCGACCCCTGTCCGGAGTCGCCCTTGCGGTGCTGGTTATGTACGGCTGTTACTCGGCGTCGTGGTGACGGCGGGGCTTGCGGCCTCCGTTGTCACCGGGACGGCGCGGACGGTCGCTGCGCTCAGAGCGCTCGCGACGCGGACGCTCACGGCGCTGGAAATGCTCGCCGTCGCCCTCGGAGGCACCCTCGGCACGAGCCGGGGCCTCGGGCTTATCAAGACGATCGAGCGAGATCTTGCCGCGATCGTCGACCTCGATGACGACGACCTTGACCTCGTCGCCCACGTTGAGGACGTCCTCGACCTTCTCCACGCGGCCCTTGGCGACGCGGGAGATGTGCAGCAGGCCGTCCTTACCGGGCAGCAGGTTGACGAAGGCGCCGAAGGGCTGGATGGAGACCACGCGACCGGTGTACTCCTCGCCCGGCTCGGGAACCTTGATGATGAGCTTGATGCGCTCGACAGCCTGGTCGACGGACTCGCCGGTGCCGCCGACAAAGACGGTGCCGTCCTCCTGGATGTCGACCGAAGCGCCGGTCTCGTCCTGGATGCCGCGGATGACCTTGCCGCCGGAACCGATGACGTCGCGGATCTTATCGGTCGGAACCTGGATGGAGACGATGCGAGGAGCGGTGCTGCGCGTGGTATGACGCGGCTCGGGGATCACATCGAGCATCTTCTGCAGGATGAAGGCGCGACCCTCCTTGGCCTGCTGCAGGGCGCGGGCCAAGATGTCGAAGGTGAGGCCGGTGGCCTTGTTGTCCATCTGCAGGGCGGTGATGCCCTCGGTGGTGCCAGTGACCTTAAAGTCCATGTCGCCCAGGAAGTCCTCGAGACCCTGGATGTCGGACAGGACCACGGTCTTGCCCTCCTCCTGGATCAGCCCCATGGCGATACCGGAAACCGGGCGCTTAATGGGCACGCCGCCGTCCATAAGGGCAAGCGTGGAGCCGCAGGTCGAAGCCATCGAAGAGGAGCCGTTGGACTCCATGACCTCGGAGACGACGCGGATGGCGTAGGGGAACTCGTTCTCGTCGGGAAGCACCGGAAGCAGAGCGCGCTCGGCCAGATTGCCATGACCGATCTCGCGGCGCTTGGGGCTGCCCATGCGGCCGGTCTCGCCGGTGCAGAAAGGCGGGAAGTTGTAGTGGTGCATGTAGCGCTTGCCCTCGGTGGGCTCGATGGTATCCAGACGCTGGCCCTCGTTAAGCATGCCGAGCGACAGGATGGAAAGCACCTGGGTCTGGCCACGCTGGAACAGACCGGAGCCGTGAACGAGCGGCAGGTAGTTATCCTTCACCATGATGGGGCGAATCTCATCGGCGGCACGGCCGTCGACGCGCTCGCCGGTCTCGACGACCATGGTGCGCATAGCCTTCTTCTCGAGCTTCTTGAGCGCCACGGGGATCTCGCGCTCCCAAGCGGCCTGCTCCTCCTCGGTGAACTCGGCACGGATGGACTCCTTCAGAGCCTCGACCTTACCGATACGGGAGAGCTTGTCGGCATCGCGAAGGGCGGCGGCCATCTCGTCGTAGTGGGCGAAGATGCGCTCCTGGACCTCCTCGACGGGCTGGTCGAGCGGGTACTCCTTCTTGACGATGGCGCCATTGACCTGCTCCCACTCGGCAACGAACTCGTCCTGGGCATGGCAGAAGGCGGCAAGGGCCTCCTGGCCAAACTTCATGGCGGCGAGCATGTCGTCCTCGGAGATCTCCTCGGCGCCGGCCTCGACCATCGAGATGAAGTCGGCAGAGCCGCCCAGCTCCAGGTCCAGGTCGGAGTTCTCGCGCTCCTCGTAGGTGGGGTTGACGATAAACTCGCCGGTCTCCACGTTACGGCCGATGCGCACGCAGGCAAGCGGGCCCTCGAAGGGCACGCCGCCGAGCGTCATGGCCAGGGAGGCACCCATGACGTTGATGACGTCAAAGGGGTTGACCTGGTCGGCGACGAGCGAGGTAGCGACGATGTGTACCTCGTTGCGGAAGCCGTCCGGGAAGCTCGGGCGAATCGGACGGTCGATCATGCGCGCGGTGAGCGTGGCCTTCTCACTGGGACGGCCCTCACGCTTGAGGTAGCCACCCGGGATGCGGCCGGCGGCGTACATCTTCTCGTTGAAGTCGACGGTCAGCGGGAAGAAGTCGTAGTTCTTGCGCTCCTTGGAGACGACCACGGTGTCGAGCATCGTGGTGTCGCCCTGCTTGACCAGACAGGCGCCGGTGGCCTGCTTGGCAAGCTCGCCCGACTCAAAGGTGTAGGTCTTGCCGTACAGCTCAAAGGTCTTGGATACGAGTGTCATGGTTCTCCTTTACCCCACAGGCCCCTTGCCTGCGGGCTTCTCATGTGACGCGGGCCCCCTGCCCCCGCCACGCTTCAGAGCGTGATTGTTCACGCCCTTACACAAAAAGAGCGCCCCGCTGCGCAGGACGCTCTTAGCATGTACAAATCCTACTGGATGTTGTCGCGGATGCCCAGAGCCTTGATGAGCTCACGGTACTCGACGATGTCGTTCTTCTTGATGTAGGAGAGAAGACGACGACGACGGCCGACGAGCATGAGCAGGCCACGACGGGTGTGGAAGTCCTTCTGGTGGGACTTCATGTGCTCGGTCAGCTCCTTGATGCGCTCGGTCAGGATGGCGACCTGAACCTTGGGGTTGCCGGTATCGACCGGGGTGTTACCGAACTGGGCAGTCAGCTCCGCCTTGCGCTCTTTGGAAACAGTCATTGTTTCACCTTTCGTTTCTTGTCGCCCGCGGGCGACGCTATTCGCCTCGGACTGGGAAGCCGCCGGTGGAGCGAGCATCCAAGGTCGAGGTACCAACAGGTCGGTATGTTACCACAAGCAGCCCGCGCCTGCGCATCATCACCGACCCAACATGAATTCCATCGCACGGAGACGTTGATCGGTGTGCGTCGCAGCCCACACGTGCGAAAGCCCCAGCAAAAAGGCAGCGGTATGGGGGTCGACCCTCTCGGCCATAAGCGCATCGAAGGTCATGGAAATGAGGGCGCGCAGCCATGCGACCTCACCGGTCGACACCAGCTCGGCACCGGGCACGCTCGACGCGCACGACCCGCACATGAGGCCGCCCGCCTGGGGCGAAAAATACGACAGCATCGGGTCTCCGCACAGCACGCAGGCCGAAAAATCGGGTCGGTAGCCAACGTGCGACAGCAATTTAAAGACAAAGGCCGCCACGAGCAGGTCCATATGTGCCGCGTCGAGCCCGCTGCCGACAAGTGTGAGCGCCCGCTGCGTGATGGCAAAGGTAAACGGGTCCTCGGCGTCCTCGAACGAGCACACGCGCGCGACCTCGGCGATCGCGCTTGCGGCGCATGTCATCTCGTAATCGGGAGCAGCGCCGAGCGGCGCCTCCATAAGCTCGGCCTGGGAAACCACGTCGAGCGACCGTCCATGCGCAAGCAGCAGATCAACGGTACAGAACATCTCGCAGCGCGCAGCCAGGCGTCCGCCGGGTTTGCGGGCGCCCTTTGCCACGGCACGAACCCGCCGACCCCGCTCGTCAAGCATCGTCAGGATCAGGTCCGTCTCTTTGAGCTTCGTCTTATCGAGCACGAGCACTTTCGTGCGATATGTACGAGAACCTGCCATTCGCGCCGCGTGTCCCTAATCCTCGGCGTTATAGCCAAAGCGGCGAATCTGGGCCTCGTCGTCACGCCAGCCGGCCTTGACCTTCACGTCCAGCTCCAAAAAGACCTGGGTGCCAAAGATGCGCTCAAGGTCGCGACGGGCGTCGATGCCGATATGTTTGATCATCTCGCCGCCCTTGCCGATGATGATGCCCTTTTGGCCCTCGCGCTCGACGTAAATGGTGGCGTGCACGCGCAGCACCTTCTTGGTCTGCTCAAGCGCATCGCAAATCACGCCCACGGAGTGCGGGATCTCATCACGGGTGCGGCGCAAGACCTTCTCGCGCACAAACTCGGCAACGAGCGTCTCATCGGAAGCGTCGGTACCCATGTCCTCGGGGAACCAACGCGGACCCTCGGGCAAAAAGTGCGCAACGGTCTCGATGAAGGCATCGACGTTAAAGTTCTTGACCGACGACGTCACGATCTCGTCGTCATATTCCATAAGCTCGTGGGCGGCCTTAAGCTGCTCCATGACCTGTGCGGGGTCGGCTTCATCGGCCTTGGTGAGCACCAGGACCTTCTTGGAACGGGCATTCTTGACACGCTCGGCAACCCAGGCGTCTCCCCTGCCGATCGGTTTAGTGGCATCAATCAAAAACGCGACAACATCGACATCGTTCAGCTCGAACAGCGCGCTCTTGTTGAGCTCGGACCCTAGACCGTCCTTGGGCTTGTGGATACCCGGGGTATCGACAAAGACCAGCTGGTAGCCGGGGCGGTTGACGACAGCGCGCATGCGACGGCGGGTCGTCTGGGCCACCGGCGAGGTGATGGCGACCTTTTTGCCATAGCAGGCGTTGAGCAGCGTTGACTTACCGGCGTTGGGGCGGCCGACCAAGGCCACGAAGCCACTGCGGAAACCGGGCTCAACGTCGCCAAAGCCCGCGAGGCTGTCGTCCTCGTCGCACAGGGCGTCGAGTTCCTCGTCGCTCATGCCCTCAAACGGGTCGAACTCCTCGACTTCCTCATAGGCCTCGGTCGCCTTAGCATCCGGGGACTCGTCGTCCAAAATTTCATCGATAGGCTGCATATTGTCGGACATGGGAATCCCTTTCTAAATAAAGCCGAGCGCGTGGGCAAATACCAGCAAGCCCACAATCGCGGCGGTGATTGAAAGTACGTATACCGAGGCGGCGGCGATGTCCTTGGCGCGTTTTGCCAGCGGATGGAGCTCCTGGGTCGCCAGATCGACAATGGCCTCCATGGCGGTATTGCACAGCTCGCCGTGAATCACCAGGCCGCAGCAGATGATAATCGTGGCCCACTCGGCAATGTCGAGCCCCACGATGCAGCCGGCAATGATGGTGCACACGCCCGCTACGAGCATAACCTTAATGTTGCGCTCGGTCTTGACGGCGGTGACGAAGCCCTCCATGGCGTAGGAGAACGACTTTAAAAAGGACGGATGGTCCTTGTTCGATCCGGGAATCATAGACGGCTCCTAGTCGTGGGCGTGGTTGGTGATGGGGCCGACGTGGACTAGCTTGGGGTCCTCGCCGCGCTCGAGCGCCAGATCGCGCAGGATGGCGTCCTCGCGGGCCTCCATGACCTCGGCCTCGTCGTCCTCGATATGGTCATACCCCAGCAGGTGCAGCATGCCGTGTACGAGCATCAGGCGGCACTCGTCGGCAGGGCTATTGCCAAAGCCGGGGGCCTGACGGGCAATGACCTGCGGGGCCAAGATGATATCGCCGAGCTCGAGCGTCTCGTCGGCGGGATTATCCTCGTCAAAGGCCGAGTCGCATTCAAACGAGAGCACATCGGTGGTGCGGTCGATGCCACGCCACTCGTGGTTGAGCTCGTGCATCTCGTCCTCGTCGACATACGAAAGGGAAATCTCGACTTCACGTTCAACGCCCTCGGCGGCAAGCACAACCTCGCAGATGTGCTCCACTTCCTGCGCGTCGAGCAGCGTATCGAGCTCGGCATCGTTGCTGATCAATACACTCAACGGGACTCCTTTCGGTCGCGCGAGCGCTGCTCACGCACGTCATCATAAGCATCGTATGCCTCGACGATACGACCCACCAGGGCATGGCGCACCACATCGGCGCGCTCCAGGTGTGCAAACGCCACATCGTCGACACGGCCCAAAATCTTCTCGACATCCGCCAAGCCACCACGACGACCCACCAGGTCGCGCTGGCTGAGGTCGCCGGTAATCACGAACTTGGAGTTGAATCCAAGGCGTGTCAGGAACATCTTCATCTGCTCGGGCGTGGTATTTTGCGCCTCGTCGAGCACCACGAAAGCATCGCTCAGCGTACGACCGCGCATGTAGGCGAGCGGGGCGATCTCGATCACGCCGCGCTCCATAAGCTCATCGGTGCGCTCACGATCCATCATGTCAAAAAGGGCATCGTAGAGCGGGCGCATGTACGGATCGATCTTTTCCTCGAAGGTGCCGGGCAAAAAGCCCAGGTTCTCCCCTGCTTCGACAACCGGACGCGTCAAGATCAAACGGCCCACCTCATGGCGCTTGAGCGCGGCAACGGCGAGCGCCATGGCCAGATAGGTCTTACCGGTACCGGCAGGACCCAAGCCAAAGGTGATGGTATGCGAGCGAATGGCATCCACATAGCGCTTTTGCCCAAGCGTCTTGGGACGAATGACACGACCGCGGTATGAAAGCAGCACGTCATCGCGAAGCGATGTGGCCTCATGCTCGCCGTCGCGCAAGACGGCCAGGCAACGCGAGACATCGTCGGCAGACAGGGTACGACCGGCCGCCGCCTCGCGAAAAGCATGTTCGAAAAAGCGAGCCACGAGCTCGACCTCGTCCGGGTCGCCGCTCACGGAGATCCTATCGCCACGGGCGACCACGTGAGCGCGAACCAAGCTCTCGAGCGCACGAAGGACGCCGTCGCCGGCGCCCAAAACACGCGAGGGATCAACTCCCTCGGGAACGGTAAGTCTAATCTTCGAGGCTTCCATGGACCTCCCTGCGCGCATGGACCAAGCCGGAATCATCGACTCCGATGATAGCAACATCGAGCAGGCACGGGGCTGTAAGTCCACAGGTATCGTCAAGACGGGCATGATGGAACGAACCGAGCGTCAGGTTGTCACCATACTCGAGCACGGCACGCTCGACAGTGCCCACGCGACGACGAGCATCGGCAATAGCGAGCTCCTGCGCCGCGTCTCGCATACGGCGGCTGCGCTCGGCCATAACCTCGGGCGGCACCTGGTCGGGCATGTCGGCAGCAAGGGTACCGGGACGCTTACTGTAGCGGAACACGTGCATACGCGAGAACCCCACGCGGCGGCACAGCGCCAGCGACTCCTCGAACTCCTCGTCCGTCTCACCAGGAAAACCGACGATGACGTCGCACGAAAGAGACGCCTGCGGCAGGATGGCGCGAATCATGCGCACCGTGTCCTCAAAGGCCTCGGCACTATAGGGACGACCCATGCGATGCAGCGTCGCCGTACAGCCGGACTGTACGGGCAGGTGCAAAAACGGGGCAATACGCTGCGGATAGCGCGCCATAACCTTAAGCAGGCGCTCAGAGATATCCATGGGTTCGACCGAGGAAATGCGCACATGCGCAATAGTCGTGCGCTCCATGATGGCCTCGAGCAGCTCATCGATTTCGACATGCTCGTCGGTCGCGCTCTTGCCATCGTAGGCACCCAGGTTCACACCGGTCAGCACCACCTCGGGCACGCCGGCCTCCTGGGCCTCGCGAACTTGCTCAAGCACGGACTCGACGGGCACGGAACGCTCGGGACCGCGGGCCTTCCACACGATGCAATAGGTGCAACGGTGGTTGCAGCCATCCTGGATCTTCACGCCCAGGCGAGAGCGACCGAGCGCATCGACCACCTCGCCATCGCTGCAGGCGGGAACGCTATCGGACTCAACGCCCAGCACCTCGCAGACACGTTCGGCGACATCGATCTTGGACGGCTCGGCGATCACGCGATCCGAAAGCTCCAACAGCTCCTCGGGATACAAATTGACCACGCAACCGGTCACGAGCACATAGGGCTCATTTGGATGGGCCAGCGCATGACGGACGGCCTTACGGGTCTTGGCCTCGGCCTCGCCCGTAACGGCACAGGTGTTAATGACGATCAGATCGGCATCCTGGGGCTCCACAATAGCAAAGCCCAGGCGCATAAGATCGGCAGTGATACGGTCAGACTCAACCCGGTTGACACGGCAGCCGAGGTTGACGACGGAAATATGGGGTGCGAGCACGCGGGCTCCTTAATCGAGGATATCGTCGAGGGCACTCTTGATACGGTCGGTCACCGACTTCTTACCGGAAGCGACGTCATCGCCCATCTCATCGGCAAAAGCACGGAGCAGCTCGCGTTGCTTATTGGAAAGATTGGTGGGAACGACCACGCGCAGTTGCACGATCAGGCGGCCACGCGAACCGCCACCGCCAATGCGCGGCATGCCGTAATTATTGACGCTCACGGTGTCGCCGTACTGGGCGCCGGCGGGAACCGTCACCTTAACGACCTCGTCGGGCATAATGCCCTCGACCTCGATCTCGCAGCCGAGCGCAGCCTGCGCAATCGAGATATCGCTCACCAGGTACAGGTCGTCACCGTTGCGCTTAAAGCGCTCATGGTCGGCGACGCGCACGTTGACAATCAGGTCGCCCGAAGGCTCGCCGCGAAGGCCGGCCTCGCCAAAGCCGCTCACACGCAGCTGGCGACCGGTCGAAACGCCGGCGGGAATATCGATGTCGATCTTTTCGTGCGAAGGCGTGCGGCCCTGACCGTCGCAGGTCTCGCAGGGATGGTCGATAACCGTGCCCTCGCCATGGCAGTCAGGGCAAGGCGAGGAAGACTGAACCTGGCCCAAAAACGATCGCTGAACCGTCGTGACGTAGCCCGTACCGTGGCAGCGACTGCACTGCTTTTCCTGTGCACCCTCGGCCCTACCGGTACCGTTGCAGTCCTCGCAAGGAGCAAGGCGGTCATAGCTGATCGTCTTTTTGCAACCGAGCGCCGCCTCCTCGAGCGTCACCGAAAGCGAGATGGCCATGTCGCGTCCGCGACGACGCTCACGACGGCTGCGGGCACCACCACCGGCACCGCCGCCAAAAAACGACGAGAACAGGTCGTCCATGCCCATGCCACCAAAGATATCGTTGATGTCGACATAGCCCGAACCACCAGGACCGTCGGCAGTGCCGTAACGGTCGTAGTTAGCACGCTTCTGCTCATCGGAAAGAACGGAATAGGCCTCGTTGAGCTCCTTGAACTTGGCCTCGGCCTCGGGATCGTCCGAAACATCCGGATGTACGGTACGGGCCTTCTTTAAAAACGCACGCTTAATCGTCCGCGCGTCGGCATCCCTGTCGACGCCAAGCACCTCGTAGTAATCCCTATTTTCCGACACGACCGAATCCTTCCGACTTTCATTATTGTCACAGTGCGTCCTATACCCAAGCTGGGCCGACCGCAAACAAAGGGTTTGATGTTATTGCATTTGATACGGCGAAAGCATGGCCCGTTGCGAGCAGCTCGCGAACCAAACCGACACGAGCGCGAACATGAAGCCGTTGGCAAAACCGTTGGCAAACTGCATCGCACCGCGCTTCCACCACAGCAGGCTGCGATGAAGCACACCGTCCGAAAGCACCATGAACAGGCCCATGGTAAACGGAATAAAGCACATCACGGCAAAGGCCGAGAACACTCCCGAGATGGCCGACAGCACCAAAAACGGCGCCACAATGCCCATCAGGTAAAAGCCAGTACGAGCTTTGCCTTCCAAGCGCTCGGCCTCAACATGGGCGCGGCCGACCAGGTCGCCGCCCGCGGCACCGTTAGTGCCAGCATGGCCCATGCCGCTAATGCGGACCTCGTCGCCATCGTGCGTGCCGGCAGGAAACTCAATCGTCTGCTCGGAGGTCACACGGGTTCGCCCGCTGCCACCGCAATCGGGGCAGGGGTCGGCCACGACCTTACCGGAACCGCCGCACTCGGGGCAGACCGACTGGAACGTGCCCGCACCAAACAGGAAGGACAGGTCGACGTCGATGTGGCCGCGGCCACCGCAGCTCGGGCAGGTATGGGCATGCTCAGACGAAACGGAGCCCGAGCCGCCGCAGTTGCTACAGGTATCGAAGCGCGTGTAGCGGACGGTCTTGCGGGCACCGCCCTTGGCCTCCTTGGCGTCGAGTTTGATATCGACGACCACGTTGGCGCCGTTCTCGGGATTGTAGGCAGCCTGGCCGCGACGCTGCTGGCCCCAGGCGCCACCAAAGGGAAAGCCGCCCTCAAAGGGATTGCCATAGCCCGTGCTGCCGGCGTAGCCGCCACCATAGGGCGAAGCCGTAGGAGCACCGGCAAAGGGATTGCCAGAACGCATGGCGTCGTAGCGCGCACGTTTTTGCTCATCCGAAAGCACGGCGTAGGCCTCGGAAACCTCTTTAAACTTTTCCTCGGCATCCGGCTCTTTATTGACGTCCGGATGGAGCTTACGGGCCTTTTGCTGGAAGGCCTTTTGAATATCACGCGAGGTGGCGTCCTTGGAGACACCCAGAATCTCGTAGTAATCTTTTTCGTTCATCGTCGCCATGCGCGGCAACCTCCTGCTCACAGCAGCGTATATATTCCGGTAATTCTACCCGAGCGGCCTAAGCTAGATCCCAAAACAGCTCGAACAGAACATTTCCATCGAGCCAGCCCAGATGGGTCGGCGCCAGACGAGCTCGAACATGGCCCGCGACGACATCTGCCGTAGTGAAGGGTCCCTCATGACCCCAGAGCGTCTCGGGCACCCAAGTGGCAAGACCCAATTCGAGCGCGCGATCGCAGGCAGCTGCCAGCTCGCCCGTTGGGATGACGCAAGCTGCACGAGCCAACAGGTCGGACGCAACACCGCGCGTCATGCGACAAGCGAGCATCAAGTCTTCGGCGACAGCCTCACGCTGCGACAGATATTCGGCCTCGAACGCCGTCGCGTCATCGTCACGTTGCACCAGACGCACGCGGTACGCATCGCCTCGAGAAGACACGCCGGGGAACAAACCTGCAAGACGGTCGAAATCCTCGTCGTCGAGCATGCCCGCGGCAGAACGACCCAGGCCCAGGTAGCCCTGTCCGGTCCAGTAGGCAATGTTATGGGCGCACTCATGGCCGTCGAGCGCGTAGCTCGCCACCTCATACGGATGATAGCCGGCCGCACCCAGGCGCTCACGCGCCGCGTCCATGCACGAAGCCTGAAAATCCTCATCGGGCTCGAGCGACTCGTCACGGCACGCCATGCGATAAAGGGGCGTCCCCTCCTCAAGCGTGAGCGGGTAGATCGACACATGATGCGGCGCCGCCGCCAGCACGCCATCGAGCGTGCTCCGCCAGCTTGCGGCCGTCTGCCCGGGAAGGCCGCACATCAGGTCGCACGACACATCGAGGCCAACTTCCTTCACCGTCGCGATAGCCGCAAGTGCCCGATTAGCATCGTGAATGCGGCCAATAGCAGCCAGCTCGGTATTGTCGAGGGTTTGCACGCCCAGAGAGATGCGCGTGACACCCGCCTCGGCAAGCGCGGTGGCGAGCTCGACGGTCAGCGACTCAGGATTGGCTTCGCAAGTAAATTCAACGGGCTTGCACCACATGGAGATACGACGGGCAAGTTTCACCAGGCGCTCCCCAGCCAGTGAGGGCGTGCCGCCGCCAATATAGACCGTGCGGACCTGCGCAAGCGCCCCGGCGTCGCCAAAGGAATCGAGGCGTGCATACAGCTGCTCAAAATAGGAATCGAGCGCAGCATCCAAATCACACAGAGCAAAGCTGCGCGAGTCAAAGTCGCAATAGCGGCATTTTTGAGCGCAAAACGGCACGTGCACATACAGCGCGGTAACGGCCACCCTTAAGCCTCCAGCGGATGAGCGGGCACCGGCTCACCAGCGGCAAGCGCGGCCTCACAGAGCACCACGTCGCGCTCGATATCATCGACCAGCGCCATAAACTCCTCGTACGTGGAGCAGCGCACCACCTGAGCGCGCCAGGCGGCGGCATGGGGCATGCCCTTTAAGTACCAGCTTGCATACGTACGGGCACGCGACATAAGCGGCAGAAGCTCGTGCGTCAACGTCAGGTGCTCACGCAGAGCCTCCAGGCGCTCAACCGAGGAGCGAGAAGGAACCGGCGTGCCATCGAGTGCAAGGGCTCGGGCATCGCCGAACACCCACGGATTGCCGTAGATGCCGCGCGCGATAAACACCGCTCTGGCACCCGAGCCTTGCAGATGCTCGGCAGCGTCCTCGGCCGAGAACACATCGCCCGAACCGATCACGGGAATCTCGACAGCGTCGGCAACCTCATCGACGACAGACCAATCGGCCTGGCCCGTGTAGAGCTGCGTGGCGCAACGACCATGCACGGCGACTGCGGCAGCCCCTGCGCCCTCAAGCATCCGGGCAAATGTCGCGGCATTGCGGTCCTCGGCATAAAAGCCCTTGCGAATCTTGACGGTCACGGGCACGTGCGCCGCGCCCACCGTGGCCTCGACGATCTTCTCGGCCAGGTCGGGTGTGCGCATGAGCGCCGAACCCTCGCCCTTGGTGACAACCTTGCGGGCGGGGCATGCCATATTGATATCGATGAGCGACAGGCGATCGCCAACGCGCTCCTCGACGGCGGCGACGGCGCTCGCAAACTGATCGGGCTTGGAGCCAAAGAGCTGCACGCAAATCTGCTGCTCCTCGTCGGCCGGCAGCACCAGGCGCCACGTTTTGTTGCTGGCATAGGCAAGGCCTGCCACGCTCACCATCTCGCTGTAGGCAAGGTTGGCACCGCGGCGGCGACACATGATGCGATAGGCGGGGTCGGTAACGCCCGCCATGGGAGCCATAAGGAACGGCTGCTCGGCATAGGCGCCCAGCAGCCGCAGACTATATTCGGAAAGAGCCATAGACCTACTCGTCCACCTTGAGGATCGCCATAAAGGCCTCCTGCGGGACCTCGACCGATCCGATGGCCTTCATACGCTTCTTGCCCTCTTTCTGCTTCTCGAGCAGCTTGCGCTTACGCGAGATATCGCCGCCGTAGCACTTAGCAAGAACGTCCTTGCGACGCGCCTTGACGGTGGAACGGGCGATGATCTTGTTGCCGATAGCACCCTGGATGGGCACCTCGAACAGCTGACGCGGGATGATCTCCTTGAGCTTGTCGCACAAGCCACGGGCCAGGCCATATGCCTTGTCCTTATGGACGATAAACGAAAGCGCGTCCACCTCGTCGCCCGAAAGCAAAATATCGAGCTTCACGAGCTCGGAGGGACGGTACTCGTTGAACTCGTAGTCGAGCGAGGCATAGCCCTTGGTGCGGCTCTTGAGCTGATCGAAGAAGTCCAAGATGAGCTCGGCGAGCGGCATATCGAAGCGCATCTCGACCGATTTGCTCGTCAGGTGGATCATATCGGTTGTGACGCCGCGGTGCTCAATGGCGAGCTGCATGACGGCACCCGTGTACTCAGGCGGGCAGATGATCTTTGCCTTGAGGTAGGGTTCCTCGATACGATCGATGCGCGTGGCCTCGGGAAGGTCCTGCGGACTGCGGACATCGATCATCTCGCCGTCGGTCTTGTAGACGTGATAGTCGACCGAGGGACTCGTGGCAATGAGGTCCAGGTTGAACTCGCGCTCCAGGCGTTCCTTGACGACTTCCATGTGCAGCAGGCCCAGGAAGCCCACGCGGAAGCCAAAGCCGAGCGCCACCGAGGTCTCGGGCTCCCACACCAACGACGGGTCGTTGACGTGCAGCTTATCGAGGGCGTCGCGCAGATTCTCGTAGTCCTTGTTGTCGATCGGGAACAGGCCCGTGTAGACCATGGGCTTGGCCTCGCGGTAGCCCGGAAGCGGCTCGGGGCAGGGGTTCGAGGCCCACGTGAGGGTATCGCCCACGCGCACGGCCTCGGGGTCCTTCAGGCCCGTGACCACGTAGCCCACCTCGCCAACGGTCAGCGCGTCGACCGGCGTCTCGGCGGGACGCTTGACACCCACGCCATCGACCAAAAAATCGCCCTTGGCCTGCATCATGCGCAGGGTATCGCCCTTCTTGATGGAGCCGTCAAAGACACGGACCGTGGCGACGACGCCGCGGTACTCATCAAAATACGAGTCCAGGATGAGCGCCTTGAGCGGCGCGTTTGCATCGCCCTTGGGCGGTGAGATCAAAAAGACGATGGACTCCAGCAGATCGTGGATGCCCTCGCCGGTCTTGCCCGATACGCATACGGCATCGTCGGCGGGAATCGCCAGGTCATCCTCGATCTCGGTCTTGACCTCATCGGGGTGTGCCGACGGCAGGTCGATCTTGTTGATGGCGGGCACGATATCCAGGTTGGCGTTCATGGCGAGCGTCGCGTTGGAGACGGTCTGTGCCTCGACGCCCTGCGTGGCGTCGACGACGAGCACTGCGCCCTCGCAGGCGGCCAGCGAACGCGAGACCTCGTAGGTAAAGTCCACGTGGCCCGGCGTATCGATCAGGTTGAACTGATACGTCTCGCCATCGTCGGCGTCATAGGAAACGCGAACGGCATTAGACTTGATCGTGATGCCGCGCTCGCGCTCGATATCCATGGTGTCGAGCAGCTGCGACTCCATGTCACGCTCGTCGACGGTATGGGTGAGCTCGAGGATGCGGTCACTGATCGTGGACTTGCCATGGTCGATATGCGCAACAATCGAGAAGTTGCGGATGTGGGAAATGTCAATTGAAGTATTCATGCGGACTATCTTACCCGAGCGGTACAAAAAATGGAGCCTGTTCCATAAAACAGGCTCCATTTATGCGCGTAATCTGTGTGGTGTGAAATTTACAACTTAGGCGTTGATGCTGTTCACGAGCTTGGCAAGACCGGACTTGCGGTTGGAAGCCTGGTTCTTGTGGATAACATGCTTGGCGGCAGCCATGTCGAGACGCTTGGTGACGGTCTTGAGGGCAGCCTGGGCCTTCTCGGCGTCGCCCTCGGCGACGGCGGACTGGACGTGCTTGGTCAGCGTCTTGAGCTCGGACTTGACAGCCTTGTTACGCATGCGAGCTGCCTCATTGGTGCGGATACGCTTCTTCTGAGACTTGATGTTTGCCACTTCTGGAGTTCCTTTCGAGTTCCTTGCAAAAAATGTATGACACCTCTGAGACACGGTGAGGTCATGCAAGCGCCTACTATAGCACGCTCCCTCTCAAAGGGATAGAACGAATTTGTCAAATAGGCAGGTATCATCACGATTTTCTCAAGATGTTCGTAATCCAGAGCAAAAGCGCCGTCTGAGAATCGGCCGAACCCTTGAGCGCGAGCTCCACATCGACCGCACCCTCGAGCGCGGCAACGAGCTCTGCCATCGAAAAGCGACGTGCCCAGGTCAGGTGATTCTTGACCTGCCAGGACTGGAGCTTAAGTGTTGCGGCCAGCTCACGACCCTGTCCGCGCGCATCGAGCGCCTTGGCAACGATAAGCTCGCGGATGCGGCCGCACAGCAATGTGTAAGTCCACACGTAGCTCTTGGCGGGCAGTAGATTGAAGAGCTCGAGTGAGCGTCGCATGTCACGGGCCGAGACCGCATTGAGAAAGTCCCAGGGTTGAACCTCGGCCGTACGTACAATCCAGCGCTCAACGTCGGCAAGCTCAATCTGGGGCGCCTCGACCATCTGGGCAAGCTTAGCCAAGTCGTTATCGAGCATGCGGGTGTTCTCGCCCGAGCGCGAGACGAGCTCCTCGGCGGCCGCCGCCGAGATGGACTTGCCGTGTTGCGTCGCCATCTGCTGCACGCGGCGTGGGAGCTCCCAGCGCTTGGTGCCCGAGCAATCGATGACGGCCTTCTTGTCAATCTTGGCGATCGCCTTGTACAGGCGCGTATTCTTGGCGAGCGAATCGGCGATAATAAGGCAGACCGTTGTGGGACTTGGACTCGCCAGATACTCGACGAGCGGCTCGGAAACCGCCTTGGCAAGCTTGGAGCAGCCGTCAAGGATTACCAGGCGAAACTCGCTGCCCATGGGAAAGGTGTTAAGCGATCCGATAATGGACTCGATATCGGGGTCCTTGGTCATGTCTCGCTCGTCGAGGTTGAACTCGACCATACCCGATTTTTCCAGACGCGCTTTCATACGCGAGACGGCGTGGTCGCGCTTAACTCCGTCGGTACCGACAATCAGATATGCCGGCAGCAAACCGGTTTCGGACATTGCGCTCCCCTCCCGCAGGCCTTCGTATTCGTTCCGTGCCATTCTAGCCCAGGGGCCCACCACACGCCAACGACGTCGTCACGGTCGCTGGCATCGCATCGCAAAGCCATTCGCAGTCGGTGTGACGGTAATGTCGCCGTGTTCGATAGTACACGCGAACACACCACCCGCTTCCTTAACGGCATCGATGCAGGCATCGGACGGATGGCCGTATCGATTCCCCTCACCGGCGCTTGCGAGGGAAAGCTCGGGCTTCAGGACGTCCAGCAACTCGCCATCGACTGAAACCTTGGAGCCGTGATGCCCAAGTTTAAGGACATCGATATCCCCCACCTCCTGCACGAATTCCCGCTCTTGGTCGAGCTCGGCATCACCGGTGAGAAGTATTCGCAGGCCCTTGCCTTCCTGAACATAAGAGAGCAGCAGGACAAGCGAGTCCTCATTTCCCTCGCCATCCACGAACTCGAATGGCCACATCACGCGGGCGCAAAATGAGCCGATGTCGACCGTATCCCCATGGCGCACCTGCCGATACTCCACGCCAGGTCGGTTCAATACCTCGGCAGGAGCATCCTCCAGCGCATCCGCCGCCACGGCAATCGTTCCGACCGAAAACTGTTCGAGCACGGCAGGCAAACCACCCCAGTGGTCCTCATCCCAATGCGTCACAAAAACGGCATCGATATGGTGCACGTTATTGCGAACCAACGCCGCAACCACACGCTCGTCGAGCCCGCAGTCGACGAGAGCTACTGCGCCGCCTTGGCGGATAAGAATCGCATCGGCCTGGCCCACATCGAGCACCGTCACCGAAGGCGGAGCGAATCGATCCCAATAGACGTACGGAATCGCAGCCAAGAGCATCAGGCATGCAAGCCCCACCGCCATAGGACGTGCACGGGGACGCGGCCACCAGACCAGCAGAACCGCCAGAAAACACGGCACTAGGTAAATCCACATGCTATCGGGCGGCACGCTCACGTATGCACCCGGCACGGCGGCAAACAGCTGCTCGAAGAACAGCGCGCAACGGGCGGCAATCATGGGCACAACGAGCGCCCAAGTCCGCAACGGTCCCACGAGCGAAAAGGGAGCCAGCACGATCGACACAGCGAGCAGAACGCTCACCACCGGACCGATGACCGCATTTGCCAACGGAGCAATGAGCGAGAATGTACCGAAGGCAGGAATGGTGATGGGAAGTGTCGCCAGTTGCGAGCACAGCGTGACGGAAAGCACGCTGGCAACGCCCGATGGCACACCTAGCTCACCCAAAGCGTAGGTCGCATAGGGACAAAAGCACAGAATGGCTAAGACGCTGGCGCATGAAAGCTGAAAGCCCATCTCGAACAGCACCGTCGGCCGCAGTAGCACAAAGATGGACATGGTTACGAAGAGTGCCGAAAGGCCGTGCCGACGACGCCCCGCGCCGTTTACGACAAGCGTCACGAACACCATGCAGCACGCGCGCACGGCCGAGGGAGACGCGCCCGTAAAGGCAGCGTAGCCCACAAGCGTTATCGCCAATATCGCCCGCTGAAGACCACGTGAGCACCGAGTCTTTTGCAATACACCCTCGATTACAAACCCCACGATAGCCAAATGGCTGCCCGAGACGGCGATAAGATGCGCCGTTCCCGTCACCGAAAACCAGTCGCCCGCCGGCTGGGCGCGCAGCTCGGCCGAACGACCGCAGACGACACCGGCTATGAGCGCACGCGCCGGGTCGGTCGCAGGCGCGATGGACGCAAGCAGCCCATTTCGCAGCCGAAGCAGCGGCCTCGGAGAACCCTCATCGACCGACACAATCCGAACGGCTTTAACCTTGCGTACCTCGCCTCGGAGCACGCGCGATCGTCCATACGCATCGTTCTCAAAACGTGACACGCGACCGATAACACGCACGTGCGCCCCGACCTTGAAATCACGGTCACACGATAGGCGAACCGTTGCCAAGTTCTTACCGTCCGAGCGCGCCTCGCAGGTATAGGAATACACGTCGTCATTTATGGATGGGTCACCCTGCACGACAAACTCGAGAATGCTTGCCGCTCGACCGTCGAGCGTCTTCGAGGCGTTGAGCGCACCCACGGCCCACCACGCCGAAACGACCGCACCCGCTATGAGACCGACGGACGCGGCATACAGCCACCGCTTCAAAGGGGCAAGCCGCGCACAAGATTGAGCCAGCACAACGAATACCGCAGCCGCAATGGGAATGGCTATAAGCAATGTGACGGGCGCTGGCTGCTCTCCCAGCAGCAAATCGGCTGCCATGTTAAGCACCAATCCGCAGCTCGCACACAAGCCGGCACAAATGGCCATCGTCCACGGAATCAGGGGCCGCGGAGGCATCACGTGCTCTCGCTCGGTCGCACTCATACGCAGATGCAATCTTTGATTTTGGCAAGCTTCTTCTCGCCGATTCCCGACACGCGCATCAGATCGTCAACCGAAGCAAAAGCACCGTTCTTTGTCCGCTCATCGATAATCGACTGTGCCATTGAGGGACCGATTCCCGAGAGCGTCTGCAGCTCTGCCGAGCTTGCCGTATTAATGTTTACTAGGCCTGTTGCGCCACCGACGCCTGATGATGCGGAAGTCCCACCATCAACACCGGCTTCCGCAATGGACACCTGCTGCTCCCCTACCGTTGGAACGTGAATTTTTTGTCCATCAGTGACCTTGGATGCACGATTAAGCCCCGTAACGTCTGCTTCGGGCGCCAGCCCGCCGGCGGCATCAATCGCCTGAGCCACCCGCGCCCCGTCTTTGAGGCGATATACACCGGGTGACACCACGGCGCCATCAACATCGACATAGACCTCTGCCGCGGCAGACGCCTTAGGCGAAGAGCCTTCAGATGTCTTTCCACTCGAAGCATCGCCGGATCCCGGCTCCACTAACGTGCCCGAACCATCAGTGCGCTCAAACGACACACCGCCGGCACCGCCGCCAAAGTTCGCCATTGCCAGTCCACTCGCCATCGCAATGACGACCAGTATCGCCATCACCACTGCCTTATGACCGAGCAGTTTGCCCGCCCAGCGGTCCATCTTTTTGACTCGTTCGTGTTGTTCGCGCTGCGCCATAGCAAAACCTCCCAACACCATCGTGTCAGGAAACGAACGCCGCAGCTTCCGCACGTCCACACCGGTTTTCGCGGTCAAACCAAAAGCTGACCAAAACCTTACGAAATAATGTCCATTTATTCAGGCACACGTCAGCAAATGAACACTTAGCCGCAAAATGCCCAGATAGCAAAAGACCGACGATGCAGGCGCATCGTCGGTCTATGCACATATTTACTCGTGATCTTGGTAAATCTCACGCGGAGCAAGCTCAGAATGTTTGCGTTTTAAGGTCTTAGGGGCCTTGTACGTGTTGCTCTCGAAGTCGATGTACTCGGTCTGCTTGAGCAGACGCTCAATCATCTCCTCGTGATCAAACAGTTCCCAGGCCTCATGCACGGCATCGAGTTTAGCGTGCGTCTCGGGACGGCGTGGCATAAACAGCGTGCAGCAGTCGGGAGCGGCCTCAGTCGAGATATCGAACGTACCGATCTCCTCGGCGCGTGCGATGATCTCCTGTTTGTCCGAACCGATGAGAGGACGGAACACGGGAATCTTCACGGCTTCGTTGACGGCCATGATGTTCTCAAGCGTTTGGGAGGCAACCTGCCCAAGCGATTCGCCCGTAACGATGGCCCTGGCACCCTCGATGTGTGCAATGCGCTCAGCAACCGAATACATAATGCGGCGATACATGATCACGCGCAGGTTGCTGGGACAGGTGACCGAAATCTCACGCTGGCAGTCGCCAAACGGCACCACGTACAGGCGGCCGATCTGGACACCCGGCTCAAGCGCACGGATGATGTCCTGCACCAGGTATTCACTCGTGTCGGGCGTCTGCGGACGACCGGAGAAATGCACCGGCACGCACACCGCGCCGCGACGCGCGAGCATCCAGGTCGCCACCGGAGAATCGATACCCGACGACAGAAGCGTCACGACCTTGCCGGCAGAACCCACCGGAAGGCCGCCAACGCCGCGCTCGGAGCGCGCATACACGTAGACACTACCCTGAACCACCAGAACGTGCACCATCGCGTCGGGGTCGTGCATCTGGACCTTTTTATCGGGAAACGCCTCACACAGCACCTCGCCAACCTGTCGATTGATATCGATCGAGGTGAGCTCATAGTCAGTATTGGAGCGCTTGGCGTGCACCTTAAACGAATCGAAGGAACCAAACTCGCGCAGCGCCTTCACAGCGGCGGCGCAGTACTCCTGCGGGTCGCGGTTGGTGTGATACGCCAAAGACACACGGGCAACGCCGGGGACGGTGCGGATGACACGCGCCGCCTCGTCGGCCTGATGCTCGTTAAAGGTCACGAGGATATAACCGGAAATTCGAGACACGGCGTTCACGGAAAAGGCGGCCAAGGCCGCCTTGATGTTATCCATGAGGATATGCTCAAAATGTGCGCGGTTCTTGCCCTTCAGCCCAACCTCGTGATAGTGGACTAGGCAGACGCGAGCCGCCATTTAGGCTTCAGCAACCTTGTGGCCGAGCGCCTTCTCGTAACGAGCCTCGTCGTAAGAGATGTCGCCGTCGACAATCTCGTCCATAGCCATCGAGATGGTATCGGCACCGGAAAGTCCGATGGTGATGTCATCGACATCCTGGACGGCAAGCACGCGGTTGTGCTGGCCACGCAGCATGCTATTGATGTCGCAGGCGCGCTTGGAGGCAAGCGAAGCGAGCAGGAAGCGGTTGTGATCGGTCTTCTCCAGAAGATCGTCAATGCAAGGCTTTACAACGGACACGGACCTCAGATCCTTTCATGCATATCGAGAACGCGAACGAGCTCATCGGTCGCGCGGTCGAGATCGTCATTAACCACGACGTCGTCGTAGCGGTCGGCAAGGGCAAGCTCATCGGCGGCGTTTGCCATACGCAGCTCAATCGTCTCGGGCGTCTCGGTACCGCGACCGACTAGACGCTCGCGGAGTACCTCAAGCGAAGGCGGCTTGATAAAGATCAGCACGGCCTCGGGGAAGCGCTCCTTCACCTGCAGGGCGCCCTGGACATCGATCTCCAAAATCAGAGATGCGCCAGAGGCGAGCTTGGATGTGACCTCGCTCACCAACGTGCCGTAGCAGTTACCGTGGACCTCGGCCCACTCAACAAACTCACCGTTTGCCACGCGGCGGTCGAACTCCTCGCGCGTCAGAAAAAAGTAGTTGACGCCGTCGACCTCACCTTTGCGTGGTGCTCGCGTGGTAGCCGAAACCGTCAGGCCCAGGTTCGAGCGGCGCTCGCGCACACGAGTGACGAGCGTACCCTTGCCTGCGCCTGACGGTCCAGAAATCACAAAGAGCTTGGAATCCTGAGCGCTCACTTATTTGGTCAGCTGCTCGAGGAGCTGCTCGCGCTGACGGACGCCGAGGCCCTGGACGCGACGGGTAGCGGAGATACCGAGCTCCTCCATGATCTTGGCGGCCTTGGCCTTGCCATAACCAGGGAGAGACTCGATGAGGGTGGAAACCTTCATGCGGGAAGCGATGGGGTCATCGGAGTTGAGAACAGACTCGAGGGACTTCTCGCCCTTCTTGATCTGCTCGCGAAGCTCAGCGCGGGCGTGACGTGCGGCAGCAGCCTTCTCAAGAGCCTGCTTGCGCTGCTCATCGGTAAGCTGAGGGAGTGCCATTCGTACCTCCAAATAGTTGGGTTATATCTGATTCAATAATTGGCATTTTAGCACGTAGAACGTACAAAATGCCCAATCGCGGCTCCATAGGTTAGACGATACCCGCAAAAAGTGCAATATACTGCGCCCAAAGTTAAGCCCCTGACCTGCGATTCCACACAAAGGATGGGAAAGTTTACGCAGGCACAGGGGCTATTTTGTGCTAATGAGACCCAAAAGTGGTGACTTAGGGGAATCTTTTAGGAGACGTTTTCGACCAGCTCAGCGACAATAGCGTCAAAGGCGGCAACCGGATCGTCGGCGCCGGTGATGGGACGGCCCACCACAATGTGGCTTGCGCCACGCTCGATAGCCTGGGAAGGCGTCGCCACGCGGGACTGGTCACCAAGAGCGGCACCCACCGGACGCACGCCCGGGGTCACGATCAGCGCGTCGGGACCCAGCAGCTCACGCATGTCGTGAGCCTCCATCGGTGAGCACACGATGCCATCGATGCCAGTGGCTTGAGCAAGCTTTGCCAAGCGGGCGGCCTCCTCGGCCACGGGAGACTCGACGCCGATCTCGCTCAAGGCATCCTGATTCATGCTCGTGAGCACGGTGATGGCGACGAGCTTGGCGCGGTCCTCACGCGCCTCCTCGGCACCCTCGCGGCAGGCAGCGAGCATAGCACCCGAGCCCAGGCCGTGGACCGAAAGCAGGTCGGCACCGGCAAGCGAGGCCGAGCGGGCAGCGCCGCGCACCTGATGCGGAATGTCATGGAACTTAAGGTCGAGGAAGACCTTAAAGCCAAGGTCCTTAAAGGTCTTGACGATCTGGGGACCCTCAGCGTAATAGAGCGTCATGCCGACCTTGAGCCAGGCGGCATGGCCCGAAAGCTCGTGGGCGAGCTCGAGCGCGCGCTCACGGTCGCAGTCGAGGGCGACGATAACACGGTCGCGGGCATCATTCTCTAGCATTCGAAAGCACCCACCAGCTCGTTGATGTCCTTTACGCCCTGGGACTCGGCCCAGGCCTCGAGCTCATGCGCGATCTTAAGCGAAGCGCACGGATCGACGAAGTTGGCCATGCCGACCGACACGCAGGTGGCGCCGGCCAGGATAAACTCAGCCGCATCCTCGCCAGTCATGACACCGCCGACACCGTTGATGGGGATATCGACGGCCTGGGCAACCTCCCAGACCATGCGCACGGCGATGTGGTGGCACAGCGGGCCCGAAAGGCCGCCCTTGGGCTTGGCCACGCGGGACTTGCGGGTATGGACGTCGATGGCCATGCCCTGGATGGAGTTGATGACCGAAAGGCCGTCGGCGCCGGCAGCCTCGAGGGCCTTGGCGATCTCGGCGACGTTGACCGGCGCCATCTTCACGAACAGCGGCTTATCGGTCACCTTGCGGCAAGCAGCCATAACGGAAGAGGCGCCCTCGGGCGTGGAGCCCATGGCGGCACCGCCGGCGGCGATATTAGGGCAGCTCACGTTGATCTCGTAGCCGGCAGCCCAGGGGCACAGCTCGACATACATCTCGAGTGCGCGGACAAACTCGTCAACGGAGTGCCCGGCAACCTGGCAAATGACCTGGCAACCGTCCTTGGACAGCTGCTCGAGCCACGGGCCGGACTCACGGGCAAAGGCGGCGACACCGGGGTTCTGCAGTCCCACGGAGTTGATCATACCGCCAGGAATCTCGGCCATGCGAGGCGCAGGGTTGCCCGGCCAGGACTCGGCGGCACAGCCCTTGGTGGTAATGGCGCCCAGCTGGGAAACATCGAAGAAATTCTGGAACTGCCAACCGTAGCCGAAGGTACCGGCTGCGGTGTTGATGGGGTTCTGCATCTTGACGCCGCCGAAATCGACGGCCATGTTCACGGTACCCACTAGAAGACCACCACCTTGGAGGCATCGAACACGGGGCCGCACATGCAGGCGCCCTTCATACCGTCGACCGTCTCGACATTGCAGGTGTTGCAGGCGCCAAAGCCGCAGCTCATCATGCGCTCGAGCGACACCTCGCAGTACACACCGGCCTCAGCGGCAGCGGCGGCGACTTTCTTCATCATGACGGCGGGGCCGCAGCTGGCCACGTAGTCGTAGCCGCCCTCTCCAAGCAGCTCGGCTGCCGGATCGGTGCAAAAACCGTGCGTGCCGAGCGAACCGTCGTCGGTGCACACGTTAACCGTGGCGCCCAGCGCACGGAACTCATCGACACCCACGACTTTGGAAGCGGTGCCAAAGCCCAGGCACACGTCCACATCAACACCCTGCTCGGCAAGCATGCCGGCAAGACACAGCACAGGCGGAACGCCGATGCCACCGGCGACGAGCAGTGCCTTCCTGGTGCCCTCGGGTACCATCCAGCCACGGCCACCGGGGCCCAACAGGTTAGAGGTGGAGCCAGGGCCCATCTGAGACAAACGGCGGGTATCGTCGCCCACGACGGCGTACCACAGCTCGACGGTGCCGGCCTCGGCGTCGGCGCGATAGAAGCTCAGGGGCACGCGAAGCAGCGAGGAGGCATCGCCGGGCACGGCAATGTTCACAAACTGACCGGGCTTGAGCGCACTTGCAAGCTTGGGGGCCGAGATTACGAGCGAGAAGATGCCGTCGGCGATCTCCCGGTTCGAGACGACCTCGAAGTCGTGCATGCGTGCAGTGGAAGGTGTGGGCATAGACGCTCCAATCCCCCATGCGGTTGCATGGTCTAAACGAACAGAAAGCGCGGCACCGCAAGGGCGCCGCGCACAAAAGCGATAAGGCTATGCTAGCAGATGCAGCCGTCGGCGAGCGTCTGCTTGCCACCGACAAATACATCGGTGGCACGACCGGTGAGCGTGCGGCCGGCAAAACCGGAGTTCTCGGCGCGCGACTCGTAACCGTCCTCGCCAACCGTCCAGGTTGCGGAGGGGTCGAACACGGTCAGGTCGGCGACAGAGCCCGCCTTGACCTGAACCTGATCGAGGCCCAGAATCTCACGCGGCTTGATGGCCATGAGCTCGACCATGCGGCTCACGCTCATCTTGCCCGTGTTGACCAGCTCAGTGAGCACGAGCGACAGCGAAGTCTCGAGGCCAATCATTCCAAAGGGCGCGAGCTCGAACTCGCGGGCCTTCTCCCACGGGGTGTGGGGAGCGTGGTCGGTAACGATAGCGTCGACGGTACCGTCGATGACACCCTGACGGATGGCCTCGGCATCCTCGTCGGTGCGCAGCGGCGGATTGACCTTGAGCGAGGTGTTGTAGGTCTCGTCCAGGTCGTTCTCGGTCAGGAACATGTGGTGCGGGGTGGCCTCGCAGGTCACCTGGACACCGGCAGCCTTACCGGCACGCACGAGCTCCAGGCCATGAGCGGTGGAGATGTGCTGGATGTGCAGCTTGGCACCGGTCAGCTTGGCAATCTCGATGTCGCGGGCAATCTGAAGCTCCTCGCCGGCGGCCGGCCAACCCTCGAGGGCCAGACGGGTCGAGACCTTGCCCTCGTTGATCTGGCCGTGGCCGACCAGATCCTCGTCCTGGCAGTGGCTCATAAAGACCTTGCCGAACATCTTGCCGTAGTCCATGCAGCGACGGAGCATGCCCGCACCCTGCACGCCGCGACCGTCATCGGTGAAGGCGACGGCGCCGTGGGTGACCATATCGCCCATCTCGGACATAGCCTCGCCCTTAAGGCCGCGAGTCATAGCACCAGAAGGATAGACGCGGCAGTGGCCGACCTCGGCAGCGCGGGACTTGACGAACTCAACGACGGTTCCGTTATCGGTAACGGGGTCGGTGTTGGGCATGGCGCACACGCCGGTGAAGCCGCCCTTGGCAGCAGCGCGGGTGCCGCTCTCGATGTCCTCTTTGACCTCGTAGCCAGGCTCGCGAAGGTGAACGTGCATATCCACCAGGCCGGGGACGAGGTACTTGCCGGAAAGGTCGCGGACCTCGGCTCCCTCGACGGCGAGATTCTCGCCGACCTCGGCGATCTTGTCACCGTCGATCAGGACGTCGACGACACCGTCAAGCTCGACGGACGGATCGACGACGTGGGCATTCTTAAGAAGCAAGGCCATTATCGGCACCTCCAAGCAGCAGATACAGGATAGCCATACGCACGCAGATACCGGCGTAGACCTGCTCCAGGATGACGGAGCGTTGCGGGTGGTCGGCCATATAGGAGTCGAACTCAACGCCGCGGTTGATGGGGCCCGGGTGGCAGATAATCGCATCGGGCTTCATGAGCTTCTCGCGGTCCTTGGTCAGACCGAAAAGCTTGTGGTACTCGCGAATCGTGGGGAACGGTGCGCCCTCGAGGCGCTCCTGCTGCACGCGCAACATGTAGACGACGTCCAGCTCGGGCAGGACGGAATCGAGGTCGCTCGTCACGTGGTCGCAGCCCAGGACCTCGGGCGCCGGCGGCAGCAGCGTGCCGGGGGCGACGGCGTAGGTCTCGCAGCCCATGATCTTAAGTGCGGGGATCAGCGAGCCGCACACGCGGGAGTGCGCGATATCGCCGACGACGGCGACCTTCAGACCGTGGAAGTCACCCTTGTGCTCCCAGATGGTGTACAGGTCGAGCAGGGCCTGCGTGGGGTGGTTGTGCTTGCCGTCGCCGGCGCAGATGACGCTCGCGGGCGAGTTCTGCGTGACGATGTAGGGAGCACCGGCGTGCTTATCGCGAACGACGATGCAATCAATCTTGTAGGCGTTGAGGGTCTCGACGGTGTCGACGAGGCTCTCGCCCTTGACCGTGGAGGTCGAGGAGCCGCCAAAGTTGAGGCTGTCGGCCGAAAGGCGCTTCTCGGCGAGCTCGAAGGAGCTGCGGGTGCGCGTCGAGGGCTCGTTGAACATGTTGACGATGGTCTTGCCCTTGAGCGTGGGGACCTTCTTGATCGCACGCTCGTTGACCTCAGAGAACGCCTTGGCGGTCTCGAGGATGAGCTTGATGTCCTCTTCGGAGTACTCGGTAATGTCGATCAGGTGCTTATGGTTGAACGCCACGGTACTACTCACCTCCCAGCGGCGCGGAGCCCACGTGGGAACCCGGCGCGACGTCGTTAATCTCGACGGCGGTGTGGCCGTCGACTTCCTTCATATATAGGTGCACGTTCTCCTCATGCGACGAGGGAACGTTCTTGCCGACAAAGTCCGGCGAGATGGGGAGCTCACGGTGACCGCGGTCAACGAGAACTGCCAGCTCGATGCGGCTCGGACGGCCCAGGTCCATGACGGCATCCAGAGCGGCGCGGATAGTACGGCCCGTATACAGGATGTCGTCCACCAGCACGACGCGCTTGCCGTCGACGCTGAAGGGAATGTTGGTAGCGTGGATCGCGGGAGCGAAATTGGTCGCATAGTCATCGCGGTAGAAGCTGATGTCCAGGCTGCCGAGCGGAACGTCGACGCCCTCGATCTCCTTGATCTCCTCGGCGAGCTTCTTTGCCAGAAGGTCGCCGCGCGTGACGATGCCGACCAGAGCGAGGTCTTCACAGCCCTCGTTGCGCTCGAGAATCTCGTGCGCGATGCGGGTCATCGCTCGATTGACGGCGGTCTCGTCCATGATGACCGCCTTGGGGGAAGTCGTGCCCATCGATCTCCTTCCTCACATGTCTTGACTGCTGACACAGTCAAAAAAATAGATGCCCGACCGCTTAAAGCGGACCAGACACCCACAGGAAGGGCTGCTCTTTGGCAGCTATGTAATTCCATGTGGGTATCTCGTACCCCTTTAATGGTCAAGGGATAGTGTAGCCAACCTCGAGCTTAATTGCGAGCATAAATACAGAACAATCCGTAAACGGGCGCAGGCGCTCCATAAACCTATATATATTTGTGGGACGAGCTTGAAAACACACGCACGAGCTGGCATAATCCCCTCTGCTGCACGCAAATCGGATCTACGTCCAGGGCCGTAGCGTGGGCACTATCGCCAAAAGAGGAATATCTCTGTGTAGATTGCGCACAGGGAGCGACTTCTGTGCTATAGTTCAGGCTTGTTTGTTAACGCGACATGTTCGTTTGTCGCCCAAGGAGGGTCAGTTATGTCCAAAGTTTGCGAAGTTTGCGGTAAGCACCCCGTTGCCGGTCGCTCCATCAGCCACTCTCACCGCGTCACCAACCGTAAGTTCCGCCCCAACATCCAGCGCGTCTACGTCGTCGTCGATGGTCACCGTCGCAAGATGAACGTTTGCTCCACCTGCCTCAAGTCCGGCAAGGTTGCGCGCTCCTAAATAAGGTCTTACCAACAAGTACCTCGGACTCTCCGGGTCAAAGACCTCGCGTTCATATAGAACTATAAGAAACCGCTTTCTTTTGAGAAGGCGGTTTCTTTTCTATCTATCCAGGAATGCAAAACCAGAGTGAAAATGAACTGCGTCCCAAATCTTGGACGCCCTAAATAGCGACTAGGCCGCGAGGGCCTGATTCCGGAACTCCTCCGGGGTCAGGCCCTTCAATCTTACCTGCCTCCGGCTCGTGTTCCAGTGGACTATGTATTCCTCCGGGTCGCGTTTGAAATCCTCGAACGTCTTCCACTCGCGGCCCCGGTAGAACTCGTCCTTGACGTGGCCGAAGAGCTGCTCGGTGGCGGCGTTGTCGATGCAGTTCGCCTTCCTGGACATGCTCTGGACGATGCCAGCGGCCTCGAGCCTGGATGTGTACGAGGCGTGCTGGTACTGCCAGCCCCGGTCCGAGTGCATGGTCGGGGCGGTGCCCTCGGGGATCTTGGGCAGCAGCTCGTCGAGCATCCTCACCTGCTGGGCCATGTCGGGCGTGGTCGATATGTCGCTCACCACGATCTCCTTGGTGCAGAAGTCCAGCGTCGGGGCCCAGTAGGCCTTGCCGCCCGCCACCTTGAACTCGGTGACGTCCGTTCCCAGCTTCCGCCACGGGGCCCCGGCGTCGAAATCCCTCGCGATCACGTTCTCGAACGTCCTGCCGACGACGCCCCTGTACGAGTTGTACCTGTGGTAGGCCGTCTCGCGTCTGATGCCGCAGCGGATCCCCATCTCGCGCATCATCTTGAGCACGGTCTTGTCGGCTATCACGGCCCCCTCTTCCGCCCTGAGGCACATCGCTATCTGCCGGTGCCCGCAGCCGTTGGCGGTGCGCGAGAAGATCTCGGCGGCCACCGGCGGCCTTCTGCTCGTATGTGCACCTGCCCCGCTTTCCGTCCATGCGCAGCAGCACCTCGCTCCCGAACGCGCGGTATATCTCCTGCCAACTTCTCAAGGCTTCCGCGGGAAGCGAAAGGGCAATCGCGGCGGATTTATACCCGTGCCCGAGCTCGAAGAGCCCTATGGCCGCCTTCCTGGCCTCGACATCATGCTTCACTCTCAAGTCAACGCGCATAAAGAAAGCCTCCCATTTCTCATGTCCAAGAAATGGGAGGCAGTTCATTTAAAGCCATGGCTGGCCATTATTTATTTATCGCTCCGCCTCTTCTTGCGGTTGTATTCGAGCAGCAAGCCCAAAGAAGTCAAAGCAGATCCGACAACTGCCAGCGGAAGAACCGGCAGCAGTCTCTCCCCTGTCGAAGCCAGAGCACCCGGCTCGGTGGCCTTGGTCTGGGAGGCGGGGTCGGCCTTGGTCTCGCCGCCGTTCTCGTCGAAGGTCACGGTGACGTCGCGGGGCACCCACTTCCACTGGGCGTAGACGGTCGTGGACCTGGAGACCTCGGTCTTGTCGGTGAACTGATCGCCCGAGCCGTCCCTCTCGGTGCTCCAGCCGTCGAACGCCCAGCCCTTGCGGGTCGGGGCGGTCTTGGGCAGCGCGAAGGTGAACGAGGTCTTGCCCGGCTCGGTGGCCTTGGTCTGGGAGGCGGGGTCGGCCTTGGTCTCGCCGCCGTTCTCGTCGAAGGTCACGGTGACGTCGCGGGGCACCCACTTCCACTGGGCGTAGACGGTCGTGGACCTGGAGACCTCGGTCTTGTCGGTGAACTGATCGCCCGAGCCGTCCCTCTCGGTGCTCCAGCCGTCGAACGCCCAGCCCTTGCGGGTCGGGGCGGTCTTGGGCAGCGCGAAGGTGTAACTATTCTTACCTTTTATTTTTTCCTGAGTTTTAACCAGAGGGTAGGCTGGATCGTCGGCGCCGTTGGCGTCAAAAGTTAAATCAATCTTTGCAGCAACTTGCCACATGAAGTTGTTCTTATTTCCGGCCGCGTCATTCGTTCGCTTAAGATACATTCCCTCGTTCAGAGCATCGGAATTGCCCAAAACAAAAGTGCCTTGAGCAGGCGTATCTTTAGCGCCAGCCTTCCCCAAAACATAGTTGTCACCGATTGTCGGCTTTTTAAGAATCTCCCAGTCAGAGGCATCCACGGTGTTAACCGTCGTGACACCCGAAGCAACTCCGCGAATATCAAGCGGAATAGATCCGACATTATAGTTTTTGCCCTCAGAAACTATCGGAAGTCTCACCTCAGCGGAAACACCGTCATATGAACCCTGGATGATTACCGGCTTCAGCAGAGCCATCAATCCAGAATTCGAGGCATCCTTTACGACGGACATCGATCCATGGTTAACGAATTGACCTCCCTGCCCAACGGTCAGGGAGCCAGCCACAGTCAAATCTGGATTCCCGCTATCGGCGCGGTCATACAGCTGTTCCCACGAACCATTGATCACGGCGTTGCCCTCAAGCGTGACTGCATCTTTATCATCCGTTACCAGCGAACTGTCCTTTTCAACAGTAAGGTCCATCGTCAGCCAAAGTCCATTAAGAGTGACCCGTGAGCCATTCTTAACGTAAACATTTGTTGCTGACTGCACAAAGGGGATTGTTGCCGAACAATTATTAAAGTTGACGGTGGGAGCATTTAAAGGCGCCGAGTCATAATTTGTCGTCGAAAGAATCCCAGTTCTGACTTTCGGACTACCTGAAACAGTTATTTCGGAGCCTTCATTAGCTAATGTCGCCTCCGTGAGCCTGATTATGTTCACATCGCCACCGTCGACGAGAACCTTGCATGCGCCCCCTGCCGTACTAGAACTTAGCGCGAGAATATCCCCCTCGTCATAGTCAGGATCACCGTAAAGACTATTCTTTAGTTCAGCATTGATCGTGTTGATAGTTACCGTGCCGCTGACAGAAGAATCTTCGCTTGCACCATAAATATCTTGTAAATGAGAGCCTTGAACATTAATGGTGATGTCTCCGCCTACCCTGCCCATAATGGCACCATTAATATTGGGAAGATCGTAGCTATCTGGAACTGTACCTTTATCCCAGCCCCAAACATTTTCAAAAGTGTCGATGGTAACACTACCCTTAATAATGTAATGCTCCGTCTGCCCAGGCATTGCCGCAAAAAGATTGTCAGCTCCCGTAATGCCCCAGTTGCCACCCAAACGCAAGATACGATCGCTATTTGCATAGCTCTCGGATCCAGCGATGATATGTAAATTCCCATCAATTATCGACTCGCTGGCATCGCCCTCAGTACCGCATATTTCATTTGTTTCACCCGAGCGAACATCAAGCGTCACGTTGCCGCGCATCTCGCAACCGTAAGTGCCTTCGATAGCAGGAGAAACTTCGCAGTTGGCATTGTCGTAAACAAGCGTGGCGTTACCACCCACATAAACAGAAGGACAGCCGTTTCCATCGCCGCTCGACCCATCGCCGCGCATGCAACCGGGATTAACGTGATTACCGCTAGTCATACCAAGGTCACCGCTGATCTCAAGATAGGTGTCATGCTCGACGGACCCTTGATATGAACCACCAATGACGTCATGAAGGCCAGCGCTATTACCAGGATTGATATATCCAGACGCAGCTATCACCACATGTGTGTGGTCGACAGTCGACTTATAGCCACCGCCATAAAGTGTTTCAGAGAGCTTGAGCTCGCAGTTACGAGTGAACACGGTATCGAAACCATTGCAATAGAATTTTCCTGAACCAACCACTTCGACGTTGTCAAAAGTACAAGATCCGGAAAGAATGGCACGGTTGGAGAAGTGCAAGGTTGCGCGATTATTACCGTCACTCGTCACGGTAATCTTCTTGTTAGCAACGCCGAAAGTCGAAACGTAATCTTTGGTCGGCACCACAAAAGACGAGCCGCCTTTTAGGACAAGTCTGATCTCTGATAAATTATCAGAGGCAATTTTATTCAGCGCATCCTCAAATGTTGATTGATCATTGACTTGAAAAACACCAGATTCTGCTGCATCAGAATTCGATTCATCAGATGTTTCATTCACATTCACATCGTTTGACTGCTTATCCGAGACATCAGATTCAGGTTTTTGATCATCACTTGAATCCGTCTTATCGTTAGACGAAGCCTCATCCGCCCCCCCCCCCCCCGACACAGAGGTACTATCAGCAGATTCATTAGACAGATTCTCCGAAGTCGTGTTTTGTTGAGGGTCAATATTCACTATTTCATCAGCAAATACGCCCGTAGGGATCGTATTAAACACGAACAAAAAAGAGACGAGCCAAACGAGAGCTCGCCTACAGCGTGGCAATCTCACAAACCGCCCCTTCTACTCATCTGACATGAACCGGTAAACGGCGACAAAATACCCAGAGACAAAGGCATATATTTCACTCTTACTGAATGTGCCGTCTGGCACATTATTTTTAGTTTAATACCAGTGTTTTGTCTGACAAGAGAACGCGTTTATTGCCATGAAATAGAAACGACCAAAAAATTGTGTCACGACCAGCCAGAATTGATCGATGTGCATTAATTTCCCAAGACCTAATGAACAAACAATGAACAAACTCCAGACCATAGCCATGGGGAAACTAGCAATTCGCCCGGAGAAGACGTTCGGCTATTAGTTAAATGGTTAAAACGTTTCATTTAATTGAAGCGTTTTAGTTTGTCTTTTACGGGAATCTGACCGTTCACCGATTTATTTCTTGCTATCATGCATCTTGTAGGGTAAATCTCCGATCGCAAGGAGACACAAATGGTGAAAAAGTCACCGGAAAACACTACTCCCGCAATTGTGGACAACGTAGAGGCGCTTGAGGCTAAGCTCGCTCAGATGCGAGAGGCCCAGGCGCTTTTTGCTACGTACACGCAGGAGCAGGTCGACAAGATCTTCTATGAGGCCGCCATGGCCGCCAACAAGGCTCGTATCCCGTTGGCGAAGATGGCCATCGAGGAGACCGGCCGCGGCGTTCTTGAGGACAAGGTCATCAAGAACCACTACGCCGCAGAGTACATCTACAACGCTTACAAGAACACCAAGACCTGTGGTGTCCTGGAGCGCGACGAGGCTTACGGCATCACCAAGATCGCCGAGCCCATCGGCATCGTGGGCGCCGTCATCCCGACGACCAACCCCACCTCCACTGCGATCTTCAAGACGCTGATCAGCCTGAAGACCCGCAACGCCATCATCATCTCCCCGCACCCGGCAGCCGCCAAGTGCACCATCGCCGCCGCCAAGCTCGTGCTTGACGCCGCCGTCAAGGCCGGCGCCCCCGAGGGCATCATCGGCTGGGTCGATGTCCCCTCCATCGAGCTGACCAACATGGTCATGCGCGACGTCGACATCATCCTCGCCACCGGTGGCCCGGGCATGGTCAAGGCCGCTTACTCCTCGGGCAAGCCCGCCCTGGGCGTTGGCGCCGGTAACACCCCGGTCGTCATCGACGACACCGCCGACGTGCTGCTCGCCGTCAACTCCATCATCCACTCCAAGACCTTCGACAACGGCATGATCTGCGCTTCCGAGCAGTCCGTGACCGTCATCGACACCATCTATGACCAGGTCAAGGCCGAGTTCCAAAAGCGCGGCTGCTACTTCGTCAAGCAGGGTGCCGAGATGGAGGCCCTGCGTGCCGCCATGTTCAAGAACGGCGCCCTCGATCACCGCATCCCCGGCATGGCTGCCGCCAAGATCGCCGAGCTCGCCGGCATCGAGGTTCCCGCCAAGACCAAGATCTTGATCGCCGAGGTCACCTCCACCGACCCCGCAAAGGAGGAGTTCTCCCACGAGAAGCTCTCCCCGGTCCTGGCCATGTACCACGCCAAGGACTTCCAGGAGGCCGTCGACAAGGCCGAGCACCTGGTGCTCGCCGGTGGCCCGGGCCACACCGCCTCTCTGTACGTGCACCCCGCCCAGGCCGAGAAGATCAGCCTGTTCGAGCACGTCATGAAGGCCTGCCGTATCGTCATCAACACCCCGTCCTCGCACGGCGGCATCGGTGACCTGTACAACTTTGGCATGAAGCCGTCTCTGACCCTGGGCTGCGGCTCCTGGGGCGGCAACTCCGTCTCCGAGAACGTTGGGGTGAAGCACTTGATCAACGTTAAGACTGTGGCCGAGCGCCGTGAGAACATGCTGTGGTTCCGCGCTCCCGAGAAGGTCTACTTCAAGAAGGGTTCCACGCCCGTCGCCCTCGACGAGCTCGGTACCGTCATGGGCAAGAAGCGCGCCTTCATCGTCACCGACCAGTTCCTCTTCAAGAATGGCAACACCCGCGCAATCGAGGCCAAGCTCGACGAGATGGGCATCGCCCACGACTGCTTCTACGACGTCGAGCCCGATCCGTCGCTGCAGTGCGCACGTCGTGGTGCCAAGCAGATGGCTCTCTTTGAGCCGGACGTCATCATCGCCGTCGGCGGTGGCTCCGCTATGGACGCCGGCAAGATCATGTGGATGATGTACGAGCACCCCGAGTGCAAGTTTGAGGACATGGCCATGGACTTCATGGACATCCGCAAGCGTATCTTCACCTTCCCCGAGATGGGCAAGAAGGCCTACTTCGTTGCCGTCCCGACCTCCTCGGGTACCGGCTCCGAGTGCACGCCGTTCGCCATCATCACGGACAAGGAGACCGGCATCAAGTGGCCGCTCGCCGACTACGCGCTGCTCCCCAACATGGCTATCGTCGACGCCGACAACTGCATGACCGCCCCGCGCGGCCTGACCGCTGCCTCCGGCATCGACGTCATGACCCACGCCATCGAGTCCTACGTCTCCATTATGGCTTCCGACTACACCAAGGGCCTCTCCGAGCGCGCTGCCAAGCTCGTCTTTGAGAACCTGCCCTCCAGCTTCACGAACGGCGCCAAGGACCCGCACGCCCGCGAGGAGATGCACAACGCCTCCTGCATGGCCGGTATGGCCTTCGCCAACGCCTTCCTGGGCCTCAACCACTCCATGGCCCACAAGCTCGGCGCCTTCCATCACCTGCCCCACGGCCTCGCCAACGCCGTCATCCTGACACGCGTCATGCGCTACAACGCCGCCGAGGCTCCCGTCAAGATGGGTACCTTCTCCCAGTATCCTTATCCCAACGCGCTGCACAACTACGCCGAGATGGCCAAGTACTGCGGCATCGAGGGCAAGGACGACAAGGAGGTCTTCGAGAACTTCATCACGAAGCTCGAGGAGCTCAAGGACTTCATCGGCGTCAAGAAGACCATCGCCGACTACGGTGTTGACGAGCAGTACTTCCTCGACACCCTCGACGAGATGACCGAGCAGGCATTCAACGACCAGTGCACCGGCGCTAACCCGCGCTACCCGCTCATGAGCGAGATCAAGGAGCTCTACCTGGACGCCTACTACGGCCGCGAGCCTCAGGACTACGCCGTCTGCTAGTTTTAGCACGGTTTTTAACGGCGGGGGTGCACGGGTGTTTCACACACCCCCGCCGTCGCTTCTATCGCATCGTTGAAAGGATGCAACCATGCTGCTACCCGATTCCAAGACCGAGCTCGTCCGCCGTGGCAACAAGGTCGTTTACGACCTGGGCGACAAGATCGTCAAGGTCTTTAACGAGACCAAGCCTGTCTCTGACGTGTTCAACGAGGCTTTGAATCTTGCCCGCATCAATGAGTGCGGCATCCGCAGCCCCAAGGCGCTCGAGGTTTCCCAGCTCGAGAACGCCAACGGCTGGGCGCTCGTGACCGAGAAGGTTCCGGGCACCACCCTTGCCGAGAAGATGACTGCCGAGCCCCAGCGCTTTGGTGAGTACCTCGAGATGTTCGTCGACCTCCAGATCGAGATCCACGGTTACACCTCCCCGCTGCTCAACCGTCAGCGCGACAAGTTCGCCCGCATGATCGACAGCCTTGATCAGCTCAATGCCACCACGCGCTACAACCTTCAGGAGCGTCTGGACGGCATGACCAAGGAGTTCAAGGTCTGCCACGGCGACTTCAACCCCTCCAACGTCATCGTCGGCGACGACGGCCAGCTCTATGTGTGCGACTGGGCACACGCCACCCAGGGCTCCCCTGCTGCCGACGTTGCCACCACCTACCTGCTCTTCGCCCTCAACAGCAAGGACCAGGCTGAGGCCTACCTGGAGCTCTACTGCGACCGCGCCGACATGCCCATGCAGGTCGTGCGTCAGTGGACGAGCATCGTCGCTGCTTCCGAGCTCGCTCGTAAGCGCAACGTGAACGATGAGTTCCTGAAGAACTGGATCGACGTCGTCGATTATCAGTAATATCTGAGCGATTTATTTCGCATCGGAGGCACAAGAAAACCCCGCAGCTCATATGGGCTGTGGGGTTTTTCTTTACCCATCGAGTTTATTCACGCAACAAAATAGACTGCTCCGCATCTCATCCTAAGAGAGATACGGAGCAGCCCCGCAATTACATCTAATAGCAGAAACGTCGATTAACGGCGGGCCGCCTTAACAAGCTCGGCAACCTTGGCGACGACCTCGTCAATCGCCACGTCCTCGCGCTCGCCCGTGGCACGGTCCTTGAGCTCAACGGTGCCATTCTTAAGGCCACGCTTGCCAAGCACCACCTGATACGGGAATCCCATAAGGTCGTTATCGGCAAACTTAAAGCCGGGACGCTCGTCACGGTCGTCGACGACGACCTCGATACCCTCGGCGCACAAGCCCTCGACGATTTGGTCGCAGACGGTTGCGCACTCCTCCTTCTTGGGATCGAGCGGAATCACAGCGACCTCGTACGGGGCAACGGAAACCGGCCAGACGATACCGTGCTCGTCGTTGTGCTGCTCCACGACGGCAGCAAGCGAGCGGGACACGCCCACGCCGTAGCAACCCATGATAAGCGGCTTCTCCTTGCCGTCCTCGTCCATAAAGGTGGCGCCCATGGCCTCGGAATACTTGGTACCCAGCTGGAAGACCTGCGAGACCTCGATGCCGCGAGCAGCAGAGAGCGGCTTGCCGCAGTGCGGGCAGGGATCGCCGGCAACGACGGTTACCAGGTCGGCCCACTCGTCGACGGTAAAGTCGCGCTCGGGGCAGGCACCGGTAAAGTGATAATCGACCTCGTTGGCACCGCAGGCCCACTGCTTGGACTCGCGCAGGCTCTCGTCGCACACCAGGCGAATGCCCTCGGGCAGGTTAACCGGTCCGATAAAGCCCTTATGCAGACCGTAGGTCTGGAGCTCCTCATCAGTCATCATGCGATAGCCCTTGCCAAAGACATGCTCGGCCTTGCAATCGTTGAGCTCGTGGTCGCCCGGAACAATGGCAACGACCGGTTTGCCCTCGGCGTCGATCAACGCCAGGGACTTGCGCGTACCGTTCTCGGGGAACCCAAAGAACTTAGCGACGGCCTCAATGGTGCCCATACCCGGGGTCTCGACCTTGGTGAGCTTACCATCGCCGGGCCCCTCGGCCACGACCACCTTAGTGCTCGCGGCCTCGTCATCGGCGGCAAAGCCGCAATCGTCGCAGTAGACCAGTGAAGCCTCACCAGCGTCAGCAAGAGCCATGTACTCGACGGAGGTGTCGCCGCCGATCTCGCCGGAGTCGGCGACAACGGGCAGAGCCTTGATGTAGCAGCGCTCGCAGATGTTGGCGTAGGCCTGCTTCATCTTGTCGTACTCCTCCTGCAGACTCTCCTGCGTGGCAGAGAAGCTGTAGGCGTCCTTCATGATGAACTCGCGGCCGCGCATCAGGCCAAAGCGGGGACGGAACTCGTCGCGGAACTTGTCCTGAATGTGGTACAGGTTGACGGGCAGCTGTTTGTAGGAGCGCAGCTCGTTGCGCACCAGGGCCGTGACGGTCTCCTCGTGCGTGGGGCCCAGGACGAACTCGCGACCGTGACGGTCGTCAAAGCGCACAAGCTCCTTGCCATAGGCGTCGATGCGGCCGGACTCACGCCACAACTCGGCGTCGACCATGATAGGCATCATAAGCTCCTGGGCGCCAGCGGCGTCCATCTCGTCTCGCACGATATTCTCGATCTTGCGAATCGAGCGCCAAGCAAGCGGCAGGTAGGAATAGAGACCGGCGGCCTCCTTGCGGATCATACCGGCACGAAGCAGCAGACGATGGCTTGCAAGCTCGGCGTCGGCCGGATCCTCTTTGAGCGTCGGCGCATAGAGCTTAGACATATACATTGCTCGGGTCATTTATTTCTCCTCAATTAGTTTGTCGACCTCGGCCATAAGCGCGTCGACAATTTGATCCTCAGCTACTTTACCAATGATCTTGCCATGCGAAAAGAGCAGGCCCTGACCTCGTCCACAGGCCACGCCTAGGTCGGCGTCGGAAGCCTCGCCGGGGCCATTAACGGCACACCCCATCACGGCGATCGAAAGCAGCGCGGAGTAGTTCTTAAGCCGCTCGGTGACCTCCTCGGCAATGGGAATAAGGTTAACCTGGCAGCGAGCGCACGTAGGGCACGAGACGATCTCCGGACCACGGCGGCGCAGGCCCAGCGACTGCAAAATTCCCCAGGCGACCGGCGGCTCCTCGACCGGATCGGCCGTGAGCGAGACGCGCATGGTGTCACCGATACCCTCAGACAGCAGGATACCAAGACCCACCGAGCTCTTGATGGTGCCCTGCAGCTTGGTACCTGCCTCCGTCACGCCCAAATGAAGCGGAACATGGGGGATTTCGCGCGACAGGGCACGATAGGTATCAAGCGTCGTAGACACGCTATGTGCCTTGGCGGAAAGCACGATGTTGGTAAAGCCGCGGTCCTCAAAGTGCTTGACGAAGCGCTCGCTCGACATCACGAGTTTCTCGGGCTGCGTAAGCCCATCGCGCTCGGCGATATCCTGCTCAAGCGAGCCGGCGTTCACGCCAATGCGAATCGCGCACCCAGCGGCGCCCGCAGCATCGATCGCGGCATCGACCTTGGCCCAATCGCCGATGTTGCCGGGATTGATACGCAGCTTGGCGGCACCGGCCTCAACGGCACCAATGGCGAGCTTATGGTTAAAGTGGATATCAGCGACAATCGGCACCGGAGACTCGGCACAGATGGTGCGGAAACCCTCAAGCGCGGCCTCGGTGGGCACGCTCACACGCACGATATCGCAGCCAGCCTGCGCCAACGCGCACACTTGCGCAAGCGTTGCCTGGGCATCAGCGGTATCGGTGCAGGTCATGGATTGGACCACCACCGGCGCGCCGCCACCGATCTGCACACCGCCCACATGCACGGGGCGCGTCAACTCGCGAGGCAAAGGATGGGATAAAGACAATCCAAACACTCCCCTACAGAATAAATCGAAGGATGTCGGAACGAAGCATATAGACAAACAGCAGCGCAAAGAGCGCGATGCCCACATAGCTCACAATCGTCTGGACCTTGAGCGGAAGCTCGCGGCCCGCAATCTTTTGAATGATCTCGATGACCAGCTTGCCGCCATCGAGTGGTGGGATGGGCAGCAGGTTCATAAAGCCAAGCGAGAACGAGATGAGCGCGGCAAACGACAGGAACGTTACGGGGCCGGCAGCAGCAGCCTGTGAGGACATAACGCTAATACCCACGATCGAAGAAGACTGATCGAGAATCTCCATCGTATGCTGCGGCTGGAGTAGGCGCATCACGCCATCCGCCGTCTGTACAACATAGGAGAATGACAGACGCGCCGAGGTGATCGGGTCTAAACGGACCACCTGCATAGAGGCATACACACCTAGGCGCTCGTCCTCTTTGAGCGCAACCGTGGTCGAATGCTGCTTGCCGTCACGCTCGTACTCGATGGCGATATCGTCCTTACCGGCGGCCTTGCCGATGGTATCGTAGACATCCATCCAAGTAGAACATGAGACACCGTCAACCGAAAGGATCGCATCACCGGCCTCGATACCCGCCTTGGCGGCAATAGACCCCTCGTCAACCTGACCGATCACGTTGGTATCCATCGGCACGGTGACACCCGCAATGGAATAGATGCTCATAAGGAGCAAAAAACCCGTCAAGATATTGACGATAATGCCTGCGAGCAGCATAAAGGCGCGCTTGAGAAAGCCTTGGCCAAGATAGGTGTGCGAGCGTTCTTGCGCAAGGAACTCGGCCTCGCCGCACGGCAGCTCCCACACATCGCCCTCGGCAGTCGCATGTTCGCGATCGAAACGGCGACCATCAAAGGTGGTATAGCCTGCCGTGTCTCGTGGCAACGTCTGATATTTGGTGGGATAGTAGCTCGGCGAGGGCTTCTCCCCTTCCTCATACCAGGGCGCGATGGAGCCCCAGCCCAGCAAAAGGGCGCATGCCTCGAGCACATCCTCCTCGGAAAGTTCGAGCTCGACAGCAAGGTCGGCCACGGTCACGCGACCATGACGATAGATAGCCGCGAGCACGCGATCGGCGCACGAAACATCGGTCGGATCCATACCGCAGATGGCAGCGTAGCCACCCAGCAGCAGCGGGGTCACGCCAAACTTGGTTCCAATGCGACGCGACGTGTAATGGATGTCAAAGCGGCACGGCAGACCCAAAAAGAACTCGGTCACACGGACGCCGCAGGCACGCGCCGCCAAAAAGTGGCCGCCCTCGTGCAAAAACACGAGGACGGAAAGCATCAGCAGGCCCCAAAAGACCGATGAGAGAACGCTCAGAACAGTATCCATAAAACGAAAAAGCAATCCTTATGGGTTAGGAACGGGTTGCGGCGAGCACCTGCGCAGCCTTTTCACGCGCCCACGCATCGATGTCGCGAAGCTGCTCAAACGAATCGACCACCTGCATATCGTGGGCGTCCATGCAGGATTCCACAATGCGATCGATATCGGTAAAGCTGCAGCCATCGTGCAGGAAGGCATCGACGGCGACCTCGTTGGCGGCATTGAGCACGCACGGCATGGTGCCACCCGTCTTGCCGGCACGCTCGGCCAGTGCCAGACAGCGGAAGGTATCCATGTCGGCAGCATCAAACGTGAGCTGCCCCAGCTCGCGGAAATCGATACGAGGCGCCGGAGTATCCCAACGCTCGGGATACGAGAACGCGAACTGGATGGGAATACGCATGTCGGATGCACCGAGATGCGCCATCACGGAGCCGTCGGCGAACTCGACCATAGAGTGAATCTTGGACTGACGCTGCACGACCACGTTAATGAAATCGAGGTCGCAGTTAAACAGATGCATGGCCTCAATGCGCTCCAGGCCCTTGTTCATGAGGGTGGCGGAGTCGATGGTGATCTTGGCACCCATGGCCCACGTGGGATGTGCGAGGGCATCGGCACGCGTCACGCGATCGAGCTCGTCACGCGTGCGGCCAAAGAACGGACCGCCCGAGCAGGTGAGCCAAATACAATGAGCCTCGCGCGGGTTCTCCCCCAGATAGCACTGGTAGATGGCGGAATGCTCAGAGTCGACCGGAATAAGCTGGCCCGGTTGCGCCAACGGCATAAGCAAGTCGCCACCGACGACGAGGGACTCCTTGTTGGCAAGGGCAAGGCGCTTATTCGAGATCAAGGCCGCATGGCTCGCCTCGAGACCGGCGGCGCCCACAATAGCGACGAGCACGCAGTCGACATCGTCGCGACGTGCGAGCTCGCAAACCGCCTGCGCGCCAACGCCGAGCTTCGTTCCCTCGGGCAACTCCTGCAGCACGGCGTCATCGCCATGAGCGACATCGGCCACGGCAACCGCCGGAACCGAGAACTCGCGGGCAGCGGCAACGAGCTCGGAGGTACTGGAGTTAACGGACAGCGCCGTCACCTGCAGGCGATCGGCATGCTGGCGGCACACATCGAGCGCCTGGGTGCCGATAGAGCCTGTACAGCCCAGGATGGCAACACGAAGGCGTCCATCGGGGCCATACGTCGTCTGGAATGACATTACAGCACGCCTCCGATCATCAAAAGCAGCTGCGCGGTAATGCAGCCAAAGATAAGCGAATCGCTACGGTCGAGCATGCCGCCATGGCCCGGGATAAGGTTGCCGGAATCTTTGACGCCCACACCGCGCTTGATGCGCGACTCGATAAGGTCGCCGATAACGCCCAGAATGGACACGACCACGCCGCACAGCAGCGCATAGGGCAGGCTGAGCTTGTAGAAGTGCGTCGCCCACAGGATGAGCCAAATCAAAACCGAGCCCAAGATGCCGCCGGCAAACCCCTCCCAGCTCTTTTTGGGAGAGATCTTGGGAACCATCTTGTGCTTGCCGATACGGCTGCCCACGATGTAGGCAAACGAATCGGAGACCCAAAGGGACGCGCAAACGCCCACTGAAAGCAGGGCGCCGGCAAAACCGGGCACGGCATCGCGCAGCAGCACGATAGCCGACAGCATAAAGCCAGTGTAGATGGGACCCATGAGCGTCACGGCCACATCAGAGATGCGGGTACGCGGCGACCAAACATACCAAATGCCCACAGCGAGCATCAGGGCAAAAAGCAGGGCATTCAACAACATCGAATCGCCCAACGCCGACAGCGGAAAGAGTACGGCGGCAGCGATACCCATGCGCTCGTTAGCCATCTTGCCATCGAGCCTCGTCATACGGAAAAACTCATAGCAGCACAGACCGCTCATGACAGAAACAAAGATGGCCGTGGGCACGATACCCAAAACCAGGCACAGGATAAAGACAACGGCGTAGACGATACCGGCGGCGGCACGGGTGATAAAGCCCGCCAGCCACGAACCGGTGCCGCTCTTTGCTGCAGGTGCTCCCGCAGCGGCAGCCTTGCGCGCAGGCGCCGCGGAAACTGGCGTCTTGGGAGCAGATGCCTTGGGACGATCGGACACGATTAAGCCTCCTCGGTCTTACTCAGTCCACCAAACCTACGATCACGGCCCTGATAGGCCAAAATGGCGTCGACAAGGCCCCAACGATCAAAGTCGGGCCAATAGGTATCGGTGACGTAGAATTCGGAATAAGCCACCTGCCACAGCAGATAGTTCGAAAGGCGCAGCTCGCCAGAAGTGCGAATCACGAGCTCCGGATCGGGAAGACCGGCGGTGTACAGGTGCGAAGCAACCATATCATCGTCGATAGCGGCAAGATCGATCTTTCCAGCGGCGGCATCAAGTGCGATCTGGCGGACAGCGCGGGTGATCTCAGCACGGGCACCGTAGTTAACGGCCAGCGCCAGCGTCATACCGGTATGGTCGGCGCATTCGGCAAGGCCGCGCTCAAAGACATCGCGGGTCTTCTTGGGCAGCGCGGAAATGTCACCCAAAAAGACAACACGCACGTTTTCGCGCTTCAGAAGCGGCAGCTCGTCGATAAACGTCTTGGCAAACAGATGCATCAAAACGTTGACCTCATGCTGCGGACGGTTCCAGTTTTCGGTAGAAAACGCATAGGCAGAAAGCACGTCGACGCCTAGGCGCACGCAGGCGGTAATGATCTCGCGCAGCGAGACGATACCTGCCTTATGACCCTCGGTGCGCGCAAGACCGCGCGACGTAGCCCAACGACCGTTGCCGTCCATGATGCACGAGATATGGTGCGGAATCTTATTGAGGTCAAGGTCGGAAAAACCGACGCCCGCAGGGGCGTCGGCAAAGTACTCGACCAGTTTATGCTCGTCGTATTGCACCTTAGATCTCCATGACCTCGGCTTCTTTTTCCTTCAGAAGCTCCTCCACCTTGGCGACATACTCATCGGTGTGCTTCTGGACCTTGGCCTGCTCGCGACGGACATCGTCCTCGGTGAGCTCCTCATCGCGCTCGAGCTTATTGTTGAAGTCGCGACGGATGTTACGGATAGACACCTTGGCCTGCTCGGCGTACTCGCGGCACTCCTTGACGAGCTCGCGACGGCGCTCCTCAGTGGGGGCCGGGAACGGCAGACGAACGACGGTGCCATCGGAGTTGGGGGTAATGCCCAGATCGGAAGCGCCGATGGCCTTGACGATAGCGTTGATGAGCGCCTTGTCCCACGGCTCGATGAGCAGCATGTGAGCCTCGGGGGTCTTGACGGCGGCAACCTGCGTGACCGGCGTGGGGACACCGTAATAATCAACGGTGATGTCGGACAGAATGTTGGCGTTGGCGCGGCCGGTACGAACCTTGGAGAAGTTGTGCTTGAGGGACTCGAGCGACTTGTCCATATGGGCGGTGATGTTCTCTGCCATGCTTAATCCTCCTGATAGACGAGCGTGCCGACGGGCTCACCCGAAAGCGCGCGCTTGACGGTGTCCTCGCCATCGATGTTGAGGACCAAAATCGGCATACGGTTATCCTGACACAGTGCCGTAGCCGTGGAATCCATAACCTGCAGACCGCGGACGAGAACCTCGTGATAGGTAATCTTGTCAAAACGGACGGCATCGGCGCACTTGACGGGATCCTTGTCGTAGATGCCGTCAACCTTGGTGGCTTTAATCAGAATCTCGGCGCCAATCTCGCACGCACGAAGAGCCGCGGCGGTGTCGGTCGTAAAGTACGGATTGCCCGAACCGGCAGCGAAGATGACGACGTTGCCCTTGGACAGATGGTTGATAGCGCGGCGACGAATATAGGGCTCGCAGATCTCGTTCATCTGGATAGCGCTCATCACGCGGCAGGGTACATCGTTATGCTCGAAGGCATCCTGCAGGGCAAGCGCGTTCATAACGGTTGCCAGCATGCCCATGTAGTCGGCCTGAGCACGCTCCATGCCACCGGCAGCGCCGGCCATGCCGCGGAAAATATTGCCGCCGCCGACAACGACGCCGACCTCATGGCCAACGGCGAGCAGCTCCTTGACCTGTTTGGCAAGATGGTCGGTAACCTTGGGGTCGATGCCATAGTGGCCGTCGCCCATCAGTGCTTCGCCAGAAAGCTTCAGAAGCACGCGTTTATATCGGATGTCGGACAAAGCGATCCTCCTTTAGATTGAACTCTCAACATTCTATCAAAGGCTCTAAGAAGAGCCATGAAAAAGCAGGCTGTGAGTAAAACCCACAGCCTGCTCATTACCAGCTACAAGAGCTTATTTACTCGCCACGGACCAGACGGTCAAAGGCAACGACGGTAATGGTGTCGCCGAGCTCCTTGGAGACCTGCTCAGCGTACTTCTTGATGGTGAGGGAGCTGTCCTTGATGAACTCCTGCTCGGTGAGCACGGACTGCTTGTAGAACTTCTCCAGACGGCCGACAGCCATCTTCTCCTGGATAGCCTCGGGCTTGCCGGACTCGGCAGCCTGAGCCATGTAGATCTGCTTCTCGTGCTCGACGGTCTCGGCCGGAACCTGATCGCGGGTGGCGCAGATCGGGGCGACGGCGGCAACCTGAAGGGCAACGTCGTGAGCGAAGGTCTTGAAGGACTCAGCCTGAGCGGTCTCGGCCTTCTCGAAGGCGAACTCGACGAGGACGCCGATCTTACCACCCATGTGGATGTAAGAAGCGAGCGCGCCGTTCTCGGCCTTGCGGGCGGCGAAACGGGAAATCTTCATGTTCTCGCCCATGATGTGAATCATCTCGGTGAGCTCGGAGGAAACGGTCTCCTCGCCCATCGGCTTCTCGAGCAGGGCGTCGACGTCAGCAGGCTCGGTGGTAGCGACAACCTCGGCGACCTTGGAAGCAAAGCCGGTGAACTTGGCGTTGGAGCCAACGAAGTCGGTCTCGCAGGAAAGCTCGAGCAGAGCGCCGGTCTTGCCATCCTCGGAGACGAACGCGGCGACAGCGCCCTCGTTGGTCTCACGGCCAGCCTTCTTGGCAGCCTTGGCAAGGCCGTTCTTACGCAGAACGTCGACAGCAGCGTCCATGTCGCCGTCTGCCTCGACGAGAGCCTTCTTGCACTCCATCATCGGGGAGTCGGTCATCTCGCGGAGCTGCTTGACCATAGCGGCGGTAATCTGGGCCATTGTGGTTCCTTTCAAAGAGATGAAAAAGAATTAACTAAGACTGATTTACTCGGCCTTGGGCTCAGCGGCCATCTCGGCCTCGGAGACCTGCTCCTTGCCGGAGCCAGCGAGGCAGGCGTCAGCCATGAGCTCGCACATAAGGGTGACAGCGGAGATAGCGTCATCGTTGCAGGGGATGCCGTACTCGACCTCGTCGGGATCGGAGTTGGTGTCGATCAGAGCGACGACGGGGATGTTCAGGCGCTGGGCCTCCTTGATGGCGTTCTCCTCGCGCTTGGTGTCGATGACGAAGAGAGCCTGAGGCAGGCCCTTCATGTCGCGGGCGCCACCGAGGTTGGTCTGGAGCTTGGTGAGCTCCTTACCGAGAACAGCCTGCTCCTTCTTGGGCAGAACAGCCATGCGGCCGTCCTCGACCATGGCCTCGAGCTCCTCCATGCGGTTGATGCGAGAGCGGATGGTGACGAAGTTGGTCAGCATGCCGCCGAGCCAACGCTGGTTGATGTAGGGCATGTTGGCGCGCTCAGCAGCGTTCTTGACGGCCTCCTGAGCCTGCTTCTTGGTGCCGACGAACAGCACGTTGCCACCCTTGGCGACGTTCTTGACGAAGGTGTAGGCCTGATCGGCGTCGAGGATGGTCTGCTTGAGGTCGAGGATGTAGATGCCGTTGCGCTCACCGAAGATGAACGGCTTCATCTTGGGGTTCCAGCGACGGGTCTGGTGACCGAAGTGGCAGCCGGCCTCGAGCAGGGTGCGGATATTAATCTTGGTAGCCATGTTAAACCTCCTGTGGTTTGCCTCCGCGCGGGGTCATCCTCCAAAACCAACCCGGACATGTGCTACCAAAGCCCGGGCACCACGGTATGAAGTAGCCGCGCGTGCGTGATAAAAACATGTTGCCGTGAAGCAACCCGATGAATGATAGCAGGAATGCTTCTTCCTGCCAACCCGCAATCAAAACCACACACCTGAGTGCGGCGCGGGACGTCCCAGCCACTATTCGCCTCGGGGATGGGCTTGAGCCACGGCACGTTTGAGCCGATCGGGCGTGAGATGCGTGTAGATCTGCGTCGTGGACAGGCTCGCATGACCCAGCAGCTCTTGAACCGAGCGCAGGTCCGCGCCGCCCTCGAGCAAGTCGGTCGCAAAGGTATGGCGCATCGCATGCGGGGCGATGTCGGCCGGAATGCCGGCGAGCGTCGCCAGCATATGAAACCGCCGCCTGAGCATGGCGGCACTCATGCGATTACCGCGCGCCGATATAAGCAGCGGATGCGGCCCGGTAGCGGGGTCACGACGCTTTGCCTGAGCGAGCAACTCCGGCCTCCCCTCCTCAATATAGAGACGCGTCGCCTCGAGCGCACGACGATACAGAGGGACGATACGTTCTTTGCTCCCCTTGCCCCACAGGCGCAGCGTGCGTTCGGACCACGCAATGGACTCCACATTGAGTGCTGCGAGCTCAGAGATACGGGCGCCCGAGGCATAGAGCAGCTCGAGCATCGCCGCATCGCGCAGTCCCGCGGGTGTTGAGGTATCAGGCGTCTTGAGCAGCGCCTCCACCTGATGGGTCGTCAGCACACCGGGTAGATCGCGCGGGAGCTTGGGCGAGGAAATTGCCGAGACCACATCGCCCTCCACGACCCCCTCGGCAGCCATCCACCGATAGAGCGAGCGAATGGCAGACAGGTGTGCCGCAAGCGTTCGGGGAGTCACCTGCTCACGCGAAAGCTCGGCAAGATAGCGACGAATGGTGCGCACGTCGGCAGCGAAAGAATCTATATTCTCACGCTCGCACCAGGCAGCAAAGCGCTCCAGCCTCGAGCCATAGGCCGTCACCGTGTTGGGAGAAAGTCCCTCGACGCGTGAGATATAGGCAATAAACGAGTCGACGGTGTCGTACAGGTCAAAGGCTATGACCGGTCGCCTCCAAACAGATCGGGGCGAGTGGCCAGATAGGCATCAAGGGCCTCGAGCGCACGGTCCGCATAGGCCTGGTAGCGGTCGCGCTTGCTGCGGCGCTTACCATCCTCGAGTGGCGGCACCAGGCCAAAGTTGACATGCATAGGCTGATAGCCCACCGTGGCCGGATCGGTAGCATAGCCCACGAGCGCGCCCAAAGCACCCACGCGCGGCAGCTCGACGGGAGCGGCCCCGACAGCCTCGGCATAGGTGTTGAGTGCCGCGAGCAGACCTGTCGCCACGGCTTCCATGTACCCCTCGGTGCCGGTGATCTGACCGGCCAGGCGCACGCCGGTACCAGGCACGGCAAAGGTGCCATCGAGCACGTGCGGCGCATCGACAAAGGTATTGCGGTGCATGACACCGTAGCGGAAGAACTCGGCGTTCTCCAGACCCGGCACCATATGGAAGACGCGCTTCTGCTCGCCAAAGGTCAGGTTGGTCTGGAAGCCCACCAGGTTATAGGCGGTCTTCTCCTTGTTCTCGGCACGCAGCTGAATCGCCGCCCAGGGACGACGACCGGTTCGCGGGTCGGTGAGGCCGACGGGCTTCATGGCGCCAAAGCGAATGGCGTCCTTGCCGGTGCGCGCAACTTCCTCGGCAGGCTGGCAGGCCTGGAACAGATCGCCGCCCTCAAAGTCCTTGAGCACCACGCGGTCGGCCGTGGTAAGCGCCTCGATAAAGGCCTCGTACTCTTCCTTGTTGAGCGGAGCGTTGAGATAGTCGCCGCTCCCCTGCTCCTCGTAGCGCGACTGCGAGAACAGCACGTCCATATCGAGCGTGGAGGCATCGACGATCGGCGCCGCGGCATCGAAGAACGCAAGGGCGTCGCCACCGACGAGCTTCACGACCTCTTCGCTCAACGCCGGCGAGCACAAGGGGCCGGCGGCAATGACCACGTGACCTTCGGGAATCTGCGTGACCTCGCCGTGAACGATCTCGATATTGGGACGGGCGGCAACCTCGTCCTCGACAAGCTCGGAAAACTTGACGCGGTCGACCGCCAAGGCGCCACCGGCGGGAACAGCCGCGCGATGGGCGCAATCGAGCAGGACCGAACCCATGCGCTCAAGCTCGGCCTTCAGCAAACCAGCCGCGGAATCCGGACGGGTCGACTTAAACGAATTGGAGCAGACGAGCTCTGCCAGGTGATCGGTATGGTGGGCCGGGGAGCTCACCTGGGGGCGCATCTCGCACAGCTTTACGGCAAACCCGCGATCTGCCAGCTGGATCGCGCACTCCGATCCCGCCAGACCGCCACCGATAACCGTCACCTGATCGAACTGCATCTGCAAACACCTTTCTAATTGACACGTTTTCCATTGTGACCGAAGGGCGTCTGGGCGTGAAGGGCAAACTTGGAGGGCGCATACCTTCCATCCATCATGCGCTCGATAAGGCCCTCGAGTTCAAGCGAACCCAAGAGTTTGAGTACGCCGACAGCATCGAGCGAGACGAGCGCCGCGATGTCGTCGACTTTGAGCGGAGAGGCGATGAGCGCATGCATCACGGTCTGCTGTGTTTGATCCAGGTCGGCAATGCCGGGAGCATCGGGGCGCGAGTAGCGCAGGGTGCCGTAGATGCGTGAGATAGCCATCTCGATAGATTCCTCGTCGATGATGCAGCAGGCACCGTTCGCAATGAGGTAATTCGTGCCACGCGACTCGGGCGATAGAATCGACCCCGGCACAGCGAGAAGTTCTCGCCCCAAATCCATAGCAGCCTCGGCTGTAGAAAACGTCCCGGAAGGCATACCCGCCTCGGATACAAAGAGGGCTTGCGACAGGGCCGCGATCACGCGATTGCGGCGCGGAAAGGCAAACTTGCGAGGACCCATGCCCCACGGGGAGATCGACACGACCGCGCCACCCGTATCGAGTGTGCGCGTGATGAGGCCAGCACTCGAGCGCGGATAGACCACGTCGGCGCCCGTCCCCAGCACCACGACGTGTTTGCCGCCGGAATTGACCGCAGCCCAACCCGAGGCCTGGTCACAACCGACCGCGCCGCCCGAAACTACCGTCACGCCCGCCTCGACCGCAACCTTTGCCGCAAGCTCTGCCACGGCAAGACCATACGGAGAGGCCTTGCGCGCGCCGATGATGGAGAGCGCGGGCGTCGAAAGCACCTCGGGGTTGCCGCGCACATAGAGTGTCTGGGGCACATCAGAAAGCTCCAAAACGGTCTCGGGATACAACGTATCACCTGGATGCAGCTCAAAGGTCCCCTCGGCCATCATTGGTCCCTCCTTCCCTGGTACATCGCCGCCTCGAGCACGTGGTCCTGCGTCACATGCTCGCTCTCGGCGACGTCGGCGATTGTACGCGCGATACGCACCAGGCGCACGATACCGCGGCCCGTGAGATGTGTGCGCTTCGACAGGCCGAGCACACACTTCTCCGCCGCATCATCGAGCTCAAAGGTCGAAACGACGCCGTCAATGGACCGCGTCTCGTCATCCTCGGCCTCGGCATCCGCATCGTCCATACGGGATTCGCGCCAAGCGCGAAAAGCGCGACCGCGCACAACGTAGTCACGTAACTCGGCCGACGACATACCCTCCGCACCCTCGATAATCACTTGAGGGTCGGGACGGGTCACATCGATCATCATGTCGATACGGTCGGCCAAAGGACCGCGCAGTTTAGACCGATAGCGCTCGACCATCGCCGCCGAGCAGCGGCATGGCACCTCACGGTCGCCCAAAAAGCCGCAGGGACAGGGATTGCTCGCAGCCAGCAGCTGAAAGCGCGACGGGAAGGTAAAGGCCCCGTCGACGCGCACGATCCTCACATAGCCGCGCTCGATGGGCTGACGCAGCGTCTGCAGCACACTCGTGGGAAACTCGGCAAGCTCGTCCAAAAAGAGCACGCCGCCATGAGCCAGGCTGATCTCACCCGGATGCACCGGGCGCCCTCCGCCAATGAGGCCAGCCGTTGATATGCTGTGATGGGGACTTCGAAATGGCCGATGACCTGCCAATAAGCCATCGATGTTCTCGCCCAAGACCGAATGGATGCACAGCGCCTCCTGCTGGTCCTCAACGGAAAGCTCGGGCAGGATGCCGGTCATACGACGGGCGAGCATCGTCTTGCCCGATCCCGGGGACCCGACCATAAGCAAACCGAGCTCACCCGCTGCCGCCAGCGCCATGCCGCGTTTGGCGACTTCCTGCCCCAGTACGTCGGCATAGTCGAGTTCGGGCTCAAAGGTCGCCTCGAGCACTTCAGAATCCAAGTAGTGCCGCGCGGCATCGCCCATGCCATGGGCAAGCTGAGACAAATGATCGATGAATCCACAATCCACGCCCGCGAGTGGCACATGCTGGTCTGACCTGCCGGCGATAAAAGACAGCCCCATATCACGCGCCAATAGCTGAAACGCCACCTCGCCCTTGACAGGAAGCACCGTACCGTCCAAGCCAAGCTCACCTGCGATAAGACAACGATCGAGGTTGTCGCGGGGAATCTGACCATCGGCCGCCAATACCGCGATGGCGATGGGCAGATCAAAGCCGCTACCGGTCTTGCGAATATCGCCAGGCGCCAGATTGACCGTAATGCCCGAGCGCGGGATTTCAAACCCGGCGGAGCGCATCGCGCAGCGAATACGACCGCGTGACTCCATCACCTCCATACTCGGAATGCCGAGCATCTGAATGCCCGGAAGGCCGCCGGCAAGCGAGACCTCGACCGTGACGTGAATCGCCTCGACGCCACGGATGCAGGCCGCGTGAACGGCAAACGTCTCGAACGCCATCACGACACCTGCCAATCGAACGCGTTGTACTGATGCTCGATCTCGGCGATATGCCCGCCGCGAATGGTGACACCCACGGCATCGAAGCGAATCGCCTTGAGCGGATAATGTTCCATGAGATAGCAACTTGCGATGCGGCGGTAGCGGCGTTGCTTTCGGGCGTCCACAGCCTCCTCGGGAAAGACCCGCGTGCTGCAATCCGGCGCAACGCGTCTGGTCTTGACCTCGGCCATCACCACGACATCGTCGAGCTCATCGAGCAGCACCAGATCGGCCTCGCCCTCGGAGCAACGATAACCCTGCTCCAGCAAGGTGTAGCCGCGCTCGTTAAAGTAGTCGATGGTGATCAGCTCGCCCAGCATGCCCAGCTCGCGGGGACTGAGCCCCTTGATAAACTCAGGCGTCATCGCCCCGCAGTCGAGCTCGCCATTTTCCCAACGCTCCTTGAGCTGCTGCGTCTTGCTCTTTTTGCTTGCGGCACTCATGGGGTCTCCTTTCCCGCACGCTGCATTGCCCCGATGATGAGGGCACCTTTCATGCGGGTAAGTACCGGAAGCAAACCAAAAGCTGACCAAATGCCGTCAAAAAACGGGCCGTACGCAGCAATGGTGTTGCATACGGCCCGTTACCAGCAAGTTTATAAAACCCCAGAGGTCCCTGTCTCCACAATTGACCTAGAAAAGGCGCTCAGTCTGCAGAAAGTTTCCGCAAAAGCTCACGCGGTGCAGTGGACAAAGTCCATGTTTGCGAATGGCCTCGATATGCTCGGGGCTTGCATAGCCCTTCGACTCGGCCAGATGGTACTCGGGATACTCGGCGTCGTACTCGACCATCATCTCGTCACGCGTGACCTTGGCCATGATGGACGCCGCGGCGATGCAGGCGATTTTGGCATCGCCCTTCACCACGTCGCGCTCGTTAGGAACGGCGCCCAAGGGGTTGCCATCCATGAGGACGCAGTCGGGCTCAAGTCCCGTATCGGCCACGGCGCCCGCAACGGCAGTACGGATAGCACGGGCCATGCCCATTTCATCGATATCCTTCGGCGCGATATGGCAAAAACCGATCGCCGTCGCCACCTCGGCAATCTTCACTGAGAGCAACTCGCGGCGCGCGGGCGTGAGCTTTTTGGAATCGTTGATACCCCAGACGCGCGGCTCCATAGGAAGACAGACGGCGCATACCGTCAAAGGACCGGCCACCGATCCGCGGCCCACCTCGTCGACACCAACGACCACCCCATCGCCGCCAAGCTCATGCATAAGCTCGTACATGTCATTGACGCGCTCGCGCTCGGCAAGCTCTTTGTCATGGCGTTTGAGGGCGCGTTCACAAGCCTTGATCACCTGCTGGCGCGGGTCCTCGCGATAATGCTCCACGAGGGCGGGAATCTCCTCAAACGTAGCGCTCGCCAACTCACCAGCAACCTGCGATGCCGAAACCGAGCTCGTCATGTTGGCCATACCAGGCCCTCCTTGCATGCAAATCAGATAAAAAGAAGGGCCACCCGAAGGTGACCCTTGTGTCCAAACGAGTGGACAGACGCTGCGATCTTCTTAGCGCTTCTCGGGGATGCGAGCAGCCTTGCCCACCTTGTCGCGGAGGTAGTACAGCTTGGCGCGACGGACGCGACCATGACGAACGACCTCGAGCTTGGCGATCTTGGGGCTGTGAAGCGGGAAGGTACGCTCAACACCGACACCGAAGGACATCTTGCGGACGGTGAAGGTCTCGCGGGCACCGGCGCCGGCCATGCGGATGACGTCGCCCTGGAAAACCTGGATGCGCTCGCGGTCGCCTTCCTTAATGCGGTAGTGAACCTTGACGTTGTCGGCGACGCGAACCTGAGGAATGTCCTCGCGGATCTGCTGACGCTCGATTGCGCGGATGTAATCCATGTGCAATTCCTTACTCTTCTAGAGGTGCCGTACCACCTTGGCCGGCACGTAGTTGAACAAACGTATTCGAGTATACACGCGCGGGTTTCTGCTGCAAGAACAATTTTTTGCGCAGACAAAAAGACAAAACCCGCACATGATAACCGCCCGCCTCACGAATGAGACGGGCGGTATGAAGGGGGGGGGGGCTACGCTAGGCGTCTAAACGCTAAACGCTAGGCGGAACGCTTGGCCTCGAGCTTGGCCTGGGCGGCAGCCAGACGTGCGAGGGGCACACGATAGGGCGAACAGGACACGTAGTCCACGTCGGCCACGTTAAACAGGCCCTTGATGGACTTGGGGTCGCCGCCGTGTTCGCCGCACACGCCAAAGTGCATGTCGGGATTGGTGGCGCGGCCCTTCTCGACGGCCAAGCGCACGAGCTCCAGCACCGCCGTGTCGATGGTCTCGAAGGGGTTGTCCTTCAGGATCTTCTTGTGCAAGTACAGCGGAATGAACTTGGCCTCGGCATCGTCGCGGGAGAAGCCGAAGGTCGTCTGGGTGAGGTCGTTGGTGCCAAAGCAGAAGAAATCTGCGTGATGGGCGATCTCGTCGGCGACCATGCAGGCGCGCGGCAGCTCGAGCATCGTGCCCACGGGAATGTTGAGCTCGACACCTTCCTCGGAGGAAACCTCGGCGATCACGCGCTCAATGACCTCGCGGGTCTGGACATGCTCTGCCGTGATGGAAACGAGCGGAACCATGATCTCGGGGCGTGGGTCGACACCATCCTTGATAAGGCGGGCAGCAGCCGTGGCCACGGCGCGGACCTGCATGAGCGGCAGATCGCCAAAGACGACGGACAGGCGCACGCCGCGCAGGCCGAGCATCGGGTTGGACTCGACCATGCCGTCAATGCGACGCAGGCGGGCGCGCAGGACGGCAAGCTCTTCCCCGCTGGCGCCAGCGGCTTCCTTCTTGGTGATGGCGACCTCGAGCTCTCGAGGATTATCCAAGAACTCATGAAGCGGCGGATCGAGCAGGCGGACGACCACATCGCGACCGGACATGGTCTTGAACATCGCCAGGAAGTCCTCGGTCTGAACCTTGAGCAGGTCGGCCAGGGCCTGCTGCTTCACGGCCTCATCGTTAGACAGGATAAAGCTCTGGATGATGTTCTTGCGATCGCCCAGGAACATGTGCTCGGTGCGGCACAGACCGATGGCCTCGGCGCCAAACTCGAGTGCGAGCGCGGCGTCCTCGGGGTTGTCGGCATTAACGCGCACGTGGTTGGCGTGGCCACCGGTCTCGTCCAGACGAATCTCGTCGGCCCAGGACAGGATAGTGTCCAGATCGCCGGTGAGCTCGGCCGAAACCAGATCAACAGCGCCGTCGACGACGATACCCTGGGTACCGTCGATGGAGATGACATCACCCTCATGCAGCACGCGGTCGCTGCCCTCGATGTGCACGACCTTCTCGGCGGCGTCGATATGGAAGCGTTCGACACCGCAGACGCAGGGCGTACCCATACCGCGGGCGATAACGGCGGCATGGCTCGTCTTGCCACCGTGACTGGTCAGGATGCCCTCGGCGGCAACCATACCCTTCAGGTCGTCGGGGTTGGTCTCCCAGCGAACCAGAATGACCTTGTGGCCCTCGGCGGAACGCGCGACGGCGTCATCACTCGAGAACACGACCTCACCCACGGCGGCACCGGGGCTGGCGTTAAGGCCGCTGGCCAGGGCCTCGTACTTCTTGGAGGCGTCGAACTGCGGGTGCAGGAGCTGATCGAGCTGCGCGGGATCGATGCGGCTCACGGCCTCCTCGCGAGTGATCAGGCCCTCCTCGACCATTTCGATGGCGATGCGCAGGGCGGCGGTAGCAGTGCGCTTGCCCACGCGGGTCTGGAGCATCCAGAGCTTGCCCTGCTCGATGGTGAACTCGATATCGCACATATCGCGATAGTGATCCTCGAGCGTCAGGAACACGCGCTCGAGCTCCTCGCCTGCGGACTCGAGGCCCGGGGTAGTCTTGAGGTCGGCGATGGGCTCGGTGTTTCGGATGCCGGCGACGACGTCCTCGCCCTGGGCATTCACCAAAAAGTCGCCATAGAACTCCTTGGTGCCGTCGGCCGGGTTGCGCGTAAAGGCGACGCCGGTCGCAGAGGTCTCGCCCTTGTTGCCAAAGGCCATGGCCTGGACGTTGACGGCGGTGCCGAGCTCGTCGGAAATGCCGTGCTGCTTGCGGTAGATGCAGGCGCGCTCGTTCATCCAGCTGCCAAAGACGGCCTGGATGGCAAGGCGCAGCTGAAGCTCCGGGTCGTGCGGGAAGACGGGCTTGCCGTCAGCGACCTCGAGCTCGGGATACAGGGCAGCCTCGACGTTCTCGGAGAAGATGCCCTTAAAGGTCTCGACGAGCTCCTGCAGGTCCTCGGCCGAAAGCTCGGAATCGACGCGAACGCCGGCGACCAGGCGGGCCTGGGTCAGGGCATTCTCGAACAAGTCGGCATCGACACCCATGACGACGTTGGAGAACATCTGGATAAAGCGGCGGTAGCTATCCCAGGCAAAGCGCGGGTTTTGCGTCTGGGCGATAAGGCCCTGGACGGAATCGTCGTTGAGGCCCAGGTTGAGAACCGTGTCCATCATGCCGGGCATGGAGAACGGAGCGCCCGAGCGGACCGACACGAGCAGCGGATCGGAGGCATCGCCGAGCTTCTTGCCGCAGCGGGCCTCGAGGTCGACCTCGGCGGCAACGATCTCGTCGAGCGCGCCCTCCGGCCACACGTTGCCGGCGCCGGAGTACTCAACGCAAGTCTGGCAGGTAATGGTAAAGCCACCGGGAACCGGCAGGCCGATACGGCTCATCTCGGCAAGGTTAGCGCCCTTGCCACCAAGCACGAAGTTCATGGACTTGTCGCCCTCGGTGACACAGGTGCCCTGGGCGTCGGTTCCAAAACGGTAAACCCTCTTGCAATCGCTCACGATACTTCCCCTTCCATGCGCTTACGCGCACGACCGTGGTAACGAATCGACCCGCCGGATGCAGGCCGTGAGGGAACTATACGGCGGGTTTTGGGCAGGCTTGAGCAGAGGGTGCGCGGTTTGGTAAACGTGCTAAAACTAGCGGTAAACGGTAGGTAAAGGTGGTTACCTTATGAAGATACCAATATAAGAAACTCGCAGGTCAAATACAAGTTAATTGCTAAACCGCTTTACCAATTCAGGCTAATTAGCCACTCCAATGATTTTTTAATCCCCGTCCCAGAAAAATCATCACAGAAAGGACTACTGCTGTTGAGCGCGGCGGGCGGCACGGCGGGCTCTTGCCTCTTGAATCTCTTCGAGGTGAGCAATGATCTCGGCAGCGCTTTCCTCGATGGCTTTGCCGTCGGTACGCACAACAAAGCAGCCTAAGCGCTTCATGAGGGCACGAGCTTCCTCAAGCTCGCCGCGCACGCTCTCGGGCTCGGCATAGGAGCCGGCAACGGCACGGGCGTAGTCATCGCCCAAGCGGCTATCGCGAATTTCGGAAATCACATCGACGGTCGAAATCAGGCCGAACAGGCGCATCGGGTCAACCTCGTAAATCGACTTGGGCGGCTCCATGCCATGCGCCAGTGGCACATTGGCGACCTTGTAACCCTGATAGGCTAAATACATCGACAGCGGCGTCTTGGATGTACGCGACACACCCAACAGCACGATATCGGCACCCGACAGATCGTCACAACCACGACCGTCATCGTGCTCAACGAAATACTCCATGGCCTCGATACGATGGAAATACCGATCGTCGGTCTTGTGAATCACGCCCGCCACACCCTTGGGCGGCACGCCGACGAGCGAAGACAGCACGGCGAGCGTCGGACCGATCAGGTCGACCGAGCGAATGTGCAGCATGCCCAAGTAGTCGAGCACACGAGCACGAAGGGCCGGGTCGACAATGGTGTGGAACACGGCGATATCGCGATGGTCGGCATCGACGCGCGGCCCCACAAATGACTTGACCTGCTCCACGGAGGTCACCTTGGGCAGGCGCAAAACGTGAAAAGCCCCTTCATCAAATTGCCCGGACGCCGCAAGCACCACCTCACAAGCAGTATCACCGAGCGAGTCGGAGATAACGATAACGGTGGGACGAGCGGTGACCGGGCAATCCATGCGGGGCTCCTTTTGCGCTTACGCGCAGGCTAGCTTACTTTTTGCGGGCAAGCTCACCAATGTTGGCGATGCCGGAGAAAACGGCCTCGAAGCGGTTGAGCAGCTTAAGGCGATTATCGCGGAGCTGCTCGTTCTTGTCCATGACCATAACCTCGTCGAAGAAACGGTCGATGGGGGCACGCAGGGCGGCGAGGGCGGCAAATGCTGCCGGGTAATCCTCGGCAGCGAGAGCAGCATCGACGGCGGTCTGAGCGGCCTCGGAGGCGTCGGCAAGCGCAAGCTCAACCTCGCCCATCAGGGCGCGGTCGTACTCAGCACCCAGCTCGGGCTTGGAGATGTGCGCGGCGCGGGCATAGGCGGTCGCCAGGTTGTCGAAGGTCTCAGCGTCGTTCTTGCGGGCCTCGTCGAGGGCGGCGCAGCGGGCGAAGAAGACGGACGGGGCGATGATGTGCACCGCGGAGACGGCGGCGACGGTATCGGCCGGAATCTTCTCGTCGCGGGCCATGCTCACCAGGCGGCCGTGGAAGAAGTCGCGAACCTGCTGGGCGACCTCGGCGGTGTCGAACTCAATGCCCTGCTCACTGTAGAGCTCGAGGGCGAAGTCGATGAGCGACGTGGGGTCGATCGGCAGACGGTCGCGCTGGATGTTGATGATGCCGATAGCGGCACGACGCAGCGCGTAGGGGTCGGAGGAGCCGGTCGGGGGCTCGCCGATGGCAAAGATACCGGCGATGGTATCGAGCTTGTCGGCGCAGGCCACGATGCAGCCAGCGGTGCCCTCGGGCAGCTCGTCGCCGGCAAAGCGGGGACGATAATGATCGCGAATGGCGTGGGCGACCTCGTCGTTCTCCCCCATCGCGGTGGCGTAGTAACCTCCCATCACGCCCTGCTGGCTCGTGAACTCGACGACGGCGTTGGACACCAGGTCGGCCTTGCACAGATGCGCGGCGCGAGCGGCATCGGCAGCCAGATGGGCGCCCAGGTGAGCCTCGCGGGCGATAGCGAGCGCGAGCTGCTCGATGCGCTCGGACTTGGCGAGCACGCTACCGAGCTTCTCCTGGAAGGCAACCTTGGCAAGACGCTCACGGAACTCGTCGAGGGAGATCTTCAGGTCCTCCTCGTAGAAGAACTTTGCGTCGTCCAGACGGGCGCGCACGACGCGCTCGTTGCCGTCGATCACGCGCTCGGCGTTCTCGGGCTTGCTGTTGGAGACGACCACGAACTCACGCGTGAGCTTGCCCTCGCCGTCATAGATCGGGAAGTAGCGCTGGTTGGTGAGCATGGACTCGCAGATGATCTCGTGCGGGACCTTGAGGAACTCCTCATCGAAGGTACCGACGAGCACCGTCGGCCACTCGCAGAGGTTGATGACCTCCTCAAAGACCTTCTTAGGCGTATCGACGTGGCAGCCGGGGCGAGCAGCCTCGACCTCGGCGATACCGGCAAGGATGGCCTCACGACGGCGCTCGGCAGAAAGCACACCGGCATCCTCGAGCACCTGCTCGTAGACGGCGGGGCTGGCAACCACATGGTCACCAGGGCCAAGTACGCGATGACCACGCGTGGTGTTGCCACTCGTCACATCGGCAAACGACATGGGCACAACATCCTCGCCCAAAAGACAGCAGATCCAACGGACCGGACGAACAAAGGTCGCATGCTCGTGACCCCAGCGCTGGGAGCGGTAGTTGGGCCACTGCAGGCCGGCGATGGTCTTCTCGCACAGAGCGGTCAGAATCGGCGTAGCCGGTGCGGAGGGAATGTTCTTCTCGGCGAACACATACTCGCGACCGTCGGTGTCCTCGCGACGGACCAGATCCTCGGCAGCCACACCGCACTTGCGAGCGAAGCCCTGGGCGGCCTTGGTGGCGTTACCGTCAGCGTCGAAGGCAATGTTGGCCGCGGGGCCACGCTTGACCTCGTGAACCTCATCGGTCGCGGTGGCGACGTCGGCAACGAGCGCAGCCAGGCGACGCGGGCTCGAGATCACACGGACCTCGCCATGAGCCAGACCGGCCTCGTCGAGACCCTTGGCGATCATGGTGCCAAGCTGCTTGACGGCATTGTTCAGCGGTGCAGAGGGCATTTCCTCCGTACCGATCTCAAACAGGAAATCCTTAGCGTCTGCCATGGCTTACGCCACCTCGCCTTCCTGATCGGCATTCTCGTTGACTCCGGCGACCTCGGCCATGTAGGCCTCGCAGCACGCCTTGGCAACGGCGCGGACGCGCAGGATGTAGTTGGCACGCTCGACCGCGGACAGGGCGCCACGGGCATCGAGCAGGTTGAAGGCATGGCTGCACTTCATGACGCAGTCGTACGCCGGCAGCGGCAGTTTGCGCTCCAGGCAGGAGTGGCACTCGGCCTCGTAGTCGTCAAACTTCTGACGCATCATCTCGACGTTGGCGACCTCAAAGTTATAGGCACTGAACTCGCGCTCGTTCTCGAGGAACACGTCACCATAGGTCATGGGCGTGCCGTCGGGCAGGTAGCTCCACACCAGATCGTAGACGGAGTTGACACCCTGGGCGTACATGGCGATACGCTCCAGGCCATAGGTGATCTCGACGGGCACGGGATCGACCTCGATGCCGCCCACCTGCTGGAAGTACGTAAACTGCGTGACCTCCATGCCGTTGAGCCAGACCTCCCAGCCAAGGCCCCAGGCGCCCAGCGTCGGGCTCTCCCAGTCGTCCTCGACAAAGCGGACGTCATGGTCGTTGGGGTCCAGGCCAATGGCGGCCAGCGAACCCAGGTAGAGCTCCTGGGCGTTAACCGGCGAGGGCTTGATGAGCACCTGGAACTGATAGTAGTGCTGCATGCGGTTGGGGTTCTCGCCGTAGCGGCCGTCGGCGGGACGGCGGCAAGGCTGAGCATAGCAGGTGCGCCACTCGGCGGGACCGAGCGAGCGCAGTGTGGTCGCGGTATGGAAGGTACCGGCACCGACCTCGGAGTCATAGGGCTGCATAATGACGCAGCCCTGCTCGCCCCAGTACTGCTGGAGGCGCAGGATGATGTCTTGGAAGGAAAGCGATGAAGCGTTCATGCCTCTAATATCCCCTCGTCGAAACGAATACACGGTTAGGTACTGTACTATAGCGGTTTTTAATCGATAGCGCCGATGCGGTTGAGTGGCCAGTAGCGCACAAGCGCCACAGCGATCAAATCGGAGCGATCGACGGGACCAAAGTAGCGTGAGTCGGCAGAGTTCTCTCGATTGTCGCCCATCACCCACACACAGTCATCGGGGACGGTGTAGGGATAGCTCACCTGGGCGGCGGGCGCCTGGACCGAAAGCGGCCAGCTCATACCGGTCGTATAGTCCTCATCGAGCGCCTGGCCGTCGACGACGACCTTGCCGTCCTGAAGGTCGACCGTCTGGCCGGCCGTGGCGATGACGCGCTTTACCAGCACGTCATGCTCGGATGTGGCATCGGGGTTGTGAAACACCACGATATCGCCCTGTTTGACGGGCTGTCCGAGTTCGAGCGTCACCTTCTGCGCCAGAATCTGATCGCCGATCTCGATCGTGTCCTCCATGGAGCCGGTGGGCACCACAAAGGGCTCGACCACAAAGGTGCGGATCAAGAAGGTGGCGGCGAGCGCGATAAGAATGACTAAAACCCACTCCAGAGCACCACGTAAAGTGAAAACGGACCTTTCGCCAAAATCATGTTCGAGGTGAACCCGCTGACGCCCTTTATCATCCACCATTCTATTCACCCCTTCCGGAAAGCAAATCTTGCGCGTATGCGCGCTCCTGGGGCGTAAGCCGCGCCGTCTCGATCAGGTCGGGACGCCAGCGGCAGGTGCGCTCGATGGCATTCTTACGGCGCCAGGCGTCAACCTTGGCATGGTCACCGCTCACGAGCACCGGCGGCACGCCCTCGCCGTTGAATTCGGCAGGGCGGGTGTACTGCGCATACTCGAGCAGGCCTCCGTCCTCGGCGGTCGAGAACGACTCGTCGACGTTGCTCATCTCGTCACCAAGGGCGCCGGGGATCAGGCGTACGACGGCATCGGCAACGACCATAGCGGGAAGCTCGCCGCCCGTGAGCACGTAATCGCCGATCGACAGGCGCTCGTCGGCATACGCATAGGCACGCTCGTCGACACCTTCGTAACGGCTGCACACAAACAGCAGGCGCTCGCTTTTGAGCAGGCGCTCGGCCACATGCTGCGTAAAAGGCTCGCCGCACGGGGTGAAGAACACCACCGTCGGCTTGGGGCCCTCCGCGCTAATGGCCTCGATGGCCTCGGCGATAGGCTCGACCTTCATGAGCATGCCCTGCCCGCCGCCGTACGGCTCGTCATCGACGGTACGATGGCGGTCGTGCGTCCAGTCGCGCAGGTTATACGCCTTAAAATCAAAAAGGCCGGCCTTGCGGGCGCGGCCCAAAATCGATGTGGACATGACGGGCTCAAACATCTCGGGAAAGACCGAAAGGGTCTCAATCAGCATGTTGTCCTCCCTACTTGTCCATATCGATCAGGCCGTCCATAACGTGGACGGAAATTGTTCCTGTGTCGGGAAGATCGAGCACAACCTGCTCGATCACGGGAATCAGTACCTCGCCGTACCGATCACCCTCGACAACCCAAACATCGTTAGCGGGCGTCGACATGATCTCGACGATCGTGCCGAGCGAACCGAAGCGCTCGTCGACCACCTCGCGACCCATCAGGTCGGTATAGGCGGCGTCGAGTGAATCGAGCTCAAAATCGTCACGATTTGCCAACACATAGCATCCCGTGATGCCCTCGGCGGCCGTCAAGTCGTCAATGCCCTCAAACGAGACCAGATCGCCATCGCCCGTATCGGTGACGGACACAACCGTGCAAAAGCGGTCGCGCTTGAGCGCCGGCGGCGTCAGGGCGACGCGCATACCCGGCCCTAATACAGAAGGAAGCCCCCGCAGCGGCTGCGCGAGGACCTCCCCCTTCCTTCCGTGCGGCTTGACCACACGGGCGATATTTTTGTACTGGGACCTCAAGGTCCTAGCCCAGAACCTCTACCTCGACAGCAGTGTCGAGGCGAGCGGCCAGTGCACGGGCGAGCGTGCGAATGGCCTTGATGGTACGGCCACGACGGCCGATGACCTTAGCGACGTCATCCTCGGCGACAGAAACCTCAATCGTAGAGGCGTCATCACCATCAATGACCTCAAGGCTCACGGAATCCGGGTCGTCGACGATCTGAACAACGAGATATTCGACGAGATCGGCGATGCGATCTGAGAGCATTGCCTCACCCTCGAGCTGTGCAGCGTCAACCTCAGGCACGATTTACTCCTCGGCGCCCTCAGCGGCCTCAGCGGCAGCCTTAGCGGCCTCGGCCTCTTTGGCGAGCTGCTTCTTGGACTTCTTGACGACGGTCTCGGTCTTCTCGCCCTCGTTGGCGGCCTTGACCAGAGCGGCGACGGCGTCGGTGAGCTGAGCGCCCTTGGACTGCCAGTCGGCGATCTTCTCGAGGTCGAGGTTGATGGTCTTGGGGGCGGTCATCGGGTTGTAGCGGCCAACCTCCTCGATGATACGACCGTCACGCGGGGCGCGGGAATCGGCGACGACGACACGGTAGTACGGACGCTTCTTAGCGCCGTGACGAGCAAGGCGAATCTTGACTGCCAAAGGAAACTCCTCCAACCAAGCAGCTTTAGGCTGCAACTACAAACAAACAGTTGAACATAATACGCCATCGACGCGGGCAGGTGAAGTCCGTGAGACCAACTTCTTCGGTGTAGTCGAGGGCAAATCCATATCTTAGACAAGAATTCGGGATTTGCAAGCACATACACGCACCCCACATGAGCTGCGCGGTATACTCATGACATGGAAAGACGCGAACATACATACGGTTATGAGGATGCCATGGGCGTCACGCCGCCGCCCTGGACGGGTCCGGCGGTGGGCCTCATGGACCTCGATGCGTTTTTTGCGAGCGTGGAGATGCTCGATCATCCCGAATGGCGCGGAAAGCCGCTCATCGTGGGCGGAGACGCCGATTCGCGTGGCGTCGTGTCCACGTGTTCGTATGAGGCACGTCGCTTTGGCGTGCGCTCTGCCATGGCCTCGGCCGAGGCGCGGCGCTTGTGCCCGCAAGCCATTTGGACGCACGGGCACTTTGATCGCTACCGCGAGGTGAGCGCGCAGGTCATGGCGATTCTTGCCGAGGAGACGCCGCGCGTTGAGCGCGTATCCATCGACGAAGCCTTTATCGATATCACACCGGGTCGCTTTGCGCCCGAAGACCCGCTACTGGTAGCACGACGTATAAGCGACCGCGTGGCAGCGCTGGGAGTGACGTGCTCCATTGGTGTGGGCTGCAACAAGACGGTCGCAAAGATCGCAAGCGAGCGTGACAAGCCGTTTGGATTGACGATTGTGCGCCCCGGAACCGAGCAGCGCTTTTTGGCCGCGCTGCCGGTATCTGCCATGAGCGGCATCGGGCGCTCGGCCGAGGAGCGACTGCGCCGTATGCGCATCTACACGCTCGGCGAGCTGTCACGCGCGCCGGAATCCACGCTAGCTGCAATTTTTGGCGTCAACGGCGAACGCATGCGCCAGCGTGCGCTGGGACTCGAAATCTCCGAAGTCACAAGTCTCGATGAAGAGCGTGAGGTTAAATCGGTGAGCAATGAGCGCACCTTTGCGAAAGATTTGACTGAGCGCGGGGACATCGAAGCGGCGATTGCGCTGCTGGGCGAGTCAGTGGGACGCCGCCTGCGCCGTCAGGGACTGACGGGCGCCACGGTGACGCTCAAGCTCAAGTATTCGTATGGCAGCGGGCGTACGGCACAGCGCCGGCTGCCTCATCCGACCGACGATGAGAATATCTTCGTGGCGGTTGCACTCGAACTGCTCGACAACATCTGGCAGGAAGGCATGCATGTGCGTCTGGCGGGTATCGGGATGAGCGACTTTGACCATCAGGGCGGCATCCAGACCGACCTGTTCTGCGAAGTCGACGACCGCGGAGCCCAATCAAGCGACCGTCGCGACCTCTCAGTCGCGATCGATGCCGTCCGAGACAAGTTCGGCGACACCGCCCTATCTTTCGGCCGCCAATCCCGCTTCAATGATTAACCGCCTTTGTAAAAATAGAAAGCCGGGCAGGTGCGGAAAACCGCAACTGCCCGGCGAAATGCGCGAGGCTAGCTAAAAGCCCCATATCAAATGAGCCACTAGAGGAGGTCGAGGGGGAGCTGGGGGGCGTCACCCCAGAGCTTTTCTAGGCGGTAAAAGTCGCGGGCTTCGGGAGTGAAGACGTGGACGACAACCGAGCCGTAGTCCATGAGCATCCAGGTCTTCTGCTCGCGGCCCTCGATGGAGAACGGATGCTCGCCGCAAGCCTCGGCAACCTTCTCCTCGATCTCGTCGACAATCGAATCGACCTGGCGGTTGTTGGTACCGGTGGCAAGCACAAAGTAGTCGCACACGTCGGAAAGCTCGGTCAGGTCGAGCACCTGCACGTCCTCGCCCTTCTTGTCGTAGGCGGCCTGCGCGGCGGCGCGGGCGACATCCTCGGCGGCGACACCGCTCGCGGACAGCGAGGCGGCGGTGCGGTCGGACGTGGCAACGAAACTCTTGTGCTCCACACCTTCAAGAATCTGCTCGTCAGTCATGGTCTCGTCGGCCATGGAATACCTCTTTCTAGACACACCCGAGCTAGCGCAGCTGGGCGTAATGGTTGTAAATCGTAATAGCCGTGGGATAAAGATAGCGCCCGGACTGGATCACATAGACCAGACCCTGCGCAAAACAGGAGAAGAACAACTCATCGAGCGTCGACTCCCCCACCATCTTGCGCAGCGCATGGGCATAGTCGCCGTGACGGTTGGGCTCGATGGCATCTGCCACAAAGACCACCATATCGAGCGGCGTCATGTCGCAGGCACCCACGGTGTGACGGTCGACAGCCTGGAAAACGGCCGGTGACAGCTCGGGAAAAAGCTGCGGAAGCTCATAGGCGGCAACAGGGCCATGCAAAAGCGGCGTCGCGGCGGAAGGAGAGCCGGCAACCTTGATGCCATAGTGAAGCGCGCGGGCCACGAGCTCGTCATCGGAAAGAACCTTGTCCCAGTCGTGAATTAAGCCGGCGGCAGCCGCATCAAAGCGGTCAACGCCGTAGACCTCGGCCAGATGAAGTGCGGTCTCGGCAACACCCAGCGAATGCACATAGCGCTTGCGCTTATCTTTCATGCGAACATCGAGCAGCTCTTGAATGCGCTTGAGCAGCGCGCGCTCATCGCCCTCAAACTGATCCTCTACCGACAACGTAGCCCCCATCACTCAAAATCTTCTTGGCCCAAATCGGCATATAGCCTGCGCTTGCGAATGTAGCCGAGCACGGACTCGCTCGTAAGATAGCGCACGCTCATGCCGCGGGCAACTCGCTTACGAATGTTCGTCGAGCTGATCGCCAGCGCCGGAATCTGAATATAGCGCACGTCGAACGGCAGCCCCGACTCTTTGATTCGGGCACGCGCCGTATCGATATCAAAGCCCGGTCGCGTCGCCGCAATAAAGGTAGCAAACTCAGCGATTCGTTCGGCATCATGCCAGGTCACAATATCGATAATCGCATCGGCGCCCGTAATAAAGTAGAGCTTTACCTGCGGCGGGTAAAAATCGCGAAGGGCATGAAGCGTATCGGCCGTATAGGTTACACCCGGACGGTCAATCTCGAACCGACTCGCCAAAAAGGCCGGGTTCGCGGCGGTGGCGAGGACCGTCATGGCATAACGGTCCTCGGCAGGCGTAACCGGCTTGTCAAGCTTAAAGGCGGGAGAGCCCGCCGGCATAAAGAGCACAGCGTCCAAGTCGAGCGACTCGCGCGCCTGCTCGGCAGTCACCAGGTGCCCGTAATGAATCGGGTCGAATGTGCCGCCCATAATGCCAAGCCGAAACTCCTTGCCCTCTTTTATGGGAAGCTCGGGCAAACCGATTCCACCGCGCAGCGACATGGCTTACTCGCCCTCCGAGGTCTCGGCATCGTCCGCGGCATCCGCCGCATCGATAGCCTCGACGCCCTCATCCGCAGCATCGGCCACGTCAATGGCCTCAACGGCAACGTCCTCGCCAGCGTCCTCGAGCTCCTCGTACTCCGAGAAGTCCTCAGCGCCCTCAAAGTCAAAGGCGCGCTGGCAAATGCGGACCTCGTCGCCCGCACGGCAACCGGCCTTCTCGAGCGCGTCGTCAACACCCATACGCGCAAACTTATGCTGCAGGTAGATGACGGCTTCCTCGTTTTCCCAGTCGGTCTGGATGACCATGCGCTCGATGGCACGACCGACCACGCGGAAGGCACCGGGCTCTTCCTGGACAATGCGGAACCGCTTCTCGCGCTGCAGACGGCGGCGCTCCCACTCCTCGTCGCGAAGATCGACAGGCTCATCGGAGACCGCCAGCTCGGCGCGAAGCTTAGCCACCTGCTCGCCTACGGCAAGCATCAGCGTATTGAGACCGGCACCCGTCACGGCGGACACGGCAAAGAACATATGGCCGTCGTCGAGTGCCGCACGCTTGAGGTCGGCAATCTTGTCGGCCGTGCCCGGCGCATCGCACTTGTTGGCGACGACGATCTGCGGACGCTCCGAAAGCTCGGCGCCATACTGCTCGAGCTCACGGTTGATGATACGGTAATCCTCAACCGGGTCGCGATCCTCAAACCCGCCCGTCATGTCAACGACATGCATGATGAGCGCCGTGCGCTCAATGTGGCGCAGGAACTGATGGCCCAGGCCCTTGCCCTCGCTTGCGCCCTCGATCAAACCAGGAACGTCGGCAACGACGTAAGAATACTCACCGGCACGCACCATGCCGAGGTTCGGCACGAGCGTTGTAAACGGATAGTCGGCGATCTTGGGACGGGCGGCACTCATGCGCGCGATAAGCGAGGACTTGCCCACCGAGGGGAAGCCCACGAGTGCGGCATCGGCCATAAGCTTCATCTCAAGCTCAATCCAGTGCTCCTCGGCCGGTTCGCCCAGCTGAGCGAACGCGGGCGCGCGGCGCACCGACGTCACAAAGTGCGTGTTGCCCAGGCCACCGGCACCGCCGGGCGCCACGACAACGCGCTCGCCATCGTGCACCAGATCGGCAATCTCGAACATCGGGGTCTGCGTCTCGGGGTCGAGCTCGCGCACCACGGTGCCCATGGGAACCTTCAGGATCAGGTCCTCGCCGCTCTTGCCGTTACGACGGGCACCCTGCCCGTGCGTGCCGCGTTCGGCGCGGAAGTGATGCTTAAAGCGGTAATCGATCAACGAAGACAGCTGAGCATCGGCCTGGATGACGACATTGCCGCCACGACCGCCGTCGCCGCCATCGGGGCCGCCCTTGGGGACAAATGCCTCGCGCCTAAACGACATGCATCCGGCTCCGCCGTCGCCGCCGCACACGTTAATGCGGCTGATATCGGTGAACTGTGACAACAGAATCGCCTCCTACAAAAAGAGGGAGACCCTTGAATCCTAAAACTCAAGTGCCTCCCACATATGTGCTCTATGAAGGGTGAATTACGCGTTCGCGAGCGGGCGTACGCTGACCCTGTGCTTGATACCCTTGTGGAACTCAACGGTACCGTCGACCAGCGCGAACAGCGTGTCGTCCTTGCCACGGCCAACGTTCTCACCCGGGTGGATGTGCGTGCCGTGCTGACGGACGAGAATCGTGCCCGTGGTTACCGTCTGGCCGGCATAGCGCTTCGTGCCAAGGCGCTGACCGCGGGAGTCACGGCCATTACGGGAGGAACCGAGTCCTTTTTTGTGTGCCATTGTGTATACCTACTCTTTCGTTACGAGTGTAATCTACTCGGCGACGGGAGCCTCGGCGACAGCCTCAGCCTCTGCCTTGACAGCCTTCTTGGCGCGGGAGGTAGCCTGAACCTTCACGATCTTCAGCTTGGTGAGCTGCTGACGGTGACCCTTCAGACGACGATAGCGCTTGCGCTTGTGGAACTTGAAGACCAGCTGCTTCTCGCCCTTGAACTGCTCAACGATCTGAGCGGTAACCTTGGCCTTGGCCAGCTTGTCGGGATCGGTGACGATCTTCTTACCATCGTTGAGGAAGATGACCGGCAGGGTGACCTTGTCGCCCTCATTGCCCTCGATCTTCTCGACGGTGATGACATCGTCGGTGGCGACCTTGTACTGCTTGCCGCCCGTGTTAACGATTGCGTACATGTTTACTTGCCCTTCATGCATCAGTTAGTGCAACAGCCGAATATAGTAGCAGGCGATAATACCCCCGTCAACGAGTATGTGGAGCAAATCCACAAGTTCGCACAGGTATGGGGCTGACGAGTCGGCTCTCGTCGTCCTCGCATGCTTGATTCTGACGCTCGACATCGTAGGAGCAGATGGTCACGAGGTCTTGCATACCGGTGGAAACAATAGGTGCATCGACGCCCGGGGTCAAGCCCTGCAACAAAACATCAGCAGCTGAAAGCAAAATCTCCGGACGCATAGAGCCCTCGTTGTCGGCATGGGTGTCGAGCATGAGCACCAGATGGTCCGGACGCTCCCCCGCCGTGAGCTCATAGCCCACGAGCGTGTGATCCAAATCCAAGCGCTTGCTCTTTTTGCCGCGCGCGTAGTCGATGCCATGGTCCGCGCGCAGCGTGTCGATCGCACGACGCACCTCGTCGGCGCTTACGGGCGCCTCGGGATCCAAGTGCAGGTCGATGCGATACGACAGACGCGTGAGTTGCGCCGTCAACGCCGGCGTGCGCACGTCGATGTACGCCGCCTCGATGGGCGCCAGATCGGCCGGAGACGCCGCAGCCAGGCGCCCAAACGCCTCGTCGAGCGCCACGAACTCGGTCATAAACAGGTCATACCACTCGCAGGTCGACGACGTACCCACCGGTAGCGCCGAAGAGAAGCCCACGCGCATGTGCGGAGAGAAGCCCTGCGTGACGGCATAGGGAAGCCCCGCACGGCGCACGATGCGCTCAATGGTATGGATTACTTCGAGATGGCCCAGGTACTTAAGGCGATCGCGCTTGCCATAGCGAACACGAAGTCTAAAGAGCGTGGGGTTGTCGGTCAGGCGCTCACTCATGCGCGATCACCCATCAATACATTCTTGGCGTGGAGCGTGGGGCAGATTCCGCAGCCGGTGCACGACGTGCGGGTGCAGTCGGGAGTCGTGACACCCTCGAGCGAGCGACGGTACTCGCGCTCGAGGAAGCCGCGCGTGCAGCCGGGGCTCACATGCTCCCACGGCAGACGCCAGTCCAACTCGTAGGGCAGGTGCACGAGCTCATTGAGGTCGACTCCGTTTTTGGCAGCAGCCTCCTTCCAGTTATCGAGCGAGAAATGCTCCACCCAGGCGTCAAAACGCGAGCCGGCACGCCAGGCATCGATGATGACGGGCGTCATGTCACGACCGGCGCGGGACAGCGCGGCCTCGATGAGCGAGGTCTCGGCATCGTGGTAATGCACGCGGACGGCACGGTTGCGAACGCTCGTGATAAGCAGCTTCTGGCGACGCTTGACGTCGTCGTAATCGAGTTGCGGGCACCACTGGAACGGCGTGGCAGCCTTGGGGATAAAGACCGAAACCGAGATCGACACCGAGATCGAGCCGCGACGAGCCTTGGGCACCACGGAACGACCGAGCTCCAGCACGTGATCGGCCAGATTGGCGATGGCCACGATGTCCTCGTCGCGCTCGCCGGGAAGGCCCATCATAAAGTAGAGCTTCATGCGGTTCCAGCCGGCCTCGAAGGCCGCCTTGGCCGCACGGTCCAGGTCCTCCTCGGTCACGTTCTTGTTAATGATGTCGCGCATGCGCTGGCTGCCGGCCTCGGGCGCGAACGTCAGGCCGCCCTTCTTTTCGCCGGCGACCGACTCGGCCATATCCACGCCAAACGAATCCAGGCGCTGCGAGGGAATGGACACGCGAATGCCCGTGTCTTCCAGACGGCGGTTAAGGCGACCGAGCACATCGCGGATGCAGGAGTGGTCGGTCGTCGAAAGCGAGGTAAGCGACACCTCGTCATAGCCGGTCTTTTCCAGGCCCTGGATCACCGATGACACGATCTGGTCGGCCGAGCGCTCGCGTACCGGGCGATACGTCATGCCTGCCTGGCAAAAACGGCAGCCGCGGGCGCAGCCACGCAAGATCTCGATAGACAGGCGATCGTGGACGAGCTGCGCATACGGCACGCACGACTGAGAAAGCGGATTGGTGGCACCAAAGTCCTCGACGACGCGCTTGTAGACTACCGGCGGGACGTCCTTGCCCTCGCGCGGCACGGTGTAGCCATGCGGCGAGCAGGGCTCGTCATGACGCACCTCATACAGGGATGGCACATAGGTGCCGGCGACCGTCGCGAGCTGCTCGACAATCTGAGCGCGCGAGACGCCCTCGTCGCGCAAGCGGCGATGCAGCTGGCAGATCTCGAGCAGCGACTCCTCGCCCTCGCCAATGAGGATGGCATCGAAGAATGCCGCGTACGGCTCGGGGTTATACACCGAGGGGCCACCGGCGACGATGATGGGATCGTCCTCGGTACGGTCGACAGCCAACAGCGGAATGCCAGCGAGATCGAGCGCTTCGAGGAAGTTCGTCACGGCCATCTCGTGCGGCACGTGCATGCCGACGATGTCGAACGAGGCCACGGGCGCTGCGCCCTCGAGCGACAGCAGCGGAATCCCCGCCTCGCGCATGGCATCGCCCATATCGGGCCACGGCACGTAGCCGCGCTCGCAGGAAATGCCCTCGGCCTGATTAAGGATGTTGTAGAGAATGGCGATGCCCTGGTTGGGCAGACCGACCTCATACACGTCCGGATAGATCATGCAGCAGCGATAGTCGGCATCGGCCTTTGAGAGCGTGCCCCACTCGTGGTCGATATAGCGACTCGGCTTTTCGACCTTGGCGAGCAACGGCTCGATCAGATGAAAACAGTCTTGGTATGGAACGCGCAAAAGAAACCCCTAAGCAGCGAGATCGGATGCGTCTTGGTAGGACGCCATAGGACGGGTAGCACCCGCGACCGTGGTCACCAGATCGCGAACGCGGGAGAACGTGGCAGTGACCACCTCGTTGGCACGGCTGTAGTCGACATCGCACTCGTAAAGCGAAACGAGCGCACGGCCCATGCCATAGGTGCCCGCGGCAGCAGTGAGCGCCTTGACGGCAAACCCAATATGCGGCGTCTGCTTGACGAGTGCGCGGGTGACCGCGCGGATCACAAGACCGCCGGCAAGCACGCCCGCGACCTCATAGCCGCGCTCAGGCTTAATGCCGCGTCCAAAGACGGCAGCGAGCTCAAAGAGCATGCCCACCTGCGCCAGCGCCATAACGGGATAATCGGCACCCGGCAAAAACACCAGCGCACCGGTCGCCATATTGGTGAGCGCACACGAGGTGATGATACGATTGGCCGCCGCGATGCGCATAAAGGCAAAGTTCGCCGCAAAAGCCGTTTCCTTTTCGGTGCGATCGAGAATCCAGCGGGCAAGCGTCTCGAGCAGATACGTCTTATCGGTTGCCGCCACCACGCCGAGCATAGGCGTGGACTCCTCGATAAACGGCACCTCCACAGCAGACTCGGCAAGCACGCACACGGGGGCGCCGGCGATCACGAGCTCCTGCACGGCACTCTCCAAGCGGTCGGAGCCGCACGAGAGCACCAGCACCACATCGGTATCGGTCTTTGGAGCAATTCGCTCCTCCCCCAGACGCTCGACGCGCACAATGCCCGAGGTCGTCTGCGGTACAAAGGCGTCACGCACCGTCTCGGCCAGAAAGCGCGAGGCGGACGAATCCAAATAGACCGAGACGCGCACCGGCGTATCGGAATCCTTCTTAACGGACGCGCCCATCTTAAAAGCGCGGGTCAGCTTATCTACGGGAATTTTCATAGCAAACCCCTCCAGCGGTTACGCGGCGCCCGAACGATGCCGCCATATGGATTGTACGATACCCACCGTCAGCAGCTGAATCATCATCGAAGACGAACCGAAGCTAATAAACGGTAGCGGAATACCGGTAATCGGCATCATGCCGATGCACATGCCGATGTTTTCGAAGGTCTGGAACGCCCACATGCCAACGATGCCCACACACGATAGGCGCAAGAACAGCGACTCACACTTAAAGGCGACGCGAATCGTCGAAAAGATCAGCAGCACGTAGAGGCACAGGAGCAAAAAGGAACCGCAAAAGCCAAAGGTCTCGGACAGGAAGGCGAAGACGAAGTCGGTGTGGAACTCGGGCAGAAAGCCGCCGGCCGACTGCGTCGCATGGCCCAAACCCTTACCAAAGAAGCCGCCCGAGCCAACGGCGATAAGCGACTGCTGCAGGTTGTAGGCATCGTCCGAATCGGCATTATCGGGGTCGATAAAGACCGTCAGACGGTTCATCTGATACTGCTTGATGAGCACATCGTGGCCGAGCAACGAATCAAAGACCGAATCGAGCGCCAGGACGAGGGCCACCAGGCCCACGAGCAGGGCCAGGGTCGACAGCACCCATTCGCGGCGTGCACCGCTCATGCAGATGACGATGGCGCCCGAGACCAGCACGACCAGGCCCGAGCCCAGGTCGCCCATGGCGACGACGGCCAAAAACGGAATGGACAGCATGCCGCAGAGCTTGACGTAGTCGCGAACGGTATCGATGCGGCCGTTATACTGCGAGCCAAGCGTGGCGATAAAGAAGATGGTGATGAGCTTGGCAAGCTCAACCGGCTGGAATGTCAAGCCGATACCGGGAATCTTGATCCAGCCCGTCATGCCCAGACCGCCCGTATAGGACAGGCCCGGAATCTTGGGCGAGAAGATCACAATAAGGTCAATGACGAGCAGCGCCGTCGAGAAGTTAGAGATGCCGCGCAGATCGGTACGCCAGACGAGCACCGCAAGCACCGCGCCAATGCCAATGCCCAGCAGGTGGCGCGAGAATGAGGCGTCGGCCTTAAACTGTGACGCCGACCAAATAATGATGGCGCCATAGGCAACGAGCGCGACGGTAGCCAGCAGCACACCGATATGCACCTTTTGGCGAAACGTACCGCGCGAGGCCGAAAGTTGCTTGTTGACGCGGTCCAGGCTGCTGCGAGAGCCGGTCTTGGTTGAACGGAACAGATCCGCCGGAGAAAAATCCATCGCAACCTCCTATCGAACCGAAGAATCGCCCGAGGCCGAAGAGGTATCGGGCTCGTCATAAATCGCGCCGAGCACGTCGCGCACGACATGCATCGCGGTATCTGAGCCACCGCCGCCCTGCTCCAGGACAGTAGCGATGACATACTTGGGATCATCGGCCGGCGCATAGGCGCAGAACCACGCGTATTCGTCCTCGCCGCTTTTCTCGCCCGTGCCCGACTTGCCGTATACCTGCGGCGTCAGGGTGCCAAAGTGAGCCGCCAGGGACGTCGATGCCGTGTAAATCACGTCGTGCATGCCGTTGCGAACAAGAGCCAAATCCGAATCGCTGTTGATCTTGGCCTCCAGGCGCTTCTTCTTGCCTTTGCCGTTGTACTTATAGGCATCGCCGTCGCCATCGCGCGACACGGCAGACAAAAACACGTGAGGCACGTACTGCTTACCGCCGTTGGCAAGGCCCATGTAGGCGCATGCCATCTGCAAAGGCGTCACCAAAATGTCGCCCTGGCCGATGGCAATGTTGGTCATATCGCCGGCATTCCACTTGCGGTCCTCGGCAGAGGCGTCGGTAAAGTACGACTCTTTCCACTCGGCATCGGGAATACGGCCCGCGCCCTCACTCGGCAAATCGATACCGCAGGTCTTGCCTAGGCCCCAGCGACGAAAGACCTCCTGCAGGCCCTCGGAATGTTGCTCGTCATAAAAGAACGCCTTGCCCATATCGTAGAAGACGGGGTCGCACGAGTTGGCAATACCCGACTGCAGCGTCATGGTGCCGTGTCCAGACGTCAGCCAGCAGCGCTTGCCCCAAGCCTTGCCCAAGCCCGTCCAATAGCCCGTGCAGTTGGTTGTCTGCGTTGAAGTGTAGGTTCCAAACTCAAGACCGGCCAGTGCCGAGAGCGGCTTGATGGTCGAGGCCGACATGTACTGTCCGCTAATGGCGCGGTTGAGCAGCGGGTGTGAACCCTTGTCATCATTGAGCTCGGTCCACACGTCATTTGAGACGCCGCCGATAAAGACGGACGGATCGAACTTGGGCTCGCTCGCCATGCCCAGGATCTCACCATTGTTGGGATCGAGGCACACCACAGCGCCGTTGCCGGCATTGCTGTAGCCGGTGGTCTTGGCAAGCTCGATGGCGCTCGCCAGCGCCGTCTCACAGGCCTGTTGGATCTTGAGGTCGAGCGTGAGCTTAATGTCGGAGCCGGCCTTGGCGGGCACGGCGCCGGCCTGACCGGTCACATTGCCCGAGGCATCGACCTTGACGGTCTGCTCGCCACGAATACCCTGCAGCAGGTTTTCGTAGTAGCTCTCAACACCCGCCTGGCCCACGATATCGCCCGACTGGTACGTAATCTTGCCAGCAGAAGCATCATCATCGCCAGAGGTTTTCTTATTCTGGGCCTCGAGCTGCTCGGAGGTAATGGTGCCGGTATAGCCCAAGATATGGCATGCCGTCTCGCCATATGGATACTGGCGCTCGGTACGCTCGGCAATCTTGACGCCCGGGAACTCGCCGGCGTGCTCCTGAATATAGGCAACCGTGGAGCGACGGACGTCCGTCGCGATGGTATGCAGGCTCTGAGCGCCCTCGGAATTGTCCTGAATATTGCGCAGAACCGCCACGTAGGGCATACCGAGCACGTTGGCAAGATGGCGAACCAGAACCTCATCCTCGGCAAGGTCGCGGTAGGCCACGACAGCAAGTGAGGGACGGTTCTGGACAAGTGCCACGCCATTGCGGTCGAGGATGCGGCCGCGCACAGCGGGTGTGGTAACGGTGCGCGTCTGATTGCTATTAGCCTGCTTTTCGTAATAGTCCGACGAGACCATCTGCATGCCCCACAGCTTGACGGCAAGCGCCGCGAACATCGCGCCCACACCCGTGGTGAGGATGGAGAAGCGGCCCTTAAAGGCGGTCGCCGCGGTATTGCCCTCGCCCTCGGTGGCGCGCGGGGCCGTTCCATGCTGCGTATCGTAGGTAAAACGGGAATCGCCGCGACGCATGATGACCAGCGCGACCACGATGGCCACAACCAGCACGATACCGGCGATAATAACCGTCATCTGGGAAGACATCTACGAGCCTCCCCTATTTGAGCTTACGGGTCTTGGGCTTAAAGCGCATGCCCGTCTGGCGTCCGCCACGTGCGGAGAATCCATAACCGGACTGCGGCACGACGCCGGACATCAAAAACGGAATGGCAACCAAACCCGTCAGGATCGAAGACGGCAGCGCATGGCCGAAGATCGCCACGACAAAGCTCGTCTCCAAACCCATAAACAGCAAGATGATGCTGTAGATCACATTAATGACGAGCGCGAAGGCACCCACAGTGATGCCGCGCGCACTCGGGGTACCGCCCGTCTGACCGGCGGCGCTATGCACCAGGGCAAAAGAACCCACGGTCAGCAGGAGCGACATAACGCCCACCGGCACGGCAGCGGAAAGGTCATAGAACAAGCCGCTGCAAAAACCGCACACGACGGCACGGGTCGGGTCGCCCGAGAACACGCTTATGCACACCAGGATAATCATAAAGTTGACGCGACCGCCCGCAATGGAGATCTGCGGTGCCAGGCCTGCCTGCAGCAGCACGCACACGATGGCGGCGATTACAAACGTACGGGAGCTCATCCCCTGCTCGTGTAGATCCATGGACATGCCCCCCTATTCGCTCGAGCCGGAATCGGTCGTCTCGGACGTGTCGGAACCGTCATCCGAGCTCTCGTCCTTCGTCTTGGTCGCAGCATCGCGCGACGTTCCCTGCGGCGTGCTATTAGCGGTGCTCACGTCCTCATCCGAGGCCGACTGTTCGTCGGTCAGCGAGGTGATGACCAGCACTTCCTCGTTGTTCTCGGCCGTCGTCTGGGCGCGCACCACAATGGTGTAGTACACGTCGTTAGCCGATTTCTCAACAGACGAGACGGTGCCGAGCGGTAGACCCTTGGGGAACACACCGCCAATGCCCGAGGTCACGATGATGTCGCCAACCTTAACGTCGGAATCGACGCTCACGTACTCAAGACGCAGCGTGCCGTCAGCCTGACCCTGCAGCATGCCCTGGGCGCGCGTGTCCTGCACCATAGCGGACACGCCCGAGTTCTCATCGCCAATCAGGCGCACGGTGGACGTCTTGGCCGAGACCTCGATAATCTGGCCTATGACACCGGCAGAACTCGTCACAGGCATGTTGATGGTAAGACCGTCGGCAGAACCCTTATCGATGGTGACGGTCGAGGTCCAGGCATCGCCCGAAGCGCCGACGATACGAGCTGCGGTTGATTTGAGGTTGTAGGTCGACTGCAGGCCGACCAGCCCCTCCAGTCGCTCGGCGGTCTTTTGAGCCTCGGAGAGCTCGGCAACCTTAGAGGTCAGTTCCTCGTTTTGCTTCTTAAGCTCGTCAAGCGTGTCCTGCGACGCCGTAAGGTTAGAGAACACGTTTCCGATCGCATTGAAGGGAGCCGCCACAGCCGAGCCCACAAAGCGCACCGGCGAGGTAATCGTCGTCACGCCCGAGCGCACGGCATGAATCGGTCCTGCCTCGCCCTCCCGGATGTAAAACGTGAGCAGCAACACCGAAATCAGGCTGAAAACAATCAACGGGCGCATACCCGTTGATTGTCGCTTGGTATTCAGATTTGTGGAGAAACCCGAAGATCGTGCCAAATGGAATCCACCTTTTGGAAATTAAGCATTGGTCTGGACGAAGCCGCCATCAAACGCATTGGCCTCGAGCACGCGGGCACAGCCGTTAACAACGTTATCGAGCGCCGTGGGGCTGACGTTGACCGAAACGCCGGTCTCATCGCGCAGGCGCACATCGAGACCGCGCAGCAGCGCGCCGCCACCGGTCAGCAAAATGCCATAGTACATAAGGTCCGAGGCAAGATCGGGAGGCGTGGCGTCGAGTGCGTCCTTGACGGCCTTGGCCATCTCGTCGAGCGGCTTGTTGAGTGCGCGACGAATCTCCTCGCTCTCGATGCGCACGGTCTTGGGCAGACCGGTGATCACGTCGCGGCCGTTGACCTCGACGTCGAGCTCATCCTTGAGCGGCACGGCGGAGCCGACCTTGATCTTGATGTCCTCTGCCGTACGCTCGCCGATGGCCAGGTTGTAGGCATCACGAACGTGCGTGAGGATGGCCTGATCGAACTCGTCGCCGGCAATACGGATGGACTGCGAGACGACGATGCCGCCCATAGCGATAACGGCAACCTCGGTGGTACCGCCACCGATGTCGATGACCATGGAGCCGGTGGGTTCCTCGACGGGCAGGTCGGCGCCGATGGCAGCCGCCATGGGCTCTTCGATCAGATAGGCCTGGCGGGCACCGGCCTGGATCGTGGCCTCAAAGACAGCGCGCTTCTCGACCGACGTGACACCGGAGGGAACGCAGACGACAACACGCGGACGCGGAGTCCACGGATAGCGCTTCTCGGACGCCTTGTCGATAAAGTAGCGAAGCATGGCCTCGGTAACATCGAAGTCGGCGATGACGCCGTCCTTCAGGGGACGAACGGCCACGATGTTGCCGGGCGTACGGCCGAGCATGCGCTTTGCCTCGATACCGACCGCCAAGATGCGCTCGTCGTTCTTGTCGATGGCGACAACAGAGGGCTCGCGAATGACGATGCCCTTGCCGCGCACGGAGACAAGCGTATTGGCGGTGCCGAGGTCGATGGCAAGATCGCCCGCATAGCTACCGAAGAACATATCCATCAAAGAAAACAACGCAACTCCTGATGTGTTGGATGATTGCTGGAAAACTACTAGCTCATCATACTAGCGCAAGCCCGGCGCCTCACTTGCGGTGAAGCGCCGGGCAAAGCTAAATCCCATAAGGTCACTACTGGTTGTCAGCAGCCGAGAAATCCATATCAAGCGAAGAAACGGCCCAGCCGATATGGTTGTCGGAGCGCACGAATTTGACGGTGTACTCCTGCTCGCCGCCCTTGGACAGCGATGCCTTCACCTTGGCGGTCGTCTCGGTCATGGACTGATCCATGCCCTCGACGGACACGGTGGCACCCTGCGGAATCGAGGAGATGATCATCGACTTAGCGTCCTCGGACAGGCTCGAGGCCAGGCAAGACTCGGCCTTTGCGGCGTCACCGTCGCCGGCAGCCTGGAACAGATCGGTAACGACAGACTCCTGAGACGGGAAGCCAAAGCCGCGCGTGTAGGCAAAGCCCAGACCGCCCGCGGCGATCAAAATGAGCAGAAGCAGCACGATGAAGACTTTAAGACCCGTGTGGCGATGGCGACGACGGACCTTGGCCTGCTTACGATCCTGACGGTCCTGCTGGACCATCTCGGACTCGGACAGCGTAAAGAAGCCGGTGTCCGAGGGATCGGGCATAAACTGACCGGTCGCGCCCGTAGGATCGAGCGGATCGACGGCAGGAGCGTCCATCGCGGGCGCCGGAGCCGTGGCCATAGCCGTCTGGGCAGACAGCGCGGCAAGCGAATCGTGCACGCGGGCAAGCTCATCGGCCTGCTCGGAGGTGAGCTGGTAGATGCCATCGGCAGTAGCGGCGTTAAAGGCGTCGAGTGCGTCGGAGGGACGGCCGGCGGCAGAAAGCGCCTGACCCATGCCGGCGTTGAGCGCACGCGTGTCGTCGCGGGGGCCGGCAAAGTCGATAGCCGTGCGGTAGGTCTCCACGGCATCCGCCGGACGGCCGAGCTTAATGAAGCAACGACCGAGCTCGCCGAGTGCGGCGGCAGGAGCCGGATTGGCGCCGTCGATGGCAGCCTGACGGAAGGCGGTTCCTGCGTTGGCATAGTCGCCCGACTGGAACAGCGCATTGCCCAGGCCCAGATAGGCCTTGAACGGCGTGGCATAGGAAGCATCCTGCGTAGCAGCAGAGAACGCCTGAGCGGCCGTCGTGTAGTCGCCCACGGCGGCAAGCGCCTTGCCGCGGTTGGTGAGCAGCGCGCCGCGCTTGCCGTAGGTGCCGTCGTTGAGGGCGGCGGCATAGGCCTCGGCGGCCTCGGCATACATGCCCAGGTGCATCAAGGCGTTGCCACGAAGGTGATCTGCCTCGCCCATAATCTCATCGGGAGTCTTTGCCGCCCCAAGCATCTGGGCTGCAGCGGAAAAATCACCCGCGCGGTAAGCGGCGCGGCCCTGTTGGATCAGCTGGCTATTCAAGGAAGTCCCCTTTACTCGTGAACGATCTCGACATGGACGATCTCGTCGCCGGCACGCAGCTGCGAAATCACATCGAGACCCTCGACCGTGGTACCAAAGACGGTGTAACCGGAATCGAGGTTATGCTGGGCGCCCAGGCAGAAGTAGAACTGCGAACCCGCGGAATCGGGGTCCATGGAGCGTGCCATGGCAAGGGCGCCATCGACATGGCTGTTGCGCGGATTGGTGGCGAACTCGCCCTTGATGCAGTAGCCGGGGCCACCGGTACCGGGCATGCCGTCGGGGCCCTCAAGACCGGCGGCGACGTCGGCGCCGGACATGTCGCGGGTATTGGGGTCGCCACCTTGGATAACAAAACCGGGCACATAGCGATGGAACTTAAGGCCATCATAGAAACCCATCGTGGAAAGCTCGCAGAAGTTCGCGACATGAATGGGAGCGCCCTCGCCGTCAAACTTGACCTTGATGGTACCCTTCGACGTCTCGATTACGGCGCACTCGTCGCCGACAAGCTGATACTCGGGCGTGTAGAGCTCTTTCTTAAAACCAAACATGTGGTTCCTTCCTCGTGCGTTTAAAGCATATTTGTACGAATTGTAGCAATAAGCACGGGCTTACATCAATTGCGTACGTAGGTTATGCCGACTATGGCGAACTAGTTTTAGGAACGCTGCTGCGGCTTCCAGGAACCCACATTGGCATCGTACTGGTTCAGCGCGCTATTGCCGCCCTGCGCGATGGGCGCCAGGATCTCGCTTTGGTGGGAACTCATCGACTCGCCATCGGGAATGGCCAGCGAAATATCCCAGCTCTGGCAGATCACGTCGACGCGCTCATACATCCACTCGGCAAGCTGCTTTAAGTGGGCGATGTCATCCGCATAGACCGAATCGTCCTGGTACTTAAGGTTGTTGAGCTCATCTTGCGTCTTTTTGATCTGGTCGCGCAGGGCGTAGGCACTCTGCGACAGCTCCTGACGGGTGGACAGCGGCGTTCGGAGATAGCCGTTGTTAAAGGAATCGATGACCTCGCCGATCTGGTCTTCGTCAGCGTAGGACACGATGGTCTGATACAGACCGTCGAGCCTGGTATAGAGCTGATCATCGGTGAGCACGGTTTCTTCCTGGACCACCTCGGCAGAATCGCCCTGCTTGGTATCGTCCTCAGTCGCCTCGCCCTTTTGGCGCGTGGGGAAGGTGGTTTGTGCAGCTTGGCCAAACTGGTCGTAGAAGCCGGGCATAACACCCATGGGATCGGTCGTCACGAACCAATAGGCACCGCCGCAAACGACGGCAAGGACCGCGATGACGATAAGCGGCTTGGGAATATGACGCTTGTGCTTGTGATAGGCGTCCTCGTCGGGGTGCACCTTGCGCTTGGGTTTTTGAGCATCGTCATGCAGGGAAACGGGCATGGGAATATCGACCTTGGGGATACCGAAATCCTTATCGAAAGCCGGCAGCACGCAGGTCTCATTGGGGTCGGCGGCGTCCGAAAGCACCGCAGCGGCAGAGGCCGGCGCATGCGGCACCTCGGTATCGATCTGCTCTTGCGTTAGGCGCGGAAAGCCCGCCGTGCGGCCCGCTGCCAGGTCGGATGCGGCCGCGTCCTCGGAGAGGATACCCGGAGCGGGGCGTCCGCATTTGGGGCACGTACGATCATGCGGAGAAAGACGGGCACCGCAGCCCTCACAGAACACGAATTCGGTGTGCTCGGGACCATCGCCCGGACCCACATAGGCGTTGCAGTAGGGGCAGAACGAGGCGCCGTCCTCGATGGTCTTAAGGCAATGCGGACAGATCACGGCATCCTCTTTTCGAAGCAATTCAAACAATCGAGGTTAGAGCATAACATCGCCAAGGCCCCACAGGAGCAAGGCACCAATTCAACATCGCCAGGGCGCGTAGTTACTTCTTCTTTTTGCTCGGCATCGAGACTTTGAAGCCTTGGGCGGACTTGGTTACGCGGGAGCGCTTGACTCCGGTACTCTTCTTTTTCTTGGGCTGGGCCTGGGCCACGCCCTCGAGTGCGCGGGCCTCGGCCTCACGAACGGTGCGAGCTTTGCGGCGCTGCGCCATGTCGGCGGCGACGCGCTTGGCAAAACGCTCCGCCGTCGAACCCGTCGAGCTCACCTTGCCGCCACCGCGACCCAAGCGGACGCGCACACCGCGGCCAAAACCAGTTGCGGCATGACGACGACGCGGCTTGAGCGAATCCATCATCGTGGCGAGCTTAAAGAACACCGAGCAGGTGATGACCACGATGACAGCCAAGATAACCATCTGGCCCATCGACAGGTTGGCAATAGACAGCAGCTCTGGGAATCCGATAACGCCCACCAGGATGCCGGCGACTACAAACACATAGAGCACCACACGTAAGGGCGTGAGAGGCTGCGAGATGCGCCAGATCAGGCTGACGCTCGCCGCGCACGACGTAAGCAGGCACATCGTAGACAGCGTAAGCTGGCTAAAGCCAAACACGCGCGCCACAAAGATATCGAGCGCCGCAGCCAAAATGACCGCAATCGACGCCGGCAGTGCCCGCTTGAGCACGTTCGTCAGGAACGACCCCTTCACGCGAGCATTGTTGGGCTCCAAGCCCAACACAAAGCCCGGCGCGCCGATGCAGAAGAAGTTGATGAGCGTCATCTGGATGGGCTCGAAGGGGTACGGCGGCAGCGCGATGCACAGCGCCGCCAGGCCCATCGAGAACAGCGTCTTGGTCAGGAACAGCGAGGCCGAACGCTGCAGGTTGTTGATGGAGCGACGGCCCTCGGCCACCACGGCGGGCATCGAGGCAAAGTCGTTGTCAACGAGTACGATCTCGGCCACGTTGCGCGCGGCATCGGAGCCGGCTGCCATGGCCACGGAGCAGTCGGCCTCCTTGAGCGCCAGCACGTCGTTGACGCCGTCGCCCGTCATGGCCACGGTGTGCTCGCGGCGCTTGAGCGCTTGCACGAGCTCGCGCTTCTGCTGCGGGGTCACACGACCAAAGACATGGTAGCGGTCCACTGCGGCATCGAGCTTGGCCGGCGTATCGAGCGTCGTGGCGTCCACATAAGCGTCCGCCCCCGGCACGCCCACCACACGCGCGATCGACGACACCGTACGCGGGTCGTCTCCACTGATCACATTGAGGGTCACGCCCTGCTCGTTAAAGTAGCCGATGGTCTCGGCCGCCGAGGTACGGATCTCGTCGCGTATGGTCACAAAGCCCACGGGCTCGGCCTCGCCCACCATATCGCCATCGGGCGTAAAGCCGTCAACGCGCGCCACCACGAGCACGCGGCAGGTATCGGCAAGCTCGGCGACACGGTTCTCGACCTGGGCAAACGCACGATCAGAGAGCACAAACTGCGCCGCACCCATCACATATGAGCCCTGTGCAAACGACGCGCCGCTCCACTTTTTGGAAGACGAGAACGGAATGACCGACAGCGGCTCGGACACCTCGACCGGACGGTCGGCGTAATAGTTGAGCAGCGCCTGACAGGTCTCGTTGGCATCGGCCGAGGTCGCACGTGCGACGTTAGCCAGCGCAAAATCGAGCACCGTGGTATCGACGGGAACGGCGGCGTCGCCCTCCCCCGCACCCATACCCTCGACCGGCAGCGGATAGGTACCCTCGACCTCCATGCGGCCCGACGTGATGGTGCCCGTCTTGTCCAGGCACAGCACGTCGACGCGCGCGAGCGTCTCAATGCAGTAGAGCTGCTGCGCGAGTACCTTGCGGCGGGCCAGGCGCACCGTGGCGATGGCGAGCACCGACGAGGTCAGCAGCACCAGGCCTTGCGGGATCATGCCCAGCAGGGCGCCCACCGTGGACAGCAGCGCCGACGAAGGCACATGACCAGCCAACAGCTCGGAGAAGCACCACGAAAGCGCGCTATTGCCTGGGGTTCCCGCGGCATCCCACAGCTCGCTCACGCTCGAGGCAAACAACGCCAAACCGAGCGGGATCATGATGATGCTCGCAAAGCGCACGATGGCGTTAAGCGCGTTCATGATCTCGGAATTGACCTTTTTGACGTACTTGGCCTCGTTATTAATTTTGGCCACGTAGTTGTCGGCGCCGACATGGATCACGCGGGCGCGCAGCAGACCCGAGTCGATAAAGCTGCCGCTCATGAGCTCGGAACCGGGCTGTTTCTTAATAAGATCGCTCTCGCCCGTCAGCAGGCTCTCGTTCACGAGCGCCTCGCCCGAAACCACCACGGCGTCAGCGGGGATCTGGTCGCCGCGCCCCAGGCGGATGATGTCGTCGAGCACGATCTGGTCCAGGTCGAGCTCCACCTCGGAGCCGTCGCGCACCGCGATGGCCTTCTTGGAGGTCAGCAGCGTGAGCTTATCGACCATCTTCTTGGAACGCATGGACTGAATGACGCCAATAGCGGTATTGAGGAACACCACGAACAGGAACGTCAGATTCTTAAACGAACCGGTCAAAATGACCAGGAACGCAAAGATCACGTTGATCAAATTGAACAGCGTGCAGAGGTTCTCGATGATGAGCTCTTTGACCGACTTGGTCTTGAGCTCCATGTTGCGGTTGATCTTACCGGCGGCGATGCGCTCCTCGACCTCGGCGGTCGAGAGTCCGCGCTCGATATCCGTTGCTGCCATACCACGTCCCATCACGTCGCGTCGGTATAAGAAAAACCGCCCGGACCATGCGAGGTTCGGACGGTCTCACGTTCGATGGTGCCCCATGTTGGATTCGAACCAACGGCCTTCTGCTCCGGAGGCAGACGCTCTAATCCCCTGAGCTAATAGGGCCAACGTTTGGCATTATACCCAAGTGCACCACGGGCTATCAAAATAAAAGAAAAAGCTTTGCAATTCCGAGGAAGACGCGGCTCAACGGCCCACTTTAGAAGGCAAAAGCGAGTCAGATAGTATAAACTCTCATGCACCATATGTACACGGCTCGCAATGCGGGCCGTTTTTGCAAGGGTTATCCATCGAGGTGAGAGGCACACCATGATTGCAATTTTAAAAGAGAGCGCCAGCGACGAGGCCGTCAGCCATATCGTCAGCTGGATTGAGAAAAAGGGCCTGAAGACCGATGTCTCGCGCGGCGAGAATGAGACGATCATCGGCCTGGTGGGCGATACGACCAAGATCGACCCGTTCCTGCTCGAGTCCATGGATGTCGTCGAGCGCGTGCAGCGCGTCTCCGAGCCGTTCAAGCGCGCCAACCGCAAGTTCCACCCCGAGGACTCCGTCATCGACTGCGGCCACGGCGTCAAGATCGGCGGCGACCAGTTCCAGGTCATCGCCGGCCCGTGCTCCGTCGAGGGCGAGAACCTCATCCGCATCGCCCGCCGCGTGAAGGCAGCCGGCGCCACGATGCTGCGCGGCGGCGCCTACAAGCCCCGCACTTCCCCGTACGCCTACCAGGGCATGGGCCCCGCCGGTCTGGACCTGCTGTGCGAGGCATCCGCCGAGCTCGACATGCCGATCGTCACCGAGATCATGGACCCGCGCGACGTGCAGGTCTTCCTCGACAAGAAGATTGACGTCATGCAGATCGGCGCCCGCAACGCCCAGAATTTCCCCCTGCTCAAGGAGGTCGGCAAGACGCAGACCCCGGTTCTGCTCAAGCGCGGCATGTCCGGCACCGTCGACGAGCTGCTCATGGCTGCCGAGTACATCATGAGCGAGGGCAACGACAACGTCATCCTGTGTGAGCGCGGTATCCGCACCTTCGAGACCCGCACCCGCAACACCTTCGACCTCAACGCCGTGCCGGTGCTCCACCACCTGTCGCACCTGCCCGTCGTTGCCGACCCCAGCCACGCCACCGGCTACACCCGCTACGTTGAGCCTATGGCGCTCGCGGCGACCGCCTGCGGCGCCAACGGTCTGGAGATCGAGGTCCACGACGACCCGAGCCATGCTTGGTCCGACGGCGCTCAGGCCCTCACCCCCGACCAGTTCGACGACACCATGCGCCGCATCCGCGCCATCCGCGAGGTCGTCTGCCAAGAGACCGTTCAGGAGTAGCCCATGGGCACGGTGAGAAACGCACGCGTTAACCAGGGTGGCCCCAAGTGCGCCGGCATCGTGGGCCTGGGCCTCATCGGCGGCAGTTTTGCCCGCGGCTATGCGCAGGCGGGCGTCCGTGTGCTGGCCTGGGACCCCGATGACGACGTCATGACGGCCGCCAGCATGGGCACCGTTGCCGGCGAGCTCAACGACGAGACGCTCGGCGAATGCGACATCATCGTCCTGGCATGCTACCCCGAGGCCTGCATCGAGTGGCTCGAGGCGCACGCCCAGGCACTCGCCGACGCCACCGACACCGAGGCCATCATGGGCCCCGTGGTGATCGACACCGTAGGCGTCAAGGGCATCGTGTGCGAGCGCGCCTTTGAGCTTGCCCGCGAGCACGGTTTTTACTTTGTGGGCGCGCACCCCATGGCGGGCACGCAGTTCTCGGGCTACGCGCATTCCCGCGCCGACCTGTTCCAGGACGCACCGCTCGTGCTTGTACCGCCCGCAGTGGACGACGCACTCAAGCTGGAGCTTTTGGGCCAGGTGCGCGAGATGGTACGTCCCCTGGGCTTTGGCAAGTTCAGCGTAACGAGCGCCGCCGAGCACGACCGCGTCATCGCCTTTACGAGCCAGCTCGCGCACGTCGTCTCCAACGCCTATGTTAAGAGCCCGACCGCTCAGGTCCACCACGGCTTTTCGGCCGGCAGCTACCGCGACCTCACCCGCGTGGCACACCTCAATCCTCAGATGTGGTCCGAGCTCATGATCGACGACGCCGATGCGCTCGCCTTCGAGATCGACCATCTGATCGAATCGCTTGGCGCCTACAGCCGTGCGCTCAAGGACCGCGACCAGCGCTATCTGGAGAATCTCCTTGCCGAGGGCGACCGCATTAAGCGCGCACTCGACGACGAGGCCTCCCACTAGACAACCCATCACGCCAGGTCGAAAGGACCGAAGCTTATGGCGATTACCATCGATATCGACACTGCACGCCCCTACCAGGTGCATGTTGGCACGTTTTTGCTGGAGCAGGCGGGACCGCTCGTGCGTGCCACTGCCGGCGGCACCAAGGCCGTCATCGTGACGGACACCAACGTGGGCCCGCTCTACCAGATGCCCGTTAAGCAGAGCCTGGAGGCGTCAGGCTACGAGGTGAGCATCTGCACCTTCGAGGCCGGCGAGGCCCATAAGCGCGCCGAAACCTATGTTGCCATTTTGGAGTTTGTGGCCGAGCACGAGCTTTCGCGCTCCGACGTGATCGTGGCACTCGGCGGCGGCGTCGTGGGCGACGTGGCGGGCTTTGTGGCCGCCACCTACATGCGCGGCTGCAAGTTTGTGCAGATCCCCACGAGCCTGCTCGCCATGGTGGATTCGTCGGTGGGCGGCAAGACCGCCATAGACCTGGCTGCCGGCAAGAACCTGGCCGGCGCCTTTTGGCAGCCGAGCGTGGTTATTGCCGACGTGGGGTGCCTGGCCACCCTCACGCCCGAGCAGTTCGCCGACGGCTGCGGCGAGGTCGTCAAGCACGCCGTAATCGCCGACCCGGAGCTTTTCGCCGAGCTGGAGAAGACCCCGCTCACGCTGGAGCTGCTCAACCAGGACGTGGCTCGCGTGGCGCTTATCATTGCCCGCAATATCGACATCAAGCGCGCCGTGGTCGTCGCCGACGAGCGCGAAACCAACCAGCGCAAGCTCCTCAATTTTGGACACAGCGCCGGGCACGCCGTCGAGGCCTGCGAGCACTTTGAGCTCGGACACGGCAACTGCGTTTCAATCGGCATGGGCATCATCACGCGCGCCGCGGCCCTGCACGGCATTTGCGATGCTGCACTGCCCGATCGTATTGAGGAACTCTGCGCCCGCCATGGCCTCAAGACCCGCTGCGACCTAGATGCCGATACCGTCTTTGCCGAGGCGCTCCACGACAAGAAGCGCGCGGGTGACACCATCGATCTAGTGATTCCGCACGGCATTGGCCGCTGCAGCATCGACCGCACACCGCTTTCCACTTTCCACGAACTCATTGCCGAGGGCCTCGGCCAGAAGGGAGACGCATCCGCATGCTAGCCCGCATCACCCCGTCCCCGCTCAAGGGCACCGTTCCCGCCATCGCGTCCAAGTCGATGGCGCATCGCCTGATCATCTGCGCTGCGCTTGCCAACGGCGAGACACACGTCACCTGCAACACCACCTGCGCCGACATCGAGGCTACGGTGCGCTGCCTTACGGCCCTGGGTGCTCGCATCGAGACCGTCGAGGACGGCTTCCAGGTCCACCCCACCATGAAGAGTGTTGAGTTTGGCCTGCTCAAGGCCCTTGCCGGCAGCACGCTTGACTGCGGTGAAAGTGGATCCACGCTCCGCTTTATGTTGCCCGTCGCCTGCGCGCTGGGCGCAGAAGCAACTTTTGTGGGTCAGGGGCGCTTGGGCGCCCGCCCGCTCTCCCCGCTCTCGGACGAGATCATCGCCGCCGGCTGCGACCTACAGGGTCTGGGCGGTTTTCCGCTCAAGACGAGCGGCCGCATGCGCCCGGGCACCTTTGTGCTTCCGGGCAACGTGAGCTCGCAGTACATCTCGGGCCTGCTGCTGGCAGCCCCGCTGCTGGCCCAGCCCTCCTGCGTGCAGGTAACCGGCCTCATCGAGAGCCGCCCCTACATCAACCTGACGATACAGGCCATGAAGGCCTTTGGCGTCGAGGTCAACGTCGAGCGCATTCCGGCCAAGGACGGCCAGCCCGAGGTCACGAACTTCCGCGTGAGCAGTGGCTCGTACCGCACGCCCGGCAGCGTGGCCGTCGAGGGCGACTGGTCCAACGCCGCCTTTTGGCTGTGCGCCGGCGCCATCGGTACCGACCCAATCACCGTCGAGGGCGTGTCGCTAAGCTCCGCACAGGGCGACCGTAACGTGCTTGCCGCGCTTTCGCGCTTTGGCGCCCGCATCGTGCGCTCCACCAACGCCGCCACCGTGCAGTCCGACAAGCTCGCCGGCTTTGAGATGAGTGCCCACGACATTCCGGACCTGGTGCCCGTCATCTCGGCCGTGGCCTCGCTGGCACAGGGCCGCACCTTTATCCGCGATTGTGCCCGTCTGCGCATCAAGGAATCCGACCGCTTGGTCACCACCACCCGCGAGCTCACCGCGCTGGGCGCGCAGGTGCGCATTGCCGGCGACGACCTCATCATCAAGGGCGTCGACGCCTTTACCGGCGGCGAGGTCGATTCGCACAACGACCATCGCATCGCCATGATGGCCGCTATCGCCGCGAGCCGCGCCACCGGCGAGGTCGTGATCCACGGTGCCGAGGCCGTCAACAAGTCCTATCCCGATTTCTTCGACCACTACCGCCTGCTGGGCGGCAAGGTCACACTCGAGGAGGAATAGCATGTCCTCGACCTTTGGCAACGTCTTGCACTTAAGCATCTTCGGCCAGTCGCACTCCCCCGCCATCGGCTGCTCCCTCGATGGCATCCCGGCGGGCATCGCTGTTGACCAGGAGCGGCTGCAGGCCTTCCTTGACCGTCGTGCCCCCGGTCGCGACGAGACCGCGACCAAACGCCGCGAGGCCGACGCCGCCCACATCATCGCCGGTGTGGTCGATGGACATACCACGGGAGCACCCATCGCCGCGATTATCGAGAACACCAACACGCGCTCAAAGGACTATTCCGAGCTGCGCCGCAAGCCCCGCCCCGGACACGCGGATTTTCCGGCGCGCGTGAAGTATCACAACATGCACGATGTCGCTGGTGGCGGGCATTTCTCCGGCCGCCTGACGGCACCCCTGTGTATCGCCGGCGGCATTGCGCTGCAGGCACTCGAGGCCCGCGGCATTAACGTGATGGCGCACGTCGCGCAGATCGGCGGCATCTCCGACCTGCCGATGGACGATATGGTCTATCGCGAGGCCGACCGCAAGGCGATCCTAACGAACGATCTTCCTTGCATTGACGCCGCCGCAGCCGGCCGCATGCGTGAGGAGATCCTAGCCGCGCGCGACGAACTCGACAGCATCGGCGGCATCGTGGAGTGCGGCATTTACGGGCTTCCCGCAGGCATCGGCGACCCCATGTTCGACGGCATCGAGAACCGCATCGCGCAGATCGCGTTTGGCATTCCCGCCGTAAAGGGCGTGGAGTTTGGCATGGGCTTTGCCGTGGCCGCCATGCGCGGCAGCGAGAACAATGATCCGTATCGCATCGATGCCGAGACCGGCGAGATCGAGGTCGAGTCCAACAACGCCGGCGGCATCCTGGGCGGTATTTCGACCGGCGCGCCCGTCATGTGGCGCATGGCCGTAAAGCCGACGCCCTCCATTGGCCGCGAGCAGCAGACGGTGGACATGGACGCTATGGAAAATGCCGAGCTCTCGGTCCACGGCCGCCACGATCCCTGCATCGTCCCCCGAGCTGTCCCCGTAGCCGAGGCAGCCGCCGCCCTTGCCATCTGGGACGCCCTCCTCGAAGACGCCGCCCAGCGCTAACTACCCACCCCTCAACATCCCCCGACACGTGAAAGGGGTCTCCATGGACCTTGCTGACATCCGCCAGGCCATCGATGGCATCGACACCACGCTCCTCAACAGCTTTGTCGAGCGCATGGACATTGCCACCGAGGTCGCCAAGTCAAAAATCGAGATGGGCAAGGCCGTCTTTGACCCCGCCCGAGAGCGCTCCAAACTCAACAACCTCGCCAGCCGCGCACCCGAGCGCTACGAGGCCCAGACCATCACCCTGTTCCGTCTCCTCATGAGCATGAGCAAGGCCGAGCAGCAGCGCTACATCAACGAACTCAAGGGCATCACCGTCTCGCAAAAGGTCCACGCCACGGCTGCAGCCTCCGACGCGCCCTTCCCTCAAACGGCCACCGTTGCCTGCCAGGGAGTGGAAGGCGCCTATAGCCAGATCGCCGCGTGCAAGCTCTTCGACGTGCCCGACATCGCGTTTTTCGAGACCTTCGAAGGCGTTATGCGCGCCGTGCGCGACGGCTTCTGCGAGTTTGGCGTACTGCCCATCGAGAACTCCACCGCCGGCTCGGTCAACGCCGTCTACGACCTGCTCGCCCAGTTCGACTTTCACATCGTGCGCTCGCTGCGCCTCAAGATCGACCACAACCTGCTCGTCAAGCCCGGCACCAAGCTCCAGGACGTGCACGAGGTCTACAGCCATGGCCAAGCCATTGCCCAGTGCGCCAGTTTTATCGAGGCGCACGACCTGCACGCCATCAAGTACCCCAACACGGCCATGTCGGCCGAGATGGTCGCCAGCTCCGAGCGCACCGATGTTGCTGCCATCGCATCGCGCAGCTGCGCGGCACTCTATGGCCTGGAGGTGCTGGAACCCAACATCCAGGACTCGGACAACAACTACACGCGCTTTGTCGTCATCAGCCGCGAGCCGCGCGTCTACCCCGGCGCCAACCGCACCTCACTCATGATCACCACGGCCAACGAGCCGGGTGCCCTCTATCGCGTACTCGAGCGCTTCTACGCACTCAATATCAACCTCATCAAGCTCGAGAGCCGCCCCATCTCCGGTCGCGACTTTGAGTTTATGTTCTACTTTGACCTGGACTGCCCCTTTGGCAGCAAGGCTCTCGACGACCTGCTCGATTCCATCGACGACGTGTGCGAGAGCTTTACCTACTTTGGCAGCTACACGGAGGTGCTCTAGATGACCGATACCGCCGCAACCCGCCCCTACGGCGTGCTGGGCCGCGTGCTGGGCCACAGCTACACCCCGACCATCTACAAAGAGCTCGCTGGGCTCGAGTACGTGCGATTTGAGCGCGAGCCCGAGGACCTCGCGGCCTTTATGACGGGCGACGAGTGGGAGGGCACCAACGTGACTATCCCCTACAAGCGCGCCGTCATGGAGTACCTGGACGAGCTGAGCCCGCTCGCCGAGCGCATGGGCAACGTCAACACCATCACGCGCCTGGCCGACGGACGTCTGCGCGGCGACAACACCGACTACTTCGGCTTTCGGTGCCTGGTCGAGGAGCTGGGGGTTGATGTTGCCGGCAAGAAGGCCCTCGTGCTCGGAGCCACCGGCGGCGCTGGCACCACGGCAAGTATGGTGCTGGGAGACCTGGGCGCCATCGTTGTGCCCGTGGGTCGCACGAGCGAGGTCAACTACGGCAATATCGCACAGCAGTCCGACGCCGCGCTGCTCGTCAACTGCACGCCTGCCGGCATGTTCCCCCACTGCCCCGACGCCCCTTGCACGCTCGAAGGACTCGATGCACTCGAAGGCGTTATCGACATCGTCTACAACCCCGCTCGCACGGGACTCATGCTCGAGGCCGAGCGCCGCGGCATCCCTTGCATCGGCGGCCTGCTGATGCTCGTGGCCCAAGCGGCACAGGCCGTCGAGCGCTATGCCGGCCAGGTCACCCCGCGCGAGCGCATTCTGGACGTAACGGAGCGCCTGTCACGCCGCGAGCAGAACATCGCGCTGATCGGTATGCCGGGTTCGGGCAAGACCCGCGTGGGTGAGCAGATTGCCCTGCTCACAGGTCGCGAGCACATCGATCTGGACCGCGCCCTCGAGGAGCGCCTGGGCATGCCCTGCGCCGACTTTATCGTCGAGCGCAGCGAGGCGGCCTTCCGCGAACAGGAGACGACGGCGCTGGCCGACATCTCCAAGCGCAGCGGCCTGGTGCTCTCCACCGGTGGCGGCGTGGTCACGCGCGACGAGAACTATCCGCTGCTGCACCAGAACAGCCAGATCGTGATGCTCAACCGCAAGCTCGACGAGCTCGCCCACAAGGGCCGCCCCATCACCGCCCGCGACGGAATCGATAAGCTGGCTGAACAGCGCATGCCGCGCTACCGCGCCTGGGCCGACTACATCATCGACTCACGCGACTGCGCCGCCAACACCGCGGCTACCGTCCTCGACACCCTTCCACCAGCCCTCTAGCAAAAACCACCACAAAGGGGACAGTGCACCTTTGAGGTGGTTTTCCGTTCCGCCTCACCGCCCGCCCAACCGCAAAGGAAACAACCATGAAAGCACTCGTCATCAACGGACCCAACCTCAACATGCTCGGCATTCGCGAGCCGGGCATCTATGGCAGCGACAACTACGACCGCTTAGTGCAGATTTGCCAGGAAGCGGGCGCTGCACAGGGCTTCGACGAGGTCGATGTCTTCCAGTCTAACCACGAGGGCAGCATCGTCGACAAGATCCAGGAGGCATACGGCAAGGTCGACGGCATCGTCATCAACCCGGCTGCCTACACGCATACGAGCGTCGCGATCCTCGACGCCCTCAAGGCTGTCGCCATCCCCGCTGTGGAGGTCCACATCAGCGCCGTCGAGACCCGCGAGGACTTCCGCCAGGTGAGCTACGCACGCCTGGCCTGCTTCGCCACCATTACGGGCGAAGGCCTGATGGGCTACGCCCACGCGCTGGAACTGCTGAAAGAGTATCTGCTACACTAATCCATGGGACTAAATAATCAGGTTTGTTTGTCCCAAAGCTTAAGTAGCTGTCCAATTGACATACAAAGGAGCATATCCATGTCCCAGTACGATTACCTAGTCGTCGGCGCCGGCCTCTCTGGCGCCGTCTTCGCCAACGCCGCCAAGCGCGCCGGCAAGTCGGTCCTGGTCATCGACCGCCGCGACCACATCGCCGGCAACATCTACACCGAGGACGTCGAGGGCATCCAGGTCCACCGTTACGGCGCCCACATCTTCCACACCTCCATGAAGGACGTCTGGGACTACGTCAACCGCTTCGCCGAGTTCAACAACTACGTCAACTCGCCGGTAGCCAACTTCCACGGCAACATGTACAACATGCCCTTCAACATGAACACCTTCGCCAAGATGTGGCCGGGCGTCGTCACGCCGGCAGACGCCAAGGCCAAGATCGCCGAGCAGGTGGCCGCCGAGAACATCGGAGAGCCGCAGAACCTGGAAGAGCAGGCGCTGTCCCTTGTGGGCCGCGACATCTTCGAGACGCTCGTGAAGGGCTACACCGAGAAGCAGTGGGGCCGCGACTGCCGCGACCTGCCCGCGAGCATCATAAAGCGCCTCCCCTGCCGCTTCACCTACGACAACAACTACTTCAACGACCGCTACCAGGGCATCCCCATGGGCGGCTACACCAAGATGGTCGCCAACATGCTCGAGGGCGTCGAGGTGCGCTGCGGCGTGGAGTACAAGGAGCTGGTCGCCGCCGAGCCCGATATCGCCGCCAAGACGATCTACTGCGGCCCCATCGACGCGTTCTACGACTTTAAGCTGGGCACGCTCGAGTACCGCAGCCTGCGCTTTGAGACCGAGACGCTCAACGAGCAGGACCACCAGGGCGTGGCCGTGGTCAACTACACCGAGCGCGAGGTCCCCTACACCCGCATCATCGAGCACAAGCACTTCGAGTTCGGCACGCAGGACAAGACCGTCATCACTCGAGAGTACCCGGCCGACTGGAAGCCCGGCGACGAGCCCTACTACCCCATCAACGACGCCAAGAACGAGGCCCTCTACAAGCAGTACGAGGAGCTGGCTGCGCAGGAGGGCGACGTGGTCTTTGCCGGTCGTCTGGGCGGCTACAAGTACTACGACATGGACAAGGCCATCGCCGCAGCCTTCGAACTCGTCCGCAACGAGCTGGGCGTGGAACCGACTAAGGCGTAAGAGCCCAACAGCCAAAGGCTGATAGCCATTCTGGGATGTAGAAAGTCCGGTGCAGCATCGCTGCACCGGACTTATTGTTGAGGGAGCACTGCACGCGCACGCGTCCCAAAAAGCAAAGACCCGGCATTATACCGGGTCTTCAAAAACTCTCTGGTGCTCCATGGCGGATTCGAACCGTCGACCTTGGGATTAGAAGTCCCCTGCTCTATCCAACTGAGCTAATGGAGCATAAAAGCCGAGTGGCCAAGCGGGTACAAGTTCACACGGCTGATAAATTATAACCTACTTGAACTGGTCGTGGTATGCCTTGCAGACCTCGTCCACGGGACCATCCATGCGAAGGTCGCCCTTCTCGATCCATACGGCACGCTGGCAAATACGCTCAACCTGCTCCATGGAGTGAGAAACGAACAAGACCGTGACGTCGCCGCTCTCAATAAAGTGCTGAATGCGGCGCTCACACTTCTGCTGGAAAAAGACATCGCCAACAGAAAGGGTCTCATCGACAATCAAGATATCGGGCTCGGTAATCGTGGCGATAGCAAAGGCGATACGCGCAACCATACCCGAAGAAAAGTTCTTCAAGGGCATGTCAACGAAGTCTTTAAGCTCGGCGAACTCAATAATCTCGTCAAAACTAGCATCGATAAACTCCTTGGTATAGCCAAGCAGCGCACCGTTCAGATAGATGTTCTCACGAGCCGTAAGCTCCGGGTCAAAGCCAGCACCAAGCTCAATCAGCGGCGCAATATTGCCGTGAACCTTAACCTCACCTTCGCTGGGCTCCAAAACGCCAGCGATGATCTTGAGCATCGTAGACTTGCCGGAACCGTTAGTACCAACAAGGCCAATGACCTCGCCGCGATGCACATCAAATGAAATGTGCTTAAGCGCACGGAATTCCTCAAAGAACAGCTCATGTTTTGCGAGCTTAATAAAATACTCTTTGAGGTTCGTAAGCGACTCGGACGCCATGTTAAAGATCATGGTGACGTCTTTGACCTCAACAGCAAGGGGCTGCTTGCTGTAATCAATAGCAGATTCAGTCATAAACAGCGCTCCTTAGATGTAGAGGATAAACTTGTGCTCGGTCTTGTGAAAGACGGCGTAACCAATAGCAAGAGCAAGAATAGCCCAAACAACACACAGCCCAAAGGTAAGCGCAGAAGGCACGGTATTAAACAGGAAGATATCACGCATAAACTGGAGGTAGTTGTACATGGGATTCACAACCACAAGGACCTGGATCCAATGTGCCATTTGGCTAATGAAGTCGGTTGTCCAGAAAATCGGCGTCAGATACATCCAGGCCGTGATAACAACGGTCCACAGGTGCATAACATCGCGGAAAAAAACCGCCAGCGCAGACAGCATCATGCCCAAGCCCATGCAGAAACACATGAGCAGGAGCAAGCAAACCGGCAGCAGAATTAAATGCCAGGTGGGAAGCACGTGGAACCAAAGCATAACCAAGGCGACGGCAACCAAAGAGAAGGCGAAGTTAACGAGCGAGAACAGCACCTTCTGCACCGGAAAGACCCAACGGTGCACCTTAACCTTCTTAAGCAGAGAGGAAGCCCAAATGATGGACATAAGCGCTTGGTTCGTCGACTCGGACATGACGGAGAACGTAATGTTACCGACAATCAGATACAACGGATACATTTCGGGCGTAATTGACCCATTACGGCTCTGGCCAAAAATCGTCGAGAACACAATCGACATAACAACCATCATCAACAGCGGATTGAGGACGGACCATGCCACACCCAGAACGCTGCGACGATATTTGATTTTAAAATCTTTGGTGACAAGCTGCTTAAGAATGAACTTGTCCTTTTCAAAATCATTTTTAGCGTGAGAGGCCGGTTTAGCCACCGCTTTCTGACTCTCTACATTGTCAGCCACGGACCATCTCCTTGTCTCGCAAAACATAACAGTGGAAAGTATAGCCCTCCAGCGCAGGCGATAACCCACCGCAACAAATCTGGAGAACTAACCCATATCTAACCATATCTAACCGTGAGGGCGGTCGATAGGTATACTTTTGACCAGTTAAGTCGTAAGGAAGGCCCAGCATGGACTACTCGAATATCGCCGTCATTATCCCCTGCTATAACGAAGCGCTGACGATTGGCAAAGTTGTCGACGATTTTCATCGAGAGCTGCCCGGCGCAGTTGTCTACGTTTACGACAACAACTCGTCCGATGATACTTCACAAATCGCCGAGCAGCACGGGGCCACGGTGCGTCATGAGCCCAGGCAGGGCAAAGGCAACGTGTGCCGCCAAATGTTCCGCGATATCGATGCCGAATGCTACTTGATGGTCGACGGCGACGATACATACCCTGCCGGAGCCGCCAAGTCACTCTGCAATCCCATCCTTAACGGCGAGGCAGACATGACCGTCGGCGACCGCCTGTCAAACGGCACCTATGCCGAAGAGAATAAGAGGGCCTTCCACGGCTTTGGCAACAACCTCGTTCGAGCCATGATCAAATGGATTTACGGCTATAGCTTCGACGACGTGATGACAGGCTATCGAGCCATGAGCAAGCCTTTCGTCAAGACCTTCCCCGTTTTGAGTGAGGGCTTCCAGATCGAAACCGAGCTTTCCATCCACGCCGTCGACCACCGTTGGCGCATTCAAGACGTGCCAGTGGAGTATCGAGACCGGCCTGCGGGCTCTGAATCCAAACTCAATACAGTCAGCGACGGCATCAAGGTCATCGCAATGATCGGAACGCTCTTTAAAGACTATCGTCCGCTCAAGTTCTTTAGTCTTATTGCGATCATCTTTGCCATCATTGGGTTCGCTCTCGGTATACCGATTGTTGCAGAATACTTCCAAACCGGCCTTGTGGCACGCTTCCCTACCGCCATTCTTGCCGTCTCGTTCATGTTCCTATGTGGACTGAGCCTGGCAACGGGACTTATCCTCGACTCAGTTGCGAAAGTCGAAAGAAAGCAATGGGAGTTGCAGGTTTATAAGACGCACGGTTCAAAGGTGCGTTAGTTTTAACTGATTCAAGCCATATAGGCGCTTGCGTTAGATATTGCCTCCGTTCATGTTGATACCCAAGAGGCAAGATGCTCTCACTTATCGAATAAAAACTGCGGCGAGCAACGGGGATTGTTTAAGGACAAGAGATGCATCCACTAGCTAAAAGACTTCAATTGCCAGTTCACGTTCTTTTACTGTATTTTTCAATTTATGTATTCACTCAATACACCTTCGGCTATTCGCTCCCTCTTGTTGCGGCGCTCCTCACACTTGCGCTATTTATTTGTTGTCATAAGCATTCTCTTAAGAACGACAAAGGCTCTCAAAACAAAACAAAGTGGCGAGGCAGCGATTCACTAATGATCTTCGCGCTAGTTCTTCTCGCTTTCTCTTTGGTGCTCGGTCATCACATTCGCATAGGCGAAAATACCTATGCAGGAACAATAGCTGAAAACTACATTGAGCCATATACATGGTTCGACGCCGTTGCTTATATTTGCATCCTCTATGTTCTGATGCTGATAGCACGTACGATCACCCATATAACGACCGATTATCGCTTGAAAAACGCAAGCGGAACTGCGGTGAAAGTCTTATCTATTCCCCCTAAGCCCTTCTTTATTGCATCAGCCACCATAGCTGCCCTCTGGCTCCCCTACCTTTTGACATATTGGCCGGGCTTAATTTTTGGGGATACGCTAAGCTCCCTTAATCAAATATTCGGCGCGCCGTTGTCTAATCACCATCCTATTGTGTTTACACTTACAATGAAACTTTGCATACAGGTTGCGTCATTTATCGGTTTAAGTCGCACTTCCGGCATTGCGCTCTATACGATTCTTCAGATGGCATTTATGGCAATCTGCCTGGGTTATCTAGCAGTTTGGTTTATAGAACGCCTTGGCATCCGAAAGCAATTTGTTTGGCTTATGGTCGCCGTATTTGGCATATCACCTTATATTGCCACATATTCAATTGCGCTCTGGAAAGACCCCGTGTTCTCATGCTCCATTTGCATAATTTGCGTCATTCTCGCTGATGCAGTACTGGCTAGAAAAGTCGCCCTATCACAATTACAAAAAATCACACTTTGCCTTCTCTCGCTTTTGGCGATGCTGTTCCGAAATAACGGAGTCTATATTGTTTTTGCATTGGTCCTGCTATTAACAGCGGTCTCCATCGTATCCCGTGTCCGAAAGCAATCATACGGGTACGCCTCAATTCTCCTTCCGCTATTTTTATCGCTTGCGGCTTATTTAATTATCTCTGGACCCGTATATTCTGCATTGCACGTAGTTCCAACAGAAAAGGTTGAGTCACTGGGAATCCCCCTCAATCAGATGGCGCGCGTCGTAGCCCTCAACGGCGATATGTCCGACTCCGATCGAGCATATATGGACAGCCTTCTTCCACTCGATCAATATAAAGATAAATATCGTCCCACGTGTACCGACTTGCTTAAGTGGGACCCAGAGTTTAACTCAGAACCACTGAATAATAATTTCTGGTCACATTGGACTTCGATGATGCTTCGTAATCCCAAAGTATATTTCGAAGCATGGGAGATGCAAACGTTTGGATATTGGGCCATCAATGTTCCAGCAGCGGCTCAATACACCGCAAATATTCATGCCGGAGTTCCACGCAATGTAAATCTTGAGTACGGAATTGGTTATGATATTAGTAGCAAAAATCTCTTAAGTCTCGACAGCTTTCGAAACGCTTTGCCCTTATCTTCATATTCGATTTCCGGCGGATTGGTTTTCTGGATTCTAATATTCGCGTGCACCATATTGATTCTTAACAAAAAATGGCAATGGATATTACCCGTTCTTCCACTGCTACTTTTATACGGAACGCTCCTTGTCGCGAGTCCTATCTGGTATTGGCCCAGATACATCTTTGCGGCACAGTTGGCACTTCCGGTTGTGATTGCATTGCTGTACCGAGCAGTTATTACCAATGGGGCACACAAGTCGAGAGCGACGCAATAAGCCTCACTTCAATATAAGAAGAGGCCTGGACTGAGTCCGGGCCTCTTCTTATTAAAGTCCCAAGTACTTTTCCCAGAACTCTCGCGAAGTCATGTACGGCATGGCATCTTTCCATGCCCCCCTGACGCTCTTGCCCTCTTTACGATATCGCGCCATCAGTTCGTGCTCTCGACGGCGAATGCTCTTGAACCGTGCTCGATCCATCGTGCGGACCGACCCCTTCTCGCGAGTCGGATCAAGAAAGACCAGCGTCTTGCAGCGCGTCGAATTGCCTTCAAGCGTACAGCTGCCATTCTTAACTGCATAGCCGGGCTTTCCGCGCAACAGCGCATCGGGAAGATAGTGCTTGTCGTAAGGAATAGATCTCCAATACTTCATGAATTTTGAAGGATGGAATTCCAGATTAACATTAGCAAGCACTTGCTCCGTAACTCCGGCCTTGCGAAGAAGCTCTGGATCCATTTCGGAAACAGGAATCAGTTTTTCGTTTAACTTACCCTTGCCGATCATCGTCGCGGCGCCATCGAGCTTCTGGAGATACTCAGGGCCACGCAGATAATCCTCAAAGCCATCGAGAATAAACTCGGCAGCCTGATAGTCCATATCGCGCAAGTTCTGACGTACCCCTCGCTGAATACGAAGGACAAACATCTTCTCATCAGCACAATCATCGAGAGCAATCATAGCGAAGAAGTTGCGGAAGTACTGGTAGCAATCAACCGAAGCACGGAAACGCCCCTCAAAACTTGCGTGCCACACGCAAATGCAATTCATGGTCATATAGACAGGCTTATTGCGCATGCCAAATTCAACGTCGTCACAGCGGATAAAGAAAGGCATGGGAAGGCCGTTCTTTTCGATAGCCTTCACCGGAATGCAGCTATACCACCAAGCTCCATAGGCCTGGTCAACCTCAACACTCGTACGCTCGTTTTCGAGAATGTCAGCCAGCTTGCCAACATTCAGATCATCTTTTACGCGACGATAGGCACCGGTGGTCGCCACATACGAGACATCCTCAAACTGACGAGTTGGGTCCTCCATCGAAAGCATGGCACCGTTAATAAAGGCATCCTTATATTTGCCCCTAGCAAGAGAGAGCAGGTTAAACGTACGAATCAAACTCTCGGGCATGATAGAGACATCGTCATCCATCAAAATGATATGGGTGAACTGACTAGGAGCTTCAGTGGCCGCCATCATTCCACGTGCGAATCCTCCCGAACCGCCCGTATTGGGATTCGGAAGCACGGTGACTAGCTCATCGGAAAGTGATGCAGAATCGAGCGTCTGGCCATTGTCGACGACAAACATGTGGAAGTGGTCACAAATCGGACCGTCCTCTTTGGAGATGCCGGTTTTAACGAGTTCAATGTTTGGAAGAATATATCGTTCATTCTTAAATGTGGTAGTAGAAAGAGCAAGATTGATCGGGTTAACGGAGTCCTCAGGAACATCAGTCAGATAAGAGGCGTTCAAGAGATCTACGGAATAGCCCTCATCACTCTCAATCCTAAAACCGATCAAGTCGTAGCCAGTTATATCGATATCAATATCGAGAACGCAAGGATCCACTTGATCGCTATCAAAAGGATTCGATTTAAGCTCGACAGGATTCAGCTCGCCAGGCCTTACTCCATGAACCACAACCCGGCCTCTGCCAAATAAAGTCATATGCAAGACAACGCCGTCAACAGACGCATATTGATTCCATTTACCAGCAGATAAGCCATTCACATACGTCAGAAAGTCAACGTGTCCATTGACATGAAGTGAATGAAGGTCGTCATCATACGAAGCATCACCGGAGATTACGCGATAGTAGAGTTCGGGAAAATCCTTTGCATGCTTTTCAACTTTAAGTACAACATTCGCAAGTTTAAACTGCATTTTAAATACCTTAATCAAAGCCGTTGTAACTATTAATTACATTCGTCGACAAACCTTGCCATTGCGGAGCGAACATCGGGATCAGACAAAACATCCTTTGCAAAATGATCATGCCCACAGATGTCCATTGGCATGTAAGGCCATCCAGGGAAACAATCATCCGCAACTCCCTCAGCGTTCGAAGGAATTGAAAAGGAGAAATCCTCAAAAGTATGCTTACCGACGGGCAAGATATCGTTATGGTCCCAGATGATTTTCCGCTTTGGTGCATTAAACATATTGTCTATTGCGTATGCAAAATCGCCACAAGGATCACTAGTCAACAAGCAGAGTTCATGAGCCTTGTCATTAAATTGATCAAATACTTCCTGAACTCGATCGACATCCGCCTTAGTTATGGCAGCCCTCTGCGTCTTTAGGTCAACATCTCCGCATTGAACACAATAACCGCTCTCGGGATGGAACATCCAAGGATTGTCTCTCCAAAAACTGAAATCACGTTCATGCTGGTCAAAGAAATCCATAAGCTCAATTCTGAGTTGCCTAAGCCGATCGTTCGCGCGCTTAGAATTCTCGGCAGCCCAGTCATAAATCGAAATGTCTACAAAACAAGGTATAAGCGGGTTGGTGGAACAAAAACGAACTTGACGGCACTTTACAAACCAGTCGTATACAAGGGTGACTTGATAATCAGGATCATCTTTTAAGACGGTAGCAAGCTTATCCACATCGGACCTAATCATGCAGATGTCAATGTCATCATCCCAAGGAATAAAACCCGAACGAGACAAGGTCCCCACAAGAGAGCCGTAAGAAAGCCAATATTGGATATTATTGGCATCGCAAATCGCATCTAGTTTACTCATCAAGGCAGCGTTAGCCTGCTGCATCAATCGAATATCGCCCTCGGCGTCCGGTAACGCATCAAAGATTTTGCAACGGAGCTCAAAAGGAGTGATATCGGGGTACGCACGTCGTGCCAACAATTCAAAGAGAAGGGCCATCTGCTCTGACAGACTTTGTTGGCGTTTCTTGAGCAATTCAATTTCTGGAAATAACCGAGTATCGAATTTGTAATTGATATTCATATTGATACCGTTATCGGCCTGCTCAATACGGGCAAAAATCTCGTCAAAACGACGGTCCATATCCTCATGCATAGCATGCAATGATCGGGATGAGCCGGGAAGAATCTTTTTAATAGCAGAAAGCAAGGACATGGCTTAACCTTCCCAACGACAAACAATGTACGAAGCACAATTACTCTTATGATACAAAAGAATGAGTGGGTCCCACTTTGAAACCCACTCACATGAAGACTACTCCGACGCCTCTTTCAAATACTGTTTCCAGAAATCGATCGAAGTAAAGACATCTCTATACGAAGCGTATTCGGCATAAATCTTATCTTTGTTACGCTTGAATACCTTCTCGGCTTTACGAAAACGAGTCCAAACCTCTTTGAATCGTTTCTTATCCATATGCCTAATGGCGCCCTTTTTATTAGGCATATCTACCACAATAAGCGTGTCAACATCCCTGATTTTACCGGCGGGATAAACCCATCCCGCAGCGTCGATGACAGCAACTTTGCCTCTGCGCCTAGCGGAGTCGTTAACAAAACGGTGGCCATTAATGGTCAGATAATCCTTAAATGCCTGGAGCCTAGACCTGTCGCCCCCAAGGCTCAAATTGCCAAAAGTCAGTTGCGTCAAGTCGACACCCAGTTCTAATGCCTGAGGGATGAGCTGCTCGATGGGAATCAACTGTTCCCTTTCACGATTTGCCGCCATAAAGCGGGATTCAGCGACAGGATGAGAAATCCACTCGGGACCTCTCATAAAATCTTCAAGGCCCTTTACCGCAAGAAGAGCGTCATCGTAGTCAAATTTCTTCAGGTCGAGTTCGACCTCACGACGAATCTCATAAAGAAAATCAGCAAGGGGCGCAACGCCGGTCGTCGCTTGGCTAATCAGCGTATTTCGGCTCACCTGATAACGCTCCACAGCGGCACTGTACTTAAACTTAAAAGAATTATGCCAAACACAAATACCATTCATGGACATGAACCTAGGCTTACAGCGAAGCGCGTACTCGGCGTCATCCGAACGAACAAATAAAGGCAAAGGCAGCCCCTCGCGCTCAATCGTTGCGGTAGGTATAACGCAATACCACCAGCCAGCATACTGTTGGGCAGTGTCCTCATAAAGGCCAGTTGGGGCCTTATATATCTCGGTCTCAACTACATCATGAAGTGAAGTCATGTAGCCTTCAGGCTTAAGGGGAGAAAAAGTTCCCTTAGCAGTAAAGAACCCCAAATCCTCGGTACGCAAATTGGGCTCTTCCAAGCTCATCATGGCGCCCGATAAAAAGGCGTTAACGTATTCTTCTTTGAGAAGAGAAAGCAGGTTGAACGTACGGATAAAGCTCTCGGGAAGAACCTCAACATCGTCATCCATCAGGAGAACATGAGTCGCTTTAGGATTCTGCTCCAGTGCCTCAATCATGCCACGAGCAAACCCACCGGAACCGCCAACATTTGGATTAGGATGAATCGAAATACGATCCGATCCAGAGTTGCAGTCTAACGATCTGCCGTTGTCGACAACATGGACATGAAAATGTTCCGAAATTGGCTCTTTACCAGAAAGAACCCCCTCTTTAATGAGATTCAGATTGTTAAGGACGTACTGTTCTTTTTTAAATGTCGTAATAGCAAGAGCTAATTCGATTGGATGAATGCAGCAAGGATCAACGTCTGCATAATAATAGGCATCATCAAGCGTCAAATCGCCGGCACTTTCAATGCTGAAGGAATGTAGTGTTTCACCAGTCTGCTCGGTAATTTCGATATCAACGGAAGCCCAAACATCAGAAGAAGGGAAACTGCGATTGGAGTTCGAAACAACACGGGAGTTCCAATCAAGATTACCAGCAGTCCTCTCCTGAAGATCAAAACCGGCACCCCGATATTTGAAATGAAGATAATAAGACTCAGCATTCGAGTACTCTTTCCATTTCAATATAGAAAGAGAATTAAAATAAGTAGAAAAATCAATCCAAGAAGAACCAAGCAATCTCAGAGAAGATGGAGAATCAGAAATCGCCCTACCGGCCAGTTCTCTAAAAGCGAGAGTCGGGAATTGATCAAGCGCCTGATTACCACTGAAGATGAGATTCGCCAACTTAAACTGCATGAAGCTCCAATTTCAATTGATACTAAAACAATAATTACTCTAAATCGATTCGATACAGCCTAGAATGCCCCGATTTTTTTAATAGTGTAAACCCAGGAGTCTTATCGCCGATCGACTCGATGCCGTCCCAGTCATCAGGGTTATACGTAAAAACATGACCTCTAGATTTACAATTATCGAAATCGAGCAATAGTACATAATGGGCACCGGTTGTCTTAACGGCCTGTCTTATCTCGGAATCCGACCCAATCTTATAGAGTCCATGTCTTATGGCCCTACTGGCGATCGACTCGTTAGGGTCATTCTCGGGAGAGCTGTTTAAAGAACGATAATACACCTGAATATCGGAAGACCCATAAAGAAAAGCTGATCCGTCGTAGGGCGAATTTAAAACAACGGAATCGCCGACGATCTCTTTTACTGAAGATGCAAACTCGAGCTCATTCGCATTTAGTTCTTCAAAATTGCTCATGTCATAGTTCTGTTTAATAACGTTCCTGGTTTTACCAAATACGGTTTCAACGTTAAACAAACCAGGTATCTGAAAAGAAGGATAGAAAACTACAGCGACGAACAACACCACAAAAATGGCGGGATAGAGTCTATTAAGTGGACCAACTGGCTGTTGTTTGCCGCCACAAAGACTCTTCCTTAGCAAATCAAAAAGAACTAAGGCGCCAAAGACGGCCAAGGGAAACGCTGCAAGAGTACACAACGTAGCTGTTCTGTAAGGATCCGTATACCAAAATCCAGCAAGCCACGGTTTAAACGCAGCCTCCGAAGCTCCAGTTGAAAAATGGATAACCAACGTGAGAATATAGGAAATTGACATCCAACGGAGCTCACCATGCTCCAGACTGTAAACAACTCCCACGATAACGAATAAGCCAAGCAACAAATTGCTAGGCGCATCCGGAGAATACGATTGACAGAGAAAATTGACCAACATTTGCGAAGCCGATGCATAGTGATTCCAGCTAACGCTAATAACTCCATGCATCATAGGTAAATTAAATGCAACGATCCAGGCTGCAACAAAACAGGCAGATAAACCGAACGCAACCGCAAACGACTTAAACGGAGCCAGATTCTTCGCTATGCAAAAGCTATATACCCTTGCAACTGCATACGGAAGCAATAAAACACCAACAGAAAAAATCCCATTGGGCTGAAGCAAGAATAGGTCGAATAACCCGAAAAGAAATAAAATGGCCAACAACAATCTGTTTTGGATAGAAAGGCCTTCATCCTTAGTTAAGCTCAAAAATAAAGAACAGACTGAGCATACGAGGCAAAAGGCGGCTAGATTTGAATATAGGACACCGAAGGTAAGAAGTCTCCACGGGAACGCATAGGCAGAAATGCAAATTAAAGCCCCCAAAGCGAGATAAGTGTGTTTTTCAGTAATAGCGCTCAGCAACGAAAAGCAGCTCATCGGAAATACGAAAGCAACGAACGCAAAATTTACTGCGTTAATGGCGACGGCAGCGCTAACAGAAAGAACGTTACATACTAATGCGCAAATAACGTGCCATGCAGCAGGATAAAATCCAGCTTCAGTAGAACCGTACCCAGGAACGGTTGGGTAAACACTTATTCCCACAGGAGAATAGCAGCCAGTTGTGGCAAGAGCATGAATCTCATTGAGATGATACGAATTGTCTATCGACACTGAAAAATAATCAGGCGAACCCAAAACAGTCACAAAGACATAAATAGCAGCAATAAACCCGATAACCAGGTACAGGGCTTGATGAAAATAAAGGTCTTTATTATTCAAATAACCAGAAGAAGAGCCCACAGGCATCTGAGCAGATCCCGCGTGGCGCCAGACAAAAGATGCGGCCAATACCAAAATCGGAATCGCTAACTCAAGGCCGATAAAAATCCATACGTTAACAGAATGAAATAACCTAGATGTAATTATGCCGGTTACGCAAACAATGAATATAGAAACAATTGGAGCGATTGCCAATTTTGGCAATCGGAGGCTTTTAAAAGAGGAAAGCAGAAGATATCCAGGAAAAACCAGAAGAAAGAAGGCGATTGCAATTGCGCCAATAAACGAAATCCAAATGCTCATAAATAATCCTATTACCTAAAAGAAGGTGCTATTTATCTAGTGCAACCGCTTGAGCAAGAGAGTTCAAGCGTTCCTCCAACTTGGCCAAGCGCAGTGAATTGCAGAAATCGCGAACAACGAGAACGGCAATCACATACAAAAACACTAAGTTTGAAGGCGAAACAAAACCAAATAGCGCCGAACAAGCGATTGCTATTTCAGGAAAAATGCCTAGTATCACAAAGCTCAAGCTAAACAACAGCCAAAAAAGCGAATCCAGAGCTTGCATCTGGGACTTCTTAAGCTTTCGGACTACAAATAACAAAACAACGGCAGCGCTGACAATTAGCAACACGCGAAGTGTTATAGACATAAACATCACCTAAACCACTGAACAATAAGAAGCGTCACGAATACCCGGAGCATATACTGCATAGACTTAACCGGATTTAAGTAGCTCTCGCCACCTTGACGTTCGCGCATCGAAACCTGGACTTCGGAGACCGAGTATCCTTGTTTTAAAAACAAAGCAAGTGACTCTGGCTCGGGATTAAGAGTGTTGTCGTAATAATATCTTTCGAGTACAGGGCGACTAAACAGCCTGAAACCAGATGTGGGATCACTAATGCGATGACCGGTCAATATCTTAATCAAAACTGTAATCATGCGTGAACCAACCATACGCATCGATTTATCTTTGCGTACAGTCAGGAACCTAGAACCGATGACGATATCTGAACCAGTATTTACCGCTTTCTCAACAAGAGCAGACAAATATTCCGGACGATGTTGCCCGTCAGCATCAAATTGAATCATATAGTCGTATTCATGATCAACGGCATATCGAGCTGCGGTCTGAAAACCAACTGTAAGGCCACAGTTGATAGGCATCGTAATGACTTTACAGCCCAACAAATCACATATTTCAGCCGTTCGGTCGCGGGAACCATCATTAATGATAATGAAATCAAACTCTGGAGCGACCGAACGGAGTTCTTTTACTGTGCCTTCAATGCACTCCTCTTCGTTATAAGCAGGAATCGCAATAAGCACATTCGATTTAGACGACAATCGAGCACCATTCTCTCGTGACAAAACAGTTGAACCTGAACAAGCAATCAATATATCTCATGAGTAATCAAGTCATATGATAATTATATATAGGTGGGGACTGCCTCACACCAGACGAGGGGAAGCACATGGACACCCGCATAGTAGACCTTGATTCTCATTTTCATTGCAACAGCCTCAGGACTCAGCGCAACGCGTTGC
>NZ_QSRL01000005.1:0-239 GCF_003437035.1 Collinsella sp. TF08-11AT
TTCTGTCGGGAAGCATCCTACGTAACCCGTTGCCTCGATAGGCGAGAATACGGCCAGCGGCAGGAGATTGAGCGCGGCGTTATGCTCCAGTGCCGAATCGGACAGTAACGGGAATGCCGGGGCCGCGACAAGCAGCGCGGAGGTAAGGGGGCCCGCGAGGACGCGCCTCGTTGCGGTCGATAGGACGGCGGAGCAAACGGATATCAAGGTTCCGCCCGCAAGCAGCGCGAGAAGCAGGG
>NZ_QSRL01000005.1:249-145139 GCF_003437035.1 Collinsella sp. TF08-11AT
GCAGCGCGAGAAGCAGGGTCGTGAAGACGTTTCCCGCGGTCGTGGTGGTAAGCGCGCCGTCATGGAAGAAGGCGATCGGGTACCCAATTTGCCCGAAGCCGTTTAGGGCCAAGGCGTAAATGCCCCCGGGTGCGAGGCCGGCGAGGAGCATCGCGGCCCCCGCGGCGATTATCGAAAACACGATCTGGATAAGGCGCCGGAATTTGGGCACGGGCGCCTTCGCCGCCAGGGTCCCGGGCCTTGTGGCGCCGAGCACGAGTATCGACGAGAGAAGGAAGGGGATGAAGGGAAGGAAAGACGGCACCGCGGCAATGGCGTAAGGCAGGAAGGAAAGGAATGGCAGGTCGCTTGCGGAGGCCGGGATATCCGTGATGCCGGAACTGCTCAGAGCACGGCAATATGCGAGCTCCGCGTCATTGGTCTCTCGGTCTCCCACGATGGACCCGGATTGGAAGCCTTCGTCCATGAGCGCGTAGTAGCTCTCGGCAGAATCGAGAAAGGCGGCGTCGGTTTGAGCGGCAAGGGCGGCGTTCGCGTATCTTGCAAGCTCCGCGTCAGCTTGCTGCTCTGGAGATAGGTCTGTGCCGCTGGCCTGGGGCGCGCGCGTATTGAATGCGTCGACAAAGCCCTGCATGCCCTGTTTCATAAAGAAGGGCCCGTAGATGGGTGAATTGAACGCAATGGGGACGGAAAAGGCTGCAGCGAGAACGAGCGTACAAATCCATGCGGCCTTGTCTCTTAGGATCAGTTTGAGAAGAAGTCGACAGTACATTTGGAGCACCTACGTTCCTCAAAGAATCGTTAGATTAAAAGTAACAGACCGGATGAAGATACGTGCGACGGGGGCGAGGCGAATGGCTGAGCGGTATCGATATGCGGGTTTAACGGTATTATATTGACCACATAGATTTTTAACTTGCATTTCTACCCGCCCTTTTCGTAGAGTCGCCGATACGTGCTTAGCGCACCCTCGGCGCGTCCGGCAGGCTTTGCGAAATGGGATCCAGGAGACTTCGGCGCAGCATCATCTTGCGGAATGCTTCTAATGAGCCTCCCATCCTTCAAAAACAGAATCTCATCGCACAGCCTATCGACCGAATCCAAGATGTGGGATGACATGATGATGCACGTACCAGAATCGGCCAGCTTCCTGAGAATCTCGGAATGCAAGTCCACCCTGCTGGGGTCGAGCGCGTTCATGGGCTCATCTAATAGAAGGTACCGCGCGCCCGTCGCATACGCAATCGCCAGGGTAAGCTGCTGCTTCATGCCCTGGCTCAGAGTGCGGATCCTCATCTTCGCGAACTCGCCTATCTGCGTTTGTTCCACTATCTCTTCGATATCGCGAGCATGCGGCCACATATCGCAAACCATCTTGAGGTGATCTTCCGCACGCAATCCGGGATACAGCAGCGTCCCCTCACCAGGTGCATAGAAGATCATAGAACGGACCTCTCTCGCACCCGTACCCTGCACCTCATCCAGAACGATGCTCCCGTCCACGCGAGGACCCGGCAAACCTGCCATCGCACGCAGCAACGTCGTCTTTCCATGCCCGTTCGGAGCGACGAGACCGTAGACCGTACCCGGGGCAAACTCAGCGTTCACCGAATCTACGAGCACCTTCTTTCCATAAGAGATCGTCAGCGTTTGAAGGTCAATCATCGAGATCATCCCCTTTCGATCTTTGGAGCACTCAGGCGCACCATCAACGGAGATACGGCGCCCAAGACCACCAGCAGAGCGCCCGATGCGCCGACGACCTCTCCAAAAGGCATCGCGTTCGTCCCTCGCCCAAGGAACCCAATCGTCCCCACCTGGGAAGCGGGATCAAACGAGGCGAATGGAGCCAGCAGCGCGACGCCCATGCCCACGCTTTCAACATGAGCGCTCAACGAACCCAACACCAAGAGAACCGCGCAAACCATTCCGGTGACAACGGGGTTGCGGCTAATCGCTGCTGTCAACGCAGCGACGACGGAAATCACGCCGTATGCCATGACCAGCAACGGAATACTGCACAACACCGCCTCCCCCACCATGGACGTTGTCGAAGCTCCCGCCCGAATGAGAGCGACGGGATACTCCGATCCACCCGCACCGTTCTTAATCACGGACACAACGACAGCGGGAACCATCGACACCAAAAGCAGCACCAAGCCAAGCAGGAGAGCCAGCGCAACAGCCGTCAGAAAACGCACATGCGCTGTTGCGGGGATCTGGAGAACCAGAAGGGAACGACACTGCAGGTGGGTGCACGCGAGCGATGTGACAACCACGGGCAACAGCAAAAATAAGGAGGGAAGCGCTGCCTGGAGATACGAAAGGAGGATTAATGGTGGCATCTTCGTACTTAACTCGTAAACCTTGGGGTCCGGCAAGCTCGCGATCGACTCAAGCAGAAGGGCGCGCGCCTCCGCACGAGAAGGAGTCTCCGGCTCGATTCCGATCGATTGCAGGAGAGTCGCATCTGCCGCGCCCAGCTCACCTCGAGCGCGCTCGTACGTCGCAAGGCTTCGAAACCCCTCCGCAGGCATAGGCGCGTACACGAAACCCGAAAGAGCATCCCGCATGTCTTCCAGGGCCGCTTTGCCCTCGACGTCCATATTCGCAGCGTTCTGCTCTAGATACCGATCTATTGAACGAAGCTCCCCATCCCTATACCGAACAGCGGAAACGTTATCAGCGTCAGGAAACATCTCGACCAGAGCCGGGGCCAGCATCGTCGTCGACATTGCAATCGCGCATACGGCGAGGGTAGGAGAACGCAGGAGCAGTTTCCCCATCGTTCTTACGTATGCAACGGCGGAGGCACAAGCGCTCGAACGAGTTGCCGTTCTCGATGCAGTGAAGGAACCTCTCTCAAGACAAATCGGGGATATCGGGCACGCGCAGCCGCTCTTTCCAGCAACGCAAAGCAGGCTAATTGCCAGCACCTCGATCCCGATTGCGCATACGAGGGCAATCGCGCCACGCTCGAAGCAAAGTCCAGGCAGATTCACTATCTGCGTTGTCGGGTACGGGCTATAGGCGCCGACGGTCAACTCAGTGTTCGCATACGTAAGGGGATTCAACAGGGCGAACTCACGTAAAGCGATGGATCTTCCGTAATACCCGGGAACCATCGTCACCCCCATCAGGGCACATACGAACACGATTCCAAGCGTAGGGTTATTGGCAATCTTCACGGCAAGGTGAACGACAAGCGAGATGAACGCTGCCACCAAGAATTGCAAGATGGCCGTCTGCGCGAACACCAGCCAAGCCGGTTTGATAACCGGAGTCGCATATTGAATGTAGCCTATCGGATAGAACGGCGAGCCCGGGCCATTCTTCACAAGCGCGGCGATTATCCCTGGAAGATTGATGGCGAGGACGGCAAGCATTGCAAAAACACTCGCCCATACGCTCGATGCAACAAGTCTACCCAGCTCGCCCATCGGTGCCTGGATGATGAGCTTTTCACGTTTGTTAAGACGCGCGGCAAGGAACGAGACGGCAACGGCCGTTGCGACCCATAGCAAGTACTCCTTCGATCCGTCATAATAGGTGTACTCTCCATCCGATATCTGCAGAAACGGAAGTAGGGGAGAGAGCGGTGCCAAGATAAGACGTCCCGCGGCAAGAGGGTACAGAAGCGCGGGCATGCTTGATGAAGAGGTATAGACACCGTCCTCCCCCGCATTCACAAGCGCATCCGCATAGGATGCTGACAATTCCTGCTCAACACGGGTTATTCCCGACTCGAGGTATTCGACCCGTCCGTCGATGCCAGCCGCGCTCCTGAAGACGGGCAGAGCACAAAGAACCATCAACGCAACAACGACAACACAGAGCGACCTGGAGGAGAGAAGCGACCTAAAGATCGCCTTCGAGATTTTGAGCATATTCATCGCCAACCTTACTGGGAAGGAGGCATCGGGGTATCCGCAAAAGCGGGGGCTCCCGGCAGCAACAGACAAAGAGCGAGGCCGAGGAAAACCAAGAGCTTACACGACTTAACAGTACCGAACATAATCCTCTCCAATCTAGAGGGGTTTCGGTTGCAGCATGCCGTAATTACTTGCCGGCAAAGTCAATTTAACATAAACTGTTAAAAAGTAACCTGAGTTTTTTAAATTCTTCGGAGGTTATTATGAGTTCCGACAATCGCACTCCCCGGCTTCATTCCTTCCGCATCGCATGTGCGATAGCCTCTGCGACCCTTTGCGCCACCGCCATCGCACAAGTGGCGTTCTCCTTAAAGCCAGCAATCGAAGTGCTCGACAACCCTGTAATTGCAGACTCCCCCGCGTATCCAGCCCTTGCGATCTCGACATTGGTCCCTGCCGTCATCGGTATCGCTACGACCATCCTCAGCGCCGTTCTCGTGTGGACGATCAAGAGCGGAGACCCCTTCAAGAAAGGGTCTGCGACATGCTTGAAGGTGCTCGGCATTCTCTTCGTTGTTCAAGCTGCCACCAGCCTCTACGCCGGCTCACTCAAAACCTCCGTTTCGATGTTTGGCGGCGAGGGGGCCGTCGGCGCCCAAGAGATCGCTTCATCATTCGATTGGACCTCTCTGGTTCTCGGCATCGTCCTGTTCATGCTTTCCCAGCTCTTCTTGTACGCCCGAGAGCTGTACCTCGACTCCGACGAGATTGCGTAAGGAAACGCCATGCCCGTAATTGTTCGCCTCGACAAGATCATGGCCGAGCGAAAGATTTCCTCGAACGAACTTGCCGAAAGGATTGGAACCACGCCCGTGAACCTGTCCCGTATTAAAAAAGGGCATATTCGCGGCATTCGCTTCAACACACTCGAGCAGCTATGCCTCGCCCTTCGTTGCCAACCCGGAGACCTTCTCGAAGTCATGAGCGAAGAGGATGCCCGAAAGGAGTTCGGACTCGATTGGTCCGCCGAGGATTAGAGGGCGGTCGTACTCGCCCTGCACACGGGGATGCGAATCGGCGAGGTCTGCGGCCTTCGGTGGTGCGATGTGGATTTCGAGACGGGCCTGATCTCGATCAGACACTCGGTGGCGTACGCGAAGGGAATGGGTTCGTTCATCAAGGACACCAAGACCCATGACGCCAGGGGTATCCCCATCGACCCGGTCGGCCTACTCCCCTTCCTGAAGGAGACCCACGAGATCGACTGCGGAAAGCTGCGCTTGCGCGGCCTTACCGGGGCGGTCGAGATCGGGGACTGCTACATCCTGTCGGAGCCGGGCGCGACCTTCGCGACGACAAGCTATATCCGCAGGGCGTTCAAGACGTTCTCGGAGACCAACGGCCTCATGGGCACCAACGACGAGCTGATCACGTTCCACGGCCTTCGCCACACGTTCGCAACGCAGTGGATCCGCCAAGGCGGCGATATCAAGGCGCTCCAATCGATCCTCGGCCACAAGGACGCCATGGCGACGCTCAACGTCTACGCCGACATCGAGCCCATCTCCAAAATCCATAACATGCTGCGCGCCACGCCGTGCCTTTGGCGCGGGCACCTCGGGCCGAGGGTCGATCCGGATCCCATGTTCCAACAGAGGATCCAGGAGTCCATCGAGACGCTCCAGGCGTTCGGCTACGGCATCACCGAGCCGGACGACCGAAATATCGCCATACGCGACGTGAAGACGAACAGTTGGCTCTAGCTCACCGAGTACGCGGCAGTGCTGGGCCCATCCCAACTGAGGTCACGGTGGTCCGATAGGGGCGCCGCCCGCGGCATGCGCCGCGGAGGGCATCCCCTACCGAAGGGCGGGGATGCCCTCCGCTTCCAGTTCGGAATCAGCCGTCGGAGGCGTTCGGCTGACTGCGGGAACGGCCTGTCCGCTCAATGTGTTCGGCTGAGATCGGAAATCAACCCAACACGAGCCGGACACGCGCCAGACGGCTCTTCCCCGTACGGCCTTCCCCCTTACGCTCATGTTGCAGGCATGTAACGCCGCAGCGAGCGCGCCTTTTTTGCGCCAGACAGGTACAATGATGAACACTGTACCGTAGCGGAGCGCCCTCGCGCGCCGCAACCACGCGAAAGGGTTTCCCATGGCCGAGATCTCGTCCTCCCGTATCGTCATCACCGTCCTTGGCAAGAACCGCCCCGGCATCGTCGCCGGCGTCACCCGCGTTCTGGGCGAGGCCAACGTCGACATCCGCGACATTACGCAGTCCATTATCGAGGACATCTTCACCATGACCATGCTGGCCGACACCGCCGAGTCCAAGCTCGACTTCGCCGAGCTGCAGAAGGCGTTGGCCGAGGCCGGCGAACTTTCGGGCGTCAACGTGTCCATCCAGCGCGAGGACGTCTTTAACTTTATGTACCGCCTGTAGCGAACAAGCCGCTCGGGGCAGCTTGACGTCATATCGTCCAAGCGCGCGGCCCCAAAGCGGACCGGAGAGGAGCGCGCATGGCCTACGACGCCAAGAAAATCTACTACCGCTTCGACGATCACCTGAGCCGCCTGGTTCTGGATTACGAGGCGAGCCGTCAGATTTCGCCCGAAAGCGAAAACCTCTACCACGGCCTGCCGACCGCCCCGTACGACGAGGGCCTGTTCGTAGAGCATAACGTCAAGCGCGGCCTGCGCAACGCCGACGGCTCGGGCGTGGTCGCGGGCCTTACCCGCATCTCGGACGTGCACGGCTACAACAAGGTCGACGGCAAAGTCGTGCCCGACCAGGGCAAGCTTACGCTGCGCGGCTACAGCATCGAGGACCTGGTCAACAACGCCCAGGCCGAGAATCGCTACGGTTACGAAGAGGTCGCCTACCTGCTCATCACGGGCTCGCTGCCCAACAAAGAGGAACTCGACGGTTTTTGCGGACGTCTGGGCGCTTTTAGGCACCTGAGCGACGAGTACGTCAAAGAGTTCCCCATGACCACGGTGTCGTCGAGCATCATGAATGTGCTTCAGCGCGCCGTGCTGCTGCTCTACGCCTTCGATGCCGAGCCCGACGCCATTACGCCCGAGCACGAAATCGACGTCGCCATCTCCATGCTCGCCCGTCTCCCCCGCATCGCCGCCTTCGCGCATATGGCCTCGGTCGCCAAGCGCCGCGGCTCCGAGGTTCATGTACCGCACCCCACACCCGGTCTCTCCACCGCCGAGACCATCCTGCAGGTGTTGCGCGGCGGCATGGCATTCACCCGCGACGAAGCCATGCTGCTCGACGTGATGCTCATGTTGCATGCCGAGCACGGCGGCGGCAACAACTCCACGTTTGCCTGCCGCGTGCTGTCCTCCTCGGCCACCGACCCGTATTCCGCCTACGCCGCGGCCATCGGCTCGCTCAAGGGCCCGCGCCACGGCGGCGCCAACGCCAAGGTCGTGTCCATGCACGAGGACATCCGTGCGCATGTCTCCAATTGGGAGGACGAGGACGAGGTCGCAGCCTACCTGGGCAAGATTCTCGACAAGCAGGCCTTCGACGGCACGGGTCTCATCTACGGCATGGGCCACGCCGTCTACACGCTCAGCGACCCGCGAGCCGAGGTCTGCCGCCACTACGCACGCACACTTGCCGCCAAGAAGGACCTGGGCGATGAGTTCGCGCTCATCGAGCGCATCGAGCGCCTGGCACCGCAGGTGATGCGCGACCACGGCATGACCAAGCCTATCTGCGCCAACATCGACCTGTACACAGGCTTTATCTACAAGATGCTCGGCGTGCCCGAGACGCTTTTTACGCCGCTTTTCGCCGTCGCCCGCATGGCCGGCTGGTCGGCACACCGCATGGAAGAGCTCTTCTGCGCGCACCGTATTATTCGCCCGGCCTATCGTCCGGTGATCGAGCCGCTGGAGTACAAGCCGCTCGCCGACCGCTAGGACGCGGACCGTTATAGAACTCAAGCGTGGCCAGGGCATCACCGCCCTCGGCCACGCTTTTTATGCCAGCAGAAAGGGCTGCATCGAATGATTGTTTTTTCCGATATGGATGGAACGCTGTTGACGAGTGACAAGCAGATGAGCGACGCCACCTGGGCGATGCTCGACGAGCTCGCACGTCGCGGCATTGAGTTTGTACCGTGCACGGGACGTCCGCTGTCGGGCATCTTTGAGCCCATCCTCGCCCATCCCGCCGTGCACTATGCGGTCTGCGCCAATGGTGCCAGCGTCTGGCAGCTCGACGACGGTACGCCCACCGACACCTCACGTGCTACGCGCATTTTGAGCCGACCGCTCGATTGCGGCATTGCCCATCGCATCCGCCGCATCGCCGCCGGCCACGATGTGACCTTCGATATCTTCGCGGACGGGCAGTGCTTCCTCCCCCGCTCGCTCTACACGCGCCTGGACGAATTCTGCGGCGGCGACCCCCACATCGCGGCTTCGCTCAAGCGCACACGAACACCGATCGACATGGATATCGACAGCAAGATCGACGAGGTCGAGACGCTCGAACGCATCGCCATGCACTGGCACGACCCGGCCGATCGCGACGCCATCGCGTCGGAGCTCGACACGCTCGGAGGCATTGAGGTCACGCGTTCGTACGCCATGAATATCGAGGTCATGGGCGAGGGAGCCACCAAGGGAACGGCCCTCACGTGGCTATGCGGGCATCTGGGCGAGCCCCTTGCCGACGCCTGGGCCTTCGGCGACAACATCAACGACATCCCCATGCTGCAGGCAGCGGGCCACGGCATGGCCATGATCAACGCCGAGCCCGAGGATCGCGAGGCCGCCGACGCCATCACCGAATACGACAACGACCACGACGGCGTCGCCCGCACCATCATGGCTGCCCTCGCCTAGCAGCAGCAACCCGGCAGAAAAGGAACGTCCCCATCTGCCGGATTAGGCGAGACTCTCCAGCACGCGACGGAGTTCTTGCTGGACGGCGTGGTCGCGGTTACAACCCACCACGCGATCGGCCACCGCCTTGAGCGCGGGGCGCGCGTTTTCCATCGCGCAGCCCGTACCGACAAAGCGAATGATCTCGTAGTCGTTCATCGAGTCGCCAAACGCCATGACCTCGTCGCGTCCAACGCCGTAATGCTCCGCAAGCTGCGCGATGCCCGAGGCCTTCGACACGCCGGGCTGCATGGCATCGATCCAGGCGTTGCCCGAAGGCGCAAAAGTAAAGAGCTGACCAAGTTCGCGCTGTAGCACGTACGCACTGTCCATAACCGCACTGTCGTCGCAAAAGATACTCGCTTTGATGATATTTACGCTGGGATCGGGCAGCTCCCAAATGCGCTCGGCATTGGGAAGGTCCTTATCGACCTCACGCACGAACTTGCACTCGTCATCGAGCAGGAAGGACTTGGTTCGGTCAAAGAGCGCAAGATGCAGATTGGGAAACGTCCTGACGGCTTGGGCGAGCCTTCGAATCGCCAGGTGGGAATACACCTCACGGTCTACCATCTTACCGTCGGCGTAGACCTGGGCGCCGTTAGCGGCGACAAAGTCCATCTTGTCGCGAACGGGCGCAAAGAACTCGCACAGGCGATCGTAGCGACGACCTGACGATGCGGCGAAATGCACGCCATGCTCGTGTAGCGCCAGAATCAGTTCGTAAGTCTCGGGAGGCACCTGGCCGTTTTCGTCAAGCAGTGTGCCGTCCATATCGGATGCAATCAGTTTAAACATAGAAAAGCTCCCTTCGGGCCTGTTGGAATCGAACGCGTATCCGATTCCAACGTACCCAAAGGGAGCTCAAATAAGACTCCGCGAGCGTAAACGTTACAAGGACCTGGCAAATAGCTCACACATGCCAGAGGTCCTACGGTCGCGGCGTCAGGCAGCCCGCCAAAGAGTGTCGCAGGCGACTAGTCGTTTAAGAACGTCCCCGATGACTAGTCGGCGTAGGTGAAGGTTGTAACGTCGAACATGCCCTCGGGGCGGATGCGGAGCGTCGGGATCACCGGCAGGGGCAGGAAGATGATGCCCATGATGGGGTCGAGCGGCGGCTCGATACCCATGGCGCGCGCCTTGACCATAAAGTCGTCGTGCTGCGCGGCGACATCCTCGGCCGTGCCCTCGCTCATCAGGCCACCGAGCGCCAGCGGAATGCGCGCCACGACCTCGCCGTTGCGCACCAGCACGTGGCCGCCCTGGCCAACAGCCTCGACGGCAGCCATCATATCGGCCGCGTTGTCGCCCACCACGCACACGTTGTGCGAGTCGTGGCCGATCGTCGAGGCAATGGCACCGCCCGTAATGGTAAAGCCACGCACCCAGCCGCGACCAATGTGCTTGCCAACAAGACCCAGGCCAGCGGGGCCGTCACCGTCGGCGCCCTCGGCCTGCAGCGACACGCCGCGGCCGTGGCGCTCAATCAGCATAATGCGACGCAGGCCCTCGGCGCTCTCGGGGCGAGCCATACCCGTGATGGCCTTACCCGGCACCACGTCAATCACGGCCTCGCCCGGCTTAAAGGCATAGTCGAACACGTCGAGCGAAAGCTTCGGCAGCTTAACGGAGGCGCGCAGCTCATCGGCAAGGGCCGCAACCTCAGCCATCTCGGGTGCAATCTCGCCCACAAAGGTGCCGTCCTGCGCCACCAGGGCACCGGCGGCATATACGCGATGCGGAGCCGTGGCAAACGTCAGATCATTGAGCACCAGCAGGTCGGCACGCTTGCCCGGGGCAATCGCACCGCGTAGCTCGTGCGGATCGCGGCAGCCGTGATCCAGGCCAAACGCCTCGGCCGTGGAGAGGGACGCCATAGAGATGGCAACCACGGGGTCAATGCCGGCCTCGATAGCCACACGGCAGGCGTTGTCGATCATACCGGTCGAAAGCGCGTCGGAGGGAGCACGGTCGTCGGTCGCAAAGCAGCAGCGGCGGGCACGGGCGGGGTTTTCCAGCAGCATCGGAGACAGGTTAGCCAGGTCATGGCTGCACGTGCCTTCGCGCAGCATCACGTACATACCACGAGATAGCTTGTCGAGCGCCTCCTCGGGAATCGTCGACTCGTGGTCGGCGATAATACCTGCTGCGGCATAGGCGTTGAGGTCCTTACCGGCAACGAGCGGCGCGTGGCCGTCAACCTGCTTGGACGGCGTCTGGTTGGCAGCATCGATGCGAGCACAGGTCTCGGGGTCGGCCATAAAGACGCCCGGCAGGTTCATCATTTCGCCCAGGCCAAAGACATCGCCCGGATGCTCGGCAAAAAACGCTTGCATGTCAGCGGCGGTAATCACAGCGCCTGCTTGCTCATCGGGCAGCGCGGGCACGCACGAGGGCATCATGTACTTGATGGAAATAGGAGCGCGACGACCGTCCTCGATCATAAAGCGCAGGCCGTCCAAGCCGGAAACATTAGCGATCTCGTGGCTGTCAGCAATAGCGGTGGTGGTACCGCGCGTCGCCGCCATGCGCGCATACTCGGCAGGGCGGATGTTCGAAGACTCGATATGCAAGTGCCCGTCAATAAAACCGGGGGCAAGATAGCGGCCCTGGCAGTCGATGACCTCAGTTGCCTCGTAGGTGCCAGCAGCATCGTCGCGACCATCGTAGAGCACGCCGACGATCACACCGTCCTTGACGGCAACGCTACCGGGCGCCACACGCTGGCCATACACGTCGACGATCTGCGCGTTGGCAAACAGCATGTCGACGGGTACACGACCCTCGGCGGCCTCGATCACAGACCTCATGACCTCAACGGACATACATACTCCTTTAACCGTAGAAAACAGCTGCGGAGCGGACAGGCCTTCACCGCAGCAAGACAATAGCCATTGTATGCCCAAACGATGAGTCGGGAATACACCCCCTCCGCTTAACGGCACACGCCGCTTGGCGCAATGGGGACAGGTTGCTTTGTACCAATGACAAGGAGTGTCCCAAAGTGCCGACACAAAAGGAACGTCCCCAAGTGCCAAAAAGGCCGCAGTCGGAATCGTTCCGGCTGCGGCCCTATTGCACATGTTAGGTTAACCTACTTACTAGACCAACTTGAAGCCCTTGCGCTTGCCCACGGAGAGGGTGTCGCCCAGCTTGAGGGCGCTCGGATCGATGTTGTAGCTCTTGGAAGCCACAGCCTTGCCGTTGATCTTGACGCCGCCGCCGTCGATGTCGCGGCGGGCCTGACCGGCGCTGGCCGAAAGGCCCAGGTCCTTGAGCAGGCCAGCGAGGTAAATCTGGCCCTCGTCGTTGACGGTCAGCTCAACGTGCTTCTCGGGGAAGTCGGCAAGCTGGCCCTCCTTGAACACACGGTCGAACTCGGCCTGAGCCTCGTCGCCGGCGCCGGCACCGTGGTAGGTGTCGCACAGGTCGCGGCCTAGAGCGCGCTTGAGCTCGTAGGGGTCGGCGGAGCCATCGGCCAGGGCGGCATCGATCTTGTCGACCTCGGCCGGGGCGAGCGAGCTGGCCAGACGATAGTACTTGCCGATCATCTCGTCGGGGATGGACATGGTCTTGCCGAACATATCCTTGGGAGCGTCGGTCAGGCCGATGTAGTTGCCATAGGACTTGGACATCTTGCGCACGCCGTCGGTGCCCTCGAGCAGCGGCATGGTAAGCGCAATCTGCGGCTCCATGCCCATCTTCTCCATGAGCTCGCGGCCGGCGAGCAGGTTGAAGAGCTGGTCGGTGCCGCCCATCTCGACGTCGGCCTTGATCTGAACGGAGTCGAAGGCCTGCATCACGGGGTACAGAAACTCGTGCAGGGCAATCGGCGTCTGGGACTGGTAGCGCTTGGTAAAGTCGTCGCGCTCAAGGATGCGGGCGACGGTGAACTTGGAGCACACCTGCAGCAGGCCGGCCAGGTCCATCGAAAGGATCCAGTCGCCGTTGTGCACGATGGTGGTCTTCTCGGGGTCCAGGATCTTCATGGCCTGGCTCACGTAGGTCTCGGCGTTGGCCTCGATCTGCTCCTGCGAAAGCTGCGGGCGGGTGGAGTTCTTGCCCGAGGGGTCGCCGATCAGCGCAGTGCCGTTGCCGATGATAAGGGTGACGTTGTGGCCCAGGTCCTGGAACTGACGCATCTTGCGCAGGGGCACGGCATGGCCCAGGTGCAGGTCGGGGCTGGTGGGATCGACGCCGAGCTTGATGTTGAGGGGCTCGCCCTTCTCAAGCTTCTTGCGAAGGTCGGCCTCGGGGACGATCTGCGCTGCACCCGAGGTGATGATACGCATTTGCTCGTCAACAGACAGCATTGGGTATCCTCCTTTTGCTATAGCACCCTCACCGGATACGGCGGTGCTGGAAGTTCATAAACCCACTAATAATAACCAAAACAGCGCGACGCGGCACCTACGACAGGAAAATCCTCGTCCTGCCGCACGCGTCGATAACGACCGGCAAACGCGTGCCGTCACGTTCGACCAAAAAGCGCGCCTGCTGACGGCGCGAGCAGTCACGGCAACGGACCTGCCCCGTTGCATCCGTGGCGCAGGCGCCCTCGGCAGTCAGCAAGCAGTGCTCGCACACCATGAGCTCAGGACGGTCGGCATCGACAGGCCCCAAGACACCGGGGCAAGCGGCAAGTTCGGCAACACGCTCCGCATCATTGCCGAGCAACTCGGCCGACAAGCACACCCGCCCCGCACCGAGTCCGCGCAGCCAGGTAAGCGTGGCCCGATTGGCACAGAACACCGGCGCCGCCACGTCAAACGCCACGCCCAGCTCACGCGCCATCGCCACCTGTCCCAGGTTGCGGCAGACGACGCGCCCGGCACGCTGCATCAGCGAGCGGGTCCGGTCAGCGTCACCCGTGCGGCACACCTCGTCCAGCACCACAACGGCGTCGGACAAATCAAGTTCTCCGCGCGGGTCGGCATCCATCAGCTGCCAAGCAAAAACCATGCGAGCGGGAACCGCGCGCTCCACCAACTCCGTCGACGCGCCGCCATCCACCGCGGCGTCCTCAAAGGGCAGCACCTCAACGGCACGCGCAACGGGCGCAATCGCATCCGCCTCGGCCCGCATGCGCTCCAACACCGCCGTCGTCTGATCCAACACGCCGGCGCTGCGAATCAGATAGACCTCGCAGCCCGCGTCCACCTTACGCTTGCAATGCACGACGACGCGCTTCCCCGCTGCGGCATCCACCGGGCAGGGCACCTGCGGCCAGCGCTTGGGCACATCGGGACGCGCGTCGACACCCGGATAGAACCGAATCTCGAGCGTGTCACCCGCCGCCACGGCGGCATCGAGCTCAACGGTCACCTCTTCGTGGCCCACAGCGACCAAGCGCCCCACGCGCACGCCCTGGTTGATCGCGCGCTCAAAGCTCATGAGCTCGGCACCCGAACGACCCCGCAGGTAAGCATCGGTAAACCCACGGTTAAACGACCTTCCCAGCTCGCGTTCAAGCTCTTCCACGGCACCGGAGTCCCACGCGCCGTCGCACAGCATATCGAGTGCCCGACGCCACACCCTCACCACGTTGAATACGTAATCGGGATTCTTCATGCGTCCCTCGATCTTGAGCGATGCCACGCCGGCGGCAACAAGCTCGGGCAGGTGCGCGATACCCAGATAGTCACGCGGACAAAGCAGGCGGTCTCCCTCGACGGCAACAACACTCTGCCCCGCCTCGTCCACTAGGTCGTACGCCAGACGGCACGGCTGCGTGCAGTCGCCGCGCATCGCCGAGCGCCCACGCCGCAGGGCCGAGAACTCGCACGCCCCCGAATAGCCGATGCAAATCGCACCGTGGCAGAATACCTCGATGGGCACGCCCGTGGCACATAGCGCCGCAATCTCGTCGACCGTCAGCTCGCGTGCCGTCGTCACGCGCTCGACCCCCAGTTCATCGGCGGCAAGCCGCACGGCACCCTCGCTATGAGCGCCCGCCTGCGTGGACAGGTGAATCTCGACCCCGGGAATCGCCGCGCGCAGCGCGCAGGCCAACCCGGCATCGGCGACAATCAGAGCATCGGCGCCCAGCTCCAGTGCATGAGCTCCCAACGCCACCGCGTCGGACAACTCATCGTCAAACACGAACACGTTGAGCGTTACGTACACATGCACGCCATGGGCATGCGCCACGGCGCAGCCGCGCGCAAACTCGTTATCCGTAAAGCCATGGGCGCTCACACGGGCGTTAAAGCCGCCCAACCCCGCATAGATGGCATCGGCACCCGCGGCAATAGCCGCAAGCATCTGGTCGAGTCCGCCCGCCGGCGCCAGCAGCTCGGGCAGCGCCGCACTGACAACATCCAATCCAGTCTCGTATTGTCCGCTCGGCCCCATCGTCCGAATCGCCATCGACAAACTCCTTACCAAGGTATGCATTCACTCTGAAAAATGCCGTCTTCCAGCATACACGAGGCCTCGCGCGCCCCGTTTGGTTTATCGTGTAATAACTTATGTCCATCCTGCCCCGACGGCACATCCACCGTCTGGCACGACATACCTGGAGGTCAATATATGGGTCCTCGCCAACGACAGGGACACAGCCGTTCAAAGACGCACGCCCTGCCCATAATCCTGCTCTCGTTTTTGGGCTTTCTGCTGATTGCGGGCGTGGCGTTTGGCATCGGCATGGTCGGTAACGTCAACCGCTGGCTGTCCGATCTGCCCGACTACACCGACGCCAACGCGTATCTGGTGAGCGAGCCCACCGAGATCGTCGACTGTAACGGCAACAAGATCGCGAGCTTCTACACGCAAAACCGCAAGTCCATCACCAAGGACGAGGTCTCCCCCTACGTGCTGCAGGGCACCGTTGACGTCGAGGACGAGCGCTTCTACGAGCACGGCGGTATCGACCTGTGGGGTATCGCGCGTGCTGCGGTGGCAACCCTCGGCGGCGGGCACGAAGGCGCCTCGACGATCACCCAGCAGCTTGTGCGCAACACCATCCTGCAGGAGGAGCAATTCGACTCGACCATTGAGCGTAAGGTGCGCGAGGCCTACATCGCCATCAAGATGGAGGACATGTACTCCAAAGACGAGATCCTCATGATGTACCTCAACACCATCTATTACGGCCACGGCGCCTACGGCATCGAGGCCGCAGCCGAGACCTATCTGTCCAAGAGCGCCGCCGACCTCACCCTGAGCGAGGCCGCGCTACTCATCGGCCTTCCCAACTCGCCTTCGCAGTACGACCCCACGGTCAATCCCGATCTGGCACTGTCTCGCCGCAACAAGGTTCTCGACAACATGCTGCGCCTGGGCCACATCACCCAGGAGGAGCACGATGCCGCACAGGCCGAGCCCATCACCCTCAATGTGACCGAAATCTCGGGCAGCGGCGTCGACGTATACTCGCAGCCCTACTTTGTCTCCTACGTCAAGCAGCTGCTGGAGCAGGAGTTCTCGACCGACGTGCTCTTTAAGGGCGGCCTGACCGTCAAGACCACCATCGACCCCACGATGCAGCAGGTGGCAGAGAATGCCGTCCGCGAGCAGCTCGACACGCTCTCGCTTGACGGCCTGGACATGGGCATGGTCGTCGTCGACCCCAAGACCGGCTACATCAAGTGCATGGTGGGCGGCTACGACTACAACGCCGACGAGAACCACGTAAACCATGCCACGGCCAAGCGTCCCGTCGGCTCCACCTTTAAGGCCTTTACGCTGGCAACTGCCATCCAAAACGGCATGAACCCCAACGTCACCCTCAACTGCAACTCGCCGCTCAAGGCCAAGGGCACCACGACCGAGGTCCAAAATTACGCCAACCAGAGCTACGGCAACATCACGCTTAAGCAGGCGACGGCATACTCCTCCAACACCGGCTACATCCAGGTGGCGGAAGCCGTCGGCAACAGCAAGATCATCTCGCTCGTCAAAAAGCTCGGCATCGACCCCGCCAAGGACAACATCGAGGACGTTCCCGTCATGACGCTCGGCACTGGCTCGATCTCGCCACTCGAGATGGCCGCCGCCTACGCGACGTTTGCCAACGGCGGCTACTATCGCCAGCCGATCGCCATCACCGAGATTGATTCTCGTACCGGTTCGGTGCTGTACCAGCACACCGACAATCCCTCACAGGTGCTTACCGAGGGCGAGGCCGCCGCGGTCACCGATGTTCTGTCCGGCGTCATGAAGGGCAGCGGTACGGGTGCTGCCGGCGCCCTGAGTGTCAACCAGCCCTATGCCGGCAAGACGGGCACCACCGACAACACCACCAACCTTTGGTTCTGCGGCTATACCCCGCAGCTGGCGTGCGCCCTGTGGACCGGCTATTCCGCGGGCGAGATCCCCATCCAAAAGTACGGCACGGACCTGCTGGGCGACAGCACCAACCTGCCTGTCTTTAAGCGGTTTATGAACACCGTTCTGACCGGTACCGAGCGCGAGGAGTTTGCGACCGGAACGGCGCCCACCTACAAGAACAACAGCGTCTGGAAGTTCTACGGCACCAACAACACCAAGAAGTCGGAGAACGACGACAAGGACGAGGACGAAGAGGAAGAGGAAACCACCACAACAACTACCACGACGACCACGACCACCGAGACCACGGGCGGCGACACCACCGGCGGCACCGGTACGACCGGTGGCTCGACGGGCGGCTCCACTGGTGGCTCGACGGGCGGCTCCACTGGTGGCTCGACCGGCGGCGATGGCGGCACGCCTACGCCTACGCCCACTCCCGACCCCTCGCCCACGCCTGACGATACGGTCGGCTAAGAAGTACGCGACTAAAGCCAACAAGGCCCCGAGCAGCTTATTAAACTGCTCGGGGGCCTTTTAGTTTAAAGCGACCTGGTGGGCGGTCTTTATACCGGCAAACAAAAAGGGGGTACCGACCAACGTCGATACCCCTTACAAGCCACTATGTCAGCGCGTACAGTGCCGAGCGCACGGCCCGCACGCCTACTTGCGAGAATTGCTCAGCTTATTGATCAGCGCCTCGAGACGCTCGCCGTCCTCGGCCGTCTGGGCAATAACCAAAATCGTATCGTTGCCGGCAAGCGAGCCAAGCACATCGGGCAACTCTGCCGCATCAACGGCGGCGGCGATGCCGGAAGCCGTGCCAGGCTGAGCCTTGATCATAACCAGATTATCGGTACGTAGAACGCCCGTTACGAGCTCGGAAACCATACGCTGCAGGTGCAGGTCCTCTGCCAGAACATAGATACCCTCAGGGAGCTTACGCAGCCCCATGTCGGCAATATCGCGAGAGACAGTCGCCTGCGTGCAATCAAAGCCCATAGCACGGAGCTCATCGACCAGCACGCGCTGCGTGCGGACGTCCTTATTGCGCACAATATCTCTAATGGCATCCTGGCGCCCATTGCGTTTTTTAGCCATACAAACCCTCTCTCCAAAAGATGGCGGAGACAATCAATCAGTGATTGAATAGTTTAACGCTATTTGAAGGCTTTTGTGTATAAGAACGCATTTCGAAACAATTCTATGCAAGTTTGTTTCGTAATGAGCCGTTTAGGCGGTTTTTGCGCCCGTCCGGTTAAGAAAAGCTGCCAGATGCGTACACATCACGCAGCGCGCGGGCTTGGCGCTGGCAATCGGCCCAAACAACAGACCGAGTCCCCGATGGTTGTCCTTGAGCGCGGCGACCATCTGACGGGTTCGAGGCGCATCGAGCATATCACGCATGCGGGCGGAACGCTCGATTGACGACACCCCATGCGGGCTCAGACACAAATTCTCGATGCAGGCGACCAGTCCGGCAAAGTAGAACTTTTGGCTTGCCAGCTTGAGCCGACCACCGCTATCCGCTTCCGAGAGTGAGTCCGCAAGCTCGTCGAGCGCTCGAGTGTCTTCGGATATCCTGGCATACATGGTGGGATCAAAGGCATCTGTAAGCTTAGGTGCCACCGCGTGGAAACAAGCGTCGCCGCAGCCGAACACGAATCGTGCCTGCGAGAGAGCATAAGCCATAAACTCAACCGTACGGTACGCCTTGCCGCGCGACAGGCATGCCTCAAACAGCGGACGGCTATACATCACGCCAGAGGTCTGAGCGACTAGGCCGCCCAAAATCAACTGGGGCAGCCCAGTCACCATAGAAGACTCGTCTTCTATGGCAATAGAGGCAGCATCCAAGACGCGCGAATGACGCTCGCGATGCGCATCGTATCGATCGAGCGACACCGTGGGGAACACTATGTCTGCCGCAGTATCGCACGCGATATCGACCATCTTGGAAAGGGCCTGCGGAGCAAACCACTCATCGGCGTTCATGGCGATGATTTGAGAGCCGCGCGAGGCATCAAAACCGGCACGAAGACAAGTGCCGCGCTTCGCGTCCTCGACGTCAATCAAATCAATATGGATGTCCCTGTCGGCAGCAACTTGAAGCGAATGGCGCACACCGGGCGCAGCATCGCGGCAGACAACGATAATCTGCAAATCATAGAGGTCTTGGTTCTGGATACTCTCGAGCGCACGCATCGCATAGCTGGTCGAACCTTCTACCACAAGGATCACCGAAAGTCGCGGATGCGAGCCACGTCGAACCAAGTTATCCGTCCTCTCGACAGCAATGAATCAAACTGTCGTTCATGGTACACCCCGGCAATAAAAGCAATGAGACACCGGTTGCACTGCACGCCAAGAACAGATGTTGCACACGAGCAGCCCACAGATGACAGGTGCCGACGAACGGCGCGTCGAGCCCTCCCCTAGTCGAGCACGACAAGCTCGGCGGGATCGTAATCCACGCCCATAAACGTAAGGCCGCAGGCAGGAGCCGTGGGGCCCGCAGCGGTACGATCGCAAGCATCGATGACCTCGCGCATCCACTCGGGTTCACGGCGATGCATGCCAATCTCGACAAGCGTGCCAACGATCGTACGGACCATCGAATGCAGAAACGCATTGCCCACGATGGTAAACGTCAGGATGTCCTCGCCAAACGCAACCTCATGGCCAAACTCGGCGCGTATTACGCAGCGGTGCGTAGGTTTGCCAACGGCCGAGGCAACCTTGCAAAAGCTTTTAAAGTCCTGCTCGCCCAGCAGCGCGGGGCAGGCAGCAGACATAGCCTCAACATCCAAGGGATAGCGATGCCACCACACAGCACCGCGTGACAGCACGGGCCGCGCATCACGATCGGCAATGCGATAGGTGTAAGTGCGAGAGCGCGCGTCAAAGCGCGCAGAAAAGCCCTTACGGGCCCTGTAGACCTCGTTGATGGCGATATCTTTGGGCAGCAGGGCATCCATAGCCCGCAGCCACCTACGGCGCGTACAAGCGAGCTCAGCGTCCGTTACGGGCACGCTGATGTACTGAGCCACGGCATGTACGCCGGCATCGGTACGCCCCGCGCACGTCAGATCGATCGGGCGGCGAAGCAGCGTCTCGATGGCTCGACGTAGCTCACCCGCAACCGTCGTCTGTCCCGGCTGCTCGGCAAATCCGCTATACGACGAGCCATCATAGGCCACGCGAAATACGAGCGTGGCGTCAAGCTCGGAAATCGAATTGAAATCAGACGGCGCAGTCATGGGCGCTCCCAACAAACAAGCAACGGTATCGCGACAAAAAAAGAGGGGTACGCAAACGTACCCCTCGAATATAGCCTATGCAGACGGAATGTCTACTCAGCGGTCTCCTCGGCAGCAGTCTCCTCGACAGCCTCGACCTTCTTGGGAGCAGCGGCCTTCTTGGGGGCCGGAGCAGCCTTCTTGGCCTTAGGCGTGCAAGGCTCGGTGACGAGCTCCATGATAACGATGGGAGCGTTGTCGCCCTTACGGTTACCGAGCTTCATGATGCGGGTGTAACCGCCGTTGCGGTCCTGCCACATGCCCTGAGCAGCCTTGTCGAAGATCTCGGCAACGAGCTGCTTATCGCCGAGCTTGGCGATAGCCAGACGACGAGAGTGCAGGTCGCCCTTCTTGGCCCAAGTGATGATCGGGTCGACGACCGAACGCAGCGCCTTAGCGCGGGTCTCGGTGGTCTTGATGCGGTCGTTCTCGAAGAGGGCCTTAGCAAGGCTCTTCTTCATGGCCTTGGTGTGGCTCGCATCGGTGCCGAGCTTCAGGCCCTTCTTAACGTTGTGACGCATGGTCTAGTTTCTCCTCAAATATGCGAAGCATTAAGCCTTCAGGCTCAGGCCCATGGACTCAAGCTTGTCCTTCACTTCCTCGATCGACTTAACACCGAAGTTACGGATGTTGAGCAGATCGTTCTCCGAGAACTCAACGAGCTGACGGACCGAGTGAATGCTGGCGCGCTTAAGGCAGTTGTAGGAACGGACGGAAAGGTCCAGATCCTCGATCTGCTTGTCCAGCTCGGCGTTGTCGTTGGTGACCTCGGGAGCGAAGATCGAAGCCTCCTCCTCGACCTCGGGGGTCTCGGCAAGGTTCATAAAGGCGGCCATATGCTGGTTGATGATATTGGCAGCCTGGACCACGGCGTCGCGCGGGGCGATGGAGCCGTTGGTCTCGATCTCGAGGACAAGACGGTCGTAGTCGGTGTGCTGACCGACACGGCAAGCCTCAACGAGCTTGGCGCAACGGGAAACCGGCGAGTACAGCGAGTCGACGTGGATCACACCGATGGGATCGTTGTCGCGCTTGTTGGCCTCGCCAGAAACATAGCCGCGGCCATAGCCGATGCGCATGCTCATGGTGAGATGGCCACCCTCGGTGAGCGTAGCAATGTGCTGCTCGGGGTTGACCAGCTCAAACTCGGACGGAATAAAGAAGTCCGCACCGGTGACCTCGCAGGGGCCGTCAACCGAAATGGTGGCGGTCGCCTCGTCGGTCGTGCCGAGAGCCCTGAAGACAAGACCCTTGACATTCAGGACGATGTCGGTGACATCCTCGACCATGTTAGGGATGGTCATGAACTCGTGCTGCGCACCATCGATCTGAATAGCCTCGACGGCGGCACCCTCGAGCGAGGACAGAAGAACGCGACGAAGGGAGTTACCCAGCGTATCACCGTAGCCACGCTCGAGCGGCTCGACGGAGACACGAGCAGACGTCTCGTTGATCTCTTCGACCTGAACCTGAGGCCTAATGAATTCTGACATGTATTACCTCCAGCCTCAGCAGCCCGGATGGACTACTTAGAGTAGAGCTCGACGATGAGCTGCTCGTTGATATCACCGCTGATCTGCTCACGCGTCGGCAGAGCGAGCACGTTACCAGACAGCTTCTCGATATCGACCTCGAGCCAGCCAGGGACCTCAAAGCGCTCGGAGGAAATCAGAGCCTCCTTGATGGGGAGGAGGTCACGGAACTTCTCGCCGACAGCGACGACGTCGCCGGCCTTGACACGGTAGGACGGGATGTCCACGCGCTTGCCGTTCACGGTAAAGTGACCGTGACGGACGGACTGACGAGCCTCTTTGCGGGTGCGGGCGAAGCCAAGACGGAAGACGACGTTGTCGAGGCGAGACTCAAGGATGATCATGAGGTTCTCACCGGTGACGCCGTTCATCTTACGGGCCTTGTTGAAGTAGCCGTGGAACTGCTTCTCCAGAACGCCATAGATGAACTTGACCTTCTGCTTCTCGCGCAGCTGCATGCCGTACTCAGATTCCTTGCGACGGCGCTTGGGCTGACGGATAGATTCCTTCTTGCTGCTGTAACCGAGCTCAGCGGGATCGATCCCGAGCTGACGGCAGCGCTTAAGAACAGGAGTCCTGTCGATTGCCATATTGATACGATCCTTTCAGTTACACGCGGCGACGCTTCTTGGGGCGGCAGCCGTTGTGCGGAATGGGGGTCTTGTCCTGGATGCTCGAGACCTCGAGGCCAGCAGCCTGGAGGGAGCGGATGGCGGTCTCACGACCGGAGCCGGGGCCCTTGACGAAGACGGAAACCTTCTTCATACCGTGCTCCATGGCCTGCTTGGCAGCAGCCTCGGCAGCCATCTGGGCAGCGAACGGCGTGGACTTACGGGAGCCCTTGAAGCCCACCTGGCCAGCCGACTTCCAGGAAATGACGTTGCCCTGGGGATCGGTGATCGAAACGATCGTGTTGTTGAACGTAGAACGAATGTGAGCCTGGCCCACGGAAATGTTCTTACGGTCCGCGCGCTTCAGACGGGCAGCGCGAACGTTCTTCTTAGCAGTAGCCATCTATCTAGCGCTCCTTATTTCTTCTTCTTAGCACCGATCTGACGCTTCGGGCCCTTGCGGGTACGAGCGTTAGTGTGGGTGCGCTGGCCGCGGACCGGGAGGCCCTTGCGGTGACGAAGGCCGCGGTTGCAGCCGATGTCCATAAGGCGCTTGACGTTCTGGTTGCGCTCACGGCGGAGGTCGCCCTCAACCATGATCTGGTTCTTATCGATATAATCGCGGATGGCGTTAACCTCATCCTCGGTGAGGTCCTTAACGCGCGTATCCACGTTAACGTTGCACTCGACGCAGATCTTCGTCGCAGTGGTGCGGCCGATGCCGTAAATGTAGGTCAGACCGATCTCAACGCGCTTCTCACGCGGGAGGTCGACACCATTAATACGGGCCAACGTAGTCTCCTCTCTTAACCCTGACGCTGCTTATGACGGGGGTTCTCGCAAATGACGAGGACCTTGCCATGGCGCCTAATGATTTTGCACTTATCGCACATCTTCTTGACCGAAGGACGTACCTTCATCGTTCTTCCTTTCGGTAGCGCTCAAACTACTTCCCTACTATCTACTCGCCCAGCCGCAGGCGTTTAAAACTATGGCTGGTCTTCACACACAATCCGACCGTAGGTTGAGCTAAGCCTGCAGCCGGAAATGGAGTGCGTGTATGCGTGCCGCTATTTGTAGCGATAGGTGATGCGACCGCGGGTCAGGTCGTACGGGGAAAGCTCCACGACAACCCTGTCACCGGGGAGAATACGGATGTAATTCATTCGGATCTTGCCAGAAATGTTGCACAGAACCGAATGACCGTTCTCGAGCTCAACCTTAAACATGGCATTGGGCAACGGTTCCTTTACCGTACCCTCGAGCTCAATTGCGTCTTCCTTCTTCACAAGCAATCATCTTTCTCTAGAAAACGACAGCGATTGAGTATTCTACAATACGCATGCACGTATCGTAATATCTTCGTAATGGCTCCACAACTAAGCGGAACTTGTTACTTTACAGAAATGTAGATGTCGACGTATTTGAACGGGACCCCTACATTTCACCGCCCTGCAAGGAACACCAAGCACCTTGGGCATCCGTGGTGAGAATCACCGGACCGTCATTGGTAATGGCGACGGTGTTCTCGTAGTGCGCGGCGGGCAGGTGGTCGTTGGTCGTAACAATCCAACCGTCGGAGCCCGTGCTCACATGGTTGGAACCCATCGTAACCATCGGCTCGATGGCAATGACCATGCCGGCCTGGAGGCGAACGCCCCTCCCCTTCTTTCCATAGTTAGGAACGTTGGGGTCCTCGTGCATCACGCGGCCAATGCCATGACCCACATAGTCACGAAGCACGCCGTAACCGTGAGACTCGGCAAGGGACTGAACGGCATAACCGACGTCCCCGATATGGTTACCGGGAACAGCCTGCTCGATGGCAGCCTTAAGGCAATCGCGCGTGACCTCGCACAAAGCCTTGGCTTCGGGCGTGGGGGTGCCGACGAAAAACGTCCATGCGTTATCGCCGACCCAACCGTCGACAACGGCTCCCGTATCGATGGAGATGATATCGCCATCGCGCAGAATCATGTCGGGGTTGGGAATGCCGTGGACCACGGCATCGTTGATCGATGCGCAAATGGTCCCCGGGAACCCGCCGTAACCCTTAAAGGCCGGCGTGCCGCCATGCATGCGGATAATCTGCTCCGCGAGCTGATCGAGCTCAAAGGTCGAAACGCCGGGACGAACCATGGCTCCAACGTGGCGGAGCGCCATCTTAGATAGCGCTCCTGCCTTCTTCATCTGCTCGATTTGCGTTGCAGACTTAATCTTGATCATAGACCGAGAGCCTCTTTGACATCCCCGTACACGGTCTCGCGAGCCTGGTCACCGTTGACCGACTTGAGCAGACCCTGACCACGATAGTAGTCGACGAGCGGGCTCGTGGACTTCTCGTAGACGTCGAGACGGTTCTTGATGGTCTCGGGCTTGTCGTCGTCGCGCTGATACATCTCGCCACCACACTTGGGGCAGGTAGCATCGGCAGCGGTGCCGGTGTAACCGCAGGCGCGGCAGGTGCGACGCGAAGACAGACGATCGATAATGACCTCGGGGGCCACATCGACCAGAAGGGCACAGTCGATCTCGCGACCCATGGCGGAGAGCTCGGAATCGAGCGTCACGGCCTGGGCGGTGTTGCGCGGGAAGCCGTCGAGGATGAAGCCCTGCTGGGCGTCATCGGCGGCAAGGCGCTCCTTGACAAGGTCGATCACGAGCTGGTCGGGAACGAGCTCGCCAGCGTCCATGTACTTCTTAGCCTGAATACCAAGCTCGGTGCCACCCTTGACGGCAGCACGCAGCAGGTCGCCCGTGGAAATGTGAGCGACGCCAAACTCGGCGACGAGCTCCTGTGCGACGGTGCCCTTGCCGGCACCCGGAGCTCCGAGCAATACGAGGTTCATGAGCAATCCTCCTCTAGCCTATTTAAAGAATCCATCGTAATCATACATCTTGATCTGGCCTTCGAGCTTATCGACCGTGTCGAGCACGACGCCGACCATGATGAGGATGGACGTGCCGCCAAATGCCTGGATCAGATGGTTACCCGTGAAGGAGAAGATGATCGAAGGCACGATGGCGATGAGCGCCAAAAAGACAGCGCTGGGAAGCGTAATCTTGTTGAGCGCGTTCTTGATGTAGGCCGCGGTAGCCCTACCCGGACGCACGCCCGGAATAAAGCCGCCCTGCTTCTTAAGGTTATCGGCCGTGTCATCGGGGTTGAACACCATGGAGGTGTAGAAGTACGCGAAGAACACGATGAGGACAACGTTAAGCACCCAGTTGAGCCAACCGGTCGAAAGCGCAGAGGCAACTGCCTGAATCCAGCCGATGCCGGGGAAGAACACGGCAATCTGAGCCGGGAAGTACAGCAGCGCCGAAGCGAAGATGATCGGCACGACACCCGCGGTGTTGACCTTGATGGGCAGGTAGGTGGTCTGGCCACCCATCATGCGACGGCCCACGACGCGTTTGGCGTAGGAGACCGGGATGCGGCGCTGGCCGCGCTCAAGGAAAACGATCAGCGGGATAACCAGCAGGATGATGGCGCAAATGATCACCATGGTAATGATGCCACCGGCATTGCCCTCGGTGCTGGAGAAGATCGCCTGCGGCAGGCCGGCCATGATGTTCGCGAAGATGATCAGCGACATGCCATTACCGATACCGCGCTGGGTGATGAGCTCACCAATCCACATGATCAGCATGGCGCCCGCGGTGAGCGTGCCGACGATCATGAGGTCGAAGATGATCTCGGGAGCGCCGGCGCCATTGAAGCTGATGCCGAAGCTCTTAAAGAGGAAGAGGTAACCCACGGAGTTGAGGATTGCCAGAGCCAGGGTGAGGTAACGCGAATACTGCGTAATCTTAGTCTGACCGACCTCGCCCTCGCGGGCAAGCTCATGCAGGGAAGGCACAACGGCCTGGAGCATCTGGAGGATGATTGAGCTGGTGATGTAAGGCATGATGCCCAGCGAAAACACCGACACATAGCTCAACGCGCCGCCAGAGAAAAGATTCAGGAGGGCCATAGCACCTGCGGCGACCGAATTGTTATCGGTCGAGAAAAGGCCCAGCATCCCCTGGAAGGGAATGCCGGGCACAGGAACGTGCGCACCAATGCGGTACACGACGAGCATAGCTATGGTAAAAAGAATCTTTTCGCGCAATTCTTTGATGCGGAAAGCATTCTTAAGACCATTTAGCACGGCAGCTCGACCTTTCCGCCGGCGGCCTCGATCTTGGCCTGCGCAGAAGCGCTGACCTTGTCGACCTTGACCGTGAACTTCTTGGTGAGCTCACCATTGCCGAGCACCTTGACGGGCTCGAACTCGCTCTTGGTGATGCGAGCGGCCTTAAGAGCGGCACCGTCAATCACAGCGCCGTCCTCGAACTTACGCTCGAGACGCTCAACGTTAACAGCGGTGTACTCGATACGACGGGGGTTGCGGAAGCCCGGAAGCTTGGGCAGGCGCATAGCCAGCGGAGTCTGGCCACCCTCGAAGCCGGCACCCTTGGTGCCGCCAGAGCGGGAACCCTGGCCCTTCTGGCCGCGGCCAGAAGTGGTGCCGTGACCCGAAGAATTGCCACGGCCGACGCGCTTGCGGTTCTTGGTGGAACCGGGCGCGGGAGTAAGATCGTGAAGCTGCATTTGCTACTCCTCTACAATCTCGACAAGGTGCTTGACCTTGAAGATCATGCCGCGGACGGACTCGTTGTCAGCAATCTCGCGAACCTCGCGGATCCTGTGGAGACCGAGGGCACGGACAGTACGGACCTGGTCCTGCTTGCAACCGTTGGTGCTGCGGACCTGCTTGATCTTGATGGTGTCAGCCATGCTTAGTTCTCCTTACCGACGAACATCTCGGAGACCGTCAGGCCACGGCGAGCCGCGACGTCCTCAGGGCTGGAGAGCTCCTTGAGGCCCTCGACGGCAGCCTTGATGATGTTGAGGCCGTTGTCGGTACCGAGGGACTTGGACAGGACGTTCTTGATGCCAGCAAGCTCGAAGAGGGGACGCACAGCGCCGCCGGCGATAACGCCGGTACCCTCGACAGCGGGCTTGATGATGATGCGGCCGGCACCAAAGTGACCGAGAACCTCGTGCGGAATGGTGCCCTGATCGGTCACCGGCACGTGGAACATGTTCTTCTTGGCATCGAGAGATGCCTTGGAGATGGCCATGGGCACCTCAGCGGACTTGCCCATGCCAACGCCGACGTTGCCCTTGCCGTCGCCAACGACGACGAGAGCGACGAGGCTCATGCGACGACCACCCTTGACGGTCTTCGACACGCGGTTGATGTAAACGACGCGCTCCTCGAACTCGGAGGCCTCGCGCTGCTGCTTCTGATTACGAGCCATGTGCTACATACCTCCTAGAACTCGAGACCGGCGGCACGAGCACCGTCGGCGAGGGCCTTGACGCGGCCATGGTAGATACGGCCACCGCGATCGAAGGCGACCTTGGTGATGCCGGCCTCGATGGCGCGCTTGCCAACGAGCTGACCGACCTTCTCCGCAGCCTCCTTGTTCGAGGTGTGGGTGCCCTTGAACTCGGCCTCGAGGGTCGAGGCGGAGACGAGCGTCAGGCTGGAGCCCTTGCTGTCGTCGATGATCTGGGCATAGATGTTGGCGTTAGTACGGGTCACGCGAAGACGCGGACGCTCGGAGGTACCCGAGACCTTGCCGCGAACACGACGCTGACGACGCTTGAGGCCTTCCAGCTTCGCCTTATGCTTGTTCATACGTAAACTCCTAAAAAGGTTGATCTTGCCAGCACCTGACGGGGTGCTGGTCTTATGCGAGTGAGTCGGTTACGACTACTTGGCGGCCTTACCCAGCTTGCGGCGGATGTGCTCACCAACGTAGTGGATACCCTTGCCCTTGTAAGGCTCGGGAGGACGATGGCCGCGGATCTCAGCGGCGATCTGACCGACCTGCTGCTTGTTGATACCCTTGACGTTCACGTGGGTGTTGTCGGGAACCTCGAAGGTGATGCCCTCGGGAGCCTCGACGATCACGGGGTGCGAGAAGCCCAGGGAGAACTCGAGGTTCTTGCCCTTCTGCTGCACGCGGTAACCGACGCCGGCGAGCTCGAGCTTCTTCTCGAAGCCCTCGGAAACGCCAACAACCATGTTGTGGATGAGGGCGCGGGTGAGGCCGTGGCGGGCACGGGTCTCACGCTCGTCGTCGGGACGGGAAACGGTGAGGACGTTGTCCTCGACGTTGATAGCGAGCTTCTCAAAGACATCGAGCTCGAGCTGGCCCTTGGGGCCCTTGACGACAACGTTGTTGCCGTTGACTGCCACTTCGACTCCGGCGGGAATCTGGACAGGCTTATTACCGATACGAGACACGGTGATCTCCTTTCCTTCTACCTACCGAGCGAATTACCAGACGTAAGCGATGATCTCGCCGCCGACGTTGTGCTTGCGAGCATCGCGGTCGGTCATGACGCCATGGCTGGTGGAAATAATGGCGGTACCAAGGCCACCGCGGACGCGGGGCATGTCGGCAACGCCGGTGTACTTACGCAGGCCCGGCTTGGAAATGCGGCGGATGCCGTTGATGACCTTAGCCTTCTTGGGACCATACTTAAGCGTGATGTGCAGAGTCTTCTGGGGAACGGTGTCCTCGACATCGTAGCCCTCGATGTAGCCCTCCTCGTGCAGAACACGAGCGATCTCGACGAGCTTCTTGCTGCTCGGCATGGAGACCGTGGCCTTGTTCACAGAGTTAGCGTTACGGATGCGCGTAAGCATATCTGCGATCGGGTCTGTAAGGTTCATACAGATTCTCCTTCGTTCTTGATGAACACGTGCTCTTGGTTCTTCGCCGCCCTTAACGGCAAAGCCTTTTTAGCGCGTTTTCCCTGTTCCAAACTGATGCTTGAAACGCTGGTAGTGACTTACCAGCTGGCCTTCTTAACGCCGGGAAGCTCGCCCTTGAGTGCAAGCTCGCGGAAGCAGACACGGCACAGGCCGAACTTGCGGTACACAGAGTGCGGACGGCCGCAGCGCTGGCAGCGCGTGTACTCACGAGTAGAGAACTTCTGCTTGCGATTGCACTTGACGATCATCGATGTCTTAGCCACTTATATCCTCCTCACATAGAGTATTGTTCGCCCCAAGCGCCGCCCCCTTGTGGGAACGGCGCTTATAGGGCAGGTGAACCTATTTCTTGAACGGGAAACCGAAGGCGTCCAGAAGGGCCTTGGCCTCCTCATCGGTGTTGGCGGTGGTCACGAAAGTGATGTCCATACCACGCTGGTGATCGACGGAGTCGAAGTCGATCTCGGGGAAGATGAGCTGCTCGGTAACGCCCATGGAGAAGTTACCACGGCCGTCGAAGCTCTTGGCGGAGATGCCACGGAAGTCGCGGATACGGGGGATCGCGACGGAGGTCAGACGATCGAAGAACTCCCACATACGGTCGCCACGCAGGGTAACCTTGCAGCCGATCGGCATACCGGCGCGCAGGCGGAAGGTAGCGATGGACTTGCGGGCACGGGTGATCATCGGCTGCTGGCCGGTGATGGCGCGCAGGTCGCGCACGGCACCGTCGATGGCCTTGGAATCGGTAGCGGCCTCGCCGACACCCATGTTCACGACGATCTTCTCAAACTTGGGGATCATCATGACGTTCTCGTACTGGAACTTGTCCTGAAGCTGCTGCTTGACCTCGTTATTGTACTTGGTCTTCAGACGCGGCACATACTTCTCTTCTGCCATTGTTCACTCCTTCTTGGGGTTTTAAGCACGGGGCGTGGCCACGATGGGTTGTCCTCGTGCCTCCTGGCTGCATCCGCGCCGCTCATGGCATTTCGCGGTTTGGACTCGACGCAGCAGGAGCCGACAAAACAATCGGTACTATACGCGCATCGGGAGCGTATTTCCAGAAAAACCTCGTCTGCCTGCACAACTCCACAACTCCCCCGCACAAATGGGTCCCAACAAGCAGTTGCGGTGAAATAGGGACTGTTGGGCGGCCTAACAGGCTTAAACAATCCGTATTTCACCGCAACTTATTGGTGGGGATGCGATTAGCGCTTGCGGGGGACGAGCTTGGTGCGGCGCAGGTGGATCATTTCGGCGGCTATGGAGATGGCGATTTCCTCGGGGTCCTCGGCCTCGATGGCGACACCGATCGGCAGGTGCAGCTCGTCGATTTGCTCCTGCGTAAAGCCCTCCTGCTCCAAGCGGGCGCACACAAAGGCCGTCTTGCGGCGCGAGCCCAAGCAGCCCAGATAGGCGGGTTTGGCGCGCATGGCCTGAATCACCACGTCGATATCGGACTTGTGACCCGCCGTGGCGACGACCACCAGGTCGCGCGGGCCGATGGGACACAGCTCGCTCAGGTTCTTATAATCGACCAGACGACGGTCGTAGACGCCGGGCACCCATTCGGGGGTCAACGTGCCGGGGCGGTCGTCGCAAGCCACGACGGCAAAGCCCGCCGCCGTGAGCACCCGCGCCGTCGCAGCGCCCACGTGGCCGCAGCCAAAGATATAGGTCAGGCCCTCGGGGCAGAGCGTCTCGATGTGCGCCGGGGGAATCTCGGAGGCGGCGTTGGTGTAGGTGACCTTACTCCCCTCCTCCACCAGCGAAAGCTCGGGGCAGCCGGCAATGGTATGGCGCGATGTCTCGCCATGGTACTCAACCACATCGCCCTCGAGCGCGCTCGCGATAAACGGCTCAAAGTCGATGACGAAGTCGCCGATGCGCCGATAGGCCAAGACGTCGGCAACCGACTGGAACAACGGTGCCTGATTCGCATCCAAATGCAGGTAGCACAGGCAGATGGCTCCGCCGCAGATCATGCCGGTATCGGAGTTCTCGCCGCCCATGGTGTAGCGGACCAGACGCGACTGTCCCGCGCTCAGGAGCTCGCGCGCCTCATCCAGCGCAAAGAGCTCAATCTTGCCGCCGCCGATAGTGCCCGCCTGGCTGCCATCGGCAAAGACGGCCATCCAGGCGCCCACACCGCGCGGGGACGACCCCGCCGTACCGGCCACGACCACCAGCTCGCACGTCTCGCCAGCACGCAGGGCGGCAAGCGCCGCATTCACAACATCGAGCTTTTCCATTGCCGCCTTCTATCCTCTAAAGACATCGGTGAGCATAGCGAGTGCCTCGAGCACGCCGCCGCCGACCGACGTCGCTTTGTCCGAAATGTAGTTGATATAGCTGGCATCGCCGCGCGGGTCGACATCGGCGCATTTAAAGCCCTCAGTCACCTGCACGCCGTTCGCCAAAAGCCCGCGCAGACAGCCATCGATCTGCGTGCACATGGGCGTATCGCCCGCGTAGCCAATCACGTCTCCGGCGCTCACGATGTCGCCGATTGCGCGGTCGGACCGAAACACGCCGGCGGCGGGGCTGTGGATAACACGTTCCTTGCCATAGCCGGCGATAATGCCCGGCACGCCCGTGTTGGGCTGGGGCGAACCTTGGGTAATGACACGGCCGAGAAAATGCCCGCGCATGGTCTCGACCACGGCGTCGCAGTCAACCGGCGCGGTAAAGCCCGGCCCCACAGCGATGACGGCAGGCGCCATGTCGCGCGTGGTGCCCAAGTTGCGCTTAGCCAAAATCGCGTCGACCACAGCCGCGGGTTTCAGCTCGCCGAGCATCTTGGCCTGAGGGTCCACCACAACGGCGACGTCTCCAGCCTCGGTAATCTCAAGCGCCTCAGCCGGCGTCCGTGCCAAGCGAGCGCGAATGCCTTCGACCTCGACCTCGCCCAGGCGAATGGCCTCGCAAAAACAGATTGTGCGGCGGATGCACGTGGGAACCGCGATATCGGCCATAACGACCGAAACGCCGGCGCGCACCAAGCGAGCGGCGACGCCCGTGGCGATATCGCCGGCGCCGCGAACATAAACGAGCATTCCCGGGGTACCTCCCTGTGCTACGGTTTGAGCAGAGCAAAAGCGGTTCGGCCGCTACTCTGATGATTATTTATTATCACAGTATTATACGGCGGTGAACAGATGGAAACGGTTAGCGGCAATCTTGCCTCCGCGCTCAGGATCGAGCCGGGCATTACCGCGATTATCGGCAGTGGCGGCAAGTCGACGCTGCTGAAGACGCTGGGTCTCGAGCTCATGCGCGCTGGCGGCCGCGTGCTCCTCTGTACCACCACGCACATGTTTCCCGTCGCCGGCGTGCCATGGGACGGGTCGAGCCGTCGCCTGGACGCCGCGCCTTGGAAGCCGGGGACCCTACATGTTCCCGGCTGCACCTGCGAGGCATGCGCGGGACTTGTCCGCGGAAGCATCTGCCAGACGGGTGTTTTGGACCCGGAGACAGGCAAGCTCTCCGCCCCCGCCGAGCCGCTCAACGAGCTGGCGCAGCGCTTTGACTATGTGTTGGCCGAGGCAGATGGCAGCAAGCGACTCCCGCTCAAGGCACATGCCGCCTGGGAGCCGGTAATTCCCGCCGCCGCGACAAACGTTGTCTGGGTCGTCGGCGCCTCGGGGCTGGGCAAGCCCGTCGCCGAGGTTGTCCACCGCCCCGAGCTCTTCTGCGAGCGCTGCGGCTGCGAGCCCACCGACGCTGCCACCCCAGAGCGCGTCGCCCAGGTGCTCAATGCCGAGCTGCAGATGCTGAACCTCAGCAATGCCCGTATCATGCTCAACCAAGCCGACACGCTTGCCGACCCAACAATGGCAGATCGCTTCGAGGCAGCCCTCAACCGCCCCCTCATCGCCACCAGCCTCCAGGGGTAGCAAATTTGGGACGGGGCTCTTTTTGCTACCCCGTCCCAAAAAATCATCTCCCAAATTAGCTACCCCGGCGGTCTTCCCGTTAGCGGGGCACGTAGCGGCCGGGCTGAGCTCCGGTTGGCTCGCCGTCGCGTGCCGCCAGCACGCCGTTGACGTAAACAGCCTTGGCGCGGCCATGTGCCTCAAAACCCTCGAGTGGCGTGTAGTCCACAGCCTGATGCTGCGTCGCGGCGCTGATTGTCCAGCGCGCCTTGGGATCCCACACGCACACGTCGGCATCGGAGCCCTCCGCAAGACAGCCCTTGCGCGGGTACATCCCAAACACGCGCGCCGGGTTCTCGCTCATCAAGCGGCACAGATCCTCGGGTCCCAGCTGTCCCTCAAAGCTCGTGGCAATCGCGACGGGACGATGCTCCACGCCGGGCCCGCCGTTGGGAATCGCGCGGAAGTCATCGCGCCCGCGGTCCTTTTGCCCGTGCAGATTAAAGCTGCAGTGGTCGGTCGCAATCGTATCGATCTCGCCGGCCACAAGCGCCTCGCGCAAAGCCGCACGGTCGCCGGCATGGCGCAGCGGCGGACTCATCACATACTTGGCACCCGCAAAGCCGTCCTCGCCCTGCTCCAAGTAGCAAGTATCGTCGAGCATCAGATACTGAGGACAAGTCTCGACATAGATGTTCTTCTGCCCGCGCGCTTTAGCAGCGCGAATGGCCTCGAGCCCCAGCTTGGTCGAAAGGTGCACCACGTTGACCGGAGCGTCCCCGGCCAAGTGCGCCAGATACAGCAGGCGGCTCACGGCCTCGGCCTCACACACGTCTGGACGGCTGAGCGCATGGCCCTCGGGCCCGTGGATACCCTGCTCAAACACGCGCTTCTGCAGCGCGTTGACCAACGTGCCGTTCTCGCAATGCACGCACAGGATACCGCCCACGCGCTTGAGCTCCTCCAGCACCTCGAGCGTCTCGGCATCGTCCAGGCGCAGATGGTCGTAGGCAAAGTAGGTCTTAAACGACGACACGCCCGCCTCGCGCATGGCCGAAAGATCGGCGCGGTTGCGCTCATTCCACTCGGCAAGCGCCATATGGAAGGCATAGTTGGCGGTGCAGGTGCCGTCGGCGCGATGATGCCACTCGACCAAGGCATCGGGCATGGTCACGCCGCGATCGGCCGTCGCGTAGTCCACAATGGTCGTCGTGCCGCCGCAGGCAGCCGCGCGCGTGCCGGTCTCAAAGCTATCGGCTGTCCAATCCATGCCGGTCCAGCACTGCATGTGCGTGTGGCCGTCGATAAAGCCGGGAAACACCCAACAGTCGGTGGCGTCCTCGACGGTATCGCCCTCGCCCGGCTCGATTGCCGCGGCAATCCGCACAATCTTGTCGCCCTCCATGGCAAGATCGGCGCGGCGAAGCCCCTGGGGCGTCACGAGTGCGCCGTTTTTGATGATGATCATAATTGCTCCTTATTGATTGATGCAGTTGGCCACGCGATCAAAATACGAGCAGGCGGCGATATGCTCCGTTATGCGTCGCTGTCCTTTGACGGTATCGACGTCCCACAGCTCGTAGGCACGCGCCTCGACCAGCACCACGTCGGCACGGTCCTTGAGGATCGAACCGCCGCCGTCCTTACCCTCAAGACACATAAGTGCATCGAACAGTTCCGCCGGAAAGATCACCGGGCTCGAAGGCTCACCGTTGCACGCAAGGCGCACCGGATGCTTGCGGCCACGCTCGTCAAATGCACGAACCATAGCCTCAAAAGAATCCGAACTCACGAGCGGCTGGTCGCCCGGCAAAAAGAGGCAGCCTTTCCAGTTGCGTTCGACTCCCCACGAAAGCCCCGCACGGACGCTTTCGCTGCGCAGCTCGCCATCGTGCAGCACACACGGGCAATGCTTATCCTCGCAAATCCGAGCGACCTCGGGCCAACGCGTCGAAACCACAACGTCAAAGCCCCGGGGAACCGAATCAATGGTCCGGGCAATCAGCGGCTCGTCATAGATATCGGCGAGCATCTTGTTAGAGCCAAATCGCTTGCCCTCGCCCGAAGCCATAATCACGCAACCAAGTTTCATGGCGATACCTCCCCTGAAACCATCGTACCCATAACTCGCGTCGCGGGGCATCTACATCGAAAGCGCTTATCCCGCACGCCCACGATGCAAAAAGGGGCACCCCGCCGGTTGGCAGAGCGCCCCCTTTACATGGCTTACCTCAACCCAGCTTTAGGCCTGGAACCAACGGGCGGTGTTGCGCTCGTCGAGGGCCTTGAGGGTAGCGGCGGGATCGGCAACCTTCTGCAGGAACATCATGGCTGCGATGGCGTACGGCTTGTAGCTGGCCTCCTTGTACATGCCCACGCGGTGCATATCGAAGACGTCGGCGTTGACCTCGCCGTGCTCGCAGGAGACACCGGAGATGTCGGCGGGCAGCGGATGCATAAAGATGGTGTCCTGGCCGTTGGCGGTCTTCTCCATGAGCTCGGTCGTAGAGCACCAATCCTGATGCGTGGCGTTCTGAGCGAGCAGCTCCTTCTCGAGTGCAGCGATGCCGGCGTCGTCGCCCTCGGCGTACAGGTTGGTGCGCTTCTCCATGGCGGCAAACGGAGCCCAGCTCTTCGGGATCACGATGTCGGCGCCCTCGAAGGCCTCGGCCATGGTGTTGACCTGCTTAAAGGTGGTGCCGGACTCGGCGGCATAACCCTTGGCGCGCTCGACGACCTCGGGCATGAGGTCGTAGCCCTCGGGGTGGGCCAAGGTGACGTCCATGCCAAAACGGGGCAGCAGGCTGATCAGCGACTGCGGGCAGGACAGCGGCTTGCCGTAAGAGGGCGAGTAGGCCCAGGTGACGGCAACCTTTTTGCCCTTGAGGTTCTCAAGACCGCCAAACTCGTTGATGAGGTAGAGCATGTCGGCAGAGGACTGCGTGGGGTGATCGGAGTCGGACTGCAGGGAGATGAGCGTGGGACGGTGATCCAGAACGCCGTCCTCGTAGGCCTGCTGGACAGACTCGGAGACCTCGGCCATGTAGGCGTCGCCCTTGCCGATGTACATGTCGTCGCGGATGCCGATGACGTCGGCCATGAAGGAGATCATGGTAGCGGTCTCGCGGACGGTCTCGCCGTGAGCGATCTGGGACTTCTTCTCGTCCAGGTCCTGCAGCTCAAGGCCGAGCAGGTTGGCTGCCTTAGAGAAGGAGAAGCGCGTACGGGTGGAGTTGTCACGGAACAGGGAGACGGCCAGACCCGAATCGAAGATCTTGGACGAAACGTTGTTCTCGCGCAGCTCGCGCAGGGCGTCGGCGACGATGTAGAGCGCCTTGAGCTCATCGGTGGTCTTATCCCAGGTGTGCAGGAAGTCGCTGCCGTACATGCCCTTAAAATCGAGGCCGTTCAGCTGCTCGACGAGCTCGGTAAACTTGGCGTCCATGTAAATATCCTTTCCAAAGATGAAACGATTGCAATGAGTAGATGTGCTCCGGCATGCGCGTGTGGCTAGAACATGCAGAGCACTATGACGAGGACCCGCTACCGTCGAGGAAGCATGGGAGATAACGACCGCGGGCCCCAAGTCAACAGGGGGTGCCGGGGACACGAGCTGTCCCCGGCTCAACAAGATCGAGGAATGGGACTAATCGATCTTGTTGTTGGTCAGACCGGCGCGGAACACGGTGGCGTCGCCATCGGCCTGGCTCGGATCGTAGAGGTTCAGGGCAGCCACATACATGGCGGCAGCGGTGACCAGGTCGTCCTTGTAGGTGACCTCGTTGGGAGCGTGAGCCTGAGACTCGGCACCCGGGCCGAAGCCGACGCAGGGGATGCCATAGCGGCCCTGGATGGAAACGCAGTTCGTGGAGAAGGTCCACTTGTCGCACAGCGGGCGACCGGTGCGCTTGTCCATGCTGGGCTCGCAGCCGATGCGCTCGTCACCGAACATGGCCTTGTGGGCGTCGACGAGGGCCTTGACGTGCGGAGCGGTCTCCTTGTTGATCCACGTGGGGAAGTAAGCCTCGGTCTCGTAGACCTCGCCGGTCCAGGACGGACGGTCGTACATGTACATGGAGACCTTCACGTCGTCGCCGTACTTCTTGGCGGCCGGCAGGTTGCGGATCTCGTCCAGGCAGGACTCCCAGGTCTCACCGGCGGTCATGCGACGGTCGATGGAGATGGCGCAGGAGTCAGCGACAGCGCAGCGGCTGGGGCTGGTGTAGAAGATCTGGCTGACGGTGCAGGTGCCGCGGCCCAGGAAGCGGGCATCCTCGAAGTGCTCGGGGTTGTACTTGGGGTCGAGCATCTTGACGAGACCCTTGATGTCGGTCGACTCGTCGCAGCCGTTGTTGTTGAGGGCGCGGACGTCGGCGATGATGTCGGCCATCTTGTAGATGGCGTTGTCGCCGCGGTCGGGAGCGGAGCCGTGGCAGGAGGTGCCGTGAACGTCGACACGGATCTCCATGCGGCCGCGGTGGCCGCGATAGATGCCGCCGTCGGTGGGCTCGGTGGAAATGACGAACTCGGGCTTAATGCCGTCCTTGTTGTAGATGTACTGCCAGCACATGCCGTCGCAGTCCTCTTCCTGGACGGTGCCGACGACCATGATCTTGTAACCCTCGGGGATGAGGCCCATGTCCTTCATCATCTTGGCAGCGTAGGTAGCGGAAGCCATGCCGCCCTCCTGGTCAGAGCCGCCGCGGCCGTAGATGATCTCGTCGGTCTCGTAGCCCTCATAGGGATCGGCGTCCCAGTTCTCGATGTTGCCGATGCCGACGGTGTCGATGTGGGAGTCGATGGCGATGATCTTGTCGCCCTCGCCCATAAAGCCCATGACGTTGCCCAGGCCGTCGACCTTGACCTCGTCATAGCCAAGGCTCTCCATCTCGGCCTTGATGCAGGCAACAACCTCACCCTCCTCGCAGGACTCAGAGGGATGGGAGATCATAGCGCGCAGGAAGCGAGTCATATCAGCACGATGAGACTCAGCAGCAGCCTTGATAGCGTCGAAATCGAGTTCTTTAGCCATTGTTCATAACCTTTCAAATGAAGGAATCTACCTGTGAGGTGGCGGAGCGATACCTATTTACTCCGCCCCAACGATTAGCAAGTGGGATATTCGCCTTCCCAAACAATGCGGCGATACTGGTCGGGATCCGTATCGCCCTCGGTGGAGAAGCAGAGCACGGAGCTCGTCTTGTCCAGGCCGATGAGTTCCTTGAGCTCGGCGTACTCGGGATCGAGCATGAGAGTCTCGACCAGACCGGTGGTCACAGCGCCGGACTCGCCAGAGATGACGCGCGGGTCGCCCTTCTCGGGAGCGCCCAGAGTGCGCATGCCGCGAGCGGTGACCCAGTCGGGGCAGGACACGAACGCGGTGGTGTGGTTGCGCAGGATATCCCAGCCCAGAATGTTGGGCTCGCCGCAGCACAGACCGGCCATGATGGAGGGCATGTCGCCGTCCACGATGCGCGGGTCGCCGTCGCCGGCGGCAGCGCCCTTGTACAGGCAGGCGGCCGGTGCGCACTCGACCACGACGAAGGTGGGCGGGTTATCGGGATACAGGTTGGTGAAGTAGCCCACCACGGCGCCGGCGAGCGAGCCTACGCCAGCCTGGACAAAGACGTGCGTCGGGCGGTTGATGGCCATCTCGCGCAGCTGCTCGGCAGCCTCGGAAGCCATGGTGCCGTAGCCCTCCATGATCCAGGACGGGATCTTCTCGTAGCCCTCCCAGGCGGTATCCTGAACGATGACGCCGCGCTCGCAGGCGTCGGCCTCGGCGGCGGCCATGCGCACGCACTCGTCGTAGTTGACCTCTTCGATGGTCACCGTGGCGCCCTCGGCGGCGATGTTATCGAAGCGGGGCTTGGTAGAACCCTTGGGCATGTGCACGACGGCCTTCTGGCCCAGCTTGTTGGCAGCCCACGCCACGCCGCGGCCATGGTTGCCATCGGTAGCGGTAAAGAAGGTAGCCTGGCCAAAGTCCTTGGCAAGCTGATCGGAGGTCAGGTAATCGAAGGTGCAGTCGGCAACGTCCTTGCCGGTCTCGTCGGCAATGTAGTTGGCCATGGCAAACGAGCCGCCCAGGACCTTAAAAGCGTTGAGGCCAAAGCGATAGCTCTCGTCCTTAACGCACAGGTTGGACAGGCCCAGGCGCGCGGCCTGGCCGTCCAGGCGGGCAAGCGGAGTGACGGTGTACTGGGGGAACGACTGGTGGAAGGCGCGGGCCTTCTTCACGTGGTCGAGACTCATGATTCCCAAGTGCTTGTCATCGCTCTTGGGCATCGTGTTGCCCGCCCACTGGATCTTATCGGCCATACGGTGAACTCCTTAAGTCCTCTCTTGCCGGCCCCCGCATACGCGTTTCAGCCCGATCCCATTCACACGGCTGAACTTTTATGTGGATGCCAAACAAAAAGTTTGTTAGTACTGTTCTATCACACTTTTTGATTGGTATACCTAACAAATTGTTTGTTGCCGTAATCGGTACCTTTTCGCCGCCGAACGGTCACATAACGCAGCAACGCTTTCGTTATTTGCGAACAAGTGTGGTTTATGGCAAAGTGTGCCCAAACTAATTTTTAGGAAGGCACCCATGACCCCCGCACAGATTGAGTTTTACAAGCGCCTCGCACACGGTCTGGCGCTCCAATTTGGTCCCAACTGCGAAGTCGTCGTCCACGATCTGGAGACCGAGGACGTGGACCACTCCATCGTAGTGATCGAAAACGGCCACGTCAGCGGGCGCAAACTGGGTGACGGCCCCAGCCATATCGTGTTTGAGTCCATGCACGAGGGCACCACCGACATACACGACCGCGAGCCGTACCTCACCAAAACCACCGATGGCAAGCTGCTCAAGTCCTCGACGATCTTTATCCGCAACGACGAGGGCAAGCCCGTCGGCATTTTGGGCATCAACTTTGACATTACGCTTATGAAGGCTTTTGAGCGTTCACTCGACGCTTTTATCGGCACCGGCGGCACGGGCTATACCGAGCCCGAGCCCATTACCAAGAACATCGGCGACCTGCTCGAGGACCTGCTGCACGAGTGCGAGCAGTTTGTGGGCAAGCCCGCGGCACTCATGACCAAAGACGAGCGCATTCGTGCCATTGGCTACCTCGACCGTCGCGGTGCCTTCCTCATTTCCAAGTCGAGCGAGCGCGCCTGCGAGTTCTTTGGCATCTCCAAATACAGCTTCTATAGCTACCTCAATGAGGCCAAGGCGGCGGCCGGCGACAAGTAGGCACTCGCCCGGATTGCCCCTCCCCTTTTGGGCGCGAGTTCTGGAAAGCACGAATCCAAGACCGAGCCGCTTGGGAAGTTCCATATAATCGATGTCATTAATATTTCGAAAGGATGGAACAGAATGGCGTTGAGCAAGGCATCATGCACCGGTCGCGGATTGATTCCGGCAATTGGTGGACATGTGCACCGCATGTTCGATGAGGGCGAAGACGACCTGTTTTCGCTGAGCCTTGACGACGTGATGAATGATCGCCCGTGGACCGCCGACGAACTCATGGGCGGCGGGGCTCGCCCGTCAAACCCCAATCCCGCACTTGCGCCTAAGCCCGCATCTGCGCCGACTCCTGCGCAGTCGCCCGTTTCGACGCCCGCGCCTACGCCCGCACCCACTTCGGCGCCCACGCCCGCTCCCCGCCCCGCAAGCGACCCGTCCGAGACGGCGGCATTTCTCGCTGCAGCGACGCAGGGCAAATCGGCCGACAGCACTGTTATGTACAGCGCCCAGCAGTTGCCTGTTCCTGCGGCACGCAAGCCTCCGGTCGCAAGGCTCGATGAGCCCGTTGCCCGTCAGGTTGCCTACGATTCGTGGGCTGCAGCCGATCTGGATGAGACCTCTACCGACATGCCGGCGCTCGACGTTCCAGTTAACCCGCTTTTTGCCGCCAACACGAGTGCCGCGGACTATGAGAGCGGTACGGCATTTTCCGATTATTCCGATGGCTATGCTGGCAACGGTCGCATCGAGACCGAGGATTATGGCACCGCATCGAGCGATTATCTCAACGATCCGTACGCTGCCACGCCTGCACCGGAATATGACCCGGAGGCCGCGTCCGCGCCGGTGTATACCAAAAGCACAGGCGAAGAACGCTTCGCCGATTATTACGCCGAGGAAAAGGCGCTGCGTTTCTCGGAATTTCCGCAGGCAGTCAAGGTTGCCTTTATCGCCATTGTCATTGCCCTGCTCGGTGTCATTGCGTTTGAGGGATTCCGGCTGTTCTCCGGCCCCACCCAAGCGGAGTCGGAGACCCAGCAAAAAGAGGACGATAACGAGTATCTGGACATCAACACCCTCAAGGGCGACCCCAACGACGGGGACGACGAGTAGCGAGGGCTAAGGGAGGGTCGGAAGAGTCGGCGGCACGTTACGGCTCCAAAAGCCCTGCCATAAAGATGGGCAGATACAGCACGTCACCATCGCGGTGAAGATTACATTCCGCAAGTACCAGGGCGCGATCGATTCCGTAGCCCTTCGTTGCCAGTGCGTTATCGAGCGCCGCGTGGGACTTAAAGCTCTTGCCCGATTTGACCTCGATGGCGAGCACTTCCCCATCGAACGTCTCTTCCACAAAATCGAGCTCACCGACCTTTTTGGACGTAAAGTAGCGCAATCTAAATCCGTGGGCTTTGAGCTCTTGGGCAACGAAGCCCTCGAATGCCGCCCCCATATTCATGCCAAAGGGGCCTTCTGCCTCCCCATCAAAAACGCCTTGGGCGACCCTTTTGGAATACGACGACATAAGCATTCCGGTGTCCAAGTAAAACAGCTTAAACAGATTTCGTTGCTCCCCCAATAAAAGGGGTGCCACGGGCGCCGTTACGTTATACACAGGAAGCGCGACACCCGCCTCCGATAGCCAGAGGAAATGATCTGTCACCTGCGAAAAACGTTTGACACCGTTAATCGATGACAGTTTGAATCGCTTGTTTTTGGAACCGGCCTCGCTGGGAATCAGATCATAGATATCGCGAATAACCAAGCGCAGCTCGGGCGGAGCGTACTTTGCGATGTCATCGCGATACAGGGCGTGAAGATCGCGGTGGATGTTTCGAACCTCGTCGACATTGCGCGTCGCCAAGAAGGAATTGACCGCGTCGGGCATGCCTCCCACCACCACATACTGATGGAACAGATCGAGCAAGCGGTCATACAGATAGCCGGGAAGCTCCCCCTCATTCTTTAGACAGCCCCTGAGCATGTCAAACACGCTGGCACCAACGCCATTTGCCCAGCAAAACTCCTCAAAGTCGAGCGGGTACATCTGGACCTGCTCGACATACCCCACCGGCAGGGAATCGATGCCCTCGAGCTCAACGCCAAGGAGCGATCCGGTAAGGATGTATCGAAAGTCGCCGCGCTGGACCAGATATTTGATAAACGTCACCACGTTGGGGCATCGCTGCACCTCGTCGATAACCACAACGGTCTTGTTCGCAACCATCGGCTGCGTTGCAGCAATAGACATACGCATAAGCAGATCATCCGCACTTTTCGCCGCCAAAAACGAATCGCGCACGGACGCGTCGGCGATAAGGTCGAACGTCACGACATTTTCGAACGATTCATTTGCAAAGACGTTGACCAAATATGACTTTCCTACCTGTCGGGCGCCCTTGACCAAAAGAGCCTTGTTAGGCGACGAGGCAAGCCAAGATTCAAACTGTGCTTTCGCTTTTCTCTGTAGCATAAGCGCACCCCTTATTACGTGCTGTTTTAGCACTAGGATACACTTTTCCGTGGTTGCTAGATGCTCATTTCGACACTTTTTCGAGATTTTGAAGTGTGTATTACGACACTTTTCCGTACTTTTACACGGGATATTTCGACACTTTTTCGGATTTAAGCCTAACAGCAGCCGGCGAAATCAAGCGCCGTCTGCACATCATTTCGCAGGCGGCGCTTGATTTGTGTCCGCGCGCGCTGATAGACTCCATCGTGCCAGCAAGGAGCGGGCGCGTTTTATCCAGAGTCGGGGTAGAGAGTTGGCTCCACGATCCCGACGCCAACCGGCCAAGAGGCACGGTGGCCCTGCCAACATCGATGAAAGGAGTCCGTATGGACAATTTCTCCGTGCGCAGTGAGCGCAACTTCCACAACCTGGTAGCCAAGCCAAAACGAATGCATCTTCTGGACAAGCCGAACGGCTATGCCTCGGCCATGGTCAAGAGCAGCCTCTCCCACCAGATGCGCTTTACCGTGCAGGTGCTCGAGGAAGAGCTCTGCGTTGCCGGCGACCCGCACGTGCTACAGATCAAGCTGCTCGGAGACGACTCGCGCGAGTCGTCCAGCTGGAAGCTCTTTGCCGACGGCTCGTGCGTCGCAAGCGGCTCGGGTGACTTTGCCCGTGAGTGCTTCTGCGAGGGCGCCGAGGTGTTTTTGGACTTGTGTCGTGATGCCGTCGAGGCTGCCAAGCTGCACCAGTGGAGCCAGAGGGAGTATGAGCTGCTGAGTGCCGCGCGCGGGATTGCGGGGGTGTAAACAGGCGGAGCGCTCCTGAAGCCTTATTCCACACGATCGGGTGTACTCATCTGCAACTCGACTTGCTACCAGATGGCGCAATCACGTTCCACGTCGGTTAAGCCAGACCCCGGCCGGTCGTTGGCAAGTGAAACAACATCTCCCACCCATAGGCCTCTAAGACCGACCGTCCACTATAATCCAAGCGGTTAGCGTCTCCCAAAATCGCCATGGACACGTCTTCCAAGATGCCCTCTCAACTGTGCAGAAATAACAGCCGCCCATACGGTCGACGTGCTCCTTGCACGTCTCGCTGACCACGCAACAATGGAAAACAGGTTCCTGGACGGATGACCCCTGAGGGGATGCATGAAATCGGCATCGAGGCCATCGTCTGTCGAACAATACCTGCCCATACCTTTAAAACATGAGAACAAGACGCCGGCGTCGGTATCGTTTTCAATTCAGTTTAAAACTGAGGAGATTCAGGAGCCAGCCGAATAAACTAAGACTCACTTAGTAATTGCTAAATTTCTGACTGGGTATATAATATCTGACAGTAATAAGGATTCTTTACTATATGTGAGGCAGAAATGACTTCAACGGATGATGAACTAGTCAGCAGGCTCCAAGCTCACCTGTCAACCATTCGCAAGGCGGCGGGCTGGAGTGGCGAACGGCTTGCGAACGAACTAGGCATAACAAAGCAAACCGTCAGCAGCCTTGAGACGGGTAAAACGCAGATGACGAAGATGCACTATCTCGCCATCAGGGCGGTATTCAACAACGAAATCGCCGTCAGCGGAAACGAGGATCTGGCAAAAATAATTCAGCTATTCGTTGACCAACCAGTAGCACCCAAACTAGAGAAGATGCAAAATGCCCTTAAAGAAGGGGATGAGAAGGGGACACAACAAGAGGCAGCTACTAAGCAGAGCGCCATAGTTGGAGCAACCGCTCTCACCGCCGCCCTAATCCCCGCTTCATCGGCATTGATTCCGGCATTGGGCTCTCTTGCATATCAACTTGCAAAATCAATCAAGAAATGAGGTGTACAGAAATTGGAGTCGGAAAACACTGATCTGCCCGCAAAGAACAAAGGCCTCGTGTGGCTCGAGCAGCACAAAGTCCAGATTGGCATCGGTGTATTTGTGGCAATCAGTTCAATCGTTAGCATTACGATTGCCGCGAAAACGGGCCATACGCCTAAATTCAAAACTATTTGCAACGGCGCAGACAAAGGTGTTGCCACGATTGCTAAGGCAGCAGAAAAGGCCTCCTTGCCAGTGGTCAACCTTACCGGAGTCAAGAAGACTGCAACGGGACTCGGACATGACTTGCTTCTTTCGAATCAGGCAGTTAACAAGCGTCTCGTCTCCAGCGGAATGATGACAAAAGAGCCCTGGGGTTACAAGCTCACAGAAGTCGGCAAACTCTTTGGGAAAGAAACAGTCAAAGTAACGCGCGCCGGTTATACCTTCTCAAATATCGAATGGGATGAAGCGGTTGTCCCGTTTGTTTTTACTTCCGACGAACTTGCGAGCATTAACGCCAAAAAAACTCACATTGCGCAAGTCATAGCCCAGTAGTCAAATCTGATACACCGTGCGCCCCGCGTACGCAAACGAAAAGGAGACACCATGGTCATATACAGAACTCAAGAATGGAACGGATACGGAAAGCAAAACTACTACTGGAATGAATACCGCCGTGAGGGCGACACGGTTGTCAAATACAAGTGTAATAGGCGCAAGTTCTTCGATGGGGACGAAAGCAACTGGGAAGAAAGCGAGCATGAAGAAGATTCGTGGAGCATTGACGATCCCAATATGCCCGATTGGCTGAACGGCTACCTCTAATAACTATTAACTAGCAGCCCTTGAAAGCCCCACTTCCCACAGGGAACGTGGGGCTTGATATTGCCCTCCTGTCCGAAAGCACTTTCCATCTCAGCTTTCAATCTAGGCAACCACAATGGTATGGGCCATGGCCGTCAGTTCACCAATCTCAATAAACCTGTCTTTTGTAATGCGATTGACCAATGCGCCGACTCTCTGGTCGGTCGCATCGACATCACAAGCGATGCGCAGCCCGGGAGAGCCGCCAAAAGCAGCTGCTTGCCTGATGCACAAAAGCGCAGAAACCCGCATCCCGAATATGGTGGGATGCGGGCACGGACAATCGTGTGTCCCATTCCAGGCGCGGATTCTGGGATGCAATCTCCGCCGAGGGCTCCAAGGGGAAAGCGCATCCCATTCTGAGCGCCTATTCCGGGACACAGTTTCCGCTCCAAGCAAAAGGCCCCGGCTCGCGATGGAGCCGGGGCCAAAGGCACAGCATATGCAGTTGATGTTGAGCGCGGACGGTCCGTCAGCAATGGGCGTCCGCGTTCTACCCTACCCGCGGTGACGGGCGCGGCTGTAGGGCGTATCCACCATGGGCAGATCCGGACGCAGCTTGCCGTCAAATGCGCGATAGGCGTTCTGCACGGCGGGCGCCGTGGGGATCGTTGCGATCTCGCCGATGCCCTTGCCGCCGTATGCCACGGGCAACAGCTCGTCCTTCTCCACGTAAATGGCGTGGATATCCGGAATCTCGGGCGCACGGAACAGCCCGAGCGTACCGTACCTTGCCTGGGGTACGCAGTCCTTGAGCGGCCAGTCCTCGGTAAGCGCATAGCCCATACCCATGAGCACGCCGCCTTCAATCTGACCCTGGATGGAGATGGGATTGACCACCTTGCCGGAATCGTGCGCGGCATAGACCTCGCTCACGCGGCCGTCATCATCCAGAATGACCACATGTGTGGCAAAGCCGTAGCAGATGTGGCTCTTGGGGTTGGGAACGTCAGCGCCCAGCTTGTCGGTCGGCTCCAGGTACACGTAGCCAAACTCGCAGCCCTCGAGCGCCTTGATGGCGGTCGCGGGATCCTGAGGATGCATGCCCTGGCCGGCGACGAGCTCCTGCGTGCGCAACTGATAGGCGCGACCGTCGTCGTACTCGATCTTGACGCCGTCGCCATGCGCGCTCACGGGAGTATCGGGTGCGGGCTTGCCGGCCTCGATGTCAAGCATGGCATCGCGCAGCAGGAAGGCGGCACCGCGCACGGCCTCGCCGGTCACGACCGTCTGACGCGAACCAGACGTGGTGCCGGAGTCGGGAGCATTCTCGGTGGAGCACTCGCCGTTGGCGATGCGGCTCAGCGGCAGACCGCAGGCCTCGGCAACGTCCTGCAAAAAGACCGTGTTGCAGCCCTGGCCGATGTCGGACGTGGCGGCGTAGACCACGGCGCGGCCATCCTCGACGCGAATCTTGCAGCGGCCGGCATCGGGCAGGCCCACGCCCACGCCGGCGTTCTTCATGGCGCAGGCGATACCGGCATGTCCGGGATGCGCATAGTAGGCGTCCTTGACCTCGAGCAGCGTCTCCTTAAGCGCCGTGGAGCAATCGGCGATCTGGCCGTTGGGCAAAACCTCACCCGGCTCGATAGCGTTTCGGTAACGAATCTCCCACGGATCCAGGCCGACCTTCTCTGCCAGCAAGTCGATCAGGCTCTCGAGTGCAAACTCGGACTGGCAAACGCCAAAGCCGCGGTACGCGCCGGCGGGCGGGTTGTTGGTGTAGTAGCCAAAGCCGCGAATGTCGGTGTTCTGGTACTTGTAGGGGCCGACGGCGTGCGTGCAGGCGCGCTCGAGCACCGGACCGCACAGCGACGCGTAGGCGCCGGTATCAAAATTGATCTCGCAATCCAGGCCGGTAAAGTTGCCCTCGGCGTCGCAGCCCAGCGTAAAGGTGCCGTCCATGGCATGGCGCTTGGGATGGAACGCAAGCGACTCGGCACGCGTGAGCTTGCACTTCACAGGACGCTGGAGCTTATATGCGGCGAGCGCGGCCAGGTGCTGGACCGAAACGTCCTCCTTACCGCCAAAGCCGCCGCCCACGAGCATGGTCTCGACGACCACGCGCTCGGGCTCGCTATCCCAGCCAAACATGTGGGCACACTCTTTGCGCGTGTCGTAGGCACCCTGGTCGGTCGACTGCACCTTGACGCCGTTCTTGTACGGGAAGGCAACGGCGCACTCGGGCTCCAAGAAGGCATGCTCGGTAAAGGGCGTGGTAAAGCGCTGCGTCACGGTGAACGCGCTTTCGGCCAGCGCCTTGGCGGCGTCGCCGCGCGTCACGTGGCGGCTCTGACACACGTTGTCCTTGAGCTCCACCGTGTTGCCGAAGGCAAAGAAGCTGTCGTGCAGGCGCGGGGCGTCAGCAGCCCTGGCCTCGACAATGTTACGCACGGGCTCCAGCGGCTCGTAATCAATCTTTACGAGCTTCTTGGCCTTCTCGAGCGTCGCCTCGTCCTCGGCAACCACCAGCACAATGGCATCGCCCACGCAGCGGGTGATATCGCCCGCCGCGATCATGACGTCCCAGTCCTGGATAAGGTGGCCGACCTGGTTGACCGGCACGTCCTCGGCGCGCAGGATACCCACCACACCGGGCAGGGCCTCGGCCTTGGAGGTATCGATGGAGAGCACACGGGCGCGCGGGTACTTGGAGCGCACGGCGCTGGCATAGGTCAGGCCCGTCTGGTCGATCTCGTCGATGTCGTCGGGGTACTTGCCCTCGCCGAGCACCTTCTTGCGCACGTCGATACGGAAGGCGCGCTTGCCTACGCCGTAGTTGTCGCCGCGCTCCAGATCCTCGTCGATCTGCTTTTCGCCGCGGAGCACCGCAGCGGCCAGTGAAATGCCCTCGATGATCTTCTTGTAGCCGGTGCAACGGCAGATGTTGCCGCGGATGGCGTACTTGATCTGCTCCTCGGTGGGCTCGGGGTCCTCGGCGATGAGCGCCGCACCCGCCATGACCATGCCGGGGATGCAAAAACCGCACTGCACGGCACCCACGGCGCCAAAGGCGTACACAAAGGCCTCGCGCACGTCCTGGGGCAGGCCCTCGACGGTCACGATGTTGCGGCCGGCGGCAAGAGCGGTGGTCAGTACGCATGCCTTGACGGCCGCGCCGTCTACATGGATGGTGCAGGTACCGCAGGCGCCCTCGGAGCAGCCGTCCTTAGCGGAATGGATGTGCAGGTCGTCGCGCAAGTAGCGGAGCAGCGGCTTGTTCTGAGTCGTCGTGCGCTCGACGCCGTTAACGGTAAAAGTGAATTCCTGTGCCATGGTGATTCCCTTCTACACGCCGGCGGCGATGCCGGTGCGGTCGTGGATGGCGCCATGCGGGCAGACGACGGCGCACATGCCGCACGACAGGCAGTCCGCGCCGTCGATATGGGCGCAGTTGTCCTCGATGCGGATAGCGCCGGCAGGGCACTTTTTAGCGCACATGCCGCAACCGATGCAGCTCGTGTCGCAGATCTTGCGCGCAATGGCGCCCTTGTCGGTGTTGTTACAGCGCACCAGAATGTTCTGGTAGCCGGGAACGAAGGCAATCACGCGCTGCGGGCACGCCATGCCGCACAGGCCACAGCCCGTGCACTTGGAGCGATCCACGCGGGCGATGTCATCAACCAGCGCAATGGCGCCGTGGGGGCAGGCCGTGACGCAGGCGCCACAGCCAATGCAGCCTTCGCTGCAGCGGGCGTCGCCGCCTGCGGAAGCACAGCCGCTTCCGCAGGCAACGTAGGCCACGTTATGTTGAATGGATTTGGCCATAAGAGACTCGCCTATTTCTTAAGAAGGTACGAATAGTTGTCGCGCACGGCCTTGATGGTCAGGCGGACGGCCTCGGGCAGACCGGTGTTGACGGCATCGACCGAGACGGTACGGACCGTGCCGGCAACACGGACCTTAAAGTGATCCTCGTCCACGGCCAGGAAGCCCTCGTTCTCGGAGTTCTCCATGTCCTGCTCGCTCCAGAACAGGGTGAGCTTGTCTTTGTAGGGACGACCCTCCTGGTAGGGGCAGAACACGGCGCAGTTGCCGCACTCGTTGCACATGCCATCGACATGTACCACCTGATGCTTGGCCAGGCCCGGCACCTTAATAGCAACGTTTGCGCGGTTGGGGCACACGTCGCAGCAAACCTCGCACACCGAGCCGCAGCCCAGGCAGCGGGTCTTGGTGCAGTTGCGCTTGTCGCGGCACAGCGATCCCTTGCGCTCGTAGCAGGTGTCCTCGCGACCGGCCTGCTCGTTGCGGTCGGCGTACTTGTTAAAGTCCACGCCGGCGATGGCACGGGCGACCTCGGCGGCGTCGGCAATAGCCTCGACCACGGTGGCAGGACCGCGGCGGCAGTCGCCCGCAGCCCAGACGCCCTCGACGCCGGTGGAGGTGGCGGCAAGGCGACCGCGACGGTCGTGCTCGACGCCCGCGGCATCGTACAGGCTGGCATCGATGCCCTCGCCCACGGCGCAGATCACCGTGGTGGCGGAAAGCTCGACGGTCTCGCCCGTGGCGACGGGGCTGCGACGGCCGCTTGCATCCGGCTCGCCAAGCTCCATGACGTCGCAGGTCAGCACGGCGCCGTTGAGCGCCTTGGGCGCCAGCAGCTCGCAAAACTCAACGCCATCGGCAAGAGCAAGATCGAGCTCTTCCTCGTCGGCGGGCATCTGCTTCTTGGTACGGCGATACACCAGGCGCACGTTCTTCACGCCTGCCAGGCGCTTGGCCACGCGGGCGGCGTCCATGGCGGTGTTGCCGGCACCAATGACCACGACGTCCTCGCCCAGCTCAAGCTTCTCGCCCTTCTTGGCGGCCTCGAGGAACTCCAGCACGTCGAGCTCGGCACCCTCGCCCAGGCCCGCAGAGCCGGGCATCCAGGCACCGGTGGCCACGACCACGTCGGTAAAGCCCTGGGCCTTGAGCTCGTCGATGGACTCCACGCGGGCGTTGAGCTGAACCTTGGCGCCAAAGGCCAGGCAGAGCTCGGCGTCGTGCGAGATATCGTCGCTCGCAATGCGGAACTCGGGGATCACGTGACGGACCACGCCGCCGAGCGAATCGCGGGCCTCGAAGATAGTGACGGGCACGCCGGCACGTGTCAGGAAGAACGCCGTCGCCAGGCCGGCCGGGCCGCCGCCGATAACGGCAACGTTGCGCTCGCCGTCGTTGGCGATGGCCTGGGCGCGCAGCTTGGGCAGCACGGCGGTCATGGCCTCGCGGGCGGCCTTGAGCTTGCTGGCGCGGATCTGGGCGCCCTCGGGCTCATAGAATGCACGCTCGCAGGCACGGCCGCAAGGATGCGGGCAAATGGTGCCGGTAATGAACGGTAGGGCGTTGCGCTCGATGATGATGTTGAGCGCGTCCTCGTAGCGGCCCTCGTCAACAGCCGCCAGGTAGGCGGGAATATCCTGCTGGATGGGGCAGCTCGTGCGGCACGGCGTGGTAAAGCAGTCGGAAAGCGGGCTCTTGCCGGCGACCTTGCGATCGGGCAGCGGGCGCAGCGGCTTCTTGTAGAGCGGGTTGGTGAGTGAGTCGGTCTGGATCGCGGTCACGGCCTCGAGAGAGACGCCCGCGAACGGCTTGCCGTCCAGATCGGTAAACTCGCTGGCCATCTGGCTAAAGCGCTCGTAGCCACCGGGCTTGAGTACGTCGGTCGCCAGGGTAACGGGCCAAATGCCGGCATCGTACAGGGCACGGATGTTGTAGACCGTGGCACCACCGGAGTAGCTGATGCGCAGCTTGCCGTCAAACTGCTCGGTAATGCGGCGGGCAGCCTCGATGGTCAGCGAGAACAGCGAACGGCCGGACATATACATCTCGGTGGAAGGCAGCTCGTTCCTCGTCACGTCGACGGGGAACGTGTTGGTCAGCTTGACGCCAAACTCCAGGCCGCGCTCGGCGCACAGGGCAATCAGGCGCTCGAACATGGGCACGGCGTCGACCCACTGCAGGTCCTCGCGGAAGTGCGTGTCATCGAAGACGATGTAGTCAAAGCCCAGCTCGTTGAGGCGCTGGCGGGCAAACTCATAGCCCAGCAGCGTGGGGTTGCACTTGATGTAGGTATTGAGGCCCTTCTCGGTGATGAGGTAGGTCGCAATGCGCTCGATCTCCGCCGGCGGGCAGCCGTGCAGGGTAGACTCGGTGATGGAGTTGGAGACGCGCGCCGGGATGGACTCGACAAACGCGGCGTCGACATGCTCAAACTTGTCCAGGTTGGCAAGCGCCCACGTGCGGCACTCGTTCCAAACCTCGGAGCCGCTGGCGTCCTTCATGCCCTCAATGTACGCATCGACCTTGGGGCTCTTAATGCCCTCCAGGTCATAACCCACGGACATGTTGAAGACAAAGCCGTCCGGGCTGCCCAAGCCGTACTCGCGAGCGATCAGGTGGCAGGCAAACCATGCCTTCACGTACTCGGCAAAGGCCTGCGGAACCTCGAGCTCGGTCGACCACTCGCAGTTGTAGCACTCGTCCTGCGCCACAATGCAGGGCTTGTTGACGCAACGGGAGAGCTCCTCGCCGTCCATAACCTGGACGGTCTTGAGCTCAAAGAAACGAGAACCGGCCACGTAGGATGCCACGATGTTCTGGGCCAGCTGCGTGTTGGGGCCGGCAGCCGGGCCAAACGGAGTCTCGATGCGCTCGTCAAAAATGGGAAGCGCGCCCTCCTGGTTGGTCGTGACCATCTTGCGCACGCCAAAGATGGCGTCCTGGGTCTTATGCTCCTCGATGATCCAGTTCATCAGCTGCGAAAACGGGATCGGCCTCATGATGTCGCTCATAGTGAGCTCCTCTCTGTAACGCCCGGCGAGACCGCGCGGCGGGCGCAAATACGGTGTAGCGCTAGCACAAGCGCCGGCGACCCCGCGGAGGCCGCCTATGCGCGCGCCGGATGCGGCGAAACATCCGACGCGCGTGAATCTACTTGTAATTAGTAGGTGCGATCGTTGAGCGTGCTCCAGAGCTTCTTGGACTCAGCCATGGTCCACGCGTTGATCTTTTCTTCATCGATACCGACAAACTCGCGATCCTTGTACAGGACGCGGCCGTTGATGATGGTGGTGCGGCAGTTTTTGCCCATCATGCCAAAGAGCATGTGGCCGTCGATGTTCTCCTCGCTCAGCGGCGTAAAGGGCTTGTAGTCCATAACGATAACGTCGGCGGCAGCGCCGGGCTCAAGCACACCGAGCTTGCGATCGAAGTACTTGCTCGCCATCTTGGCGTTGTTCTCGAACAGCATCGTCATGGCCTCGCACCAGCCCACGTTGGGCATGGCGGCGTTGTGGCGCTGGATGATCAGGAAGACCTTGAGGCTCTCGAGCATATCGTGGGTGTAGGCGTCGGTGCCCATGCACACGGGGATGCCGCGGCGGAAGAACTCGAGCACGGGGGCGCAGCCCACGGCGTTGCCCATATTGGATTCGGGGTTGTTGACGAGCCAGGTGCCGGACTCCTTGACGATATCCATCTCGGCAGGCGTCACGTGGATGCAGTGGCCGAGCATGGTGTCGGGACCCAGCAAATTGTGCTGCAGCAGGCGCTCGACGGGGCTGATGCCACCGCGGTTGAGGCGGGAGTCCCACACGTCATTCATGCCCTCGCACACATGGATGTGGAAGCCGGTCAGGCCGTTGTTGGCCTCGGCCATCTTATCCATGGTCTCGTCCGACAGCGTAAAGGTGGCGTGACCGCCAAACATGGCGGCGATCATGTGGTTGTCGTTATCGCGACGCTCCTTGGCGGCCCACTGGGCAAACTCGGCGTTCTCGGCAATGGCCTGGTCGCATTTTTCCTGACCGCGGCGGTCGGAGACCTCGTAGCACAGGCACGAACGCATGCCCAGCTCCTGAGCTGCATCCTTAATGGTAAAGAGGCTGCCTGGGATCTCGCAGAAGCTCGCGTGGTGATCGAAGATCGTGGTGACGCCATCGCGGATGGAGTCAAGAATCGTGGCATAGGCGCTGGCCTTGGTGCCGTCGAGCGTCAGGTTGTCATCGATCTTCCACCACTGCTGCTCAAGATTCTCCAGGAAGTTGGTGGGGTTGCAGCCCTTAATGGCAAGGCCGCGGGCCAGACCCGAGTAGATGTGGGTGTGGCAATTGATGAGTCCAGGCATGATGAGGTTGCCCTGGGCATCGACGTACTCGGCATCCGGGTACTTGGCCTTGAGCTCGCACTCGGGGCCCACTTCGACGATCGTATCTCCGTCAATGGCGACCGCACCGTTTGGAATGAACGGGGTCTGAGCGTTGCGGGTAAAGACGGAACCGTTAGCGACCAGAAGCATGAATGCTCCCTTCAACATCAGGGGCGGGGTTTGACACCTCTGACATGGCGGAAGTGCGAAGCGCCGGCCTACACCGGAAACGGGCCCTCTCCCGTCAACGCTTCACCAAAGGGACAAACCCTTTGAAGTGCGGCTTGGCGCCGCATGACGTCGGCGGACGAGGCGATGCGCCCGCCGACGAATAGCACCGAATTGGTTACTTCTTGCTCTCGGGCAAGACCAGATCCACGGCAGCGTCCTTGGCAGCATCGATGTGCTGAGCCACGACCGGCGTCTGCGGAAGGATCAGGTTAAGGACAATGGCCATGATGGCGGTGGGGGTCACGGCATTGGAGCCGATGACGGTGGACACCCAGGCGGGCATACCCTCGCCGGCAAGGCAACCGCTGGCCATCCAGATACCCAGGCCAAAGACGACGGAGGTGCCGACGATGGTGGTAGTGCGCTGCGTGAGGCCCTCGCGGGTGAACATGCGCACGCCGTTCATGGTGATGGTGCCAAAGACGCCGACGGTCGCGCCGCCGATGACGGGCTGCGGGATAGCGGAAAGGACGGCAGAGAGCTGCGGGAACAGACCGGCGATGGCAAAGACGGCCGCGATGATCACAAAGACCCACTTGTTGACGACCTTGTTGGAGCAGATGATGCCCACGTTCTGGCCAAGGGCGCTGGTGGGAAGACCGCCCAGCAGGCCGCCGACCATAGAGGTGAGGCCCTGGGACACGATAGCGCCGGAGAGCTCGCGCTCGGTGGGCATACGGTCGATGGAGCCCAGGCAGGCGGCGGAGACGTCACCGATAACCTGGATGGCAACCATGGGGAACACAACAGCGAGGGTAATGCAGACTTCGGGATCAAACTCGAGCGCGTAGGGCATGAGCTTGGGAAGGGCGAAGACCTGAGCGGTGGCGACGCTGGAGAAGTCGATCATGCCAAAGGGGATCGAAACGATCATGCCAACGATCATGCCAAAGAACACGGATCCCAGCTTGAGCGTGCCCTTGCCAAAGTTGGCGAGCGCAAAGACCACGGCGAAGGTGATAAGAGCGACGCACCAGGCCTGCGGAGTGCCCCACAGCGGCGTACCCATACCGCCGGCCATATACTTGACGGCCGTGGGATACAGCGAAACGCCGATGGAGAAGATGACCGTACCGGTCACGACGGGCGGGAACAGCCACTTGATCTTGCTGTAGGCCAGACCAAAGAGGACCGCGACGGCGCCGCCGACGATCTCGCCGCCCAGCAGCGCACCAAAGCTAAAGCCCGAGGCACCCATGGCCTGCAGAGCCGGCAGGAACGCGAACGAAACGCCCATGACGATGGGCAGGCCGCCGCCGATGCGACGGAAGGGAGCGAAGGCCTGAAGGGCCGTATCGATCGCCGAAAGAATGAGCGCGACCTGGATGATGTCGGTACTCTGCTGGCTATTAAAGCCGTAGACGCCGGCCATGATGACAGCCGGGGTAATGATGCCGGCAAACGATGCCAGTACGTGCTGAAGGGCACACGGGATCATTTCCTTAACGGGAGGCATGCCTTCGCGACTGAACAGGGCTTCAGTGCCGTTCTTAACCGTCTCCTGGGTCATTTGACCACCAATCCTCGAAATAGTTGTTTTCGCATCTAACGCTCTATTGTGACGCAGTGCGGGGTTGAGGTTGTGCCTTCGTTGGATATCGTATTAAAGATGGTTCTCATTCTCAATAATAATTTTTTGTTATCAGACTATTCTTCGGCTAAAATCACTCGTTTCCGCAGGTCAGGAATGTGTCTGGTCTAAATAACATCTTACTTTTCTTTTGGTCGACCGTTTACCGCCAAAATCATACCGTTCGTCTGCATTACGCAATGTACCTGCGGATATACGAGATGATGAGCAGCGTGTTACCATGAGAAAAAATTGTTATGAACATTTCCGATTTCACCCAAAGGAGTTGCCCGTGAACGAGACCGTACGCCGCTTTTTGCCGATGGTCGATTTCCTGGAGCAGATACTCGGTAAGAACAGCGAAATCGTGCTGCACGATTTCTCGGATCCCGACCACGCCATCGTCGATATTCGCAACGGCATCGTGAGCGGCCGTAAGATCGGCGGTCCTGCCACCGATCTGGCGCTCAAGATCATGCACGACCCCAAGTATCGCGACCTGCCGTTTATTACGGGCTACGAGGGCCGCGGCGCCGGCGGCAAAACGCTGGAGTCGGCGACGTACTTTATCCGCGAGGATAACGAGATCGTCGGTATGCTCTGCGTCAACACCGACCTCTCGACCGTGCGCTCCATCAACACCATGGCGCAGCAGCTCATGGCGTGCTTCGACGCAGCGCCGACGCGCACGGAGCCCGCCCCTATCGAGGTCGAAAGCCTTTCGGAGTCCACCCAGGAGCTCATCGACCGCAGCATTGCCGAGTTGCTGAGCGCGCGCGGGCTGGATGTAGCGTCGCTTGGTCAGAGCGACCGCGTGGACGTCATTCGCCACCTCAACGGCAACGGGGTGTTCATGCTCAAGGGCGCCGTGGCCTGCGCTGCCACCGCGTTGGGCATCTCGGAGCCCAGCGTGTACCGCTACCTGCAAAAAGTCCGCAAGGAGGGCTAAACGTGATCCCTTGGGGACGAAGGGAAACGGATCATTTTTGTCGCATCGCTTGACAAAAGACCCTGCAGTTCACACGCGCTGCAGGGTCTTTTTGCATGTCATGTTTAGTTGTTACCAACACCTTAGAGAGCGGCGACGACCTCGATCTCGACCAGACCGCCAGCCGGAAGGGCGGCAACCTGGAAAGCGCTGCGCGCGGGGAACGGAGCCTCGAACTTGGAGGCGTAAATCTCGTTCACGGCGGCAAAGTCGGCGATGTCGGCCAGGTAGACCGTGGTCTTGACGACATCGGCAAACGTGGCGCCGGCAGCGGTCAGCAGGGCCTCGACGTTAGCAAGGGACTGCTTGGCCTGGGCCTCGACGCCCTCGGGCATCTTACCGGTTGCGGGGTCGATGCCCAGCTGGCCGGACAGGAACACCATGTTGCCAGTCTGGATACCGGGGGAATACGGGCCGATGGCTGCGGGTGCGTTATCGGAAGACACGACGGTCTTGCTCATGTTTTTCTCCTTACAAGTAAAAGGGAACGGGAGCGCGGCGTTCACACCGGGAGGCACAGTTCGGTCTGAACACCGCGCTTGATTGGGATAGTACTCAAGGTTTCCGCGCGATGCAAGATTATTATCACGTTGCGAGAATATTTTATCGTCCAACGGTTTCCCCGGACCGCTGAACGGTTCTCCACGGGGTCAGCCAGCCCAAGCTGCTGAAGACTTTATCCCGCTTGGAGCACGGGCATCGTCCATCGCGACGGCACCACTATACTTTTGAGTATCTGAGCATTTTGAAAGGCAGGATATGACCGCAACCGCCAGTCGAACCACCAACCGCAGACCTGAGCTTTTGGCGCCCGCCGGAGGGCCCGAGCCCTTTGCCGCCGCGCTCGCCGCCGGGGCAGACGCCATCTACTGCGGCATGGGCAGCTTCAACGCACGCCGCAAGGCCACCAACTTTACCGACGAGGCCTTTGAGCAGGCCTGTCGCGCCGCGCATCTGGCCGGCTCGCGCGTCTACGTCACGGTCAACATCGTCATCAAGGAATCCGAGATGAGCGATGCGCTGCAGCTCATCCATCGCTGCTCCACGCTAGGCGCCGACGCCTTCATCATCCAGGACTGGGGCCTGTTCTTTGAGGTCAAGCGCACGATGCCCAGCATCGAGACGCATATCTCGACCCAGGCGAACATCCACGACGACCGCGGAACCCTTTGGTGCCGCGAGCAGGGCGCCGACCGCGTGACCCTCTCGCGCGAGCTTTCCATCGACGAGATTGCCGCCATTCACGATGCCGCGCCCGATGTGGACCTTGAGGTCTTTAGCCATGGCGCCATCTGCTTTTGCTACTCTGGCCTGTGTCTGCTTTCGAGCTTTGCCATGGCGGGACGATCGGCCAACCGTGGCATGTGCGCCCAGCCCTGCCGCTTGCCCTACGAGCTGATCGACGAGAACGGTCGCTCGCTCTCCCCTGCCGGTCGCGAGCGCGCGCTGTGCCCGCGTGACACCAACACCTCACAACTTGTTCGCCGCCTGTATGACGCCGGCGCCGCGTCGCTCAAGCTCGAGGGCCGCATGAAGGCGCCCGATTACGTGTATTCCATCGTCGACGTGTATCGTCATCAGATTGATGACATGCTGGCCGGAACCACCGTTGCCAAGGACGAGAAAGCCGCCCGCCAGCGCCAGCTCAAGCGCTGCTTTAACCGCGACTTTACGCACGCCTATCAGGACGGCACCTCGGGCGACGAGATGATGAGCTATGAGCGTTCCAACAACCGCGGCCAGATCGTGGGCACGGTGCTGGGCAGCCGCCCGGCCAACCGCGATGTGCGCGGCCTCAAGCCCGACGACCGCCGTCGCCGCGCCGCCATCGCCCGCATTGAGCTGTTTGAGCCCGTGGGCAAGGGCGACCTGCTGGAGCTTCGCCACGATAACGAGTTTGACCAGTTCCTGACCACCATTGCCGCCGATGATGCCGCAGCCGGTGAAGTCATCGAATGTCGCGTACCCCGCAGCATGCCCGAGGGCTGCCGCGTCCGCGTGATTCGCAGTCAGCGTGCCATCGACGCCGCCGGCGCCGCGCTCAAGCGCGATGTGCTGCGCCGCCGAGCTGTTGATGTGTCCGTCGTGGCGCGTCTGGGCGAGCCGTTTACCGTTACGCTCACCTGCTGCGACGGCCCTTCGCTTACGGCCACGGCCACGGGCTTTACCGTCGAGGCCGCCAAGACCCGTGCGGTCGAGGCGTCCGATCTGGTTGAGCACGTCGGCCGCATGGGTTCCTCTCCCTTTGAGGCTGCGAGCTTTGAGGTGGCGCTCGATGAGGGCTGCGGTATGGGCTTCTCCGCCGTGCACAAGGTGCGCGCCGCCGCTTGCAAGGCGCTGGAAGAGGCCATTCTGGCACCGTACGAGGAGCGCGCCCGCACGCTCGAGCTACCGGCGACTGTCACCAATGATTCCCGCCCCGCGCCCGAGCACTACCGCGATGAGCCGCAGATCTGCGCTACCGTCACCTCGCTCGAGGCCGCCGAGGCCGCTCGCGCGGAGGGTGCAACGCGCATCTACATGACCACCGACGCGCTCGAGGCTGTCGGACTCTCCCCTGCCGATGCATTTGAGCAGGGTATTGTGCCCGCACTCGACGAGGTCTGCCGCGCCGTTGACCACGCCCGCGTTGACCCATGGGTTGTTGCCGGCGCCACGGTCGCTATTGGCAACATCTCTGAGCTTGCCCTGGCCGCCCAGGTTGGCGCCACGGCCGAGATTCGCTCTTGCCTGCCGGTGCACAACACGCCCTGCATGGAGGCGCTTGCCGAGCGCGGAGCCGGTGCGTTTTGGCTCTCGCCCGAGATCACGCTCGACGAGATTGTCTCGCTCGGCGCCGCCGCGCCCGCGGCTCTAGGCATCACCGTCTTTGGCCGCCCGCGCGTCATGACAAGCGAGCATTGCATTCTGCAGGTTGCCAACGGTTGCATCCACGATTGTGCCAGCTGCCGCCTGCGTGCCCGTAAGCTCTCGCTCAAGAATATCGACGGAAAGGTCATGCCCGTCCGCACCGACATCCACGGCCGCTCTCGCCTGTACGACGCCTACCCCATCGACCTCACACCGCAGGTTCCACAGCTGCTCGACGCCGGCGTGCGCCGTCTCATGGTGGACGGAACGCTGCTCGAGACGGATGAGGTGGGCCGTGCCGTCGCCCGCGTCCGTCGCGCCGTCGAGGCCGCGCAGGCCGGTCGCAAGCCCGCCGCCCGCCTACGCGGGGCGACCTCGGGCTGCATGTTTGTCGGAATCAGCTAACTGAAAGGCTTACACGTGAACGAAGAACCTCAAGTCCTCTACTGCGACGCCTGGCTCATGGCCATCGACAAGCCTGCCGGTATGATCGTCCACGGCGATGGCACCGGCGAGCGCACGCTCACCGACTACGCCAGCGACCTGCTGCTGGCGATGGGCGACGGCTTTGCCGCGACCGACATGCAGCCGCTCAACCGCTTGGACCGTGACACCACCGGCGTGGTGCTGTTCTCACTCGACAAGCAGACGCAGCCCGCCTTTGATCAGATGATCATCGACCACGCGTTCGAAAAGCACTACCTGGCGCTGGCCGAGGGCAAGATCGACTGGAACGAAAAGCTCATCGACAAGCCCATCGCCCGCGACCGTCACGACAGTCGAAAGATGCGCGTCGGCGCCAGCGGCAAGCCGTCTCAAACACGCGTAAAGGTGCTCAAGCGTCTTAAGAGCCGTCGAGGCCTGCCCACGCGCTCGTATATTGATGTCGAGCTGCTCACCGGCCGCAAGCATCAGATTCGCGTGCACCTGGCAAGCGAGCATCATCCCCTGGTTGGCGACGACCTGTACGGAACGCCGCGCCCCTGCGGCCTCATGCTCCATGCCCACAGCGTGTCCTTTACGCATCCCGTAACCGGCGAGCACATCCACATCGAAGCCCCCTGCCCCTGGGAGCCCTAAACCACCACAAAGGGGACAAGCACCTTTATGGTGGTTTTGCCGCAATGGCTCAGCCGCGGTCCCAAAACGTCTCGATCTGTAACAGTTAGAACCCATTTTCCGGTCTATCTGCTACAGATCGAGACATTCGAATCCCCCTTAAGGGAAAATCTCAATCTGTAACAGTAACTCGGCAAAATCGATCCCAGATGTTACAGATTGAGACAAAGGGACGGCGCGGTTCGGAAGCATCTCAATCTGTAACACCTATCCCACTTTTAACGGTCCAGTTGTTACAGACTTAGACAGAACCAGTAGACGACGAAAGCGGCAACGTCCGTGATGGACGTTGCCGCTTTTCTATTGAGAAAACTAAATGGTTTTGACCTTGCCCCGCCGCTAGACCGTGACGACGTTGTCCATTGCCCGGTACTTGGCGGGCACCTCGCCCGCGGTGATGATCGTTGCATCGCGAAAGTCCGCGAACTTGACGGGCGCCACCATGCCAAATTTGCTGGCGTCCGAGATTACGAAGCGTTTGGCCGTATGACGCATCGAGATGCGCTTTACTTGGGCCTCCTCGATATCGGGCGCCGTGAAGCCCTGCTCGGCGGCGATGCCATTAGAGCCCCAAAAGCCACAGTTGAAGTTGTAGCGATCTAAGGTTGCCAAGGCATCGGGGCCAACGAGCGCCTCGGTCTCGGGTTTGAGCTCGCCGCCCAGCACCACGGTACGCATACCCCGCAAAGCAAGGCGCTGAGCATGGAGCACGGAATCGGTCACGTAGGTGACATCTTCAAGGTGGGGAAGATGCTCGATGAGCCTGAGCGTCGTCGAGCCCGAGTCGATGTATACAAAGCTCTCAGGCTCCACAAGCGCCGCCGCACGGGCGCAGATACGCTCCTTGTCATCGTTATGGAGGTCGCTGCGCTCATTAAGCGTTAGGTCGCGCGTCACGTGCGCGCGCTCAAGACTCGTCGCCCCACCGTGGACCTTGGCGATGCGATGCGCTCGGTCGAGCGTCTGCAGATCGCGCCGAATGGTAGACGCCGTCACGCCCAGGGCCTCAGCAAGCTCCGGAACGGTAACCGAGCCGGCCTGCTGCACCATCGATACAATCGCGTTGAGCCTATCTTCCGCAAGCATCGCTTACTCCTCCTCGGGGTACACGACTCCCCAGTCGGCGCGAAGCTTGGTCATAAGCTCCATAACATCAGAAGCATAATCCAGCAGCTCGCGCTTGGAGTCGTCGCCGGCAACGGCCTTCTCAAGATCGGCCATCTCGTAGCACAGTGCGTAGGCCTCGGTGCCAGCGTGGACCTCCTCGCGGTGGCCGTCGGCAGTCCACACGATGGTCGCGTGATCGGCACGCGGATACTCGTTGACCTCGATATAACACTTGTCGAAGCTAATGATCGAGCGCTTGGGCTGCTTGGAGTGGAGCGTAAGGCTCACCACGCCCAGCTGCTGTTCGGCATTACGGCAGACGATGCCGCCCGCAACATCGACGCCAGTCTCGCAGGTGTTGCCTAGAGACACGACCTCGGCGGGCTGGCTGGCCATAAAGAGACGCATGACGGACAGGGCATACACGCCAATATCGAGCATGGCACCGCCAGCAAGGTTGCGGTTGTAGAAGCGATTGGTCAGATCGCCGTACTCCTTGTAGCTGCCAAAGTTGAACTGAGCAAGATTCATGCGGCCGAACTCACCGACATCCATGCGACGACGCAGCTCCTGATACAAAGGCATGTGGAGCACCGTGGTGGCGTCCATAAGGACCACGTTGTGCTCGGCGGCAATGGCACGGGCCTCATCGAGTTCAGCGGAATTGAGGGTAATGGCCTTCTCGCAGAGCACGTGCTTACCAGCTGCCAGCGCAGCGCGCAGATAGGTGATATGAGTGTTGTGCGGGGTGGTGATGTAGACGGCGTCGATGTTCTGATCGGTGTAGAGGTCCTCGACCGTTTCATAGACCTTCTCAATGCCATACTGCTCTGCAAAAGCCTGAGCCTTGGACAGTGTGCGGTTGGCAACGCCCGCAAGCTTGCGGCCGGCAAGAGCGAGAGACTGGGCCATCTGGTTGGCGATAACACCGCACCCGATCACAGCCCAACGGAGCTCGGGAGCCGTAAAGATATCGTCGGGGAACGGCTTGTCCTGGACCGAAGCGAACGCTGCTTTGGCGGCTGCCGCCGCGTCGAGTGGAGCCTGCTTGAAATCTGCCATATGTGCCTCCTGGGTCATGGAGCGTCTAACATTTCTGCCGTCTCTATATTCGCACAAATTAGCGCGTATGTGCGTACTTTTGCGTATATAACCGCCAAATGGTCATAATACAGCCGCAGACGGTGCTTATACACGCATAGCCACGCAATCCTACGCACACAAATACGCACAAATGCGCACTAATCATTACTCAGAGACGGGGAATTCTGCTTAGAACTCGAAAGACAGGATGATCCGCTTCGCCTCGTCGCTCATGGCGCGCTGCAGCTCTAAGGACCGTCCCAAACTGCCGACAGAAAAGGAACGTCCCAAACTGCAGACAGAAAAAGAACGTCCCCAGGCGCCGGCATTTCAAGAGCACTCATTTAAGTCTGTCCCCAATGAGTGCAATCACTCATGTAAGTCTGTCCCCAATGAGTGGGAGCAATCAGAGACTCTTTGCGAGGGAGGCCGGACGTGGCCTTCCTCGTTTTTATTCATGGACTTTAGTCCGTGCCGCACGGCACGCGCGGCATAGAAAGCCACCCGCTCAGCGGGTGGAGGCCAATTTCCGCTACGCGACAAAAACCTTCCCCCTAGCATGAGGATTGTTCAGGTCATCATACTAGGGGGAAGGTGATTGCTGTGGCCCAGAAAGCCAACAGCCTCGCGTACACGAAATGGCTGTGCAAGTACCGCATCGCACCGAGGTCAAGCTCATCGCCGCCATCGTCGAGAAGCACCCCAAGGTGCGCTTTGCCGCGAGCCGCACCTCGGCCCACGCCGACCTCTACGACCGCATGGAGCAGGCCCTGTGCGAGTGCGTGGCCAACGCGGTGGAGGTCGTCCGCTCCGACATCAGCCCCGCGCTTCTTGTCCACACCGGTCCAAACCTCGTGGGTGTGGCGGTCCAGGGACTCTAGCGGAGGCGGGGCGTCCTGCCCCAAAAACAAATGCAAAAGACGAGCACTTCTTGCCGCTCAATTGGCAAGAAGCGCTCGTCTTTTCTTAACGCGTTGTATGGCGGAGAGAGCGCAAGTTACGCGAGCGCCCTTCTTGCCAGCTCGGCCGCGCCGAGGATTCCTTGGTCGCCGCCGCAGCCCGGGGCGCAGATGTAGCTCTCCATGTCCTTAAGCTCGGCGGTCTGGATGTAGCCACCCAGATATTCGAGGGTCTTCTTGCGGACGATGCCGTAGAGTTGCTCCTGGTGCATCACGCCGCCGCCGAGGACGATGCGGCGAGGCGAGTACATGAGCACGAGGTTCGCGCACATCTGCCCCAGATAATCCCCCTCGAGCGCCCACACCTCATCGTTGTCCGCGAGCTCGGCCGCGGGCTTTCCCCAGCGCGCGGCGATGGCGGGGCCGGAGGCGAGCCCCTCGAGACAGCTCGCGTGGCTCGGGCAGACGCAGCGTCCCTCCTCGATGGGACGGGTCCTTACCAGCATGTGACCGGCCTCGGGGTGCAGCATGCCGTGAAGGAGTCTGCCCGCGCACATGACGCCCGCGCCCACGCCGGTGCCGATGGTCACGTAGACGGCGTCCTCGAGCCCCTTGCAGCAGCCGAAGACCACTTCGCCGAGGCAGGCAACGTTCACGTCCGTGTCGTAGGCCACCGGAATCCCGAGGGCGTCGGCGAACGCGGCGCGAAGACCATGGCCTCGCCACGCGAGCTTGGGCGTCTGGAGGATGGAGCCGTAGCGCTCGTCGTTGGGGTTGACGCAGGTCGGGCCGAAGGCGCCGATGCCCAACGCGTCCACATCGCGGGCGGTGAACCACTCGATCATCTGCGGGACGGTCTCGGCGGGCGTAAGCGTCGGGGTCTCCATACGGTCGAGGACCTCGCCGTCGCCGGACACCACGGCACAGACCATCTTGGTCCCGCCGGCTTCGAGGGCGCCGAGCCTCATTTGCTTTTCGCTCATGTGATCCTCCTTACAAAGGGACGCCCGCAGTCATGGTCAACCGCGGGCGCCCATAACGTTGGCTTGTTTCGAGGCGACCCTACCTGGGCACGCGGTCCTGCCTTGCGGCAAACGGGGCGAGCACGGCGTGCGGCTCGCTTTGGTACCAGTAGGCGACGGTGGAGATGTCGTCCTCGCGCTCGTAGAGCTTGATGTCGTCGTTGCCGAGGTCCTGGAACGTCACGCGCAGGTCCTCCTTGAACGAGATCGGGTCGGGAAGGTGCCACCTGTAGAGGCCGTGCCTGGGCAGCGCGTCGTCGTTAGTCGCGAGCATCGGATTCGGGTTCGGCTTGCCCGCGCTGAAGCGGTCGCGCGTGGCGTCGCGCGTCGAGCGGTACGGGTAGCCGGCGAACAGCGTGTTGAAGCACTGCGCCTCGGGCAGCGCGTGGGGCGGCCTGTCGAGGAAGGCCCAGGCACCGCCGAAGTAGTCCTCGGCTCCCGTCGAGGTGACCGTGGGGAACTCCTCGTCGCCGTCGAGGAAGAACTTCATCTCGCCCTCGCCCCACCAATAGCGCTCCAGGGCGCACAGGGCCATGTAGGTGCCGACGTAGTAGCCCTTGCCGCGCACGCCGTCGAGCACGGTGTAGTCGACGCCCCTGCGGGTGCTGCGCTCGCGGTTAAAGCGGGCGTGGAAGTACATGGCGTCGTCCGGCACGTCGGTGAGCGCGTAGTTGAACGTGTAGAAGATGTACTTAATGAACCCGGGGTGCTCGCTCGTAAGCGTGACCTTGGCGTGCTTCCTGAAGGGCATCTCGAAGTAGCAGTTCATGCCGCCCGTCGGGTTCACGCAGATGGGCATCGAGTTGACGATGGCGCGCTCACCGAAGCCGTTGCAGAAGAAGTCGCCGACAGGGCACTCGACCGAGGGGGTCTCCTCGTCGTCCCAGTAGAAGCGCAGCACGAGGTCACGCATGACGAAGCTGCCGGCGGCGGTCTTGTCGGGGACGGTCATCCAGATGTGGCGGATGATGCCGGGGCCCTCGATGTCCGCGAGCGTGATGGTCTCGCCGGACTCAAGGGGCACGCAGCACGAGCCCTTGCGGCCGACGCCGAGGTGGCTGGCCGACATGGCGGCGCGGCCCTTCTCGCCCGTGATGTTCTCGGGGGTGATGGCGCGGCTTTCCTCACCGCCGTGCATCCACACGTCCTTAAGGAACTCTCTCATCGTCGACCTCCTCTATTCGTCGTCGTCGCACTCGGCGGAACTGGCACCGTTCACGTAGATGATCTGCTGGCGCGCCTCGTTGACGAGGGCGTCGAAGTCGAGTTTCTCGTCGGGGCGCGCGAGCGCGACCGTCATGGCGAGCGGGAGGTTGACACCCGCGATCACGTGGATCCGGTCGGAGGCGAAGCGGGAAAAGCGCTGGTTCACGCTGCCGCCGTACGCGTCGGTGAGGACGACGACCTCGTCAGTGCCCGAAAGAGCCGCCTCGACCGCCGCGTCGAGCCCCTCGCCGTTGTCGTTCACGTAGGCGCACACGGCGTTGACGGCGTCGCCCTTACCCGTAAGGAACTCGAGGGTGTCCTTGAAGCCCTGGGCGAGAAGGGAATGGCTCGCCACAACTATCTTTCTCATTGATTCACCAATCTCTTGGGTCGAAGCTAGGCGAGGATGCCGGCGGCGGAGGCGACCATCGCGAGGACGATCACCACGAGGATGAGGGCCGTCATGCTCGCGTTCTTCTTGGTAAGAAGGTAATACGCGCTTCCCGTGATGGCGGCGGGGATCATGGCAGGCAGGATCTTGTCGAGCAGCGGCTGAATCTCCATCGCGACGTCGCCGAAGCTGAAGCTAATCGGGCAGGTGACGCCGATGACCGAGGCGATGAGGCAGCCGACCACGGTGAGGCCGAGCACGGAGGCGGCGGCAGTGAGGTTGGGAAGCTTCTCGCTGAAGTCGGTGACGAGCTTCACGCCCTGCTTGTAGCCGAACTCGAGGGCGTGCATGCGGACCCAGAAGATGGCCAGGATGAGCGCGAACCAGATGCCGGCTCCCACGGGGTTGCCCTCGATGGCCATGTAGGCGGCGATGGAGCCCATGATGGTCGGGATCATGGTCATGAGCAGGGAGTCGCCGACGCCGGCGAGCGGTCCCATGGTGCCGATCTTCAGGTCTTGGACGGCGTCCGCCGCCGCTAGGCCGTCGCGCTCCTCCATGGCCACGCAGGCGCCAAGAATGATGGCGGCGAGCCAAGGCTGGGTGTTGTAGTAGCGGAAGTGGTTGTTGAGCGCTTGCTTATAGTCCTCGTCGTTCGTGTAGATCTTCCTCAGGACCGGCGAGAGGGCGTAGGCGACTGAGGCGCCCTGCTGGGTCTGGTAGTTGAAGGTGCACACGCTCATGAGCCAGCGCCAGTTCGCGTTGCGCAGGTCCTTCTTGGTGACCTTGTAGCCGGAGGGCTTGCCCTCGGCGACGGCGGTGATGTTCTCGTTTTCCATGGTTACTCATCCTCTCCGATGAAGGCGTCTGCGGAAGCGTGGGCGGCGAGCTCGGTGTCCCTCTCGGCACGCTGGTAGAACGCAATCGCGAGGGCAACGCCGACGATGGCGGCGCCGATGATGGGCACGTTCAGGAAGGCCGAGAGGAAGAAGCCGGCGAGCAGGTACTGGAAGTACTTGGCGGTTGGCATGTAGCGGAGCAGCATGGCGATACCGACGGCCGGGAGCATCTTGCCGGCGAGGGTGAGGCCGGAGAGGAACCACTGGGGCATGACCTCGAGGAGCCAGTTGACGGCGGGCTGGCCGAGCGTCACGGAGACAAAGACGGGCAGGGCGGCGCACAGGCCGAAGAGCGCGGGGCAGACCCACAGGATGGCGTTCATCTGATTGAACTTACCCTCGTTGCAGAACTTCTGGGACTTCTCGACGACAAAGCCGTTGAGGATCTTGGCGACGACGTCGAGCTGGATGCCGAGCATGCCGACCGGCAGGCCGATGGCGAGGCCCGTGTCGGAGCCCAGGGTCACGCCGTAGGCGGTGGCGATGATGGCCATCGTGCCGTAGTCGGGAATGGAGGAGCCGCCGAAGCCCGCGACGCCGAGCTGCATGAGCTGAATGGTGCCGCCGATGACAAGGCCGGTCTTCCAGTCGCCCATGACGACTCCGGTGATGAGGCCCCAGAAAACGGCGTAATTGACGAAGATCATCGGGATGCCGTAGTAGTCCACGTGCTTGATGAAGGCCAGCAGGGTCAAAAGGACGACCTGCAGGATAGTGAAGTTGACCATATTTCCCCCTTAGATGAGGTCTGCGACGGAGACGGGCTTGTCGGCGGGCACGAACTGGGCCGTCACCTTGACGCCACGGGCGATGAGCGCCCTGTAGCTCTGGACGTTCTCGGCGGAGGCGTAGGCGCGCTGGGTGAGCTGGATGCCGTCCTCCTTGACGAGCGAGCCGCCGACGACCAGCGACGGGAGCTCGACGCCCGACTCGACCAGGCGAAGCATCGTCTCGGGCTCCTTGGCGATGACGAAGACCTTCTCGCGGTCGTACTTGCCCGCGGCGAAGTTCTTGAGCGCGGTCTGCTCGGAGATGATCGAAACGGCCATGCCCGCGGGGCGCGCCATCCTCATGGTGGACTTCAGGACCTCGTCGCCGGCGACCTTGTCGTCGATGACCATGACTCGGGTCGCGCCCGACACCGGGGCCCACTGCGTCACGATGATGCCGTGAAGCAGGCGATTATCGATTCGTGCCATAACAACACTCATGTTTGCTCCTATCAAATGAAGTTTTGCGTTCGGTACTGCCTCGGCGCTATCCGGATTCGCGCCGGGCAAGGGGTTATCGGATTATTGAGGACGCGCGGTCAGCTTGCGGCGGCGCGGGGAAGGTCACTCGTCGAGCAGGAGGTCCGAGGAGCCGAGGCGCTCTTCTCGCGCCGGGGCGGCGCTCACGCTTATGTAGTCGAAGACATATGCGATCTCGCTTACGGGAACCTCTACGCGATAGCGCGTCGAGATGCTCGAGAAGCTCTGCCTGAAGGACTCGATGAAATCGGCGCGTTCCTCCTCGAAGCGGTCCTGGCCAACGTAGGTCTCAATGGGGTTTCTGGTAACAAGGCGCTCGACGAGACAGCAGAGGTGAACGTAGAGCCCAATGATGGCGTTGCTGCCGATCTTCTCGCCTGTCCTGCGCTGAAGCTCGTGCACGGCGCTCTCGATCTCATGGAATAGCCGCTCCGGGTCGAGGATGGTGATGGAGCGGATGACGTTCTGCAGCGTCATGTTCGAGAGCAGCTTCTCGTGGAAAGAAGAGAGCTCGGAAGCGTCAAGCCACCTGCCGAACACGGCATCAACCTTAGAGGCGGACGCCGTCGACATGATGTCCTCGAGGGCGACGAAGGGGACGGAGGCGACCCCGGGGTCTCCCGTGCCGATGACGGCGCAGACGCGGTGCTCGGAGAAAACGGCGTCGTTCGACCCGTTCGCGACGAGCTGCTTGAAGGGCCTCGTGAGCAGGCGCGCGCCTATGGTGCGCGGGAGGCTCTGCGAGACGAGCTGGCGTATCCTCTCCGCGGCGTCGACCCCGGACTCGGAGCAGAAGACGATGGCGTCCTCACGGTTGACGCGCTCGATCACCTTGCAGTGCGTCACGCACGCGGCGGTCGCATCGCCAAGAACCTCGGCGATGGACTTGCCGCCGAGCAGCCCGACCCCGATCTCGAGCGCAAGACCGGTAGAGACGTTGTTCACCACGCCGATAGTGGAGTCGGTAACGTTCTCGAGGGCCTTATAGGCCTCCTCCAAGGAGCCCATGTCGACGAGGAACACGACCCCGGTGCAGTAGGAATGGCGGTCGACGAGGCGCTGGAGCGGACCGACGATGTCCTTCAGCTGCTGGTCGTAGGGCATGTCGACAGCCTCGTACACATGCATGCCGAGCATACGGTTCGCCGCGTCGGCGATGCTCGTCGCCGTTGAGTAGCCGTGGGACAAGATGACGCAGAGCGTCCGAAGGGCCTTCGCATCGCGAGACTCCGATGCGACGCACAGCGTCAGAAGCGTCTTCGTGAAGTGATCGAGCGAGATTCCCAGCGCCCCTTCCACGTCTGCGGCGACCTGATCGGAGACACTCGAGGCAAACGGCAATTCGGAGGTCACGGCACCGAGGAGATGGGAGATTTGCTCCACACAGGCAGACTTTCGCTTAGCCAGGCCGATACCCGGCCACAACTGCAGGCAAATCTCCTGGGCCAGTAGAAAAGCGACCTTCCTCGAAAGCTCGATGCCATAAGAAGAGCCTGCGTCGGCAAGGACCGCGCCCACGACGCGCTCGAAGGCGCGCGACCTCGAGGAGGCGACGCCGTGGTCGAAGATCAAGTGATCCTCAACGCCGCGCACAGCGGAGACAGCTTGCGAGACAAGCTCGGAGACAGAGAGCTCCCCGGCGCAGAATCGCTCATCGAGGGAGCACAGGGCATCGAGCGCCTGCTCGACCGGCCCTGTGCTCTCGGCGGCATCCAGAGACGCGTCGATCAGAACGCCATCGTCGGGCTGTTGATCGATCTGCGCGGAGGAGAGGAGCCCGCTGGGAAGAAGATACGGGCGAACGACGACGTAGTCGCCCTCGCGATTGAGGAACGCTTTGGCGCAGCAGTTCGTCACGCAGGCGCGCAAGCCGGCGATGTTATCGGAAAAGTCCGCGTTCACGAGGCAACGGTATGCGCCGCGGCTGATCTTCACATCAGAACCGATTCGGCACCCCTCGCTGCGCAGGAAGCTCAAGATGAGATCCTCGCGCTCCTCGGGGGTCCGCTCCTTGAGTGAGGGGACGCGGGCACAGATGGGCATTTTGCTGTAGGCCGAGGAAACCTTCAGGTCATCGGCGGAAAGCGTCGTCGAAAGAACGAGGCGAGCGCGCGGCGCATCCTGGGAGGCATCGAGCCCGAGGGCCGTCGCAAGACAGTGCTCCATCGCAGAGGGAGAGAGTGCCTCGATGCCGTTGACAAAGACCACACCCCCGCGCGCTTTCGCGATCGACTCGTCAAGAAGCCCGTTGAACGAGGCGGCGTCCGGGACCCCGGCGCAGTCGATGCGCACATAGGAGGAGTCGCGGGACAGCAAGCCCTGGTTCTTGCCGTACTCGTACACAAGGCGAGAAAGGAAAGACTTACCGACACCCACGCCGCCGCTCAAGAGGATGGGCAGGCCAAACGGAGGGTACTGAACCGCAGCCTTGCACTGCTCGACAACGGAGCTGAGGCTCATGTCGAAGCCCACGGCACGCGCGAAGTCGCGGTGATCGGCGATTCCCGTCGCCTGGATGAGGTCGGCGAGCGAGGCGTACTCGCTTGCAGAGAGCTTTACCTGAAAACGCTTCTGGAACGCGCGGCGATGAAAATAACGGACAGGCCTGCCCGCCACCTTAACCACAAGACCGGCGCGAACAAGGTCGTTGAGGTACTGGCTCGCCAGGCTCCTGGAGATGATGAGCGTCTCGGCGATGTCGGAGGTGGACAGACGGGCAAGGTCGTCGAGCGAGACGGCAGAGGTGAGGGCCTCGAGATGCTCGAGAATCCTGTCCCTCATGTCGACGGGTTTCTTTGCCAAGCTGTCCTGTGTGGTCTTGTCCATGACTTCTTACCTCCTCGTACAAGGAGTATAAGGGGAGAACAGAGAACGGAAGGGGGCGCGTGGGGGAATCAACAGCTCCGAGGAAAAGTCCACCACTTGAGGGGCAGAAAACAACGGCCATTGAACATTCAGGGCCGACGCTCAACACTTCCGCTCGACACTTCGCTTTGGAAAGGGCCCGGCGCGCCGGGGTCCCAACATAAAGAAGGGCCCCGGCGCGCAGGGCCTAAAGCTTAACCATGCGCGCGGCGATGCGGGCGCAGTCGCAGGCGGCCTTCTTCTCGAAAGTGTTGTAGTCACGACCCGGCCCTCGGCGCAGGGCTTGTCGCTGATGGCGCGCACGACGACGAGGGGCACGCCGTTGAGATAAGCGGCCTGCGCGATGGTGCAGCCCTCCATCTCGCAGCACAGGTCGCCGAAGGTCGCGAGGATTCGCTCCTTCTGTTCCGCGGGCGAGACGAACTGGTCGCCGGAGACGACGCGGCCCTTGAGGACCTTAATGTCGGGGGCGACGGCGGCCGCGGCGGCGCACGCCGCCAGCAAGGGCCGGAACGGATCGCGCAAGATCAAGGCGTCGCCCGGGAGGTCGGGCGTTACCGTCAGCCGGCGCCGCGTCTGCCGCATCATGAGGGAGAACGGCCTGGCCGGCGCATACGGCAGGAAGAGGTTCAAGGTGCACCCCGGGGCGGTCAACGAGGCCGACGTGTCGAACGTCGTCGCGCGCGGCTTCGGCGGCAGGGCGCCGTGCACCCATATATGCAGCGACTTGGTCTGCGTGCGCGTCGGGGCGTCGTGGAACTACGTCTGCCTGCTCGTCGACCTCTGCAACGGGGAGATCGTCGGCCACTCCGAAGGACCGAGGAGGGACGCGCGAGCTCCGAGCCAAGCTCTTGGATTACGTGCACTGGTACAACAACTTCAGGATCCACTCGACGCTGGGCTACATGTCGCCGGTCGAGTTCAGGGAGGCGGGGCCGTCCCTCCCGGAATCGTCCAAATAAGTGTTGCCAATCCATAGCCAATCCAGCCATCATCTTCGCGAAGGCGGACGTCAGGAAAAGCTCGGCTTGAGCTCGGTCGGACGCGGTCTGTGGGGCATCATTCAGGCTCAGGGGGTCTCCTTGTCTTCTTCGGTCGCAACCTGAATGATAGGGACGGCCCCTTCTCTCTTTCCCCTTCGTTTTCGACGCGTCACCCTCTCGGCGGGCTTAAGGCCCGCGCTCGCGGGTGCAGGGGCTACGCCCAAACCCCAAAAACGTAACGCCGTGCTCGAAGCGTTTCCGGACGTCAGCGTAAGCTCAAATCCCGTTCGTCAACTCATGGGCAAGCCACCTGAGACTACTCATTTCTCCTACTGGCAATGAAGACCTGCGACCTGCAGTTTTGCAAACTGCTTGAAAGCCACCTGCGTTGATTCACTTCCTATTGCAGCTGGCGGCTTGCACGCGAAAAGGCATTTAAGTTTCAAAACGGGCGTTTTCGGCGCTATCGAGCCTCCAAAGGCATCCCGCCGCGCCCTTTGGGACAAAAACAAAAACTCAAAGCCCTGAGTTCGAAAATAGTTTTTGGAGTTGTCCCGACTTTTGTCCCCGAAGCCGACGAAACGCGACAGGGTATCACCTGGCGGCACTCGATTCGAGACGGCACCGAAAACTGGATGCAACCGGAATGACGGGACGGCAGAACCGAAGCCATCGAGTGGGGATAGAAAAAGGCCCGGGTGCCGTGGCATCCGGGCCTTTGCTAGCAACTTGATGTTGCGGGCAGCTTAGAACTTGTGGCCGCACTTCTTGCAGACGCGCAGCTTGTTCTTGCCGTCCTTCTCGTGACCGACGCGGGTAACCTTACCGCACTCGGGGCAGACGAGATTGACGTTGGAGGCGTCGATGGGAGCCTCCTGCGAAACGATGCCGCCCTGCTGGTTGGCAGCGTTGGGCTTGACGGCCTTCTTGACGACCGAAACGCCCTCGACAACGACCTTGTTCTCGGCGGGGAGAGCACGCAGGACAACACCCTGCTTGCCGCGATCCTTACCAGAGAGAACCTGGACCTTATCGCCCTTCTTGATATACATATATCTCCCCTAACTACAGGGTCTCGGGAGCGAGCGAGACGATCTTCATGTACTTCTTGTCACGAAGCTCGCGAGCGACGGGCCCGAAGATACGGGTGCCGACGGGCGAACCATCGTTGTTGATGACAACGCAGGCGTTCTCATCAAAGCGAATGTAGGAGCCATCCTTGCGGCGGATCTCCTTAACGGTGCGAACGACGACGCAACGGACAACGTCCTTCTTCTTGACGTTGGCGCCAGGGGTAGCCTCCTGGACAGCACCGATGAACACATCGCCGATGCCTGCATAACGACGCTTGGAACCGCCAAGCACCTTGATGCAGCGAATCTTGCGAGCGCCGGAGTTGTCGGCGACGTTCAGCATGGTTTGCATCTGAATCATGGTAGATGTTCCTCCGAACTAAGAACCGAAGAGAGGTGCGCAGCCTTTATACGGCCCGTGGTATGCAAGCCAGGCATACGCACATCTTCGGAAACGTACAAGTCGTAAGAGCGACTGCTTATTTAGCGCGCTCGACGACCTCGATGAGGCGCCAACGCTTCATCTTGGACATAGGACGGGTCTCCATAACGCGGACGGTATCGCCCACGCCAGCCGTGCACTCCTCGTCGTGAGCGTGCAGCTTCTTGGAGCTGGTCATCATCTTGCCGTACTTGGGGTGACGCTTGCGCTCGGTGATGGTGACAACAATGGTCTTGGCACCGGAGACGGAGGTAACGACACCCGTACGGACCTTACGCGAGTTACGCGAATCAGTCATGTTCTCTCCTTAGGTCCTACTCGGCGACAGCGGACTTCTCCGCTGCGATCTCGCGGGCGCGCTGCTCCGTGAGGACGCGAGCGATGTCCTTCTTCACGGTGTTGACGCGAGCGGTGTTGTCCAGCTGGCTGGTGGCCATCTGGAAACGAAGGTTAAAGAGCTCGGCGCGCATTTCCTTCAGCTTCTCAACGAGCTGAGCGTCCGAGAGCTCACGAATCTCTGCGGGCTTCATTAGTTCTCCTCCTTGGCGGCGGCGGCGTCCTCAGCAGCCCACTTGGCCTCGAGAGCGGCCTCCTCAGCCATCTCCTTCTCGATGCGCTGCTCAGCGTTCTTGGCAGCAACAATCTTGGTCTTGATGGGAAGCTTGTGCTGTGCAAGACGCAGAGCCTCGCGAGCGACCTCCTCGGGCACGCCCTTGACCTCGAACATGATGCGGCCGGGCTTGACGACGGCCACCCACTCCTCGGGGTTACCCTTACCAGAACCCATGCGAGTCTCGGCAGGCTTCTTGGTGATGGGCTTATCGGGGAAGATCGTGATGTAAACACGACCGCCACGCTTCATGTAGCGGGTCATGGCAATACGAGCGGCCTCGATCTGACGGTTGGTGATCCAATGGGCCTCGAGAGCCTGGATACCAAACTCGCCGAAATGCAGCTCGGTATTACCCTTGGCCTGGCCCTTCATGGAGCCACGCTGCACCTTGCGGTGAAGAATACGCTTAGGGGCAAGCACTACTGACCCCTCCTCTCGGAGTTACGACGACGAGGACGGGAAGAGCCCTCGAGTGCAGGGTTGGGAACAGGCTGGCCCGGGAGCTTCTCGCCCAGGTAGATCCAGACCTTCACGCCGCAAGCGCCCATGGTGGTGCTGGCGACAGCCGTGCCGTAGTCGATCTTGGCACGGAGGGTGTGCAGAGGCACGCGACCCTCGCGGTACCACTCACGACGGCCCATCTCGGCACCGCCGAGACGACCGGAGCACTGGATACGGATGCCCTTAGCGCCGGCCTTGCGGGCGGACTGGACAGCCTTGCGCATAGCGCGACGGAAGGCAACGCGGCCCTCGAGCTGCTCGGCGATAGACTGAGCAACGAGGTTGGCGTCGAGCTCGGGGCGCTTGATCTCGACAACGTCGACGGAGAGCTGGCCCTTGGAGACGCCAGCGACCTTCTCGAGCTCGGTGCGGAGGGTATCGATTTCGGCACCCTTCTTACCGATGACAACGCCGGGGCGAGCGGTGAGGATGATGACCTTCACCTTGTCGCCAGCGCGCTCGATCTCGACGCGGGAGACAGCTGCGCGGGAAAGACGCTTCTCGAGGTACTTGCGGATCTCGAGATCGTTACCGAGGGTCTTAGCGTAATCCTTCTCTGCGAACCAGCGGGAGCGCCAGTTCTCGGTGATGCCAAGACGGAAGCCGGTGGGGTAGACTTTCTGACCCATACAGCTTTACGCCTCCTTTCGAGGAGCAACGACGACGGTGATGTGGGAAGTACGCTTCAGAATGCGAGAAGCGGAACCCTTGGCGCGGGGACGGATGCGCTTAAGCGTCGGACCCTCGTCAACATAGGCAGCGGCGACAACCAGGTTGTCGGCACGCAGACCGTTGTTGTTCTCGGCGTTCGCAACGGCGGAACGGAGAACCTTCTCGACATCCACGGCGACGGCGCGGTCGCAGAAGTGGAGGATGTCGAAGGCCTGAGCGACAGGCTTGCGGCGGATCAGATCGACCACCAGGCGGGCCTTGCTGGGGGAAACACGCACGTACTTAGCGACGGCGCGAACCTCGGTGGCCTCAGTTTCAATAGACTTAGTTGCCATTTACGGTTAACCCCCTATTTGGCCTTGTGGCCACGGAACGTACGAGTCGGCGCGAACTCGCCGAGCTTGTGACCAACCATGGACTCGGTAACATACACGGGCACATGCTTGCGGCCGTCGTGGACGGCGATGGTGTGACCAACCATCTCGGGGAAGATGGTGGACGCGCGGGACCAGGTCTTCACGACGTCCTTCTTGCCAGCCTCGTTCATCGCGGTGATACGCGAGAGAAGGCGAGTCTCCACGAACGGGCCCTTTTTGAGACTTCTGCTCATAAGTGCTTTCTCCTAAAACTCGGTATCCGAAATTACTTCTTACGGCGACGAATGATGTGCTGGTTCGAGACCTTCTTCTTCTTGCGCGTACGAAGGCCCTTCGTCGGCTTACCCCAGGGGGTAACAGAGGGACGACCAGAGGTGTGGTTCTTGCCCTCGCCACCGCCGTGCGGGTGGTCGACAGGGTTCATGACGGTACCGCGGACGGTCGGGCGCACGTTCATGTGACGCTTACGGCCGGCCTTGCCGATGACGATGTTGGCGTGATCGGCGTTGCCGACCTCACCGACGGTGGCGCGGCAGGTAACGAGGATGCGGCGCATCTCGGAGGAAGGCATACGGACGATAGCGTACTTGCCCTCCTTACCCATCAGCTGGCAGGAATTACCGGCGGAACGGGCGATAGCAGCGCCCTTGCCCGGCTGGAACTCGACGGCGTGGATGAGCGTACCGACGGGGATGTCGGCGAGGGGCAGAGCGTTGCCCGGCTTGATGTCGGCGTCAGAACCGGACATGATGGTCTGACCGACCTCGAGGCCCTTGGGGGCCAGGATGTAGCGCTTCTCACCGTCAGCGTAGTGCAGCAGAGCGATGCGAGCGGAACGGTTCGGATCGTACTCGATCGTGGCAACCTTGGCGGGCACGCCGTCCTTGTTGCGCTTGAAGTCGATCACGCGGTAACGACGCTTCACGCCGCCGCCCTGGTGGCGGGTGGTGATGCGGCCGTTGTTGTTACGACCGGCCTTCTTGGGCAGGGGCTCGAGAAGAGACTTCTCGGGCTTGGTGCAGGTGATCTCGGAGAAATCGGAGATCGTCTGCCAACGCCTACCAGCGGAGGTCGGCTTAAGGTGCTTTACAGCCATTACAATCCCTTTCAATAGGAATCCGTTAGCCATCGCAGACAGGGATTCGAGGTTCTGCCTCGGGTGCGATGACACCGGACGTATACACGGTTCCGGGCGTGTCCATTTTATACGCCCGAAACCTTGAGCTCTCGCCTCCCCCATTTGGGAGGCATGAGCTCACTCAACAGCAGCGAGTCTTAGGCCTGGTTGCCAAAGACCTCGATGGTGTCGCCCTCGGCCAGCGTGACGATGGCCTTCTTCCAAGAACGGGTCTTGCCGGCGACATAGCGCACGCGCTTGGTCTTGGGCTTGACCGTCAGGGTGTTCACGCGAACGACCTTGACGCCGAAGATCTCCTCGACAGCGTCCTTGATCTGATACTTGTTAGCATCCTTGGCGACCTCGAACGTGTACTTGTTCAGCTCCATGCCGGAGAAGGAACGCTCGGACACGATCGGACGGATGATGATCTCGTGGGCGGTCATTTATGCAAGCACCTCCCCGAAGTGAGCGGCGATGTCGGCGGGCATCAGCACAGCGTTGTTGTTGACGAGATCGTAGGTGTTGGCCTCGTCGGCAGTGATGATGAACGTCTTGGGAATGTTGCGGAACGACAGGTAGGCGTTGACGTCCTCATCGCGAACGATGATGGTCAGACGCTTGCCCTCAAGGCCGAGAGCCTTGAGCATGGCGACGGCAGCCTTGGTGGAAGGCTTCTCGAAGCCGTAGTCGTCGACGAGCACGAGCTCGCCATCGGCCAGCTTGGCGGACAGCGCGGAGCGCATAGCCAGCTTGACCTCCTTGTTGTTCATACGCTTAGCGTAGGAACGGGGCTTGGGGGCGAAGACAACGCCACCGTGACGCCACTGGGCAGCACGGATGGAACCCTGGCGGGCACGGCCGGTGCCCTTCTGACGCCAAGGCTTCTTGCCGCCACCGGAAACCTCAGAGCGACCCTTAGCAGACTGGGTGCCCTGACGCCAAGAGGCCATCTGGCACTTGACGATGTGGTGCATAACGTGGATGTTCGGCTCGATGCCGTACACCTCAGCGGCGAGCTCGGCCTCGGCGACCTTCTTGCCCTCGCTGTTCTTTACTTCAAACTTTGCCATTTAAGTGTTCTCCTTGGTATGACGCTGGGCTAAATGGGCTGGGCCCTTAGGCCATACGGATGGCGACGAGACCATTCTTGGCACCCGGGACAGCGCCCTTGACCAAGATGAGGTTCTGCTCGGCATCGATGCGGACAACGGAAAGGTTCTTGACGGTAACGCGCTCGTTACCCATGTGACCGGCCATCTTGACGCCCTTGAGGACGCGCGCAGGATAGGCGCACTGACCGATAGAACCGGGGTGACGCTGGAAGTGAGAACCATGCGTCATAGGACCGCGGCGCTGACCCCAGCGCTTGATGCGACCCTGGAAGCCCTTACCCTTGGAGGTACCGATGACGTCGACCTTCTCGACATCAGCGAAATCAGCGACGGTGACGACCTCGCCGACCTTGTGCTCCTCGCCGTTCTCGACGCGGACCTCACGAAGGAAGCGGACAGGCTCGACGCCAGCCTTGGCGAAGTGACCAGCCATGGGCTTGTTCACGTTCTTGGCCTTGATGTCGCCGAAACCGATCTGGACGGCGTCATAGCCGTCGGTTGCCTGAGTTTTAACCTGCGAGACAGCGCAGGGGCCAGCCTGGATGACCGTGACGGGAACGACGTTATCGTCCTCGTCCCAAACCTGGGTCATGCCAATCTTGCGGCCGAGAATCATGCTGATCAAGATATGATCCCAACTCTCGCGTGGTCTTGGGACAATGCGTACACCACCGAGCGTACGCCCCTAGAGGACCACTACTTACACGACGTGCTCCCCAGTCTTGTATTACGCCCGGACTACCTGACAACCCTATTAAGCAGGCATTTTGTCCAGCCAGAATACTCCCCTGGTTTCACACAGCTGTTTAGTATACACGGCTGCGGGCGTATCCATCGAGATTCATATTTCACTCACATTGTTTACGCAGGTAAAGTGCGTGGATGGCTCCCGAGCACGGCGGAGGGCCGGAGAAATATATTAAGGTCCCTGCTCTACAGTCCTGCGCAAGACGGAGAGCACATTAAGTGCTCTCCTTTGCGTGCGGAACTCGCGATGACCTTAATATATTTCTCCGGCCCTCCGCCGTGCTCGGGAGACGACACGTTGATGTCTGCTTAACTCTGCTCGCTCAGCTAATTACTTTGTTGGGGGTCCACTATTTGCTGGAGGGTGAACTTACATTGCATTGGCTCGCCTTCTGCTTGTAGCTTTTCCCCATCGAAATCGAAGATCATGATGGCGCAGTTGGGGAGTTTTGTTGGGAGCTCGAAGCCCTCTGGGGCTGCAGCCTTGATGAATTGGCGGCTGGCGCTGCCGTGGCTTACTGCTAGGAGGGTTTCGATGCCCTCGGCGCCCATGAGATTGGTGAGGGTGCCCACCATGCGCTCCTGCAGGGCATGGCTTCCTTCTCCGCCAAATGGGATCAGGTCCTCGCCGGGGTCCCAGACGTCGGTGGGTAGGGCGTCGTGGGGGCCTTCTTCGAAGGTGCCGTAGCTGCGCTCGATGATGCCTTCGCAGGGCTCGACTGCTGCATCCCGGCCGAGGAGTTCGGTTGCGACGAGACTTGCCGTGTCCATGGCTCGGCCTAAGGGCGAAGAGACCACTTTGTCGGGGACGACGCCGTGGGCTTTGAGCCATGCGGCTGCCATTCCCGCTTGTTTGCGGCCCAGGTCGGTCAACGGTGAATCGCAGCGGCCCTGGACGAGCTTTTTGACGTTGAATTCCGTCTGGCCATGGCGGAGCAGATACAGCCTCTTCATGTTCTCCCCTTCTGTATACATTGCCTTGCCGGCACAGCCCTACTCTTGGGTACGGCCTACGTAGTCTTCGTCGATCGTGATCTTGGCGACCGACTTGGGATATTCCGATTCGACCCGTTTCGCCAACGCGCGCTTCAGGTCCTCGGCGCTCATCGCCAAATCCGAGGGACGTACGCAGTCAAAGATCACGTTGGTATGCGTGGGGCCCGGAACACAGCGTAGGTCGTGGATCGAGAGGCGGCTATCAATCTCTTGAGCCATAGCGTTGATGCGCAGACGCATGCTCGCCACCTTTGGATCGTCGGTCACGATGGGATCGTAATGGAGCGTGACGATCATGCCGTCTTCGACCCTAAACGACTGCTCGATGTTATCGAGCGTGTCGTGACTTTCCAGCGGGCTGGCCTCGGCTGCCATCTCGGCGTGAGCGCTTGCGAACTTCCTGCCCGGGCCGTAGTCGTGAACCATCAAATCGTGAACGCCCAAAACGCCGGGGTAGCTCATGATCTTGTCTCGAATGTGCTTGACCAGCTTAGGGTCGGGTGCCTGGCCCAAAAGCGGGCTCACCGTATCCTGGATGAGCTCAAAGCCGCTCCAGCCAATATAGGCGCCAACGGCAAGGCCGACCCATGCGTCAAGATTGATGTGCGTCACCTGCGAAACAATTGCGCACGCCAGCACGGCGCCCGTAGCTAGGACATCGTTCTTTGAGTCCTGAGCGGTCGCATGCAGCGTCTCGGACTCAATGCGATCGCCGAGCTTTTGGTTGAGGGCCGCCATCCAGAGCTTAACAATCATCGAAAGCACCAAGACTGCCACCAGGGCAAGCGAGAACTCGACAGGTTCGGGGTGGATGATGCGCTCAACCGAGGACTTCACCAGCTCAACGCCAATCAGCAGCACGAGCGCCGCCACGACCAGACCCGAGAGATACTCGTAGCGGCCATGTCCGTAAGGATGCTCGGGGTCGGCCGGCTTGCCCGCCAGCTTAAAGCCAAGCACGCTCACGATGTTCGAGCTGGCATCGGACAGGTTGTTCATGGCATCCGCCACAATCGAAACCGATCCCGACAGCACGCCAATTACGCCCTTTGCAGCGCATAGTGCCACATTGGCGAGAATACACACTATGCCCGTCAACGTTCCCACGCGCGCACGGTCGCCCTGCGCACGACGAACAATCCACTCAACCATCTATATCCGCCCCCACGGTACTACCTATATATCTATTGCTCAAACGGATTGTAGTGTAGCCACTTTGCCCCACAGATACAAAAAGGCCGCAACCCACACGGGCCACGGCCTTGGAACATGACAAAGAAATCGCCCTTTGTCGCACAGGTTTATGCGCTTGCTTCGGCCACGCTCTTCGAGGTTTCGGGTGAATCAGCTCCGTCCCCCGTCGTCTGCCCCTTCGCCGGCACCACGCCAAAGCAGTAGCTCAGCGCCGCAGACACCGCAAATGCCACACTGCCGGCAACGCAGCACCACAGCAGGTTCGAGATGCCGCCCGTGGCAAAGCCAATGACCATGAGGACATTCGTCATGCCGATGGTATAGGCCGTAACGTGGCCCACGGCCGCAACAAGGCCTCCGACGGCACCGCCAATGGCCATGCACGTCAGGCACCTGCCATATTTAAAGCCGCAACCGTACAGCGCCGGCTCGCTTACGCCGCCAAGAACACCCGAGATTGAATAGCCCAGCATGAGCGCCTTCTCGTCCTTATCCGCAACGCGAAGCGACGCGCCAAAAGGCATGCCCCAAACGGCGAACGTCGCCATCGTCGCGGCAATCAGGATGCACGAATCCGTTCCCACACTCATAAACTGCGCGTACGCAAGCGATAGGACAACGTTGCTGATACCCGCGATCTTAAGAAACTCCCAACCCGCGGCAAGCCCCATGAGCGTGAGCAGCGACACGATGCCACCGGAATTGCCAAGCATAAACATAAGCTGGCCCAACAGCATGCCCAGATAGCTGCCCGCCGGCGCTGTAATACACAGCGAAACCGGAACCATGACGAGCATGGTTGCAAACGGAACGAACGAAAATGCCACGGCCTTAGGGATAACTCGATGAAAGAAACACTCCACTCGCCATAGCACGGGCACCGAGATGAGGACCGGAATAACAGTCGTCGTGTAATCGTTGACCGGCGCGGGAAGCAGACCATACACGGAAGTCATCGATGCCCCCGCCGTCGATGCGGCATCGACGAGCTTAAGCAGATCGGGCGCAATCAATACGCCGCCCAGCATCATGCCCAGTTGTTCCGAGCAACCGAGCTGGCGGGCAGCCGCCCAACCAAGATAGATGGGCAAAAAGTAGTAACCGGCGTTATAGAGCCAACTGTAGAACAGGCGATAGATTTCGGAATCGGCAGGCCACAGGCCCAGCATGCCTTCGCCCATAATGACGGCGACGGTGCGGAACAACGCCGCGCAGACAATAAAGGGCAGCGCCGACATCATGCTTTTGGACAGATAGTCCACCACGGCCATGGCGTTTGATGAGACCGTCGTTGTGAACGAGGTGTTAGTAACTTGTGACATGGAACGCCTTTCCCAATGTGACATACGGGCTGCCCCTTTGTCACATCGTGCGGTACCGACCGATTGTGCGGTACTTTTCATAGCGGAGGTTTGTGAGGGTCGCGTCGTCGAGCTGCCCAAGCGTATCGAAGGCATCGAATGCCGAAGACATGACGGCACCGGCGATCTCCTCATGCGACAGGCCCCTATCGTCGACAATGCCGTCGATGATGCCGAGCGCCAGCAGATCGGGGGCCGTGAGCTTAAGCGCCTCGGCGGCCTCATCCGCACGCTCCGTATCCTTCCACAGGATCGACGCGCAGGCCTCGGGACTCACGACCGAATAGGCCGAGCTCGAGAGCATCAGGATGCGGTCGGCCACGGATAGCGCCAGCGCGCCACCAGAGCCGCCCTCGCCTGTCACCACCGAGACAATCGGCGTCTTAAGGCCGCTCATCTCCATGAGATTCTGGGCAATCGCCTCGCCCTGGCCGCGCTCCTCGGCACCGATGCCGCAAAACGCGCCCGAAGTATCGACCAGGCACAGAACCGGTCGACCAAACTTTTCGGCCTGACGCATAAGGCGACGCGCCTTGCGGTAGCCCTCGGGATGCGCCATACCAAAGTTGCGGCGCATGCGCTCTTTGGTCGTGGTGCCGCGTTCGATGGCGATGACCGTTACGGGGCGTCCGTCTTTCCAGCCAATGCCAGCCACCACAGCGGCGTCGTCGCCAAAGTAGCGGTCCCCGTGCAGCTCCACAAATCCATCCAGGCCCAGCGAGATCATCTCGCCTGCCGTGGCGCGATCTGCCGAGCGGGTCTGCTTGACAATCTCGAGCGCGGTTTTTGGTACGGCCGAGCGCTTGAACAAGTGTCCCAACTTTTTGCCGCGGCGACCCGTATGCACGATCTCATGCGGTGCCCCCAGGCCGGGCGCGTGCCCTTCGTGCAGCGCCAGCAGCTCGCCTACCGTGAGCGCAATCTCGCCACGCGGAACAACGGCATCGCAAAAGCCGTGCTCCAGCAAAAACTCGGAGCGCTGGAATCCCTTGGGCAGGCGCTTGTGCATGTTCTGCTCGATCACGCGCGGGCCGGCAAATGCCGTCAGGGCATCGGGCTCGGCCAGGATAATGTCGCCCTCCATGGCAAAGCTCGCGGTTACGCCTCCGGTCGTGGGATCGGTGAGCACCGTGATATACAGGCCGCCCGCCTCGCTGTGGCGCCTAACCGCCGCAGAAATCTTGGCCATCTGCATAAGCGAGGTCACGCCCTCTTGCATGCGCGCACCGCCCGAAACGGTAAAGCCGACAACTGGCAATCCCAGCTCGGTCGCATGCTCAAATGTGCGACAGATCTTCTCGCCCACCACGGAGCCCATCGAGCCCATCATAAAGTTAGCGTCCATAAAGAAGAGTGCCGTATCGCAGCCGCAGATTTTGCCCCTGCCGCACACAACGGCATCGCGTTCGCCCGAACGCTCGCTCACGATCTTGAGCTTGTCGGCATAGCCGGGAAACGAGAGGAAGTCCTCCGGCGCCAGACTAGCATCCCATTCCTCAAACGTGCCCTCGTCAACCGTCATGCGCATGCGCGCGCGACCGCTCACGCGAAAGTGCTTGCCGCAACGAGGGCAGACCTCGAGGTTGTCGTGCAGGCGTGCCTCATCGATCACACGGCGGCACTCCGGGCACTTGATAAACACGTGGCGCGCAGGAAACTCGGCGCACGACTCGGTCATCGGCCCCTCGAGGACGTTGACCGTCTTCGCTTTTCTATTCATCAGCATAGAGATGCCCCATCAGATCGGTGTGATACATGCCCGACAAGAACTCGTCGTTTGCCAGCACGTCGAGCTGAAGCTCGCTGTTTTCGCTCACGCCCTCAATCACGAGCTCGCCCAGGGCCGAGCGCATCTTGCGAATGGCGCCGTCACGCGTGGGCGCGCACACGATGAGCTTGCCGAGCATGGAGTCGTAGTACGGCGGAACGTTCGCACCGGTAAACATGGCGGAATCCCAGCGTACGCGCGGACCACCCGGCACACGCAACGCGGTAACCGTTCCACATGACGGCAGAAAGTCCGGCGTTTCGGCATTGATGCGGCACTCCATGGCGTGGTTGCGAACCGGCATGTCCTCCCGCTCAAAGGGCAGAGGCTGGCCGGCCGCCACGCGCAGCTGCCACTTGACCAAGTCGGTATCGGTCACAAACTCCGTAACCGGATGCTCCACCTGCAAGCGCGTGTTCATTTCCATAAAGTAGAAATTGCCGTCATCCGAATACAGGAACTCGATGGTACCGGCTCCTTCGTAACCGACGGCACGAGCCAGGTCGCGCGCGGCCTTGTGCATGCGCGCGCGAATATCGTCGTGTCCGTCGAGGCACGGCGCGGGGCTCTCCTCGATCAGCTTTTGGTTGCGGCGTTGCACCGAGCACTCGCGCTCGCCGAGCGAAAACACATGGCCCTGCTTATCGGCCATAATCTGCACCTCGACGTGGTGCGCCGGCGCGACGAACTTCTCCATGTAGCACTCGCCGTCGCCAAAAACGGCCTCGCCCTCGGCACGCGCCTCGATGAACGCCTTTGCCGCATCTTCCACGCGCCCGACCTTGCGAATGCCGCGACCGCCGCCACCTGCACGCGCCTTGATGAGCACGGGGCAGCCAATGCGCTCGGCCTCGGCCGTTGCCTCCTCGGGGCTTTTGAGCAAATCGCAGCCCGGCACGATGGGCACGCCCGCCGCGGCAGCCGTTCGACGTGCGGCGTCCTTGTCGCCCATGCTGTCGATCACCTCGGCCGAGGGACCGACAAACGCCAGGCCATACTTGTCGCAGTCGCGCGCGAAGCTCGCCTTCTCGGAGAAAAAGCCATAGCCGGGATGAATTGCCTTGGCGCCCGACTTTACGGCACAGGTGAGCACGGCATCGTCATTGAGGTAGCTCTCGGCAAGACGCGGGCCGCCGATGCAATACGCCTCGTCGGCAAGCTGCACGTGTAGCGCGTCCGCATCGGCCGTGGAATAAACGGCGACGGTCTTGATGCCCATATCGCGGCACGCGCGGATAACACGGACCGCGACTTCGCCGCGGTTGGCGATGAGCACTTTGTCGAACATGAAGCCTTCCTTAACTTTCGTGCATGAGTGCAAAAGACATATCGGCGCGGCAGCAAACCTCACCGTTAACGCTCGCAGTACCCGTCGCAAAGCGGAACGGCCCGCGCGCACGCGTGATGGTGCACACCAGATCAACCGTGTCGCCCGGGCGCACCGGACGCTTAAAGCGCACCTTATCGAGGCTCGTATAGAACGGCGTCGCGCCGCGCGCCTCCTCATCGCCCATCAGCAGCACGCAACAGTTTTGGGCGAGCATCTCGCACTGAATCACGCCGGGAACGACCGGGTTTCCCGGAAAATGCCCCTGCAAAAAGTACTCGTCACCCGTAATCGTGATCTTGCCGTGGGCCTCGTCGCCCACCAGCTCGGCTTCGTCGAGCAAAAGCATCGGTTCGCGATGCGGCAACAGCTTCTTGAGCTCTTCTTTGTTCATGGACATCACCTATCCGATCCTCATAAGGCAACTGCCGAACTCCACGAGGTCGCCGTCGGCCACGCAGATCTCGAGCACCTCGCCGTCTGCCTCGGCCGTCACCTCGTTGAGAACCTTCATGGCCTCGATGATGCAGAGGGTCTCACCGGCCTTGACCTTGGAGCCCACGTGCACAAACGGCTCGTCGCCCGGCGCCGGGGCAGCATAGAAAACGCCGACCATGGGAGCGGTCACCTCGGTGCCCTTGGGCTCCGGTGCGGCGGCAGGCGCCTGCGCGGCGGGCTCCGGTGCGGCGGCAGGCATGGCGACAGGAGCCACCACCGGAGCAGTCACGGCACCCGGCATAGGCATGGGCACGGCAACCGGCTGCGCGGCGCTCGCACGCTCGAGTTCGACCGCGGTGCCATCGGGCTCCTCAACGCGCACGCGCGTGAGGCCGCGGTCCTCCATAACATCGGCTATCTCGGCAAGTCTTTTGGAATCCATGCTCTAGCTCCTCGTATATCTACGCAGCGCGATGGCGGCGTTGTGCCCGCCAAAGCCCAGGTTGGTCGAAAGCGCCCAGGTAAGGTCGGCGCGAACCGCGCGATTGGGCGTGTAATCAAGATCGCAGGCGGGATCGGGCGTGTGGTAGTTAATGGTCGGGGGCACCACGCCCTGCTCGAGCGCCATGGCGCAGGCCATGACCTCAATGGCACCCGTGGCGCCGATCATGTGACCGGTCATCGACTTGGTCGACGAGACGTGCGCGGCGCGTGCCGCGTCCTCGCCGAGCGCACGCTTAATGCCCGCCGTCTCGGACGAATCATTAAGCTTGGTCGAGGTGCCGTGGGCATTGATGTAGAGGCCCTCGGAAGGCTTGACGTCGCCCTCGGCCACCGCCAGCGATATCGCGCGGGCAATGCCGGCAGCCTCGGGATCGGGACTCGTGATGTGATAAGCATCATCGGTGTTGCCGTAGCCCACGACCTCGGCATAAATGTGCGCACCGCGCGCCTGCGCATGTTCCATGCTCTCGAGTACCAGCACGCAAGCGCCCTCGCCCATCACAAAGCCGTCGCGGTCTGCATCGAACGGGCGGCAAGCCGTCGCGGGATCGGGGTTGGTGGTCAATGCGCGGCAGGACGTAAAGCCTGCAACGGCATCGGGGATAATGGCCGCCTCGGCGCCGCCCGCGAGGATCGCGTCGGCATAGCCGTGCTTGATGGCGCGGAACGCCTCGCCCACCGCATGGGCCGAGGTCGCGCAAGCAGTCACGACTGGCAGGGTCGGTCCCTTTGCCTTGTGGCGGATCGCGATATTGCCCGAAGCCATGTTGGGGATCATCATCGCAATCATATAGGGCGATGCGCGGCGAGGTCCACGATCGGCGATCGTGTGGACGTTGTCGACGAGCGTCGTCATGCCGCCCACGCCCGAGCCCACGTAGACGCCCAGACGCTCACGATCGATGGCGCCTTCGACATCAAAGCCCGCATCGTGCATTGCCTCGTCCGAAGCCGCCATCGCAAACTGAACGCAGGGGTCGAGATGCTTGGCGTCACGCTTGCCAAAGTACTCGTTGCCGTCAAAGCCCTTGACTTCAGCCGCCACCTTGACGGTAAACGCATCGGTATCGAAGTGCGTGATCGGGCCGATGCCGCACGTGCCGGCACACATGGCCGCCCAGGTGGCAAGCGCGGTGTTGCCGAGCGGCGATACGGCACCGATGCCGGTGATTGCAACTCTCTGTTCCATCATGGTCTCCTCATCCAAGCCGTTCTTCGGCCCTGGTTTCTACATCGCCATTCCGCCGTCGACGCGCACGACCTCGCCCGTAATGTAAGCAGCCGCATCGCTCGCTAAAAAGCGCACCACGCCGGCCACTTCCTCGGGACGTGCCATGCGCTTAAGGGGAATCTGTTCCTCGGTTGCCGTACGCACCTTCTCCGAGAGCTTTGCCGTCATATCTGTCTCGACAAACCCGGGGGCGACCGCGTTCGCTCGTACGCCACGAGGCGCAAGCTCGCGCGCCACCGCCTTGGTAAGCCCTATCACGCCCGCCTTGGAAGCAGCGTAGTTGGCTTGCCCGGCATTGCCCATCAGGCCCACGACCGAGCTCATGTTGACGACGCAACCGCCGCGCTGGCGCATAAAGGTCTTGGTGAGTGCGCGCGTCATATTGAATGTTCCCTTGAGATTGACATCGAGCACGCGATCGAATGCGTCATCGCCCATGCGCATGAGCAGGCCGTCGCGCGTGATGCCGGCGTTGTTGACAAGCGCCCAAATGAAGCCAAAGTCGTTGAGGACCGTCTCCACGCAAGCGTTGACGGCATCGGGATCGGCCACGTCGCATTGATATGCGCGTGCCGTGGCGCCAACCGCCTCACAGGCTTCGCACGTCTCGCGCGCCGCATCGACGCTGCCGGCATAGACGACGGCGATATCAAAGCCGTCCTCCGCCAGACCGACAGCGCAGGCGCGGCCGATACCCCGCGAGCCGCCCGTGACCAGTGCCACGCGACGTGAGTCGTTGCGCTCGAGCGCGCCGTTGTTCAAGTTGCCCATGTCATTCCTTTCGGGTTACAGCCCTGTGGACTATGCGAGCTCGTCGGCAATAGCTGCGACCTGCTCGGCCGTTTCGCACGAATACACGCGAACGTCGCTCAGCGTACGCTTGGCCAGGCCCGACAGCGTTTTGCCAGGGCCGACCTCAATAAACGTGTCGATGCCCTGATTCTGCAGAGCATGCAGCGTGTCGACCCAACGAACGGCATGACTCACCTGATTGGCCAAGACATCCGATGCCGCTCGCGGGTTCGCCGGATAGGGCGCCGCCGTCATGTTTGCCATGACCGGAATCAGCAGCGGTGACGGCGCGTGGCCGGCTTGGATATACGTCGCCAGCCCCTCAGTCGCCTCGGCCATATAGGGGCTATGAAATGCGCCCGACACCGCGACTTTCATAGCGCGGCCGCCAGCCTCTTTTACTAGGACGTCGAGCTCCTGCAGCGCCTCGGGCGGTCCGGCAACAACCGTCTGCTGCGGACTGTTGTAGTTGACCGGCCAACAGTCCTCGCCGGCCTGTTTTGCCAGGTTCTCGACTTGCGCCGCATCGAGCTTGATGACGGCGCGCATGCCGCCCGGATGGCGCTCGGCAGCCGCGGCCATCAGCGCCGCGCGCTCGCACACGAGCTCAAAGCCCGCTCGCGTATCGAACGCCCCCGCAAAGGTGAGCGCGGCGACCTCGCCAAGCGAAAAACCCGCACAGGCGGCAGGTACCACGCCGCGCTCACGCAGGGCGGCAGCCGCTGCCAGATCGTGAACGAACACGCACGGCTGCGTGTTCTCGGTCTGCGAGAGCTCCTCCTTGGAGGCGCTTCGGCACTGCTCACTGGTCCCCGGGCGCACCTCGTCGGCAATGGCGAACACCTCGGCGGCCGCCGGCGATGCCTCGATCAGGTCGACGCCCATCGCGGGGTGCTGGGCGCCCTGGCCGGCAAACAGAAACGCTACGCCACCCATGCGCACGCACCCTTCAGGACGTGCTCGGCGCCATCGACCAGGTCGTCAACGATTTCACGTGCGCTTTGGCGCTCGTTGACCATGCCGGCAATCTGTCCACACAAAAACGAGCCCTCTTCGTAATTGCCGTCCTTGGCGGCCTTGCGAAGGGCGCCCGTGCCCATGGCCCCGAGCTCCTCGACGCTTACGCCCGCCGCCTCGCTCTTGGCGTAGGCGTTGGTGAAGGGGCTCTTGAGGGCACGCACCGGGTGTCCCGTCGAGCGGCCGGTCGCACGCGTCGAGGTGTCGTTGGCCTTCAGGACCATCTCCTTGTACTGCTCCGATACGGTGCACTCATCTGCGATCAGAAAGCGCGTACCCACCTGCACGCCGGCGGCGCCCAGCATAAAGGCGGCCGCCACGCCGCGGCCATCGGCGATACCGCCAGCCGCAACCACGGGAATATCGACCGCATCGACAACCTGCGGCACCAGTGCCATCGTCGAGGTCTCGCCAATATGGCCGCCTGATTCGGTACCCTCGGCAACCACGGCAGTGGCTCCACGACGCGCCACGAGGCGCGCCAGCGCCACCGAGGCAACGACCGGGATGACCTTGATGCCCGCCTCGTTCCACGCCTTCATGTACTTGGTGGGATTGCCGGCACCCGTCACGACGACCGGCACCCGCTCGTCAATCACGACCCGCGCGACCTCGTCGGCAAACGGGCTCATGAGCATGACGTTGACGCCAAAGGGCTTATCCGTCCTGGCGCGCAGCTCATGAATCTGGTCGCGCAGCCAGTTGGCGTCGGCGTTCATGGCCGCGATAATCCCTAAGCCGCCCGCCTCGGACACTGCGGACGCCAGCGAGGCGTCGGCGATCCAGGCCATACCGCCCTGGAACACGGGCTTTTCGATGCCGAGCAGATCGCAGAGAGGAGTCTTGAGCATCTCTACTTCTCCAATGCCGCCTCGACCGTATCGGCGAACTCGCCGACCGTCTTGGGGTTCTCCTCGGTATCGAGCTGGATGCCAAACTCGTCCTCAACGGCGACGAGGATCTCGACGGTGCCCAGACTGTCGAGACCAATCTCCTCGAGCGTGGACTCGGGCTTCATCTCGACGTCGTCAAGACCGGCGGTCTCGCGGATAACATCGCAAACGCGCTCGAAGGTCTTCTGATCTGCCATGGTAGTTCTCCTTTGTTTGTGCCCTAGGGGCGTTTTTATTTCCTATGTGCGACTACTTCCAACGAAGTAGATAGCCACCTATATCCAGACCGGCGCCAAATCCAACGAGGGTGATGGTGTCGCCCGTGTGAAGTGCACCGGCGTTTGCCAGCCGGTCGAGGGCAAGCGGAATGCATGCGCTCGAAATGTTGCCGGTCTCGCGCAGCGTTCGAACCACGCGCTTGTCTGGCACACCGAGGCGCTTGACCGCCTGACTCAGGATTCGTTCGTTAGCCTGATGGAATACAAAATGGTCGATGTCCTCGACCGAAATGCCCGCATCGCTCGCAAGCTTATGGACCGTGTCGCAAATCGCGTTGACGCCGAACTTGAACACGCGGCGGCCATTCATGGACAGCACGCTCTCGCTATCTGCGGAGGCCTTAAACGGCGAGGTGCCGACCAGACCGGGAACGCACAACGTCTCGACGTCGGGCGCCGTCGAAAGCTCAACGGCAAGGGGGCTGTCTCCCCCAGCCTCAATCACCGCGGCGCCTGCCCCATCGCCAAAGAGCACACAGGTGGCGCGGTCGGTCCAGTCGAGCGCGCGCGTCATCTGCTCGGCGGCAACGACAAGCACATGCTTGGCTCGTCCTCGGGCGATATAGCCCTCGGCAACATCGAGCGCAAATACGAAGCCGGCGCAGGCAGCCGAGACATCGAAGGCAGGGCACGTCGCGCCCAGTCGCTCAGCAACGGCACACGCCTCGGCGGGAACAAGGTGGTCACCCGTCGTCGTCGAGCAGACGATCAGATCCAACTGGCTCGCGTCGATTCCGGACACCTGAAGTGCCCGCTCGCTCGCCGCTACGGCAAGGTCGTCAAGTGACTCGGTGGTGCAGACGTGGCGACTCTTAATACCTGTGCGGGTAAAAATCCACTCATCCGAGGTATCGAGGAACTCGGACAGCTCGTCATTGGAAACACTGCGCTTAGGAAGCGCCGAGCCTGTTCCAAGAATCGTGAAACCCATCACTAACCTCCTTTGAGTTGTTGACGTGTTTACATCGACCAAGAGAGGATAGCGCATTTCAGTCGTTGTTAACGTGTTAACATTAAATTGTCCAAATGCGACAAAGGCTTCACATTGTGTCTCTCTCGACACCATTGCGTTATTCACTTATTCATTAAGGAGGTAGCAGCCGTTATGGATGCCAAATTAACGATAGTCGACGTAACCGGATCGACCAACGATGACCTGCTCGAAGCAGGAAAACAGGGAGCGCCGCACGGCACAGGACTTGCCGCCCGGGCTCAGACAGCAGGACGCGGCCGGCGCGGCCACAAGTGGGATTCAACCGCCGGCAACCTATTGCTTTCGATTGTCCTGCGTCCATGCGTTAATCCTGCGAAGTACTCTGGTCTTGCTGCCGTCAGCGGCCTAGCGGTGCTCGAGGCGCTCGAAAAACAGGGTCTTGCAAACGAGATTGGCCTCAAATGGCCCAACGACCTGGTCGCGCGTGGACGCAAACTCGGCGGCATTCTGGTCGAGGCCGCACGCGATAACGAAGGCAAACCTTTCGCCGTCTGTGGCATTGGTGTCAATGTGAACTATGCGCCCCAAGAGGTGCCCGATGGCGGCCTGCCGGCAATCGGTCTCTCGGACCTTAACGAGAACGTTCCAGCTGTCGACATGCTCCTCGATGAGGTCTATCACGCAGTTATAGACGCTATAGATGCCTGGGCAGAACGCCTCAACGCCATGGAAGAAAACACCGGACCGCTCGCGCCCGTCCACGGCGAATATGTCGCTCACCTCAATTGGATTGGAAAGCACGTTATCGCCCGCTCCCCTGCCGGTGACGAGCTGGCGCGAGGCATCTTTAAAACGGTCGATGGCTTTGGTCGTGCGTGCATCGAAACAGAAGACGGCTTGCGATCCTTCCATTTTGAGGAAGCGTCATTGCGCCCCTTGAGTGAGTAGGTCGCCACAGCCAGCCGCTCGGCAGCCTTACCCGGCGATCCAAACCCATCATGCAAAACAAAAGGGCCCCGCTACCGTAACGGCAGCGGGGCCCTTTAAGCTATGAGCGATATCGCTTAGAGCTTGATGTCGATGTCGACGCCAGCGGGGAGGTCGAGACGCATAAGCGAATCAACGGTGCCCGAGGTGGGGTCGAGGATGTCGATGAGGCGCTTGTGGGTGCGCATCTCGAACTGCTCACGGGAGTCCTTGTTCACGTGCGGCGAGCGGATAACCGTGTACAGGTTGCGCTCGGTGGGCAGGGGGACAGGACCGGAAACGCGAGCGCCGGTCTTCTGAGCGGTCTCGACGATGAGCTTCGCGGACTGATCGACGACCTCGTGATCATAGCCCTTGAGGCGAATGCGGATCTTCTGGGTAGCCAACTTAAACCTCCAAAGAGTGCGAGAGATGCTCTCGCGGATTACGTAACAGGGAGCTCGAACTTAGGCGTTCTTGCTCATGACCTCGTCCACGATGGACTTGGGCGCGGGCTCATAAGAGTCGAACTGCATCGTGTAGGATGCACGGCCCTGGGTCTGGGAGCGAAGGTCGGTAGCGTAACCGAACATCTCGCCCAGCGGCACCTTGGCACGGATGAGCTTGCTGTTCTTGCGATCCTCCATGCCCTCGATCTTGCCGCGGCGACCGGAGAGGTTGCCCATAACGTCGCCCATGTACTGCTCGGGGGTCTCGACCTCGACAGCCATGATCGGCTCGAGCAGCTGCGGGTCGGACTTCTTGAGGGCGTCCTTGATAGCCATGGAACCGGCGATCTTAAAGGCGGCCTCGGAGGAGTCGACCTCGTGGTAAGAACCGTCGAACAGGGTGACCTTAACGTCGAGGACCGGGAAGCCGGCGATAACACCGGTGTTCAGGGCCTCCTGGATGCCCTTGTCGATGGACGGGATGTACTCCTTGGGCACGACGCCGCCGACGATAGCGTTGACGAACTCGTAGCCGAAGCCCTCCTCCATCTTCTCGAGCTTGATGACGGCGTGGCCGTACTGACCGCGACCACCGGACTGACGGACGAACTTGCCCTCAGCCTTCTCGACGTCGTGACCAGCGGTCTCGCGGTAGGCAACCTGGGGCTTACCAACGTTAGCGTCAACCTTGAACTCGCGGAGCAGACGGTCGACGATAATCTCGAGGTGCAGCTCGCCCATGCCGGCGATGATGGTCTGGCCGGTCTCGTGGTTGGTGGACACCTGGAAGGTCGGGTCCTCCTCGGCGAGCTTGGTCAGAGCCAGGGACATCTTGTCCTGCTCGGCCTTGGTCTTGGGCTCGATGGCAACGTCGATAACGGGCTTAGCGAACTCGATCTTCTCGAGGACGATCTCCTTGCCCTCGGCGCACAGGGTGTCACCGGTGGTGGAGTTCTTGAATCCGACGCAAGCGACGATGTCGCCGGCGGCAGCGTCGTCACGGTCGATACGCTCGGCGGCGTTCATCTCGAGGATGCGGCCGAGGCGCTCGCGCTGACCGTTGGAAGCGTTGACAACGTAGGAGCCGGACTCGGCGCGGCCGGAGTAAACGCGGACGTAGGTGAGCTTACCGACGAACGGGTCGGTCATGATCTTGAAGACCAGGCCGGAGAAGGGCTCGTCGAAGGAAGGATGACGCTGGATCTCCTCGCCGGTGTCCGGATCGGTACCGGTGACGGCCTCAACGTCGAGCGGGCTGGGCAGGTAGTCGACGACAGCGTCGAGCAGCTCCTGGACGCCCTTGTTCTTGTAGGCGGAGCCCACGAAGACGAGGTTGAGCTCGTTGGCCAGAACGCCCTTACGCAGAGCAGCCTTGAGCTCCTCGACGGTGAAGTCCTCCTCCATGAGGATCTTCTCCATGAGCTCGTCGTCAAAGCTGGCAGCAGCGTCGAGGAGCTCCTCGCGCTTGGTGGCAGCGATGTCGGCGAACTCAGCCGGGATCTCGTCCATCGGCTCGGGGTAGGTCATGCCCTTCTCGTCGGCCTTGAAGTCCCATGCAGTCATGGTGACCAGGTCGATGACGCCCCAGAAGTTGTCCTCGGCGCCCATCGGGACCTGAGCGGCCACGGCGTTAGCGTCGAGACGATCCTTCATGGTCTCGATAGCGTTGAAGAAGTCAGCGCCCACGCGGTCATACTTGTTGATGAAGGCGATGCGGGGAACGTTGAAGGTAGAAGCCTGACGCCAAACGGTCTCAGACTGGGGCTGAACGCCGGCAACGGCGTCGAAGACGGCGACAGCGCCATCGAGGACGCGCAGGCAGCGCTCGACCTCGGCGGTGAAGTCAACGTGGCCCGGGGTGTCGATGATCTGGATGCGGTAGTCCTTGCCGTCCTTGTTCCAGAAGCAGGTGGTAGCAGCGGAGGTAATGGTTACGCCGCGCTCCTGCTCCTGAACCATCCAGTCCATGGTGGCAGCGCCCTCATGGACCTCACCGATCTTGTGGGTCTTACCGGTGTAGTAAAGAATACGCTCGGTCGTGGTGGTCTTACCGGCATCGATGTGGGCCATGATGCCGATGTTACGGGTATCGGAAAGCTTGTACTTAGGCTTAGCCATGTTAGTTCCTTACCTTAACTTACCAACGATAGTGAGAGAACGCGCGGTTGGCCTCGGCCATCTTGAAGACGTCCTCACGCTTCTTGACGGAAGCGCCCAGGCCGTTGGAGGCGTCGAGGATCTCGTTGGCGAGACGCTCGGCCATGGTCTTCTCCTTGCGAGCGCGGGAGAAGTTGACGATCCAGCGGATACCCAGAGCGGTGGAACGACGGGAGTTGACCTCCATCGGGACCTGATAGGTAGCGCCACCGACACGCTTGGGCTTAACCTCGAGCGTGGGCTTGACGTTGTCCATAGCCTTCTTGAAGGTAGCGAGAGCGTCGCCACCCTCGGACTTCTCGGCAACGATCTCGAAAGCGGTGTAAACGATGCGCTCAGCGGTGGCCTTCTTGCCGTCAAGAAGGACCTTGTTGATGAGCTGAGTCACCAGGCGGTTGTTGTAAACGGCGTCAGGCTGAACCTCACGACGATTAGCTGCTGCACGACGCGGCATGTGAAATCTCCTTAAGTGTCTACCGTGCGGCGCTCAAGACGGCACACGGCGAAAGTATCAAAACGTTATCTGGCTTATTTAGCTTTGGGGCGCTTAGCACCGTACTTGGAACGGGCCTGCATACGGTTCTGGACCGGAGCAGCGTCGTAGGCGCCACGGATGACGTGATAACGGACACCAGGGAGGTCACGGACACGACCGCCGCGGACGAGCACGATGGAGTGCTCCTGCAGGTTGTGGCCCTCACCCGGGATGTAAGCAGTAACTTCGATGCCGTTGACAAGGCGAACACGGGCAACCTTACGAAGAGCCGAGTTCGGCTTCTTGGGGCTCGTGGTGAAGACGCGGGTGCACACGCCGCGCTTCTGGGAGTTGTGCTGCAGAGCAGCGTTCTTGGACTTCTTGGGCACGGAACGACGGCCCTGGCGAACCAGCTGGTTAATAGTAGGCAAAGCGTACTCCTTCTCGAATGATTCCAGCTTTCTGTAAAGTGCAACGGCTTGAATCGAGGGGTCAGCATCCCCCTACGAAACACGCAGTTCGATAGGATACGTGGCGTTAGCTGTGCCGTCAACAGACCACGCCGCCGGGCGTATCCCAAAATTGGCACATTTCCGCAAAGCCTACACAAAAGGAATCCCCTCCTGTGCGCGCTGGCGGATCCCCGGGCCGGGCGGCACAGGGGTTAAGTTTGCTGCTCTACAGTCCTGGCTCGCACGGAGGCCACATTAAGTGGCCTCCGGCTCGTGCGGAACTCGCGACAAACTTAACCCCTGTGCCGCCCGGGCCGGGGATCCGACGTGCTCGTCGGGGCAACGTTACCTGCCAAAAAGGGACAGGTTTATTTTGGTCGGTTTTATCTGGGGAAACGTCGCGCTCCAACGGTGATCTGCTCTCACCTGTCGCATGGAAATCGGCGGCGCTTTCGGAAGTATGCGGCAAATTCTGGACCCGCCGAGCGCACCGGGGTTTTGCGATAATAAACCCGCAGGTAGAGCGCTTGAGCATATACGGTGTGGTCGACCCATCAAGATTTTGCCGCATACTTCAGGAATGCAGGCGAATATCGTGCGGTCTAACCGCCCATTTACCGCAAAGAAGGCCGCTTCCCCTAGTAGAAAGCGGCCCCAAATCTTACGAATAGACGATGGTAAAGGGTTCCGACGTTTCGGCGCCCCCTGTTGAAGTGCAGCGTGTGCCTTCGAGCGTTACTGAAACCACTTGGTCGACATCAATCAACTTCGATGGCACCCAAATGTTCTCTCCGCTATTGCGTCCCATCGAAACATAGAAATTGTACGCCCCTGCGTCGTCATCTTCGATAATCTGCTCTGACCCATCCTTGTAGGTGACGGTCAGTTTATGATCAACTGCTTCATAGCCCAGATCATCGATGTGCGTCTGGATGGAAAACGGACTGATCTCGAGAGGCGAGTCATCGGAGCGGAGTTCTTTTGTATCGACGTGCGCTCCGACGTTAAACTCTGGCGTCGATACCTCGAACACCTTCGCATCCTCACCTTTGCCCTCCGTCCAACTGATATTCCAGGTGACCGCATGTCGTAAATCTCGATCGCGATTCCAAGATGCAAAGTACATCGTGCCGTTAATGACCGTGTCGCTTGATGTGTCTTTATCAATGGTGCAGCGTGTATCAGCCCATTCCTCGCCGAAGTTCATGCTGGGTGTACTGACGCCCCCTTCTTCTTCACCATAGAGAACAAGTTCGCCAAGCTCTGCCGCCGGCTTGTAGTAGTTAACGCCATTCGGATTGGACAATGTAAACGTCACAGCACCGCAACCGTTCTCGTCGATTGCCATCTCATGAATGTCGAGCGTATAGCCGTTGCCCTCGACGGACAGATTGACCTTCTGGACTGCACCCTCCAGGCTTTGGGGCGCGATACCATCACCAAACTCTCTGGTGTAGGTATATTTCGTCCCCGACGAGCCGCCATTTGTCCAGGTAACGGACTCTCCGTTGCCATGGTTTCCCCAGGCAGAGGCAAAATAACTGGAATTGACAACAGCGTAGGCGACCCCTCCGGTCGCCAGCACTCCGGCAAGACATCCGATTACGGCAACATACAGAGGCTTCGCGTGACCCTTTCGGCGAAGCGGCTCGCCAGCAGCGGCATAAAGAACACGGTCAGCAAGATCGCTATCGGCTTGGACGGACTCGAAGGCCTGCTTGATCTGGTTGGATTTCACGGTCGCCCTCCTCTAGGATGAACTTGAGCTTCGATCTGCCGCGAGCTAAACGCGTTCGAACGGTCGCGGCTGGCACATGCAGTAACTCGGCAATTTCTGAAGTCGAGAAGCCCAGATAGTAATAGAGCACGATAGGAATACGGAATCGCTCCGGAAGTCGCATAACGTCTGACAGGACCGCCTTGGTCTCCTCCTGCGCCGTCGAAAGCGAATCGGCCAGATTCTCAATATCCTCCACGCGCCTCCACGGCTTTCGAAAGAGAGATTTACATTCATTGATCGTGACCCGGATAAGCCATCGACGAAGATGCTCCCAGTTTTCAAATTGCGCGTCGCTTTTGAGCAACTTAAGAAAGACGTCTTGAGCGACATCGTCGGCGTCAGCGCGATCACGCAGATACGTCAATGCGATCCGAAACACGACATCCCGGTGGTCTTCGACCGCCTGTCTAAAAGCTTGTTCTTCCATAATCACCTCCCGGTGACACTGATGGTTCTTGATGGGGCCCTCACCATAGATACGCTTTGACCAAACGGAATGTTTCAAATTCAAGCAGGAAAAACTACCAAAATAAACCTGTCCTTTTTTGCAAGTGACCAACGGAACGCAACAAGTTGAGCATACGCAAGCGAGCGGCCCCCAGAGCGTACAAGGTGGCATGAAAAAGGCAGGGCATTGACCTTTTGGTCATGCCCTGCCTTTTGAATGACAGATTGTAGCTCTGGGGGCCGCGCAGCGACGGAGGTCGCCGCCGTTCGTTAGAACGGCGGAACTAATTACTCCTCGTCGTTGTCCTTGGCCTCTTCGGCGTCGTCGGTGTCCACGAGCTGGTTGAGCAGCTCGTCGAGGGAAGCCATGTCCTCGTTGATGGCACCGTTGGCGGGAGCCTTCTTGTCGTCGATCGGGGCGCCCAGGAGCTCCTCGTCGGCGTCGGCGTGATGCGTCGGCGTGGCGGAGGTGCCCAGCAGGATGTCGTCCGGACCGTCGGGGCTAAAGACCATCTGCAGCAGCTGCGAGAGGTCTTCCTCGTCGGCAACGTCGTCGTTGTTCTCGAGGATGTAGAGCAGGTCGTGGGCCTCCAGGCCGTCACGGAGCTCCTCGATCGCCTTGGCACCGATGCCATCGATGCGCAGCAGATCCTCCTCGGACTTGCCGACCAGGTCGCCGACCGTCTCGATGCCGACCTCGCTGAACTTGTTGGTCCAGCGCTGCGACACGCCCAGGTCGTCGAACAGGTACAGGCGAGCCTTCTCAGCAGAGATGGTGTGGCCGTTGCGGGTGAACGAACCGTCAGCACCGCCGAACTCGTCGTAGCCGGCCCAGTCGAGCTGCTGCGGAAGCTGCTCGTCCAGGTCCTTGAGCTCCACAGGAGCCCACTCGGGCAGCGACTTGGCGTTGGGCGAAGCCGGACCATCGATGTCCACGTAGCCGTCGGCCGTGCGATACGTCAGCTTGGCGTTGGCGTACGGCTTGAGGCCGGTACCAGCCGGGATCTTCTTACCGACGATGACGTTGGACTTAAGGTCGAGCAGGTGGTCGACCTTGCCCTCAATAGCAGCCTCGGTAAGGACGCCGGCGGTACGGATGAACGAAGCGCTCGACAGCCAGGAGTCGATGTTGGACGCGACCTTGAGCGTACCCAGGATGACGGGCTCGGCCACGGGAGCCTGACCGCCCAGACGGGCAACGCGCTCGACCTCGTCAGCGAACTCGTAGCGGTCGACGTACTGACCAAGCAGGTACTTGGAGTCGCCGGGGTTGGTGATCTGAACGCGACGCAGCATCTGACGTGCGAGCACCTCGATGTGCTTGTCGTTCAGGTCGACGCCTTGGCTGGTGTAGACGTCCTTGACGCTCTCGACGAAGGTGTGCATCGTCGACTCGATGTCGGTCAGCTTGCGCAGGTTACGGAAGTTGACGAAGCCCTTGGTGATCTGGTCGCCGGCGCGAACCTCGCAGCCGTCCTCGATCTCGGGCATAAAGCGCACCGATGCGGGGACGCGGCGCTCGTCAAGGACACGGGTGTGGTCCTCGGAGTCGGTGAGCGTCAGCACGTACTCGGACTTCTCGGGCTTAATCGAGAGGTGGCCGGAGTACGGAGCCAGCTCGGCCTCGCGACCCAGAATCTTCTCGTTGACGTTGCCGACGATATCGAACATACGGCTGACCGTAGGCAGACCCTGCGTAATATCGTCGACGCCAGCGACGCCGCCGGAGTGAATGGTACGCATCGTAAGCTGCGTACCGGGCTCGCCGATGGACTGGGCGGCAATAATGCCGACCGCGGTACCGATGGCGACTGGACGACGAGTGGAAAGATCCCAGCCGTAGCACTTCTGGCACACGCCGTACTTGGAGCGGCAGGTGAGCAGCGCGCGAAGCTTGACCTTCTTGAGGCCGGCATCGACCATCTTCTGGATGTCGGCGACCTTCTCGATGTAGCCGTCCTGCTCAAAGAGCACGGTGCCATCGGGAGCCACGACGTCCTCGATGAAGCAACGGCCGACGAGGTCGGTGTTGAGGTCGGTGGTACCGGGGATGATGAGGTTGTAGGTAACGCCCTCGTGCGTACCGCAGTCCTCCTCGCGGACGATGACGTCCTGGGCCACGTCGACCAGACGACGGGTCAGGTAACCAGAGTCCGAGGTGTGGGATGCGGTATCGACCAGGCCCTTACGGGCGCCATAGGTCGAAATGAAGTACTCGAGCGGCAGCAGGCCCTCGCGGAAGTTCGCCTTAATGGGAAGGTCGATCGTCTCGCCGGACATGTCTGCCATCAGGCCACGCATGCCGCCGAGCTGACGCAGCTGGGTCTTAGAACCACGGGCGCCGGAGTCGGCCATCATGTAGAGCGGGTTCTCCTCGTCGAACAAGTCGAGCATGAGCGCTGCGACCTTGTCGGTACAAGCGGTCCACTCGTTAACGACTTCGATGTGGCGCTCCGTCTCGTTGATGAAGCCCTCCTCGAAGTACTCGTTGATCTGGTCGACGTTGGCCTGGGCGCGGTCGAGCAGCTCCTGCTTCTCGGCAGGGATGAGAGCGTCCCACACCGAGATGGTGAGGCCGGCGCGGGTAGCGTAGTGGAAGCCGGAGTACTTGATGGCGTCGAGGATCGGACCGACCTTGGCCTCGGGATAGCGATCGCAGCAGTCCGCAACCAGCTTGGCCACATCGCCCTTGACCATCTTATAGTTCATGAACTCATAGTCTTCGGGCAGGCACTGGCGGTTGAAGATGATGCGGCCAATAGAGGTCTCGAAGCGCGCGGTCTTGTTGCCGGTGACGTCGTAGTCGACAAACTCGTTCTTGCCGTTCTTGACGCGGAAGATACGGGTGCCGTCCTCGTTGATGACATTGGCGTCGGCAGCGGACACACGGACCTGAATCTTGGCCTGCATGTCGACCTCGGAGCGGCAGTCATAGGCGTGCAGCGCATCGTCGAAGCTTGCGAACACGTGGTTCTCGCCCGGCAGACCGTCGCGGACCTGGGTCAGGTAGTACACACCGATGATCATGTCCTGCGAGGGGATGTTGACCGGCTTGCCGGATGCCGGCGAGCGCAGGTTGTTCGCAGAGAGCATGAGCACGCGAGCCTCGGCCTGAGCCTGGCTGGACAGCGGCACGTGGACGGACATCTGGTCGCCGTCGAAGTCGGCGTTGAAGGGCGAGCAGACCAGCGGGTGCAGGTGGATGGCCTTGCCCTCGACCAGCACCGGCTCAAAGGCCTGGATGGACAAACGGTGCAGGGTCGGTGCACGGTTGAGCAGCACGACGCGGCCGTCGATGACCTCTTCGAGGATGTCCCACACAAAGGTGGCACCACGGTCGATAGCGCGCTTGGCGCCCTTGATGTTCTCGACCTTGCCGAGCTCGACCAGGCGCTTCATGACGAAGGGCTTGAAGAGCTCCAGCGCCATGGTCTTGGGCAGACCGCACTGGTGCAGCAGCAGCTTGGGGTCGGTAACGATTACCGAACGGCCGGAGTAGTCGACACGCTTACCCAGCAGGTTCTGACGGAAGCGACCCTGCTTGCCCTTGAGGGCCTCGGCGAGCGACTTGAGCGGGCGACCGCCACGGCCAGAGACCGGGCGACCACGACGGCCGTTGTCGAACAGGGCGTCCACGGACTCCTGGAGCATGCGCTTCTCGTTGTTCACGATGATCGCAGGGGCGTCCAGGTCGAGCAGGCGCTTGAGTCGGTTGTTACGGTTGATCACGCGACGATACAGATCGTTGAGGTCAGACGCGGCAAAGCGGCCGCCGTCGAGCTGGACCATCGGGCGCAGATCGGGCGGAATGACCGGGATGACGTCCAGGATCATGTTCGCGGGGCTGTTGCCGCCCTTCAGGAAGGCGTCAACGACCTCGAGGCGCTTAACGGCCTTCTCGCGCTTCTGCTTCTGGGAATCCTCGTCGGCGATGATGGCCTTGAGCTTCTCGGCCTCGGAGGGAAGGTCGATGGCAGCGAGCAGGTCGCGGACGGCCTCGGCACCCATGCCACCCTTGAAGTACATGGAGTAGTAGCGGGTCATCTCGCGGAACAGCGGCTCATCGGAGATGAGGTCGCGCTCGGTGAGCTTCATGAAGGCGTTGAAGGCGTCCGTGCGGAGCTGCTTCTCGTCCTTGCACTCCTCCTCAATGTCGACGATGCCGGAGGCGATCTCCTCGGGGGTCAGCGGCTCCTCGTCGGAGAACTCGTCAAAGTTCTCGGGGTCGCCCTGCTCCTTGAGGGACTCGATCTGGCGGGCGCACTCGGCATCGATCTCTTCCAGATCGGCGGCGAGCTCCTCGCGCAGGTCGTCGGCGTCGGCCTCGCGAGCCTCGTAGTCAACCTCGGTGATGATGTAGCTGGCAAAGTACAGAACCTTCTCGAGGTCCTTGGACTTGATGTCGAGCATACGGCTCATCGGGAAGCTCGTGGGGCTCTTGAAGTACCAGATGTGGGACACGGGAGCGGCGAGCTCGATGTGGCCCATGCGGTCGCGACGCACCTTGGCCGAGGTGACCTCGACGCCGCAGCGCTCGCAGACGATGCCCTTAAAGCGGATGCCCTTGTACTTGCCGCAGGAGCACTCCCAGTCCTTGGCGGGACCGAAGATCTTCTCGCAGAACAGGCCGTCCTTCTCGGGCTTGAGGGTACGGTAATTGATGGTCTCCGGCTTCTTGACCTCACCGTGCGACCAGGAACGGATCTGGTCGGCGGAGGCAAGGGAGATCTTTACCGAGTCAAAATCAGTAGCTTCGAAATCTGCCACAGTCAACTACTCCTTATCAGTGGTCGTGGCGGCGACAGCCTCGGGTGCCTCGGCGGTCTCGGCATCCTGGGCCTCGACGTCGGCGTCAACGCCGGCGAGCGCAGCCAGGTCGTCGAGAGCAGAGGTCTCCTCGGCGGTCACGGGGGCGGAGGCGTCCTCGTCGGCATCGTGCATGGGCTCGATGTCCAGTGCGAGCGAACGAATCTCCTTGACGAGAACCTTGAAGGACTCGGGGATACCCGGAACCGGGACGTTCTCGCCCTTGACGATGGACTCGTAGGTCTTGACGCGGCCCACGGTATCGTCGGACTTGACGGTCAGGATCTCCTGCAGGACGTTGGAAGCACCGTATGCGTACAGTGCCCAAACTTCCATCTCGCCGAAGCGCTGGCCGCCGAACTGGGCCTTGCCGCCCAGAGGCTGCTGGGTAACCAGGCTGTAAGGGCCGGTCGAACGGGCGTGGATCTTGTCGTCGACCATGTGGCCGAGCTTGAGGATGTAGGACGTACCCACGGTAATGGGCTCGCGGAACTCCTCGCCGGTGCGGCCGTCGAACAGACGGGTCTTGCCGCGCTCGTCAAGCTGGGTGACGAACTCGGGGCGCATGTGATCGCCAAAGGCAGCGGTGGCCTTGTTGAGCATGTTCTTGTTGGCACGACGGATGACCTCGGCGATCTCGTCCTCCTTGGCGCCGTCGAAGACGGGCGTGGCGGTGAAGAACGGACCGGGGACGTACTTGTCGGAGTCGGCCTGCTCGGTATCCCAACCGCAGGCAGCAGCCCAGCCAAGGTGGCACTCGAGCAGCTGGCCGACGTTCATACGCGAAGGAACGCCCAACGGGTTGAGGATAACGTCGATCGGGGTACCGTCAGCCATGTAGGGCATGTCCTCGACCGGCAGAACGTTACAAATAACACCCTTGTTGCCGTGGCGACCGGCGATCTTATCGCCCTGCTGAATCTTACGACGCTGGGCGACGTAGACGCGCACCTGCTCGTTGACGCCGGGGGCCAGGTCGTCGCCGTTCTCACGGCTAAAGCGGACAACGTCGATAACGCGGCCGTAAGCGCCGTGAGGCATCTTAAGGGAGGTGTCGCGGACGTCGTGGGCCTTGGCGCCGAAGATGGCGCGCAGCAGGCGCTCCTCGGCGGTCAGAGCGCTCTCGCCCTTAGGCGTGACCTTGCCGACCAGGATGTCGCCAGGGCCGACCTCGGCGCCGATACGGATGATGCCGTCCTCGTCGAGGTTGGCAAGCATGTCCTCGGAGAGGTTCGGGATCTCGCGGGTGATCTCCTCGGGGCCGAGCTTGGTGTCGCGGGCGTCGATCTCGTGACGGGTGATGTTGATGGTTGTCAGCAGGTCCTCGGCCACCAGGCGCTCGGACACGACGATACCGTCCTCGTAGTTAAAGCCTTCCCACGGCATGTAGGCCACGGTAAGGTTCTGGCCCAGCGCGAGCTCGCCGTGATCGGTCGAAGGACCGTCAGCCAGGGGCTCGCCCTGCTCAACGGTGTCACCGACGCGCACGAGCGGACGGTGGTTGATGCAGGTGGACTGGTTGGAACGCTGGTACTTGGCCAGGTGATACTCGTCCATGCCGCCGGCATGCTTGACGATGATCTTGGCGGCGTCGGCAAAGATGACCTCGCCGGCGTTCTTGGCCAGGGTGACCTCGCCGGAGTCCAGGGCGGCGCGACGCTCCATGCCTGTACCGACATAGGGAGCGGCAGGGTGAACCAGCGGCACGGCCTGACGCTGCATGTTGGCGCCCATGAGCGTACGCTTGGCGTCGTCGTGCTCAAGGAACGGGATCAGCGTGGCTGCGACGGAGAGCATCTGGCGCGGCGAGACGTCCATGTAGTCGACGTCCTCGACAGGCACGTCGGCGGGAGCGCCGAAGGAGCCGTCGAAGTCGCGGGTACGGGCGATCACGGTGTGCGGACGGACGATCTTGCCCTCGGCATCGGTCGTGATGAACTCGTTGGTCTTGGGATCGAGCGGCGTGTTGGCCGGCGCGATGACGTGCTTCTCTTCCTCGTCAGCGGTCATCCAGTCGATCTGGTCGGTGGCAACGCCGTTTTCGACACGACGGAACGGGGCCTCGATGAAGCCATACTCGTTGACGCGGGCATAGAGGGCGAGCGAGCCGATCAGGCCGATGTTGGGGCCTTCGGGGGTCTCGATCGGGCACATGCGGCTGTAGTGCGAATTGTGAACGTCGCGGACGGCCGTCGGCACGTTGGTGCGGCGACTGGAGCCGGACTTGTGGCCGGCAAGACCGCCAGGGCCGAGTGCGGACAGACGGCGCTTGTGGGTCAGACCGGTCAGGGGGTTCGCCTGGTCCATGAACTGCGAGAGCTGCGAGGAACCGAAGAACTCCTTGATGGAGGCCACGATCGGACGGATGTTGATGAGCGACTGCGGGGTGATCTCGTCGATGTCCTGGGAGCTCATGCGCTCACGGACGACGCGCTCCATACGGCTCATGCCGATACGGAACTGGTTGGCGACGAGCTCGCCGACGGTGCGGATGCGGCGGTTGCCGAAGTGGTCGATGTCGTCGACCTTGAAGCCCTGCTCGCCGGCAGCGAGGGACAGCAGGTAGCGCAGCGTCGCGACGATATCCTCGTCGGTGAGCACCGTGACCTCTTCCTCGGTGGTGAGGTTGAGCTTCTTGTTGACCTTGTAACGACCGACGCGGGCCAGATCGTAGCGCTGCGGGTTAAAGAGCAGGCCCTCGAGCAGGCTGCGGGAAGCGTCCACGGTGGGAGGCTCGCCCGGGCGCAGACGACGGTAGATCTCGATAAGGGCATCCTCGCGGGTGAGGGCGGTATCGCGCTCCAGGGTGCGCTTAATCACATCGGAGTTGCCGAGCAGCTCGATGATGTCGTCGTTGGTGACGGCAATGCCAAGGGCGCGCAGGAACATCGTGGCGCTCTGCTTGCGCTTACGGTCAATGGAGACCATGAGCTGGTCGCGCTTGTCGACCTCAAACTCGAGCCAGGCACCGCGGGACGGGATGATCTGGGCCTTGTAGATCTGCTTGCCCGAATCCATCTCGGAGCTGTAGTACACACCCGGGGAACGGACGAGCTGCGAGACGACGATGCGCTCGGTACCGTTGATGATGAAGGTGCCCTGATCGGTCATCATGGGGAAGTCGCCCATGAAGACGAGTTGCTCCTTGATCTCGCCGGTCTCCTTGTTGGTGAGACGGACGTCGGTCAGAAGCGGGGCCTGATAGGTCATGTCCTTCTCGCGGCACTCCTCAACGGTGTGCGCGGGGTCGCCGAACTGATGCTCGCCGAAGGTAACCTCGAGAACATGGTTCTGGCTCTGGATGGGGCTGGATTCCTTGAACGCCTCACGAAGGCCCTCGTCCTTAAAACGCTCAAAGGATTCCCTTTGAACAGAGATAAGGTTGGGGAGCTCCATGGCCTCCGGGATTTTCCCGAAGCTGACGCGCTTGCGCTCAGTGGCAGTGTATGCGTAGGTCACCAGGTTTTTCCTCCTTCACGGAAATGCTCGGTGGGTTGGCGAGGCATAGCTTCGCCAGTTATCGCAACCTAATAGTTTATCAGGTACCGACCGTTGGGCAAGAAAAGCCTTGACGCGATTGAGTTTTTGGAGTAGCAAAGTTTTTCGGCAGAAAACACGCAGGTAGATGTATGTGTATCGAACATATGTTCATATATTTTCTGTGAACAGAGAGCCGGAAATCGCAGCTCTTATAAAAAACGGGCGCGAACCGAGGTCCGCGCCCGTAAATGTCGATGTCCCAAGGCTTACTTGCGCATCAATCCGCCGCGCTCGTCGATGGCGTCCCAGAAGGCGCCGGCAAAGCGAGGATCGTTTGCAGCCATGAGGGCGTTGGTGGCCATCCAACCAGACGGGGTACCGGTATCGTAGCCCGACAGCGGGTCGATAACGACAGCGTACATGGCCTCGCGGTCGAGCGAGCGGGCCATGGCGTCGGTCAGCTGGATCTCGCCGCCCTTACCGGCCTGCTGATCGGCCAGCAGGTCCATGACCAACGGGCTCAGCAGGTAGCGACCAACGATGTACAGGTTGGACGGAGCCGCCTCGGGAGCGGGTTTCTCGACCAGACCACCGATGCGCCAAACGGCACCGGGCTCGTCATCGGCGGCATTCTCGAAGCCCTCGAGAGAGCCCACGCGATCGCCGGCGATGACGCCATAGCGGCTGACTTCCTCGGGAGCGCACGCGGCAACGGCGATAACCGAAGCGCCACCGTGCTCCTTGGAGACAGCGAGCATCTTGTCACAGATGTCGCGGTTGGGCACAACATAGTCGCCCAGAAGAACCAGGAAGTTCTCCCCTGCCACAGCGTCGGCAGCAGAGCGAATGGCGTGACCGAGGCCCTTGGGCTCGTACTGATAACGGAAGTCAACCGGCATACCGCCCGCATGGGCGACAGCGTCGGCGTAGGCGTCCTTACCGCGCTCGCGTAGCAGGTTCTCGAGCGAACGGTCGGGCTGGAAGTAGTTCAGCAGCTCGGGCTTGCCGGGCGAGGTAACGATGATGGCGTCGTCGACCTCCTCGGGGTCGAGTGCCTCCTCAACGACATACTGAATGACCGGCTTGTCGAGCACCGGCAGCATCTCTTTGGGCGTGCACTTGGTGCCAGGCAGAAAACGCGTGCCAAGACCGGCGGCGGGGATGATTGCCTTCATGTTATTCAAGGATCCTTTCGCAGGCGCAGAATGCGCCCTGTGCGTGCAGCACGGCGGCCGCAGACCAAATTGCGATACCGAAGTATCTTACCGCCGGAGACATACGTCGCCGTAAGGCAAACGCAATTCTTCAGCAGGTCAACGCAAATTATTGCTCGAATGGTGCAATTTTACGCCCCAGCGGTAACGGGATTGGCACGGCGAAGACAACGGTGTTCTGCATGCCGAGCAATGGGAATGAGGGGTCATAACAAAAAAGACGGGGCTCGCAATGCGAACCCCGTCTGCAAAGAAATCTGGCGAGAAAGCCTGATTACTTGAGGGTGACAGCAGCGCCAGCAGCCTCGAGCTTCTCCTTGGCAGCCTCGGCGTCCTCCTTCTTGGCACCCTCGAGAACAGCCTTGGGAGCGCCCTCGACGACCTCCTTGGCCTCCTTCAGGCCAAGGTTGGTGAGCTCACGGACGGCCTTGATGACCTGGATCTTGTTGTCGCCGAAGCCCTCGAGCACGACGTCAAACTCGGTCTTCTCCTCGGCCTCAGCAGCGCCAGCAGCGGGAGCGGCGACAACAGCGGCAGGAGCAGCGGCGGAAACGCCGAAGGTGTCCTCGATAGCCTTGACGAGCTCGGAAGCCTCGAGAAGGGTCATTTCCTTAAGAGCATCGATGATCTCATCGGTGGTAAGCTTAGCCATTTCTAAGTCCTTTCGGTTTCCGTGCGGATGCACGGAGATCAGTTAAAACACGGCGCGAATGCGCCTGGGGTGCGGCGTTGCCGCCGCGGGTGAAAGCAGCGACTAGGCTGCCTTCTGCTCGGAGACCTGCTGGATCGAACGAGCGAGACCAGAGGAAACGCCGTTGACGCAGACAGCGATGTCGCGAGCGAAACCGGAGATGAGACCGGCGATCTGGCCGAGAAGCTGATCCTTGGTGGGCAGCTCGGCGATAGCCTTAACATCATCAGCGGAAACGGCCTTGCCGTCGGAGATACCGCCCTTGATCTCAAGGACGCCCTTGGACTTAGCAGAGAAGTCCTTAAGGGCCTTAGCGGCCTCGACCGGCTCGGTCTCGTAGAACACATAAGCGACGGGGCCGGCGAGGATCTCGTCGAGCTCGGGCTGCTCCTGGTTCTTGAGAGCGATCTTGACCAGGTTGTTCTTGTAGACCTTCATCTCGGCGCCGCACTCGCGAAGCTGATGACGCAGCTCCTGAGCCTGCTTAACCGTCAGACCGTTGTAGTTGACAACGAACAGACCGGCGTTCTCGGCGATACGGGACTCGATCTCTGCAACCTTGTCGATTTTGTACTGCTGGGGCATGAATTACACCTCCTCGAATTCTTTCCGGGCACGGTCCGCCACAAGGACGTGACGGGGGCATGTCCAAAAAGAAAGCCCCCGCGCTGCATGAGCGACGGGGGCGAGAAGACATATCTACTCGACCACCTCGGCTGGCGGGATGTCCCATTAAGCTTGCGGGTAAGACCCGTTTGCGCCGGCTGTCTCTGGCAGCGGATTCGTGCGTGAACCGAAAGTATTATGTCGGGGACCCTGGCGTCGGTCAACGGGTGCGAGGATTCGTACACAAACCCTGCATACGCTCCGGTCCGAGGGGCCGGGTTGAGATTTTCGCTCGGTCAAGTCCTGGCTCGCACGAAGGCCACATTAAGTGGCCTTCGGCTCGTGCGGAATCTACGAAAATCTCAACCCGGCCCCTCGGACCGGAGCTGCGGTAACTTTGCTGCGAATCCTCGCGCCCGTTGAGCGACGCGCCCCACGCATAACCCTTATGTCGGTAGGCTGATGCGTTGCGTCCCTGATGGCTACAGGGTTGAAACGAAGGTGGACAGGCGGTGGAGGCCTTCGTCTAGGTCTTTGTCGGAGACGCAGTAGCTTAGGCGGATATGACCTTCGGTGCCGAAGCAGTCGCCCGGGACTAGGGCTACGTTGGCCTCTTTGATGGCTTTGATGCAGAAGTCTTCGCTTGTCAGGCCGAATTGTTTGATGCTGGGGAAGGCGTAGAAGGCGCCTGCCGGTTCCACTACGTCGAGGCCCATGGCGTCTAAGGCTGCGAGTACGCGTTCGCGGCGGGCTCGGTAGACTTTGAGCATGGGGGTTGGGTCGACAGTCAGGGCTCGGGCTGCGGCGTCCATCTCGAAGGAGACGGCGCTCGATACTAGGTATTGGTGGGCCTTTGCGATCTCGGCGATGACGGGGGTTGTAGCGGCGAGCCAGCCCAAGCGCCAGCCGGTCATGGCCCAGGGCTTGGAGAAGCTCTCGATGACTACCGTCTGCTCGCGCAGCTCCGGGTGGCGCTGGGCAAAGCGCTCGTAGCCATCCACATAGACGAGGCGGTTGTACACGTCGTCGCAGACCACGTAGATGCCCGTCTGTTCCGCCACGCGCGCCACGGCATCGAGCGATGCCGCGTTGAAGATGCAGCCCGTGGGATTGTTGGGCGAGCAGATGACGATGGCCTTGGTCGCTGGGGTCACACAGGCGCGAAGCGCTTCCTCGTCAACCTGAAATTGCGCAGGTTCCGTATCCAAAAAGACCGCTTTGGCGTGATTGGCCACGACGATGCTCTCGTACAGACCAAAAGCCGGCGTGGGGATAATAACCTCGTCGCCGGGGTTGAGCATAGCCATGAATGTTGCCGACAGGGCCTCGGTCGCGCCGTCGGTCAGGATGACCTCGTCGGCGGAAAACGCCAGGCGCGCATCCCCCATGTAGGCAGACAGTGCCTCGCGCAGGGCGGGGCGACCGTTGTTGGGCGGATAGTGCGTGTCGCCGCGGTCGAGCGAGGCCGTCACCTCGGCGCTAATCACATCGGGCGTGGGAAAATCGGGCTCGCCAAGCGCAAGCGCGATGCACCCTGGGTGCTGGGCGGCGAGCGCGTTGATCCGGCGGATGCCGGAGGGCTTGAGCGTGGCAAGCGAGGTGTTCATAGGCAGACGCATGGCGTTCCTTTCGTAAGGGTTGCACTAGGATAGCGCGGCGAGGCGCCGCCAGACGGTGTAACCTAAACGGAAACGAACCGGAAAGGAGGCGGCATGGAGACGACCGCACGCGGCGATGTACCAAAAACGTTGCAAACCATTGCGTATATCAGTATTCCCGAGAGCACCGATCTTGAGTTTTTGCTTTGGGACCTGCAGGATGCCATCGCGGCCTATGCCCGGCTTTCCGGCACCGCACTCCCCCACCCGGTTGACTTGAAGACAAATGACGTCGGTGCAGTCGATGGCATAGTGCTCGCCGTTGATGATGCATTTGACGATGAGGCAATGACCGCCGTCGAGCAGATACTCGATCGCCTTGGCGGTACGGGAACGCGTGTCTATGCCATGATTCAAGCCGCACAAGAGGGCACTGAGCAGGCGCGCGGGGCCGCCGTTCGTCTGCACAAGGCATGCGAGCGCCAGGGCCAATTGTGGTGTGGCGGCGTTGTCATCTGCGCCGGCAGCGGCATTGCGGCGCTTCGTCGCTCCCCGCGCATGGGCCTCTTGCGCCGGCCTTTTTCGGAAGCGATGGATAAGCTTGTGGGCGCTGTGCGCATGGGCTGCTCCATTGAACATGCGCAGTTGCTTGGCGGTGGCAATGCCGGTGGCGTCGATGCCGACGGCATGGTGCGCGTCAAGCCTGCACTGCCCGCACCGATCTGGCATGCCATCATGAAACGCCTCGGCACCCGCGCCCAATCAGATATCTAAATTACAGCGCCGCCCAGCCAACGGCTTCGCGCCAACGCTCAACAAGACGTTCTAGGCGCCAGGCGGCATTGGCGGGGCTTGTCGAGGGCAGTACGATGGCGGGCAGCCCGGTGCGTTCTTGTAGATAGCGCTTGTAGAGCCGGCCAGCTGTACCACCGTTGCATATCACCTGCTCAATGGGAGCTGCGCCGGTAATGCGCTCGATATCTGCCGGTACAACGTTACGAATGCTCGCGTCACTCGAGCCCTTAATGTCGCAGCTCTCGATCACGTCCCACAGGGCCACGCCGCCGTTCAGCAGCATGGATCGCTTGGCGGCAATCGAGGCGTCGAGCGTCGCTGGCTCGTTACCTGCCAAAGCGTCGCCCTCGTTGGGCGGCACAGGCGAACCGAGGCACGCGGCCAGCACGCGCCAAAAGCGGTTCTGAGGATTGCCATAATAAAAGGCATTGGCGCGCGAAAGCACCGAGGGAAACGACCCGAGCACCAAAACGCGCGAGCGCTCGTCAAACACGGGCTCAAACCCATGCTCAATATGTTGATAGCCCTCGTCAGACGCTGCCATGGCCTAGGCCCTCAACAGATAGCGCACCTCGTAGGGCGCAAGCTCAAGGGAGCCCGTCAGCTCGACCGTGGGCACGCCGTCGGCAAGCAAATCGACAAAGGAGCCGTTGAGCTCGCCGGCTCCAAAGGTATAGGGCTCGTTCACGGCATTGACCGCCACGAGCACCGTCGCGTCGTCGCAGGCGCGCTCGAACAGCAGCTGCTTGTTCTGGATCACCACGTTGCGGTACGCGCCATAGTTGAGAGCGCGGGCCGCCGCGTCGTTTGCCGAGCGAAGGTGCGCGAGCTGCGTGACGAACGCCGTCAGCTCGTTAGGCGCAGGCTCATCGAGCGCAGGGCGCAGCGCCCAGTCGCCATCGGGGCCGCCCTTTTCGCCAGCAATTCCCCACTCGCTGCCATAGTAGACGCACGGAATGCCCGGCATGCCAAAGAGCATGCCATAGGCGGGACGCAGGCACGACTTGTCGGTGAGGATGCTTGCCAGGCGCGGCACGTCGTGGTTGTCGACAAACGACAGCAGGTGCTTGCCGCGGTAGATGCACCACGGATCGCCGCCAAACTGACGGTGCAGCGAATGGGCGATCTCGAACATGTTGACCGAGTTAAAGCTGGAGTACAGGCCCTTGTAGCACTCGTAGTTGGTGCAGGAGTCGAGCATCTCGTCGTTGACGATCTGGTTGTAGTCGCCGTGGAGCGTCTCGCCGATCATCACGAAGTCGGGCTTGAGCTCACGGGCAAAGCTATGCAGACGACGCATGAAATCGCGGTCGAGCATATAGGCAACGTCCAGACGCAGGCCGTCGACGCCAAAGACGTCGGCCCAACGGCGCACGGACTCGAGCAGGTAATCGACCACGGCGGGATTTTGCAAGTTGAGCTTCACAAGCTCAAAATGGCCCTCCCAGCCCTCGTACCAAAAGCCGTCGCCATAGCAGGAATCACCGTCAAAGCTAATGTGGAACCAGTCCTTGTACGGCGAGTCCCACTTGCGCTCTTGCACATCGCGGAAGGCCCAAAAGCCACGACCGACGTGGTTGAAGACGGCGTCGAGCACCACGCGGATGCCGTGGGCATGCAGCGTGTCGCATACGGCGGCAAAGTCGGCATCCCCACCCAAGCGACGGTCGATATGGCGCAGGCTGCGCGTGTCGTAGCCATGGCTATCGGACTCGAGCGGCGGATTGATGAGCACGGCGCCAACGCCGAGTTCCTGCAGGTAGTCGGCCCATTGGGCGATCTTCATGATGGGCGCATCGGGGTTGGGCGCAGCGTTGGCAGCCTGGGCGAGTTCATCCTCGGCAACGGGGGCGGCGTTTTCGCGCGGAGCTCCGCAAAAGCCCAGCGGATAGATCTGATAGAACGTCGTCTCGTATGCCCACATAGCAACCTCCCGGTAAGCTCAACACAACGACATCCATTGTATGCCCGGCTTGTATCCTCTCCCCCAAAATAAGTTGCGGTGAAATAGTTCCCGCTTGGGCCTTCAGAGACCTTAAACAGGAACTATTCCACCGCAACTGATGAGGGGACGTGGTTAGGCGACGGGCTTGGCGCGACGGATGGCGGGGAACAGCACGGTGATGGCGAGGATGACGCCCACGACGGCAATCGCCCCGCCCGCGAAGCCAATCCAGGAGATACCGGGACCCGAAACCACGGCGCCGCCGATCGCGGTGCCCGTGCCGATACCGAGGTTAAACAGGCCCGAAAAGATCGACATGGCGACGGCCGACGAATCCGCCGGCGTGTACTTGATGAGCTCGGCCTGAAACGCCACGTTAAAGGCCGTGGCGCAGCAGCCCCACAGCGCGCAAACGCCAAGAACCGCGACGAGCGACGACGCGACAGGACCCATAAGCAGCAAGGCGACCGGCACTCCGGAGAGCGTGATCGCAAGGAACGGAAAGCGGTGCCCGTCGAACAGGCGGCCGAACAGCCAGCTGCCCACCAAGCCGGAGCAGCCGAACGCCGTCAACGTCATGGTGATAGCGCTTGCGTCGACATGCGCGACCTGAGCCAGGAAAGGCTCGATATAGCTGTAGCTTGCGTAATAGCCGGTCGCCATAAAGACCGTGACCGCGTAGAGCGCGATGAGGAACGGATTCTTGAGCAGCTCGGGCAGCTGCTTAACGGTAAAGCGCTCGCCCACCGGCATGGCCGGGAACACCGCGGCTTGATACACAACCGCGGCGGCAGAGAAGGCCCCGACCACGGCAAACGTCATGCGCCAGCCCACGGCCAGCCCGATGGCGCGGCCGATCGGCAGGCCAAAGATCTGCGCGATGGACGAGCCCGTAGCGATCATGCTGATGGCGAGCGCCCCGTGGCGGGCGTCGACCAGGCGCGAAGCCATGATCGAGGCGACCGACCAGAACACGGCATGCGCGCAGGCGACCACCAGGCGCGCACAGACCAGGATGGGATATGTCGGTGCCACAGCGGACAGGAACTGACCCAGAGAAAACACGGCGAGCACACCGAGCAGCATACGCTTGAACTCAAAGCGCGAGGCAAACACCATAAGCGGCAGCGACAGCAGCATGACACCCCAGGCGTAGACCGAGATCATGATGCCGGCTTGGGCCTCGGTGAGCGAGAACGACGCGGCGATATCAGTCAGAAGGCCGATGGGCATAAACTCCGACGTGTTGAACACGAACGCGCAGCAGGCGAGCCCGATAAGCGGGAGCCACTGCTTGAGTGAGATGCCATCTTGTCTTGCCTGAGTCATATATAACATCTCCAATCATTTTGAGCGGAGGCGATTATATAGCAACGGCCCCGCATCCGTCAGCAACAGATGCGGGGCCGAAAACAATTCGGCACACAGAGGTTGCGCCGTCAATAAATAACTAAGCCAGCCCCAGCAATATGCCCGCCGAATGCACGACAAACGCCACGATCCAGGCGACCGTCACCTGAAACGCGAATACGGCCACGGCATAGCGCGCGCCCAACTCGCTCTTGACGGCGCCGATGGACGCCACGCAAGGCGGGTACAGCAGCGTAAAGACCAAGAACACGTAGGCGGTAAACGGCGAAAACATGGCTGACAGTGCCGCGGGAGAGGTTGCGCCCAAAAGCACCGTGAGCGTCGAGATGACGCTCTCCTTGGCAATAAGTCCCGTGACGAGTGCCGTCGAGGCGCGCCAGTCGCCAAAACCGAGCGGGGCCAACACCGGCGCGATGATGCTACCCAGACCGGCAAGCAGGCTTTGCGACTGGTCGGCGACCACGTTAAAGCGGATATCGAACGTCTGCAGGAACCAGATGACCACCGTAGCGGCAAAGATAATGGTAAAGGCCTTGGTAATAAAGTCCTTGGCCTTATCCCATGCCAGCATCACCGTCGTCTTGACGCTCGGCAGGCGGTAATTGGGGAGCTCCATGATAAACGGCACCGGGTCGCCCTTAAATGCCGTACGGTTGAGCACCAAAGCCGCAATGCAACCAACCGCAATACCAATCAGATAGAGCGAGACCATGGCGGGAACCGTCGCCTGTGGGAAAAACGCCCCGCACAGCAAGCCGTAAACCGACAGCTTGGCCGAGCAGCTCATGAACGGTGTGAGCATGACCGTCATCTTGCGGTCGTGCTCGGATGGGAGCGTACGGGTCGACATGATAGCCGGCACGGTACAGCCAAAACCGACGAGCATGGGCACAAAGCTGCGGCCCGACAGGCCAAAGCGACGCAGCACCTTATCCATGACAAAGGCCACGCGTGCCATGTATCCGGAGTCTTCCAGAATGGAGAGGAACAAGAAGAGCACGACGATAATCGGCAGGAAGGTCAGCACGCTACCCACGCCCGTAAGCACGCCGTCGACAGCCAGCGAGCGCACCACGTCGTTGGTTCCGAACGCCTTGAGGCCCGCATCGGCCGAGGCGATGATGGCAGCGATACCGTCCTCCATGAGTCCCTGCAACGCCGCGCCGATCACGCCAAACGTCAGCCAAAAGACGAGGCCCATGATCACCAGAAACGCCGGAATGGCTGTGTAACGACCTGTCAGGATGCGGTCAATCTTGACGGAGCGCACGTGCTCGCGGCTTTCGTGCGGCTTGACGACGCAACGCCCGCACACGTCGCCGATAAAGCTAAAACGCATATCGGCCAACGCAGATAGGCGGTCGGTGCCGGCCTCGCCCTCCATCTGGGTAATGATGTGCTCGATAGCGTCGAGCTCATTGCGATCCAGGTGAAGCGCCTCGGTTACCAGCTCATCGCCCTCGACCAGCTTAGTCGCCGCGAAGCGCACCGGGATGTGCGCCGTCACGGCATGGTCCTCGATCAGGTTAGCAATACCGTGGATGCAGCGATGCAGCGCACCGCCGTCCGGACCGTCGGGCGCGCAAAAGTCCAGGCGACCAGGACGCTCGCGGAACCGTGCCACGTGCAGGGCGTGGTCCACCAGCTCGCCGATGCCCTCGTTGCGGGCAGCGCTAATGGGGACAACAGGCACGCCCATCAGGCTCTCGAGCAAGTTGACGTCTACGGCGCCGCCGTTGGCGGTCACCTCGTCCATCATGTTGAGCGCGATGACCATAGGACGGTCAAGCTCCATGAGCTGCAGTGTCAGGTACAGGTTACGCTCAATGTTGGTGGCGTCAATGATGTCGATGATGGCGTCCGGGCGCTCGTCGAGGATGAACTGACGGCTCACGACCTCTTCGCCTGTGTACGGCGACAGGGAGTAAATGCCAGGCAGGTCGGTAACGCTCGCCTCGGGATGGTTACGGATGGTGCCATCTTTGCGGTCGACAGTCACGCCGGGAAAGTTACCGACGTGCTGGTTGGAGCCCGTCAGCTGGTTGAATAATGTGGTCTTGCCGCAGTTTTGGTTGCCAGCGAGGGCAAAGTGCAGCGGCGCGCCCTCGGGCACGGCCGTCTTTGCCGCACGGGGCGAATACGTCCCCTCGCCCAGGGCCGGATGCTCCGTCGCGCCGATTGCGGCGTTAGCGCGCGGACCCGTATCGGTGTCGTGAATACCCACGAGCTCGATGCGAGCGGCATCGTCCTTGCGCAGCGTCAACTCGTAGCCACGCAGGCGAATCTCGAGCGGGTCGCCCATGGGGGCGTACTTCATCATGGTGACTTCGGTGCCCGGCGTCAGGCCCATGTCCAAAATATGCTGACGGAGCGCCTGGTCGTCGGATGTCACCGATGCGACAACGGCGTCCTTTCCAATCTCGAGTGTATCGAGCTTCACGCGCTCATCCTTTCGTTAGACGCGGTTAACCGTTTACCGGGGTTAACCAACTCGTAACGACAAATGATAGCGCTCTGAACTATTTTATAAAGTCAAATACCGATGTTTACCTGCGCAAACTTTATGCGGTGCGCCCCGAAGGCTCTTTACGCATACCGCTCAGCGAGATCGAAACGGAACCCGACCGCGCGGTAGCAGTGAGTCGATCACCCTCGACCGACCCCGTGCATGTAAAGGGCGCCTTGCCCATCAAGACGTGGGAGATAGTACCCAAGAGCTCAAAGAAATCGCCCTCAGCACGGGCACTCGAGAGAGCGATATTGAGACCCCTGACGTTTAGTACTGCCCTGAGCGCGCCGTTCACCCCATGTGAAAACGTCACCTCGCCGCGCTTGCTCCCCACCGGCGTCTGGGCCAAAACCACATACGTACCCTCAAGCATGGCTCCTCCTCTAAGCAGACTTTTTGAAACGGCTATCTAGTCTACTTTGCTGCGAGACGGCTTGCCCAGAAACTGCGGGCACGCAACGACGTTCAATCAACAGATTGCTGCAAGGGGGGACAAGCGTGCAAGGGGGACAGATTACATTTGGCACCACTTGCGCCAACGGACGGGATGCGGAGCGACGACCGTGCAGGTGGATTCCGGATCGTCGCTTCCTCCGTCCCCCAGCGAATCAAAACAAGTTGCGGTGGAATAGTTCCTGTTTGATGCTTTAACCAGCAAAAACAGGAACTATTTCACCGCAGCTGCAAAAGCCCGCGCTGGCAACATATGTCACCCGCGCGGACTTGGTGGGCACTCACAGAGGCACGTTTTAGAGACCCACACCAGTTATGGAATGCCAAACAGCACCGATACGCGATGTCCGCCGGCCTACCAAGCAATAAAGCTCGCCATAGTCTTAGACAATCGGCGCAATGCCGGCAAAGTGCAGATACAGCGAGATGACCGCCACGACAATGACCACCGCTGCGATCAGCTTGTCGTGCAGGTGCGGAAGCACCTGCTTGCCGCGCCCGCGCTCGCCCGCAATGTAAACGGGAATGGCCGGAGCAAAAAGAATCGTCGTAATCATGACGCCCTGGAGGCCCGTCGACCACACAAGGAACAACGTGTAGATAAAGCCGAGCGTACCGAAGAAGCGCGCCTTGCCGACGCTTGGCGCATGCGGTCCGTCCAGATGCTCCCTCTTCCAGCCGATCACCATGTAATAGGCAGCCGAGCAGACATACGGAACCAGGATCGTGTTGACCGCGCAGCTATAGAAGAACTGGTAGGTGCTCGCCGCCACATACGACACAATCAAGAAGAGCTGTGTGATACCGGAGCTCACGAGAATCGTTACCACCGGGGCGTCGTGCTCATTCGTCTTGGCAAACGCCAGCGGGAAGGAACCCTGGCGCGCCGCCTCAAACGGCGTCTCGGATGCAATGATGACGTAACCCAGCATTGCGCCGACCAGCGAGAGGATAACGCCAAGGTTTACGATGGCAGCACCAACCGGACCGATTGCGCGCTCCAGAATTCCCGCCATGGAGGGCGTTGCGAGCTGCGCCATCTCCGCGCGCGGCATAATACCGAGCGACAGCAGTGAGATAATCAGATACAGCGTGAACACGGCCGCAAATCCAAGTGCCGTCGAGCGGCCGACGTCGCGCACATATTTTGCACGGCCCGAGATGACAACAGCGCCCTCGATGCCCGTGAAGACCCAGACAAGCGCAATCATGGTCGAGACAACTTGCTCGCCAAAGCCAGGACCAGCCGGCTCGCCCCAGAAGTTGTCCATAAAGATATCGACGTTGAACTTACCCAGGAGCACGATGCTCAGCACAAAGAGTCCCAGCGGCACCAGCTTCGCCAAGGTGACGATCGTGTTAATGCCCGCGGCTTCCTTGACGCCGCGAAGCACGAGAGCGGTAAGGAACCACAAAAACACGCTGGCGCAGATGATGGAAAGCAGATTGTTGCCCGTGCCAAACGCAGGGAAGAAATAGCCCAGCGCGCTAAACAGCAAGAGCGCAAAGCTCACGTTGGAAAGGCACGCGCTGATCCAGTAGCCCCAAGCGGAGTTGAATCCAATGTAATCGCCAAAGCCAGCCGCAGCATATGCATAGATGCCGCCGGTCAGGTCGGGGCGAGCCTGAGACAGACCGTTGAACACCATCATCAGCGCAAAGACGCCGATAAAGCAAATTCCCCACGAGACAATAACCGCGCCGGTATTGGCTCCGCCTGCCGCCATATCACCGGCAAGCGAAAAGATACCGCCGCAAATGCTCGCGGTGATGACCATCATAGTCAGGCGGAAGAGATCCAGACCATTGGGGTCGATCATCTCGTCGTTACAAGTTTTAGAGGCCATTCTATGTGCACCCCCTCCATCAAGCGACCGCACAGAGATGGCCCAGACGCCCGAATCGGGTGCCGGGCCATCGGTCAAGCGATCATTAAGCTAGTACAGCGACCGTATTAGAAGCGCAGCGACAGGCAGGAGAGGCCGCCGTCGACCTTGCGGTACTCGGAGGTGTCGACAACAAGCGTCTTGTAGCCCAGATCCTGCACGGCCTTGAGCACGGTCGGATAGCCCTCGGCAACGATGACCGTACCGTTGACCCAGATGCAATTGGCGCCGTAAGCCTCGTCCTCGGGCACGACGATCTTGTTGTACTGGGCAAAGTCGGGCTTATCGATGAACTCACCGGAGACGAGCATGTTGTTGTCCTCGATGTAGTTGACGCCCGTCTTGAGGTGCAGGACCTCCTCCAGCGGCACCTCGGAGCCCTCGAGGCCCCAGCCCTCGAGAATCTCGCAGAACTGGCGGATGCCCTCTTCGTTGGTGCGAGCGGAACGACCGACGTAGAAATGGTCACCGACCATCATGACGTCGCCGCCGTCGAGCGTACCGGGGGAAACGATGTGCTTGACATGCTCGTCGTCAAAGAAGCGACGGACAACCGGCTCGATCTCGTCCTTCTCGCCGTTACGGCTATCGGCACCGGGGTTGGTAATGATGGCGCCGCAGCGAGTGATAACAGCAGGATCCTCGACGAAGCAGCTGTCGGGATACTGCTCGAGAGCCGGCAGCACCGACACGTCAACGCCGCACTGCTCGAGCGCGTGCTCGTAATCGTAGTGCTCCTCGATAGCGCGCTCGTAGATGGGCTGGCCAAGCTCGGGGGCGCTCGTGATGCCATTGCTCAGGGACTTGCCGGGACGACGGATAATGACGTGGCTGAACTTGGTCATGATGATCCTCCTTGGATCTCTTAGTAGAGGGCGGACTTCCTTGCGTCCGCCTTCCTTCCGATGGCTTTATCTTAGGGTGTCTTTGCTGTTTTGTATATTGTATACAATCCTGAGCGGTAGGTTTTTCTCGGCAAGCGTATTTTTGCTTCTTCTGATTAAGTAGCGCGATCTAGCTGGTCGTTCTATAATTCAATTAGCCTATTCAAGCGAAACGTATTTAATATTGAAAATATACAGTTAAGGGTTATAAGTTCATGGAAACACTCAGAAGGCCCTTGAAGGACCATGTATACGACTACATTTCGAGTCGTATAGACGCCGGCGAGCTTTCGGCCGGCGACCGCGTGAGCGAGCAAGCGATCTGCGATGCCATGGGCGTTTCGCGCACGCCGGTTCGCGAGGCGCTCATCCAGCTGGCAAGCGATGGCTATCTGGACAATCTCCCCCGCCGCGGATTCCGCGTCCGTGGATTCGATCAGCAAAATGCCGTTGAGGTCTTTGAGATTATGGGGCCGCTCGACGGGCAGGCGGCATATCTCGCCTGCCCCCTCCTGACCGAAGAGGACATCATGCAGCTAAAGTTTTTGGTTGGGTCCATGGACCTTGCGATCCAGGGCGGTCTTATCCGAAAGTACGACGACATTCAGCGAGACTTTCACCTGACGTACTTTAACCGCTGCGGCAACGACCGTCTGCGCGACATGATTTCGCAACTCGAGCGCTGCTTTATCAAGCGCGATTACGAGACCGTCGACCAGGAGACGGCGTGCAAACTGCTGGGTATAGCCAATGCCGAGCATGCTCATATTCTTGAGCTGTTCGAAGCGCGAGATGCAGTGGGCGTGCGAGACTACGTTCGCGATGTCCATTGGAACACGGACAACGCCCAGTTCACCGTTTGGTAGAAAAGCAACAAAGGAAGCTTTCAAATGTCCACCTCACGAGAGTGAATAATCTCCCATTTTTGTCGAAAAGCAGACCAAAAAATGGGAGATTATCCACTCTCGTGCTGCGCGGTCTAGAAACCGTGGCGCTCGAGAAAGCGGAAGGCTAGGCGAATCCAAGGACGAACCGCCACCTGCTTGTCCTCGTTGTCGACCGCGGTGTTGGCGTTACCGAGCGAAAGGCCGTGGCCGCCCTGGTCAAAGACGTGCATCTCGCATGCGACGCCCTCCTCGGCCATGCGCTGCGCAAACGGGTAGACCTGCGCGATCGGCGCCGTCTTGTCGTCGGACACGCCCCACACAAAGGTCGGCGGCATCTGACGCGAAACATGCGTGGTGGGGCAGATATCGGCCAGGTGCTCGTCGGTGGCCTCGCCGCCCGTCACCATCGACAGATAGTCGTTGAGTAAATCGCGCCCCGTCTTGCCACCCGTCTTGGGCACGCGCAGGTCGATGCGCGGGTCGCGCGTCTGCATATCACGCACATAGGCAAAGTCGAGCAGCGGATAGCCCAGCACCACGGCATCGGGGCGAATGTCGTCCGGACGCGCCCCGGCAAGTGCCGCGAAGGGGCCGGTCTTCCACTGCGTTGCCAGCGAGGCACAGATCATGCCGCCCGCCGAGAATCCCACGACGCACACGCGCTTAGGATCGACATGCCACTCGTCGGCGTTGGCGCGCACCGTGGCGACCATCTTGGCAAGATCTGCCTGGGGGCGCGGAAAGCTCACGTCACCCGTAGAACTCGTGACATAGTTGAGCACAAAGGCCTGGTAGCCGCGGTCCAAAAATGCAAACGCCACCGGGTCCTGCTCGTGCGGAGCGATATGCGTAAACCCGCCTCCGCCGCAGATGATCACCGCGGGGCGGCGGCCATTGGGCTTGTCGGGCAGCGGCTCGGCACCCAGATACGTAAAGGTCGCCGGATAATCCTCGGTCGGCTCCTCGCCCCACAGCGCATAGTTCTCGACAATCATATGTGCTCCCTTCGCGCAAATTATGCGCCCTTGTTTTTGCCTTCAAGCGTACCCCACTTGAACCCGTGGCGCAGAAACACACCAGCAATAAGTTTCCCTTCAACTGATATATCACATAATCCCAGCTCAGAGGTATCGCTGAGCAGCGTAAAATAGGGGGCGTTGACCAAGCCGCGAAACACATATGAAACGTTTCCGGCAAACCAAACGCGCGATATGCGCCTATTTAAGTTGGAGGCAACTATGGGTCTGCTCGATTCGCTTAAGTCCACCTTCACCTCGACCGGCGAGGCGTCCGTTCCGCCCGCAGCAAGCTTCGCCACCCGCGAAGGCGTCATCTATGCCCCCGTCAACGGCGTGCTCGTCAACCTGGACGAAGTTCCCGACGAGACGATCGCCTCGGGCATGCTTGGCCAGGGCTATGGCATCGAGCCCATTACCGGCACCATCTATGCGCCCGCCAACGGCCGCATCGGCGCCACCACTGTCACCAACCACTCCATTGGCATGATCACCGAGGACGGTCTTCGCGTGTTCATCCATGTTGGCCTGGGCACCGTGGAAATGAACGGCAAGGGTTTTGCCCGCTTTGTCGAGATGGGCGATGTGGTCAAGGCAGGCCAGCCGCTCATCAGCTTCGACCGCGAGGCCATTAAGGCCGCTGGTCACGAGGACATCGTGACCGTCATCGTCTCCGAGCTCGATCGTCTTAAGAGCATCGACCATGTCGGCGAGTCTGGAACGCTTATCGGCGGCAACCCGCTCGTCAAGCTTGGCGACCCGCTGCTGGTAGCCAAGACCAAGTAGCCAGGCCCCGCGCCACACAGCCAAAAGGCACCTCGTCAAGCGCCCGCGACCATCTGGCCGCGGGCGCTTTTCGTTTGAAAAACCATCCCGCCAATGCCTTATCTGTATAGCCCAAATGAGCCGAGCTGCTAGAATATCGAACTGTATGGATAGCTATCATTCAACCGTTATGGGAGGATACGTGAACCGCACCAAAATCGCGCAGCTCTATGCCGATGCCGAGTCGCTCGGCGGCCAGACCGTCACCGTCGCCGGCTGGGTCAAGTCCGTCCGCGACATGAAGAACTTTGGCTTTGTTACGCTCAACGACGGCAGCTGCTTCCGCGACCTGCAGGTCGTCATGAACCGCGAGGCACTCGACAACTACGACGAGATCGCCCATCAAAACGTCTCGGCCGCACTCATTTGCACCGGCACCGTCAAGCTGACCCCCGATGCGCCCCAGCCTTTCGAGCTTTCTGCCACCTCCATCGAGGTCGAGGGCGTCAGCGCCCCGGATTACCCGCTGCAGAAGAAGCGCGCAACCGTCGAGTTCCTGCGCACCCAGCAGCACCTGCGCCCGCGCACCAACCTGTTCCGCGCCGTGTTCCGCATCCGCTCTGTCGCGGCTGCTGCCATCCACCGCTTCTTCCAAGAGCAGGGCTTTGTCTACGTCAACACCCCCATCATCACCACGAGTGACTGCGAGGGCGCCGGCGAGATGTTCCGCGTGACCACGCTCGACCCCAAAAATCCGCCCCTCACCGAGTCCGGCGAGGTCGACTGGAGCCAGGACTTCTTTGGCAAGCATGCGAGCCTCACCGTGTCCGGCCAGCTCAATGCCGAGAACTTTGCCATGGCCTTTGGCGACGTGTACACCTTTGGCCCCACCTTCCGTGCCGAGAACTCCAACACCACGCGCCACGCCGCCGAGTTTTGGATGATCGAGCCCGAGATGGCCTTTGCCGACCTTAACGACTATATGGATAACGCCGAGGCCATGCTCAAGTATGTCCTCAAGGACGTCATGGCAACCTGCCCCGACGAGCTCAATATGCTCAACAAGTTTGTGGACAAGGGTCTGCTCGAGCGCCTGGACCATGTCGCCAACTCCGACTTTGCCCGCGTTACCTACACCGAGGCCGTCGAGATCCTGGAGCAGGCCGTCGCCGCCGGTCACAAGTTTGACTATCCCGTGAGCTGGGGCATCGACCTGCAAACCGAGCACGAGCGTTTCCTGACCGAGGAACACTTTAAGCGACCGACTTTTGTGACCGACTACCCGGCCGAGATCAAGGCGTTCTACATGCGCATGAACGAGGACGGCAAGACCGTCGCCGCCGCCGACTGCCTGGTTCCCGGTATCGGCGAGATTATCGGCGGCTCCCAGCGCGAGGAGCGCCTGGATCTGCTCGAGGCCCGCATCAAGGACCTGGGCATGAATCCCGAGCAGTACAAGTACTACCTTGACCTGCGCCGCTACGGTTCCTGCAAGCACGCCGGCTACGGTCTGGGCTTCGAGCGCTTGGTCATGTATCTGACCGGCGTGGGCAACATCCGCGACGTCCTGCCGCACCCGCGCACCGTGGGCAACGCCGACTTCTAATCGTCGGACGCTAGCTCGCGTCGCCACACGCCAACGCTCATCGCACAAGCGCCTCTCGACATCGGTCGAGAGGCGCTTTTTTCAACAGCACCCGTCAAGCTTTTGGCAAGTTTTTGGTCAGTTGAGCAGGGCTGTTGAAAACTCGACCCGCCGTTTGCCGACGACTACCGACCGCCCAGAGCGCCCTGCGCCCCTGGGAAAGCCCCACGTCCTAGGCTCCATACCGTCGCCACCCAAAACGGAAAGGACGTGGGCACCATGACCGAAGCCGCTGTTGAAACCTACGACACCACGACTAGAGGCGCCGCCTCGATGGCAGCCTATCGCGCCGTTCGCATCCTGCAACTATTAAGCGAAAACACCGGCGAGGACAAGGCCATGCTTTCCGATGAGTTGATCCGGCGCCTCGCCCATCCCGACGACCCCGCCCGCATGCCCATCTCGGCGGCGCGGCGCAGTATCTACACCGCCATCTCTGCGCTTCGCCATGCCGGATACGAAATTGAGTACAAACGCGGCGTGGGCTACAAACTTCTTACCCGCCCGCTCACCGATGAAGAGATCATCCGGCTCCACGGCATGGTCATGCGCAACCGCTCTACGCCCATCGCCATTCGAAAAAGCATGGCGCAGCACTTAGTTGCCATGGCGAGCGCCGACGTTCGCGGCTACCTCGATACACCCGAACCCGCTCCAAACGCAGGCAGCAAGGCTACCAAGGCAACACACACGCCCATCAAGCGCATCGACACGTGCGAGCTCGTCGAGCAGGCCATCGACCACGGAACCACGGTGAGTTTTGATATTTCGAGCGTCACGACGCGCGGCGAAACCGAAGCAGCACGGATGACACTCCGTCCCTTTGCCATCAGGCAGCGCGATGGCATCTCGTATTTGCTGGGAACGGTCTATGACGCCCGAGGCGCCGATGACACGTTGCGTACCGTAGAGATTGGCCGAATGAGAAACGTCACCACACGTCTCCTCGACGGCAAGAAGCTCTTCGCCGCCCTGGACGAGGACGACACCTCCTCCGCCGCATAAGACCCTCCGCCGCCCATTCGACTACCCGTACCGCCCATCCGATTCTGTATTAAAAAACCCGCCAGGCTGTTGTAAAAATGGACATCAGCGCTACTATAGTTCCACTTGCACTTTGTCCCAGTGCAGTGTTTCCAGCCATTTTTATACTGGGGGTAATGATATGAAGGACATCACCATCAGCCGCAGGAGCCTCCTGGTCTCCGCCGGCCTGCTCGCACTCGCCCCGCTCGCCGGATGCGGCGGCAACTCTGGTTCCGGCTCTGCTGCCGCCGGTTCCGACTACACCATCGGCGTTCTGCAGCTCACCGAGCACTCCGCACTCGATGCCGCCAACGACGGCTTTGTCAAGGCCATCAAGGAGAGCGGCCTTAAGGTCAAGATCGACCAGAAGAACGCCCAGAACGACCAGTCCACGTGTAAGTCCATTGCCGACAAGTTTGTGGGCGACAACGTCAACCTGATTTATGCCATCGCCACGCCCGCCGCGCAGGCTGCCGCCGGCGCCACGGCCGATATCCCCATCGTGGGCTGCGCCATCACCGACTATGCCGCCTCGGGCCTGGTCCAGGACAACGATAAGCCCGGCACCAACGTCACGGGCGCCTCCGACCTCACCCCGGTCGCCGAGCAGCTCGAGATGATGCAGAAGGTCCTGCCCGACGTAAAGAAGATCGGTCTGCTCTACTGCACCGCCGAGTCCAACTCCGACGTCCAGATCAAGGCCGCCAAGAAGGAACTCGACAAACTGGGCCTGGAGTACACCGACTTCACCGTCTCGAGTTCCAACGAGATCCAGTCCGTCGTCGAATCTGCCGTGGGCAAGGTCGACGCGCTCTACTCCCCCACTGACAACACCATCGCCGCGGGCGCCTCGCAGGTGGGCCAGATCTGCAAGGAGAACAAGCTTCCCTTCGTGACCGGCGAGGAGGGCATGTGCATGGCCGGCGGCCTGTTCACCCTCTCCATCAACTACGAGGATCTGGGCTACGCCGCGGGCGAAATGGCCGTCAAGATTCTTAAGGGCGAGGCCAAGCCCGAGGATATGCCGATCAAGCATCTCTCGAGCAAGGACCTGGTCGTCGTCAAGAACGACGAAATGGCCGAGGCGCTGGGCATCGATCTTTCCGCTCTGGACGAGTAGCGGCATGCGCGGCAATGTGCCTAGGGCCCATACTCGCGCCGTTGCCGTGTTATTCAATATCTGAGCCACAGGGGCGAACGCCAAAGACCGGCGTTCGCCCTGCTTGTTACGGATGAGACAAAACATTCGTCCGCAGCTCTTTTATGCATTGTTACCGCTATTATGGTGACTCACGTGTCCATCCTATCCTAGGAGGTATGAAGCATGCTCATTGCATTGCAGGGCGCTGTTTCGCAAGGCGTCCTCTGGGGCATTATGGTGCTTGGCGTGTTTATCACGTTCCGCCTGCTCGACATTCCCGATATGACCTGCGACGGCAGCTTTGCCCTCGGCGGCTGCGTCTGCGCTGTGCTCATCGTCAATAACAACGTCGACCCGCTGCTCGCTGTGCTGGCCGGTATGTGCGCCGGCGCCATCGCGGGTGCCGTCACGGGCATTTTGACCACCGTCTTTGAGATTCCCGCGATCCTCGCCGGAATCCTCACCCAGATCAGCCTGTGGTCCATCAACCTGCGCATCATGGGCAAGTCCAATACGCCCATTCTTGCCAAGGGCACCGTGTTCTCGGCCGTCAGCAATATGACCGGTCTGCCGCAGTCCACCGTTGCCATCATCTTGGGCATCCTGCTCGCCGTGGCTATCGTTGCCATCCTGTATTGGTTCTTTGGCACCGAGATCGGCTCGGCGCTGCGCGCCACCGGCAACAACGAGTACATGATCCGCGCTCTAGGCGTCAACACCAACTCCACCAAGATGATCGCCCTCGTGCTCTCCAACGCCCTCATCGGCCTTTCGGGCGCGCTCATCTGCCAGAGCCAAAAGTATGCCGACATTGGCATGGGCACCGGCGCCATCGTTATCGGTCTTGCCGCCATCGTCATCGGCGAGGTGCTCGGCCGCCTGCTGCCCGGCGGTCTCACGCAGTTCTCCGTCCGTCTGGCCTCCGCCGTCTTTGGCTCCGTGGTGTACTTCCTCATCCGCGCCATCGTGCTGCAGCTGGGCATGGACGCCAACGACATGAAACTGCTCTCTGCTGTGATTGTCGCCGTGGCCCTGTGCGTGCCCGTGGTTTGGGAGCGCTATAAGCTCCGCAGCTCCTACACGAAGGGAGATGAGGCAGATGCTTAAGCTCTCGCACGTCAAGAAGACCTTTAACAAGGGCACCGTCACCGAGAAGCGCGCGCTCACCGGCGTCGACCTTACCCTCAACGACGGCGACTTTGTAACTGTGATCGGCGGCAACGGCGCCGGCAAATCCACGCTGCTCAACATGATTGCCGGCGTATATCCGCTCGATTCGGGCGTTATCGAGCTCGACGGCACCGACATCTCGCGCCTGAGCGAGTCGCAGCGCGCCAAGTACCTGGGCCGCGTGTTCCAGGATCCCATGCGCGGCACCGCAGCCGACATGCAGATTGCCGAGAACTTGGCCCTCGCCAAGCGTCGCGGCCAGCGTCGCGGCCTTTCGTGGGGCGTCACCAAGGCCGAGAAGGACGAGTACGTTGAGTTGCTCAAGCGCCTGGACCTTGGCCTGGACACGCGCCTCAACGCCAAGGTCGGCCTGCTTTCGGGTGGCCAGCGCCAGGCACTCACGCTGCTCATGGCCACGCTCACCAAGCCGCGCTTGCTGCTGCTCGACGAGCACACCGCGGCACTCGACCCCAAGACCGCCTCTAAGGTGCTCAATCTGACCGAGGAGATTGTCGACGAGAACCACCTGACCACGCTCATGGTCACGCACAACATGAATGACGCCATCCGTCTGGGCAATCGCCTGATCATGATGCACGAGGGCCACGTTATCTACGACGTGGCGGGCGACGAGAAGAAGTCGCTCACCGTCGCCGACCTGCTGCAGAAGTTCGAGGAGGTCTCGGGCGGCGAGCTCGCCAACGACCGCATGCTGCTGAGCTAAAACCTGCCAATAAGGGACAGGTTTATTTTGGCAGGTTTTATCTGCGCAAACGTCAAAACCGCCGCAAAGGAACAGATACCTTTGCGACGGTTTTCGCATATCATGTCGATAATCCAGCGTCAGCAGGAACCACTGGTTAAGAACTAAGGAAACTGCCATGAGAAGACTCCTTCCCCGTCTTGCTTGACCGCCGCACTCCTTGCCGGCGTGCTCGCCGGCGGCCCAGCTTACGCCACCGCGGCCACCCCATCTCAAGTTATCGGCCCGTCCGATGTGATGGGCTTTTTGGTGGGTATCATGGTTGAATGATCATTAGGAGGTTTTCCCTACATGGAATTGTTTGAACCGATTCTTCATTTCTTTGAGCAGCGCTGGGTCCACAACATCATCTGGGCCGTCATCTTGGTAATAGTCACCGCCATCGCCGCCAAGGTGGCATCCAAGACCCTGCGCCACCTACTCAACCGAGACGACAACCCGCTTCCCGCATCGAGCATCTTCATCAACATCGCGCGTGCCGTCATTTGGATGATCGGCGGCAGCTTTATCCTCGACAACTGCTTTGGCATTAACGCAAACGCGCTCGTCGCCGCTCTTGGCGTCGGCGGCATCGCCATCTCGCTCGGCTTTCAGGACACGCTATCAAACCTTATCGGCGGCATGCAAGTGACCTTTATGGGCATCATCAAGCCCGGCGACAATATCGAGGTCGGCGGCGTGTCGGGCGTGGTCCAGGACATCACTTGGCGCCACACGACCATCGAGGACGCCTGCGGACAGACCATCATCGTCCCCAACTCCAACATCTCCAAGAACACACTCGTGCACCTCATGCCCTTTGGACGCGTTGTCGTTCCCGTCGCGGTGAAGGACACGTCAAAGTGGGACTCGCTCGATGCGCTGGCAGACGAGCTCGCCTGTGCCACCAAGGTCGCCGTTTCACCCATCTCGGGCTTTGACAAGGAACCCTACGTGCTCTTTAGCGAGATCGGCGACTTTGGCATTAAGGGTAAGATCATCTTTATCGTCAGTGACGACAGCACCACCTTTACGGCAGCCGACGCCTGCATCCGCGCCATCGCCCCCATCATCGCCTAAACTACCACAAAGGGGACAGGCACCTTTGTGGTAGTTTCGCATCGTGGTACCATGGTTCATATCGTTGTTTAAACGACTAAGGGAGTAGACACCATGGAAGAGGCCTATCGTCAAGCACGCAAGCGCGGCGAGCAGGGACGCCGTCGCGCCATCAGCCAAAGCGAGCACCCGTACCTTACGGACCTCGACAGCTTGGTTGCCCAGCTCCCCTTAGGTCAGCGAGAGAGCGTCGGCCTGCGGGATATTCCGCTCGAAATGGTCGTCGGCACGGTTACCAAGGGCCGTCAGTCTGCCTTTTCGTGCAACTTTATGCCCCTGTTGCCATTTAGCACCGAGTTCGCCCGCAAGTGGTCCAACCTCTACGACATCCAGGTGACCGAGGGCTATCGCGACCCCATCATCGTCACCGAGTTCATGCATCGGTTTTACGTCCAAGAGGGCAACAAGCGCGTCAGCGTCCTCAAATTCCTGGACGCCCCGACGGTTTCGGCCAAGATTACCCGTCTCTACCCCGGCACATGGGATTCCGTCGAAAGCCGCCTATACGGTGAGTTCTGCGCGTTTTGGCGCGTCTGCCCCCTATACGAGATCGAGTTCTCGCGTGAGGGAAGCTACGAGACACTCGCCAAGATGCTCGGTCAGAACCTTATCGAAAAATGGCCGCAGAAAAAGGTCGACTACCTGCGCCACACCTTCTTGCTCTTTAAGCGCGCCTACCTTCGCGCGGGCGGCGACCACCTGGACATTACGCCCGCCGACGCCATGCTCGTCTACCTCAATGTGTACAACCAGGACCGCCTGCTGGATACGCCGACGGATATCGTCGTAAACCGCCTGTGCAAAATTTGGCGCGAGCTGGTCATTGCCGGCAAAAATGACGAGGACAAGGTCGATCTTGTCGAAGCGCCGAGTGTCGATGAGGAAGAGTCGCCCGCCAAGTCCACCTCCGGTGTGCTCAACTTCTTTATGGGCAAGACCGTCTATTCGGCGGCCAATCCCCTGCGCATCGCCTTTATCCATGAATTCCCTTGTGCAACGTCGAGCTGGGACAGCCTACACGACCAAGGGCGTCAGTATCTCGACGAGCACTTTGGCGGTATCGTGCGCACCGAGGCGTTCGAGGACTGCCACGATCCGGACGTGTTCTACGCCGCCGTGGAAACGGCTGTCAAACATGGAGACAACGTCATCTTCTCGACCTCGCACCGCCTGATGGAATACACGCTCAGGGCAGCCGTTGAGTATCCCCAGGTTCGGTTCCTTAACTGTTCTATCGGCCTTCCCCACCAAAGCGTCCGTTCGTACTTTGGCAAGATGTACGAGGCCAAGTTCCTCCTGGGCGCCCTTGCGGCTAGCATGGCGGACAACCATCGCATTGGCTACCACGCGTCGGTCTTTGCGTCGGGCGCGCTTAGCGAGATCAACGCCTTTGCCATCGGCGCCTCGCTGCTCGACCCTCGCGCGCAGGTAATCCTCACCTGGGGCGATGTACCCGCCGGCGGTCTTGCCGAGGCCATGTGCCGCGAAGGCGTGAGTGTTATGACCGGTGTCGACATGTCCAAGTCGCTGGAGGACCCCACGGCCTACGGACTCCACCGCCTGGTCGATGGCAAGGTCGTCGGCATCGCCATGCCGGTATGGAACTGGGGCCGTTACTACGAGCTTATCGTGCGAAGCCTGCTGCATGGCACCTGGGATGAGACCAGTGACAACAGCCAGGTTCGCGCCGTCAACTACTGGTATGGTATGAGCTCGGGCGTTATCGACATTCGCTACGCTCCGGGCCTGCCCTATCAGACGCGCAAGCTTGTTCAGCTACTGCGCAATGGCATCGTCGAGGGCTCCATCAATCCATTTGGCGGCGAGCTCCATAGCCAAGACGGCGTGGTGCAGATCGAGGGCTTTCCCCCACTGCCGAGCACGCAAATCGTCGAGATGGACTGGCTGGCCGACAACGTGGTGGGCACCATTCCGCAACTCGACGATGAGCCGAAGGTCCGCGCCCTATGAAAATCCTTGCCATAGCCGATACCGAAGAGCGATGCCTGTGGGAGTGCTTTCGCAAGGAGCGCTTTGAGGACGTTGACCTGATTCTATCCGCAGGCGACCTGGATCCGGACTATCTTGAGTTTTTGGTCACTGTCATCAACAAACCGCTTGTGTACGTTCGTGGCAACCACGACGACCGCTACGCGCGCCATGCACCGGGCGGGTGCATTTGTGTTGAGGACAGCGTATATGTGTACCGAGGTATTCGCATTGCGGGTCTGGGCGGTTCCATGCGCTACCGCGACGGCGCGAACATGTATACCGAGCGCGAGATGGCAAAACGCATGCGCAAGCTATCGCGAAAAATCGCACTGGTAGACGGATGCGATATTCTACTTACCCATGCACCCGTCGCAGGCATGGGCGACCTGGACGACCTGCCGCATCGAGGATTCGAGTGCTTTAATGCGGCTCTTGAGTCTTGGGGTCCCGACTATATGATTCACGGGCATGTGCACCAAAGCTACGGCCCCAACTTTCAACGCGAGCGCCAACACCCATGCGGAACGAAGATTGTCAACGCCTGCGGCTATACCAAGATCGAAATTGACGAGGCGCGCTACCCCACGCGCGGTTGGAAGGCCGCTTGGCTCAACTCGCAAACCATGCGCCGCGAGCTCAAACGCCACGAAGCAATCGAGTCTTCAACCGCCAGAACCCCCTGGTAACTGCCAACAACCACCACGAAGGGGATAGGCACCTTTATGGTGGTTTTGCTGACTCGTCCGACCTGTCCATCACGGTGCTTGTGTAATTAACGAGAACACTCATTGTTTTGTAAGGACGGCGCTCACGTGCCGTCTTTTTTTGTCAACTTATGCAGTCTCGACCGTGTTGTATGTAGAGGGACCTCGCGAGACGCCTTCCCTATATCCACCACGACCAATTGGAGGTGACACTATGCCTGCACGCCGTAACCGCAATAGCACGCTCCGATGCGATGCCGATCAGATCGAGCGGGAAGCAAAGCGCTTGGTCGACACGTATTCCGACCTCATCCTTCGATTGTGCTATTCGGCCCTTGGATCCGCTGACGACGCTCAAGACATCTGCCAGGACACGCTGATCAAGATTCTCCAACGCACTCAACCGTTCGACTCGCTCGAACACGAACGTGCTTGGGTGATCCGAGTCGCACTGAACGCATGTCGCGATATCGGCCGTACGCACGCGAATCACCCGGTTGTCGACCTCGATTCGCTCCCCGATTTCTGCGCACCCGTAACACATACCGAGCAAGAATTCGCGCAACGCGACTGCGCCATTCTTTCCGCTGTCACGGCCCTGCCTCAAGCACAGCGCATCGCCATCTTTTTGCACTACTACGCAGGCATGAGCATCAGGGAAATCGCAGACGCCGTTCACGCGACGCCAGCTGCAACCGCCCAGCACCTTAGCCGCGGACGTGCGTCACTTCGGCTTTCCTTGAAAGGAGACCACAATGACTACGAATTCGAATGACTATCGCCACGCCCTGGAGCACATTTCGTTTACCGATAATGCGAAGCAGCACATGGCAAACTCGATTGCTCAGTCCGTCGCCTCGAGCGATGCGGCGACCGCTCAAAGCAACTTTAATGGCACGCGACGCAAGCCGCGCATCGCCCGCCATCCCGTAAGAACAGTCGCTCGCATTGCCGCTGTAACGGCAGTCCTCGCTATCGTCATTGGAGGCGCTGGCACGGCTATGGCAACAGGCGTCCTGCCGCTTCCTTCTGACATGCTTTCCGACATCTTTGACGGACCTGCTTCTCAAACCGAGATCATCGACCGTATTGGCCGGCCCGTCGGTGCTAGCTGCTCCAACAACGGAGTCACCGTGACCGCCGACGCCATCATGGGCGACAAGGATATGGTTACCATCGCCTATACGCTTACGTTCGACGATCCCGCTGCCCTGAAAAAGCTTTCCGAGCCGGGCGAGAACGGAACTATCGCCGGAAGTGTCGATGGAAACGTATACGTTGATGGCGAGCATGGCGGCCAAGGCCAATCATGGCTCATTGACAAGAACCCCAATGACTCCAGCATTCAATACTTTGCACAGTTCAGCGTTGAATCACCCGGCCTTATGGGCAGGACCGTCCGCACGCATATCAACTCTCTCGTTGTGCCACGTGCTGGCAAAGAGCTTCCCGAGTATAAGAAAATACTTACGGGCCCATGGGATCTTAAGTTCCAGCTGAATTACGAAGATACATCCGTTACGATTCCCGCGCCCAAATCGGTCAACTTTAACGGCACCAAGGCGACGATTCAAGAGGCCACCGTATCCTGCGTTGGCGTTTCAGTCCGCTACAACATAGATCGTTCCATCGAACACGACAACAACAGCGGCAAGATGTCTCAAAACATGGAGGAGTCTATGGATGCCGTTGGCAACATACCCCTCATCGTGACGTTCAAAGACGGTCATGTTGAGGACGCAACCAGCCACAGCGGCTATTTCGCAAATAAACTGGATAACGGCACCACTGATGTCCACAAGACCTGGCCGTTCTCGCAAGTTTGTGACACAGACAAGATTGCAAGCGTACAAATTGGCGATACGGTCATTCCCATGAATTCGTAACGCTACGCGGCTCGTATATGCACCCGGTTCCGCACTTCGCGTCTAAAGATGCGCTGTCATCGAGCAGCGTGAGCGCAAGGCCGCCCGTATGGTCGGCTGGGAACACCTCGTTGCGCTAAAAACCACCACGAAGGGGACCGGCACCTTTGTGGTGGTTTTGCTGACTCGTCCGACCTGTCCCAACGGTTTGTCTCAATCTGTAACAGGTAGGGCCCAAATAATCGGTTAGCTGTTACAGATCGAGACAGACCACGGATGCTCAGCCGAAAATCTCAATCTGTAACAGGTAGGAACGATTTTGCCCCTTAGATGTTACAGATTGAGATATTTGACAGCTTGAATCGGCATCGCCTACAGCGCGGCGACGACCTTGTCGCCCATCGTCGTGGTGCCGAGGGTCTTATCTGCCGGAGTGTTGACATCGGCGATGTCACGGGTGCGCCAGCCCTCGTCGAGCACGCGCGCCACGGCGCTCTCGATCCACGCGGCTTGCTCGCCCATGTCGAGCGCGTAGGTCAGCAGCATCGCCACCGACAAGATTTGAGCCAGCGGATTGGCCACGCCGAGCCCCGCGATGTCAGGAGCGCTGCCAGCGCTCGGCCCAAACAGCGATACGCCATCATCCAGCGAGGCAGAGGCAAGCATACCGAGCGATCCGGTAATCTGAGCCGCCTCATCGGACAGGATGTCGCCGAACATGTTCTCCGTCACCACGACGTCAAAGTCTGCCGGTCGACTGATGAGCTGCATGGCGGCGTTGTCGACGAGCAGGTCCTCAAGCTCCACGTCGGAGTACTCCTCGTCTTGCACGCGATGCACGATCTCGCGCCACATGCGGCTCGTCTCCAGCACGTTGCGCTTATCAACGCTCGTCACCTTGCCGCGACGTTTGCGCGCCGCCTCAAATGCCTGGCGCGCAATGCGCTCAATATCGTACTCGCGATACTCCATCACGTCGACCGCACGCTGACCGGCCGCACCCGCAGCGCCCGCGCAGGTCACGGATGCGGGCGCCAAAGTCCCACGGCATGTTGTAGCCCATCGTATCGGGGATGTTCACGACCGTGGCACCGGCCTTTACGGCCGCCTCGATAATGCGCACCAGAAACTCCTGATCGGAGCGGCCGGCATCCTCGGCATAAAACTCAACATCGTCAACGAACTTGCGAGCATGTTTGACGGCATGGATCGCTCACTCAATTGCCCTTTCCTCAGTCATATGGAGCTTGTCGCGCAGGTGACTGGTGCTCACACCCAGCCCTGTATGGATACGGGGCCTCTGGGCCGTTTTGAGCGCCTCTGCAGCCACTTCGATATCCCTGTCGACAGCGCGCGTCAGGCCGCATACCGTGCATCGGTCGCCCGCAATCTTGCCAATCTCCTGTACGGAGCGAAAGTCACCAGGACTCGAGATGGGAAAGCCCGCCTCGATAACGTCCACGTTCATGCGCACCAGCTGGCGGGCGATGAAGAGCTTTTCCTCGGTATTCATGCTGGCGCCCGGCGACTGCTCACCGTCGCACAGGGTGGCGTCAAAGATTGTGATTTTGCGGCTTATATGTTCCTCCTGATTGACCGTTTTATGACAGATGGCTTTCAGGAGAGAGAGAAGGCCTAGAGATAGAAAAATACCCGTGTCGCTCATCACGCCTGAAAGCGGCAGACGATAGCGCACCCGGGTACAACAAATCGTTATAGCGAGATTACAACCCTAGCGCGCTATCCAATCTAGTAGCGCTAGGCCTAGGAGCTGTTGCGTGTTCTTAAACATGTTGGGCTCCCTTCGGCCTCGGGTAGTACTACATCGCGCTAAAGTACAACACAAGTAAAACCACCACAAAGGCGCCTGTCCCCTTCATGTTGGTTTTGCCCCGAGATAGCAAGAGACCCGGTCCTGCACGAGGCAGAACCGGGTCTCTTTAGCAATGCTTGCTTTGCTCAGGCAGTAACTGTTAGTTACTCAGCCAGGAAGTCGCGCTGGATAGCGGGATCGACCTTGACGCCAGGGCCCATGGTGGAAGACACGGAGATGGACTTGACGTACTTGCCCTTAGCAGAAGAGGGCTTGACGCGCAGGATCTCGGTGTACAGGGCAGCGTAGTTCTCGACGAGCTGCTGCTCAGAGAAGGACTTCTTGCCCAGGGGCACGTGGCAGATGCCGTAGCGGTCGGCGCGGTACTCAACGCGGCCAGCCTTGAGCTCGGAGACCATCTTGGCGACGTCCATGGTCACGGTGCCGAGCTTGGGGTTCGGCATGAGGCCACGGGGACCAAGGATCTTACCGATGCGGCCAACCTTGGCCATCATGTTCGGCGTAGCGATAGCGGCGTCGAAGTTGATCTCGCCCTTCTGAATCTGGGCGACAAGCTCGTCGGAACCGATGATGTCGGCGCCGGCAGCCTCAGCCTCGCGGGCCTTCTCGCCCTCGGCGAAGACGGCAACACGAACGGTCTTGCCGGTGCCGTGGGGCAGGGAGATGGAACCACGGATGTTCTGGTCAGCCTTACGAGTATCGATGCCCAGACGGAAGTGGGCCTCGACGGTCTCGTCGAACTTGGCGGTGTCGAGCTCCTTGATGAGCTTGGCAGCCTGAAGGGGGGTGTAGAGCGTGGCGCGGTCGATCTTCTCGGCAGCGGCGTTATAGCTCTTACCATGCTTAGCCATGTGCATTACCTCCTGTGGTTAAACGGGCGTGAGCCCTCCCACATCGTATCGTGTGCCCTATTGCACACATTTAACGGGCGCCCCGGTCGGAGCACCCGTCATTACCTAAAGAAATCGCTACTCAGCGATGGTGACGCCCATGGAGCGGGCGGTACCGGCGATGATCTTCTTGGCGGCGTCAATGTCGTTGGCATTGAGGTCCGGCATCTTGATCTCGGCGATCTTGGTGAGCTGCTCCTGGGAGAGCTGACCAACCTTGTCGGCCTGGGGCTTAGCGGAACCAGACTTGAGGTTCAGCTCCTTCTTGATGAGGTGAGCCGCCGGCGGGGTCTTGGTGATGAAGGAGAAGGACTTGTCCTCGTAGACAGAGATCTCAACGGGGATGATGTCACCCTTCTTGTCCTGCGTCTCGGCGTTAAAGGCCTGGCAGAACTGCATGATGTTCACGCCAGCGGCGCCCAGGGCGGGGCCGACGGGAGGAGCGGGGTTAGCTGCACCAGCAGGAATCTGGAGCTTAATGACGTTGGCAACCTTCTTCTCAGCCATGGTCATTCCTTTCGAATCACGAGTGTGAAGTACTTGCTATATCGTAAGCACGCACGTGTTAGAAGCACTCCTGAGATGAGCAGTCACAGAAGAAGCACGCTCGCGCGAACGGACGAAAACTTAAGCGATGACAGCGACCTGGTTAAAGTCGAGCTCGACCGGCGTCTCGCGGCCAAAGATCATCAGCGTGACCTTGAGCTTGCCAGCCTCGGTGTTAACCTCGGAGACCTTGCCATCAAAGTCGGTAAGCGGGCCATCGGTGACGCGGACGGACGTGCCGACCTGAATATCAACCGAGGTGCGCTTGGGCGAATCGCCCTTACCGGGACGACGAGTCATCTTGTTGTACTCGTCGCGGGAAAGCGGAGCGGGCTTGCCGTTGCCGCCTAGGAAACCGGTGACGCCGGGCGTGTTGCGAACACACGTCCACGCATCGTCATCCATCTCCATGCGAACCAGGACATAACCCGGAAAGATCTTAGAATCCTTGGTCTCGCGCTTGCCACCCTCTTTGATCTCGGTGACGCGCTCCATAGGAATCTCGATATCAAAGATACGGTCCTGCATGCCCATGGTCTCGATACGATGCTCGAGATCGGACTTTACGCGGTTCTCGTATCCGGAGTAAGTGTGAACGACGTACCAACGCTTAGACATGGTTTAGCCCCTCAATCCAGAGAACAGAGCAAGAGCCTCGCCAAAGCCAGCATCGAGCAGAGCGATGACGACGCCGACGACGACCAGAGAAGCGCAAACGACGACCGAGTAGTTCACGAGCTCCTTCTTATCAGGCCACGTGACACGCTTCATCTCGGACTTGACCGAAGCGAAATACTTCTTGGTGCGGGCGAAGAAACCAGGCTTCTCGTTCTTCTTGGACTTCGCAGCCTTCTCGTTCTTCTTGGCAACGGCCTTCTTGGCCTCAACCTTGGAGTTGGCAGCAGCGTTGTTGGCAGGTGCCGGCTGCTGAGCCTTCTTCTTGTTCTTCTTGTTGGCCATTTGGGTTACCTCCGCGCAATGCGCTTATACATGAGTAAACCGTAAGCCCCCAAGTGGGAGCTTACGGAATAATGACTGGCACGCCAGGAAGGACTCGAACCCTCAACACTCGGTTTTGGAGACCGATGCTCTACCAATTGAACTACTGGCGTATGTGACTAGAGACTAGCGAGTCTCTTTGTGCAGCGTGTGGTGACGGCACCAGGGGCAATACTTCTTGATCTCCATACGATCAGGCATGGTCGACTTGTTCTTGGTGGTCGTATAGTTGCGGCGCTTGCACTCAGTGCACGCAAGAGTAACTAGAGTACGCATGTATCCTGAACCTTTCATTTCCGCCCCGTACGGGCACGAGTTGTTACTTTATCAGCTCCACGTAAGTGCTGTCAATGAAAACCTCGAGTCAATTGGTTCTCGGTGGATCCATTCATATTTGGAACACATCAATGAAGCCATCGAGAGCTAATCGACGGTGCATCCAGGACCATTATCGATCCTCTCGACACCAGCAACGGCTCAATATCCATTGCAGAAAAGAACCCGGCACCCATATAAGTGCCGGGTTCTCTAAGTCAGCTATATCAAAGAGCTAATTTACTCAATGATCGTGGAGACGATGCCCGAACCGACGGTGTGGCCACCCTCGCGGATAGCGAAGCGCAGGCCCTCCTCCATGGCGATCGGGTGGATGAGGTCGCCCTCGATGGTGATGTGGTCACCAGGCATAGCCATCTCGGTGCCCTCGGGGAGCTTGACCGTACCGGTAACGTCGGTGGTACGGAAGTAGAACTGAGGACGATAACCATCGAAGAACGGGGTGTGACGGCCGCCCTCCTCCTTGGTCAGAACGTAGATCTCGCCGGTGAACTTGGTGTGCGGGGTAACCGAACCGGGCTTGCAGAGAACCTGGCCGCGCTCGATGTCCTCGCGCTTGATGCCGCGGAGCAGCAGACCGACGTTGTCGCCAGCCTCGCAGAAGTCCATGGACTTACGGAACATCTCGATACCGGTAACGACGGTGTTCTGGGTATCCTTGATGCCGACGATCTCGACGGGCTCGTTGAGCTTGAGCTCACCGCGCTCGACACGGCCGGTAGCAACGGTACCACGGCCGGAGATGGTCATAACGTCCTCAACGGCCATCAGGAACGGGAGGTCGTTGTTACGAGCAGGCGTCGGGATGTACTCGTCGACGGCGTTCATGAGCTCGCGGATAGCGTCCATCCACTTGGCGTCGCCCTCGAGAGCGCCCAGAGCGGAACCACGGATGACGGGGATGTCGTCGCCGGGGAAATCGTACTCGGAGAGGAGCTCACGGGTCTCCATCTCGACGAGGTCGATGAGCTCGTCATCGTCGACCATGTCGCACTTGTTCAGGAAGACGACGATGTAGGGAACGCCGACCTGACGGGCGAGCAGGATGTGCTCGCGGGTCTGAGCCATGGGGCCGTCGGTGGCGGCGATGACCAGGATAGCGCCGTCCATCTGAGCAGCACCGGAGATCATGTTCTTGACGTAGTCAGCGTGGCCCGGGCAGTCAACGTGAGCGTAGTGACGGGCAGCAGTCTCGTACTCGACGTGGGAGACGGAGATCGTAATGCCGCGCTCGCGCTCCTCGGGAGCCTTGTCGATGTTCTCGAACGCAGTGAAGTCAGCCTTGCAGCCCTCGGTCTCGGAGAGAACCTTGGTGATGGCGGCGGTCAGCGTGGTCTTGCCGTGGTCGACGTGACCAATGGTGCCGATGTTAACATGCGGCTTAGTGCGCTCAAACTTCTCTTTGGCCATAAAGCCCTCCTCTAAACAGGTCGTCCCCGGACGGGACTTTGCCTTTATACCATAGTGGCCTCTCAACATACTATTGAGAAGCCACCGTGTTACCTATGGTAGCGGTGACTGGATTCGAACCAGTGACGCCACGGGTATGAACCGTGTGCTCTAACCAACTGAGCTACACCGCCGGATGGAGCCTGCAACCAGACTTGAACTGGTGACCTCTTCGTTACCAACGAAGTGCTCTACCGACTGAGCTATACAGGCACTTGACGGGTGGGAGCTATAGGATTCGAACCTATGTAGGCAGAGCCAACGGGTTTACAGCCCGTCCCCATTAACCACTCGGGCAAACTCCCAATCGTTCAAGTATCCGCAGGTCCTTTGGTCTTTTGGACCGCCGCCCCCGCGAACGAAAAAGATAATACGATGCAACCTTGGGGGCTGTCAACGAAAACCTCTAGATACACGGTGCCGGGCGTATCTATATACCTTTGACCTGCTGTTTTGCCGGGTTTGGATATGAAGGACGCTGAATTTGCATGTAGCGGTGACATTTCCCGAGGGAACACTTTGGCGTAGTGGAGTGAGCCTGCAGAATATTGCTTCGATAACGACTCATTTGCACCTATATATAGGTCGGGATCGGGTTTCCCTGGCTCGACCGAGCGTGGATTTTCTCCCGTTTGAAATCGAGCGTGGATAATCTCCCACTTTTGGCCTGACTTCGAGCCCAAAGTGGGAGATTATCCACGCTCATTCACTAAGCCAGAGTGCTATAAAGCCGCAATCACTCGGGCCAGGACAATGTTGAGCCATAGAGCGGCTCCCCCTTTGTGCGGGGGTAGCGGCTCAAGTAGCACGATGAAAGAAGGTCGAAGAAATACGTTATAGCGTATTTCGAGTAAACGCCGAGTCGATCAATTCCGTTCCCCGCGTTGCCGAGTCGATAGACGCGATCGAAAGATCTCACATTCTCATCACTGCTAAACGCAGTGATGAGAATCTTCCTGCCCGAACGGCAATCAAGATACTCACGCGCCTGCGATGCAAATAGCCCGGAAACCGATACGAGTATTATCAAAGACTGAGAAGCATCCTCGACATTCTTCAATTCCGCGACATTTGCCCCGGCAACTATGCGAACTATTTTGCCTGTATAGAATAGTTCCTGTTGAAACCGTACGAGGTTGGCACTCACATTATTAGTACACCAGATTTCAACGTTTTTGTGCCTCCCTATTTCATCGGCAAGTTGCTTAATAACGACATCTGAAACGCCGCTTTCAACCTCTGCAAACATTTCGATCATGCGCACATCGAGCTCTGCTCTGTACTCCTCATAGCCGAATTCCTCCTCTCGGTGGCTTAAGTCGCTAGGAAAGACTGATTGAGTAAATGACTCTTTCAAATCTCTGAGAGACTGATAACCCAACCGATTGCAGAAACGTCGAACGGCAGAGCGCGTAACGAAAGCGTCGCGAGTTATCGCGACAACATTGATTTCGCTCGAGCGCCTAAGGTGAGCAATGAGATATTGGGCAATGGCAGCGTCGTTAGATCCACACTCGCTGTTGATGATGGAGCTAATGCGATTGAGCACATCAAAGCCATTGATATTCACCTGATCCCTCTTTCCATTCTCCTCAAAATCATGATTCATTTATTGAATCAATCAGCTTCGGTCGTTCTCCTATGATTCAAAACAGTTGACGTCATCTTAATCGTAATTCCGCCACACGTATCCACCGTGTTGAATGATGGAAAGGGGATTCATGGGCAACGTGAACAACATGCCGTTTCTCTGGGGTTCCGCCACGGCGTCTTATCAGTGCGAGGGTGCCTGGAACGAAGACGGCAAAGGCCTTGGCGAGTGGGATTTCTTTAGCCACACAAGCAATAAGAACATCAACCATGTTGACGGTGATGTATCTTGCGACTTCTACCATCGCTATGAAGAAGATATCCGCATGATGAAAGAAGGCGGACAAAACACCTATCGCTTCTCTCTTTCATGGAGTCGAATCATCCCCACGGGTATCGGCGAAGTGAATGAAGAGGGTATCGATTTTTATAATCGGGTCATTGATTGCTGCCTCGAAAATGGCATAGAGCCCAACGTTACGCTGTTCCATTACGATCTGCCATTCACGCTTGCTTGCAAAGGCGGATGGCTGAACAACGACATGGCAGAGTGGTTCTGCAAATACGCCAAGATTTGCTTTGAGCGCTTTGGAGACCGCGTCAAAATCTGGGCTACCGTTAACGAGCCGCATTTCTACAGCTACTGCGTAAACATGTTGGGCAACTATCCCCCCAATCGATCGCTCGACGTTCAGTCGTACATGCAGTTTCAGTACAACCTGATGCGCGCAAGCGCACTCGCAGTCCGAACATATCGTCAAATGGGCTACGACGGCATCATCGGCGCCGTCCACGATGGCGGCGTTGTCGAACTCGACCCGGCAACCGAGCACCCTGATGACGTATTTCGATACGCAGACTTTTTCGCCAATCGCATGATTCTGGCACCAGCGCTTCAGGGTCAACTGCCGCCAGAAATGGACGAAATCCTTGAAAAACTTGGCGTCTCGCTCTATCGATCCCCAAATGACGTAGAAGAATTCAGAGACGGTAAAGTCGATTTTATTGGACTCAACGTGTATTGCCGAGAGTATGTAACCGACTGGCACGGTGGAGAGCTTGCCGTTTCGGCGAACAATAAGGGCGGTTCGAGCAAAAAGGTCGAAGGAAAATGCATTGCGCCCTTGTTTGAAAGCGCCCGCGACAGCAATGTTCCCCGCAATAAATGGGGCCGCGAAATACTCCCAGGTTGCATGTATTCAACCATCATGGATGTCCACGAGCGCTATGACGCGCCCCGCATCTTTATTACGGAAAACGGACATGGCGCCTATGAGCAACCAGACGCAGACGGAATGATCCACGATGATGACCGCATCGAGCTTCTGGGCCAGTTCATCGAGCACATGATGAGGGCCAAGCGCGACGGCGCGCGCGTTGAGGGCTACTACCTCTGGTCGACGATGGATCTGTATAGCTGGATCAACGGCTACGAAAAACGATACGGACTTGTCCATATCGACTTCGAGAACAATCTGGAACGCACCCCCAAAAAGAGCTGGTATTGGTACCGAGACCTTATCTCGAAGTATCAGGAGCAGGAAGGTTAGGAGAAAGAGATGAAATATCAGGCAATGTCCGAAACAGTCCTAAAGGCTGTTGGCGGCAAAGAGAACATTACATCGGTAACTCATTGTGCGACGCGCCTTCGCATCGACGCACGAGACACCTCGATCATCGATCTCCAGCTCGCCAAATCGGCCGATCAGGCGCTCGGGGCAGTAGTCAGCGGTGGCCAGCTTCAGGTGATCATCGGCCCCAACGTCACCGAGGCTTACAACGACTTCCTCGACTTCGCGGGAATCGAAGTCGGCGGTGGCACGGTTGCCGACGATGCCCAAACTGCCAAAGACCTTGCAGAAGGCATTAAAAGCGGTAACACCGCCATGGGCTTGATTGAGAAATTCGGGAACGTCTCTGCACAGGTATTCATGCCCATCGTCCCGGCGCTCATCGTTGGCGGACTCATTCTTTCGATCAAGAATCTCCTGGTCAATTATTGCGGATTGAGCACCGATAGCGGAACCGCCCAGGTCCTGTTGGCGATCTTTAGCGCTTCGTTTAGCTTCTTGCCCGTTTATCTTGGTTATCAGCTCGCAGCCGTCATGAAGATGCAGCCCATCATGGGCGCATTGCTGGGCGCGATCATGATCAGCTCGTCCATTAGCGGTGCTGAGGGTCTCGACTTTCTTGGCATCCCCATCCCGACGAATGACTACTCGAGCACGGTGGTGCCAATCGTACTGGGCGTCGTGTTCATGTACTTCGTCGATCGCGGTCTTCAGAAAATAATCCCCGACGTTACCAAACTGTTCTTGAAGCCACTGCTCACCATGATCATCGTCGTGCCCGTCGAGCTGATTATCCTTGGCCCCGCCGGCAGCATGATGGGCTACGCGCTGAGCGATGCCGTCACGTGGCTTATGGACAACGTGGCATTTATCGCTACTCCGATCCTGGCAGCCCTTAACCCCTATTTCGTCATGCTCGGTCTCGATAAGGCTTACATCGCAATCGAAGTTACGAGCCTGGCGCAGCTCGGTTGGGCACCCATTATCTTTGGATTCATCTCGAACCTCTGCATTGGTGGCACGAGCCTCGCCCTGGCAACTGCCATGAAGGGAAACAAGATCGCGTCGAAAATGTTGGTGTAAGGGTGGCACCCTAGCGCTCGTTTAACG
>NZ_QSRL01000006.1:0-107932 GCF_003437035.1 Collinsella sp. TF08-11AT
CAAAAGTGCGTCTCGGCAATCTGGGGCCCGTCCCCTTTAGTATTTATAAATATGCAGGTCAGCGAGGTGCTAGCGATGTGCTAGCGGATGCGCCGCCAGATAGACCTCGGTCAGTTGCGTTCGGTCGACATGCGTGTAGACCTGCGTGGTCGAAATATCGGCATGGCCCAAAATCTCCTGCAGCACACGCAGGTCGGCACCGCCCGCGAGCATGTGGGTGGCAAAGGAGTGGCGCAAGGTATGGGGATGGAGTCCCACCAGCCCCACCTGGCGCCCGTAGCGCTCACAGATGGCATGGATGCCCTGGCGCGACAGGCGACGTCCGTTCTTATTTAAAAAGACCGCCGAGGTCTCGGTTCCGCGGGCATGGGCCGCCAAGCGAGAACGTCCCTCAGTTACATAGAGCGTCAGAGCTCGCGCCGCGCTTCCCACCAGTGGGGACAGGCGTTCCTTTGAGCCCTTACCGCGAACGAGTACAAAGCCATCGTCAATATGGATATCGCCCACATCGAGCCCAACCAGCTCACTCACACGCAAACCGCATCCGTAGAGCACTTCCAAGATGGCATGGTCGCGCAGTCCCATCTCGCCCTCGGGAAAGTCTTGATCGAGCAGCGCCGAGACATCCTCCACCGATAGATACTCCGGCAAACGCTCAGCCTTTTTAGGCAGGCGCAACGCCGCCGTTGGATTTTGGGCCACAATCCCATCGCGCACCAAAAAGGCATGCAGGCCCTTCACGGCAGCAAGCGCGCGCTCCACCGAGGCGTCGGAATAGCCTCCGCCGCGGCGATCGGCGACAAAGCCCTCCACGACCTGACGGGTCACCTCTTCAAAAGACACAATACCCGCCCGCTCCAGATAGGCGCAGTACGTCGTCAGGTCACGACGATAGGCCACAATCGTGTTGCGCGCCAAGCCCCGCTCGACCGCGAGGTAATCGAGATACTCCCCCGCCGCCACGGCGAGCGACGAGGGAGTAGCTTCGGTATGTTCCTTATTCGCCGGCACCCTTAGTCCGTAGCGAGGTTCATGGGCGTCACCTGCAGACGGTCGACACCCTCGTGCTGGCCGATCGAAGCGCGCACGAACTCTCGGAACAGCGGCTGCGGATTAGTCGGACGGCTCTTGAACTCGGGGTGAGCCTGGGTTGCCACATACCACGGATGCACGTCGCGCGGCAGCTCGACCATCTCGACCAGGCGCTCGTCGGGCGAGAGGCCAGAGATAACCAAGCCGGCATCCTCGAGCTGGTCGCGGAAGGCGTTGTTGAACTCAAAGCGGTGACGGTGACGCTCGTAGACGAGTTCCTCGCCATATGCCTCGCGAGCAAGGGTATCGGCGGCGAGCTTGCACGGATAGGCGCCCAGGCGCATGGTGCCGCCCTTCTCGGTCACGTCCTCCTGCGAGCTCATCAGATCGATGACGCTAAACGGGCCGTCCGGATCGAACTCAGAGGAGCTGGCACCGGCAAGGCCGACGACGTTGCGGGCGAACTCGCACACGGCGACCTGCATACCCAGGCAAATGCCCAGATACGGAATCTTGTGCTCACGGGCAAACTCGGCCGCGAGGATCTTGCCCTCCAGGGCGCGCTTGCCAAAGCCGCCGGGGACCAGGATGCCCGAGGCGTCGCCCAGAACCTCGGAGACATTCTGCTCGTCGAGGCTCTCGCCGTCGACCAGCTGGACGTCCACATGGCGATCGTAGAAGACGCCCGCATGGTGCAGGGCCTCGATAACCGACAGGTACGCATCGGGCAGCTGCGTGTACTTACCCACGACGGCAATCTTAACCTTATCGGCGTGATGGTTGGCATGGTTCTGCTTACGCAGGAACTCATTCCACTCGCTCATGTCGCGCTCACGCGGGTCCAGGCCCAGGCGCTCGCAAATACGCAGGTCAAAGTCCTGCTCGGCAAGCAGCTGCGGCACGTCGTAGATGCTCGCGCAGTCCTCATTGGTAAAGACGCAATCGGTGTCGACGTCGCAGAAGCTTGCGATCTTTCCGCGGATAGCGTCATCGATATGGTGGTCGGAGCGCAGCACGATGATATCGGGCTGGATGCCAAAGCTGCGGAGCTCCTTGACGGAATGCTGCGTGGGCTTGGTCTTGACCTCGTGGGCGGCGGCAATATAGGGAACGAGCGACACGTGGATGTAGCAGACGTTCTCGGAGCCGGCCTCCTTGCGGTACTGACGGATGGCCTCGACAAACGGTTGGGACTCGATGTCGCCGATCGTGCCGCCCAGCTCGGTGATGACTACATCGGAGCCGGTCTGCTCCTCGATGCGGCGAAACTTGTCCTTAATGGCATTGGTGACGTGAGGAATCACCTGCACGGTACCGCCCAAAAAGTCGCCGCGACGCTCGCGGGCGATTAGGCTTTTGTAGATGGCACCGGTCGTAAAGTTGGAATCGCGGGTCAGGTTCTCATCAATAAAGCGCTCGTAATGACCCAGGTCCAGGTCGGACTCGTAACCATCCTCGGTTACAAAGACCTCACCATGCTGGAACGGGCTCATGGTACCGGGGTCGACGTTCAGATACGGGTCGGCCTTCTGCATCGTTACTTTGTAGCCACGCGACTTGAGCAGACGGCCCAGCGAGGCCGCGGTGATACCCTTGCCCAGGGACGAAACCACGCCACCGGTTACGAACACATGCTTGGTCATATTGAGTTACCTGCGCTTCCCGTAGAAGTTGTTTATCCACATCTTACGGGTCTTCATTGTAATACTCGCGCCGCGGACCGTCCGCATTTTTTCTCGCGTGCGATTGCATTTCTCAATCTTGAAACAAAACGCCGCCCGGTTTCCCAGGCGGCGTCACTATGGCAAGGGTTACATGCTGCTATCGATCAGCAACCTCGTCCTCAAGCATTTCTTGAACGAGCATGCCGGTACGGACGCCCTCAAGATACCACTCACCACGTTCGGTGAGGCAAATGCCATTTGCAAGCTGACCGCCGTCGTCGCTATAACGCGAGACGACATCAATCATACCTTCGGAATCCAAGCGATCGATTGCGGCGCGGGCACGATACGGCGAAACCCCCACGCGCTCGGCAAGCGTTTTGCGCGAGAAACCATACGGCCCGCCATTGTCTTCGGTTTGCTGGTCGATCTCCATCAACACCAGCACCTCGACACGCTTCATATCGTTGACACTCGCACGACCCTTGCCCGCCATAGCAGCCTCCTCAAACCGAGCACGAGCATCTAACGCGCCGTGCGCGACCGACACACCTCACGATGGCAGGTAATATCCATCATGCGGCATCCCGCTAAGGATGAAACAGTTACGGTTATTGTATACCGCTCAAATTGTTTCTAGGCAGGTAAACAGCTATTTTTCGCCGAAATAGACGCTTTATTGATCAAAAAGCCGTACCGGGCGCTAACCCGATACGGCCAAAATGCAATGCAATTACCGCGGTGCTTCAAACTTAGCGATGGAAGAAACCGCGGCGCTCAAACTTGGGCTCGCAGCACACGTTGATGCCCAACTTGCGCAGTACCGTCTCGTCCGTCGGCGAGATAATCACGCTAAAGAAGGCATCGCAACCGCGCAGCTGCTCCAGGCCCGAAAGGACGCGAGCGGCCGTCTCACTCGTGGCCGAGGTGATCGACAGCGCCATAAGCGTCTCGTCGGTGTGGAGGCGCGGGTTTTTGCTGCCCAGGAAATGCGTCTTGAGCTTGCTGATGGGCTCGATCGCCTCATCGCTAATGACCTCGAGCTCAAGGTCGACGCCCGAGACATGCTTGAGGGCGTTCATAATGAGCGAACTTGCGGCGCCCAGGCGCGTGGAGGTCTTACCGGTCACCACGGAGCCATCGGGCATGACCATGGCACCCACGGGACCACCCGTCAGCTGCTCCCTGGTGAGGGCCGCCGAGCGCGCCGGTGAGTAGTTCTTATCGATGCCGGCTTTCTTCATAATAATCTTGAGACGGTCGACTTGCTCATCGCCCACGCCGGTACGGCGCACATTTTCGACCGCGGTAAAGTAGCGGCGGACGATCTCCATCTTGGAAGCGTCGCGGCAGGCATCGTCATCGGTGATGGCAAAACCGACCATATTGACGCCCATGTCCGTAGGGCTCTGGTAGGGGCTCTTGCCCAGGATCTTTTCCATCAGGGCACGGACTACCGGGAAGGCCTCGACGTCGCGGTTGTAGTTGACCGTGGTCTTGTTGTAGGCCTCCAGGTGGAAGGAGTCGATGATGTTGGCGTCATCGAGGTCTGCCGTGGCGGCCTCGTAGGCAATATTGACCGGATGCGTAAGGGGCAGATTCCAAACCGGGAAGGTCTCGAATTTGGCATAGCCGGCGGCCGTGCCATGCTTGTGCTCGTGATAGAGCTGAGACAGGCAAGTGGCGAGCTTGCCCGAGCCAGGGCCGGGCGCCGTCACGACAACGAGCGGTCGGGTGGTCTCGACAAACTCGTTCTTGCCATAGCCGTCGTCGGACACGATCAGATCGACATCGTGCGGATACCCCTCGATGGGATAGTGCAGCTTGGCGGGAATACCGAGCGCGTTCAGGCGGTTGCGGAACACATCGGCAGCGGGCTGTCCAGCGTACTGGGTGATGACCACGGCCGCGACAGCAAAGCCGTTGCCGCGGAACAGGTCAACCAGGCGCAGCACATCCTCGTCATAGGTAATGCCAAGGTCACCACGAGCCTTGTTTTTCTCGATGTGGTTCGCGTTGATCGCGATGATAACCTCGACATCGTCGGCGATGCTCTTGAGCATGCGGAACTTGCTGTCCGGTTCAAAACCCGGCAGCACTCGGCTCGCATGATAGTCATCGAACAGCTTACCGCCAAACTCCAAATAGAGCTTGCCGCCAAACTGCGAGATGCGCTCCTTAATGTGAGCAGCCTGCAGCTCGATATACTTCGCGTTGTCGAAACCCTGGCGCATGTATGGCTCCCGTCCCGTTTCGTAAATTAAGTTCCTACGCGATTATAACGGAGCCTGCCCCCCCCGATGCCCAGGCCATCAACAGGCACCAACCAAACACGCCCACCGCAACCGCCGGGGACCCGGGGTGGCTCATTTGGAACGGGAAACAAGGCACTCAGCACCAACAATGAAAACGTCGCAGGTTGAGCATAAGCCAGCGAAAGCCCGCCAGAGTAGGCAAAGCGCCCCTGCACCAACAATGGAAAGCGCCGCAGGCAGAGGACGGACAGCGAGCGCCGTCCAGGACGTACAAGTTGGCATGAAAAAGGCAAGGCATAGACCTTTTGGTCATGCCTTGCCTTTTGAATGACAAATTGTCGTCCTGGGCGGCGCGCAGCGTCAACTGGTTGCGCGGTTCGTAGAACCGCGCAACATAAGTGCGCCCCCTCCCGCGCACGGAACGGGAGGAGGCTAAAGGTAGGAGTCTACCGGTGGGGTTACCCCACCGGACAGACGATGACCAGGTGATCCTTTACAGGATCGTCATGGTTTCCGTGGGGTACCCAAGGGGTACTTAGAGCATCACGCAAGCGACGGTCAGGATGATGGCGCAGACGACGGAGAGAGCGACGATGAGCTTAAGAGCAAACTTGAGCCAGGTCGTCCACTCGATCTTGGCCAGGGCAAGACCGCCCATGATGGCGCCGGAGGTCGGGGTGAACAGGTTCACGACGCCGATGGCGGCGGAGAAGATCATGACCATGACCTCGGGCGAGAAGCCGAGCTTAACAGCCAGCGGCCCCATGATGGGCATGGAGACAGTAGCCATACCGGAGGTCGAGGGGATTAGGAAGGACAGGCCGAAGTAGACCAGGAAGCTCATGGGAGCGAAGATCACGCCGGACAGGCCAGCCAGAGCATTGGCGGCAGCGTCGAGGACGTAGACGTCGAGGCCGGTGCTAGCCATGAGGACGGAGATACCACGGGCGAGGGCGATGACGAGGACAACGGACATCATGTCGGCAGCGCCGGTGATGAAGGTGTTGACGATCTGCTTCTCGGACAGGCCGCCGATAATACCGATCAGGACAGCCATGAGGAAGAACCAGGTGGAAGCCTCGTCGAAGTACCACTGACCAATGGGCAGGCCGGTGATCAGGGCAGACCAGCCCTGAACGATGGCGTTACCGTCGGCGTCATAGACAGCGCCAGCATCGAAGAAGTTGGCGACGCCCTCGTTAAGGTCGGCCAGCGGGATGAAGCCGACGATCATGACGACGAAGGTGAAGGCAAAGGCGATCAGAACACCCTTCTGACGACCGGTGAGCTTGACCTCCTTGTGAACCTCGGAAGCAGCCTTGCCGTGAGCCTCTTCGGCGTCCTTGAGCTCCTGCATCGAAAGGATGGTGGAACCCTTGTCAGCCTTGACCTTCTTGGCATAGCTCATGACGAAGAAGATGGACATGGCGGTGGTAACAATCCACAGGACGGCACCGAGGCCGATGATGATGGACTGGTTGACCTCAATGCCAACGCCGGTCAGAGCGTCGACGGCAGCGCCGACGGCAAACGGGTTAACCGTGGAGCCGAGGCAGCCGCAGCCAGCGCCGAGCAGGACGGTTGCAGCGCCGACCATGGGGTCGAAGCCAGCAGCCATCATGGTAGCGGCGAGCAGGGCGTAGAAGGGAACGGTCTCCTCGCACATACCATAGGTGGTACCACCGAGGGAGAAGATGAGCATCAGCACGGGAATGAGCATGATCTCATTGCCCTTAAGCTTCTGCACCAGAACGGCAATGCCGTTGTCCAGGGCGCCGGTCTCGGTCATCATGCCGAGGAAGCCGCCGAGGATCATAACGAAGAGGCAGACGGGCAGAGCGTCAGCGAAGCCCTTGACCGGGGCGGTGCAGAAATCGCTCAAGCGGGCAGCGGTAACCGCGCCACCGGACGTACCGGAGACGATAACGGTAACAACCGCGACGATTGCCAGCAGAGCAAGAAGAATGGTGAACGATGAAGGCATACCGCGCTTTTTCTTAGCGGTCTCAGTCATAGTTCTCATCCCCCCTTCATAAATCATTTACTGATCTCGCCCGAAGCGGCTCTTCCGTGCCGTGCATGTCGTTCGGTGCGAGATTTTTACCAGACAAAAGTGCTCGGGGTGCGCAGCAATGCACCCCGAGCGAGATGCTAGATGCTCTTACTTGAGCGTAGCGTACATGACAGCCTTGATGGTGTGCATGCGGTTCTCGGCCTCGTCGAAGACCTTGGAAGCGGGGCTCTCGAAGACCTCGTCGGTGACCTCCTGCTCGGTGATGCCGAACTGCTCGCACTTCTCGGCGCCAATCGTGGTGTTGGTGTCGTGGAAGCTGGGCAGGCAGTGCAGGAAGATGGCACCCGGGTTGGCCATAGCCATGACCTCGGAGGTAACGCGATACGGGGTGAGCTGAGCGATGCGCTCGGCCCAGACCTCGTCGGGCTCGCCCATGGAGACCCAAACGTCGGTGTAGAGAACGTCGGCACCGGTGACGCCGTCCTTGACGTCGGTGGTCAGCTTGATGGTGCAGCCGTTGGCCTCGGCGATGGGCTTGCAGGCCTCGATGACGTCGTCAGCGGGCATGCACTCCTCGGGGCCGCAGGCCACGAAGTTCATGCCGAGCTTGGAGCAGACGACCATGAGGGAGCGAGCGACGTTGTTCTTGCAGTCGCCCATGAAGACGAGGGTCTTGCCCTTGATGTCGTAGTTGAAGTTCTCCTGGACGGTCAGGATGTCGGCGAGCATCTGGGTGGGGTGCCACTCGGTGGTCAGACCGTTCCACACGGGCACGCCGGACTTAGCGGCAAGCTCCTCGACGTCGTCCTGGGCAAAGCCACGGAACTCAATGCCGTCATACATGCGGCCGAGAACGCGGGCGGTGTCCTCGATGGACTCCTTCTTGCCCATCTGCGACGAACCCGGATCGAGGTAGGTGACGCCCATGCCCAGATCCATGCCGCCGACCTCGAAGGCGCAGCGGGTACGAGTGGAGGTCTTCTGGAAGAGCAGGACGATGTTCTTGCCCTCGAGATAGCGGTGAGGAACGCCGGCGCGCTTCATGTCCTTGAAGTTCTTGGAGAGCTTGAGCAGGTACTCGATCTCCTCGGTGGTGAGGTCGAGGAGCTTGAGGAAGCTACGGCCGGAGAGGTTAACACCCATGGTTCGTATCCTTTCGAAAAAGTGAATTACTAAAAAGTGGTGCCCGTTTGACGGGCGAAACCGGTGCGGTTGTAGGGGGACCGCACCGGAACGTTAAAGACTTAGAGGTCCTCGCGCCAGAAGGGCATGCTCATGCAGCGCGGGCCGCCGCGGCCGCGGGAGAGCTCGGCGGAGGGCACGACGAGAAGGTCCAGGCCCTCCTTGTACAGCACGTCGTTGGTGACGGTGTTGCGGGCGTAGACGCAGATCTTGCCGGGCTCGACGCACAGGGTGTTGGAGCCGTCGTTCCACTGCTCGCGGGAGGCCGCGATCGGGTCGCCGCCGCCGCAGGGGATCAGCTTGACCTGGTCGACGCCGGTGGCGTCCTCCAGGACGTGCTCGAGGGTGTCCTCGATCAGGCGGATGTTGACCTCGCCCGGGTTCTTGCCGGCGGTCAGCTCGTAGACGCGCAGGGTGCCCATGATGGCGGGGTGGATCGTGAACTTATCGACGTCGATCTGGGTGAAGACCGTGTCGAGGTGCATGAAGGCGCGCGAGACGGGGATGTCGAAGGCCAGGATGCGCTCGACCTTGGAGTCGGAGTTCCAGAAGATGTTCTGGGCCATGACGTCGATGGCGGCCGCCTGGGTGCGCTGGGAGATGCCGACGGCGAGGGTCTTCTCGTTGATGTTCAGCACGTCGCCGCCCTCGGTGTGGAACTGGCAGTCGCGGCGGAAGTACAGGGAGACGTCCTTGTAGTCGGGGTGGTACTTGAAGACGTACTTGCCGTACAGGGTCTCGCGGTTGCGGGTGACCGAGTACATGCGGTTGAGGTTGACGCCCTCGCCGACGACCGCGAACGGGTCGCGGGTGAAGTAGAGGTTGGGCATCGGGTCGATGATCAGGTCGGACTCGGACTCGGAGTTGACCAGGGAGTCGAGGGTCGTGGACGCCGTGAGGGGCATGTCGATCTCGGCCTTGGTCATGCCGGCCATGGTCTTCTTGACGAACTCGAGGTTGTCCTCGATGGAGTCCAGCTTCTCGCGGACGATCTGCGGCATGTGCTGGCCGCGGATGCCTGCCTCGGCGATGTACTGGTCGGTGAACTCGGCGCGGGCGCCGGGGACCTGGTCGAACACCTCTGCGACGAGGTTCTCGAGGTAGAGCACCTCCACGCCCTGGTCCCTCAGGATCTGGGCGAAGGTGTCGTGCTCCTGCTGCGCGACCTCCAGGAACGGGACGTCGTCGAACAGGAGTCGCTCGAGCTCGTCGGGCGGCAGGTTGAGGAGCTCGTCGCCGGGACGGTGCAGGCAGACCTTCCTGAGCTTGCCGATCTCGGAAGGCACGTGCAGACCTTTCGTCATGGCCTCCTACCTTTCTTTCGGGCCTTTCGGCCGAATCTCTCAGCACCCTTCCGTAACGGGTGCTGCTTACTGACAGCTCTAGTTATATCCAAATTCCAACCGCAATTCCACCTCGCCCCCGAACGGTCAACAAAGTTCGATGAACGGTATATCGAATATGATTCCCCCATAATGCACTTCGGCGTTCTAAAGTAGCTTTTCTAAGGTAAACGCTCTTTTTTCTCAAAAATCATTCGCAATTACAACTCCAATCTTTCGATTAAGAATTGCATATCTACAACGGTTTTATGTATATAAATGACGCTTGTTTACGTTTCTGCCTGTATTCGATGATATTCAGCTATCTATCATTCTTATTCACACATACTCAGCAGTTGAGTGAGGATCTAGACCGTTTTTCGCAACGCGACGGGCGTCAGCTCTATGGCTTGACAGCGTAAGAAGTAGGTTAAGATACCGTTCGCACAATACGTCCGTGCCACAAGTCGACTAAATTGAGACAATAGTGAATAGTGTTAGGCAACCGTCCCCTGCGGGGACTGAACGGACAGATGCATATGCCGAGCAAAATCGAAAAAAAGCAAGCCGCCGCAAAGCTGCGCAAACCGCCGCGCGACTTCTCGTACACGCAGAACCGAGAGCTCAGCTGGCTGCGCTTTGATAACCGTGTGCTTGACGAAGCCTTCGACGAGACCGTTCCGCTGTTCGAGCGTCTAAAGTTCGTGTCGATCTTCGAGTCTAACCTCGACGAGTTTCTCATGGTGCGCGTGGGCGGCCTGTCCGATCTGGCGGAGCTCAAAAAACAGCCTGTCGACAACAAGAGCAATATGACCGCCTCCGAACAGGTCGATGCTGTCATGACCGAAATGCCCGGGCTCCTTACCCGATGGGAGTCCATCTTTAAGAGCATCGAGGGCAAGCTCGACACCCTAGGCGTTCACCGCGCTCGCATCGATTCGCTTACGCCCGAGGAGCGCACCTTTGTCACCCGCTACTTCCAGGCCTACGTGTCGCCGGTCATCTCGCCGCTGGTGATCGACCCGCGCCACCCCTTCCCCAACCTGCGCAACGGCGCGCTCTACCTGGCCTGCGGCTTGGACGGCGTCACCGACGAGGAAAGTCTGCTGGGCCTGATCGAGATTCCCGCCTCGATGAACCGCGTGGTCGAGATCCCCTCGCCCACCGGCACCTACTCCTACATTCTGCTCGAGGACGTCATCCTCGCCTGCCTGGACAGCTGCTTTGGCTCCTATAAGCCGCTCGACCGCGCGCTCATCCGCGTCACCCGTAATGCCGATATCGACCCGGACGGCGAGGGCGTCGAGGAGGAAGAGGATTACCGCCAGCACATGAAGCGTATCCTCAAGAAGCGCCTGCGCCTGCAGCCGGTAGTGCTCGCCGTCTCGGGCTCACTCGAAAAAGCGACGCTCAAGACTATCCGCAAGGCGCTCGAGCTCCCGCGTCGCTCGGTCTTTACCTGCGATATCCCGCTCAACCTGGGCTATGTCTTTGGCATCGAGGGCAAGATTCCCGAGCACCTGCGCAACGAGCTGCTCTTTACGCCGTTTAAGCCGCAGCCCAATCCCACCATCGATATGACCCGCTCCATCCGCGAGCAGGTACTTCAGCACGACAAGCTGCTCTTTTATCCCTATGAGGCTATGAACCCCTTCCTGGATCTGGTGCACGAGGCCGCCTACGACCCCGAGTGCATCTCACTGCGCATCACGCTCTACCGCGTGGCCAAGCAAAGCCGCCTGTGCGAGTCGCTGATCGATGCCGCCGAGAACGGCAAAGAGGTCACGGTGCTCATGGAGCTCCGCGCCCGCTTCGACGAGCAGAACAACATCGAGTGGGCCGAGCGTCTGGAAGAGGCAGGCTGCACCGTCATCTACGGCTCCGAAGGCTTTAAGTGCCACTCCAAGATCTGCCAGCTCACCTATCGCGAGGGCATGGCGCTTACACGCCTGACGCTGTTGGGCACCGGCAACTTTAACGAGAAGACGGCCAAGCTCTACAGCGACTTTATGCTCATGACCGCCCACCCCGGCATCGGCGAGGACGCCAACTTGTTCTTCCGCAACCTGTCGCTGGGCAACCTGCGCGGCGATTACCGCTTCCTGGGCGTGGCGCCCGTGGGCCTCAAGCCGCTCATCATGCGCGGCCTGGATCGCGAGATCCAGCGCGCCCTCGCTGGCGAGCCAGCCCGTGTGTTCTTTAAGCTCAACTCGCTCACCGACCGCGAGGTCATCGACAAGATCGCCGAGGCATCGTGTGCAGGAGTCCGCGTGGACATGATCATCCGCGGCATCTCATGCCTCAAGCCCGGCGTTCCGGGCAAGACCGAGAACGTGCATGTCCGTTCTATCGTCGGGCGCTTTTTGGAGCATGCACGCGTTTACGCCTTTGGCGTGGACTCGGACATGATCTATCTGAGCTCGGCCGACATGATGACGCGCAACACCGAGCACCGCGTGGAGATCGCCTTCCCCGTGCTCGACCCCACCTGCCGCGCGCTGGTGCACGAGTACATGGGCGTGCAGCTGCGCGACAACGTGAAGGCACGTAGCCTGACGAGCGACGGCACCTGGGTTCCCGTAGAGCGAAAAGAGGGTGAGAAGCCCTTTAACTCGCAGGAGTTCCTGTTGGAGCGCGCTTATCGCAACGCCGAGTCCGCAGCCGTGGCTTCGGAGCCCGTCGCCAAAGCAAAACCGGAATCCGCACCTGTTCTGGGCCCCAAGCCCAAGCCCCAGGCGGACGTTCCCAAGGTCCAGAAGGTCCAGGCAACCGTCATTGAACCCGACCTGGAATCCGAACCCGAGCCTGCGCCCCAGCCCCAGCCTCAGCCGCAGACCGTCAAGTCCGCGCCCCATGCAAGCGCCCGCCGCGAGAAACCCGCCGGCAAGACCAAGGCCATCGAGCGCCATCGCCCCGGCCGCGTGCGTATGGGTCTGGGCCTGATCGGCCTAGGCCTTAAGACGCTCATTACCGGCAAGACGAAATAGACGTTTGTAGAAGCGCCCCGTATTTGAGGAATGCCCCAGATACGGGGCGCTTTTCCCTGCTACCATGGTTGCGGACAAGACCGCGAATGACAGGCAGGAATATGAAGCTCACTATAGAATCGATGACCTACGGCGCCGACGGGCTGGCGCACGCCGACAACGGCAAGGCCGTCTTTGTGCAGGGCGCCGTGGCAGGCGACACCGTCGAGGCCGAGATCGTGCAGGACGGCAAATCGTTCATGCGCGCCCGCACCACCGAGATTCTGGAGCCGAGCCCCGATCGCATTCAGCCCCCCTGCCCCTTCGTGGGCATCTGCGGCGGCTGCTCGTGGGGCAATCTCTCACGCACGGCACAGCTCGCCGCCAAGGAGCAAAACCTGCGCTCCACGCTCGAGCGCATCGGCAAGTTCGCTCCCGAACAGGCGGATGAATTGGTACAGCCCATCCGCCATACCAAGGACGACTGGGGCTACCGCAATAAAATCGAGCTGGAGCCGACCGTCGTCAACGGTCGCGTGCGCCTTGGCATGCACGGTGTCGACCCCAGCAAGATCGTGACCGTCGATTCGTGTCCGCTGTTCGATAAACGTTTTCCCAAGGCGCTCAAGTCGGTCGTCGGCGCGCTCAACTATCTGAGCGGCAGCCACGACCTAGGCCTGGAGCGCGTGGGCATTCGCGCCTCGCGTCGCACCAAGGCGCTCGAAATCGCGCTCTGGACGCCCACGGGCTCGTTTCCGCGCTCGCAGGTCTCGCGCGTGCTGGCAGACGCCGCACACCCCACGAGCATAGTGCGCGTTATGAGCAAGGGTGAGAAGAAGGCCCGCCGCGTCTCCAAGGTTGAGATGCTCGCCGGCGAGGGCTCCTGGACCGAGAACATCGCCGACGGCCAGATGCGCCTTTCGGCCCCGTCGTTTTTCCAGGTCAACACCAAGGGTGCCGAGATTTTGATCGAGCTTGTCATGGAGGCGCTCGACCCGCAGGAAGACGAACTTGCCGTAGACCTGTATTGCGGAGCTGGAACCTTCACCCTGCCGCTCGCCCGCCGCTGCGACTTTGTTGCCGCTGTCGAGGCCTACGGACCGGCCGTACGCGACCTGCGCCGTAACCTAGAGATCAACAAACTCGATAACGTCGACGTCATCGGCGGCGACGCGGTGCGCGAGTTCCCCGATCAGGACGCCGATGTCCTGGTAGTCGATCCGCCACGCGCAGGCTTGGCGCCCGAGGCCATCGACCTCATCGCGAGCACGAGTGCCCGCGATGTCGCCTACGTGAGCTGCGACCCTGCCACCCTGGCGCGCGACCTTAAGCGCTTTGTCGAGGAAGGCACCTTCTCCCCCGTCAAGATCACACCGGTCGACCTGTTCCCGCAAACCTTCCACTGCGAAACCGTCGTCCACCTCAAGCGTAACTAGACCGTTTGCCCAAGACCACGCCCGATGATTTTTCTGGGACGGGGATAAAAAATTGTTCTGAATGATTATTTAATCCCCGTCCCGAAATTGAACCGCCCCCTCATTTCTTGGACATTAGAAATGGGGGGCTTCTTTATGGACGGGAAAGTCGGACACGACGCCACGCTGAGGACTCTTGCAGCAGAGTTTTGCGACAGGGGATACGGGCGCACCGAAGGCCGAAGGGCGCCCGGACCCGGCCGGGGCCGGCGGCGCGCGAGGGCGAGCTCTTGCGACGGAGCTGCTGCCCGGGCGCCTGAAGGACGAGTTCTACAGAAACCGGACGTGGCGGAGCTTCGAGGAGTTCAAGCGGGACCTCCACGCCTACACCGTTCACTGGAACAAGAGGAGGCGGGTTAAGCAAAAGGGACTGGCCCCGGAGGAGTTCCGAAATCAGTCCCCATGTGCGGCATAGGCCGCTAATTGGCCCGTCCAAGTATCGGGGCGCAGTTCATTTCAGCGCCGCCCGAGAAAGCTAAACGCCTTCTGGCAGGTTGTCCCGGGCCGAGGGCGGCCACCTTGATCGCCCTCGGCCCTCACCCACCTCAACTGCTCCTCAATTACATAGAGCTGATTGAGGAGGGCGCAAGCTAGTGGGCGCCTTCCTCCTCGTCGTTGGGTCGGTAGGTGATGAACTCGATAACAAAGGCCAGGACGGCGGAAATGAGCGAGGCGATGATCGCGAAGATCATATGGGAGATCCCGGCGCCACCAGGGGTCCCGTCGATGAAGTTGAGCAGGTTGAAGACGCCGAGGCCGCCCGAGATGTACATGAGAGCGCCAGTCATTCCCACGATGGCGCCGCCCACGGCGGAGCTCAGGCATGCCACGACGAACGCGCGCTTGTTGGGGAGGGCGATGCCGTAGATGCCCGGCTCGGTGACGCCGAAGAAGAAGGCGGAGATCATCGCGGGAAGGGCGATGCCGCGGAAGCGCTCGTCCTTGTTTCTGAGGTACATAGCAAAGATGACCGCTCCGAGTGCGAACCCGTGGCCGATGGTGGCGGCGAGCACGCTATCGTGGCCGAGGGTGTTCAGGTTCATGATGGAGATGGGGATGAGGCTCCAGTGGAAGCCGAAGATGACGAGGCACATCCACAGTCCGCCGACTAGGGCGCTGCCCAGGACGGAACCAACCACGGGGAGCTGGAAGATGAACGAGAACGCCGCGCTCAGCAGGTTGGTGATGAGGGTGGCCACCGGGCCGATGATGAGGTAGCCCAAGACGATGGAGACCGTCATCGTGGCGAGCGGGACAAGGAACATCTTGAGCGCAGCCGGCATCCAGCTCTTGAGCCAGCGCTCAAGGATAGAGCCGAACCACACCATGAGAAGGACGGGGATCACCGAGCTCACGTAGCCGGACACGGGCATGATGATGGGGATCCCGAGGGCGGTGGCGTACCACGAGAACGTGCCGGCCACGCCGAGGTCGATGCTGCCGAGCGCCTCGCCCGAGGTCAGGGCGACCATCGTCGGGTAGAGGAGCGCCACGCCGATTGCCACACCGGTGAACTCGTTCATGCGGAACTTGCGCGCGGCACTGAACGCCAGGGCGACGGGAAGGAAGTAGAAGAAGCCGTCAGCCACGGTGTAGAGCAGCGTGTAGAGGCCGTCGTTTGCAAAGTCCGGGACGAAGTAGGTGATGAGGGCAAGCAGTCCCTTCATGATGCCTGCGGCGGCAAGCGGTCCCAGGATGGGCTGGAAGATGCCAGAGATGAGGTCGATGATGACGGAGGCCACGGTCTTCTCGCCCTGGGGCTCGTCGTCGGCGCTTGCGCCGCTCGAGAAGTTGCCGGCCTCCAGGACCGCGTCGTAGACGTCCTCGACGATGTTACCCACGACCACCTGGTACTGGCCGTTGGCCTGGATGACCTGGATGACGCCCTTGAGGGCCTCGATCTTGGCCGTGTTGGCGCGGGACTCGTCCTTGAGCTTGAAGCGCACGCGCGTGATGCAGTGCGCGACGCTGGCGACGTTCTCAGCGCCGCCTACGTTCTCGAGTATGGATCTGGCCAGGTCGTCGTATTTTTCAGCCATTATTTTCTCCTTAGTGATATTGCCCGGGTGGTTAGCCCAGGTCGCCTCCGTTGGTGGCGATGGCCTGTTGATACCAGTAGAAGCTCTTCTTGCGCCTGCGCTCGAGCGTGCCGTTGCCCAGGTTGTCGCGGTCCACGTAGATGAAGCCGTAGCGCTTCTCCATCTCGCCGGAGCCCGCGCTCACGAGGTCGATCGGCCCCCAGGTGGTGTAGCCGAGCATCTCGACGCCGTCCTGCTCGATAGCGTCGCGCATGGCCTCGATGTGCTCGCGCAGGTAGGCGATGCGGTAGTCATCCTCGATCGTGCCGTCGGGAAGCACCTCGTCATAGGCGCCGAGGCCGTTCTCCACCACAAAGAGCGGCTTCTGGTAGCGGTCCCAGAGGTCGTTGATCGTGATGCGGAACCCCAGCGGGTCGATGACCCAGCCCCAGTCGCTCGTGCGCACGTAGGGGTTCTCTACGCCGGCGAAGGCGTTGCCCTCGGCGACGCCGCCCACGGAATCGGGGTCGCCCGCGGTACAGCGCGAGGAGTAGTAGCTAAACGAGATGAAGTCGACGGTGTTCTCCGCAAGGATGCGCTCGTCCTCGGCGGTCATGCCCACGTCGATGCCCTCGCGCTCGAGCATCTTGAGCGCGTAGCCGGGGTAGTGCCCGCGTGCCTGCACGTCCACGAAGAAGAGGTCCTCCTGGTTCTTGACCTGCGCTGCACGGACGTCCTCGGGACGACAGGAGTAGGGGTAGTAGCTTCCCGCGGCGAGCATGCAGCCAACCTTGTTCTCCGGGTCGACCTCGTGGGCGATCTTGGTGGCCCAGGCGCTCGCCACGAGCTCGTTGTGCGCGGCGCGGTACTCGGCCTCGCGGGCATTCTCCCCGGGCTCGAGGACGATGCCGGCACCCATGAAGGGACGGTGCAAGATCATGTTCATCTCGTTGAACGTGATCCACCAATGCACGAGGCCGCGGTAGCGGTTGAAGAGCACCTTCACGAGCCGCTTGTAGAGCTCGATGAGGGCGCGGTTTCGCCAGGCGCCGTACTTCTTGACGAGGTGGATGGGGCAGTCGAAGTGCGTGATGGTCACGAGGGGCTCGATCCTGTGCTCGCGGCAGCAGCGGAACACGTCCTCGTAGAAGGCGAGCCCGGCCTCGTTGGGCTCCTCCTCGTCGCCATTGGGGAAGATGCGGCTCCAGGCGATGGAGAGGCGAAAGACCTTAAAGCCCATCTCCGCGAAGAGGGCTATGTCCTCGCGGTAGTGGTGGTAGAAGTCGATGCCCGTCTGGGCCGGGTAGTAGTACCCGGGCTCAAAGTCGAGCATGCGCCTCAGGCCGCGACTTACGTCGTTGCGCTCCGACCCGTGTGGGATGACGTCGACATTGGCAAGGCCGCGGCCGCCCTCGTCATAACCTCCCTCGCATTGGTTAGCAGCGGTGGCTCCTCCCCAAAGGAACCCTTTTGGAAATGGCATGGTGCCTCCTTCTCTCTGGCGCCCCCACCTCTGCGGGGACGCTTTATAACGTCCTTGCGACCTCACGCGCCGGGCCCGTGGCCCTTTCCCTGATGCGCGCGGGCCGCCCGTGAAGGGGTGACTAGCCGACGGCTTGTCCTGCGGCGGCGCGACGTGCCTCCCGGCCTCCAAGCAGGGAGGGGACCTGTGCCAGGCACACGCCGGCGAGGATGATGGCGACGCCCAGCCACTCGACGACGCCGAGCGGCTCGCCGAGGACGATCATGGCGATGAGCAGGCCGGCGGGGAGTTCCGCGGCGGCCATGACAGTGGAGAGACCCGCGGGCAGGTGCGGAGAGCCCATGCCGAAGAGCAAGACCGGGCAGAGCATGCCAAAGAAGCCGGCGATGACGGCAAAGGGCAGGATGCCCTGGGCGAGGACGCCCGAGACGACGTAGTCCGGGCACACCGTGAGCGACATGACCACGGAGCCCGCGCACACGATGACGCCGCGCTGCTCGGACGAGCAGGGGGCCTCGACCTTGCCGGAGAGGGTGACAAAGAGGGAGCAGGACACGGCCGCACCCAGCGCGCAGAGCAGGGCCACGGGGTCGTACCCGGTGATGCCGGTCTTGTAAACGCCGCTCGCGAACACCGTCCCGAAGACGATGGCCAGGGCGGAGGCCACTTGGAGGGGCCTCGGCGGCCGGCGCGTCATGACGGTCTGCCACACGAGCCCCAGCCACGTGAACTGGAAGAGGAGCGTGAGCGCCACCGGGGCGGGCAGCACGCTCATGGCGTAGCAGTAGAGGATTGAGGTGAGGCAGGTGAGGGCTCCCAGGCCCATGAGCTTAAGGGCGAGCTTCCAGCCCACGCGCTGCCAGCGGTGCCCGAGTGCGTGCCCTGCGAGCGTGGCGAGGGCGAAGAAGAGGCAGCCGAGCCACGCTTGGCTCGCCACCACCTGTGCCGAGGTGAAGCCCGCGGCGTAGGCGAGCTTGTAGGTCGTGGCCATCGCGCCGTAGCAGGCGCCGCCCGCAAAGACCTGGAGCGCCGCCTTGGCCTGTCCCGCGCCCGTGGCTCCCGCCCCGGCGGCCTGTTGCTTGATTGTGTTTGTTCCTGCCATTCGGCTCCCTTCCGTCTGCTGTCTTGCAGACGCACATCTCGTGCGTCTGTTCCCTGCAGTCGGAAGGTGGGCTCGTGCGGTCTTCTGGCGGTGCATGTGGCACCTGCTGCCAAGACGAAAAAAGCCACGCAACCGACTGCTCGGTTGCGTGGCAAAAAGGTGGCTAGCGCCCAGAAAAGTCCACGCGTTTTTAGACTGGGACAAAGTACTACAACAGGTGAGATTCTGTCAAGAAAAACCGAGGAAAAAAGCGAGCCTCTGCCCGCCGTACCTGTGGCGGTCGTTCCCCGAACGGGGCGGTGCTGTTGGGGACTGTCTCGATCTGTAACAGTTGGGGCTAGTTTTGGTCGATGGATGTTACAGATTGAGATTGTTGAGGATGGGTGGGGGTAGCTAATTCGGACGGGGCTATTTTAAACATTGGGAAATCGAGCGTGGCAAGCGGAGGTCTTCGGGGTATAAGACGGCTAATTGTATGCCGTTTTTTGAAAGGAACCCTTATGCCCAGCGTTGCCGTTCTTGCCGCCGATGGCTTTGAAACGATTGAATGCCTGACCATGGTCGATGTCATGCGTCGCGGCGGCGTGCGCGCCACGCTCGTCTCGATCATGCCCACGCGCGAGGTCGTAAGCTCGCTGCAGATTCCCGTAACCTGCGACGTACTCTTTGACGAGATTAACTTTAACGAGTATGACTGCGTCGTGCTGCCCGGCGGTCTGCCCGGCGCCACCAACCTGCGCGCCGACCAGCGCGTCTGCGACGTGGTCTGCGAGTTCGCCGCGACCAAGCACGTCGCCGCCATCTGCGCCGCCCCGTTTATCCTGGGTGAGCTCGACCTGCTCGAGGGGCGCCACGCCACGTGCTTCCCTGGCTTTGAGAAAAGCTTCCCCAAAGGCGCCTATACCGGCGAGAAGGTTACGCAAGACGGCAACATCATCACCGCCAGCGGCATGGCCCAGTCGCTCCCCTTTGCGCTTGAGCTGCTGCGCACGCTCGCCGGCGACAAGGCCGTCGAGAAGGTCGCCGAGGGCATTCAGCTATGATTTTGGCTTCGCAATCACCGCGCCGCATCGAGTTGATGCGCGAGGCGGGCTATGACATTCGCATCATTCCTGCCGATATCGACGAAACGCCGTTTGATGGCGAGGCCCCGCTTACGCTCGTTGAACGCTTAGCACGCGCCAAAGCCGCCGCCGTTGCCGCCGAGCATGCCGAGCCCAATGAGCTGACGGTCGCGGCCGACACCATCGTCACCTTTGACGGCAAGATTCTGGGCAAGCCGGCAACCGAGGACGAGGCGCGTACCATGCTCCGTGAGCTTTCGGGCCGCACGCACCAGGTCGCAACCGGCGTCTGCATCGTTAAGGCAGGCGATACGGCCGCCCCACATGCCGCCGAGAGCCTGTCCTTTGTCGATGTGACCGACGTGACGTTCTACGAGCTCACCGACGAGCAGATCGAGCACTACGTCGCCTCGGGTGAGCCCATGGACAAGGCCGGCGCCTACGGCATTCAGGGCACAGGAGGACGCATGCTCGTGCATGATATATCGGGCGACTTCTATAACGTGGTGGGCCTACCCATCGCTCGCGTCGCGCGCGCGATTCAAAAGCTCTCGTAATTGCATCTGGCGCTGGGTATCCCCCAGCGCCTACAATTTTGGCGTACCGTACGGATCCCGACCGGGCACATGGCGCGGCGGAAAACCGATAGGAGTTAAACATGGATACACTGCTCGAGGCCATTGACGTCTGCGATGTCGATGGCTTTTGCTATGGCAACTATACGGACGAGGAGGCCGGCACCGGTTGCACCGTAATCGTGGCACCCGAGGGCGCCACCGGCGGCGTTGACGTTCGCGGCGGTGCTCCAGCATCGCGCGAAACCGACCTGCTGCGACCCGAGAACACCGTCGACAAGGTCCACGCCGTCTGCCTTTCGGGCGGATCGGCCTTTGGTCTGGAGGCCGCAAGCGGCGTCGCCCGCGAGCTCGAGAGCCGCGGCATCGGCCTTCCCGTCGGCCCCACGCAGGTGCCTATCGTGTGCTCCAGCTGCATCTTCGACCTCGCCTTTGGCGATCCCACCGTGCGCCCCGACATAGAAGCCGGCATCGCCGCCGTGCGCGAGGCACTCGACAACACCCCCACCACACTCGAGCAGGGCAATGTAGGTGCCGGCACCGGTGCTACCGTAGGAAAGCTCATGGGCCCCGCCACCTGCATGAAGGCCGGCCTTGGCGCTGCCGCCGTGGCGCTCGGCCCTGTCAAGGTGGGTGCCGTGGTCTCGGTCAACGCCTGCGGCAACGTCGTCGACCCGACCACGGGCGAGTGGGTAGCCGGCATGCGCGCCGCAGCCGATAGCGACCAGATCGTCGACATGGAGCTCGCCGCTTTTGCCGCCGCCGGCTCTATGCAGATGCCGCTCGACCGCACCAACACCACCATCAGCTGCATCGTCACCAACGTGGAACTCACTAAGGCCCAGGCCACCAAGGTCTCCCAGATGGCAGCAGACGCCTACGCGCACGCCATTCGCCCCACGCATACCACCAACGACGGCGACACCATCTACACCCTTGCCAGCGGCAAACTGGGCGCCCAGGCAAGCGCCGCCGTTCCCCTAGACCTGCTGGGCATGCTCGCCGTAAGGGCCCTGGAAACCGCCATCGTAAATGGAGCCAAAACCGCCAAAACCTCCCACGGCATCCCCGGCGCCGCGAGGTAATCTCACTCGTCCGTCGGTCGGAGGCGGGCGGGCATTACGTTTGCTGCTCTACAGTCCTATGCAAGACGAAGGCCACATTAAGTGGCCTTCTTTGCATGCGGAACTCGCGACAAACGTAATGCCCGCCCGCCTCCGACCGACTTCCAACCTTATTCTTTTCAGCTCAGGCCCCTGTGTACCGCGCGTCTAAGGTCTTCAAATTCAACTAACCTGACAATCGATTCATATAGCAGAGGCCCCTTGGCCGTTAGTTTGATACAAGTTCCGCACGAGCCGGAAAGCACTTAATGTGCTTTCCGTGCGAGCAGGACTGTTCGCAGTAGCAAACTAAAGGCCAAGGGGCCCAGTCAACCTAACAGCAGCGATTACTCGGCAGTTAGTTGAATTTGAAGATCTTTGAGGCAAGACGGTATAGGCCGAGTGTGGTTTTGTCTCCGGCACGACCGCGGAGGTTAGTGAAGAAGCCGACCACGCCGTAGCGAGCACGACGATACATGCGCTCGTCGTAGGCCTTTAAATCGCTCCATAGCGTCTTCAGGCGCTCATCGGCGAAATCCTCGTCGGAAAGCTTGGTGAGCACCGAGCAGATCGCCATCATCATGGTGAAGTAGCCCATCATGTACGAACGCAGACGCGACGACTCGACATCGCTGTACAGGTGGTACGACTCCATCATGATACGCGTAACACGGAACTGCTGGTCCAGACGCTTGACCATCGTGGCCTCGTTGACACTCTGGCCCTCGCGACCGATAAAGTAGCGATAGAGGTCGATGTCGGCGTAGTACATGGTCTTGCAACGCGGCAGCGGCACGTAGGCGTAGATGTTGTCCACATAGAACGTGTGCGGCGGCATGGGCAGGTTGGACTCGCGCAGCACATCTGTGCGATAGCACAGGCTGTGCATGAGCAGATTCTGGTCCAAACGGAAATGGCCGATCTGGTCCCAGGTAAAGATCTTTTTTCGCGGCAGGGCAAACTTGTAACCAATGGCAGTATGAGTACCCTCGTAAACCTTCTCGTACACGTAGTTCGAGATAAACAGGTCAACGCGCTGGTCGCGCTCTTCAAAGCCGCGCAGAATCGACAGCATGGTCGAAAGGGCAGCGCCGTCAAGCCAGTCGTCCGAGTCGACAACCTTGTAGTAGGTGCCCTGCGCCTCGCGCAGACCCGAAAGGACGGCAATACCGTGACCGCCATTCTCCTGGTGCACCGCGCGGATGATTCCAGGATAACGGGCCTCCCACTCGTCGGCCTTGGCGGCCGTCTCGTCCTTGGAGCCGTCGTCCACCACGATAATCTCGATATCGGTGGCGAAATTGCTCCCCTCCAAAATGGAGGTGATGCAATGGTCCATGTCCTTGGCGGCGTTATACGAGGGAATACCGAATGTTATGACTTTATGCATGGCAGGCGATAATCTCATCCGAAAGATCGAGGGCGGAATTGGTCACGGCGTCCATATCGTAGTAACGATACTCGGCCAGACGACCCACCGGGTGGAAGTTCGTCAGGTTCTGGACGCGCTCAAGATAGCGCTCATAGAGCTCACGGTTCTCGGGCTCAAGAATGGCGTAGTACGGCGTCTCGCCCGAGCCGGGCGTATAGGCCTTGGAGTACTCCTTCATGATGGTGGTCTTGCCGGGCAGGACCTGACCAGTCATGTTCTTGAACTCGGTGATACGCGTGTAATCCTCGCTCGTGGTGTAATTGACGGTGCCCACAGGCTGGAACTGGTCCATATCGAGCGTCTCGAACTTCATATCGAGCGTACGGTACGGCAGAGCGCCCAGGTCGAGGTTGAACAGCTCATCGAGCGGACCGGTATAAACGATCTCGCCGCCATAGACCTTACCGTCGATCTTGACGGTGGTCTCGTCGATCTCGAAGAGGTCGCGGGCGTCCACGTCGCAGAACACATCAATCAGATCGTGGTCGAGCATATGCTCGAACAGCGCGGTATAGCCGTCCTGCGGCATGCCCTGGAAGGGAGCCTGCGGGAAGTAGCGGTCATCATCGCCCACAAAGATGGGAACGCGGCCGGTGATCGAGGGGTCGATCTGATCGGGCGTCTGGCCCCACTGCTTCATGGTGTAATGCAAAAAGACGTTCTCGTAGACGTAATCGGCGACCTCGGCAAGATCCGGGTCGTTCTTCTTACGCAGCTCCATGATGGGCACCTTGACATCCTTGCCAAAGGTCTCCACGAGCTTCTGATACAGCTCCTCGCCGCGCTCGTCACCAAAGGCGAGCTTGAGACTCGCATGGTTGAAAGGCACGGGCATAAGGGTGCCGTTGATGTTGGCGAGCACCTTGTGCTGATAATCCGTCCACTTGGTAAAGCGCGACAGGAAATTGTGCACGCGCTCGTTAAAGGTGTGATAGATATGCGGACCGTACTCGTGGACCAGGATTCCGGCCTCGTCAGTGCAGTCATAGGCATTGCCCGCAATGTGGCTACGGCGCTCCAAAACGGCAACACGATAGCCGATGGTCTCGGCAAGACGGCGGGCGCAAACGGCACCGGCATATCCAGCACCGACGACAATCATGTCGTACGCGCCGGCGTTAAAGCCTTCAGGCAGGCCTGAGGTAATCTGCATCGATACTCCTTGTCAAAAGCCACGGGCTCGTTAGCTGGGCTTTTCTCGAACATTCTTCGAGACATATTTATCAGAGCGATTATAGCGCTAATGCGTCCTATAATGAGCTTGCCACACAAGGAAAGCTCAAGCACCGCGGCGTACATAATTGAAAGGTAAACCCGCTAGCAGCGGGTTTATTCGTGAACAGCCGGGCGCCTGGAGCTTAGCGAAACGCTTGCAAGGAGTAACATGAGCGATTTCCTAAACCGTATGAAGTCTGCCGCCAAGGCCGACCTTAAGACCATCGTCCTGCCCGAGGGCGAGGATCCGCGCACCATCGTCGCGGCCAACAAGATCATCGAGGAAGGCCTGGCCAACATCGTCATCCTGGGCGATCCCAACGAGATCAACGTCCCCGGCGCCACCGTCATCGATCCGCGCAACGCCGAGAAGCACGAGGAGTACGCGCAGAAGTTTGCCGAGCTCCGCGCCAAGAAGGGCGTTACCATCGAGCAGGCTCGAGCCCAGGTGATGGACGCCACCTACTTTGGCACCATGATGGTCAAGATGGGCGATGCTGACGGCCTGGTCTCCGGCGCCTGCCACTCTACCGCCGACACCCTGCGCCCCGCGCTGCAGATCCTCAAGACCGCCCCGGGCACAAAGCTGGTCTCGGCCTTCTTCGTGATGTGCACCGACACCCCGCAGTTCGGCACCGACGGCACGCTGATCTTCGCCGACTGCGGCCTCAACATCAACCCGTCCTCCGACGAGCTATCCGAGATCGCCATCGCCTCCGCTCACTCCTGGTCCACCTTTATGGGCAGCGTCGAGCCGCACGTGGCCATGCTTTCCTACTCCACCATGGGCTCCGCCGGCGGCGAGGTCGCCAAGAAGGTCCAGGAGGCCGTTAAGTTCTGCAAGGAGAAGGCTCCCGAGCTCGCCATCGATGGCGACCTGCAGCTCGACGCCGCCATCGTTCCCACCGTCGCCCAGCTCAAGGCCCCCGGCTCCTCCGTTGCCGGCAAGGCCAACGTGCTTGTGTTCCCCGATCTCGAGGCCGGCAACATCGGCTACAAGCTGGTCCAGCGCTTCGCCGGCGCCGACGCTTACGGCCCCATCCTGCAGGGCATCGCCAAGCCGGTTAACGACCTTTCGCGCGGCTGCTCTGCCGACGACATCGTGGGTGTCGTAGCCATCACCGCCGTCCAGGCTCAGATGGCTGAGTAGCGGACGCACTCGCCCGAAGGCCGTACGGGCTAACCCCTGAAAACGTCCCCGACCAATGAAACGCCCCCGTTCTGCTCCTTCGGAGCTACGAACGGGGGCGTTTCTGGTTCTGCGGAATGTTTTCAGGGGTTAGCCCGTACGGCCTTCTACTGCTACGAAGCATTCAGAGCATCTGGAGTGGACGGCGGCTTGGCTACGAGCTGGGGCTGAGGATCTGAATGGATGGGTGTCGTTGCTGGGAGCGCAGGCGTTACTGGTGATGATCACTTTGGGACTGGAATTTCCGCCTGCTAGCAAAAAGGCCTCCTGAGCTGCTGCTCAGGAGGCCTTTCGTTCAATCGCAAGCGAACGCACTAGTTATTCGCGGTCAGACGCTCGACGTCGTGGGCGATCATGTATTCCTCGTCGGTGGGGATGACCATGACCGTGACGGCGGAACCGGCGGCGCTGATGACCTGCGGACCGTTGCCCACGGCCTCGCGGTTCTTGTTGTTGTCGATGCGCACGCCCAGCCACTCGAAGCAGTCGCAGAAGGCCTTGCGGATCGACCAGTCATTCTCGCCGATGCCGGCGGTAAAGGTAATGGTGTCGACGCCCGCCATGGAAGCGATCATGGAGCCGGCCTGCTGCATGGCCTTGTAGGCGAACATATCGAAGGCGAGCAGGCAGCGCTCGTCGCCCTCGGAGGCGCGCGTACGGATGTCACGGGCGTCGTTGGAGATGCCCGAGATGGCAAGCAGACCAGACTGCCTGTTCATCATGTCATCGACTTCCTGGTAGCTGTAGCCGCCCTCGCGCTGCAGGTAGCACACGGTAGCCGGGTCAATGGAACCACAACGGGTGCCCATCATCAGGCCGTCGAGCGGCGTGAGACCCATCGTGGTATCGCGGCATACACCGTCCTCGATGGCGGCAAGCGAGGCGCCGTTGCCCAAATGGCACGAGAGCAGGCGGTGGCAGCGCGAGCCCAGGATCTCCTTGGCCATCATCCACTCATAGCGGTGACTCGTGCCGTGGGCACCGTACTTGCGCACGTGGTACTTGTCGCACACGTCCTTGGGCAGCGCGTAGGTGTAGGCGACCTCGGGCATGGTCATGTGGAACGAGGTGTCGAAGACGGCCACGTTGGGCAGCTCCGGATACTTCTCGCGGCAATATTCGATTGCCGCGGCCTCGCCGTAATTGTGCAGCGGGGCGAGCGGAGCAACCTCGAGGATCTTAGCCATGACCTCATCGTCGACGACCGCGGAATCATCGAAGTGCCAGCCACCCTGAACGATACGGTGGCCGATGCCATCGATCGTAAAGTCGGTCTTCTCGAGCTCCTCGAGCACGCGCGCAATGGCGCAGCGATGATCGGGAAAAGGAATCTCCTCGGTCTGCTTGGCACCACCGTTCTCGGAGTGGCCAAAGATGCCCATGTCCGAGCCGATACGCTCGCAGTTGCCCTTGGCGAAAACCTCGCGGGTATCGGTATCCAAAAGCTGATATTTAAGGCTCGAGCTGCCGGCGTTGACAACAAGTACGTTCATGAGACTCCTTTGCAGTGCGATACGGTCGGCGCAGACCCCTTAAGGCGGCCGTATGTTAATAAGAAGTTATCACAACTTGATAAATAGCTATCAGGCATATCGCCCAACGAGTTCAAAAGAGGGGCTGAACGGCGCTCGGTCGTCCAGCCCCTCCCCTCTTGCAATTACTTGCCGTTGACGATGCGCTCGACGTCGGAAGCGATCATGAACTCCTCGTCCGTGGGGATGACGAAAATCTTGACCTTGGAATCCTTGGCAGACAGGCACCAAGCGCCGTCACCACGCAGGGCGTTGCGGGCATGATCCATCTTGACGTCCATAAAGGCCAGGCGGTCGGCAACGCCGGCGCGGACGGCCGGAGCGTGCTCGCCGATGCCGGCGGTAAAGACCAGGGTGTCCATACCGCACATAGAAGTGGCCATCTCGGCAGCCTTGGCGGCAATCTTGTAGACAAACATGTCGAAGGCGAGCTGAGCCTCGGGGTCGCCAGCGGCAGCGAGCTCCTCGACGTTGCGGCAATCGTTGGTCTTGCCACCGGTCACAGCCAAAAGGCCGGACTTCTTGTTCATCATCTCGTCAACCTCGTCGAAGGTGTAGCCGCCCTCGCGCTGCAGGTAGCACACGGTAGCCGGGTCGATGGAGCCACAGCGGGTGCCCATCATGACGCCGTCAAGCGGGGTGAGACCCATGGTGGTGTCCATGCACTTGCCGTCCTCGATGGCGCACAGGGAGGCACCGGAACCGATGTGGCACACGACGACCTTGCGGGCCCCGCCGTTGGTCATCTCGGCGACCTTCTTGGAGATGTAGCGGTAGCTGGTGCCGTGGGCGCCGTACTTACGAATGTGCAGCTTGTCGCAAACATCCTTGGGCAGAGCGTAAGTCTTGGCGACCTCGGGCATGTTGAAGTGGAAAGCGGTGTCATAGACCGTGACGTTGGGCAGGTCGGGATACTGCTCCAGGCAGTACTCGATAACGTTGGCCTCGGGGTTATTGTGCAGCGGGGCGAGCGGAGCAACCTCGCGGATCTTGGCGAGGACGTCCTCGTCGACGAGGGAGGAATCACCGAAGTACCAACCGCCCTGAACGATACGGTGGCCGATACCCTCGATCTTGACGCCGTTGGCCTCGAGGTCCTTCAGGACGACCTCGATGGCGACCTTGTGGTCGGGGAACTCGATGTTCTCGGTCACCTTCTTGGAGCCGTTGGCAGCGTGGGTGAAGGTACCGCCGGTAAAACAGACGCGCTCGCAGGAGCCCTTTGCGGACACCTTGTGGGACTTGGTATCGATGACCTGATACTTAAGGGTCGAAGATCCTGCGTTGACGACCAGAACGTTCATGTGTCTCCCTACTAACAGGCGGTGTGGCGCCGCCAGGTTACATACGCTTCAATAATAAACCCAAACGCCCTCGCGCTCGGGTTTATTGCGTTGATATATAAGTTATCGGTGCCCAAATACTCATGACCTTTGGCTTGTAAGACGAAATAGCGCGGGGATATACACAAGGGAAGAAATCCCGAGCGCGACAAGCAATACGACTCGAATGCCCGCAACGCTACTCAACACAGCGTTGAGCAGATAGAAAAGAACGGCACCCACCGCCACCATCTGGCTTTGAACCGAAATCAGTGAACAGCGCATCGAAGAATCGGCTGCCTTTTGAAAAATTGAGTATTTAATTGGAGCAAATAACGAGTACGCAACCGTCTGCAGCACATAGAACACGGGCAGCAAATTAGCCGGAGTAAGGGGGATCAAAAACAAAGCTGTCAATACTAAGCGAACGATGCCGCAAATACGCGCAAAGCGGCCCTTGTCGACATGAGCAATCGCACAGGGCACAATAAGTCCCATGGAGGCCGAGGCAAGGAGCTGAACCGCAATGGTCACACCCGAAGCGACGGCATTCATTCCGCGACCCGCAAGCAGCAGTGAGAAAAAGTCTTCCAGGGCGACAAAAGCAAATGCCTGAGAACAGTCCATGACGAACGCCGAGCGAAGCGTGCCATTGCCCGCAATGGCAGTCCAAATCATCCTCGGGCTAATTTGGCTCATAGAAGCCGCAGCGCTACCTTTCCCTTTCGTTTCGGGAATGCAGGCAACGACAAGTATCGTCAATACCATCGCAAAGATATCGGCCGAAAGACCGATGAAATATGCACCTTCTGACGAGATGAAGCCGCCCACACACGCGGAAAGAGCATAAGATGCGTAAAAGACGAATCGCTCAACCACATTAAGCCTAACGAGCTGATCTTGGGAGACGGAATCGATATAGATTGCCTCAATAGAACCGCTCACGCATGCGACGGCAAAACCCTTGAGGGCAAACGCACCTATCAAAAGCAGAGGAGATCGTATGAGGAGCAGGGCAGCGTAGTATCCGAGCATTCCCGCGATACCCACCAGGCCACTTATCTTTCGCCCAAATCTATCGGCGATATAGCCGGTAGGAATCTCGAGAGCAAATTTGCTTACCTGGTACGCAATCATCATGCCAGAAATCGCTACCATCGAAAGCCCGACGAACTCAAGGTAAACCGTCAAAAAATACAAAATGGTGCTGAAGTTCGACAGAAAAACGAACGTCATATAAAGCAAAACCGTACGGTTTTTCATGCTCCGCCCTCCAAGAGTCAGCAATCTAAATCGGAATCTTGGAAAAGCATGAGGGCAAAGCTGTCAGCTATGTGTTACAAGGCGTCAATAATCACTTGACGTCTCGAAGCCAATTAATTTCACGAAGCAAGATGACGCAATAGGTGCAGAAAAACCGTCTGGTGTCGATCAGTCCAGGAATTTTGCCGATAGCAAAAGTAGATAGGCAAGGTTACATCACGCGAACCTTCAATGGAGTACTCACTCACTTCTGACCCATCCGATGCGAGAGAGGACCCAGACAAACTCAATATCAATCCCCCAGCTTGAAGAAACTCAGTCTGAGCCCTGCTTCCGTATTCAACATCACGGAAGCGAAAATTGACGAGCTGGGCTTCAGGGCATTGGTTAATAGCATTGAGACAGGGTGACAAATTAATGGGAACAGCGAGCCTGCCGCCCAGTAACTCGCGAATGGTCATGGCGCCCACAGATTGATGACCCGCTGGGCATGAAAGAACCTTGAGCTCCTTTTCACCCAAATATTTTGAAGAAAGGACGCTGTCCCGTGGTTCCTCGAATGAGATAGCCGCATCCGAAATGCCAAGCACAAGTGATTCAAAGCATGTAGCCGTTGGCTGATGCCACACATCAAGGTGAATCTGAGGGTGCGAACTCTCAAACGAGTCGTACCAGTTTTCGTCAAAAAGACGCCCCCGCCCATGAAGGCAGGGGGCGTAAAGACGAAAATGATCGTCGGGCAAGACGCCGTCATCCCTCGATTGAGCGTACTTTTTGAGATCGTCGACTTGTGCCAAGATCACGCGTGCACGACGCGCAAATTCTCTGCCCGACGGAGACAAAACAGCCTCCCCCGCCGATCGGTCGAGCAAAACAATCTGATACTCAGATTCCAACTTTTTGATTGCCGACGAAACGGCCTGCGGGCTCACATGAACGGCGCGAGCTGCCTTGCGCACGCCGCCATAGTTCGCTACCGCTTGAAGGTATTCGAGTTGAGAAAGCTGCATAGATTACTCCAAAGGCAGCCAAGTCGACGGGCTACGCGCCCTCAGATGAGGTTCTCGCCCAGGTTTTTGCCGCCGAGGACATGCATGTGGAAGTGCATGACGGTCTGGCCGGCATTGACGCCCTTGTTGGAGATGACGCGGAAACCGTCCTCCAGACCCTTGGCCTTGGCGACCTCCTGGATGGCGTGAGCCATGGCGCCCATGGTCTCGGCCGGCACGTTGTCGGCGATGTCGCTGTAGTGCTTCTTTGGGATCACGAGCGTGTGGACCGGCGCCTGGGGGTTGAGGTCGTCGAACGCGATGACCTGGTCGTCCTCATAGACAACGGTCGAGGGGATCTCGTGGTTGGCAATTTTGCAGAAGATGCAATCACACATGGCTGGTTCCTTTCTCACAGACCAAGGTAATTATATTTGGTCGGGATGGTTAGAACGAGAGGTTGTCGTCCGTGTTGGCGGCTTCGCCGTCGGCGAGCACGTCGTTGCCGTCGACGTCCTTAAGGAGCACCGAGACCTTCTGCTCGGCATCGGACAAGCGGGTGCGCAGGCTTTTGAGGAGCTCGACGCCGCGGGTATAGCTCTCGAGCGACTCCTCGAGCTCCATATCGCCCGACTCCAAGCTGCGGATAATGAGCTCCAACTCCTGAGAAGCCTGCTTGTACGTAAGCTGCTCAACCGGGGTCTTCTCTGCCATATCTGTTTCCTTTCCTAAGAGTCTATCACTGTGAAACGCGGCCTACTCGACCGCATTGACGGTTGCCGACACGTTGCCGTCCGCCATGCGCACGCGGATGGCGTCGCCCGGCTTAAAGGTCTTGGCGCTCGTAGCCACACCATCATCGCTGTACGCGATGGAGTAACCGCGGGCAAGCACCTTGAGCGGCGACAAGGCATCGAGCGAGGCTGCCGCACGGCCCAGGTCGGATGCGGGTTTGCTGAGCATCGTACGTCCCTGATGCTCCAGACGGGAACTCGCGAGCGTGATCGCATGGCGCTTGCCATCGAGCCCCGAGGTGCTTGCGATCAAGCGCTCGGGCAGACGCTCGAAGTTGGAGCGGAATGTCCCGACCGAGCGTACTATGGCGCCCGACAGGCGATCGGCAGTCAGCGCAAGCTCCGATTCGCGACGCTCGACCATAAATGTGGGGTCGTTGAGGCACGGGCGACACGCAGCGGCATCGAGCGCATCACCCAAGCGAGCCGTATAGGTATCCCAGGCACGGCGACCGCGCTGATCGAGCATCTCCAGGTCGACCTGGGCCGACCCAATCATCGATGCCATCGCGGCACCCAGACGCTGATGGCGCGCCTCGAGCACGTCGGCCAACTCCGTCATAGCCGGCGCCACCGATTCTGCCGCTGCCGTGGGCGTGGAGGCGCGACGGTCGCTCACCATGTCGCAGATCGAGGTATCGGGCTCATGCCCAATACCCGTCACCACAGGCACGGGACAAGCCGCCACCGCACGAGCAAGCTCCTCGTCGTTAAAGGTCATGAGGTCCTCAAAGGAACCGCCGCCGCGCACCAGCAAAATGCAATCGGGCGCCGGCGTAATGGCGGCGGCGCGGCGCAAGCCTTCAATAAGCTCCGCCGGCGCACCCTCGCCCTGGACCTTTGCACCCACGCAGACAAGCTCGACGAGCGGGTTGCGACGGCGCAGCGTACGCTTGACGTCGTCGATTACGGCGCCCGAAAGCGAGGTGACGACCGCCACGCGCGAGCAAAACACCGGGATGCGACGCTTGCGTGCCTCGTCCATCAGGCCCTCGCGGCGTAGCTTTTCGGCCAACTGAGCCACCTGCTGACGCAGCAAGCCCTCCCCCGCCAGCGAGAACGAGCGGGCAACGAAGCTCATGCGACCCGTAGGCTTGTAGAGATTGAAACTGCCCCTAAAGCTCACCTGCATGCCATCACGCAGATCGAAGGTACGCTTAAGGTAGGCGCCCTTCCAGATGATGCAGTCGACGGCCGCCGAGTCGTCCTTGATTTGGAAGTAGCAGTGGCCGCTTCGGGCATTGGGACCGCGGAAACCCGTGACCTCGCCCAGAACGCTCAGCTGCGGAATGGCATCGAGCGCACCGGCAGCGATCTCCACCGCTTGGCTCACGCTGAGCTCTTTGCGCTCCTGCTCGTCCGATCCGTCGAACTCGGCGGAAACGGCATTGCCGGTTAGATTCCAGCCTGCCACGCAGCCCCCTTTCGTCATCGTGCACATGGGCTCCGGCCCTGCGCTAATTCAAATCCAACACATAGTACAGCGCCGCGGGGACACAAATCCCCGCGGCGCCCGTCGGTCCCACTTGTTATCGGTTGGAGTTTCTGTTGTAACGAGCCATAAGATAGAGCAGCTGAATGATCGAAGTGAGCGCTGCGGCCACATAGGTAAGCGCGGCCGCTGTCAGCACCTTCTTGGCACCGTTGACCTGCTTGGAGCTCATGCCCGACTGCTCGATGTACGCCACGGCGCGGCGGCTGGCATCAATCTCGACCGGCAGCGTAACCAGTTGGAACAGCACGCTAAACGAGAAGAAGATCAGCGCGAGGGTCGTGAGCCCGGCAATGTTCATAAACAGGCCCAAGAGCAACACGATGGTCCAGGTGTTCTGGGTAAAGTTGACGACCGGCACGAGGGCGGTGCGAACCTTCATCATGGCGTAACCGCTTTGGCGCTGGGCGGCATGGCCCGCCTCGTGGCAGGCGACGGCAACGCTTGCGACCGACCCGCCCGAACGGTTGGCGTCCGAGAGATACAGGTTATTGTCCTGCGGGTTGTAATGGTCGGTGAGCTCGCCGGCGACACCCTTGATACCCACGGCGTTGCAGCCGTTGGCGTCGAGCATGCGGCGAGCGACCGTGGCGCCCGTGTCGCCGTCCGAGCGAACCTTGGACCAGGTTTTGTACGTCGAGTTGATATAGTTCTGTGCGGCAAGGCCAAGCACTGTGCAGACAAGAACAACCAGCAGGTACAGCGGGTCGATGCCAAAGCCGTAACCATAGTAATAGGGCATGCGAATTCCTCCGAATCGAGTTACACGTTGGAGGCATTCTACCCACTCGACTGACCAGCAAATCAACATCGATGTTTTGGCAATGTCAGCGAAAACGGTCGAGAGCGAGCAAGGTGACGTGAAAGAGAAGCGTCGCGTACTTTGGTACGCGAGCGACGATTGAACGTCAGATTGCCGCTCTCGGCCGTTTGCAGCGTCGAGCTGTTACGCGGTTTGGTAAAACCGCGTAACTATATACCTATAGCAATTCAATTTTGCCGTCCTTCACCGTCAGCCCCATATTGCCCGAGAGCAGATCGTCCAGGCGCGAACCCACAAGCTCAAAACGCCAGCCTTCGCGCAGGGGGCTCTGCTCGGGATGCTCAATATAGTCGGCCAGGTCATCGCGCGAGGCAATGACCGAGGTCGCCACGCCCGAGCGTTCGGCAACCAGGCGGATGAGCGCGTACATCAGGTCCGTCACGCTCTCCAACTCCGGAGAGATCTGGCGATGCCCGCGCACCATGAGCGGCAGGCGATCGTGCGGGCAGCTTGCGCCGCGCTTGATAGCCATGAGCGCACCGTCCACGTCGCGCTCCCCCAGCTGATCGGTGCCGCGGATGCTGCGGAACTCCTCAACGCGCACGGGATTGCGCTTAACGAGCGCAAGCAGCGTGTCGTCGGACATGACCCACTTGCGCGGGATGTTACGGCGCTCGGCGCGGTCCTCGCGCCAGGCGGCGAGCTCGCGCGCGATGCCCAGCTGGTGGCGGCTGCACGAGTTGATGCGCTTGACCTTGCGGAACGCCTCGTGGCGATCGGCGCGATAGTGCGACTCGTCAGTCAGCGGGCGCAGCTCGTCGAGCACCCAGTCCACGCGACCCAGCTCGCGCAGGCGGCTCATCATCTCGGTATAGGCAACGATCAGGTACTTGACGTCATCGATCGCATACTCAATCTGCTTATCGGTCAGCGGGCGGCGCGACCAGTCGGTCAGCGACTCGGTCTTGGGCAGCGATACGCCGCAGAACGTCTGGACAAGCGCGCCATACGAAATCTGCTGACGCTCGCCCAAAAAGGCGGCGGCCACCTGCGTGTCAAAAATGGGACGCGGCAGTACGCCTACGGTATGGAGCATGACCTCCATATCCTGCGAGCACGCGTGGAAGACCTTGGTCACGCTCTCGTCGGCCATAAGCTCGGCCAGCGGCGATAGGTCGTCGATTACCAGGGGATCGACCGCTACGCTCTCGGCAGGGGTGGCAATCTGGACCAAACACAGACGTGGATGGAACGTGCGCTCGCGCAAAAACTCGGTATCGACGGCAATCGCGTCGAACTCACGGGCGCGCTGGCAAAAGTCGAGTAGAGCCTGATGTGTGGAAATGTACATATCAACCCATCGAATAAGGTTAGGCCCGAAAAACACGGGTAGGATATCGGCATTGCCTTACAACTATACTCGGTTAGTCACAGAACGGGAACGTAAGTATGCGCTGCCTTATCATCCACAACCCGGCATCGGGCCCCAGCTCAGATGAAATCTACGCATTCACGCACGCCCTCGCGCAGGGCGGCGACGAGGTCGTGATGCGTTTTATCGGTGATGGCATGGAGCCCGAGGACGCCGTGGCAGACGTGCGCGAGTTCGACCGCGTGGTCGTTTCGGGCGGCGACGGCACTGTCTCCAACGTGCTCGACCAGATGCGCGGGTGCGGTGTCCCCACGCTCGTCTTCCCCTCCGGCACAGCCTGCTTGTTCTTTAACAACATCGGTAATGCCCCCGAGGCAGCGGCGCTTGCCAAGGCTTGCCGCGCCGGTCGCACGGTCAAAGTAGACATGGGCGAGCTCTTTTGGCTCGACGAGGACGGCAACGAGAAGCGCCACGGCTTCATCATCATCGCCGGCTCGGGCTTTGACGCTGAGATTATGATGAAGGCCGCCCCCACTAAAAACGACATCGGCGAGATCGCCTACTTCCTCTCTGCGCTCGCCACGCCCAACCCTACGGTAGCGCACTTTGCGATTGAGCATGACGGCATTGTCGAGGAGCTCGACGGCATCTGCTGCATGGCCGGCAACACCTCGGTCATCCAAAACGACATCAACCTGTTCCCCGACTGCCGCATGAACGATGGCATGGTCGACATTGCGGTCATCGAACCCGTGCGCACCGTGCAGCTGCTGCCTACTGTGATCACCGCTGCGCTTGACCCCGCCGGCAAGGTACTCGGGCGCCCGCAGTTCAAAATCATCCAGACCAAGGAAGCCAAGATCACCTGCACGCCGTCGTTGGGCATGCAGTTCGATGGCGAGATCATCTCCAGCAACTCGGGCGTCTTTGGTGCCCGCGCACTTCCGCAATGCCTCGACCTCATCGTCGACGAATTCTCCCCGCTCGGAAAATAGGAGGACCCCATGAACGACAATCCCCTGCTCGGCTTTATCGTCATCGTTTTGGCCATGCTCGTCGGCTATGCGATCAACGTGATCCACCGCCGGAAGAAGTAAAACCACATTGGCATGATATTCATCCGGTTATCGACTCTCCCGCTGTTTATGCAAATTCTAAACAGCGGGAGAGTTTTTTTGAGTATTGTCTGGTGCTTTATTCCACTGCAGTAAATGCAGGGTGCCTTTATTTAACTAAAGCTACAAAATGAGTATTCTTATCCGCTCATCGCATATTTTATGACACTCATCGAGTATTTCATCGAATCTAGTGAATACTCTTTAGACTTCCGATAGGCTAATAGATGTATTTATTAGCTGAAATCCTGCACGGTTCCGCGGGGTTTCAACGGTTGGGAGGGATTATGAGGCTTACTCATCCCGTCAACACGCTCAAGAAGCTTGGCTGCGGCCTTGCATTCGGAGCTGCGGCCATTATGGCCATGCCGACCTCGGCACTCGCTTGCACCCAGATCTACATGGGCAGCAAACTCACGGCGGACGGCAACACGTACTACGGCCGCGCAGAGGACTTTAGCACACGCTATATCAAGCACTTTGGCATTGAGCCTGCGCACAAGGACGGTAGCAAGTACACCTCGCTCGAATCCGGCTTTGAGTACAAGTCCACGGGCCCCACGTATCGCTACACCTTCGTTCGCGACAACCCCTCTCAGTGGGAAGATCGCTATGACGCTTATTCCGAGGCTGGCATCAACGAGAAGGGCGTCTCCTGCTCTGCCACGCTGAGCACCTCCTACAACGAGAAGGCTGAGGAGGCCGATCCCCTCACCGAGGAGACCGGCATCGGTGAGTACAACTACGCCAGCGTCATCTTGGGCGAGAGCGCCACGGCCCGCGAGGGCGTCGAGCTCCTCGGAAGTCTGGTCGATGAGCAGGGCATCTGCACCAACGACCAGATCATCATCGCCGACAACAACGAGACCTGGCTGTTCGCCGGACTTTCTGGCCATCAGTGGATTGCCATGAAGCTCACCGACGACATCGCCTCGGTCAACCCCAACATCGGCAACCTTAACTACAAGGTTAACCTCGACGACACCGAGAACTGCCTCCACTCCAAGGACATTCAGACCATGCCCGAAGAAAAGGGCTTTGCCAAGTACTTCGATGACGGCCAGTTCGACGTTGCCCAGACCTACGGTGAGGAAATTAGCGAGCAAGCCATGCATTCTTGGTCGCGCTATATCCAGGGCCGCGATTACTTCATGGCTCCGCTTGCCGAGGGCACCGACTACGAGATCGTTAAGGACGAGCGCGAAGATGCTCGCGCCACGACCGGCGCCCTGGTCCACGAGATGCAGCCGCTGTTCTTCCAGCCCGGCAAGTCCGACTGGAACACCTTTGAGATGATCCGCAGCTTTGCTACTCGTGGCGAGAATGTCGCCGGCCTCAACGCCAACACCGACGGCGCCTATGCCATTGGCTCCAACCGCAACACCGAGATCCACACCTTCCAGATCCGTCAGGGCATGGACCCCGAGATCGCGACCATTCAGTGGGAGATGCTCTCCAACGCCGAATTCTCCGTCGCCATCCCCTTCTACTCCGCACTGCTCACCGAGGTCAGCCCCTACTTCAGCGATCAGGATGTCTCCTTCGATCACTGCGAAGAGGAAGACGTCGTGAACAACGAGGAGCCCAAGAACTCCATCAACTACGTCCTCATGGACATCAACACACTCGCCTATGAGAACCGCGACCACTGCGCCACCGGCGTCCGCGCCTATCTCGACGCCCTGCAGAAGGAACTCATCGAGCAGAACCTAACCGTCGACGATGCTATGCAGGCCACTGAGGGCACCGAGGCCCGCACCGCCCTGGCAAACAAGGCCGGCAAGGCTGCCACCAAGAACACCTACCTCAAGTGCAAGGCTATGCTCGAGGAGATGCGTGACTACCTCAAGGAGGAGGATTTCTCCGAGGAGTTCGTCCCGAGTGACTACGATGCCGACAACGATTGCCTGGTCGAGTCCATCACCTACGCCGACGAGGCCCTCTCCGATGAGGACGTTGCCGAGCCCGAGGTTAAGGAAGAGGCAACCGAGGAGAAGTCCGAGGGCAACAACATGGCCGCCATGGCCGTTGGCGCCGTCGTCATCATCGGTGTCTGCGGCTTCGTGCTCTATCGTCGCAAGAAGGCCTAAGGCCCTCATGTCCTAACTGAGCGGGCAAGGCAGCAATGGCAGCCTCGCCCGCTTAACCCGCCTTTTTGGCCGACGGGAAACCCACGGGAAACCCGGGAAACCCGCCTGAAATCTTTTTAAAAAAGATTTCCCCGCACACACTTCGCTGTGCTATAGTGCAACGCAACAGCAACTAGGTGCGACCGCGCCACGGCATCACGAAAGGAGCCACCAACATGAAGAACACGATGAAGTCTCTCAACAACTGGTGGTGGCGTGATGCGAATACGATCGGTCGACAGTGAGTCCCTCACGCCTGTTTTTGCGCTCTAGGTGATTGGAAGGCCTCCGGTTTCGACCGGGGGCCTTTTTCTATCTCGAGCCCGATCGCATTCGCATCACGCGCCTCCGCTTTTCTCTTGCAATCCCCTTCCGAAAGGATTTTCACCATGTCTCAGAACACCACCGCCACCCAGCCCCGCACCGTCCAGACCGCCGATCGCGGCAAACTCGATGTCCGCGCCCTCGTCCTGCTCGCCATCCTGCTCGCCGCCGGCTTCATCCTCAACTTCACCGTCGGCAAGGCAATCTCGGGCATCTCGGGCGGCATGATCAGCCCCGAGTTCATCATCTCGGCCTTCTGCCTCACCATCCTGGTCGTTCGCCCCAACATCGGCCAGGCGCTCGTCATTGGCCTCATCTCGGCTGCCGTGATCCAGATCACCACCACTTCGCCGTTCGTCGATTTTGCCGCCGAGGGCATCGCCGCCATGCTCATGGCCGGCATCGTCAACGCCGCCGGCAAGAACGGTCAGGTTAAGCCTGCCGTCGCCATCGTCGCTACCTTCGTGACCACCTTTGTCTCCGGCGTCATCTTCATGGTTATCAAGATGGCCATGCTTGGCGTGGTCGGCGAGCTCGCCGCCGCTATGTTGCCCGTCGTCGCCATGACCGCCGTCTTTAACGCCATTCTGGTCGGCGCCCTCTATCTGCCCATTCAGAAGGCCCTGAAGCTCAACTAACCTGCTCGGCTTTACGAGCCACCCCATCTTGGCGTTCATTCGTCGCTCGCGTACCCAAGTACGCTTCGCTCCCCTTTCGCGCCAACCTGGGGCCCCTCGTAAAGCGTCTCCGCACTCCACCAGCAAAGACTGTCCCAAACAGCTAGCTCTTGGGGACGTTCTTAAACGACTAGTCATTAAAGAACGTCCCCAATGACTATGAAAGGTATCCATGGAAACGATCATCAACGTCGACGATGTCTCGTTCTCCTATGGCACGCAGACCGAGCGGGCGCTCAGCCACATCTCGCTCAGCGTGAACAAGGGAGATTTCATCGGCATCATCGGGCCCTCGGGCGCCGGCAAGTCCACGCTTGCCGCCTGCCTGTCGGGTGCCGTGCCCCACCACTACACCGGCACGTTCTTTGGGGCCGTCATGGTTGACGGCCACGACACCTGCGAAGCCTCGCTCACCGACGTGTCGCAAATCGTCGGCAGTGTGCTGCAGGATATCGACACGCAGATGGTCGCTTCGGTCGTCGAGGATGAGATGCTCTTTGGCCTCGAGAACTTTGGCGTTCCCCACGACCAGATCGAGCAGCGCGTGAGCGAAACGCTCGAGACCGTCGGCATCAGCGACTTGCGCGACCGCGAGATCGCCACCCTCTCGGGCGGACAGAAGCAAAAGGTAGCCATCGCCGCCATCCTCGCCATGCGTCCGCGCGTCTTGGTTCTCGACGAGCCCACCGCGGCACTCGACCCCGCCAGCTCCACATTGGTCTTCGAGACGCTGCGTGAGGCAAACCGCGCACTTGGAATTACCATCGTCGTCGTTGAGCAAAAGGTCGCCCTGCTCTCGGAGTACTGCAACCGCGCGCTCGTGCTCAACCATGGCGAAATCGCGCTGCAGGGCGAACCACACGAGGTCTTCGCGCATACCGACGAGCTCCGTGCCATCGGCGTCGACTGCCCTCGCGTCACGCGTATCTTCAATAGCCTCGAGGCCGATGGCCTGGTAAGCGGTACCCCTTGCTTGGATGTCGACGAGGCCGAGCGCCTGATTTCGGGCATCGTCGACCCCGCACACGCGGCCAGCGAAGCCCAGGCGCCCGCCGGCTCCCCGCATGCACCGTCGTTGCGCCCTCATGCCAAGGACGCCGAGCCCGTGCTCACCTTCGATCACGTTGAGTTTGCCTATCCCAATGGCGGCGCCGCCGTCCACGACCTTAGCCTGACGCTCTATCCTGGCGAGCTCGTGGGCATCGTCGGCCAAAACGGTGCCGGCAAGACCACGCTCACCAAGCTGCTCACAGGCCTGCTCAAGCCCGCCTCGGGCAGCGTGCGCGTCACGGGGCTGGACACCGCAGCCGTTCCCACGAGCCGCATCGCCCGCGAAGTCGCAACCCTCTTCCAAAACCCCGACCGCCAGATCTGCAAGGATACCGTACTCGACGAGGTCGCTTTTGGCCTAGAGCTTGCCGGCATCGACCCTGCCGAGGCTCTGCGTCGCGCTCGACTCGTTATCGACCGCTTTGGCCTGCCTGCCGATGAGGCACCTTTCTCGCTTTCGCGCGGCCAGCGACAAATGGTGGCGCTTGCCTCCGTCGTAGTTGTTGAGCCCAAGATCGTCGTGCTCGACGAGCCCACGAGCGGCCTTGATTACCGCGAGTGCATGACCGTCATGGAAACGGTGCGCACCATGGCCGAGCGCGGCTGCGCCGTGATTATGGTCTGTCACGACATGGAAGTCGTTTCCGACTTTGCCGAGCGTATCGTAGTAATGGCCGACGGTCGCATCCTCGACCGCGGCCGCACGCACGAGCTATTCTCGAATATCGATCTCATGCGGCGTGCCTACGTGGAGCCTCCCCAGGTTATTGAACTCTCGCGCCGTCTGGCATCTTCCGTCTCGCCCGCTTTTGCACAGGTGAGCGAGGTCACCGATATCGTTCGCATTACCGAGGAGATGGTCCACCGTGGTTAACGTCATCGACTATATGCCGGGCGACACACTGCTGCACCGCTTGAACCCGGTCGTCAAACTGGGCCTTGCCGCCGCCATCATCATCGGCATCTTCCTGTCCGACACCTACGTGGCGCTGTTGGGCTTTTTGGCACTCACCCTCGCACTGGGCGCCTATGCCGGTGTCGTCGACCGTCTGCTCTCGCTACTCAAGCTGCTGATTCCGCTCGCACTTATCATGCTGGTGCTTCAGCTGGCCTTTATGCGCGACGGCAACATAGTGTGGGGCTTTATCACCGACACGGGCCTCATTACCGGATCGAAGGCCTGCCTACGCCTGTTGGGCGTGGCGCTGCCACTCATCCTCATGCTTATGGTGACCAAGCTCAACGACCTCGCCAACGCCTGCGTCGAGGTGCTGCACGTGCCGTATCGCTATGCCTTCACCTTTACCACGGCGCTACGCTTTGTGCCGGTGTTTGGTCAGGAGATGAACGCCATCATGGAAGCGCAGACCGCACGCGGCGTCGAGTACGACACCAAGAAACCCATCAAGAAGCTTAAGCTCATGCTGCCACTGTGCGTGCCACTGCTCATCTCGAGCGTGGGCAAGACCGATGCCACAGCCTTGGCGGCAGAACAGCGCGGCTTCTATCTGCGTACACGCGCCAGCTCGTACAAGCGCTACCCCATCAAGGGCCTGGACATCGCCGTGCTCATCGTCAGCATCGCCCTCATCGCCATCGGCTTCCTGTTCTAGTTCGCCACCGGCAGCAACCGCCCAACGCAAAAGGCCTCGGCTCGCACCAAACGAGCCGAGGCCTTTACTGTTTCATCAGATAAAACCTACCAAAATTAACCTGTCCCTTTTTGACAGGTCGGAAGCTAGAGGCGGTAGGGGGCGCCGCTGCGGATGATGGATTCGCGCACCAGGACATCCATGGCATCGAGGGTGATCTCGGGCATCTCTCGATACTTCTGCAGCACCGATAGCTCGGTGCAGGCCAGAATGACACGGTCGCAGCCGCTACGGGCGAACTCCCACATCACGCGGTCGAACTTATCCATATCGGGCTCACGTCCGGCTTTCACATCATCGTAGATAAGCGACATCACATCGTTCTGACGTTTCTCGCTGGGATAGACGACCTCAACACCCGCAGCCTCGCATTCGCGGCCGTAGACGCCCGCGCCCACGGTTCCGTCGGTGCCCATAATGCCAATCTTGTGCACCGGCTCGGCCGGCATACTCAGGTTGGGGTCGAACTCGCACTCCCCCATCACCGCACCCGCAAGGGCATAGCGCACCGACTCACGCGGCATGTGGATAATCGGCACCTTCGTAAACGACTGGATCTGGTCGTAGAAGTAGTGCGACGTGTTGCAGGGAATGGCAATGTGCGCACAGCCCAGCGACTCGAGTGCCTGGGCACACTCTTTCATGGTCGCCAGCAGCTTGGCATGCTCGCCGGTCTTAATGGCAAGCGTGCGGTCGGGCATGGTCGACTTGGAGAGCACCACCATGTCGATATGTTCCTGATCGCAGGCAGCAGCCGTATGGCGCACCACCTGGTCGTAGTAATACGACGTGGCCTCGGCGCCCATGCCGCCGATAACTCCCAGCTTTTCCATCGCCGCCTCCTTGGTGACGCCCACGCAATTGCTCGCATCATACCCGCGCCCGTCCGATGCAAGCCGGGCGGGCGCCGCGCTCATCTACTTGTAATACGTCTTGAACAGCTTAAAGTGACGCAGCTTGGTGTGCCACATGCGCAACCAGCGGTTAAAGACAAAATCGCCCTTCATAAACGAAGGATCGGCAGCCTTGCCCTCCTTGGCCAGACGGTGTGCCTTCGCACGCAGCTCGGGGTCCTTGACATACTTGTCAACGACGCCCATGGGGACGACCATCCACAGCGCCTCGTCCTGCGCCGTCACAAACTCCGGTTCAAACGGGCGGTTGAACACATACTCGTCCACCACATACTTGGCAACGTTAAAGCCGCTGTTGGTGACGTAGTAGTTGCTGCGGCCTTGGCGCGTGTTGAAATCGAAGAACTTAAACGAGCCGTCGCGCTCGTCGTACTTAACGTCAAAGTTGGAATAGCCCACAAAGTGAAGGTCCTCGAGCAACTTGCGCACGCCGCCCATGAGCTCGTCATTGGGCTCGGTGATGATACAGGCGTGGTTGCCGACACCGTGAGGCTGATGCTCCTCGAGCAGCACATGGCCCAGGCACATCATGCGCACCTTGCCGTTGCGGTCGGAATAGCTGGTGAGCACGCGCATGTACTCGTCGTTGCCGGGCACGCGATCCTGCAAGATCAAATCGTCGGTGTAGCCGCTGGCATACGAATCGCGAATGACCTGTTCCAGCTCGGCGCGGTCGGCAATCTCATAGGCCTTCTTCTGGCCCTCGAACTCGTGCTGCCACCACATGATGCCATCAGAAGGCTTCAGAATCATCGGGTAAGGAAAATCGATCTGGTCGAGCACTTCGGCAGGCGCCTCACCCTGGGCATTGAGCATCGCCATGGTGAAGGTAAAGGTATGCGGATAAGGCACGCCATGCTTCTCGCACAGCTCGTAGAAGATCTCCTTCTTCTGGCACTGCTCGAGCATGCTGTAGGGCGCGTAGGGAGCGACGATGTTATCCGCCAGCTCATGGGCATCCTTGGCCTGAGCCACGAGGGCAACGTAGTTGTCGCCACAGCCCACAAGGACAATCGTCTTGTCGGCATGCGCTTGGGCAATGCCGTTGACGGTCTTGAGCATCACGGGCATGGTGTCGATATCCACGTTGGGCGTGTAGTCGATAATCTGGCTGCGGTACGCGGGACCCGTCTGGTACTTGCCAAAGACCAGACTCTTGACCTGGTACTCCTCGTAGAAGGCGCGCGCCACCGAATAGGCGTTGATGTCGCCACCGAGCAGCACGGGAATGAACTCGCGCTCTGTAAATTGCAATGCCATGGAAACTTCCTATCATGAACTGCCCACACAACGGGCGGTCTTTGCGCAACTGATTTATTCTAGCGTGCCAAGCCGCCGACGCCAAAGCTCCACCGTATCTATGGCAATCGACGTAATCGTCCAGCACGAAGGCCGCACTCACCGCGATGGGACCTTGTAGTTGCAAAACCCCACGTGAGGGCAACTTTTACAGCCAAAACCCTCACAAACAGGGTGCCGTAACGTTAAAGTTGAACTCTATGGTTTCTCAACAATTCACCATTCCCGCAGGTCAAGGCCAAAGCCTCAAGTTCAACTTGACCCTTTAGAACCTTTAAGGTTCAAGTTGAGGTCGAAAGCAGTAGTAGAATACACCTCGACCAATAACCTACGATTGATTGCAGAGGGACTGGATGCAGCATTCGAACCATCGCACCGCAGCGCTCATCGCGTCGAAGCCGGCTCGTATCATCACGAGCGCCGCGCTCGCCGTCGCGCTGACGGCCACGCCGATGCTCTCCCCCGTCGCGGCCTATGCCGCCTCGCAGGCAACGCAGGATCAGCTTTCCGCAGCCCAGCAGAAGATCGAAGCCGCCACGAGCGCCTACAACGACGCCCGCACCAAACTCGATGACCTGCAAAAGCAGATTGACTCCAATGAGGCAAGCATCGAGGAAATCGAGGCTAAACTTCCCGAGCAGCAGGCCAAGGCAAGCTCCGCCATGCGCGATCTGTACAAGTATCAGAAAGGCACCAATCCCATCGTGAGCTTCCTGGTCAATGCGCAGAGCCTGGGTGAGTTCATCACGACCTGCAAATACACCAACCAGATCACGAGCTCGAGCGTCGACGAGATCGAAGAGCTCAATAATATGCAAACCGAACTCGAGCAGAACAAGGCCGAGCTCCAGCAGGCCAAGTCACAGCTTGAGGCAGAGCAGAAAAACGCCGAGGATGCGCTGGCGCAGGCCCAGCAGCTCCGCAGCGAGGCACAGGCAAAAGCCGAGCAGGAAAATGCCGCCGAGCTTGCCAAGCTTGAGGCCGATAAGGCCGCTGCCGCCGAGAAGCTCTCGGGCGAGGGCGTAAGCGGCGGCAATTCCAGCAGCCAGGCCACCAACACCAACACCACCATAGACACCACGGTGAACAACTCCAATACCGGTAGTTCCGATTACGATTCGTTCATTAATGAGTGGACGAGCCGCATCGACAATTATCTCGCCGGCTCCCCCATGGCAGGCCAGGGCTATAACTTTGCCGTCGCCGCTTGGAATACCGGTGTCGACCCCCGTTGGTCCCCCGCCATCGCCTGCATCGAGAGCACCAAGGGTGCTTATTGCGCCAATTCTTACAACGCCTGGGGCTGGAGTGCCCGTGGCGGCGGTTGGCGCAGCTTTGGCAGCTGGAGCGAGGGCATCTCCGCTCACGTTGCCTATCTGGGCGCCAACTACGGCTCCACCCTTACCCCGGCAGCGGCCAAAAAGTACTGCCCGCCCACGTGGCAGGACTGGTACAACAAAGTCGCCGCTCAGATGAACCGCATCTAGGTGCAACTGCAAAGGGCCCCAATGGGGCCCTTTCTTTTAGGTAGCGGAGGTATCGACGACGCCGGTCGCATTGGCAACCGCGACTATGACGATCATGCATAGGAGCAGCACACCCAATGCCTTGAGCCAGAGTTTCGCGAGTTTCTTGCCGCGATAGCTGTCGAGCAGTACGAATCGCCGACGAAGACGGCGCTTATCGAGCAGCGCAAAATGCATAAGCACCATAAGGCCATCGACAAAGAAAAAATACTCGATTATGAGAAGCCACGTCGGGTAGCCTTGGTTTGCTCCCGTGGGGTGAAAGACGGCAAAGTGACTTCCGGCAAAGAACACAAGTAGCGAGAAGCAGACAAGCGTATTCCAAATGCGCCCCAGAGACTCCGGAACGCGAGAGAGCAGACCGCATGCAGCGGAGGCGGCAGGCCTAGGAAGCCCTGCGGGGTTCTGGAGCCCTTGGGGCGTCAACACCGTCTCCGAGGCCGGAGTACGGACAGGCGCAGGCGCAGGAGGCCGCACGGGGCGACTCAGATCGTATGCCGCGCGCGTAGCCCGTCCCAACGCTTCCGCACTCGCAAAACGCTTAGCCGGGTCGAGCGCCATCGACATGCAGATGACATCGGCAAGTGGAGTGGGAATGCCACGCGCCTCGCATTGCTCGCGCATGTCGAGCCCTGGTTTAGGGTCGATTCCCGTCAAGCAGAAGAACAACAGGGCGCCAAGTGCGTAGACGTCGCTGCGCACACTCGTCTGCCCAAACCCATACTGCTCGGGCGGCGCATAGGGTCGCGTGCCAAACTTGACGGTGTCGGCATCGGCGCCATCGCGCCATACGCGCGCGATCCCCAAGTCGATAATCACCAGCGATGAAAACGTCAGGCCCTCATCGAGCGTACGGCTCGCACCTGTCACGATGATATTCGATGGCTTGAGGTCGCGATGGATCACCGGCGCCGACGTCTCCCCCGCCATTGCAAAACCGGCATGGAGCTCGCCCACGGCGTCGCAAAGGGCAGGATACAATTCACATGCATAATCGGGGGTGGCTCCCAGACGGTCCACCAGCACCCCGAGCGTCTCTCCTTCGATATATTCCATAACCACGTTAAGCTCGTCGCCCACACGACGGCAATCGACGATTCTGGGCAGGTGCTCAAAACGCCTGCCCGCCCGTTGAGCGGCAAACAGACGCTCGTATGCCCCGCCGATTTGAGCCGAAGCATCGATGCGTTTACGGACAAAGGGGCCGAGCGAACCACCGCCGGTTCCTTCAAAGTACACGAGCTCAGTTGTTTCAACGGACGAGCGCTTAAGTACACGCTCCACGCGATAGCTGTCGTCGCGATCGAGCGACGCCAGGTGCTCGGCAAGCGCTGCGGTCAGCTCGTCATCGGGATATGTTGGGGTCTGAGTATCCATAGCCTCCATCATAGCGCAGGGCGCAGACACCCCATGGCATCCGCGCCCCGTTCGTTTGCATCGTTGTTCGGCAGCTCCGCCGGCTCAGATATCAGCCGCTAACTCACCGTCTCCTCGCCAAAGCGATACAGCTCCTCGTTGACCTTTTGGAGGCTACACCCGCGATCGATGCAAAAGATGATAATCGCATCACGGCGATCCTTACAGTTAAGGACGCTTACCCCGGCAGCCGTCAGCGCACGGTTGGTCTCTTTGAGCGTCAGCGCCATCGCAAAGGCAATCTGCAGCACCTTATTGCGACTCGGGTGACGCGCACCAGTAAAGATCTGATAGCCAAAGGTCTCATTGAGATCGGCCATACGAACCACGCGCGAACGCTCCAAGCCCTTTTCCTGCAGCAGCTGCTTCAGATAGTCCGAAAGCGACGGGGCGGCAAAGTCGTGCTCCCTGATATAGCCATCGATGTTCGGCGCATCGAGAAGCTCGTTGAGCAACTCCTCGGTCAGCTTTTTATCGGGCATACGACTTCACCTCCCCCAGTGCATGCAACATGCTAGAAACCGCTTACGTCCGAACGCTCCCAGCTAGCAACCTGGTCGGGAGACACCGTACCCAGCGCCTCGAACTTCCAGGAGCCGCCCGCCTTCAGATGATTGGTGTTTGCAAGAGCCGTTCCAACCTGGTTGCCATCGGCATCATACAGAACATACTCAATCTGAATGTAGCTCTTTTCCTTGTCCGTGTTATTGGTCAGCGTGCCCGTGATCTTATAGGTAAACTGATTGGAAGTGTCTTCAGCCTCGTCAGCAATGGTATACGGTTCTTGCGGTTCTTTTTGCTCCTCAGCCTGCTGTGTCATCTCGGCAGGTTTTGCCGAATCGCTCGCAGACGAATCGGTTGAGTTGCCGCCCATAGAGCCCACGGCACCGACGATAACCAGCACCACGATGATGCCTAGGACAATCTTGCCGATCGGCTTCTTTCCCTCTTTTGCCATTATTCATCCTTCCTACGATCCGGCTACCGTGCCGGCACACAGCACATCGTAGGAAGGATTGAACTTGAATTCATTAGCTGAGAGCTAAGGTTGCGGTAAACGGCCAATGCAGTTGTCCAAGCGCCGAGCAAACGCACTTTGCGCGACCGTCTGCCAGTGGTGATCAACCCACCGTGACGGATTCCCCGGTAAAGGCACTGATCATCAACAGGACAAAGAAAACAAGGTAGCTGACACTCAGCAGGTACGCAATGATTAGAAAGATGACCCAGCCGACATTGGTTTTACCGTCGGCACGGCGTCGCTCGCGATTGCGGCAGAGCCAAATCGTCACGCCGATGGCAGTGATAAACAGTACGAGTGCCGCCGCAGCCAGCCCAGCAAGCGCAAACATCACGCCAATGCTCACAGCAATAACCGGGAGCAGCAGCAAGCCGCACCCACACCCACCAGGACTATACACGGCAGACTGTCGGCGTCGCTTCATCGCCGCGCCACCCCCATCATCTCTGAGCACTACAGTGCGATGGCCTGCTGAACAGGAACGATCTTATCGAGTTCCGGTTCGATCCGCCTTTTCTCGGCCTCAAGGTCAAACGCCATCTGAGCGCGCAGCCAATAACCATCCGTCAGGCCAAAATAACGGCAAAGACGGAGGTCGGTGTCGGCCGTCACGCGACGTTTTCCCAAGACAATCTGCCCGATACGCTGAGCCGGAATCCCGGTCTCTTTCGCAAGGCGATATTGAGAAATGCCCATGGGAACAAGAAACTCCTCTTTGAGAAGCTCACCAGGAGTCACTGGCGACAGCAAATCGGCCGAGGTCTCATCACTTGTGATAATCGACGATTTCGACATTCCAAGCCATCTCCTGTCTCCACTCAAAACAGACCCGATAGCGCTCGTTAACACGGATGCTATATTGCCCGGCACGATCGCCCTTCAAAGCTTCCAGGCGGTTGCCCGGTGGAACGCGAAGATCATCAAGCGAAGCACAAACCTGCAGTTGGCGAATCTTCCTCAACGCAACACGCTCAAAGGGCACGAACTTCCTGACCCGCACACCCATGGCAAAGCGTTCGGTATCCTCATCTTTATACGATGCAATCATAGTATCGCCTTACGTTAGTAACGTCAAACGTTTCTATAGACTTACATCTCTATTATATCGTACGTTTGTTCGTATTTTCTAGAACAAATAGTCCTTCACGCCTTAGTCAAGCAAAAGCAGTCGTTTGTAGACATCGAGACCTTTGAGCAGGATTTCCTCGTCAAAGAGCATGGTATCGGTATGCAGAGCGCTCGTGGCATAGGCGGGGCAGCCATCCGAATCGCTCGGGTTTTCTTGACCCTCCGGCACGCCCGTGCCCAGCAAGAAGAACACGCCCGGCAGATGACGCTGATAGAACGCGAAATCCTCGGCGATTAGCAGCGGCTCGTCCACAAGTTGCAGCTCGGACAAGGCAGGCGCAATGTGGGCGAACAGCTCGGGGTCGTTATCGACCGGCGGATAGCCCTCGGCAAAGTCGAGGTCGTACGTGCAGCCTGTTGCGGCGCAGGCCTCGTCCAACACGCGGCGCACGCCCTCGCGCGCACGGTCGAACATACCGTCCGTAAACACGCGCAGGCTGCCCGCGACATGGGCCTCCCCCGCCACCGCATTGCAGACGGTGCCAGCCTGCAGCAGGCCGAACTTACCAATGCAGGGCTCGTCGGTACCCAACTCGTCCATGAGCGCGCGCTCGGAAACCAAGAACTTGGCCGCTGCCAGCGCGGCATCATGCGATTCCTCGACCGGAACACCGTAGGTCTTGGCGATATGGATGCTCGCGCCATGGATATGAATGTGCGTCTCGCTTGAGCGCGCCAGCAGCGGACCGGAACAGCTCGCCAACGTTTTCGCAGGCAGGTCGGGCCATACGTGGAAGCCAAAGATGCGATCCGCCCCGTAGCGCTCGAATACGCCGCTCTCACACACCGTCTTGGCGCCACCGGTCGTTTCCTCGGCCGGCTGAAACACAAAGAGCACGTTGCGCTTGATGGCGCCCGGCTGCTCACGAATCGTGCGGTCGACAAAAGTCGCCGCCGCGAGCGCCATGGCCATGTGACCGTCGTGACCGCACGCATGCATCCTACCGGGATGGGTCGAGGCAAAGGCCGCGCCCGTTGCCTCCGCGATGGGCAGGGCGTCCATGTCGGCGCGAATCGCCGTGGCATGCGCGGCGCCCGTGCCGGCATCGAAGAAAGCGCAGACGCAGCTGGGGCACGGATGGGTCACCTCGCAGGCGAGCGGGGCGAGCACGCCCTCGATATAGGCGATGGTTTGCGGAAGATCGAAGTCGAGCTCCGGAATGCGATGGAGATCGCGGCGATAGCGACGGAGTTCTTGGAGCTCGGTCATAAAGGTTCCTTTCATAGGTGCGCGCCAGTTACCGTCTTATTGTGCCGCAAGATTGCCGCACCCTTGTTTCTAGCATATCCCTGCATTTTTTAAACGTTATATACGAATACTCTTGTTTGGTAAAGTGCAACGTGGTAGGGTCGTTACCACTTGATAGAGGCGCGGGCACGATGAGCCGCGGGCGAGTCGGCAGACTTTGACCCCGCGGGGAGGTGAAACCCGCCGAACTGGGTTTTTCGGGCACGAACAACCTGGTGGGCCTGCGGGAAACACCCGCAGGACTGTCTGCAGCAATGCGGGAGCGCTATCCGGACATTGGGTCCACGCTATGCGGATTCGATGCGCAGATGGCGCCGTCTGGATAGCGAGGTTTACGGGACATGGCATTGATCCCCAGCGAAGCGTATGCGGCCAAGCAGCCGTTTGTGGACAAGGAGACGCTCGAGCATATCGTCGAGCAGTTCCCCACGCCGTTTCATCTATACGACGAGGCGGGCATCCGCCGCAACATGCAAGAGGTGCGCGACGCCTTCGCATGGAACCCGGGCTTTAAGGAATACTTTGCCGTCAAAGCCAATCCCAACCCGGCGCTCATCTCCATCCTCAACGAATACGGCTGCGGCTGCGATTGTTCGAGCTATACCGAGCTCATGATCGCCCGCTCGCTGGGTATCACCGGCCACGACATCATGTTCTCGTCCAACGACACGCCGGCGGCGGACTTTGCCCTTGCAGATAAACTGGGCGCCATCGTAAACTTTGACGACATCAGCCACATCGAGTTCTTTGAGCGCGTCGCAGGCCCCATCCCCAAGACGGTCAGCTGCCGCTTTAATCCGGGCGGTCTGTTCCAGCTCTCCAACGGCATCATGGATAACCCCGGCGACTCCAAATACGGCATGACCACCGAGCAGCTCTTTGAGGCCTTTCGCACGCTCAAGGCCAAGGGCGCCGAGGACTTTGGCATCCACGCATTCCTTGCCAGCAACACCGTCACAAACGACTACTACCCCAAGCTCGCGCGCATCCTCTTTGAGCTTGCCGTGCGCCTGGAGCGCGAGACCGGCGCACACGTCGCCTTTATCAATCTGTCCGGCGGCGTCGGCATCCCCTACCTGCCCGAACAGCAGGCCAACGATATCCATGCCATCGGCGAAGGAGTGCATGCGGCCTACGACGAGATTCTGGTTCCCGCCGGCATGGGCGATGTGGCAATCTGCACCGAGATGGGCCGCTTTATGATGGGCCCCTACGGCTGCCTGGTCACCAAGGCCATCCACGAGAAGCAAATCTACAAGGACTATATCGGTGTCGACGCAAGCGCCGTCGATCTGATCCGCCCTGCCATGTATGGCGCCTACCACCACATTACGGTGATGGGCCAGCCGGGTGGCTCCGACAAGACCGCGGCGCCTGTCACAAACACGTACGACATTACGGGCAATCTGTGCGAGAACAACGACAAGTTCGCCATCGACCGCGAGCTACCGCGGGTCGACATGGGTGATGTGCTCGTGATCCACGATACCGGCGCGCATGGTTACTCCATGGGCTACAACTACAACGGGCGCCTGCGCTCCGCCGAGGTGCTGCTGCGCCCCGATGGCTCGGCCGACCTTATCCGCCGTGCCGAGCGCCCGGGCGATTACTTTGCCACGCTCGACGTGCTGCCGTGCGGCCGCGAGCTGCTGGCCAAGTCGCGCGCCGAAAGTGCCCGCCATCGTGCCCAGGACGAGCGCCTGGCGGTCGCCGCCCAATGGAACAAGCGCATCCAAATCGCGAGAGCGAAGGAGAAGAACATGGACATCCGCAATCTCGAGGGCTCAATCGTCGCCCTTGTGACGCCGTTTAAAAAAGACGGCAGCGTCGACTTTGACGCACTCGAGCGCCTTATCGATTTCCACCTGCAAAATGGCACCGACGCCATCCTCACCCTGGGCACCACCGGCGAGAGCGCCACGATGACCGACGACGAGGACAACTCCGTTGTCGCCGCGGTGGTCAAGCAGGTTGCAGGCCGTGTCCCCGTCATCGCCGGCTCGGGCTCCAACTCCACGCAGACCATGCTCACCAAGTCGCTCACCTATCAGGGCCTGGGCGCCGACGGCCTGCTGCTCATTACCCCCTACTACAACAAGTCCAACGAAGAGGGCATCTACCAGCACTTTAAGACCGTTGCCGATGCCGTAGATATCCCCTGCATCCTGTACAACATCCCCGGCCGCTGCGGCTGCGGCATCAGCGAGCGCAACGTAGAGCGCTTGGCCGCGCACCCCAACATCATGGGTATTAAGGAAGCCTCGGGCAACGTCGCCTACGCGGCCAAGATCGCTCACCTGCTGTCCGACGACTTCCGCATGTACTCAGGCGAGGACGCACTTACCGTACCGCTCATGAGCCTGGGCGCCTCGGGCACCATCAGCGTGTGGGCAGACATTCAGCCGCAGCTCGTGCACGACATGTGCCGCGCCTATCTGGACGGTGACGTGGAGCGCGCCCGCGATATCCAGATTGCCGGCCAGCCGCTCATCAACGCCCTCTTTAGCGAGGTCAACCCCATCCCCGTCAAGGAAGCACTCGCCCAGATGGGTATGATCGAAGCCAACTACCGCATGCCGCTGTGCCCCATGGCAGACGACACGCGTTCCGCACTTACCGATGCTCTGAAGGGAGCTGGTCTGCTTGATTAAGACCGTCATTATGGGAACGGGCCGCATGGGCTCGCTCATCCGCACTACCGCCGAAGGCATTGCCGACGCCTCCGGGCAGCCCGTTTTTGATATCGTGGCCCAGATCGGTTTTGACCTGTCCGAGCTCGAGAGCGCCCCGGCAGCCGACGTCATCATCGACTTCTCGAACGTCGTGACCTTCGATGCCGTCGTCGCCTATGTCGAGCGTACAGGCGCCGCGTTGGTCTCGGGCACCACGGGCTACACACCCGATCAGATGGACCGCCTGCGCGAGCTTGGTCAGAACGTCCGCGTCATGCACTCCGGCAATTACTCCATCGGTATCGCAGCCCTGCGTCATCTGGTAGCACAGGCCACACGCGAGCTGCCCGGCTTTGACTGCGAGATTGTCGAGACGCACCACAACCAAAAGGTCGACGCTCCCAGCGGCACCGCCAAGCTGCTACTCGACGCCGTGGTCGAGGCCGAGCCAGAGGCTGGCTATCATCCCGTCTACGGTCGCGAGGGCATGTGCGGCGTTCGCGATCCCAAGGAAATCGGCATGCACTCGCTGCGCGGCGGCACCGTCGCCGGCGTACACGAGGTGAGCTTCTTTGGCCAGGACGAGGAGGTCACGCTTAGCCATCGCGCTACGAGCCGCCAGATCTTTGTCAACGGCGCTCTGGCCGCCGCTCAAAAGCTCGTCGCCCGTGAACCCGGCTTCTATACGTTCGACCAGGTCATGTTTGCCTAACCAGGTATCAACCGAATCCGCCCAAAGGAGAGATAGCAAATGAGCAACGCAGCCGAGATGGATGCCCAGGAGATTATCAATTACATCGCCACCGCGCCTAAAAAGACGCCTGTCAAGCTGTATGTGCGCGAGAAGCCCGGCATGAAGGTTGCCTGGGGCGATGCGCACGTCTACGGCGGCCGTCGTGGCAAGACCGTCTTTGGCGACTGGGATGAGCTCAAGGCCATCCTCGATGCCAATGCCGATTCCATCGATTACTACGATGTGGAGAACGACTGCCGCAACTCCGCCGTGCCCATGCTCGACCTCAAGGGCATAAACGCCCGCATTGAGCCGGGCGCGATCATCCGCGACCGCGTCGAGATCGGTGACCGCGCTGTCATCATGATGGGCGCCATCATCAACATCGGCTCCGTTATCGGCGAGGGCTCCATGATCGATATGGGCGCCGTGCTGGGCGGCCGCGCCACCGTGGGCAAGAACTGCCACATCGGCGCCGGTACCGTGCTGGCAGGCGTCGTTGAGCCCGCGAGCGCCACGCCCGTCATCATCGAGGATGATGTCATGATTGGCGCCAACGCCGTGGTCCTGGAGGGCGTGCGCGTGGGCAAGGGTGCTGTCGTTGCCGCCGGCGCCGTATGCGTCGAGGACGTCCCCGCCGGCGCCGTCGTGGCCGGTGTCCCCGCCCGCGTCATCAAGATGCGCGATGAGAAAACCGACAGCAAGACCGGCCTCGAAGAGGGACTACGTCAGCTTTAATAGTTACGCGGTTTTACCAAGAAGGCCGAAGCCCCAAAGGGCTTTGGCCTTTTCGTTACGGTCAATCTACTCGAGCCGCTATCGATTCTCGATGCTGCCGATATTCTTGAGCTCGATGGAGATGAGGCCGTTGGGTTCGTTGACGAACTCGATGTACTCGGAGTTCGAACCCATCTCGGCCGGGAAGCTGATCTCGATACCCGTATCGGTACGAATCTTATGATTGCGCACCGCCGCGCGCTCGACCTGCTTGCGCTCCACGGGAACGCGCTCGGGAACCTTCTCCTCGGTCAGTGCCGCGCGCACACTTTCCTTGATGACCGGTTCGTCCTCAAAGACCTCATCGACGATATCCCAAGGCGGAAGCTCCTCGTCATCCTCGACCTTCTCGGCCACAGCGGCCTTAACCTTGGCGAGCGCCACGGCCGTGTTGGCGCCGTGCTCCTCGGCGACTTCCTCGACCACACGCGTCACGGTGTCGATGACCTCCTTGCCAGATACGCCCGTGTCGCACTGCAGCAGGCCATCGGGAATGAGCATGCGGTCTTCGCCGGCAATCTTGCGCTTCTTGTCTACGTAGCCGATCTCCATGGTGCTCGCGCGCACGATGGCATAGCTCGGCACCTTCTGCGAGGGGTTCGGCAGGATAGCGTAATGGCGCGCGATGTCGTTGCGCACCTCCCCCTCCTCGCGGCCCACTTCGTGCATAAAAGCCTGCTTGGAGCCCAGCAGCATCACGGCAAACCAGCGGGCATCCTCATCGTCGTCAAAATCGGCCACGAGCACGTCGGTGGACTCGGCTTTCTCGGCTTTGGTGAGCTCGGAGGAGATAAACTCCGCAATCTGCTGCGACAGGTCCACGAACTCGCGCTCGCCAAAGAAATAGCCCTTGAGCTCGCCGCCAAACGCAGAGTTCTCGGCAAACGTGGCGCGTTTATTGTCGGCCGAGGTACGTGCGCGGCGCAGATGCGTGGTCACGAAGTTGCGCACGGTACGACTCTCGATATCGAGCTCGCGCTGGCTCATAACGTTGACGGCAGAGTCAAAGTCCAGGATATGCAGAATCGCGTGATTGATTTTCATATACGGCATTCCGTTCTAGATCGATTTCGGCACGAACCAGTATAGCGGTCGAGCCCTCCCCGAGCGCATCGAAGATTGGTGCATCGGGGACAGGTTGCTTTGCACCAATGGCTAGCGCAAGAGCTCGGACTGCCAAGCCTCGAGCTGTTCTGCCAGACTCTTACCGGCGGCGGACATGTCGATCTGGGGTCGTTTGGGCAGCAGTGCGCGCTTAAGGATTGCCACGATGGTCTGCGAGACAAAGCGTCGTGTATCCTTGTCGAAACCTTGCGCAGTCTGGAGCATCACGGGCAGGCTCTCGCGCAGATTCCCAGCGATATCCGCAAACCGCTCAGCACCCGTAGCCTCAAACACGGAGAACAACGCATCTACAAAACGCTCGCGCTCGCTAGGCCCCACTGCAAGCAGCATCTCGCGAATGGAGCCATCAACGTATCGAGCACCGGCGGACAGGCGCTCACAGTACACGAAGTCGCGACCATCAACCACCCAGCTAAAGGGATTGTGCTGCAGCAGGCTGAACTCGGTGCTCTCAACGATGGCATAGTCCTCCTGCGTCTCGAACATCATGCCAAAGATCGACGACCGAGGTAGCGTCTTATCGATGCGGCCGGAAAGATCGGCAAAGGCGTTGCCGTTCAGAAACTCCTCGACGAAGCCAGGACCATCATGGGAATACACCCGTTCGATTCGCTCACGGGCGACATCGGAGCACATCGCCGCACCGTACACCGCAAGGTTTCCACCCTTGGAATGACCTCCGCACAAAAGTGGCCCGTCAATCGCATCCACCGCCTCGTCCACATAACGCGCCGCGGATTCCTGGGCCGGCACAGGACACCGGAATGCCATGTTAAAGTCCTCTTTCCAGCCCACAATCGTACTGTCGGTCCCCCGGAAGGAAAGATAGCTAAACCCCGCCGGAAATCGGAACGTCATAGCCGCAAACTGCTCCGTCGTCTCGGCATTACTCACGGTACGATAGCCGCAAACACGAACGCCACGGAAGCGAGGGCTTGCTGCCACAGCCTCCAACAAGGCCCTGCTCCCCTCCGGATCCCACAGGTCGCCAATCATGTCCCGATAGCACTCGGCACGCAGCAGCTCGCGTACGTCCAGTCCCTGCCAGCCGGTAAGCTCCGGCATATCCCCCGGCAAACGCAGATATGACAGCCATGCAAACACCAGGCTATCAACCGCGCAGAACGACCGTTCCTCAAACGGATCAAACGCCGTCTGGGCATAGGTCAAAAAATTAGGCGAATCCGACATGGCTCTCCCATCAACAATGGTGCAAAGCAACCTGTCCCCCCTTGCACCAAAAAGGCGCCCGGGTCGCGTGGACCCAGACGCCTTCATTGTAGCTTGCTGGCAAACGAGCCTAATCTAGCAGGAGAAGTCGACGCTGTCGATGATGTCCTTGAGGGCCTTTGCAGAGGCGGTGAGCTCATGCTGCTCGTCATCGTTCAGCGGCACGGGGACGCGGCAGACGACGCCGTCGCGGCCGACGACGGTCGGCATGGAGATGGCAAGATCGGACAGGCCATACTCGCCCACCATGAGCGAGGAGACGGGCAGAACGGTCTGCTCATCGCGCATGACGGCGGTGCAGATGCGCTTGACGGCCATGGCGACGCCATAGTAGGTGGCGTGCTTCTTCTCGATGATGGTGTAGGCGGAGTTCTTGACGTCCTCGGCGATGCGCTTCTCGGCAGCCTCATGCTCCAGATGACCGTGAAGCTCGCAGAAAGTGTTCAGCGGCACGCCGGCAACCTGGGCGCTGGACCAAGCGACAAACTCAGAGTCGCCGTGCTCACCCATGACATAGGCCTGGACATCGCGCGGGTCAACCTCGACGTGGGCACCAAGCATCTGCTGCAGACGGCCAGTGTCGAGCACGGTGCCGGAGCCGATGACATGGCCCTCGGGCAGGCCGGACATCTTGATGGCGGCATAGGTCAGAACATCGACCGGGTTGGAGACAATGAGCAGAATGCCGTCGAAGCCAGACTTCTTAATCTCGGGAATAATGGACTTAAAGATGTTGACGTTCTTGTTGACCAGGTCCAGACGGGTCTCACCGGGCTTCTGGGCAGCGCCAGCGGTGACGACGATCATGGCGGCGTCGGCGACATCGGAATAATCGCCGGCGTAGATCTTCATCGGCTCGGCAAACGTCATGCCGTGCGCGATATCCAGGGCCTCACCCTCGGCGCGGTTCTTGTCCACGTCGATGAGGACCATCTCGGAGAACAGACCGCTCTGCATCAGCGCGAACGCCGAAGACGAACCGACGAAACCGCAGCCGACAATAGCGACCTTCTTCTCGTTAACCATTAGAAACTCCCATCTCTCTCTCCACAAACAAGCCACCCGGGAACGACCCGAGCGGCTTGTCGTAATCCCAATACATCCAATCGGAACTTTGATTATGCTCCTATTCGCAGCCAAAAATCGACCGTTTACCGAAATTGTTTGCAGGATTCGTAAAATAACTGTACGAAATCGGTTTCGAGCTATTGACGAGTCGAAACAGGTTTCTAATACAGACCCGCCTCGCGGATGGCCTCGACAGCCAAAGCAATCTGATCGGGCGGCAGGACCAGCGCCATGCGCACGTGCCCCTCGCCCGAAGGACCAAAGCTCGCGCCCGGCGTCACCACAACGCCGGCCTTCTCCATGAGCTCCTCGCAAAACGCCATGGAATCGGTGCGACCACCGGGAAGCTTGGCCCACACAAACATAGAGCCATGCGCGTTGGGACGCTCCCAGCCCAGGCCCTCAAGACCGTCGCACAGGGCATCGCGGCGCTCCTGGTACTTCAGACGCTGCGCCTCGACCTCATCGCGCGGACCGTTCAGGCAGGCGATAGCAGCCTTCTGGATCGGGAAGAACATACCAAAGTCGATCTGGCCGCGCAGCTTGGCAAAGGCCGAGACCACATCCTCGCGACCGACCAAAAAGCCGATACGCGCACCGGTGACGTTAAACGACTTGGAGAGCGAGAAGAACTCAACGCCCACCTCGAGCGCGCCGGGATACTGCAAGAAGCTGCCGCCCGGCTCGCCGTCGAACACGATGTCGGAGTATGCGTTGTCGTGAACGATGAGCAGGTCGTGCTCGCGGGCGAAAGCGATGATCTCCTCGTAGACCTCGGGCGTGCCCACCGAGCCCACCGGGTTGGCGGGCAGCGACACAATCATGTACTTGGCACGATCGGCCACCTCGGGATCGATACCCGCCACATAGGGCAGGTAATTGTGCTCCGCCACCAGCGGATAGTACTCGAGCTTGGCATCGGCGATCTTGGCACCTGCCTCAAAGACCGGGTAGCACGGATCGGGAACCAGAATGGTGTCACCCGGATCGAGCAGGGCAAGGCCCAAATGGCCAACGCCCTCCTGCGTGCCGTTGCACGACTGCACCATAGACGGCGTAATGCCCGAAACGCCAAAGCGACGCTCGTAGTAATCGCACACGGCTTGCTTGAGTTCGGGCAGGTCGCGCAGGGCATACTTCCACATCTCGGGGTCCTGGGCCGCTTGCGTGAGCGCCTCGACCACGTGGTCGTACGGCTTAAAGTCGGGCGTGCCCACGCTCATGTTGTAAATGGTCTTGCCCTGAGCCTTCAGCGCAAGCAGTTTGTTGTTGAGCGAGGCGAAGACCTCCGCGCCAAAGCGGTCGAGACGCTGCGATGCCTGCATGGTGCCACCTTTCGATATGAAAAACGCGGCGCTCCGACAAGAGCGCCGCGCGATACGGGCCATCAGATTGCAAAAGTGTAACGCTTGCACCCGCTGTTTTGGTTCAATTTGGCAACCTTAGTCCATCGGATTGAGCGCGTCAATCTGGGCGAGCCACAGGCGCGAGCTGGCGTCACTCGGCATGCGCCAATCGCCGCGCGGGCTGAGCGTGACCGAACCCACCTTGGGGCCATCGGGCAGGCAGCTGCGCTTAAACTGCTGGGCAAAGAAGCGACGGTAGAACGTACGCAGCCACGTGTGAACGGTCTTGACGTCGTAGGCGCCCTCGAAGCTCTTGAGCGCCATGCGGTAGATCTTGCCCGGCTCAAAGCCAAAACGCAGCAGGTAGTAGAGGAAGTAGTCGTGCAGCTCGTACGGGCCCACCAAATCCTCAGTCTTCTGCGCAATCTCGCCGTCGCCCGTGGGCGGCAGAAGCTCGGGGGACACCGGCGTATCGAGGATATCGAGCAAGACCTCGGCAATACGCCCGCCAAAAACATCAGCGGCATAGCGCACCAGATGGCGCACAAGCGTCTTGGGCACGCTCGCGTTGACGGCGTACATGCTCATGTGGTCGCCGTTGTAGGTAGCCCAGCCGAGCGCCAGCTCCGACAGGTCGCCCGTGCCGATGACAAAACCGCCGGCCTGATTGGCCAGATCCATCAGAATCTGCGTACGCTCGCGGGCCTGGCTGTTCTCGTAGGTCACGTCCTGCACGGCCGGATCGTGCTCAATGTCCTTGAAGTGCTGCTCCACGGCCGCGTGGATCGAAACCTCGCGGAAGCTCACGCCAAGGTCGCGAGCGAGCGACTCGGCATTCGACTTGGTGCGATGCGTCGTGCCAAAGCCGGGCATGGACACGGCCGTGATACCGGTGCGCGGCAGCCCCAGTGCATCGAAGGCGCGCACGGTCACAAACAGTGCCAGCGTGGAGTCCAGGCCGCCCGAAAGACCGATGACTGCAGCCTTGGTGCCCGTATGGGCCAGGCGGGTCTTGAGGCCGGCGGTCTGCAGGTCGAGGATGGTCTCGCAACGCTCGGCAAGGTCACCATGGTCGGCCGGCACAAAGGGCGCGCGGGGGAAGACACGGTCGATGCCGAGTGCATCGCGCAGGACAGGTTCGTCTGTCAGCACGCCCTCAAAAGAGAACTCAACGGTCGTGGCCTCCGGCGCATCGTCCGCGCGCGTCCACGTCGTCGAGCGACGGCGCTCGGCAACCAGGCGGTCGAGGTCGACATCGGCCACCGCCATATCGCAGGTGAGCAGCTTGGTAGCAGCGAGCTTCGAGCCGTTTTCATAGATAAGGTTCTCGCCCGCAAAGACCATGTCGGTCGTGGACTCACCCTCGCTCGCGTCCGCGTAGGCATAGGCGCAGTACAGGCGTGCGCTCTGATTGGAGATGAGGCTGCGGCGGTAATCTGCCTTGCCGATAATCTCGTCCGAGGCAGACGGGTTGAGGATCACCGTGGCACCTGCAAGCGCCATCTCGGTCGAAGGGGGCGCCGGTACCCACAGGTCCTCGCACACCTCGACACCCAGCACCAGATCCTCGGCACCCTCATCACAGCAGCGGTAGACAAGTCCCGAGCCAAGCGGCACCGGACCCTGACCGGCAAATTCAACCCACACGGGATCGGCGGGCGCCGGAGCAAACCAGCGGCGCTCATAGAACTCGCCGTAGTTGGGCAAATATTTCTTAGCCGTAAGGCCCAAAAGCTCGCCCGCACAGCACACGGCGGCGCAGTTGTAGATGTTTTCGGCCACTGCAACGGGAAGGCCGACGGTAAAGACGATCGGCAGCTCACGGGTTTCATCGAGGATAAACTCAAGCGCCGCCTCGCAGGCATGCAGCAGTGTGCGGTTATGGAATAGATCAGCCGCGGTATAACCAGTCAGGTTAAGCTCGGGCAGCACGAGCGCACGAACGCCGCGCTCGGCAGCCTCGCGAACAGCCGCCAGCGCAACCTCGGCATTGCCCTCGACATCGGCCACGCGAATCTTGGGCGAGGCCGCTGCCACGCGCAAAAAACCGTCGTTCTCAACTTGACCGTTTAGAAAATCGTTCATGCGAGCTCCAGCACATCCGTTAGCCGCAACGAGCGGCGGCGATATAGTCCGCCTCCATTGTACTGTCAAGTTCAATCAGCACAGATGGGACAAGCTCATGATTAAAATTGGAAAAGAGAAGCCGGGATGACGTTTAGCAGTAGAACGAGATCTCGTCCACAAGGAAAAATGCCTTCCATTTAGAGCAAATCAATTCATGCTGAGCGGCGATGATTTCACAGAGGTCATCAAGCGTGCTCCGGGGGATCTTCGCTTTGTTATTAGCGACAATGCAGCCACCTCTTCGAGTCAGCCAGATTTTGGCCGAGTTATCTGAAGGCGCCCCCTTGCAAACATGGACATGGATTGGCTCGCCCGCTTCATTGGACCAAAAGAAGACCCGATAGCCGCCAATAAGAAAAAGGCTAGGCAACTTTAGCTCCTCCGTTTGCGGCGTAGCGATACAGCAGATGGGCGTTATTGCTCAGAAAAGTCTCAAAACCTCGCTTCTCCTCGTCGGTAAAACGCCCCTCCCACATGGTCCAATTGTAAGAAGGCAGCTCGCAACGAGCGGAGTCGAAACCCTCTGCCGTCGGTCGTTCAAAATGCACGATGACCTTTTCGATATCGCCATCTGTGATCAGGTCAGAATGAATGACCTCGGTACCATCTTCGAATGTCATATACGGGTACATCACGTAAACCACCTCGCAATCATTAATTCAGTTTAGCATCAAGCTAGTGCACCAATGATAGCAAGCCCCCTTGATGAGTTGATGGCATCTGTTGCCAGCACGATCGACGGCGGTCCGGATTGTTGGGCCCGGCCATAATCGACCGCCACGAAGCGTTCATCCGCAGGTGCGTGGCATAGCGCCTAGAACACTAGCTGAGACAAGGACACTATCGCTGGCATAGTGAACATAGACAGAAGGGTGGTAACACAGACTGTTCCACATGCATATCGATAGTCCTTATTATGCTGCTGGGCAAAGATAGCTACATTCGCGCCGGTGGGGGTCGCAGCCGCAATCAGCAGCGCCATCTTAATTGACCTATCACATGGAAAGAGACATAGGAACAGGAGCGAAAGAATCGGAATGACAAGCAGCCTGACCGATGAGACGGCAAACAAGCTTTTCGCCCTCAGGAGCGCCATCAAATCAGACTGGGCAAGATAGATACCGAGAGTCATCATTGCTAGCGGAGTGTTGAGCCCCGAGATATACGAAAGCACTGACTGTGCCAGAGGGACCGTTGGGACACGAAGGATAAAAATCAAGAAACCGCCCAATAAAGCCATGACCATTGGACTTGTCAGGATCGCTTTAGGACTCATACATTTTTTAGACCCCGACAGCAGATACTGCCCGTATGTCCATTGCATGGCATTGAGAAGAGCGATCATGCACGTGATGAAAAACACGGCATCTTTTCCAAGCGCCGCTTCAACAAGGGGTATTCCCACAAATCCAGCATTCGAGAATGCCGCAGCAAAAATGTCGATGGGACGGCCCCTGAACAACAGGCGGGCAACAACGCAAGCGAGCAACAACATCGCCGCCGACAGCATTAAGGTCATTCCCAACTCATACATCCTCTGAAACGAATACTCAATCCAAAATGATTTGAGAATGATTGCGGGAATCACAAGGTTGATGAGCAACTTTCCGAATTCTATTGCAGCCTGCTCGCTCAATATGCCCAAGCGGTTTAGAGCGTAGCCCATTCCCATGAGCAAAAACATGATAAGGACTTGTTGGATGAGAGGTTCAATGATTGACACAATACATGCTCCGTATAATCCTGACCGGTTCATCTACCACGATGGTCTATAGCGCCTGCTATAGCGCGGCACCGACCGCCTGAATGATTCGCGCAACGAACGCCTCGGCAACCCCGCGCGGCGTTCGCGAGTTGTAGGTTTCAAAATACTTGCCGTAGTCTTCCTGAGGCACAAGGTAGTTGCAGTACGTGTTCGCATAGCCGATAACAAAGACGTTGTATTGGCTAAACGCCCTCTTAAAATCCAAGCCTAATGTGCTACACGTATCGCATGGCATCGTGATAAAAATGCAGTTACCAATTACCGCAAACTGGCTCGGAAGCTCAAGCTCGATTTTCCCCATCGAGAGCTTAAGCTGTTGCCGCTTAAGGAGAAGGTCTCGCATCGGGCTCGCATCCATAGCCTCTATCCGATTGGTCATCTCGATCCAATCCGGATCTGTTTTTGCATCGTAGACACTCTTCATGCTGATAGAGCCCCAACGCGGAGTATCAACTCTGAGTGCCGCGCGCTCACGCTTGGATTCAATTTGAGCGCAAAGTTCGTTAGCCGTACGCTCGAGTTCGGCAACTCCCTCCCCTTGCCGATAGAAACGCGTCGACACATCCCCGCACGTTCCGTTGACGCAAAGTACAGGACAGCCATATTTCCTCTCCAAACGCTGCCTGACATGCCCAATCAAATCAGCAGAGAGGACGGCGCTTTTCCCATTAAGGATGGTAGGATGAGCGGACATGAACAGCATTTTTCCAATTGGGCGACCGCCTTGAGCGTCCTCAAACGAGAAAATACTTACCTGTTTATCGGCCGGACCGCCCTGAACATTTCGATTCCCGTACAGTCCCTCGATGCCTAACGTCTCCATCGATACGGTCGCCTTCGACCTGGACGCCCATGCAGATACCGCCGCCTCGGTAGCCAAGCCAATCAAATCACTCGTCAATTCGGTTTCAGGTAACGTGTCCTCGTAGGCAAGCTTAAAATAGCATGGTGCAGAATGGGTATGAATGCATGCGACGACGATATTGCTCGAATCGATGCCCGTTTTTGACGATACGGCGTTCTTGACCGAAAGGGAAAAATCTTTCGACACCATTATTGAATCGAGCTCGATAAGAATAAACGGGACAAGATCAACACAGACAGCGCTAGCGTTGACCTCAATAGGATCAAGAACATCCGTCCAGGCACCTTTTCTGTTGTAGCCGCCCATGCGGCAAGGAGACTGGGGTGTTACGTCAATCTTCGAGATTCCAAACTCTATGTTCATTCCAACTCCAACTCTTCGCGGCACACGCCGCCCAAACATCGGAAATAGAAATACAAAAAGAGAAGGGCGTCATGGACGCCCTTCCAATGCGTCCTGCCACACGCAGGCCGTAGAAAACTTAACGCTCGGAAACGGGACCATTCTCGAGCTCATCCGCCGTAAAGCCCAGGAAATACGTGCCCAAGGCGCTCACAAGGAAGCCTGCACCAGCAGCGATTCCAAAGTTGATGAGATTCTGGGTCCCGCCGCCCGCAAACGCGAGGAACTCCAAGAAGTTAGATGCCGCGCCGGCAGTATAAACCGTGGCTCCGAGAGCGATTGCAAGCGCACCGGCAACAAAGGATCCGATAATCTTCCAGACAAACACGCGGCGATAGCGCAGCATCATGCCGTAGATGAAAGGCTCGCCGACGCCTCCGACAATGTTTGCAACCAAATAGCCGAATGCCATGCTCTTCTCGTCTTTATCGCACAGCTTGAGCCAAGTCGCCACCTCGCAGCCGAAGGTCGCCCAAAGGCTAACGCCCGTCGCAACCAAAACAAAGCTGTCGGTTCCCACAGTCATATAGTTAGCGATGGCAATCATCGCAACCGCCACATGCATGCCGGTAATAATCATTGGGCACCAAAGACCCGCCAGAATACCTCCTCCGAGGATGGCGGCGATACCACCGGAAGTACCAAGGAACTCAAAACCGGCGGCGAGGGCATTACCGGCCCATGAACCAACAGGGGCGAGAGCGCAGAGAGACACAGGAACAGCGACGACCATGGTAAGGAAAGGCGCAAAAACCGTTGAAAGGGTATCTGGCACATATTTGCGGAAGAAGCGCTCGATATAACTCATCGCCCACACGGACAGAAGAATGGGAAGGACCGTCTTTGTGTAGTTTGCGGCGACGCAGGGAATGCCATAAACGGAGAACTGAGCTCCATCGGTCGCAAGCTGAATCATGGTCGGGTCGATAAGAATGCCGCCCATAAAGGCACCGAGGACAGGCGTTACGCCAATGTTCTTAGCCGCATTATAGCCAAGGTAGATGGGGATAAAATAGAACGCTGCGTCATAAACCATGTTCATCAGAACATAAAGGTCGCTTGTGTCGGACAGCACGCCCGCCATCGTAGGTCCCAGCACCACCGCTACGGTCTTGAACAGGCCAGCACACATTAGGACGGGGATCATAGGCACCATGGAGCTTGACAGGTAGTTGAGGATGTTATTGCCAATAACCTTAGGTGTGAGCTTCTGCTTAGGAGCATCAAGGTTCTCGTCGATGGCGTCCTGCTTGGCAAAGCCGCCGATCTTGCAGAGCTCGTCATAAACCTTGGGCACGTTTTGGCCCACGATTACCTGGAACTGCCCTCCGGAGATTTGAGCACCCAACACACCGCCAATCTTCTTCACTTCTTTGATATCGGGGGCATCGATATCTTTGAGGTTAAAACGCAGGCGCGTCATACAGTGCGCAACAAACGTCACGTTCTCCTTGCCACCGACGGCCTCGAGCACGTCCGCGGCGATTTTCTTATTGTCAGTCATAGCTGAACTCCCTTGCTTTTCTGTCTTCCCGTTTGCGCACACGCGAAGAACCGATTACGGCAGGCCTGACACGAGGCAAATCGAGAAAAGCAAGAAGAAGACAAAAACAGAAGAGCCCCAAAGCACAAAGCGGACAGGGAACTGTCTACGTCATGCTTCGAGGCTCTTCTCGAATAACACCTTATGTGACTATGAAACTACATCCAACGGACGCCTTTGCGAAAGTCAAAACCGGCAAACGGTCGAATCTCAGCGGCGAGCGGTCGATTAAGGCCTGGATCCCGCACAGACGCGATTGACGTGAAGCATCAGGTAGACTTTCTCTTCATCGGCAAGCGCGGCGCCAAAACGCTCTGCGATAAGCGCAGCCATGCGATCGACGCACACAGCCACATCGGGATGCTGCTCGCAGAGCGGCCCATAGAGCGCGCCGTTATCCGTGTTGAGGGGCTCTCCTGTCTGTACGCGTTCCAGCAGGTAGCGGACGTGCGTGGCATAGCGGCAAAAGTCAAAACCGTCGCGGTCCACGCAAACTCCCAGCTCGGACTCGATGATCTTGGTGAACTTCTCGAGCATCGCCTCGTCCTTGCGCACCGTATTGGATTTGGCCTTTGAAGACGAGGCGACCACGCTGTTGACGATACAGAGTGCGATACCGCTCGCCTCCCCCCGCGGCATCTTGACGTTGAAGCCGCGATTGATGCCCTCGATCGCGAACTTGGCGATCTTGTACTCAATGGGGTACATCTGCTGCACATCATAGGAGAGCGGCATCTGCACAAACATATGCTCGCGGCAGCGTTTGATGGCAAAGGCGATATGGTCAGCCATGGTAAAGGGAAGGTTTGCCGAGAGCTCGCGCGAGATGTTGGAGCGAGCGATATCGGCAATCTGGGCGGAGAACTCCATCACCTGAGGATCGATCTCGTCGAGCAGCGCTAGGTAGCGCGAGTCGACACCGTAGAAGGTTCGCTCGATCTTATCGAGTGTGACCTCATCGGGGCCATTGGGAAACCCGATACCGCGGCCAATTGCCACGAGTTCACGGCCCTTGGCGTTTACGCAGATAACCGTATTGTTGTTGATCCGCTTAAGGATTTTCATGACGCTCCCTACCCGGCGCAAGCAACAGCGCCGCGAGCCCGATTATTCCACGGGATTTCAAATCCGGTCAACCTTCCTTTCGACATCCGAACGATTCGCCCCGTCTTCATTCGATCAGCCTGAGAAGAAGTTTCGCGCTTTGGTGAGTTGATGGTGTTGCGGGCGAATCCATCTCCGGTTCACACCGACTGAGTACCCTGAGGGCTGAACAACCTGTCGCAGCACTAAACGAACCGGGAGGACCCCGTATGACAACCAAGTACACCGACGCGCCGCGCACGCGCGTCATGACGCCGGCATCGCTCAACAACGGCGTGCACGAGAACCATTCCATCGGACAGACCATGGCTATCGCGCCCAAAAAGGGCCTGTTCGACGATATCTCCATTCCCCAAATCATCGCCGGCGCCGCAGCTGCCGCCACGAGCGTCGCGCTTGCCTCCAAGATTGGTATCGCTGGTTCAGTAATTGGCGCCGCCGTGAGCTCGGTCATCACCGTTGTGTCCTCGCAGGTCTATCGCCACTTTATCTCCGCCAGCGCCAATGCCCTCAAAGGTACGTACGCTGACGTCGACTACCCCGCCGGCGCCTACGAGCCCGTTGAGCTTAATGCCGAGGAGCACCTGGGCGGCGCCGCGACTACGCAGGAGATGCGCCAGGTTGCGGGGCGCGCGACCACGGCGCGCGTCGCCCCCAACAGCTTGCGCGCCAAGGCGGCGGCAGAGCGCAGCCAGACGCAAAAGAAGGTCATCATCTTCTCGATCGCCATCGCCATTGTCGCAGTCATCGCCTGCGCTGGCGCCATCCTTATCACCACTGCCGGTGAGGGTCTGGGCGAGCGTCCCGAGCCAATCCTTTCGTCGCGCACGACCGAGAGCGATGCAAATGTCAACACCCAGTCGCAAGATCAGCAGGCGCAGGCGGACGGCACGCAAGACAGTTCTACCTCAGCCGATTCGTCCTCGAACACCCAAAACCAATCGCAGGGCACCGATTCCTCTACGGCCAACAGTGGCACGCCGTCCGACACGACCAACTCAAGCCAAACAACTGACGGTTCACAGCCGAACACGGGAGGCCAGACGAGCGACACCACGTCGGGAACGGGTGCAGCAGACAGTAGCAACACTAACAGCTCGAGCGGAACCGCGTCCGGCACGGCATCTGACAACTCAAGCCAAGGCACGGCATCGGGCAACTAAGCACATTTGCCTCTCATAGATAACCGACCTGTACAACGGGCGCGAATCGAAAGCGGTTCGCGCCCGTTTGCCTTGGGCGCCGCCATGGCGAACGCCATGCGATGGTAAGATGCTTTACATGTGTAAAGAGGAGATTTGCCATGAGCAAGACAATAGTTAGGCCCACGCTTTCGCTGGGCAACCACATCTATCTGTATCGCCTGCTGCGCGATGCGATTGGATGCGGCAAGCAGACGTTTATGACGCAGGTCGAGGAGGCGCTCGCCGCTGGCGACATGACCGCTTATGACCTGGGCTTTGAGTCCACGCGCGAGCTGCTCGAGGAGCTTGACGACTGCATTAAGCTGACCGTCTTTAAGGGCGGTCGCCTGTATGCCACCGTCATCGCCAACGAGGCACGGGATGCCGCCCTTGCCAAGGGCGAGGACAAGCCCAAGGCTGCCAAGGGCGCCAAGCAGTCCTACAAAAAGAAGAAACGCGGTGAGAAGGACCTCAAGGCCGTGCGCCCCAAGCACGTTAAGCGTCCCGAGCCCGAAGCCATGGTTGAAGCCGCACCGGAACCCGAGCCCGAGACAGAGATCGAAGTCGCTATTGAGGTGGCAGCAGAAGCCGAAACCAAAATCGCCGCCACGACCGATTCCGAAGTCATATCCGAGCAGGAAGCCACTGTGGAGCTCAACGAAGCGCCCAAGTCGACAACCGAAGAAGCCGCTGACCAACCCGAGACGCCTGCGTTCCAAAACAGCGATGTCTTTGGCAACGAGGCCGAGGACGATCGGCCCGAAGAACTCGCAGAACAGGACGCTACCGAGGCGGCATCGGAGCCCGAGGCGCCGCAGCCCGCCATCTCGCTCACAGTCGTCTATGACCCCGAGAACGCCAACGCCGGCATCACCACCATGGCATCCACGCCGGTCGAGACAAAGTCGAGCGTCGAGAATGGGAACGCGACGCAGGTTGAGGTTGAAACCGCAGCTACAGACGCGCCCGTCACCGTGAAGTCCGCAGATTCCGCGATCAAGCCGGAAGCGACGCCGGAGCCCGCACCCGTCATCGAGTCCGCATCCGCACCTGTCTATGACCAAATTTCCGCACCTGCACCGGCTCCGGTCCCCGCTGCAGCACCGGCCTCCGCACCTGCAGTGCCCGCCATCCCCGAGGACTTCCCCGTCGATTTCGCAACCGAGATCTTCTGCCCCGGCCCGCTTCTGCACCAGCTGTCGACCTATCTCCCCTACGGCGCCGACACGCTCGGCATCGTCGGCGAGTACTACTGGATCGCCCGCGAACGCGGCACCATCGAGGCCGCGCGAAACCGCGCAAGCTTCCCCCTGCGCTACACGCAGGCCGGCGAGCGCCGCGAGGTTACCGTGCGCATCCGCCGCAACACCACCGGTGGCCTCGGATCCACCTGGGTCATCGATAAAGTCGAGCCTTCTACCAAGTAACAAAAAGGGACGATAACCCCAAGGTTATCGTCCCTTTCTCGTTAGGTCACCTGAGCTCGACTAATCGCGCGTCAGCTTGCGGTGAATACGATGCGGCTGGGCTGCGTCCTCGCCCAGACGCTCGATGCGGTTGGCCTGATAGGCCTCGAAGTTGCCCTCGAACCAATACCAGTTGCCCGGATTCTCGTCGGTGCCCTCCCACGCCAGAATGTGCGTGGCGACGCGGTCCAGGAACATACGGTCGTGGCTAATGACCACCGAGCAGCCCGGGAACTCGAGCAGCGCCGCTTCGAGCGAGGACAGCGTCTCGACGTCGAGGTCGTTCGTGGGCTCGTCGAGGAGCAGCAGGTTGCCGCCCTGCTTGAGCGTAAGCGCCAAGTTCAGACGGTTGCGCTCGCCACCGGAGAGTACGCCAGCGCGCTTCTGCTGGTCCTGGCCCTTAAAGCCAAAGCTCGCCACATAAGCGCGGCTCGGAACCTCGGTCTCGCCGACCATCATGTGGTCCAGGCCATCCGAGACGACCTCCCACAGGTTCTTATCGGGGTCGATGCCGGAACGGTTCTGGTCGACGTAAGAAATCTTGACGGTCTCGCCCACCTCGAGCTCGCCCGAAGTCAGCGGCTCCAGGCCCACAATCGTCTTGAACAGCGTGGTCTTACCGACACCGTTGGGGCCGATGACGCCCACAATGCCGTTGCGCGGCAGGGTGAACGAAAGGTCATCGATGAGCACGCGACCGTCGAACTCCTTGTGCAGGTGATGGGCCTCGAGCACCTTGTTGCCCAGACGCGGGCCCACAGGGATGCGGATATCGGTCCAGTCGAGCTTCTGGCTTGCGCGGGCCTCGGCCTCCATCTCCTCGTAGCGAGCCAGACGGGCCTTGTTCTTGGCCTGACGAGCCTTGGGCGAGCTGCGCACCCACTCGAGCTCGGCCTCCATGCGCTTGGCGAGCTTGGCATCGCGGTTGCCCTGAGCCTCGATACGCGCGGCCTTGGTCTCCAGATACGTGGAGTAGTTGCCCTTGTAGGGATAGAGGTGACCGCGGTCGACCTCGCAGATCCACTCGGCAACGTTATCCAGGAAGTAGCGATCGTGTGTGACGGCCAGCACTGCACCCTGGTAGTTGTGCAGGAAGTGCTCGAGCCACAGGATCGACTCGGCGTCCAGATGGTTCGTGGGCTCGTCGAGCAGCAGCAGGTCGGGAGCCTCGAGCAGCAGCTTGCACAGGGCCACGCGGCGGCGCTCGCCGCCAGAGAGCACGTTAACCGGCATGTCGGAATCGGGCAGCTGCAGGGCGTCCATGGCCTGGCCGAGCTTGGAATCGATATCCCAGCCATCGGCGGCATCGATCTCGTCCTGAAGCTTGCCCATCTCGGCCATGAGGGCGTCCATGTCGCAGTCCGGGTCGCACATCTCCTCGCCGATCTTGTTGAAGCGATCGACCTTGGCGATCATATCGCCAAACGCCATGCGCACGTTCTCGATGACGGTCTTGTCGTCATCGAGCGGCGGCTCCTGCTGCAGGATGCCCACGGTGTAGCCGGGGGTAAGCCTTGCATCGCCGTTGGAGACCTCCTCGATACCGGCCATAATCTTGAGCAGGGTCGACTTACCCATGCCGTTGGGGCCCACGACGCCGATCTTGGCACCGGGGTAGAAGCTCAGGGTCACGTCGTCAAGAATCACCTTGTCGCCATGGGCCTTACGAGCCTGATACATCTGGTAGATAAACTCCGCCATTTGCCTGTTGTATCCTTTCTACCTGCTGTTTCCCTATTCTTGATTCGCTTTAGTGGAAACGAAATGAGAAAACCAGCTCTGAAACTAAACGAAAAAGGGGCATGGTTGCCCACACCCCCTAATACTACCTGGGAAAAGTCCCCCGGAACATACTATGAACTGCGTACGCTAGTTTTCCGCAACCTTAACGAGCGGCTCGCTGCGATTTGCGCCACAGCAGATACGAATAGACGTAGGCAGCTCCAGCTGAACCAAACGCCAGAACCGCAATCACCGCGGCGACGACTTCACTCGAAAGCACGCTACCCGCCACGCCCATCACAATCAGGCCAACGCCCAGCACCATAAAGCAGGCGCCGCCAAAGCGCTGCGTGCGGCGCCAGTTCTCGGGATCGGCAAGTGCCCAAGGCGTCTTGATACCGAGCGTATAGTTCTGCTTCACACGCGGCAAGTAGTTGCCTACGCCGATGAACAGCAAACCGACAGCACCGGAAATCAGCACGTTGACCGAACCGACCGCCGGCACCACGCCCCAGACCGTAAGCTCTCCCAGCCAGCTTATGGCGCACATGAACAAGGTGAAGGCAATTACGAAGCCCTGATAGAACTTACCCGAGGTTCGATATGCCTCACCTTTGGGATCGATGCGCGGCACCACGCAGAACATTGCGAGAAGCGCCAGAGGCAGCACGCCGAGCGCGGAGGCCATCCAGCTAGGACCCCAACCGTCGACAGCGCCGTTCGCGCCCCAGTGCGTGGGAATCTGCGCAGGCAAGCTCGGCATCACCATGAGGTGCGCTACGACATTGGCGACGCACAGAGCGACCAGCGCAATCCACACGCGCGACGATACCCCTGTGGGGTGAATGCCCTTGTTTTCGTTATTCATCCTTATCACCTTCATTGTTTGTAAAACCCATAAACCAGCCAATTAAATCCTGCATGACGGTGGTGTTTAAGCTGTATACGATGTTTTGGCCATGGCGCTCGTCGGTCACCAACCCGGCGTTTTTAAGCGTCGCCAAGTGATGGCTCAGCGACGGCTTACTGATATCGAAATGCTTGGCAAGCTCCCCCGCCGTGCAATTGCCCTCGCGCAGCAACTCCAAAATGCGCCGTCGCGTTGGATCGGCAAGCGCCTTAAAACCCTCTCCCGGCATAGGACCTCCTCTCACTATCTCTCACGACGCGCACAGTATACTCGTTATTTAGATGTTTGTCTAATTATCTAATTTGATACTACGTATAGAACATTCGTTCGTTTTTAGATACAATGGGCCAAGAAGCAGATGGGTCAGCTCCCTCTTACCAAGAAGGAGATGGGCCAGCTCCCTCTTACCAAGAAGGAGATGGACTATGAGTATTGACGATGTCCTGACGTTGTTATTGCTTGTAATCGCGGCCGTGGAGCTCGGCATCCACATTGGAGGTCGAATGAAATAGCCGCCCCCGCGTAATGCGAAGACGGCCACTTCTCACGCCATAAACGTGTTTCGGAGTTGGCTAACCCGCGGCAACGGGTGCCATCTGCTTCATCTTATGCGAATCCCGATCTCATTTCAACAAGCCCCTAGGGCTCAAATGGAATCGTGATAATCCCTATAATGGCGATAGCCCAAACACGATCCGCTTCCCCATCGGAGGACATCTATGACCGAAACCGCAGCCGCAGCTCCCGTCGAGACACGCGACACCAAGCTCGAGATCATCATGGGCCGCGAGGCGCTCAATAAACTCGCCAACGCCACGGTGCTGGTGCTGGGCTGTGGCGGCGTGGGATCCAACTGCTGCGAAGCGCTCGCGCGCGGCGGCATCGGCCATTTTGTGATCCTGGACAAGGACATCATCGCGCCCAGCAACATCAACCGCCAGGCCATCGCCTTTCATAGCACCATCGGCAAGCGCAAGGTTGACGTGATGGAAGCCATGATCCACGACATCAATCCCGCCGCCAGCGTTATCAAGCGCACCGAATACCTGCTGAGCGACAACATCGATGATTTCTTCGCGAGCGTTTTGGAGCAGACGGGCGGCAAGCTCAACTACGTCGTCGACGCCATCGACACCATCTCGGCCAAGCTCACCATTGCCAAATATGCTCAGGACCATGACATCCGTTTGGTTAGCTCCATGGGCGGGGCCAACAAACTCCATCCCGAGTGCCTCCGCTTTGCCGACATCTTCGATACGGTACGTGACCCCATGAGCCGCATTATGCGCAAAGAATGCAAGAAGCGCGGAATCAAGAGCCTACACGTACTGTTTAGCTGCGAGGAATCGGTTAAGACACAGCCCCGCGACCCTTCCAACATCCACGAGCGCACCGAGCTGGGAACTGCCAGTTTTATGCCGCCCATCATGGGTCAAATGATTGCCGGCGAGGTTATCCGCCAGATCAGTGGCCGCGGCACCGAGCGCGTGCGCGCCGATGGCCAGCGCCTAAATTAACGAGACGCACCGCGATGACACCGCAATTATTTGATGCGCATTGCCATCTTGATCTAATGGCTCACCCGGACGCCGTTGCCGATGAGGCAACGGCGCTGGGCCTGGTTCTATTTGACTGCGGCGTCGATCCGCACGACTTTGCACGCGCCAAGAAGCGCACCTGCGGCCGTTCAAATATCTTTGCCGGCATCGGCCTCCATCCCTGGTGGCTCGCCGACGGACGATGTGGCAACGCTGAAATCAATCTGCTTTGCGAAGTCGCTGCACAAGAACGCTTGATCGGCGAGGTCGGGCTCGACTTTTCCGCTCGTTTTGCCGGAAGCGAGCCGCTACAAGTACAGGCATTTGACCGGCTCTGCGATGCACTCGTGCAGCACCCTCTTGCCGGGCGCGTGATATCAATTCACGCTGTTCGTTCGGCAGGAACCGTACTGGACGCCCTTGAGTCATATGGATTACTCACCCCAAGCCCCAACTCCCCCGCCATCATCTTTCACTGGTTTAGCGGCACCTCGGACGAACTCTTCCGCGCGCGCAATGCAGGCTGCTATTTTTCCGTCAACGAGCGCATGCTCGCTACCAAACGTGGATGCGAATACGCCCGACAGATCCCACTCGACCGCCTGCTGCTCGAAACTGATGCTCCAGCCAAACCGCAAGCGGATACAAGCGCACAGCAGCTCATCACATCGCTAAAGAGCGTTTCCCGACACATCGCCCAACTTAAAAACTGCGCCGCGGAGAGCGCCGAATCGGTCGTTTTGGGAAATTCACGCTCCATTTTTGACTTCCGCTGACCCGGTGGGCAAAAAATGTCAACTATGAGTACTGTTGCAAGCCTAGTCACATTGTTTTGCGATAAAACAACACCTCGATAATGTACAACCGTTCATTATCGAGGTGTTGTTAGCATGCTTGAGTGCTATTTAACAGGTTTTAATCGTCCCCAGACACTCAACTAAGGCCTCAAAGGTTTGGTTTTGCTGTTACTAAAATAGTGACAGTACTCATTTTTGGCATTTTTTGCCCACTCACTCCTAGAAAGGCCCCAACAGACCCCCTAAGAAAGCTCCAGCAGCTCCGGCAGCTGGTCGATGATCTTGTCCGCGGCATCCTGGCTAAAGCCAAAGCGCTCCTCGCGCTTGGCAATGACCGTCAGGCCGGCTCGCTTACCCGCGGTAATGCCCGGAACGGAATCCTCAACGCAGCAGCAGCGATTCGCGGGCAGCCCCAGCAGGTCCAGCGCATGCAGGTAGATGTCGGGCTCGGGCTTGCTCTCCTTAAACTGCTCGCCGCTCACCACATACTCAAAGGCATCCGACAGCCCGCATGCATTGAGCACTTCCTCGATGCTATCCATGGGAGACGAGCTGGCAAGCGCCACGCGAACGCCGCGGCGCGGCAGCTCGCGAATCGTATCCACAGCGCCCGGGTTAATCAAAGCCTGGTAGTCACGCGGACGCTTATGCGCCCACTCGTCCCAACGGGCCAATGCTTCCTCGCCAGTGAAGTGCCCTTTACCGGCGCGCTCAAACCAATCGACCAGCATATGCAGGAAGAACTGATGTGAGGTACCAACCTGCCCGTTCAACTCCTCTTGGGTCAGATTCAACCCAAGCTCCTTGGCAAACGCGGCAGTCTCGCCCAGGTAGTAATACTCGGTATCGACAATGACGCCGTCCATGTCAAAGATAACGGCGTCGAACGGAAATGCGGACACGGCACCCTCCCTAGCAAAAGGGCGCCCGCAAGCGGACGCCCGAACCATGCACTATCGGCGATTCTAACCCAGCAGCTTATCCAGCGCCACTGCAATACCGTCTTCGTTGTTATCGGCGGTTACCATCTGGGCAACTGCCTTAACCTCATCGACGGCGTTGCCCATGGCAACACCGGTGCCGGCCCACTCAATCATGGACTTGTCGTTCTGGCCGTCGCCAAACGAGACGACCTCGCTGGCATCGATACCGAGCTTGGGCAGGGCACCCTCGAGCGCACGGGCTTTGTCGATACCGGGCGCCGTGTACTCAAAGTACCAGTCGGCCGTAAACATGCCCGAAAGCGTCTGGGTAAAGGGCGCATACATCTCCTCGTAATGCGCCTGCAGGTAGGTCGGATCACCCGCCGTCAGCAGCTTGTCCACGGGATAAGTGTCCACGACCTCATGCAAGCTCTCGACCTCGTGAATCTTAAGATCGCACGCATCGCGCTCGTATTTGACGATGTTTTTCTGCGAACCGTCCGGCAGCGTAATCATGCAGCGGTACGAGTCCTCGACGTGCAAATCGCGACCGAGCGAAATCATAGGGATCACGTCATAGTTTTGCAGATGATCAATCAGACGGTGCAGTTCGTCAGCCGGCATAGCCTGGTCAAAAAGGACATCATCGGTCTGAGCGTCGACCACGTGCGCGCCATTAAAGGCAACTAGCAGACCGTCATGGTTTTGAAGGTCGAGCTCCTGCGCCAAGGCGTGCAACCCCCATGCGGGACGGCCCGAAGCCAAGATGAGCTTAATGCCCGACTCCTGCGCCGCGAGCAGCTTCTCGCGCGTACGCGGGCCGATGACCTTTTGGTCGTTGGTGAGCGTACCGTCGATATCCATTGCGATGGCTTTGATTGCCATATATGCCTCCCTGTCATTGAACAACCTTGTCTGAGCCATCATACAGAACACCCACGGCGGCGCTGTTTGCAACGGGAAAAATGTCATATTGTCCCAAACATGAACGGCGCGCCTTCGACGATTGCGATGCCCGTCGAGGCGCCTCCCGATACATTCCATCCTATCCAAATAGCAAGGGGCCCGTATCCCAACGGATACGGGCCCCTTTCAGCCATAAGCCAACTCGGCCGTAAAAACTACTTGCGATGAGCGCGATAGAACTCGATGAGCGCCTGGGTCGAAGCGTCCTGCTCGGCCTTGGCGGCGTCGTCGTGGAAGGCCGGGGTGATCTGCTTGGCAAGCTGCTTGCCCAGCTCGACGCCCCACTGGTCGTAGGAGTCGATGCCCCAGACCGTGCCCTCGACAAACGTGATGTGCTCGTACAGGGCGATGAGCTCGCCGAGTGCGAACGGGGTCAGCGTGTCGCCGAAGATCGAGGTCGTCGGACGGTTGCCCTCAAAGCAGCGGGCCGGGACGATCTGCTCGGGCGTGCCCTCGGCACGAACCTCGTCGGCCGTCTTACCAAAGGCGAGCGCCTTGGTCTGGGCCAGGAAGTTGCCCAGGAACAGCTCGTGGACGTCCTGGCCGCTGTCGGTTGCGGGGTTGGCAGTGTTGGCGAAAGCGATAAAGTCGGCCGGGACCACCACGGTGCCCTGGTGCAGCAGCTGGTAGAAGGCGTGCTGACCGTTGGTACCGGGCTCGCCCCAGAAGATCTCACCGGTATCGGAGGTCACAGCGCTGCCGTCCCAGCGGACGTGCTTGCCGTTGGACTCCATGGTGAGCTGTTGCAGGTAGGCCGGGAAGCGGTGCAGATACTGGCAGTACGGCAGCACGGCGTGGCTCTTGGAACCGAAGAAGTTGACGTACCAGACGTTGAGCAGGCCCATCAGCGCGACGGCGTTGTTCTCGAGCGGGGTGTTGCAGAAGTACTCGTCGATGGCGTGGAAGCCCTCAAGGAACTGCTGGAAGCGCTCGGGGCCGAGCACGACGATCAGCGACAGACCCACGGCGGAGTCGACGGAATAGCGGCCGCCGACCCAGTTCCAAAAACCGAAGGCGTTGGCGGGGTCGATACCGAAGGCCTCGACCTTTTCGAGCGCGGTGGAAACGGCGACGAAGTGCTTTGCCACGGCCTCGGCGTTCTGCTCATCGGAGCCATCGATGGCGCCCTGAGCCTTGAGCTGCTCGAGCATCCAGGTCTTGACCTCGCGGGCGTTGGTGAGGGTCTCGAGCGTGGTGAAGGTCTTGGAGACGATGATCACGAGCGTGGTCTCGGGATCCAGACCCTTGAGCTTCTCGGCCTGGTCGTTGGGATCGATGTTGGAGATATAGCGGCAATCGATACCGGCGTCGGCATAGGGACGCAGGGCCTCGTAAGCCATGACCGGGCCCAGATCGGAGCCGCCGATGCCGATGGACACCAGGTGCTCGATCTTTTTGCCGGTAACACCCTTCCACTCACCGGAGCGCACGCGCTCGGCGAAGGCATACATGCGGTCGAGAACCTCGTGCACGTCGGCGACGACGTCCTGGCCGTCGACGATGAGCTGGCCCTTCTCGCTTGCCGGGCGACGCAGCGCGGTGTGCAGGACGGCGCGGTCCTCGGTGGTGTTGATGTGCTCGCCGGAGAACATGGCGTCGCGGCGCTCCTCGAGCTTCACCTCGCGGGCAAGATCGCACAGCAGCTTGACGGTCTCATCAGTCACCAGGTTCTTGGACAGGTCGAAGTGCAGGTCACCGGCGTCAAAGCTCAGCTTGTTCACGCGCTCGGCATCGGCGGCGAACCAGGCCTTGAGGTCGATACCCTCGGCCTCGAGCTTCTCCTGATGGGCCTCGAGCGCCTTCCAAGCGGCAGTCGACGTAGCATCGATAGGTGCGGCAACAGTTGCCATAGAGTCCTCCTCAGCATACGGGCGCACGCCTCCATGCGCCCGGACATTCAGATGCCACTATTCTAGCGCAGGTCAAGACTATAATCAGCGAGCGTTGCCAATCGGCCCCCAAACGGCAACCGACCAAAAAGGGACAGGTTTAATTTGGCAGGTCAAACGCTTTACCAATCAAAAATAACCTATCCCTTTATGCCAAATATTAGGCCGCAGCGCAGACGCTACCGAGCAACTCACGCAGAGGAGACCCGATGCCCTCCAGCAGTTCGGGCGCGATGATGGCAAAAACGGGAACCTCGCCGGCCCCCACGACGGCAGGCACCTTGCCCTCCGAGACGATACATCCATAAGGGACAAAACCGTCTTCGCCGACATCGAGCGCCGCCATGCGACGGGCGAGCTCGCGCGCAAAGCCGGCAGTATCGGCATCGCCAATCGCCAAGACAAAGTCCACGCCTTCGTCGATCGCCAGGGCCACGGCTTCGTCGATCAGCTCGTCTCCTCCGTCGCCTTCAACCGAGCCGCAGCGGAAAAGCACGCGCTCGAGCAGAGCTCGATCAACCGAGCCCAGCGCCGCCGAAACGAGCTCATCACGCGTGTGCTTGTCGCCTCCCAGCACGACCAGCGCCTTGGTGCCGCCATAGTGGGCAACCAATCGCCCGCACCAGCGAGCCACATCCCCATCCGCAACCAAGCGCGTCGGCATACCAAACCCATAGTCGACCATTATCCCCACAACCCTTCCGTGCGTATAGGCGGTATCAATCGTTAGACTCATGCTACGAAGCGAGGTTTTCCGAGCTGTTTCGCGCTCTTTAGAGCTGCGTTAAAAAAACCCGATGCAACCGCACGACCATACCCGCCAAAGAGGGACAGGTTTTGACGATGTCCGCGCAAGCAGGTATTATCGAACATGTATTCGATAAGAACATGTGTTTGATGGAAGGACACGGATGGCGCACGAGCAGCACACCTATATCTGCATCGACCTCAAGACGTTTTATGCCAGCGTCGAGTGCGTCGACCGTGGGCTCGATCCGCTCACCACCAACCTGGTCGTTGCCGACGAATCGCGCGGGCGCACGACCATCTGCCTCGCCATCACACAGGCCATGAAGGACCTCGGGATACGCAATCGCTGCCGTCTGTTCGAAATTCCCGATGGCATCGACTACATCACGGCCGTACCGCGCATGCAGCATTACATGGAGGTGTCGGCGAAAATCTACGGTATCTATCTGGAATACGTCAGCCCCCAGGACGTGCACGTCTACTCCATCGATGAGTGCTTTATCGACGTGACGCCCTATCTGGACCTCTATCACACAGATGCGGAAGGGTTCGCCTGCACGCTGCGCGACGAGGTCCTCGCGCGCACCGGCATCACGGCGACGGTCGGCATCGGCCCCAACCTATTCCAGGCCAAGGTAGCGCTCGACATTACCGCCAAGCACGTACCCAGCCGCATCGGCATACTCGACGACGAGACCTTTCGCAAGGAGATCTGGCCTCATCGTCCCATTACCGATATCTGGGGCATCGGCCCCGGCGTGGCAGCCCGCCTCGAAAAGTACGGCGTCTACGATCTGATGGGTGTCGCCGCGCTCGACGAAAACCTGCTTTACGATGAGCTCGGCGTCAATGCCGAATATCTTATCGACCACGCCTTTGGGCGCGAGCCAACGACCATCGCCGATATCCAAGCCTATCGCCCGCAAGCGACCTCGACCACCACGGGGCAGGTGCTCTCGAAGGGCTATGCCTACGAGCAGGCCTACACCGTCTTGCGCGAAATGGTCGATGCCGCCGTGCTGGATTTGATCGACAAGCACGTGGTGTGCGACAGCATCTCGCTCTTTGTGGGCTATGCAAGCGAGCGCGCCGACATACGCCGGCTCAACGTCAGCGGCACGGCGCAGTATATAGACGGCTGCGGACACCTGCGCTCGAGTACCTCGGGCATCGAACCCGCAGCGACCGACGGCTCCGAGCTCGCGCCCCGTGCTCCCAAGCCCGTCCAGCGCGATGACGAAAGGCGTCGCCTGGTGCGCGAAGCGCAGGCAATCGATGGCATCTTTGTGGGAGAGCATGGCGGCAAACCGCGTGGTGGCTATGCCGCACTCTTTGCGCACTCCAACGCCTCGCGAAAGCTGCCCGAGCGCACTAATTCGTTTAAGAAAATCATGGGCTATTTCGATGAGCTCTGGGCGCAGACCGTCGATCCCAAACGACCGGTCAAGCGCATCAACCTTGGATTTGGCAACCTCATGCCCGAGGAATTTACCACCATCGATCTGTTCAGCGATATCGAGGCCGATGAGCGCGAGCGCGACCTGGCGCGCGCCGTCCTGGCCGTGAAAGGCAAGTACGGCAAGAACGCGCTCGTCAAGGGATTAAGCTTTACCGCCGGCGCCACCGCGCGCGAACGCAACGACCAAATTGGAGGACACCGTGCCTAAACCCAAACAACAGCCCGTGCGCCCGCCGACCGCCTTCGAGCGCCTGGCGGACCCCGAGGGCAGGCGCCGCGCCGCCGACCCCAAGCTCACTGCCAACGGTGCCGTGCGCGCCAACCGCGCCGCGCAGTTTATGCCCTTTGCCGCCCTCACGGGATACTACGAACTCGTGCGCAAGCAGGAAATCACCGTCGAGTCAAAACGTGAGCTCACGGAAGAAAAAGCCCTCGTACTTTCTAAAAAGCTCGAGGGTCTCAAACGTGGCGACTTGGTTCGTGTCAACTATTACGATACATACGGCTATCGCAGCCGCACCGGCATCCTCGACGAGGCGCTCCCCGCCTTCAAGCTCCTCAAGCTCCGAGACATCGCCATCAACTTCGACGACATCCAAGACATCGAACTGCGCGGACGAGCCTAGCCAAGGAAGCGCATCCAGGGCGGCGCTTACAGCGTCATGACGTAGTAGCCCGCATCTTTCACGGCCGTCTCGAGGACACCACGATCAACCGGCTGCTTAGAGCGCACGCGTGCCGTGTGGTCCGCATACGTCACCGTTGCCCACACGCCATCCAGCGCATTGAGGGCATTGGCTACGTTCTGAGCGCAGCCGTCACAGCTCATGCCGCCGATGAGCAGCTCATCGCTATAGGGATAGTGTGACGCATCGGTATCCACCACAACAACCTTTTTGGCCTTCTTGCCGCTCGTACCATCGCTGCAGCAACTCTTCCCGTGTGTCGAAGCGGCAATGCGACGCAGTCCAAAAAACATGCCGACGGCAATGACGGCCAGCACGATGAGATTCGCAGGGTTGAGCAAGTCACTCATGCGCTCCCCTTTCAAGTAGCACTATCTAGATACCCCCATGGGGTGTCCCCATCTTAACCCAAAATCATGTCTGTTCGGTCAATTAGTTTCCCTCTTCAAACTTTTTTGTTGACCATGGCTTACTTTCGTGTATAAGTTTTCCTAGACTAACAGTTTAGATCCGTAAGGAGCGCCGTGACTCGAACCATAGATATCCCAACGTTTCAGGCAGCGGTCGTGCGCAACTGCTCTCCCACGCTCGCGGGCATCAAGCCGGCATCGCTCTTTACCTATCCAGGCACCTACGCCCACGGGAACGGCTCGACCACAACCGAAACCATCGCAGAACGTCGAGCACGCCTGCTCAACGTTATCGCCCAGTGCAATCGCGAGCTTGACCCGCTCGGCATCCACCTGAGTGTTTTGGTCTGGCGGCCCTGCGGAGCACTCGTGTACGTGTACCGAGCCAAAAGCCTCGCCACCTATTTCGCAGACCCTCGCGCCCAAACAGCGCTCGCCTCGGAAGGCTACGACACGAGAGACCTTTCGACATGCCTTGTGCATTTGGCATCACGCATCACGCTCGCGAGCAATAACGTCGCGGAATGCGCTTGTAGCCAGACTCGATGCGCACTACCCCAGCAAGCTAGCTGCAGCAACGACTGCACCTGCGAGTTTCCGCACGAAATAGGCTACTTCCTTGGATATCCCTACGACGACGTGCACGAGTTTATCGTCCAGCGCGGCGAGAACTACAAGGTCTTTGGGGCCTGGAAGGTCTACACGAATGTCGAGCAAGCGCTTGCGATGTTTGACGCCTACCGCGCTTGCACTCAATACCTCACCTTTGTCTATCAGCAGGGCTGCAGCTTGGCGCAACTTGCCCAGGCAACCCGATAGAACATAGAAGCCGCGGCAACCTGCCGCACAACTGAAAGGACTCAACATGAGCAAGATCGCCGTCGTCTACTGGAGCGGCACGGGCAACACCGAGGCCATGGCAAACCTCGTCTCCGAAGGCGCCACGTCCGCGGGTGCCGAGGCTGAGGTCATCTCCTGCGCCGACTTCTCTGCCGACAAGGTCACCAACTATGACGCCTTCGCCTTCGGCTGCCCCGCCATGGGGTCCGAGGAGCTCGAGTACGACGAGTTCCAGCCGATGTGGGATGAGGTCAAGGAAGTCCTCGGCGACAAGAAGGTCGTCCTCTTTGGCTCCTATTCGTGGGCCGAGGGCGAGTGGATGGATAACTGGAAAGCCGACGCCGACGAGGCCGGCGTCAACGTCGTGGACTCCACCATCTGCTACGATGCGCCCGACGATGAGGGCGAGGCGGCCTGCAAGGCCCTGGGAGCGGAGCTGGCCTAACGAAGCCGCCAGAAAGTCGCAAGGCAACTAACAGCCGAGCACCGCACAACAACAGTCGCTCATGCCCAAACAAAAACGGGGGCCGGATACTATCCGATCCCCGTTTGTTATATCGACAATTTCGACGCGCCGCTACGAGATATTTCCCAAGAACGCCTTGGTGCGCTCGCTCTTGGGGTGGTCGAAGACCTCGCTCGGCGTACCCTCTTCCACAATGACGCCGCCGTCCATAAAGACGACGCGGTCGGCGACATCGCGGGCAAAGCCCATCTCGTGCGTCACGACGATCATGGTCATGCCGTCGCGTGCCAGGTCGCGCATGACACCCAGGACGTCGCGCACGAGCTCGGGGTCGAGCGCCGAGGTGGCCTCGTCAAAGAGCATGACGTGCGGGTTCATCGACAGGGCGCGGGCGATGGCAACGCGCTGCTGCTGACCGCCCGAGAGCTGGCTCGGCATAAAGTCGATACGCTCGGCAAGACCGACCTTGGTCAGCTCCTCGACGGCAATCTTCTCGGCCTCTTCCTTGCTGCGCTTGAGTACCTTCTGCTGCGCGAGCATGACGTTCTTTTTGACTGAGAGGTGCGGGAACAAATTGAACTGCTGGAACACCATACCCAGATGCGTACGTACCTTGTTAAGGTCGACACCCTTGGCGCACACGTCCACGCCCTCAACGACAATCGAGCCACTCGTGGGATGCTCCAGACGGTTGATGCAGCGAAGCATCGTCGACTTGCCCGAGCCCGAGGGGCCCAAGACCACAACGACCTCACCCTTGTGCACATCCAGATCGATATCGCGCAGGACCACGTTGTCGCCAAAGGCCTTCTGGAGGTTCTTGATACTGACGACGACCTCGTTCGAGTTATTGGTTTCGCTCATGATAGGACCTCCTTACAGACCGGCGATGTGATCGGCGGGCGTCGCGACAACCTGTCCGGCGCTCTTGGCGGGACGCTTCTTCTTGGTCTCGGCCGTGCCCAGAAGCCTCGCCTCAAGACCGCTCACCAAGCGAGCGAGCGGCAGGGTGATGACCAGATAGAACAGAGCGGCAACCACGTACGGTGTAATGGAGCCCGTCGTGGCCACGATGGTACGGGCGTTCATGACGATCTCGACCACACCCACGGCGGCAAGCAGCGACGTATCCTTGTAAAGCAAGATAAACTCGCTGGTCAGCGTAGGCAAAACATTGCGGAACGTCTGCGGAATCATAACGTAGAGCAGCGTCTGGAAGGCATTCATGCCCAGAGAGCGAGCAGCCTCGTTTTGGCCCTTGGGGATTGATTGAATACCGGCACGGAAGATCTCGCACAGGTACGCAGACGAGTTCATGGCCATGACGATAACGCCCAAGACATAGTCGTCCACCTTGACGCCGGCCAACGGCAGACCGAAGAACGCGATGTAGATCTGCAGGAACGCCGGCGTACCGCGAATGATATTCACGTAGATGCCGGCGAGGCAGCGCAGGATGCGCGACTTGGAGATGCGCATGAGCGACAGGGCAAAACCGAAGGGAATTGCCAGCGGAAACGCCACGAGCACGATCGAGAGCGACATGAGGAAGCCCTTAAAGACGATCGGCAGGCTCTGGACCAAAATGACCGGGTTCAGGAACAGGCGCAGGAACATATTGGAGTTCCAGGCCTCGACCCACGGCTGCTCTTTAAGGTCGGCCAAGAAGTTATCGAAGGCCGTCACGCCCTTGATCTCCACCGACGGAATCTTGGAGATCTTCTTGGTCGACCCGTCGGCGAGCGTATAGGTGCCGCTAAAGGCCTCATCGCCGCCCTCGACGGGGAAGGTCACGCCGTAAACCTCGACACGGAAAAAGCCGCCGGCAGGCGCCGTCTCGCCAAAATCGATCTTGAGCGTCTGGCCGTCAGCCTTGCACGTGGGTTTCATGGGCGTACGATCCATGAGGTCCTCGCCCGAGAGCATCGTCAATCGCGTGTCATCGGTACCAAACGTCGTGCCGTCGACAAACGTCAAAGAAAGACCGCTCAGCTCCTCGTCGGCATCGGCCTGAACTTCCCAGGTAATGCGCGTCTCGGTGCCGCCGACCACAGCGCTGCCCGAACCGGTGTTGGGTCGGGCGGTAATCTTTGCGGTCTCAAGCGCCTGGGCGGTCGTGGGCGCATATGCCCCCGCGCACACCAGCGCGAGCGCCACGGCCATGACGCAGGCTAGCTTTTGGAGCAAGGCGGGCAGTGAAAAACGCTGCTCCGCGGCCCCTTTGTTCAGTCGAGACAAGGTGGCTCCTATCGTAGAAGTTGCCGGCAAAACGAGACGGAAACACTCTCCGTCAAGAGAAGCGCAAAGGCCCTCTCCGCAAAACGGAAAGGGCCCGCGCACAATCAAGTAGCTATTTTACTTGATGTTGTACTTAGCCATGAGGGCGTCGACGGTACCGTCATCGGTCAGGTCCTTGATGGCCTGGTTGACGTCGTCCTTGAGCTTGGTGTTGCCCTGGTTGATGGCGATGGCGTACTCCTCGCCGGTGCTGATCTGCTTGATGGTCTGGCAGGTGTTGAACTGCTCGGCGGTCAGCTGGCTGGCAACGGAGCGGTTGGTGACTACGGCGTCGCCCTTATCGGACTGCAGGGCGCTGAAGCACTCGGTAGCGTCCTTGTAGGGGACGATCTTGGCCTTCGGGAAGTTCTCCTGGGCAAAGGCCTCGGCGGTCGAGCCAGACTGGACGATGATGGTAGCGTCGGCGTTGTTGAGCTTCTCGCTGTAGTTGTCGGCCGTGATGTCGGTGTTATCGACCTTGGTCACGATAGCCTGATCGTCCATGTAGTAGGAATCAGAGAAAGTGACTTCCTTCTCACGCTCGGGCGTGTCGGTGATAGCCGCGATGGAAACATCATACTTGGCGCCCGAAGCGACGCCCGGAACCAGCGTGTCAAAGTCATTGTTGACATACTCGACATCCAGGCCCAGCTTGTCGCCGATAGCCTTGATGAGCTCAAGGTCAAAGCCCTGATAATCGCCGTTGTCATCCTTGTACTCAAACGGAGCGTACTCGGCAGAGGTGCCGACGGTGAGCGTACCGTCCTTGACGAGTGCATACTCCTTGGAGCCGTCGACCTTCTCGACCTTCGCGTTGTCAGAGCTGCTGGAACCGGCATCGGAACCAGAGGTGGCGTTGGACGAACCACAGCCCGTCAGTGCAAGAGCGAGCGCCATGGCGCCCGTGGCTGCAAACGCGCCAAGCTTCTTGAGCTTCATAATCAGTCTCCTTCCAGTGACCCCGTTTGATTCAGAGGTCTGCAAAAACTGTTGGCTATTATGCACCCGGAATTACGAATCTGCAATGAGAAAACTGATTGAAACAAACCCATAACGTGAATGGAATACTCCACTTAGCAACAGTCATTACTGCTGCAATGACCTTAACAGTTTGATTTCAGCTGCATAACCTGCAAGTTCGTTCGGCGTCTCCAAAATAAATAGAAGTGCACGCAAGCGGCTATTCGATACAATATTCTGCATAACCTGCATACCGCCGCCAAACTCTTCACTACCCAGGTAGCCCTTGCCGATGCACTCGTGGCGATCCTTATGGGCGCCGCAGGGGTTCTTGGAGTCATTGATATGCACGGCGCGCAAGCGCTCGATACCCACCACGCGGTCGAACTCGTCGAGTACGCCGTCCAGGTCATGGATGATGTCGTAGCCAGCATCGCTCACATGGCAGGTGTCCAAACAAACGCCCAGCTTATCGGACAGCTCCGGGCACTTGGCGGCAACGCCCTCGATAATGCGCGCCAGCTCTTCAAAGCTACGGCCCACCTCGGTGCCCTTGCCCGCCATGGTCTCAAGCAATACCGTCGTCTGCTGTCCCTCAAACATCACCTGGCACAGCGTGTCGACAATCATCTGAATGCCGGCGTCTGCCCCCTGTCCCACATGCGCACCGGGATGGAAGTTGTAGTAGTTGCCGGGCAGTGCTTCCAGACGCTGCAAATCTTCCGCCATAGCCTCCAAGGCAAACTCCCGCGCCCGCTCCTTAGCGGAGCAGGGGTTATAGGTATACGGGGCATGCGCCACTAGCGGTCCAAAGTCGTTTTGCGCCATAAGCTCGCGCAGAGCCGCCACGTCATCCATGTCAAGGTCTTTTGCCTTGCCACCGCGCGGGTTGCGCGTAAAGAACGCAAAGGTATTGGCACCAATGGACAACGCCGTCTCCCCCATTGCCCGATAGCCCTTCGTCGTCGAAAGATGACACCCGATCGTTAGCATCTCCAACTCCCCCTCATCAGTTGCGGTGAAATACGGTCTATTGGTGCCTTATTTTGGCGCAAACAGACCGTATTCCACCGCAAGATATAAAAGGGGCATCAGGGGCAAGGTCCGCCGAGCCCCCTTGAGCACCAGCACCGCAGCCTAGAGCGTCAAGCGAATCGCATCGATAATCTGCGCACAGCGCTGCGTGGCGGCAAGAGGCATAACGGGGCTTTCAAGCTCTCCCGTCTGGACGAGCTGCGTCGCATGCTGAATTTCGCCGTAGAAATCATCGACCTCAAACGGGGCATTTATTTCGAGCATTCGTCCGTCGGAGTACTTCACATGGGCGAGCTCGGGGCGATGGAGGCGCTCGATTTCCACCGAACCCCGTTCGCAGGCAATCGTTAAGCGGCTTTCATATGCTGCTTTGCCGTCGCACACCATATGAATGGGTATACCGCCGACACTCATATGGATCTCATCGGCCCAATCCACGCGGCCGCCCAATACGTCACGCCAGCGAACTTCACGAGACGAAACATCGCACGCACCCGCAAGCAGATCCTCAAACCACCCGACCGCATAGCAGCCCATGTCATATAGACAGCCACCCTGCAACGGATCGAGCAGATAACTCGAAGGGGACTCACCATAATCGAGTTTTTGCACGCTTTCGATCGAGACGATACAGCCGAGCTCGCCCGACGCAAGCAAACCCTTCACGCGAGTATGCATCGGACAAAACCGATTTTTCATCGCCTCCATAAACGGCACACCGCACTCACGGGAAACAGAGGCGATCGCATGGGCCTCTTCTTCATTCAAAACGGCCGGCTTTTCGCACAGCACGGCCTTTCCCGCGCGCAGTGCCCGACAAGCCCAATGCGCATGCATGCCATGCGGAATAGCCAAGTAGATTGCATCGACATCGGGATCGGCAATCAACGCATCATAAGCCGCATCGCCGCTATCGTCAGCCGTGGCATAACTGTGCGCGGCATCAATCGAAAACGCTCGACAAAATTCCTCGACATGTGCAGGAGTGCGGCCGGCCGCAGCCACCAGCCGTGCCTCGTCGACCTTCTTGAGCGACGATGCAAATCGATGCGAAATGTGCCCAGCGCCCAAAACGCCCCAACGAACCTCACGCAAATCATCACATGAATCCCGATGGCCCACGACAGCCCCCTTCAGTTGCGACGAAATAGTTCCTGCTATCGCCCTATTCTGCCGCAAACAGGAACTATTCCATCACAAGATATAAAAGGGTCATGAGGAGCGAGTTTTGCTGAAGACTTTAAGCGCGGCCGTTACGGGGCCAGGCTGGAAACGTCGGCGCGCGTCGTCGAGACGCTCGGGGACATCGATGTGTTGCGGGCAGTGACGCGCACATTTGCCGCACTTGACGCAATTGCTCACGAGCTTGGGCTCGCTCGTGCGCACCGCGCTCGCCGTAAAGTATTGCGACAGCCCCGTAAACCAGCTGTGCGCATAGCTCGCGTTGTAAGCGGCAAAGCAGCCGGGAATGTTAATACCCTTGGGACATGGCATGCAGTAGCCGCATCCCGTGCAGGGCACGCGATTCGATTTTTCAAACTCCGCCAGCACGCGTGCGATGGTATCGAGCCGAGCGGCTGTCATCGAATCCGGCAGGGCCCGATCGGCCAGCACCGCGTTCTCGTCCACCTGCGCGGTATCGGTCATGCCCGAAAGCAGCATCGTGACTTGAGGATGGTTCCACACCCACGAAAGGCCCCAAGCAGCCGGCGTCTTCAGGTACGGATCGCGTACGTCATCGAGCACGGCGCGGGCCCGCGGAGGCAGCTTGCCCGCCAGGCGTCCGCCCAAAAGCGGTTCCATCACAAACACCGCGAGCCCGCGCTCGGCGGCTGCTATAAGTCCCGCCGTTCCCGCTTGGTAGCGCTCTCCAGCGTAGTTGTACTGAATCTGGCAAAAATCCCAGTCATACGCGTCGAGCATCGTCAGGAAGTCCGCCGCACTGCCGTGATACGAAAAACCTATCTGGCGAATACGCCCCGCAGCCTTTTGGTGCGCAATCCAGTCTTCGATGCCCAACGCCACCACGCGCTCCCACTGGGCGGGCGAAGTGATGTTGTGCATAAGGTAATAGTCGATATGGTCGGTCCGCAGGCGGTGCAGTTGCTCGTCGAAGAACCGGTCGAAATCCTCCGCGCACTTGCACGAAGCGTGCGGCAACTTAGTCGCGAGCAACACGCGGTCGCGCAGACCCAGGCGCTCAAGTGAGGCGCCCACGCACACCTCGTTACCGGGATAGAGATACGCGGTATCCAGATAATTAATCCCCTGTTCCACCGCACGGGAAATGATGGCATCGGCTGTCTTCGCATCCGGATGGCCCGGCGCACCGGGAAATCTCATGCAGCCCAGACCCAGAGCGGATATTCGGTTACCACTTTTGGGGTCAACGCGGTATTGCACGGCCCCTCCTTTCGCCATCAGCGCCCCGGCAAGGCGAAACACAATGGTCACGCGGCCGAAACATCGTGGAATCGCAATCGAGAACGTATCGTAACGCAGCAGAAATCGAGCTGTCACGGCACCGCTTTAACATCAGCAAAAAGCCCGATGAAAGGAGCCACCCATGCCCACGCTCGACCTTTGGAATCTCGCATCCCAGCTCAAAAGCACCGATTATCGCTGGGTAGACCTCACCCACACGCTCTCGTGCGACACTCCGCACTGGTTCGGCTTTAAGCCCTTTGAGTCCACCAAACTCTTCGACTACCTGCCCGACACGCCCGAAGACATGCTCGCGCCCATGCGCTGCTTCCAGTATTCGGTTGCTTCGCAGTACGGCACGCATGTCGACGCACCGCGCCACTTCCATGTTGACGGCCGTTCCCTTGGAGAGATTGAACCCATCGAGTTTATGCATCCGCTCTGTGTGATCGACAAACACGAGGAGTGCGCCACAAATCCCGACTACGTCCTGACCGTCGAGGACCTCAAAGCATGGGAGGATGAGCACGGTCGCATTCCCAAAGACGCTTTCGTCGCCTTCCGCTCCGACTGGTCCAAGCTCACCGACCTCGAAAACAAGGACGAGGACGGCCAGCCCCACTACCCCGGCTGGGACCTCGACGCCATCAAATGGCTTGTAGAAGAGCGCAACATCGGCGCCATCGGCCACGAGCCGGCTGACACCGACCCGGCGAGCGTGACCACGCGTGAGGACGCCTACCCCTACCCCGGCGAGCAGTACATCCTCTCGGTCGACCGCTATCAGATCGAGGTCATGGACCATCTAGACGAGCTTCCCGCCACGGGCGCCGTCATCTTCTGCACCTTCCCCAAGGTGCGTGATGGCGTCGGATATCCCGCACGTGTCTTTGCGGTCTGCCCCGCGTCATAAGTTCCCATGCGTTTGTTCTTCTAAATACGGCCATCCGGTGCACGCGACATGGCCCGGCGGCATACAATCCATCAGGCGCCCCATACGCGGGCGCCTTTTTATGGGGAGATGATTCACATGCAGATCAACAAGGTCGCCTTCATCGGCAAGGGCGGCGTGGGCCTGCTCTACGGCAGCATGATCGCCCAAGCGCTCGGCAACGACGCCGTCGAATACGTTATGGACGACGCGCGCTTTGAGCGCCACGCGGGTGATGCGCTCACCGTCAACGGCAAGCCCTGCGCGCTCAAGTCCGTCCGCGCGAGCGAGGCGACACCCGCCGATCTGGTCATCCTCACGGTCAAGACAACCGGACTCGACCAGGCGCTCAAGACTATGGAACACATCGTGGGCCCCAAAACGCTCATCGCCTCGCTGTGCAACGGCATCACCAGCGAGCAGAAGATTGCCGAGCGCTTTGGCTGGGAGCACACCGTCCTCGGAATCTGCCAAGGCATGGACGCTGTGTTTCTCAACGGCGCGCTCACCTTTACCAATGCGGGCGAGATCCGCTTTGGTGCGGCCGCCGGCACCGACCCCGCGACCGTCACCGCTATCGACGGGCTCTACACGCGCTGCGGCATCGCCCACACCGTCGAGGACGACATCGCCCACCGCATGTGGGCAAAACTTATGCTCAACGACGGCATCAACCAGACCTGCATGGCCTACGGAGGCACGTACGGAAGCGCCACGGAACAGGGCTCCGAGCAGCGTCGTTGCTTTGTCTCCGCCATGCGCGAGACGCTTGCGGTCGCCAACGCCGAGGGTATCGAGCTCACCGAGGCAGACCTAACGCAGATGGTGCATCTCATCGAGGGGCTCGACCCCGCCGGCATGCCCTCGATGGCGCAGGACCGCGTCGCGCAGCGCAAAACAGAGGTCGAGGAGTTCGCGGGCACCGTCCGCCGCCTCGCGGCCAAGCACGATATCCAGGCGCCGCAGAACGAATGGCTCTATCGGCGCATCCGTGATATCGAGGCAAGCTGGTAACGCCGCCGCACCGCATCCAACAGTCTCAATATCAAAAACCGCCGCAAAGGGCACTCCCCTTGCGGCGGCTTCCTTCTTCATCTATGGGCAAAACCAGCTTCACAACGGCTAGCGCCGCACCTGCGGCGTCTCGTCCTCGTCATCGCGGCAAAGGGTCACGCCCGCACTTCCCAGCAGCGCTGATGCGATGAGCGCGCCGACCACAATAGGAGCAGCCCCGCACGAGCCCTGCATGCCTGCGACAAACGCAGCTGTAGGGCCAAGACAGCCAAGTACCAATGCGACGGCGGCGATAGCGATATCTCGAGCGTTCATGAGACCACTTCCTCCACGAGAAAGACCTTATTTCTCATGAACCAGTGTGCCCCGCATGCATACGCCCAGCGTACCGCCACGGTAAGGGCTCTGTTAACTCAAACGCACATAAAGAAAGGGCGGCTTTACGTTGCCTAAAAGCTCAGTAAAGACGCCCGCCCATCATGTGCCTATTTTGCTCTGATGGCAGATTACCAACCGGTGTAGTAGTCGGTGGTTCCGGCGGCGCAGCCGGAGTCATAGACCTTGCAATCACCCTTGGAGCCCGTAAAGGTCGAGCCCTGGGCCATATCGCCCGCGGCAACAACGTAATAGCCGTCGGAATCGCGCCAGAAGCCCTCAGAATCCTGCGTCCATTCGCCCGTGCGGTGGTGATACAACACGTTGCTGCTGTAATAAGTCTCGCGGCGGCCGTTATAGTTATTGACGCCGCTCGAGCGCGTCAGACCCGAGCCGTTCGCGTAATACGCAGCAGACGTGTAAGACGAGCCGGAGCCGGCGTTGTAATACGAAGCCTGGGCGGCCTCGGCAGCCTCCGCCTCGGCGGCAGCGGCCTCGAGCGCTTCGCGCTTGGCATTCTCAAGCGCAGTGCGCAGCTCATCGAGCTCGGTCGACTTCGCGTCGACCTCCCCCATCGTCAACAGACTACCCGCACCGTCGATACAACCCTGCAGCACAGCGCGCTCGTCATCGGTAGCATAGTCGCCATACATATTCATAATGATCTGAGCGCGCATCTCAAGGGAATCGCGCTTGGCCTCCATCGAGGCGTTCCACTCCTGCATGGAACCATAACCATCGCCGCGATAATCAACGGGCTGTACCAGCGTCGCCTCGGACGGCGTAGATCCAACCGTATCGGACAGTGTTGCCGCGTGGGCATCAGTTGCGCCGGCGCCTGCCAAAAGTGCCACGGTCAGAGCGGCAGAAAGGGCAGCGGCTTTCGGTTTTCGTGAATCGATCCTCATGTAGCTGGAAACCTCCGTAGTGCGTTTTTGCTGCGTTTGAGCTGCGTGTGATTCGATCGCGTTGCATAGTACCTCGAGCAAATCGCGACCTGCAGTTTTACTCAAAAGGCGCACGTCAATTGCGTAAAACTCACATCCTCTCAACAGGAGTTTTCCACAACTCAAATGCATAAAGCATGCCAAAAACCCTGTAATAGCGCCCTTCCTATGCAAAAAAGACGCCTGCGCAACCATTGCTTGCGCAGGCGCCTTGAGCAGGCATTTATGCAGTTATACCTATCGAGTCGCAAGGGGTCCTTGCACAAGTCGCCTTACTCGTCCAGCACGGCGAAGGCCTGCTTCAGATCCCAAATGATGTCCTCGGCGTTCTCGGTACCGATGGAAAGACGGATCGTGGAGGGCGTGATGTTCTGCTCGGCGAGCTCCTCGGCAGAGAGCTGGGAGTGCGTGGTGGTAGCCGGGTGCACGACGAGCGACTTGACGTCGGCCACGTTGGCGAGCAGCGAGAACACCTGCAGATGATCGATGAACTTCCAGGCAGCCTCCTGGCCACCTTTGATCTCGAAGGTGAAGATCGAGGCACCGCCGTTGGGGAAGTACTTCTGATAGAGCTCGTGATCGGGGTGCTCAGGCAGGCTCGGGTGGTTCACCTTGGCAACGTGGCTGTCGCCGGCAAGGAACTCAACGACCTTCTTGGTGTTCTCGACATGACGGTCAACGCGCAGCGACAGGGTCTCGGTGCCCTGGAGCAGGGCCCAGGCGTTGAACGGGCTGATGCAGGCACCCTCGTCACGCAGCAGGATGGCGCGGACATAGGTTGCGAAGGCGGCGGGACCGGCAGCCTCGGCAAACGAGACGCCATGGTAGGAGGGGTTGGGCTCAGCGATCTGGGCGTACTTTCCGCTCGCCTTCCAATCGAAGTTACCGCCGTCGACGATCACACCGCCCAGCGAGGTGCCGTGGCCGCCGATGAACTTGGTTGCGGAGTGGACAACGATGTTGGCGCCATGCTCCAGCGGACGGAACAGATACGGGGTGCCGAAAGTGTTGTCGACGACAACCGGCAGACCGTGCTTCTTGGCGATCTCGGAGATGGCGTCGATGTTGGGGATGTCAGAGTTGGGGTTGCCGAGCGTCTCGAGATAGATGACCGTGGTGTTGTCCTTGATGGCCCCCTCGACCTCTTCCAGGTTATGGGCATCGACGAAGGTGGTCTCGACGCCAAACTGGGAGAGCGTATGCTCCAGCAGGTTGTAGGAGCCACCGTAGATGGTCTTCTGAGCCACCACGTGATCACCGGCCTGGGCAAGAGCCTGCAGGGTATAGGTGATGGCAGCAGCACCGGAGGCGACGGCGAGACCGGCCACGCCACCCTCGAGCGCGGCGATACGGTCCTCGAAGACGCCCTGGGTGGAGTTGGTCAGACGGCCGTAGATGTTACCGGCGTCGGCAAGACCAAAGCGGTCGGCGGCGTGCTGGGAGTTGCGGAACACATAGCTCGTGGTTTGATAGATAGGCACAGCACGGGAGTCGGATGCAGGATCGGCGCTCTCCTGGCCAACGTGCAGCTGCAGGGTATCGAAACCAAAGGTGTGCTCGGGGTTGTTGATAAACTGGCTCATGATGATCTCCTTGATCGAACAAAAGTAATAAGAGTAAGAGAAATAAGTCGCTGTCTCCTGATCACGCCGACGGGCGCAAGCAGGAGCCCGGCATTCGTCTTGGTAAGCAATTCATATGCGGGCCTCCTTTCGCATCCCGGTTCCGTGGTCGGCTTAATTACCTACCGCCTTTGTGTGTTTTGAATAGTACGAGCATTGTTTCGCTCGGTCAATCACTTAAAAGCGCTAACCTGTTATCGGTTTTTTAGATAGCTATCGAAAGGACGGGCGTCGATGACCCTCCAGCAGCTTCGTTTTCTGATTGCCGTGGCAGAGTCCGGCTCAATCAACGCCGCAGCTCAGCGCCTCTATACCGCTCAGTCCAACATCTCAAACGCCGTCAAAAGCCTGGAGCAGGAGCTCCATCTGGAAATCTTTACGCGCTCCAGCCGCGGCGTCACGCTCACCAACGACGGTACCGAGCTCTTAGGCTATGCGCGCCAGGTCGTAGAGCAGGCCGACATGCTCGAGGCACGCTACGAGGACGGCGGCACACCCCAGGCGCGCCTTGCCATCTCGGCCCAGCACTACGCGTTTTCGGTCGAGGCCTTTGTCAACGTCGTCGAGCGCTGCCGCGACAGTAAGTTCGAGTTCATCATGCGCGAGACCACCACCTCGCAGATCATCGACGACGTCCGCGCATTTCGCAGCGATATCGGCATTCTGTACCTGGATGACTTTAACGCCCGCGTTCTGCAGAAGGCCTTCGCCGATGCCCGCGCAAGCTTCCATCCCCTCTTCGACGCGACGGTCCACGTCTTCGTTAGCGAACGCCACCCGCTCGCACGCCGCCCTCAGCTGTCCCTTGCCGACCTCACGCCCTATACGCGCTACAGCTTTGAGCAGGGAACCTCAAACTCCTTCTATTACGCCGAGGAACCTTTTAGCTATATCCCTTGCGACCGCAACATACGAATCTCGGACCGCGGAACACTTACTAACTTACTTATCACGTCGAACGGTTACACCCTGTCGACCGGTGTCCTTTCCAATGAAATGCAGTGGGGTATGGCATCGATCCCGTTAGCAGACGCCCCAACGATGCACGTAGGATATATCATGCACGACGAGCGCAAGCCCTCTCCTCTCTTGCGGCAATACCTCGACGAGCTCAACCGCATCATCCATGCCGACCAGCTGTCGGAAGACGGGGTAGAAATCGTAGATTGCTAGCCCGCGGCGGGCATGGCGCTACAATGGTCACTCACACGAAGCGTACCCAACGAAAGGAACCATGTGAAGGTCATCATCTATACCGACGGCTCGGCCCGATCAAATCCGGGACGCGGCGGCTACGGCGCCGTGCTCAAGTACACCAACCCCGCCGGCAAGACCTTCACCTCCGAGCTTTCGCGTGGCTACGCCAAGACCACTAACAACCGCATGGAGCTCATGGCGGTCATCGTGGCGCTCGAGGCACTTAACCGCCCCTGCGAGGTCGAGGTCCATTCCGATTCGCAATACGTCGTCAACGCCTTCAACAAGCACTGGATCGACGGCTGGAAAAAGCGCGGGTGGAAAACTGCCAACAAGCAGCCCGTCAAGAACCGCGACCTGTGGGAGCGTCTGCTTGCCGCAAAGAGCAAGCATAAGGTGGAGTTCATCTGGGTTAAGGGGCATGCCGGCCACGAGCTCAATGAGCGCTGCGACGAGCTCGCCACCACCGCGGCCGACGGAGCCAACCTCGATATCGACGCCGGCTTTAACGAGAGCGACCTGTAATAGCGTTTTCGCGCAGCTTTATATCCCCACGCGCTACACTCATCCTGTAGACCAAACAACGCAAGGGGGACGCATGCTGCGTATAGCGACCATCGGCACATCCATGATCACCGACGACTTTATCCAGGTCGTCAATGCCAACGACCAAGCCGCGTTTGTGGGCACGCTTTCACGCGATGCCAATCGCGGTACCACCTTTACCGCCGAGCACGGCGGCGAACGCAACTTCACCGCACTCGACGAGCTCGCGTCCGCCGACGACGTCGATGCCGTCTACATCGGCAGCCCCAACGCGCTCCATCACGAGCAGGCGCTCGCCTGCATCGCCGGCGGTAAGCACGTTATCGTCGAAAAGCCCTTCTGCGCCACCGAGGCCCAAGCGTTCGAGGTCTTCCGTGCTGCCGAGGCAGCAGGCGTCGTGGCCCTCGAGGCCATGCGTCCCCTCCACGACCCCGCTTTCCACGCCGTCGAGGACGCCCTGTGCGAGATTGCGCCCATTCGCCGCGCCTCACTGCGCTTTGGCAAGTATTCCTCACGCTACAACGAAATCCTCGCTGGACGCGCCACCAATATCTTCGACTGCAATATGGCATCGGGTTCCCTCATGGACATTGGCGTCTACGCCGTCGAGCCCATGGTCGAGATTTTCGGCATGCCCTCTGGTCTCACCAGCATGACCACGCTGCTCGACCCCTCAACGCAAGAGCTCACCCATGGCCCCATCGACGGTTGCGGTTCCATTCTCGCCAGCTATGGCGGTGGCTATATCTCCGTCGAGCTCGCGCACTCCAAAATTACGAATGACCTGCTGCCCTCGCAGATCGAAGGCGAGCGTGGCACTATCCAGATCGACCATCTGTCCACGCCCCGCAACGTCCGCATCGACTATCGCGGCGACGTCGTACGCGGCTCGGCGACCGAGGCGCCGCGCGAACAGGACGACAACGGCCGCGCGCTCGACCTTCCCAAGTCAAGCAACACCATGGAATACGAACTCGCAGACTTTATCACCGCCATCGGAGGCATCGATAACGTTAAGGAAGAGATCTGGGAGACCCCGGCGGGACGCCATGAGCTCGGCCACTACCGCGATGTCACGCTCGTCTCGCTGCGCATCATGGATGCCGTGCGTCAGCAGGCCGGCATTACCTTCCCCGCCGATTCAGTCAAGCAGGCCTAGCGATGGGCCTCTTCGATACGTTCTTCTCCAGCGTCACCGGCGGCAGTCGAGAGCCTCAAAAACCATCAAACATCGAGCTCGAGCTGCGCCGCAGGCTTACTGTGCTCGCAAGCGACGAGGCCACTCAAGACACTCCCCTGCGCTACTTCCTGCACTGGACGGGGCAAGTCCAAGGCGTTGGTTTTCGCTTTACCAACACCAACCTCGCGCAGGCACGCGCACTCACCGGCTGGGTGCGTAACATGGAAGACGGCTCCGTCGAGATGGAGATACAGGGGGCTCCGGCAAACATCCTATCTCATCTCGAGGCGCTTCATGCCTCCTACGAGCGCATGGGAACGCGTTTTCGCCTCGCAGACGCCCAGGCCCGAGCCCCACTTACCAATGAAGACGGTTTCAGTCCTCGTTATTAGTATTGTGTGCTAAATACGGTATCATTTACCTACGACCGTTGATAGAAAAGAGGCGAGGCGCATGGCGGTGCAAAGAAGAAACACCAAGCAGCGGAAGCTGGTTCTTGACGCCGTGCGCCAAAGCTATAACCACCCCACCGCCGATGAGATCTACAACGCCGTGCGCGCGCAGGATGACAAAATCAGCCGCGGTACGGTCTACCGCAATCTCAATCTCTTAGCCGACGCCGGCGAGATCCTCTCCATCAAGACGCCGGGCGGCAGCCGCTTCGATCGCACGATCGAGCCGCATGCGCATATCATCTGCACCTCGTGCAGCCGCGTCATCGACGTACCGCTCCCCTTCGATGCCCAGCTCGACGCCAAGGCGTCCGAGCAAATCGGCTGGAACGTCACCTCGCACTACACCATCTTCGAGGGCCTCTGCCCCAACTGTAGGTAGATTTTGGGACATGCCTACTCAGCAAGTAGACGACGCAGCTCTTCTTCGACCGTGCGCACGTAGCGGACACGGTCATTGACACCGCGCATGCTGGGATTGCAGCTCTCCATCAGATAGGGATGGCCCACCACGTTGAGCATGTCGCGATCGTTTTCGTTATCGCCAAACGCCATCATTTCGTTAGGTGAGATCCCCAGTGCGCGACCATAATCGGCAAGCGCGGACCCCTTGCCCGAATCAAAGCCGATAAAGTCGGTCCATTCGGTTCCCGACGTCATCACATCGACCCGGTCGCTAAAGCGACGCGCAAAATACTCCAACGCCGCCGGCTGCTCTGTCTCGGGCGTTTGAAACGCAATCTTAATGACATCCTCGTCAATGTCCTCGGGACGGTCGACCACCGCCACATCGCAGTGGACCTCGTAACGCAAATGGTCAATGAACGCATCGTTACCGCTTATGGTGTAGAGGTGCCCCTCGCAGGAAAGGGTTACGTCGGCATGGGGGTAGGCGACCACGGCATTCGCGATATCCATAGCAAGGCTACGTTCCATGGAACGTTTGACAACGGCACGCCCCTCGCTCATCACCAGGGCTCCGTTTTCGCATACATAGGCGAGCTCATCGGCCACCGGGGCAAACAGGTAGCGCAAGCTCGCATATTGACGGCCACTCGCCGGCATAAACACAATGCCGCGACGATGCAGCTCGTCGATGAGCTCAAATGCCTCAGGACGCGGCTCGCGCTCCCCCGGATGCAGCAACGTGCCATCCAAATCGCAGGCGATCAGTTTGATTCCCTCAAGACCCATATGCTTCCCCCAAAGCACCCCATCAAAAGTAAGACGGACTTTGAATAGTTGCCTCTCAAAGTCCGTCTTACGCATACGCACGTTAGCCGCGCGCCTTCTTTACGATCGTAAAGTCTGGAGCCATACTCACAACAACATCCGCCGCGCTCGATGCAAAGCGTCGACTGGCATCGAGCTCGCGTGTGACCACCGAGAGCCGAACACCCTCGACACCCCGGAGCATGCGGCCCAAAACAGGCCGCACCGGCGTATACATGCGCACGGTATGCTCGTCCGAGTCGCCCCGGAAGAGCGGCGCATGCATGTTGCCGATTTCCCAGCACGCATGCGCGAGCGCAATCGGATCCATGCGGTCGACTTCGACCAAATAAACCTCGGCGCTGCGCAGGCGCACGACAACCGCTACGGGCACCGTGCCCGTGCGGTCGACAGCGAGCACGTCACCGTCGGCAAGACGCTCGCCATCAGTGGCATCCAGCCGGGCATTCACCGTGCGCCCCAGCTCCGTCACGCCCACAAACAGGCGCGCATCAGCCTGGTCCCAATCGAGTAGCAGCTCGTCAACCTCAAAGACGCCACCCAGCTCCCGACGAAGCAGGAGTTCATAGGACGGGTCGTTGAGATTTCCCAAGCGCTCCGTAGCTACCAGGTCCACGGACATCAACTAGTCCTCGACCTCGACGAGCTCGATATCAAAGTTGAGGTCCTTGCCGGCGAGCTCGTGGTTGGCGTCGAGCGTCACAGCCTCGGGCGTCACATCGATGACCACGGCGGGGACGGGCATGCCGCTCGGCGTGGACAGGAAGAGCTTCATGCCCTTCTCGATCTGCTCGATATTGGGAACCTGCTCGGCCGGGAAGGTGATAACCATCTCGGGATTGTGCTCACCGTAGGCATCGGCCGCAGGAATGTGTACGGACTTCTTCTCGCCCACCTGCATATCGATAACGGCGGCATCGAAGCCTTTGATCATCTGACCGGCACCGCAGGTGAACTCCAGCGGCTCACCGCGATCGTAGGAGCTATCGAACTGCGTGCCGTCGTCGAGCGTGCCGCGATAATGGGTCTTGACCTTCTTGCCCTTGTTGGACATGGTAACCTCCGTAATAAGGGCGGCGCACAACGCGGGCCGCCATGAACATATGGCGCTAACTATACCCTAGTCATACAATTCAAAGACAGTTTGCAAAGAAACGCTGCAACCGGAGGAACCATGGCATATCCCGTATTTGACTTGCACTGCGACACCGCCGACCGCATCGGCTGGGCCACGCTCGATCTCGACCTGCGCTTTACCGCCGGCACCGACGGTTATTTCCCCGGCGACGAAACGCATCCGCAAGATTTCGACCTCATCGAGGGCAACGCCTGCGCCATCTCGCTCGCAAAGATCGGCAACACGCCGTGGGCACAGTGCTTCGCCACGTTTGTCCCCGACGAGATTCCCACCGCCCACGCCGCACGCTTCCAAGCACAGATCATGGCGCACATGAGCGGCCAGGTAATGCTCGACCACGACCGCATGGTCAACGTACGCAGCGCCGCTGACATTCGCCCTGCACTCAAAGACGGCAAGGTCGCCTGCATCCACACCATCGAAAACGCCACGTTCTTTGCCGAGGACCCCGCGCTGATCGAGGCGCTCAAGAGCCTGGGCGTACTCATGTCATCGCTCAGCTGGAACGCGCAGGGGCCGCTCGCGAGCGGCCACGACACCCACGCCGGCCTCACCGCCGCCGGCATCGAGGCACTTACGCAGATGGAGCACGCCGGCATGATACTCGACGTCTCCCACCTCAACGATGAGTGCTTTGACGAGGTTGTCGCCCACGCCACGCGCCCCTTCGTCGCCAGCCACTCAAACTCCCGTGCGGTTTGCGGCGTCAAGCGCAACCTCACCGACGACCAGTTCCGTACCATTCGTGACATGGGCGGCATCGTCGGCCTCAACTACTGCAGCGAGTTCCTCTCCAACGAAGCAACCGACGAGACCGCCGCAGATGTCACCTTCGACCAGCTGGCAGCCCATATCGAACACTGGCTCGACCTGGGCGGCGAAGATGTCATCGCGCTCGGCGGCGACTGGGACGGCGCCAAGGTACCCAACTTCCTCTCCGATGCCAGCAAGATGCCCGAGTTCCAGAACATGCTTTCCAAGCACTTTGGCAAGACCGTGATGCAAAAGCTCTGCAGCGACAACGCCCTTGCCTTCTTCGAGCGTTATTAATTTCACATCCCTTGAGCGGGCCGGTATGCCGAGCGATCGACATGCCGGCCCGTCCCCAATCCAAAGGATAACTTTTGACGCAGCAATTTACGATTTTCCTACCCCGACCGGATGGGACGCCTATCCCCGTCGTCGTTACCAAAAAGCGCGTCAAGAACTTTAACCTACGCGTCACATCGAGCGGCGAGGTCCACGCCAGCGCACCGCTCGGCGCCAGCCACGAGCGCATCGAAGCGTTTGTGAAGCGCAACAGCGCCTGGATTATCAGCCGACTTGCCCAACGTGAGCAACGTCAGGCGACAGCGCGAGAGCCGCTCAGCCCCTCGTCCATCATTGCACTTTGGGGCAAGCCCATCACGGTACAGGACGCACTCGATCACAACTTTGCATCGCCCGCACCGCGACCCAAGCAGGCCACCTTCGCAAGTTTTATGGGTACCGACGAATCGGACGAAAGCCCACAGGCCAAGCGGCGCGCAATCCTCGACGGCCTAACGTCCGACGAGCTCCAAGCCCACATCGACCAGCTCTACGCGTCCGAGGTCACCGCAGCGCTACGCGACATCGTGCACGCGTACGAAATCGCAATGGGCGTCACCGTGGCCCGCGTCTCCGTGCGCAGCATGAAAACGCGTTGGGGCTCCTGCACACCCAAAACCGGCGCCATTCGCATCGCGCGCGAGCTCGCCGCCTACCCTGTCGAATGCCTCGACATGGTTGTCGCCCACGAGCTCGTCCATCTGCTCGAGCCGAGCCACAATCAGCGCTTTCACGCCCTGCTCGACACGTACTGTCCCAACAATAGAGCACTGTCTCAGCGGCTCAAGCAGCCACCCCTCAACAAGCTCTAGCGTCGACTAGCGCACGCGCTCGATCTCGACGCCGCAGCTTGCCAGGGGCAGGCCAACAGGAGCCCACGGCTTATCGAGCTTTATGCGCACACCAAGCAGCGAGGGATAACGGCGCAGCAGCATCTGGGCTGTCCCCTCGGCTGCCGCCTCGATGAGCTTAAACGTATGCTCGCGCAGATAGCCATCGACATCGTGGCACACCGAGCCGTAGTCAATCGAGGCGTCCAGGTTATCGTGCTCCCCCGCCGCGCGCAGGTCGGCATAGAGCACCAGAGAAACGATGAACTTCTGACCCAGCGCGTTCTCCTCGGGATACACGCCATGGTTGGCAAAAACCTCCAGGCCGTCAATGACAATACGATCGGCATGGCGCAAATCGTCATAGCTCACGTGAGGCACCGCCGTTGCGGTGGATATTTCGCCCCTTCCACGGCGGGCGAGCTCGGCGCCTTCGGTCTTGGTTGCATTCTCGGGCAGTTTCTTGTTACTCAACGCGATCGTCTCCTTCGTTTAGAACCCCGACCGCGCAAACTAACTACACGCGAATCGACAGGTTCTTTTTATCATCGCTCCAGTTGCAAGCGTTGCGCGCGGGGCATGCAAAGCAGGCACGCGACGCTTTGTCGGCTGCATAGAGCAGACGCTCAAGCGGTTGGCTGTTCACGCGCAGCTTTCGATGGCCCAGAATGGCCGTCTTAATGGCTGCGGCATCGGCCGGCTCAAACGCCACGTCATCGGGCATGCCGCCGAGAATCGCATCAGCGACGCGTTCGCTTGCAACATCATGGGATATACCCGATTCATACTGTTCATCTTTGCCGATATCGTGAAGAAGTGCTGTGGCGTAGATGACCTCGCGGTCAAATTCGAGCTGCTCCTCGAGATTCTTGATCCACATAATGCGCGCGACATCGAGCAGATGGTCAATACCGTGGCGGCAGAAGATGCGCCCCGATTCCAACTGTACGATGTTGCCCAGGTGCCGCCGGAACAGCCCGTTGGCACAAATGTAATCAATGCGAGGCATGGCACCAAAGGGGGCCAGGCCCGAAGCCATAAAGCCGCGACGCGACGTCCCCTCATCGGTCTTCGATGTAAAGTCGTTGACGACTCTCATGGTTAGCGGCCCAGCATCCTAAAGAAACGCTCCTCGAGCGCGGGATCGGTCTCAAAGACGCCGCGGCGAGCAAGCGTCACGGTCTTGGTGCCGGGCTTTTGCACGCCACGCATCGTCATGCACATATGCTCGGCCTCCATCAACACAATCGCTCCCTGGGGAGCGAGATAATCCATGAGGGCATCGGCAACCTGTGCGCACAGTTGCTCCTGCAGCTGAAGACGGCGGGCATAAACCTCAACCGTGCGGGCGAGCTTGGAAAGCCCAGCCACCCGACCGTTAGGGATATAACCAATGGCGGCCTTGCCATAAAACGGCAGCAGATGATGTTCGCACAGCGAGTAGAACGTGATGTCGCGCTCGATAACCAAATCGTTCGAAGCGACGGCAAAGGTTTTGGACAGGTGTTCCTCGGCACTCTGGTCCATACCGCCGGCGATCTCACCATACATACGGGCAACGCGCGCCGGGGTCTCCAGCAGGCCCTCACGAGTTGGGTCCTCGCCTATGCCCTCAAGCAACAGCTTAATGGCGGCCTCGACTTTTTCCTGATCGACCATCTGGGCCTCACTTTTCCGATTTCACGTTCGCGCTATGGTACCACGCCCTCCGGCATCGACCACAAGCTACATAGTATGGGTCGAATAGACCGGATCATCACGCCAAAGTTCAACCGCATCACAAAGCGCAACGCCCTCGCGCTCAGCACGGGCGCGCGTAGCGTTCATATCGATCACGCGCTGGTTGCTCGAACCCCTAAAGCGCAGCGAGATATCGTACAGGTCCTGAACAAACGGGCCGTCCACCAGCATGTCAAGGCAGGCAAGGATGCGGTCCGTCACCTCGGTATGATGACGACCGCCCGGCATAAGCTCCTCGAGTACGTCGCCAGTAAAGCACCAAATGGTCTTTCCCGACCCCACTGGATAGGCCGCGCGAACACGCTCGACAAACTCAACGAGCCCCGCCTGATTCTCGGGCTCCATGGGCTCGCCGCCCAGAATCGTCAGACCATCGATAAAGGGATGATCGAGACTCTCGATAATCTTGTCCTCGACGGCACGATCGAACGGCTCACCCGCAGCAAAGTCCCACGCAACAGAGTTAAAGCAATTCTTGCACCCACGACGGCACCCGCTTACAAACAGAGAAGTACGAACGCCTTCTCCATCAGCAATGTCGAAATACTTAATGTTCGCGTAGTTCATAGGTAACTCTCCCGGGAGGCCGGGACATATCATCCCGTCCTCAAACATTCTCGGCCTGCGGCCTGCGAAACTGCGGGCGGGACGATATGTCCCGGCCTCATGCAAAGGGTAACTCAATGAACGAAGCGAACATCGAGCATAGGGTTCGAGGTCCAATAAAAACTGGGTTGCGGCTCAACCACCATCGCAAGTAAATCGCAGCTGCAACTCGACTTATTTCCGCTAAGAACTTCGAGGAGTGAGCAGACTGCGCGCTGCATCTCAGCTACATCAACTTGGCTGCCCTGTAGCGAGGCCCCGGACCTTTGCTCGATATGAGTTCCGCACGAACAGGAGGCGCCAGTGGCGCCTCCGTCGTGAGCCAGGACTGTCCGAAATAGCGAGTAAAGGTCCGGGGCCTCGCTACAGGGCAGCCTGGGATGGTTATTAGAGATGCAGCACGCGGTCGCGGATCTCCTCGGTTCGGCCCTGGTTCCAGAACTGGGTACCGATGTAGCCGCACGTACGACGAGCGACGTTCATTTTCTCCTGGTCGCGGTTGCCGCAGTTGGGGCACTCCCACACCAGCTTGCCATCGTCCTCAACAATCTTGATCTCGCCATCGTAGCCGCACACCTGGCAGTAGTCGCTCTTGGTGTTGAGCTCGGCGTACATGATGTTGTCGTAGATGTACTGCATCACGCGAATGACAGCCTTGAGGTTGTCCTGCATGTTGGGAACCTCAACGTAAGAGATAGCACCGCCCGGCGAAAGCTGCTGGAACATGCCCTCAAACTTAAGCTTATCGAAGGCATCGATCTCCTCGGACACGTGGACGTGATAGCTGTTGGTAATGTAGCCCTTGTCCGTCACGCCCGGGATAATACCAAAACGGCGCTGCAGGCACTTGGCGAACTTGTAGGTCGTCGACTCCAACGGCGTACCGTACAGCGAGAAATCGATATCGCTTTCGGCCTTCCACTCCGCGCACTTGTCGTTCATGCGCTGCATGACGGCCATGGCAAACGGCGTGCCTTCCTTCTCGGTGTGGCTGTGGCCCGTCATGTACTTGACGCACTCATACAGGCCGGCATAGCCAAGGCTGATGGTAGAGTATCCGCCCACGAGCAACTTATCGATCGTCTCGCCCTTCTTCAGACGCGCTAGGGCACCGTACTGCCAAAGAATCGGCGCGGCATCCGAAAGCGTGCCCATCAGGCGCTCATGACGGCACAGCAGAGCACGGTGGCACAGCTCAAGGCGCTCGTCGAAGATCTTCCAGAACTTGTCCATGTCCTGATGCGAGCTCAGCGCGACATCGGGCAGGTTGATGGTCACAACACCCTGGTTAAAGCGGCCATAGTACTTGGGTTTGGTCGGGTCATAGTTCAGCGCGTTGGCGACATTGTTAAAGCCGTTGCCCGAGCGGTCGGGCGTCAGGAAACTGCGACAACCCATGCAGGTGTAGCAATCGCCGTTGCCGGCGGTCTCGCCCTTCGACAGCTTGAGCTCGCGCATCTTCTTCTCAGAGATGTAGTCGGGCACCATGCGCTTGGCGGTACACTTGGCAGCCAGCTGGGTCAGGTAGAAGTACGGGGAATTCTCGTGAACGTTATCGTCCTCGAGTACATAGATAAGCTTGGGGAATGCCGGGGTAATCCACACACCGGCTTCGTTCTTAACGCCCTCATAGCGTTGACGAAGCGTCTCCTCCACGATCATGGCAAGGTCGTGCTTCTCCTGGGGCGTACGGGCCTCATTGAGATACATAAAGACCGTCACGAACGGCGCCTGGCCATTGGTGGTCATAAGGGTCACGACCTGATACTGAATCGTCTGGACGCCGCGACGGATCTCGTCACGCAGACGGTCCTCAACGACCTCACGGACCTTTTCGGCAGATGCCGAAACACCGAGCTCCTCGAGCTCGCGGGCAACCTCGCCGCGAATCTTTTGACGGCTCACCTCAACAAAGGGGGCGAGATGGGTCAGCGAAATAGACTGGCCGCCGTACTGGGAAGAAGCAACCTGGGCGATAATCTGCGTCGCGATGTTGCAGGCAGTCGAGAAGCTATGCGGCTTCTCGATCAGCGTGCCCGAGATAACGGTGCCGTTCTGGAGCATATCCTCCAGGTTCACCAGGTCGCAGTTATGCATGTGCTGGGCAAAGTAGTCGGAATCGTGGAAGTGGATCAGGCCCTCGTTGTGGGCATCCACGATCTCCTGGGGCAGCAGCACGCGCTGAGTCAGGTCCTTGGAAATCTCGCCGGCCATGTAGTCGCGCTGAACGGAGTTGACGGTCGGGTTCTTGTTAGAGTTCTCCTGCTTGACCTCTTCGTTATTGCACTCGATCAACGACAGGATCTTGTCATCGGTCGTGTTCTTCTGGCGCTTCAGGCTCTGAACATAGCGATAGATGATGTAGTGGCGGGCGACCTCGTAGCAGTCGAGACGCATGATCTCGTCCTCGACCAAATCCTGGATCTCCTCGACCGAAACGGTGTGGCCCGCGTTCTCGCATGCCTCGGCGACGTTTTGCGCCGCATAAACCACCTGGCGGTCGGTTAGACGAGAGCTCTCCTCGACCTCCAAGTTTGCGGCGCGAATCGCATTGACGATCTTATCGATGTCAAAGACAACCTCGGTGCCGCTGCGCTTGATGATCTTCATCCTCTTGCCTCTTTCGCGTCGTAGTCTCATTGCGCTTCAGAGCCAAACGATGCCCGGCAGGGCTTGCCCCTGTCTTGCGGCGCCGTCGCGCAATCTGTGTTCTCGATAAACCATAGGTCCTCATGCGGACAATCCTCGCGGCCGATCAAGCGGCTCAAAGATCTATCCAAATGGGGCAAATAAGGTCCTCGTTCTCTGTCCGCCATCTATCATACGACAAAGAGGCATCTATATCCTGTATTCTTTTTTTAGTTCAAACACAACATATAGTGTTTCAGCAGGTCAAAGCAATTGGTCATTTTGCAGACGCATTAATTATGAGGGGTTCTTGGCAAGTCGGTAAAACGTTACCAACACGGCTACCTGCATGGCAGTTATAAAACCCCCTTAGTCAAGCCGCTGACAAATCCTACCAAAACCAAGCCGCTCACGCCAAAAGAATCCAAAAGATTATGCTTGACCAACATGTTGCGGTCGTGCCTTGCCGAGCCCCATGTAACCGCGGCACGAATCCTTGAAAGATATGTGTATGCAAACAGAGAAGATGAGAGTTTTCTCGGATGACTACTGAGAAGCATCCCAGAAGATCAAAAAACTCGAAATTTGGTGACGTATTTGGCGACCCATTTGGCGAGCAAAACAAAACAGCCCAGAGGCTAAGCCTCTGGGCTGCGAACATTTGGTGGGCGTTAGAAGATTTGAACTTCTGACCTCTTCCGTGTCAGGGAAGCGCTCTCCCCCTGAGCTAAACGCCCAAATGGAGCGGACAACGGGGCTCGAACCCGCGACCCCAACCTTGGCAAGGTTGTGCTCTACCAACTGAGCCATGTCCGCTTACGAAGATT
>NZ_QSRL01000006.1:107942-114575 GCF_003437035.1 Collinsella sp. TF08-11AT
TCTACCAACTGAGCCATGTCCGCTTACGAAGATTAATCTTACGTGATACCCGCATCCTATGCAAGAACTTTTTTTTGAAAAGTTTTGCGACGCCCTCTCGAACCTCGCGAAGACATCAGCCACCACGGAAAGCGCGAGCAAACGCAAACTCGCCGCAAGAGGCCCCCTACAACTCAGCGAGCATGATCCAGGCAGAGCTGTCCTGCGCAAGTCTGCCGTCTGCAAGCGGTGATGAGGTGAGCAGGACCTTGCCCGCCGGCAGCTCCACGGGTGCTGCACCGAAGTTCGTCACACACGCCCAGCCGTTGTCGCGGCGATAGGCGATGACGCCGCCCTCAGCGCCCTCGGCACCATCCGCAAGGCCGGTGCGCCCGTCAAGATCGAGCCACGCAAGATCGTTAGCGCACCCGCGCAGCTTGCGCCGCAGCCAGAGGGCGTCACGATAGAGCGCAAGCATCGATGTCGGGTCCGCCTCTTCCCTATCGGCAGCGTAATCGGAAAACCATGCAGGCTGCGGCAGATGGGGCGCCGCATCGGCGTCCATCGGCGAAAATCCAAACGATCCGCCCTGCGCGGGATCGTCCGTCGCCACCCACGGCAGGGGCACACGACAGCCGTCGCGCCCCTTCTCGCGCTTCGATCCGTGCGTATTGGTCGCAGTGGGATCTTCGAGTGCAGCCCACGGGATGTCAGCCACCTCAAAAAGGCCGAGCTCCTCACCCTGATACACGTATGCCGAGCCCGGAAGCGCCAGCTCAAGCAAAAGGGCCGCCCGCGCGCGGCGCTCGCCGAGTTCACGGTCCTCGTCATAAGACGACCCGTCGCGTAAGAGCCAGTCGAGCGCAATCTGGTGGTAGCGCGTCGCCTTGATCTGCGGCAGGGCGAAGCGCGTCGCCACACGAGGCACGTCGTGGTTGGAAAGTACCCAGGTCGAGGCGGAATCGGATTCGATGGCTGCCTTCAAGCCCTCCTCGATTGCAGCGTGCATGTCATCATAGGTCCAAGTGGCCTTGGCGAACTCAAAGTTAAATGTCTGGCCAAGCTCGCTGGGGCGCGCGTAGAGATACTGGCGCTCGGGCAGCACCCACGCCTCGGCAACAGCGCTGCGCGGCGGATTATAGCGGTCGAACACGCGGCGCCACTCGCGATAGATCTCGTGAACCTCGTTGCGATCCCACAGCGGATGGGTGCCGTCGTCAACCATGTCATCGCCCTCGGCGAGATGCCACTGGTCGAGATCATCGCGGTCGAGATCCTTGGCGAGACCGTGCGCCACATCAATGCGAAAGCCATCGACGCCTCGATCGCTCCAAAACGCCAGGACGTCGCAAAAGAACGCGCGAACCTCGGGGCATGACCAGTCAAAGTCCGGCTGCTCGGGCGTAAACATGTGCAGATACCACTGACCGTCCGCAACACGCGTCCAGGCGGGGCCGCCAAAGTTGGCATTCCAATTGGTGGGAGGCAGCTCGCCATGCTCGCCGCGACCATCACGGAAGATATAGCGGGCGCGCTCGGGCGATCCGGGGCCGGCGGCAAGAGCGGCTTTGAACCAGGGGTGCTGGTTGGACGAATGGTTGGGCACGATGTCGACGATGACCTTGATGCCGCGCGCGTGAGCCGCGGCGATCATGTCATCGAAGTCGTCAAGCGAGCCGAGACGTTGGTCGACATCGCAGTAGTCCGCCACGTCATAGCCGCCATCGACAAGAGGCGATGGGTAAAACGGGCTCAGCCAGATGGCCTCGATACCCAGCCGCTCAAGATAGTCCATCTGCTGGGTAATGCCCGCGATATCGCCCAAACCCGAACCAGTCGAGTCCTTAAACGAGCGCGGGTAAATCTGATAGATCGCGGCATCGGACATCCATGAGCGCGAGGAGGACTTTTCTGTAGCCATGGGGTGTGTCTCCCTTGCAACGAGGTTTTGTGAGATGCCCACGATGATACGCCCAAAGCTGACATTCACGGCAATCAACGCCGCAGCCACGCCCCAAACGCTCGCCCCCTCTCGGGCTCGAGCCTCCTGGGACGAATCGATCGATTAGTGAAAAGAACGGAAGACTTACTCCCCCGGCCACGACAGCGAGCGGGCTCCGGGTGCCCCAGGTTGCCGCGAAAGAGGAGGGAAGCGTACTTTATGTACGCGACCGACGATTGAGGGGCAAGATGGGGTGCCCGGGGCCCGCGCAGCGTCAACAAAAAACGCGGTTCGTTAGAACCGCGTAAGATAGTTGGAGCGGACAACGGGGCGTCTGCGTATTCGCTTCGCGGATCCGCACCGGCTTCGGCCGCCTGCCGGCGTCCTCGCCAGCTCGCTACAAACGCTCCGCGTTTGCTTAACGCTCGCTCCCTCTCGGGTTCGAGCCCAAGCGATGGGTACGAAAAAGCCCGGCTACCGTAGTAGTCGGGCTGCTGCGTTTGGAGCGGACAACGGGGCTCGAACCCGCGACCCCAACCTTGGCAAGGTTGTGCTCTACCAACTGAGCCATGTCCGCATATGTAAAACAAAACGGGCGCCGGAGCGCCCGGATGTTGCCTGGAGGCGAAGCCCGGATTCGAACCGGGGGTAAAGGCTTTGCAGGCCTCTGCCTTACCACTTGGCCACTTCGCCGAAAAAGGACCGCTTGAGACGGTCCGGAAATGCAATGGAGCGGACAACGGGGCTCGAACCCGCGACCCCAACCTTGGCAAGGTTGTGCTCTACCAACTGAGCCATGTCCGCATATGTAAAACAAAACGGGCGCCGGAGCGCCCGGATGTTGCCTGGAGGCGAAGCCCGGATTCGAACCGGGGGTAAAGGCTTTGCAGGCCTCTGCCTTACCACTTGGCCACTTCGCCGAAAAAGGACCGCTTGAGACGGTCCGGAAATGCAATGGAGCGGACAACGGGGCTCGAACCCGCGACCCCAACCTTGGCAAGGTTGTGCTCTACCAACTGAGCCATGTCCGCTTGCGGGTTATTAATTTACGCGAGTTGCCCAAAAGACGCAAGTACTTTTTTCAAAAAAGTTGTTCGCCACATGCTCTTGGCAGATATACATGCCAAAACGATTTACTAGGCGCACGATTCCAATGTTCCGCTAAACAGCTTTACCATCCGAACGCGCGTACCGGCACCATCAGTACGACGGGCAACCTCCACGTTGTCGACCAACATGCGCATGAGCTTGATTCCACGCCCGCGCTCCTCAGTCGTAACCGGTTCACTCGACCCGTCGATCGAATAGCCCGCCCCACGGTCGACAACCTCAATCACGACACGATCGCCATAGGCCTGAACCGTCAGGATGCATCCGATACCACCCGCATGGTCATACGCGTTGCCCAGCGCCTCGCCCGATGCCAATGCGACGTCATAGCGCTCATCACGCCTCAGGGGAAGCGATTCGAGTAGCTCGGCAATACGATGACGATAGTATGGAAGGTTCTCGATACCCTGGCGCACCTCGACACTCTTGCTCCAGCGAGGCAATTCCCCCACCGGAATGGCAGGAATCGACTCCCGAGCGAAGCCCGCAACATGGAGGATGTCGACAAGTCGGGCAATCTCCAAAAAGCGAATGACCTCATCGGAGGCGTTAACGAGCGAAAGCAGGCCCTCTCGCCTCATGAGCTCTCTGGCGCGTGTAAGCAAAAACGCCAAACCCGTCGAGTCGATAAAGCCCACGGCCTGGCAATTGATGACAACGCGGCGCACGCCCCGGTCGATCAAATTATCCAACCGTCGGCGCAGCGCGGGCACCGAGGCGATGTCGACATCACCCGGTGGCGTCAAAACCGCTATGTCATTCCACTCATTCATACGACCATGGTTCCCCAAAAGAGCTCGCTCGATGCACACATATCTACAACCGCGTAGGTTTCGCCCCTCAAGCGTCGCAGCCTACGATCGGCCCCGTAAAAACTCAAGGGACACCAACGCGATATCATCGTCCAGCGCCGACTCGGTAAAGCGGTCAAGCTCGCTCAAGACCTTACCGCAGATTCCCGATACGCCCTCACCCGAAACAGAGAGCAAAAGATCGCGAAGGCGTTGCTCGCCAAAGAAAGCACCAGAGCGATCGCGCGCTTCGATCGTTCCGTCGGTATACATAAAGAGCATGTCACCAGGAGCGAACGTAAAGACGCCCGTCTCGTACACCATGCTCTCAAAGGCACCGATCACGCCCGATTGACACCCAAGGAGCTCCACTTCTCCCCCGCAGGTCTCGCCGCCACCAAGCGGCGTCGACGACGGCCGAATGACCATAGTGGGAGGATGTCCCGCAGAGCAATAGGTAGCTCGGCCCGCTTTAAGATCGATCTTGGCGATAAACGCCGTCACAAACGTCTCGACCCTCGAAAAGCCCATGAGCATACTATTGAGCGAGCGAGCCATGCGGGCAGGCCCCGCACCCTCCCAGGCATAGGCCGTCAGCGCCGTCTTGACGAGCGCCGACATCGACGCCGCCTCGATTCCCTTGCCGGACACATCTCCCAAAATCATAACGGCGCAATCGTCGGGAAGACGAACAAGCGTATAGAAGTCACCGCCGACCAGCGCCGAATTCGTTGCCGATAGGTACACCGAATCGGCGGCGATTCCCGGAACGTCACCAAGCGAATTTCTCATGCCGATCTGAAGCGTCTGAGCGATATGACGCTCCTCGCGCTTTTGAGACTCACCCTCATAGATCAGCTCAAAATCGTGGGCCAAATGCACCATGTAGTCGTACTCAAGGTCGTCGATTGGCTCCTGGCTGCCATCGCGGAGCAGCAAAAAACGCGTCGTCGGTCCCTTGGCGACATCAGCGTGAACGATCGCATCGTTGTTTCGCTTGTCATCCGTCTCCGAGCGATAGCGCCCCGCCTCGATACCGGAGTCGACGTACAGTCCCTGACACGGCAGGCCGTGTGCTCTCAGCCATGCACCCATAGGCGTGGATTCATCCACGCGCGTTAGGCGCACGTGCTTGAGATCGTCAGCGCTCGTCCCGCCCAGCACCGACGTCTCGAACCCATCGGAAGCTGATCCCAGGCGCGCTGCCGGCGTCGTGATAGAAAAGAAGAGCGACTCCGGATCGCCCGGCAACGCTACGCGACTGCCGCCCTCAAAATCGATGACATAGGTTTCGAGACCCGCATCATACTCCACGGGGCAAAAATGACAGTTGAGCACAGCGCAAATTTCCGACGATACCGCGCGCGAAGCGACGACGGGATCATCAAGATAGGTAAAAAGCTCATCGCGCAGCACGTTGAGCGAACGACCAAGTTCTGCCGTGCGGCGCGAACGTAAGCTCGACGCCATGCCGACCATCTGAATAGACAGGTAATCGCAGATGACCTCGAGCACGTTAAGGTCATAGGCAAGTGGCGCCTGTGGACGTTTCCAACCGACCTCCAACATACCGAGCACCTGCGTGCCGTAAAACACGGGAAGACAGATCTCGCTGCGATACGGAGGCATATCCTGCATGCGCAGCAAGTGCTTGGAACGATTGTCCAAATCCATGAACATACCCGAAGCAACCCGGTCGCCCTCAAGGTCCTGCTGGATCGACAGACGACAGGCACGCGACTCGCGAAGAACATACGTCGGAATGCCAGCGCCATACGGCAAAAACTCGGGCAGGTAGCTGTCATGCAGCTCCTTGGAAACACCGCGAAGTTTAAAACCGCCGCTCTCAGAAAAATAAATCGCAGCTCCAGAGGCATCGAGCGTTCCGACGAGCTGATTCAAAACGGTATCGAGCAAGCTGGGGAGCTCATCGGAGCCCACGGTACTCATAATGACCGAAAGGGTACCCGAAAGGCGTTTATTCGCCACCCTAAGCTCCGATAGTGCACGTTTGAGCTGACGATCGTGGGAATACTGCTCTTCGATGCTGTGAAGCGCCACCAGGACGCGCGGCGCGCGGCGTCCAAAGATACGCGGAGGCGTAACGGAACCTGCGCGAACCAAGACGGGAATAAAGGATCCGTCGCTCAGCTTGAGCATCAGTTCGTTCTCGGAGCCATCAGTTTCAAATGGTAGACGATGTTCCGTCGCACGTTCAAAAGCGGACGAATACAGGACGTCTTTAACATCTCCACCGATGACGTCGGCGCGTTCCTCGCACATCAAACCAAGTAAGCGATTATTCACATGCAGAATGGTTCCGTCGAGCTCACAAATGATGACAGCATCGCTCGTGATCTCGACCAGTTGGGCAACGTCTGCCCACTCGTTGCGCTCAAGCGTTTCCATCGTGGACCTCACCGTCTATCGGTAACAAAAAAGCCTCCGAAGAGGCTTCTCAAATGCGATGGTGTCGGAGGCGGGACTTGAACCCGCATGACCAAAAAGCGGTCACTAGCACCTCAAGCTAGCGCGTCTGCCAATTCCGCCACTCCGACATGCTATGTTGTTGATTCGCAGTTCGTTTTGTTCGACCCGCGCGTTCAACGAAGAAGATGATAACCTATGATTCGAGAACTGTGCAAGCACTTTTTTCAAAAAAGTTTACGAATTTGTAAATGCGCAGGTAGATCCGTATGCCCGGCCCCGAATCGGTGTTGCCTCCCGGCGCGTCCTCGGGCATGGGCGATATTTTGCTACGCACTTCGTGCTGCAAAATATCGCTCCCCCTGCGGAATGCGCCGGGAGGCA
>NZ_QSRL01000007.1:0-57890 GCF_003437035.1 Collinsella sp. TF08-11AT
CGGCTGATCCGGTCCGACCGGGCCGCGCGGCAAGGAGATATATTGCCAGACCGCGAAGCCCTGTGGGACGTCAATTCCACTCTTCACAAGTCCTACACAACATATCGCTTTCTATAGCTAATAGAAAGACTGGTGCGGATCTTCCGCACGTATCAGATGATGACCCTTTGGTTCAGGAATATATAGAGATCGGTCACCTGTAAGTGTCTATCTACCCGCGCTTTTAGCAATGTAAACCGCGCTTCAGATAAAAAGAGGGAGCGCCGCGCACAACGCGACACTCCCCTAGCGATTCAAGAGAATCTATTAGGCCTCGAGAGCCTTCTTGGCGATGGTAGCCAGCTCGTTGAAGGACTCGATGTCCTCGTAAGCCATCTGAGCCAGGACCTTGCGGTCGAGCTCGATGCCAGCAACCTTCAGGCCGTGCATGAACTGAGAGTAAGAAATATCGTTCAGGCGAGCAGCAGCGTTGATACGAGTGATCCAGAGAGAACGGATCTCGCGCTTCTTGTTGCGGCGATCACGATACTGATACTGCAGGGAGTGCTGGACCTGCTCTTTAGCATGCTTGTAAGTACGCGAAGCGGCACCGTAGTAACCCTTCGCACGGTGCATAACGGTACGGCGCTTCTTCTTGGCGGCAACAGCGCGCTTAATACGTGCCATGTTCTATCAACTCCTAGACGGTAAAACGAAAAACGGGAACGCGAACTTAGGCGAGACGCGACTTGATGACCTTGCGGTCGGCAGCGGCGATCTCGGTCTCCTGACGGAAGCCACGCTTACGCTTGGTGGACTTCTTGCTCAGGATGTGGCTCTTGAAAGCCTTGGCGCGCATAAGCTTGCCGGTACCAGTCTTGCGGAAACGCTTCTTGGTGCCGCTGTGGGACTTCATCTTAGGCATGAAATACTCCTTAATCGGTTACAGAACACTAGTTACTTGCTATCGCTTGCCGCTTTATCCTCATCGAAGGCGCCCTTAATCGGGGCGAGCAGCATAAGCATGTTACGGCCTTCCATCTTAGGCTTGGACTCGACCGTAGCGTAAGACTTGAGATCCTCGGCGAGACGCTCGAGAACGTTAAGGCCCTGCTCCGGGTGAGCCATCTCACGGCCGCGGAACATGATGGTGATCTTAACGCGTGCGCCCTTCTTGAGGAAACGCAGAACGTGGCCCTTCTTGGTCTCGTAGTCGCCAACGTCGATCTTGGGTCGGAACTTCATTTCCTTGACCTCGACCTTGGACTGGTTCTTACGAGCAGCCTTGGCCTTCATGGCCTGCTGGTACTTGAACTTACCGTAGTCCATGACCTTGCAGACCGGCGGCTCCGCGTTGGGAGCGATCTCGACCAGGTCGAGACCCTGATCGTCGGCGACGCGCTGGGCATCGCGGATGGCGAACAGGCCGAGCTGAGAGCCATCGACGCCAATCAAACGACACGAAGATGCAGTGATCTCGTCGTTGATGCGGGTGTCATCAGACTTAGCTATTTTCCCTACCTCCATTCATAAAAAAATAACCCGGCGCTTCTCAGCAACCAGGTCGTACACATAGACTTCCTCGATTTGAGGAAGGGAATCTAAGTTGTATGACCAGTCAGCTGCTCATTGACGCCAAAAGGTGGGAACCCTCAGGTTCCTCTTCAGGGCATTGCGGGAACAACGCCTTGCGAATAATAACACGTACAGCGCGTTATCACATTACGTACACGAAAAAGGGGCCTTGACCCCCTTGAACACTCGCTTGTATGTATGGTGCCCGAGGCGAGACTCGAAGGGCCTTCGCTTCGCGAAGCCCCGGGCTTCGGGCGCGTGGCGCCCTCGCCACGCTCCGCTACAAACAGGCCACAAGCCTGTTTGCTTAACGCTTCGCGCGCTCACGCGAGTTCGGCACGAAAAAGGGGGCCGCAACCCCCTTGAACGCTCGCTTGCATGAATGGTGCCCGAGGCGAGACTCGAACTCGCACGTTGTTGCCAACGGTGGATTTTGAGTCCACTGCGTCTGCCAATTCCGCCACTCGGGCACACAATGCGTGAGTTAGTTTATCACAGCTTTCTACCGATTAGTCCGAAAATGGAACTTCGAGCATTTCGATGAGTTCGACCGTGCGGAGCATCTCGCGCCAACGGCATCCGCGACCGTCAACCGAAGCCTCACCCATCTGGTTATCGTAAGGGTCCTCGCGCATGCCGTCGAAAGAGGGCTCAAACTCTGCCTGGAATCGATTGTTGGCCACCATACGCCACGGGTCGAGATTGCCAAAGTAGTGACGGCGGCGCCACTCCTCCCCCATCCTGCGAGCAGAAGATCCAAATGACACGTCGGCGTTGAGCCAACCGGTCTGCGGCGTATAGAACTCTGCCCAGTCGTGCGACCCCACCGAATCGGGCGCAACATACAGGCCGCTCTGCCAACGGGCAGGCACGCCCGCGATACGGCACATGGTGATAAACGTGAGCGCCATAACGCCGCAATCGCCGCGGAGCGAATGCGCGCAGTCATCGGCAATAGATCCCAAAAGCAAGTACGGCGGCTGATAGCGATAGTCGATATACTGCGTCAGGTAATCATAGATAGCACGGGCGCGATCGAGCGGATCCTCGAGCCCGTCAATGACACGGGCCGTCAGCTGCTGCAGATACGGCGTGAATGCAATGTGCGGACGGTCCTCGGAAATATCCTCGGGCAGAGGCGCATCCATAAGCGGGTGAACCGGAAGTGTGCCACCGTAGACATCACAATAAGCAGCATCGATGTGATAACGATAGGTCACCGAAAATAAGTGCTCGCTCGAGGAAGACCACGAGACGGTACGCGCCGAAGCATTCGCGGGAGCAACAGCACCCTCCGGCGTCATGTCGAGAATCTCGACCCGAGACTGCTGACGGCAGGCAGCCGCGACGGGAAGCCAAGCGCAAACGGCCTCCCCTTCCAGAGCGCCGGGGACAGACACGGACGCTTTAAGCGTAATGACGCGAGCCAATCCGTTTTGCGACTCCATCTCCTTGAGCATCTCGTTGCGCAGTGCTATTCCGTCCGCAGAATCGGGCCGCATGCCGGGAACCTCTTTGGGATATACGCGAAGCGAATCGAGGAAGTTGTCGAGAACGAACAGCTCACCATCGATAAAGCGCCAGTCAATACGCTTACGATTAATCAGGTCATCAAACTGCTCTTCGGTAAACTCTGGCCACTCCTCGCGAATCATCGCAATAGCCTGATCGCGAGACACCGAAAAATGAAGCGGCGTCTCGAGCATGCGATACCGCTCGGCACGAACACAAGCAGCCAGCGAAGGCTCGGGGTTCTGCTCCAAAAGGCGATCGCAGGCAGCAACAGCCTGCGTCAAATACCCGGCATCCTTAAGACGAAGAATCTCGGGCGGCAGTCCAACATCGAGATGACGAAAGTCATCACAGCAAACATCAACAGAGCAACCAACAGGACCCTCGTCAATAACCTTCCCATCCGAAGGCAGTACATTAATAACAGCCATACCAAAACTCCAAGTCACTAGAACGCTTGAAACCCATTGTAGCGAGATAAAAAGAAAGCCCCAACAAGGGAGCCATCAACACCGCTGAACGGTAGTCAAATAAATAATTCAGCCTCGTAACCCTGCGGCGTTAAACGAAGGAAGCCCCGTCCCCCGGAACTGCTTCCTTGGCGCGACTTCTGGCAAAGCCAGTAGCCATCTTAATTCAGCCCAGTAACCCTGTAGCGAGTTAACGAAGGAGGCCCCGTTTCCCCGGAGCTGATTCCGTCGCGCGACTTCTGGCGAAGCCAGGTGAGCGCGAGGGAAACAGCGTAGGGGAAACGGGGCCTCCGGCGGGAAGTTAAACCGCTACTTACGCCTTGTTGACGGAGCCAAACTCCTCCATGAGCTCCTTGGTGCGGGCAACGATGTTGTCACGACCAGGCTTGAGGAGCTTGCGGGGGTCAAAGCCCTTGCCCTGCTGATCCTTGCCAGCCTCGATGTACTCGCGGACGCCCTTGGCGAAGACGAGCTGCAGGTCGGTGTTGACGTTGATCTTGGAGATGCCCAGGGAGATGGCCTTCTTGATCTGATCCTCTGGGATGCCGGTGCCACCGTGCAGGACGAGGGGCAGGTCGCCGGTCTGGGCCTTGATCTCGCCCAGGCGCTCGAAGGAAAGGCCAGCCCAGTCGGCGGGGTACACGCCGTGGATGTTGCCGATGCCGCAGGCGAGGAAGTCGACACCCAGGTCAGCGATCTGCTTGCACTCAGCAGGATCAGCGAGCTCGCCGCTGGAGGTCACGCCGTCCTCGGTGCCGCCGATGCCGCCGACCTCGGCCTCGATGGACATGCCCTTGGAGTGGGCAAGCTCAACGAGCTCCTTGGTGCGGTCGAGGTTAAGCTGGAAGGTCTCCTCGTGAGAGCCGTCATACATGATGGACGTGAAGCCGGCCTCGATGCACTTGAAGCAGTCCTCGTAAGAACCGTGATCGAGGTGAAGGGCGACGGGAACGGTAACGCCCGTGGCCTCGACGGCAGCCTTGACCATGTCGGCGCAGACCTTGAAACCGCCCATCCACTTAGCGGCACCAGCGGTGCACTGAAGGATCAGCGGAGACTTGGCCTCCTCGGCGGCCTGGAGAATAGCCAGGGTCCACTCGAGGTTGTTGGTGTTGAAGGCACCAAGACCGTACTTGCCGGCCTCGGCCTTCTTGAGCATGTCTGCTGCGTTGACGAGCATAAAAGAAACCTCCTGTAAGGTTGCTCCGATAACGCCTGAGATTTTACCACGGCGCACCCGAGCATAAACGTTCGTTTGTTCACGAATATCGTCCAAACAGACTTTTTTGACCGTTTGCCCTACGAAATCGACCCGTTGGGGAAAAATAGCTTGACGTTTGGACGCTTCTCGTGCTTCAAAAGCCGACTATTAAGCTAAATCTGCATGAAAGGGTTCTGCATGAGCTCGCGTGCCATGGTGGTCGAATCGCCATGACCGGTTAGGCAAACGGTATCGGGCGGGAGAAGCCGGGCGAGCTTGGAGAGCGAGCGCAGAATCGCCGCCTCGTCTCCTCCAGAAAGATCGGTGCGGCCGTGCCCACCCGGAAACAGGGTGTCGCCCACAAAGGCAATGTTCCCCTGCTCGGTGGCAGCAAACAAGACGATCCCGCCCGGCGTATGCCCTGGCGTCTCGATCACCTGCAGGTAGATATCGCCCACCTCGATAGTATCTCCCTCGGCGAGCAGGTGCGTCGGCTCCCCGGGGTCAGGCGTCTCAATGCCCCACATAGCTCGCTGTTCCTCGATGTTCGCATGCGGCACCGCCACATCCTTAGCACACAGCTCATACTGGCAGCCCTCGCCAACGGTGGTTCGCACGCCTGCAACACCACCAACATGATCGGCATGGCCATGAGTGCATACGGCGCCAAACACGCGTACGCCGGGATGCTCGGCTCGAATATGCTCCACCAGGCGTTCGCCTTCCCATGCGGGATCGATAATCACGCACTCATTGTCCGAAATAACAGCATAGCTATTGGTCTGAATGGGACCGTTTACGAGCGTCTCGATCTCGACCGTTCCCTTGGGAGTTAAATCCAAGGACACAGCACTCATGTCCCTCTCCTCTCTATAGAACTCGAGGCATCAAACGATGCCTCGAGTGTAGCGAATATCGATAATGTGACTCGTTCGTCGCGACTAAACGCGGCGCTTAAGCTGGGCTCCACCCTCACCGGGCATCAGGCGGCGCGCGTCGTAGACCGAGTCAACGCTGCTGATGGAGGCCAGCAGCGGATCCAGACCACTCGCGTCCGAGATCTCGACCATAAAGCGCAGGGTCGCAATGCCCTCGCGGTTGGTCGACGTGGCGGCAGAAAGGATATTGCCGCCCGCATCGCCAATGGCAATGGTGACATCCTTGAGCAGGCCCATGCGGTCCAGGCACTCGACCACGATCTCGACCTGGAAAAGCGTATCGGCAGCACCATCCCACTCTACGTCAATCATGCGCTCGGGATGCTCCATAAGACCCTTGACGTTGGGACAGTTGGCGCGATGCACCGAAACGCCACGACCGCGCGTGATGAAGCCGACGATGTCGTCGCCCGTCACGGGGTTGCAGCAATGAGCCAGACGGACCAGTAGGCCGCTGTTGCTCTCGCCCTTGACGATAATGCCGTTACTGGCGCTCTTGCCGCGCTTTTGCGGCTTGCGGTTGGAGCCGCGAGCAGGCTGCTTCACGACCTCGGCGATAGCCTCGGCCTTGGTGAGCTGTTCATCGGGCTTGGGGTCCAAGATTTGCTCGACCTTATTGCCCACAGCGCGCGGGGCAACCTTGCCGGCGCCGACGGCGGCAAACAGGTCCTCGAGCTGCTTGAAGTTAAACTGCTCCGCCACGGCGTTGAGCGCACGCGTCGAACGCGGCGTAGAAATGCCATAGCCACGCTTGCGCAGGTCCTTAGCCAGCATATCGCGACCAGCAGCAGCGTCGTCGTCCTTGGTCGCAGCGGCAAAATAGCGGCGGATCTTTGACTTGGCGGAAGGTGTCTTAACGATCTTGAGCCAATCACGCGACGGCTTGGAACTCTTGTTAGTCAGAATCTCGACACGGTCACCCGTCTTAATCTCGTGCGTGAGCGGAGCCACCGCACCGTTGATTTTGGCGCCGACGCAATGGTTTCCCACCTCGGTGTGAACGGCGTAGGCAAAGTCGAGCGGCGTGGAGCCGGCACGAAGCGCCATGACCTCGCCCTTGGGCGTAAAGACAAAGATCTCCTGATCGAAGAGGTCGACCTTCAGCGAATGCAGGTATTCCTTGGCATCGGTGATCTCGTCGGAAGCCGCCCAATCGAGCGAATGCTTGAGCCAGTTGATCTGGTCGTCCAAACGTTGAGCGTCATTGGTCTTGGAAGCAGACGATCCGCCCGACTTCTTATATAGCCAGTGGGCGGCAATGCCGTACTCGGCCTGCTCATGCATCTCATAGGTTCGAATCTGAATCTCGAGCGGGCGGGCCGTGGGGCCGATAACCGTCGTATGGAGCGACTGGTAGTTATTGACCTTGGGCATGGCGATATAATCTTTAAAGCGACCGGGCATGGGGTGCCACAGCGTATGCACCGCGCCGAGCGTGGAGTAGCAATCGCGCACCGAATGCGTGATGACGCGCAGTGCCACCAGGTCGTAGATCTCGGAGAATTCCTTGCCCTTGCGCTTCATCTTTTGGTAGATGGACCAATAGTGCTTGGAACGGCCGTTGATCTGGAAGTCCTCTAGACCAATGCGGTTGAGCTCATCGGTAAGCGTCTTGATGGTCTCGGCAAGGTAGCGCTCGCGGACCTCGCGCGACTCAGCCACCATGCGCGCGATGCGCTGGTAGGCATCGGGCTCCAGGTAGAAGAAGGACAGGTCCTCGAGTTCCCACTTAATAGAGCTCATGCCCAGGCGGTCGGCCAAGGGCGCGTACACGTCCATGGTCTCGCGCGCCTTAAACAGGCGACGGTCCTCACGCAAGGCCGCAAGGGTGCGCATGTTGTGCAGACGGTCGGCAAGCTTAACGATGATGACGCGGATGTCCTTGGACATGGCGAGGAACATCTTTCGCAGCGTGAGCGCCTGTTTCTCGTCCATGCTGTCGACTTCGATGTTGGTGAGCTTGGTCACGCCATCGACGAGCTCGGCCACCGTATCGCCAAACAGGCCGGAAACATCGGCAAGCGAGGTCTCGGTATCCTCGACGGTATCGTGTAGCAGCGCGGCGCACACCACGTCACAGTCCATCTTGAGATCGGCCAAAATGATGGCCACCTCGACGGGATGGTTGATGTACATCTCACCCGAGCGGCGCTTTTGGTTGCAGTGCTTCTCGGCAGCAAAGCAATAGGCCTGCTCCACCTTAGAAAAGTCGTCCTCATTCATATATTTGAGGCACAGGCGCTCCAGCTTGTCGTAGCTGTCCGCCATAATCTCGGGCGGCAGCTCATCGGCATGCTTATAGTGCTCCATCTCCGAGAACGGCTGGAGGGCGGAATCATGGGCGGTACGGGCTGCGGCATCCATCGAGGTCCCCTTCCCCTAGGCCCGCGGTACGATCGGGCGGTTAACTTTGGCTAGCATATCAGAAGCGCACGAATCGAGCGCCCAACTCCGGAAAGCCGAGAACTCCATGCGCGAGCGCAAGCCCTCCAAATAGCGAATCGACCTGCTCAATTGCACGCGGCCGGGGTTTTCGGCCATCGCGATGCGACGGGTGTCGTCAAACCCCGAAACGCGACAGAAACCAAGCTCTTCGAAGATTCCCAGGCCGCTTTCCACCGAGCGCTCGTCAACCGGCGTGCGAGCATCGATGGCAAGACACATCTGAGCGATGTCGATATCGCTCGCGCTAAAGGAATCGTCCCCGGTCTTGCCGCGGTTGGAGCGCCACATGGTCTGCAACGCGCGATAGAGCGTGACGAGTTCGTCGCGCTCGGGCGCATAGCAGTCGAGTAGGCGCTCGTTAATGCGGGCGTCGCGCGACGAATAGAGCAGATGGATCACGGCGGGCTGGCCATCGCGACCGGCGCGGCCGCTCATCTGGTTAAACTCAATGCCGCCAAACGGCATGTGGTAGAGCACGACATGGCGGATATCGGGCAGGTTCACGCCCTCACCAAAGGCAGATGTCGAAACGATGCAACTGAGGCTTCCGTCACGAAACGCTTCCTCGACACGGCGACGATCGGAGCGCGCAAGCCCCGCGTTATAGAACGCGATGCGGGTCGCGCAATCGGGTACCCGCTTGCGCAGCGTCTTAGCAAGCGCCACGGACTGATCACGCGAATTGACGTAGATGACGGTCTTCTCCCCCGTCGCGACGATGGACACCAGGCGGTTTTCGCGGCTCGCAAGATCGCGGTCGTCCTCGAGCTGCAAGTTCTCGCGCACGGTCTCGTCGACCACCGTACGGGTAATCGGCAACACGCGGGCAAGCTCCGCCACGACCGGAGCCGTCGCGGTGGCCGTCGCCGCCATAACGACCGGATCGCCCAGGGCCTTGAGGATATCGGGCATGTCGAGGTATGCGCTACGGTCGCCGCCCTTGGCAAGACCGGCATGATGCGCCTCGTCGATAACGACAAACCCGATACGACCCGAGCGAGCAAAGCGGTCGCGGTGAATAGACAGGAACTCAGGCGTCGTGAGCACGATGCCGGTGCGGCCCGAAGCCAAGCCGGCAAACACGTCATCGCGCGCCGCCTCCACGGTCTCGCCGGTCAGCACGCCTACGCCAATGCCGAGCGCAGCCATCGTCGACGAGAGGTGATAGGCCTGGTCGGCAACGAGCGCACGCAGCGGATAGACAAAGATACTCGCACGCCCGCGAAGGACCGCCTCGCGCGCGGCGTGCACATGGAAGATAAGAGACTTTCCGCGCCCCGTTCCCATAACGGCCAGAACACTTTGGTGATCGGCCAGGGCATCGAGCGCTTCGACCTGCGCGCGGTGCGGCTGGTTCGAGCCGATAAAGCTATGGATAAGCGAGCGCGTGAGCTCGGTATAAGAAAGTTGGGCGAGCGTTTGGCGCTTTCGGGACTCCAGGCGCAGGCCGGAATCCGCCGGCTGCACGCCACGACGAAGCTCGCATGCCGGATCGTCGACGCTGGGCAGCGTGGTATCGCGGACCAGAACATCCTTGATCATGAGCTTGGGCTTTACGCGACCTTGCCAATGCTCGGCCACGGCCTCGAACACCAAGTCGACGGCGCTATCACAATTGATGAGCTTATCGATCTGCGGCACGCGGAACATAATGGCCGGCACACTCGCGGCGCCATCGGTCGCCACGAAGCGCATGTGCTCGCCGGTTTTGCCCACCACGGCGCGATCGCACATTGTCACGCCCTCGGCCGCCAACAGCGGCACCTTGTTGCCCTGGCCAAACGGCTCAAGACGGGAGATCTGCTCGATGGTCTCAATATTCAGCTCGGAAAGGTCGACGGTGGCGGCGACCTCGTCGGTGTCTTCAAAGTCCTCGGCGGGAAGCTCCGATAGCACGGCGGAAAGGCGGCGGCGGAACTCATCGAGCTTGGATGCCTCGATGGTCACACCCACCGCACCGGCATGTCCGCCGCGACGAATCAGCAGGTCGGAACAGCGCTCGACGGCGTCAAACAGGTTAACTTTGCCCACCGAGCGGCCCGATCCGCGTGCAACGCCGTCCTCGATCGAGAAGAGCAGCGCCGGCACGTGATAGCGATTGGTCAGGCGGCTCGCCACGATGCCCTTGACGCCCTCGTGCCAGCCCTCGCCACCCACGACGATTGCGCGTCCGCCGTCATAGGTCTTCTCGACCTTTGCCATGGCATCGCGCGTGAGCTCCGCCTCGATCTCACGGCGCTGGCGGTTGATTTCCTCGAGCTCAGCCGCCAGCGCGCTTGCTTCGATGGGATCGCGGGCAAGCAGCAGGTCGAGCGCCAGCTTGGGATCGGCCATGCGACCGGCAGCGTTTAAGCGGGGAATGAGCGAGAACGATAGGCCATCCGCCGTAATGCTCGAAAGGTCCGCCTTGGCGAGCGCGGCAAGCGCGATATAGCCGGGACGAGCGGTTACGCGCATCTGCTGGATGCCCTCGGCAACCAGCGCGCGGTTCTCGGGCGTGAGCGGCATCATGTCGGACACGGTGCCCAGCGCCGCGACCTCGATTAGCGAACGCCAATACGACGGCTTGCCCAAGCGCTCACCCAGGACTTGCACCAGCTTGAGCGCCACACCAGCACCGGCAAGTTCACGCGAGGGTCCCTCATCCTCGAGCTTGGGGTCGGTCAGGGGCACGCCCTGCGGCACCTGGTCGGAGGGCTCGTGATGGTCCGTAACCACCAGATCGATTCCCAGGCTCTCCAGATAGGAAACCTCTTCCTTGGCGGCAATGCCGTTATCGACGGTCACGATCAACTGGGGGCGAGCGAGCTCGTTGACGCGGTCGAGCGCTGCACGCGAAAGACCGTAGCCCTCGTCAAAGCGATGCGGGATAAACGGCGTGACGTTGGCGCCAAACGAACGTAGCGCCTCGGTCAACAGACAAGTCGACGTAATGCCGTCGACGTCAAAATCGCCAAAGACGGCGATGCGCTCGTGGCTGCGAATAGCACGCTCAACACGGTCAGCGACGACCGCCATGCCCGGAATAACGAGCGGATTCGCCCAGTCGCGATCGAGCGAAGGCGTCAAAAACAGCTGGCCTTCCTCGATGGATGTAATGCCGTGCGCAACCATAATGCGCGCCACCAGCCCGGGTATGCCCAGGCCAGCCGAAAGCTCCTTTTCGAGCTCGGGGTTTTGCCGAGCGACCGCCCAGCGATGCGTCGTCTTAAGCGATGACATAGGCGCCCACCCCCGATAGGGGCAGGTCGCCGCGATACCTCTCACGGTTCATAGCGATGAGTCCTCTGTGTATACCCGCTTCGGCAGGCAGATCTGTTGAACGGATTTATTATACCGTGCAGCGCGGACGCACAACGTCCAGCACGCCGCGGTTTCGATAAACGAGGGCGGTAATACCCTCGAAATAATCGAGCGTTTCTAACGCACGGACGCATGCAAGCGTCTAGCATATCCATTCAAAACGGATTCACGAGCAAAGGGAGTCACAAGAGCATATGAAGAAATGGGTTGGACTGGGCAAGTTTCTCGCGGGGCACATGCAGGTCATCGTTCCGATTTGCGTGACGCTCGGCGTGCTCTTTCCCCAGCAGATCGGCGTGCTCAAGCCCATCGTTCCCGCCTTGTTTGCCTTTATGACGTTTCAGGGTGCGCTCAGCAACACCTTTCACCAGGTGGCCGAGGTGTTCCGCCGTCCCCTACATTTGATTTTGGCGTTATTTGTCTCGGCCGTGCTCATCCCCATCGCGGCGTATGCCATGGGCTCACTGTTCTTTGGTTCCAACCCAAACCTTGTCTGCGGCATCGTGCTCGAGTACAGCGTACCCGTGGCAGTCACCGCCTTTATGTGGATCAGCATGTTCGGCGGCAACGGCCCGCTCGCGCTCACCATCATCCTGACGTCCTCGGTCATCTCGCCCGTCACGATTCCGCTCACGCTTAAGCTCCTGCTGGGTGCCACCGTTGCAATCGATGTTACGGGCATGATGCAGAACATGGCCTTTATGATCGCCATCCCCGCCGTGCTCGGCATCGTGATCAACGAGTTCACGCGCGGATGGGGACACGAGAAACTCTCCCCCGCGCTTTCGCCCGCCTGCAAGTTTATGATGATGGGTGTCATCGCCTCCAACTCCACCGCCATGAGCGAGTACGTGCTACACATGAATGCGGTGCGCCTGGAAGTCGCCCTCTTTATTTTGACCTTCGCCATCAGCGGCTTTGTCGTCGGCATTCTGGTCGCCCGCGCGTTGCACCTGCCGTATAGCGAGACGACCACCATGTGCTTTACCTGCGGCATGCGCAATATCTCTTCGGGCGCCGTCATCGCCACGCAGTATTTTCCCGGCGAGGTCGTGTTTCCCGTCATGTGCGGAACGCTGTTTCAGCAGGTGCTCGCCTCGGTTATCGGACATCTCTTTGAGCGACTGACCGGCGAGGAGCGCGCCGCCCAGCGCAAGCGCGTCGAGGCCGGCCGCGACGCCATGGGACGCTAGACTGTCCGCATTACGCGGGTGATAGTCTTGCTATACGAGCGTTTCCAGATGCGCACGCAGGCGCTCTGCATCGATATCGAGCGTGGTCTCGGCATTGACCTGGGCCAAACGATAACCGACAAAGTAGGGCGAAACCACCCAACGCGGCAACACCTTGGCAATGGTCCGGCCGTCCATGTGGTAGAAGAACAAGTTGTACGACTCCGCGCGGCCGCCGTGGTGCTCGTGCAGGATATAGTGCAGGGCCACCTGAATCGCATCGGCAAACAGGTCCGCTTCGGCTTGGTCGCGGGCGTCGTCGCTGGCGGCGATTCCCTGTGGAGCCGAGACGTTAACCTCAAAGAATCCCATAATCGGTTCGGTTGAGATGTTGACCGAGATTCTCCCCTGTTGCCAAACATTGATGCCTTCGAAATTGGCGGAAGCCAGCGAAGCATAGCCGTCTTCCTGCTCCAAGCCCACAATCTGCATGTGTGGATGGACGAGGCTGCCGCCCGAAAGCGGGCCTTTGTTCTTGTACAGGAGCACACTGCGGTACTGTTGGGAATCGAGCATCTGCTGCCAACAGCCCAGGGCAAACCGCATCACATGATGCAGCTCATCCGGTTCATAGGTCGCCAGGTCGGCGTCGTGATTGGCAGACTCGATCAATACGGTCTGACGGGTGGCCCGCAAGGTCTTGAACTTATTCTCGAGCCAGATGCAGTCACCATCGCGCTGGATGACGCTGGCGAGCCCCTCCGTATCACAAAAGGGGCACGCGGTGCCAGGGCGACGATTATCGTCGGGCTTACCGCTCGCCTGCTGAACGTCAAATACCAGTGCCACAGGTTACACCTCCAGCGGCACGATCTTGGTGCCATGCAGCTCGGAGACGCCAAGTGCTGCCGCCACGGCATCGCGGTTGGCCGTGGTAATGCCGCCGCCAGGAAGGATGGTCAGACGGTCGCCCGCGTACTCGATCAAGCGGACCAGGTTTTCGAAGTTGCCCTCGATCGACGTACCGGCAGCGCCGCCATGCGTGAGGATGCGCGTAACGCCGCAGTCGGCAAGTGTATCAATCGCATCGAGCTGAGCCTCGGGCGAGAGCTGGTCAAACGCCATGTGGAAGGTGATGTCAAGGGACTCGCGCTTGCACTCCTCGGCCGCACACCCCGCAGCCATCACCAAGGCACCGAGCGTGAGTTCGTCGAGCGCCCATCCGCCAGCACAAGGCTTGCAACAGCCAAAGACCAGACCATCGACGCCGGCGCTTACGGCAAGGCCCAGATCCATCTCCATCATGCGCAGCTCGTCCTGGTTGTAATGAAAGTCCCCGCCGCGCGGACGAATCATGCACATCACGCGCGCATCGTGCTCGTGAGCGTAGCTGACCGTAGCGCTGATAACGCCGGCGGAAGGTGTGGTGCCGCCAACGGCAAGGTTGTCGCACAGCTCAATACGACTCGCACCGGCCTTAATGGCCGCCGGCACCCGCTCAAAGTTCTCGGCACAAAACTCGTACAGCATAGATAGACCCCCGAAGACAGCAGATGTTTTCCGACGGGCATTGTCACACACCCCCATGAAGTTGCGGTGGAATAAGGACTCTTTTGGCCTCTGAGGCTCCCATTTAGTCCCTATTCCACCGCAACTTAAAGGGGTAGTCGTTGGCATCTGCCACAACGTCGATGTTTTGACAACGACAGCGAAAACCCGCCAGAGCGAGCAAGGTGCCTTGAAACGAGGCGGCATTGCCCTTCTGGTCATGCCGCCGAAGTTGAAAGGCAGATTGCCGCTCTGGCGGGCTTGCAGCGTCGAGCCGTTACGCGGTTTGGTAAAACCGCGTAACTAGTTAACCGCCCAGGTAGGCTTTGCGGACGTTATCGTCGTGCAGGAGCTCTTGGCCGGTGCCGGTCATGGTGATCTTGCCGGTCTCGAGCACGTAGCCGCGCGTGGCGATTGAAAGCGCCATCTGGGCGTTCTGCTCGACCAGAAGCACCGTGGTACCGGCCTTGTGCAGGTCCTCGACAATCTGGAAGATCTGCTCAATCAGAATCGGCGCCAGACCCATGGAAGGCTCATCGAGCATGAGCAGCTTGGGGTTGCTCATAAGGGCGCGCCCCATAACGAGCATCTGCTGTTCGCCGCCCGAAAGGGTGCCGGCGACCTGGCGACGGCGCTCCTTAAGGCGCGGGAACTGCTCGTAGACGCGCTCAAGGCCCGGAGTCACCGTGGACTTGGGCTGCGTGTAGGCGCCCATCTCCAGGTTCTCCTCGACCGTCATCTGCAAAAAGGCGCGACGGCCCTCGGGAACCTGGGCCAGGCCCTTGCCCACCAGTTTATCGGCAGGCGTATGGGTAATGTCCTCGCCCATAAACTTGATGGAGCCGGTCTTGGAACGCAGCAGGCCCGAGATGGTTTTAAGCGTCGTGGACTTACCGGCGCCGTTCGCGCCGATCAGGGCCACGATCTCGCCCTCGTTGACGTTAAAGGAGATGTCCTTGATGGCGTGGATAGCGCCGTACCAGACGTTGATGTTGTAGACGGAAAGCATCGGCTCTGCCATTTAGTTCTCCCCCTTATCCTGCTTGCCCAGATATGCCTCAATTACGGCATCGTTGTTCTGGATCTCCTCGGCCGTGCCCTTGGCGATGACCTTACCAAAGTTGAGCACGCAGATGCCCTCGCAGATGTTCATGACGAGCGACATATCATGCTCGATAAGCATAATGGCGATGCCAAAGGTGTCGCGGATCTTGACGATGTTCTCCATGAGCTCCGCGGTCTCGGACGGGTTCATGCCGGCGGCAGGCTCGTCGAGCAGCAGCAGTTTGGGGTTGGTGGCAAGCGCGCGGACGATCTCCAGACGACGCTGGGCGCCGTAAGGCAGCGAGCCGGCCTGCTCGTTTGCCAGGTGCTCCATATCAAAAATGGACAGCAGCTCCATGGCGCGCTCGTGGGCGGCCTTCTCGTGCTTCCAATACGTCGGCAGGCGCAGCACGCCCTCAAAGCCGGAGTAGCGCTCCTGGTTATGCAGGCCGATCTTAACGTTATCCTCCACCGTCATGGTGTTAAACAGGCGGATGTTTTGGAAGGTGCGGGCAATACCCATGCGGTTGACCTGGTAGACCGACTTGCCCGAGGTGTCCTCACCGTCGAGCAGGATGGTGCCGTGCGTGGGCTGGTACACCTTGGTGAGCAGGTTGAAGACCGTGGTCTTACCGGCACCATTGGGGCCGATCAGGCCGGCGATCTCGGTCTTGCCGATAGTCAGGCTAAAGTCGTCGACTGCCTTAAGGCCACCGAACTCAATGCCCAGGTGGATGCACTCGAGCGCCGGGCGCTGGCCCAGGTCGCGATCGGGAACGATGGCGCCAGAAGGATACGGGACCATCTTGCCCTTGTTGAACTCAAATTTACTGGGCATCGGCTGCCACCTCCTTCTTGGAAGCAAAACGGTCCTTGACGCGACCGAAGAACGCCTTGAGCTGCGGGTTGTTGGTAAAGATCATGACCAGGATCAGCACGATGGCGTAGATGAGCATGCGGTAGTCCGAGAACTGACGGAGCAGCTCAGGAAGCACCGTGAGCAACGCCGCCGCGATGACGGAGCCGCGCATGTTGCCCAGACCGCCCAGGACCACGAACACCAGGATGAGGATCGACGTGTTGAAGTCGAACTTGGTGGCGGAGAGCTGCGAGAAGTTACCGCCGAAGAGAGCTCCGGCAGCACCGGCGAGGGCAGCGGAAACCACGAAGGCGATCATGCGGTACTCGGTGACGGAGATGCCTACGGACTCGGCTGCAATCTTGTTATCGCGCACGGCCATGATGGCACGGCCGGTACGGCTGCGCACCAGGTTGAGTACAATCACGAGCGCGACCATGACCAGGATGGCACCGGCGAGGAAGGTCGAGTACGTCGACACGCCCGAGGCACCCTGGGCGCCCTTGATGATGGCGGTGCCGTCCTCGAGCAGGTGCAGGTCGTCGATCGTGGAGTTGCCCGTGATGTTAAAGATCACATGCAGGCCGCGGGAGTCGACACCCACAATGAGGCAGGTGACGATCTCTTTGATGATCTCGCCAAAAGCCAGGGTCACGATGGCCAGATAGTCGCCGCTCAGGCGCAGGACCGGGATACCGATCAAGAAGCCCAAGATGGCAGCGGCGATAGCGCCGACCACAATGCTGATGACAAGACGTATTGGATCGGAGGGGACGGCGCTCTCGAGGGCAACCGCGGTAACGATGCCCGTATAGGCGCCGACGCTCATAAAGCCCGCGTGGCCCAGCGACAAGTCGCCCGCGATGCCGACAACGAGGTTGAGCGAGATGGCCATAACGATGTAGGCCGTGATGGGAACCAACTGGCCGGCGATCATGCGCGGGATCATATGGTTGGACTGCATAAAGAACACGATGGCGAATGCCACGATGCACATGGCGTACGTGACAAAGTCGTGACGCGTCTGCTTGTCTTTAAGGAACTTCATAACGCTCACCTACACCTTCTCGGGGACGTACTTGCCCAAGAGGCCGGCAGGCTTGACGAGCAGGACGATGATCAAAACACCAAAGACGATGGAGTTGGCAAGGCTCGTGGAAATGTAAGCCTGCGCCATCGCTTCGATGATGCCGATGAGAATGCCACCGACAAAGGCACCGGGGATGGAGCCGATGCCGCCGAAGACGGCGGCGTCGAAGGCCTTAATGCCAGGCATGGCGCCCGTGGTGGGCTGCAGGACCGGCGAGTAGGAGCACAGGAGCACGCCGGCGATGGCGGCAAGGGCGGAGCCGATGGCAAAGGTCATCGAAATAGTGCGGTTGACGTTGATGCCCATGAGCTGAGCGGCGGACTTGTCCTCGGACACGGCGCGCATGGCCTTGCCCATCTTGGTCTTACCTGTAAAGAACATCAGACCGGCCATGATAACCAGGCAGGCGACGATGGTGACGAGCGAAACGGCGCTTACGTTGAACTTGGCCAAGAACTCCGGCACCGGGAAGGTGACGAGCGAAGTGAAGTTCTTGGGCGTGGCGCCCCACAGGAGCTGCGCGGCGTTCTGCAGGAAGTAGGACACGCCGATGGCCGTGATCAGAACGGCCAGCGGGCCCGCCTGACGCAGCGGCTTGTATGCCAGACCCTCGATGAGAACACCGAGAACCGTGCAGACCACACAAGAGAGAACTACAGATGCCCAGCCCGGGAGGCCGAGATACGACGTGGCGCAGAACGAGACATAGGCACCGACCATGATGACGTCGCCGTGAGCGAAGTTGAGCATCTTGGCGATACCGTAGACCATGGTGTAGCCCAACGCGATGATGGCGTAGACGCTGCCCATGGACAGGCCGTTGACCAGGTATTGGATAAAGACCGTCATGTTCCACATCCCCCTTTCGAATAGGTTTCCAGTTGATGTATGAAACAGGGACGTTACATCGTCCCTAGATACCAAGCAAGCAGGGAAGGCCAAAACCTCCCCTGCTTGGGATCAAAACCGCTCTATGTAAGGCGGCCTATTAGGCCTGTACGTACTTGCCGTCGGTAATGACGTACGCCGTCGGGTCCTTCTGGACCTGACCCTTGTCGTTCCAGGAGAGCTTGCCAGTCAGGCCGTCAACAGTAATCTTGAGCATAGCCTTAGGCAGCTTCTCGGCAACCTCGGTGGGGTCGGCGTCGACGCCCAGGCCGGCCTCCTTGAGAGCCTCGACCACAGCATGCACGCCGTCGTAGGCGTCGGCGGCAAACTGGTCGGGGGTATCACCGTACTTATCCTTGTAAGCGTTGACGAAGTCGGCGTTCTTCTCGTCGTCGGCGGAGAACGGGGTCATAAGCAGCAGGCCCTCGGCAAGAGAGGTGTCGAAGCCCTCAACGCCCAGGATGCCGTCCATGCCGTCGCAGCCCATCATCTTGACGTCGTAGCCCATGTCCTTGGCGTTCTTGAGCAGGACGGACGCCGGCGTGTAGTAGATCGGCGCAAAGATCATGGTGGCGCCTGCCTGCTTGGCCTTGGTTAGCTGGTTGGTAAAGCTCGTGGCGGAGTCGTCCTTAAAGGTCTCCTCGTCGACAATCTCAAGCTTAGACTTAGCGGCCTGGGCCTTAAAGGAATCTGCGATGCCCGAAGAATAGGCATCGCCGGAGTTATAGAACAGCACGAACTTCTCGTTCGCATACTTCTCTGCCAGGAACTTGGCAGCGTTGACACCTTGGTTGGGGTCGGTAAAGCAAACCTGGAAGACGCAATCCTTGCCCTTGGTAACGTCCTCGGAGGACGCGGACGGGGTGATCATGAACGTCTCGGGGTCGTTGCCGCACTCGGCGGCAACGGCGACCGACGCACCCGTGGTGGTCGGACCGACGAGGGCCTGCATGCCCCAGTCGAGCAGGGTGTTGAAGGCGTTGACGGCCTTCTCGCCGTCAGCCTGGTCGTCCTCGGCCTTGCTGACAAGCGGCAGCTCCTTGGTCGAGAAATCCTTGCAGCCAAGCTCGACAGCCTGTGTAACGGACTTGCCGTAGGACGCGTTGGCGCCGGTCAGCGGGCCGATGGTGCCGATCTTAAACGAAGCGTCGCCCGACGCGGAACCGCTGTCGCCGCCGTTGGAGGAGCAGCCAGCTAGAATGGACATCGCCCCCAGACCTGCTGCGCTCGCGATAACGCTCCTGCGATTCATAACAGGGTTCAATGACTTACCGGTGAGGCTCGACATGCGGCTCTCCTCTCAAATCTCGTCGGGTTTTGGTTGCCCGACAGGCCATCCTTCGCCGTGTTCGGCGTTCGCAAAATAGTAGACGCTTTAGTTAGGAAAAGTGGCGATTATTTCAACTTTTCTTTGGATTTGTTCATTTATCCATATTTCTGTGTATTTCTATTATTTTATGCAGTAATGCCACTTTATTGTGTAAAAGTAATGTTTCCATTCTGTTACAGGCGTCCCCGCCCTGAATAAAACAGCCTCACCGGTAGCGTTTTATGCGCACTTAGGCGGCGATGTACTTGCCGTCCTGGATCACATAGGCCGTAGCGGGCTTTTCGACCTGGCCCTCGTCATTCCACGTCAGCTCGCCCGTCAGGCCCTCGATCTTGATCTTGCGCATGGCGCGGGCAAGGTCGTCGGCAATGTCGGCACCGTCAGCCGTAATGTCGATGCCCGCTTTATCGATAGCCTCGGCAATCGCATGGACGCAGTCATAGGCATCGGCGGCAAACTGATTGGGCGTCTCGTCGTAGGCGTCCTTATAGGCCTTGACGAAGTCGGCGTTCTTCTCATCGTCAGCAGAGAACGGGGTCATGAGCAGCACGCCCTCGGCAAGAGAGGTATCGAAGCCCTCAACGGAGAGCAGGCCGTCCATGCCGTCGGTGCCCATAAGCGTCATGTCGTACCCCATGTCCTTGGCGTTCTTGAGCAGGACGGACGCCGGCGTGTAATAGATCGGAGCAAAAATAAGCGTGGCGCCGGCCTCCTTGGCCTTGGTGAGCTGGTTGGTAAAGCTCGTGGAAGAGTCGTCCTTAAAGGTCTCGGTATCGACGACATCGAGCTTGGATGCCTTGGCCTGCTCGGCAAAGGCGTCGGCAACGCCCGAGCTGTACGTATCGCCGGAGTTGTAGAACAGGGCGATCTTGGCGTCCGCGTACTTCTCGGCCAAGAACTTCGCGGCGCTGGCGCCCATGGTGGAGTCGGTGAAGCAAACCTGAAAGACCGTGGTCTTTCCCTTGGTGACATCGAGCGACGAGGCCGAAGGCGTGACCATGAGCATATCGTCGGCGATCTCGCCCGAGACGGCGACGGCGGCGCCGGTGGTAACGGGGCCGACAAGCGCCTGCATGCCCCAGTCGCACAAGGTATTGAAGGCGTTGATGGCCTTCTCGCCGTCGGCGACGTCGTCCTCGGACTTAAGCGAGAGTTTGAGGTCCTTGGTCGAGAAATCCTCGGCGGCGAGCTTGGCACCCTTCTCGGCCGAAACGCCATAGGTTGCCGCGGCGCCGGTCAGAGGGCCGATAACACCGATCTTGAAGGTCTTGCCGTCATCGGCGGAGCCGCCGTCAGAGCCACTCGAAGAGCAGCCAGCGAGCGCGGCGGTGCTGCCGAGCGCCGCGGCTCCTGCCAAGAAACTCCTACGGCTCAGTGCGTTGTTGATACTAAACATGGTGTCCCCCTTTTCGCTGGCCGCGGTGCGGCTGTTTTGCGGTACGGGGCAAACCTTATGGCGCAAACGTTGACAGTTTGTTACGGAAGTTCATTTGTAGCGAGCATGTTTCCAATGTTTCCGCAGCGTTTCGGGGGTGCCGTTTTGTGCGACTCCTGTTGCCTGGCGAGCATGCGCCCTCGGTTCACGCTAGAATGCACTCAACCTTTAAGCGGTTAATCCATCCATAAGATGCACGAAGGAGCTATCTATGAGCGAATCCCTGCGCACCGTGAACGTCGGTCTGATCGGTCTGGGGACCGTCGGCGGCGGCGTGGCCCGTCTGATCAAGAGCCACCACGATGAGTACCTGGCCGCCTACGGCATCGACCTTAAGCTGACCCGCGCCTGCGCGCTTGCCTGGGAGCAGGCCGAGGCAGCCGGTATTGAGCGCGAGGCCTTTACGAGTGACTGGCACGATGTCGTCACCGACCCCGCCGTCGACATCGTCGTCGAGCTGATCGGCGGCGAGCACCCCGCGACCGAAATCTTCACTACCGCCTTCGAGAACGGCAAGCATGTCGTCTCTGCCAACAAGGCCCTGCTGGGCCGTCATGTCGAGACGCTCGCCGAGAAGGCGCGCGCGTGCGGCGTGCAGATTAAGTGCGAGGCCAGCTGCGGCGGTGGCATCCCCATTGTCAGCACGCTCGAGCACGACCTGGTGGGCAACAAGATCCTGACCATCGCCGGCATTCTCAACGGTACCACCAACTATATCCTGTCGCGCATGGACGCCGAGGGCGCCGATTACGCCGACGTGCTTGCCGACGCGCAGGCCAAGGGCTATGCCGAGGCCGACCCGTCCGCCGACGTCGACGGCTTCGACGCCGCCAGCAAGACGGCGATCCTCGCCTCCATCGGCTTTGGCACCCGCGTTACCACCGACGATGTGTACCAGCAGGGTATCCGTACCATCGGCGCCGAGGACATCGCCCAGGCCCGCGAGCTCGGCTACACCATTAAGCTGCTGGGCATCGCACGCAACACCGACACCGGCGTCGACGTCCGCGTGCATCCCACGCTGATCCCCGCCGATCACATGCTTGCCAAGGTCAACGGCGCCATGAACGCCGTCTACGTGGTGGGTGACGCCGTGGGCGAGACCATGTTCTACGGCGCGGGCGCGGGCTCCTTCCCCACCGCGAGTGCCGTCGTGGGCGATATCCTGTCGCTCTCCGAGCAGATCAGCCGCGGCGTGGCCCCGCTGCCCGAGATTGAGCCCTATGGTCACAACCTCGCCTTTAAGCCCATGGACGAGCTCCAGACCAAGTACTATGTGCGTCTGAAGGTCGCCGACCGCGTGGGCGCCCTGTCCGAGACGGTCGACATCTTTGCCAAGCACAACATCTCGATCTCGCTCATCAACCAGGTCGAGGACGGCAAGTCGGGCGTCAGCGATGCCTGCTCGGTCATCTTCCTGACGCACCGCGCGCTCGAGAAGAATGTCCAGGCTGCCGCCGCCGAGCTTGCCAGCGTCGACTGCGTGGCCGAGGTCGCCAACGTCCTGCGCATCGAGGACGTTGAGGCTTGGACCGAAGGCGTCATGGCGAACTAGTTCGGTTTACACCCCACAACGCATTTGCTCGAAGGGCTCCCGTCTAGTCTTGGACGGGAGCCCTTTCATTTGCACGCTCGGGGTGCATTGACACGATCCGCGTTTGAGCAATTTGACCGTTCGGTGTCAACCAGGGGTACCGCTTACCGATAAGCAGGCATGTTTGTTTTTGTCTGCCGCTATCCTGTGCTGCGTACGTCCACCCCCGAAGAATGGAGGCACCATGTTGCTCGAGGGCAAGAAAGCAATCATCACCGGAGGCACACGCGGTATCGGCTATGCCATCGCCTGCCGTTTTATCGAGGAAGGCGCTGCCGTCACCGTCTTTGGCTCGCGCCAGGAGACTGCCGACGCGGCCGTTGAGAAGCTAGCAGCCGCCTATCCTAACGCCAAGGTCTGGGGCCGCTCCTGCGACCTCACCTCGCTCGAAGCCGTAACCGAGGCCTTTACCCAGGCCGCCGCCGATATGGGCGGCTTGGATACAGTCGTCAACAATGCCGGCATCTCCCAGCGCTCGCCCCTTTTGGATTACACGGCCGAAGAGTTTGCAAAGGTCATGGACCTCAATGTCGTCGCCGTCTTTAATGGTCACCAGGCTGCCGCCAAGATCATGACCGAGGCCGGCCACGGCGGCACCATCACCACCACGAGCTCAATGGTCGCCAAGTATGGCCAGCCCTCCGGCGTCGGCTATCCTACGTCCAAGTTTGCCGTCAACGGCATGGTCCAGTCGCTCTCGCGCGAGCTCGCCCCCATGGGTATTCGCGTCAACGCCGTCGCGCCTGGCGTAACCAAGACCGATATGGTCGCCAACCTGCCCGAAGAGGTTATTAAGCCCATCATCGCCACCATTCCGCTGGGTCGCATGGGCGAGCCCGAGGATGTCGCCAACGCCTTTGTTTTCCTGGCGAGCGACATGTCCGCCTACGTCACGGGCGCGGTGCTCCCCGTCGACGGAGCCGCCCGCTCCTAAAGGTCGCGAACCACGGCTTCGAGTCTCAACGAAGCCCAACGCAAAAGGCGCGCTGTCTGCATCAACCGCAGGCAGCGCGCCTTCAATTATTTGGACGGAACCCGTATCCCGACATTCCTTGCTACCTGCCGTCGTCGTCCTGAGCTTCATCGCGCGCATAGAGTTCCAGCATGCGACGACGGTATTCGCGCACGGCGAGCTTGGCGCGCTCCAGGCGGCGACGCTCATGCGGAGTCAGCTCGGACGTGTCAATCTCATCACCATAAGTCTTATCGGCAAGCAGGTGCGCCGCGTCCACGATGCGGGCATCGATGTGGCCGCTCGCTGCCTCGGCGGAAAGACGCTCGGCAATCGTATCGAGCGTAGGCAGGCCCTCGAATACGCGACCATGGCCATGCGAGGTCAGCAGCTCGTGCTCGCGCGCGAGCAAGCTCGCTAGGTCGTGGTGGGCGCGCAAGATGTCGAGCGCATCGGATGGATGCTCGGCAACCTCTGCCACGGCGGCGACCGGTGCGGCATCCACCACGCGGTAGAAGAGCTGCGCGAGCAATGGCATCAAGAACACCGTGATGGCACCGGCGGCAACCATGACCGACGCAATATCTTGCGACAGCGCGCCCGCGTTGACGGCAACGCTCGTAACGGCAACGATGATCGGCAGCGCCGTGGTGCAGTACAGGGCCACGGTAATGCGACCATACGCCGACACATCGCGCGTCGCAGGACAAATGCTCATGGAAATAAGAATGGGCACGGCACGAATAATCAACAACGCCACGATAAAGCCCACGAGCAGACCCGGGCGCGACGCCACGGCCGTCAGATCGATCTTTGCGCCCGATACGGTAAAGAACACCGGAATCAAAAAACCGTAGGCCAGACCGTCGAGCTTGGTCTCGAGCGTATGGTTGCCCTCGGGGATGATATAGCGCAGGACAAAGCCGGCGGCAAAAGAACCCAACACGATGTCGAGATCAAAGACAGCCGAGAATGCCACGAGCGTGACCAGGATGAGCACCGTCAGGCGCACGAAGGTCTGCGACGTGGTATCGGCGCGCTCCTCAACAAATGCAAAGAAGCGGCTGCCGACGCGCTTGGAGCGGCTCGGGACCACGGCCAGCAACACGCAAACCACCGCAAACAAGCCAAGGATAACGAGCGTTTGGATACCAGTGCGGGCAGACAACAGCACCGACATGGCGAGCACGGGACCGAGCTCGCCCCAAGTGCCATACGCGAGAATCGAGTCGCCCACGCGCGTGCCGGTGAGCGAGCGCTCACGCATGATGGGCACAAGCGTACCGAGCGCCGTCGAAGTGAGGGCAAGCGTCACGGCGATACCGTCGAAATGACTGACTGAGAACCACGGGGTAAAGCGCACGGCAAGCCAGGCGATACCAAACGTGACGACCCACGTCGCCAAGCCGTAGCGCCCCTCGACGCCTGTGATGCTCTTGGGGTCGATCTCAAAGCCGGCAAGCAGGAACAAAAAGGCCAGGCCCAGCTCGGACACAAGCGAGACCTCAGCATCTACATGGATGACGCCGAGCATATGGGGTCCCAGTACCGCGCCGAGCACGAGCAAAAAGACCGTCTCGGGAACGGGTTTTCCGGGAATCGCCGAGGCGATAAAAGGACTCGCAAAGGCCACGAGTGCGATGATGGCGAGCGAAACGAATGCCATGTGATGCCTTTCTCTTGTTTGCGCTTCACTGTAGCACCCTCGCCGTCCTCAACGCGCCGCGAGCTGTCGTATCATAGTGAGGTTTACAAACATGTGGCTCAAGGCGACCGCAGGGCAGACCCCGCAAACCGACCGCTGCCGCATACCGTACCGTACGCCCAACCGATCAGGAAGGCAGGAACCAATGGTCTCTCGTATCTACGTGGAGAAGAAACCCGGGTTCGACGTCGAGGCTCAGCAGCTCAAGGGCGAGCTGACCGAAATTCTCGGCATCAAGGGCATCGAGGCCCTGAGGATTATCAACCGCTACGACGTCGAGGGCATCGACAAGGAGCTTTTCCGGTCCTGCGTGCCGACCGTCTTTAGCGAGCCCCAGGTCGATGTGACCTACGACGAGCTCCCCGCAAGCGATGGCGCCGTCTTTGCCGTCGAATTCCTGCCTGGCCAGTTTGACCAGCGCGCCGACTCCGCCAGCGAGTGCGTGCAGCTCATCAGCCAGGGCGAGCGCCCCGCCGTGCGCTCCGCCAAGGTCTATATGATCTCGGGCGCTCTGGACGAGGCCGCCATCGATGCCATCAAGCACTACGTGGTGAACCCCGTCGAGGCGCGCATCGCCTCACTCGACCTGCCCGAGACGCTGTACATGGAGACCCCCGAGCCCCAGCCCGTCGAGGTGCTCGACGGTTTCCGCGAGCTCGACGAAGCCGGCCTTGCCGCCTTTATCTCCGAGCGCGGCCTTGCCATGGACGAGGCGGACATCGCCTTCTGCCAGCAGTACTTCCGCGATGAGGACCGCGACCCCACCATCACCGAGATCCGCGTAATCGACACCTATTGGTCCGACCACTGCCGCCACACCACCTTCGGCACCGTCCTGGATGATGTGACGATCGATGACGCCGTGGTGCAGCAGGCCTTCGACCGCTACATGGAGATGCGCCACGAACTCGGTCGCGACGCCAAGCCCGTCTGCCTCATGGACATGGGCACCATCGGCGCCAAGTATCTCAAGAAGACCGGCGTCATGACCGATGTCGATGAGTCCGAGGAGATCAACGCCTGCACCGTCAAGGTAAAGGTCGATGTCGACGGCGAGGACCAGGACTGGCTGTTCCTGTTTAAGAACGAGACCCACAACCACCCGACCGAGATCGAGCCCTTCGGCGGTGCCGCCACCTGCGTGGGCGGTGCCATCCGCGACCCGCTGTCGGGCCGCAGCTACGTGTACCAGGCCATGCGTGTCACCGGCGCCGGCGACCCCACCGTCCCCGTGTCCGAGACGCTCGAGGGCAAGCTGCCGCAGCGCAAGCTCGTAACCACCGCCGCCGCCGGCTACTCCAGCTACGGCAACCAGATCGGCCTTGCCACCGGCCAGGTCAACGAGCTCTATCACCCCGGCTACGTGGCCAAGCGCATGGAGGTCGGCGCCGTCGTGGGCGCCACCCCGGCAAACCACGTGCGTCGCGAGTGCCCCGCCCCCACCGACAAGATCATCCTGCTGGGCGGCCGCACCGGCCGTGACGGCATCGGCGGCGCCACCGGCTCCTCCAAGACCCAGAACACCGAGTCCATCGAGACCTCGGGCGCCGAGGTCCAGAAGGGCAACGCCCCGGTCGAGCGCAAGCTGCAGCGTCTGTTCCGCCGCGGCGACGCCTGCCGCCTGATCAAGCGCTGCAACGACTTTGGCGCCGGCGGCGTCTCGGTCGCCGTGGGCGAACTTGCCGACGGCCTGTATGTCGACCTGGACACCGTGACCAAGAAGTACGACGGCCTGGACGGCACCGAGCTTGCCATCTCCGAGTCCCAGGAGCGTATGGCCTGCGCCGTCGCCGACGGTGACGTCGAGGAGTTCATGGGCTACGCCGCCGAGGAGAACCTGGAGGCGACCGTAATCGCCGAGGTTACCGCCGAGCCGCGCATGCGCATGGCCTGGAACGGCGTCGCCATCGTCGACCTATCCCGCGAGTTCCTCAACTCTAACGGCGCGCCCAAGCACCAGGTCGCCCACGTGTGCGCCCGCAGCGTGTGGCAGCCCAGCTGGGCCGGCACCACGCTTGCCGAGCGCATGACCTCGCTTGTCACCGACCTCAACGTCGCCTCCAACAAGGGCCTTTCCGAGCGCTTCGACTCCACCATCGGTGCCGCAACCGTGCTCATGCCCTTTGGTGGCAAGACGCAACTCACCCCGAGCTCGGCCATGGTCGCCAAGTTCCCCGTGGACGGCGAGACCACCACGGCAAGCGCCATGGCATGGGGCTTCAACCCCTACCTGATGGAGGCCGACCAGTTTGCTGGCGCCTACCTGTCTGTGGTCGAGTCCATCGCCAAGCTCGTGGCCGCCGGCTTTGAGCACAAGCGCGCCTACCTCTCCTTCCAGGAGTACTTCGAGCGACTGCGCACCGAGGCCGAGCGCTGGGGCAAGCCCACGGCTGCCGTCCTGGGTGCCCTCATGGCCCAAGTCGACCTGGGCGCCGGCGCCATCGGCGGCAAGGACTCCATGAGCGGTTCGTTTGAGGACGAGGCCGGCGAGCTCAACGTTCCGCCGACCCTGATCAGCTTCGCTGTGGCCGTGGGCAAGGCCGCCCGTGCCGTCTCGCCCGAGTTCAAGGGTCTGACGCACCGCGTCGTCCGTATCGCCCCCGCCACCTATGGCGAAGACTACCGCCCCGACGCCCAGCAGCTGCTCGCCGCGTTTGACGCCGTCGAGGCGCTCACTGCTACCGGCGACGCCCTGGCCGTCTCCACGCCCGGCTACGGCTGCGGCGCCGAGAGCCTCTTTAAGATGTGCGTCGGCAACCAGATCGGTATCGAGCTTGCCGAGGATGTGGACGTGGAGAGCCTCTTCACCCCGCTCTACGGCAGCTTTATCGTCGAGCTCGCCGATGACGCCGAGCTGCCCGAGGTCGCCGACGGCGTTGTCGTCGAGCCCCTGGGCACCACCGTCGAGGGCTATGTCATCGATACCGGCTCCGAGGTCATCGAGCTCTCCGAGCTCCAGGAGGCCTGGGAGAGCGGCATCGAGGGCGTCTTTGCCTACCGCAGCGCCGGCGAGACCCCCGAGGTCGAGACCATCGACTTCCGCGCCAAGGATATCCACGTGTACGGCGGCGCCAAGATCGCCCGTCCGCGCGTGATTATCCCGGTGTTCCCCGGCAACAACTGCGAGTACGACAGCGCCCGCGCCTTCCGTGCCGCCGGTGCCGAGGCCGACACCTTCGTGATCAACAACCTCACGCCCGAGGCCGTCGCCGAGAGCACCCACGAGCTTGCCCGCCGCATCCGTGCAAGCCAGATCGTCATGATCCCCGGTGGCTTCTCGGGCGGTGACGAGCCCGACGGCTCCGCCAAGTTCATCACGGCGTTCTTCCGCGCTCCCGAGGTCACCGAGGCAGTCCGCGACCTGCTCAAGGCCCGCGACGGCCTGATGCTGGGCATCTGCAACGGCTTCCAGGCTCTGGTCAAGCTCGGCCTGGTGCCCTACGGCGATATCGTCGACGCCACGCCCGATGCGCCCACGCTGACGTTCAACACCATCGGTCGCCACCAGAGCCGTCTGGTGCGCACCCGTATCTCGTCCAACCTGTCCCCGTGGCTTTCGCAGTGCAGCCTGGACGACCCCTACACCGTCGCCATCAGCCACGGCGAGGGCCGCTTTGTCGCCAATGACGAGGTGCTCGCCCAGCTGATCGCCAACGGCCAGGTCGCCACGCAGTACGTGGGTGAAGACGGAAAGCCCAGCATGGATCTTTCCGTCAACCCCAACGGCTCCGCACTCGCCATCGAGGGCATCACGAGCCCCGACGGCCGCGTCCTGGGCAAGATGGGCCATGCCGAGCGTCGCGGCGACAACCTGTACCGCAACGTGCCCGAGCATGTCCCCGGCGATAAGTTCATGCCGATCTTTGAGAGCGGCGTGGCCTACTTCGCTTAAACCTTTCCCATCGGGTACAATCCCCTCGGGTAACAACACCCGCCACCGACACATCCGGTGGCGGGTTCTTTTTTGCTTCGCGCATGCAGGAAGGACATCATGGAAAGCCGCAAGCCGTATCTCGCCACCCTGCCCGGACTCATCCTGGGCTGTCTTGTTTGCTGTGCACTCTGGGGATCGGCCTTTCCCTGCATCAAGATCGGCTACGCACTCTTTGGGATCCCGGCGCACGATAGCGCCTCGCAGCTACTCTTTGCAGGTTTGCGCTTCACGCTTGCCGGCATCCTGGTTATCGTCGGTATGAGCACAGCTCAGCGCCGCCCGCTCGTCCCACAGGTACGCGATATCAAGCCCATCTGCATCCTGTCACTCTTCCAGACTATCGGGCAGTACTTCTTTTTCTACCTTGGTCTCTCCCGTGCAAGCGCTATGTCGAGCTCTATCATCGAGGCCAGCGCCAACTTCCTCGCAATCCTCTTTGCCGCCCTGGCGTTTCGCACCGAAAAGCTCGATGCGGCCAAGGTGCTTGGCTGTGTGCTGGGCTTTGCCGGCGTTGCGCTCGTCAACCTTTCAGGCGCGGATGGCACCTTTGGTTTTACACTCGGCGGCGAGGGATTTATCTTGGCTTCCACCGTTGCGGGTGCCCTATCGACCTGCCTCATTGGCATATTCTCGCGCGAGCATGACGGCGTCTTGCTCGCCGGCTGGCAGTTTTTAGTCGGAGGTTTGGTCCTTACCGCCATCGGGTTTTTGATGGGCGGCGTGCTCTCCCCCACCGCGATCATCCCCGCCATCGCGCTCATTATCTATATGGCACTCATTTCCGCCGTCGCGTACTCGCTATGGTCGCGTCTGCTTGCCCTCAACCCCGTCAGCCGTGTGTCGGTCTTTGGCTTTATGAATCCAGTCTTTGGCGTACTGTTGAGCGCTCTGCTGCTCGGCGAGGGCGCTGGCACGAGCCCTGTTACCGTACTTGTTGCCCTGCTGTTGGTCTGTGGCGGCATCATCATCGTCAACAGGCCCAAAAAGGCCTAGCGAGCTCACCTTTTTAGGGAGGATGTTCGCACACTTTAGCTTAATGGAGTACATCGGAGAGCCGAGGGCCGCCATGCACGCAAGCTTGCACCCCTTTATCTAGCGTATCTGGATGCCAGCTTTCTCGGCCTTGACACGGTAGAGCTCCGCATCGGCAGCGCGAAGCAAGTCTTGCCAGGTATCGACGCCATCACCAACCCTTGCGTAGCCGATGGACATCCGCAACAGATACGGCACCTCGGCGCGCGCGAGCTCGTCGTTGATTGCCGCGCACAGATGCATGATATTCTGCTCCGCCGTCGCCTTTTGAAGCACCACGAACTCATCGCCGCCATAACGTGCGATAAAGCCACCAGACGCCGAGCAGACTTCTTTGAGCGCAGCGGATATGACCTGAAGAGCGTGGTCGCCCTCCACATGCCCATAGCGATCGTTAATCTGCTTAAAGCCGTCGGCGTCCATCATAAGCAGATATACATCTTCGGCCTGATCCACATTTGAGAAGAGCGACAGCATATAGGTCTCAAAACGGTTGCGATTGTTAAGTCCAGTCAACGGGTCGGTCGAGATGAGCTGCTCCTGGTAGATGATGTAGAGCAGCAACATGCTAATCATTATGCCGACACAAAGGCCGGGCACCGAGTATACGACCTGAAAGGTACCGCCCACCAGGGCTGGAATGGCGAAAAATGCCAAGGTTCGATAGATGGCCTTCGTCTGCAGGCTCTCGACCCTGCGAGATTGCACAAACGCATGCAGGGACGTATGTATAACGTAACAGTAGCTGACGATGGGCTGGATCATATAGGCAAAGCCGCGACGATATACGCCCTGCGCATCGATATAGAACATAGTGTGCGTCCAGTAGCTGGTAAATGCCAGCACGACCACCAGAGCCGTAGGCAACGCTACAAGCACCACCCTATAGCGCGAGGTCAAAAGGCGAGAACCCTGCACCGTCTCGGAATAGATAAACCAAATGAGACACGCGATAGCAAAGAGCGAAAACGAAACCGCGTTGGAAATCCAGTTGGCAGCAATGCCCAACGTGCCGTCCACACCGTCCGAAAGCGTCCAGATCATATCGAATAATATGTACGCGGCAGAGGTGTAGCCAAGCATGCTAAACAATAGCTGCTGGGTGCTCGAGAACAAGGAGCGACGACTTCGCACGGCAAGCCCGATAAGAACAATCATGCATAGCACGAATATCTCAATCTTGAGTGCCTTAACCACTAGCGCCATCCCTTCAATACCCAAGTGGTCAGAATCGCCCAATTCGAATCAGGGCAATAAACACCCCTTTACTCCGCAGGGGTAAAGGGGATAATAGCAGAGCGCCCGAACATCACTGCAAAACAGTTTCTGTTCGGGCGCCCATACGGCGCGAATTGCACACGCCGGCATCATTGATGGGTATCGATTGCTACTCGCCATCGATGTCAGTCGCGACGGCCTCCTCTATGGCCTCGACACCGACAGGCGACAGATCCTCCTTGCCTTGGCAGAACTTCTTGTCGACCCAGCCAGTCAGAATCGGAGCCATAATCGCCGTGATGATAACGGCGGTGGCGATCTGCGCATACGCGGTGGGCGCAAGCTCGGCATAGCGCGGCGCGACCTCAGCAAGAGCAACCGGCGTGGTCATAGCCGTGCCGGCGATGGTGGAGCAAGCAACGGCGGCCTTGCCGTTGCCGCCGCACAAGCGCTCGAAGGCAAAGGTGATGGGGCCAACGATAAAGAGGGTGATGAGGCCCAGAAGGATGCCCGAGATGCCGCCGGTGATGAAGCTCGAAAGGCTCATGGACGCACCGAGCTGAAATCCGATGACGGCAATCGCGGGATTGGCACCGGGAACCAGCAGGTTCTTGATAAACGGGAACAGGTTGCCCAGAACCATGCCAATAACGAGTGGCAAGATGGAGCCGATAATGGTGCCAATGGGAATGTTGGCGAGGCCGGAAACACCGAGGATGATCATCGTGACGGCGGGGCCAGCCGTAAAGAACAGGATACCGACGGCGCCCTGCTCGGACTCATCGCCGAACTCGCCCATGATGCCCGTATAGAGCGCCATGTTGCAAAACGTGATGCCGCCGATGATAGACACGGAGCTCAGACCCAGGAAGTTGTCGTTAAAGAAATATGCCACGCCCAGGCCGAGAGCCGCTGCGACGACCAGCTTGGGGATCAGCACAACGATACCGGTCTTGATAGCGCCCGGCGTGGACTTAAAGCTGATGCCGGCGCCCACAAACAGCAGGATCGCGGCGACGATGGTATTGGAGCCACCGCGGCAGGCAGCCGTAAAGAATCCGCCGATCTCAAAAACCTGCGGGCAGAAGGTGTTGAGCAAAAGACCGACGATCATCGGATAGATCATGATGTCGCCCGGGATGCGCGGGACCTTGAATTTCTTTTGCTCGTTGGCGGTCGCTTCCTGTGCCATGAAACCACCATTTCCGCTGACGGGGTACAAAAGCCCACGTCACGCTTTGCTACAGTAAAGTTTGACCATGGTACCAGAAGAAATAGACCAGCTCGGTGAAAAATTCGACAAGTTGGGATGGAACGAGATTCGGCGCCCGCGACGCCACCCCTATATAAGGCTCAAGACGATATAGAGTACGATGCCCGAGACGCAGCACCAAAGCATCGATTTTGTCTTGACCGCCACGGCCACGACGCCGGCAGCCGCAATCCAGGGAACCAAGGCAGGCCAGGGTCCCGCGTCGAACGCGCCGGGGCTCGCCAAGTCGTTGGCGACCAGCGCGGCAAAGGCAGCGGGCGGGATATAACCCAGGGCCTCGGTAATGCGGGGCGACAGGGTCCGCCCGCGCAAGGCAAACGCCGGCGCGATGCGAAAGAACGCGATAGCAGCCCACGACGACAGCCACAGAACCAAGAACTCGTTAGCGGGCATGGCGGGCACCTCTTCCGTCTAATACAGCATCGCACGCCAGCGCAATGGCAATGCCGACCACGACGCTTGCCGGCACGGCAATATTCGTGAGGCCCAAGAACTTGCATACGGCGACGGACACCGCGCCCGAAACCGCCGCGACAACGTTGCCGCGCGACAGTCGCTGCGAAAAGAGCAGGCAGATAAAGAGCGAGGTGCAGACAAAACCTGCAAGAGCGGTGGGGACATCGACAACGGCACCGACAACGGCGCCCATTGTGCACGAGACGCCCCATGTTGCGATGAGAATCACGTTGAGCGCAAAGGACTCGCGCGGGCCCCAATCCTCCCCTTCAACCAACTTGGCAAGCGAGATGCCGTATGCCTCCTCGGTAAGTGTCGCGGCAACAGCCAACGTCTGACGCTTCGAGGCACCCGTCAGATGCGGCGCGATCGATGCCGAGTAAAGCGCAAAACGCGAGGAGATGGCGGCAACGCTCGCGATAATCGAAGGTGCCGGTACGCCCGCCAGCCAAAGATTGCAGATCATAAACTGGCCGCTGCCCGTCACAAACGTGCTGCTCAGGGCAAAGACCATCCAGGGCTCCATTCCCGTCTGCCCCATGATCATTCCGCACGGCGCGCCTATTGCAACATAGGTAAGCATCACTGGCCAGACGGTTCTAACGATTTTGAGCACCATACGCTTCTCATCCTGACAAGGTCTCCGAGCCGCATGTAGCGACACGGCAGAATCATCATCCGACAGCAACCGAGTTCACCTACAATTGCCACCGGATCGAAAGACACAACTTTTTAGGAAGTCATTATGACAGCTATCGATCGAGACCGAGCGCGCGCGGCCTTCAAAAGCTACACCGATGCCTACGACGCCACCAACCCACGCATCGCGCTCAAAATCGAGCATACGTACCACGTGGCCGAGGCATGCGATGCCGTAGCGCGCGAGCAGGGCTGGTCGTCAGAAGATATTGACCTGGCATGGCTTTGCGGTCTGCTACACGATATGGGCCGCTTTGAGCAGCTGCGACGCTGGGACACCTTTAAGGACGCCGAGAGCATGAGCCATGCGGCGCTGGGCATCGAGGTCCTCTTTGGCGAGAATCCCGCCGATGCACCCGCCGCAACGAGCATTCGCGACTTTATCGATGACCCGGCAGAAGATGAACTCATCCGAGCGAGCATTGCCTATCACAGCGATTTCCGTCTACCCGCACAGCTCGACGAGCGCACGCGGAGCTTCTGCGACATCGTGCGCGATGGCGACAAGATCGACATTATGCGCACCATCGCCGACAGCACTGTCGACACTATCCTCAAAGTGGATGAGGACACGTTTCTAGCCAGTCGCTTCTCGGCGCCGACGCTTGCCGCCTTTGACGAGCACCGCTGCGTCGCGCGTGACGAGCGCAACGAGCCCGCAGACTACCTGGTGGGACTCATCTGCTTTATGTTTGAGCTCGTCTATCCAGCAAGCCGCGCGCTGGCGCGCGAACGGGGCGATATCCACCGCCTGCTCGACGCGCCCTTTGGCATTACGCGGCCCTTTACCGACCCCGCCACGCAGGCAACCTGGAGCCGCCTAAAGGACGAGATGCGCGACTGGCTGGCGCGCGCCTAGCGCTCAAGCTGGGCCAGCAGCTCCTCGACGACCTCGACGGCGTCCCCAACAACCTTGTACTGGGCAGCACCGAAAATGGGGGCATCCGGGTCCTCGTTGATGGCGATAATGCACTCCGCCCCACCGATGCCGGCAAGATGCTGGATGGCGCCCGAAACACCGATACTCACGAGAAGCTTAGGCGAAACCGATACGCCGGTCTGGCCAATCTGATGGCGATACTCCAACCAGCCGGCCTCCACGACAGGTCGCGTGCAGCCAAGCTCGGCTCCCAGAGCCTCGGCGAGCCTTCGCATCAGGGGCAGGTTTTTCTTGGAACCAATGCCGCGACCCACCACGACCAGACGCTCGGCATCGGCAATTGAGGCCTGCTGTCCCCACTCCTCGGCGGGAATCGAGATCTCGACACGGGCCTTAACGTCCTCCGCAAGCATCACCTGGGTGATCGTGCCGGAGCGGCCGTAGTCAAAGTCGGGTGCCTTAAAGATGCCGGGACGAACCGTTGCCATCTGAGGACGATGATTGGGGCAGACGATGGTGGCCATCAGGTTGCCGCCAAACGCCGGACGCGTCTGTTGCAGCAGTCCCGTCTCCGTATCCATCGAAAGTACGGTGCAGTCAGCCGTAAGGCCCGTCTGCAAGCGCACGGCAACGCCGGGTGCCAGTTCGCGGCCAAAAGCGGTCGCACCGTATAGGATGGCCTCGGGTTTGCGTTCGGCTACCAAATCGCAGATCAAGCGGGCGTAGACCTCCGCATCGTTTTGGCGCAGGCGCTCGTCGCGACAGACCAGGACTTCGTCGGCGCCCGCGCAAACCAGATACTCCAGGTCACCGAGAGAACCCTCGGGGGCCATACCGGCCAGTGCCACCAGACGGCAGCCGCGAGCATCGGCAAGCTCGCGGCCCTTGCCCATAAGCTCATAGGCAACGGGAGTCACCGTATCGTGCTCGTCGGTCTGCACGAATACCCAAATGTCTCGATATGCATCAAGGTCCACCGCACCAGCGGCCTCATCACGCTCGATCGAGATAGCGCTGACAGGGCAGGCGTCGACGCACCCACCGCATAGGATGCAGCCGTCGGTTACGTGGGCGCATCGGTTGGGTCGCTCGCCTTCCACTACGATGCCGCCCGAGGCACAGGCGCGAACGCAGCGACCGCAGCCGATACAGGCTTCGCTATCGATAATCAGTCCGCTCATCTATGCCATCCCCTCGATAATCTTGGCAAGTTCTACCGCCTGCTCGGACGCCGTCCCCTCAACGGCCTTGCACGTTTGGTCACGGTCGGGCACAAACGAGCGCACGACCTGTGTCGGCGACCCGGCAAGACCGCAACGCGCGGGGTCGGCGTTCACGTCGGCGGCACTGACCACGCGCACGTCCGTCTCCTCCGCCGCGCGAATACCGGCAATACTCGGCATACGCAACTGGCCAATCTCCTTGGCAGTCGTCATCGCGCACGGCATCTCAAGATAGACCGTCTCCTCGCCGGCATCGCATCCGTGAACGAGCGCCAGCGAGCCACACGTCGTAAAGCCCGCGCTTTGCACGCAGCTCACGTCGGTCACGCAGGGAATCTCAAAGGCACCGGCAAGCTCGGGACCAATCTGGGCCGTATCGCCATCCACCGCCATCTTGCCGCAGATGAGCAGGTCGAAGTCCTCGTCGAGCGCCTCGATGCCGCATTTGAGAGCATAGGTGGTCGCCAGGGTATCGGCACCTGCAAAGGCGCGATCGGTCAGCAGCAGTGCGTCATCGGCGCCACGGGCGATGCAGTCGCGCAATAGCGATTCGGTCGCGGGGATGCCCATCGACACCACCGTTACGCGCACGTCCATGCCAAAGCCGATAAAGTCATCCTTCAGCGCCAGCGCGCATTCCAAAGCGCTCGCATCGAACGGGTTAATGACCGCCTGCTTGCCATCGCGCACGATGGTATTGGTCTTGGGGTCCATCTTGACCTCGGTGCTGCCCGGCACCGCCTTGACGCACACCACCATATGGAAATCACTCATCTTCACGCGCCCCCTTTCTGGACGAGCTCATCCAAGAACTTCTCCGAAAACAGGTTACCGCGACCCAATTGCCCGGCAGGATCGAGCTGGAACTTGAGCCGCGCCGACTCGACCATGGCCTCGTGACCGTACATCGTCTCCAAGAAGCCCGCCTTGATCTTGCCGACGCCGTGTTCGGCGGAGACGGCGCCGCCCATGGCCGTGACCTCGGAAGCCCACTGGGCAAAGAGTTCTCCACCGCGACGGTAGTCCTGCGCATCGCGCGGCAGGATGTTCACATGCAGATGGTTGTTACCGATGTGCCCCCAGGCAGCAGATTCAAGCCCGCTTTCGGCCAGTGTGCGGCGATAGAGGGCCACGACATCGGCAAGGCGTGCATTGGGCACCGACATGTCCGAACCCAGTTTGGTGATGGTGGGATCCGTGCGGCGACGCTCGTCGATAAGCATATTGACGCTCTCGGGGACCGCATGGCGGAAGAACCGCTGGCACTCGCGATCAACCTCGGTGCGCGCGACCCATGTCGCATCGTCGCGGCCACCCGCAAACTCGAGCACCCATCCCAGGTGGTACAGTTCCTCGGTCGCCTGCGCCTCGTCGTCGCAGTCGAGCTCCACGTAGACACAGACCTTGGCCTCTTTGTCGAGCGCCGGCAGCGAGGCAAACGCCGTCGACTGCTCGCGCTGGCGACGTAGAATATCCAGGGCGCCAGCGTCGAAGTACTCGATGGCAGCCGCATGGGACAGGACGGGGCGCACGGAATCAGTAAAGGACACGGCCTTGTCTTCGCTATCGAAAAAGCAGCTCACACCCCAAACGACCGCAGGCGCCGCCTGCAGGGCAATCTCGAGCTCGGTGATAACGCCGAGCGTGCCGCAAGCACCGATAAAGAGGTCGATGGCGTCCATTTCGTCCGCAACGAAATAGCCTGAGGCATTTTTTGTCTTGGGCATGGTATAGCCGGGAAGATCGAGCTCGAGCGTACGGTCCGCTGCCGTCACGAGCGACAGGTGGCGGCCCTGGGCAAAAGCCTCGCCGCGCTGAAGCTCAAGCAAATCGCCATCAACCAGCGCGACGTGGAGTCCCGTGATATACGGGCGCATGGGGCCGTAAGCGTAGCTGCGGGCACCAGAGGCGTTACATGCCGCCATGCCGCCCAGACAGGCAGATGCCTCGGTGGGATCGGTGGGAAAGAACTGCTCGGGGGCCTCTTGAAACTCATCGTAGGCCTTAAGCGATGCCTGGTCCCAGCCAGCGACCGGCAGTACCTTCTTGCCCAGCTGCTTGCGCAGTTCCGAAAGCACAACGCCCGGCTCCACGCGCAGCAGAAATTGGCCTTGTTCATCGCGGCGAAGGCCCAAGTAGCGATTCATGCGGGAAGTATTGAGAATGTGACCGCCATGAGGCACGGCGCCGGCGGCAAGGCCGGTTCGGGCGCCCTGAACCGTTACCGGGACACGCTCGGCATGGAGCTTTTTCAAAATGGCGCGGACCTCGTCTTCCGTTGACGGAAACGAGATGCTCGAGGCCTCGCCCGATGTGCGAGACTCATCGCGACCATACTCTTCGAACTCGTCGGTGAAGGGTTTAATGGTTGCAGACACGCGAACTCCCCCTTTAGCTAACTACAGTGTTTGCAGGGAGATGTTACCGCATCGTTTCGTCGACGTGTTCGAGACCGTCTCCATAATTGGCGTTTTTTACGTTCGTGCAATTCGGCGAACGGCAAGGCTTCCTCGGCAGACGATGCTTTTGACACATATGGCCCCGCCGTCGCCGATCGCTCGATTGTCGCTCGAAAAAAGTTGAAGTAATTTTTGCTGCCTTTTACCTGCGGAGACACCAATCCGTCAAGCATTTGGTCAGAAATTGGTCAAGTAGCGGCTGATACGGTCGGCGTCGACAGCCAAAACCGATAGAAGTTTTGGCCCCAGAAGCAGGGAGGTTCCCATGGCATATTACTGGCCCCAGTACGGCGTCGCCATCGAGGTCGACGACGATCCCTATCTCCTGCCTTTCGACGAAGAGGCGTTCCCCGATACGGCGGTCTACCACGTCACCACCGATGTTATCTGCGACCCCGAGTCGTTCTCGGCGCTCGCCCACCGTATCGCGCGTATCCACGACATCGAGCTCTCTCACGACTTCGACGAGCTCATCTATTCGCGCCGCCTGATGCTTCACATGCTCTTTGGAGCGGACCCGTCCACGTTCGCACGTGTCTACACCACCAAGGATGCCGCATGAGTGCGAAGAAGCCGCCCCGCCTCGCAGGACTGGGGCGTCGCAAGAAACTCGTCGTTGTCTGCCTGGCTATCGTCTGCGCCCTCATCGCCGTAGGGCTATACGCCTGGCAGTCGCAGCCCGTGCCCGAAGCGGGCGCCTCAGTCACGACGGCAGAGGGTAAATCGCGCCAAGAAATCCAAGATGAGCTCGATGCCATCGTCCGCGACAACATGATGACGATTTCGGTCGCGCCGGTCGCTCAGCTACAGGAGGACGGCAAGCTGCGCGTCAACGTGCAAAACGTCCAAGACAATAAATTTCCCCAGCGATTCCGCGTCATCCAAAACGACGAGACCATGTACGAATCCGGTGTGGTCGAGACCGGCAAGACAATCGAGACGTGCCCCGCCGGCGACATCAAAGAAGGCGAGGCATACATCGAGATCCAGGCACTCGATGCCAAGACCCTCGACAGCCACGGCAATCCGACACGTGTCAAGGTACGGGTTGAGCAAGCCGAGAACTAGCTTTTTCGACCGACGCGGCACCGCACGCAATTCACCAGCATTCGTCCAATCATCGCGGGGACGGCCCGCGGCGAATAGAAAGGAACGACCATGGACATCACCAGGAACATGAACGGAGCCAGAGCGCTCGTCGTGGGCGCAGGGCTCGCGCTCGCGCTCGCAATGGGCGCCGCCCCGACGCCAGCTCTGGCAGCCGGGCGCGTTGGAACCACGAAGGTAATGGTCAGGACCGAGATCGACAACGTTGAGTTCAAAGTTCCGACGGTTATTCCCTTCGTCGCCAAGGCCGACGGCACGCTTCAGGGCCCCTCAGAAGACGCGACCACCATCGACAATCATTCGGCCTACGGCATCCATGTCACCAACATGAAGATCGACGCCATGAACACCTGGACCATTGCCGCCGACGCCAAGGCCGGAACCGCGCAGAACTCCATCGACTTTAAGGTCGGCCCCGACGGCGCGCTCCAGAACGCCAGCGCCGCAATGCAGGGGACGGGCCTCGATCTTTCCAAGAATGCAGCCTTCGACATGAGCTACCAGGGCATTGCCGGTGGCACGGACAAAATCAAGCTCAAGACAAGCGGAAACGTCGCCCGCGTCACGCGCGACATCTTCCGCGTAACCGGCGAAGGCGATCAGGTTGCGACGATCACCTGGACGGTCGAGCCCGGTGCGCACACGGCATAAGGCCGTCGCCCTGGCCGCCGCCGTCGGCATCCTAGCGTTTGGGCCAGCCATGGCCTTTGCCCAGCAAGAACAGGCGCAGGCCGCCACGCAAGTGACGGTCGACCTCTCGGAGCTCGACCGCGGCGACCGCGAGGAACCGTTGGCGCAGACAGGCGACAGACGATGGCTCTTGGCAGCAGGCGCCACAGCAGCAGGCGCAGGAACCGCCGGCCTCGGTCTGCACATCAAACGCAGCCAGAAACAAGACATGGACAGGCCGCACTAAATTAGCTAAGGAGACCCCATGGCATCGAAGAACCTTTTGCCCGTCGTCGCACTTTGCGGCGCGCTCGCAACCGGAACGCCTGTCGCCGCTTGGGCGACTCCCGTCATGGCAGACTCCTTACCAGCAGCCCTAAGTTCCGCCCCAAATCCGTCGAGCGCCATTGCGTGCAAGCGTTTTTCGATCGCACAGGCCGCGATCTCAACCTCGGGATGCCTTCGTCGTAATACGGACGGCTCGATAGTCGTGGATATCAATCGTTCGAACAAGGCAAACGGCTCCCAGGCGGGGTGCGCCGTCTGCACGTGGCGCTCGGTTGTGCTCGATGCAGATGGCGATCCATGCAATTTAGAGCTGCGCATCGACATCGCTTCGGTCGATGACTCGGCGAACGGAGCGAAGGTCGTCTTCGACGGTGCGTTTTTCGAGAAAGGAGGCGGTATATGTCTGGGCTGCGCCGCCGCGAATGCAGACGACACGCAGCCCACCCTCTCATTCACGGCATCGTTGCAGCTGACCAAAGCCGGCACCGATGCCGTCGCGGCGGGAGAAGCGTCCCTGCTGTTCTACGCCGTCAGCACCAAAGACACAGACATTCATTTCGAGAAGCCGGCCGGATCGCTCAGCCTTACGCGCGGGACGGAGGCAGGCCCTATTGCGATCGATACCCACACGCTAGGCAGGCAACGCATTCTTGCCGACCCGGCGCTTCTCGAGATGGAGTGGAACGGATCCGGAGCCGTCGGGATTGTCCCCTCCGCGCTTAACGCCAAGACGCTCCCCTCAAACGACGAACCCATCAACGCAACCATACAAGAAGAAAGCGCGGACAAAGAAGCAGGTGCGGGCGACACGCCGTCGCCGACAAACAGCGCCCCAGCTTCTTTCGAAGCACCGAATGAGCCCGCTGCCGATCCAAACGATCCCGAGCTCGCGGACAGTCTGGGGCTTGCTGATCCTCAGGAGATCGATGAAGGTAACTGCTGCGTGCTTGCCGCCCTCGACCACACAGAGGTCATCGACGCCGCGAGCATCGAAGTTGCCGCCGCCAATCAGCCCGTCCGCAAGTCGGCCATCATCGCATTTCCCGAATCCATCGAAGTCGTCTTTTTGCCATCGGGCGAGGTCGTGGCCCCAACACTGCTCACCTTGTTGGGCGCCAAGAATACTCGAAACGAAATTAAAAAGGTCACGGTTGTCGACCCTGCAACCACCGCTAAACTGCGTCTATACGCCGTTGCCCCAGACGGAGGCAAGACCTTGGAATTCGATGGCGACACACTCCTAGCCTGGCGACGTCTGGACATTATGCAAGACGTCTCGTATCAGATCGAACTCGAAGGGTTTGATCGTACCCGCGATGCCAATATCATCGCCGCGGCTATTGAATCCCCACAGCGGCTTATGACACTGCGCTTTGACTACTATCCCTATGTCCCGACAACCACCTGAGGCTTAAATACTGCGCGTCGTTGCTAATACCACTTATATAACGTATTAGATGAGTCGCGATGTGTCTCGCATTCCATTCTGCTACGATTGCCACGTTGGCATCAATACAGGAGGGCTCATGCCGGGCTTGGGAACAATCATCAACGTTGTCCTTTTAGTTGCGGGCGGTCTTTTGGGATTAGCGGGCGGTCGCTTTATCACACCGCGTATCCAAGACACGCTCATGAAAGCGTCGGGGCTGTGCGTCTTGTTTATCGGACTGGGCGGTACCATGCAAAAGATGCTCGTCATTGACGGGAAAGCGCTGGCGACCACCGGCACCACCATGCTCATCGTCTCGTTTGCCCTTGGCTCGCTCATCGGCGAGGCCATAAACCTGGAAACCGACATCGAAAACCTGGGCGAATGGCTCAAGCGCAAAACCGGCAGCGAGCAAGACAACGAGTTCACCAATGCCTTTGTCTCGACATCGCTCACCGTCTGCATCGGTGCCATGGCTATCGTGGGATCAATCCAAGACGGCCTACTCGGCGACTGGTCCACGCTCGCCCTCAAGGGAGCGCTGGACTGCATCATCGTCTGCACCATGACGGCTTCGCTCGGCCGCGGCTGCATCTTCTCCGCCCTGCCCGTTGCCGTGTTCCAAGGAACGATTACGCTCTGTGCCGGCGCGCTCTCCCCCATCATGACCGCCGCCGCCCTCGACAGCCTATCGCTCGTGGGCTCTATGCTCATCTTCTGCGTCGGAGTCAACCTCATCCGTCCTCAGACCTTCCGCACGGCCAATATGCTCCCCTCCGTTGTCATAGCCGTCATCTACGCCCTCCTGTTCTAAACCTACCTACATAACGGTATCTCGAACACTTGTTTGATGCTGTGCTATGATATGAGGTCACCGAAGCTGCGTTAGGAGAGGAGAAGCGGTGGCCGACCAGGACATTAAAATGCTCATCGAGCGCATTATGGCCGAGGCCCGGACCCATCAGTCAGCCCGCTTCTCAAATGAGATCTACGCAGACGAGCCGATTCTCAAGACCGGCCGGCAGATGCAGAACTTCCTCCCCGACCAGTACCGCAAGATGCGTGAGATATCGCGTTGGCAAGACGACCCCAAGGGCGGCGCGGGTCGCTGGCTTTCGGAAGCCGAGCTTTTCTACCGCCAAGGCCTGCTGATGGCCGACTTTGAGGACGACTGCCCCTACAACGGTACGTTCAAGTCGTACTTTCCCACCTACAACGCCATGAGCGATCGGCAGCTGCGCGGCTATTTTACCTGGCGTGCCCAAGTGCGCCGCGGAACCGTCGAGGAAACGTCTACGTCCTTTGCCTTTCTGTATCTCTATGAGCTGATTTGCGGCATTGGCGTAGATAATCCACTCGATGGTTTTAACAAGATCAAGGCTTTTTGGGATGTCTATCGCGCCTTCGAGCCCGGCATCGACCGGTTTGCGCGCGTGTGGCTGCAAGATTACGCCGTGTTCCACGGGCTCGACCCCAAGCTGCTTCGCGACTCTAAAACCGTCATATTCGATAACGCCCTTATCGAGCTGCGGCGCGCGGCACGAGACCTTGTACCAGCACCGTCCGGCCAGACCCCTAAGCGTCGCAAAACCTCCGAGCCCACGCTCCCCCTTCCGCCCGATGAGGTGCGCGAGGAGCGACTCATGGCCGCCATCAACGCCCTCTCCACGTACAACCTAAGTAGCTCGCGGCTCGACCGCAGCCACCACCGCGATCTGCGCCACGTGGCGTGCGCCGTGTATGTCCGCATGGCGCGCTACTATGACACGCACCGAAAGACCGGCATCGTGGCAAGTTTATTTGGGGAGGAGACGGCAATGCCCTACACCATGTTTGCCTCGGCCGTATTCTTTGCGCCCGAGCGCCACGAGGACTGCGAATACCGTCTGGACCCCATCCATATCTACCGTTGCCAAAACGGCTTTTGGGAATGCATGCGTATCCACGGTAGTAGGCAAAAGAGCAGCAAGCTCGGTGAAATGATGCGCGCCTGCGACCAACGCCTGCGCCTGGCGCTGGACCCTGCCCATCCCCTTAAGGAAGAAAAGGTCCCCAAATATCTGGCCAAGATTATCGATGACGAGATTGTGGCATGGCTTTCGTGGGACGCCGCACACCAGCCCGTCAAGATCGATATCGATCTGAGTCAGCTGGGGCATATTCGGAGCGCCGCCGCACAAACGCGCGAGGCGCTTTTGATTGACGAGGAACGCGAGGACGGCGCGTCCGCAGAAGCCGAGGCAGCGGACTCAGGGCAACCGGAAGCCGAGCCCGTAGCCGACGCGATGGTCGAGGCGGTCGCGGCGGCTGCAGGGCAGGACGAGTCCGACGAGCCGACCATATCCACCGAACAGTTTGGTGTCGTGGCACCGCTTCTCGCGCCGACGCCCGCGTTCGCAGCTGCTACGCCCGCTGACGCCACAAACGAACTCGCGCCCGCCGCAGACGCCTATCTCCGCGCGCTGCTCGAGCACAACGCAGTACAGGCGGAATCGGCGGTAGTGCAATCGGAGCAGAGCGAGGACATGCTCGTCGATACCATCAACGAGGCGCTCTTTGACCTGGTGGGCGACACCGTAATTGAATTTAGCGCGGCAGGGCCGCAGATTATCGAGGACTACGAAGCAGACGTGAGAGGATACCTAGACCATGAGTGATACCGCATCCGCAGCACCTCGCGTGCCCAAGCGCGTCGCTGCCGTCATTCTCAACTCGCTCAAGGGCGGTGTGGTCCCGCGCATCGGCCTTCCTTACATCACCGTAGGGCGCGAGGTCGAGATCCGCGCCCTGCTCACCGATCTGAGTCTCATCGCCGACGGTGGCGCGAGCTTCCGCTTTCTGGTCGGTCGTTACGGCGCCGGCAAGAGCTTTTTGCTCCAGACTATCCGCACGCACGCCATGGGCGAGGGATTCGTCGTCGCTGATGCCGACCTGTCGCCCGAGCGCCGCCTGCAGGGCGGTCAGGGACAGGGCCTTGCCACCTACCGCGAGCTCATCCGCAATATATCGACCAAGACGCGCCCCGAGGGCGGTGCGCTCAACCTTATTCTGGATCGCTGGGTCGCCTCGTGTGCCGACGTCGACGAGTCGATCGTCAATGCCCAACTGGCCCCGCTCGAGGAGATGGTCCACGGCTTCGACTTCACCCGCATGCTCCGCCGCTATCGCATGGCCGCATCCGGGGGCGACGAAGAGGCCATGAGCCGCGTGACCAAATGGATTCGCGGCGAATACCGCACCAAGAGCGAGGCACGCGCCGAGCTGGGCTCCTCGACCATCATCAGCGATGACGACTGGTACGACTACGCTAAGCTCATTGCGCGCTTTTTGGTCTGCAGCGGCTACAAGGGCATGCTGGTGCTCATCGACGAACTCGTGAATCTGTATAAGATTCCCAACGCCATCACGCGCCAATACAACTACGAGAAGATCCTGACCATGTACAACGACACGCTCCAAGGCAAGGCGCAGTACCTGGGCATGATCATGGGCGGCACGCCAACCTCCATCGAAGACCGCCGCCGCGGCGTGTTCTCCTACGAGGCCCTGCGCAGCCGACTCGCTCAGGGCCGCTTTGCGCGCGAAGACCTTAAGGACATGCTCGCGCCCATCATCCGCCTGCAGCCACTCACCTACGAGGAGCTGCTGGTGCTCATCGAAAAGCTCATGCAAATTCACGCCGGCTACTTTGGCTGGACGCCCACGCTTACCGAGAACGACTTGGTGGACTTCCTCAAGATCGAGTTCGGTCGCGTGGGAGCCGACACGCATCTGACGCCGCGTGAAGTCATTCGTGACTTTATCGAGCTGCTCGACATCCTATGCCAAAACCCCGACGCCAACGTGGCCGAGCTGCTGCAAAGCGTCGGCGGCGACGCGTTGGCGCCGGCAACCGCAACAGGCGACACCGATACCGCAGGCGGCGACCGTAACTTCGCCGAATTCACCATCTAACCTGCCAATAAGGGACAGGTTTATTTTGGCAGGTTTTATCTGGGCAAACGTTGAGACTGTAATGCAGCAAGCCGTTGTCGGCAGCGTTGAGAAATTCGTTTTTGAGAGGAGGCCCCGTGAACGCCTTTGACCGCTACGCCCCGTTTATCCAAGACTTCATCTACTCCCACGATTGGGAGAGCCTGCGCTCCATCCAGGTTGCGGCGGCAGATGCCATCTTTAACACGCAAGATAATGTGCTCTTGACGGCATCCACGGCATCTGGCAAAACTGAGGCGGCCTTCTTTCCCATCCTGACCGAGTTTTGGGAGAATCCGCCCGCGAGCGTGGGCGCCCTCTACATCGGCCCCCTCAAAGCGCTCATCAATGATCAGTTCGTCCGCCTCAACGACCTCTGCGAAGAGGCCGATATCCCTGTCTGGCACTGGCATGGCGATGTCTCGCAATCACACAAGGCCAAACTCATCAAAAAACCGAGCGGCATCCTACAGATTACGCCCGAGTCGCTCGAGGCGCTCCTGATCCATAAGCACATGGCGATCCCGCGCATGTTTTGCGACCTGCGCTATGTGGTTATCGACGAAGTCCATTCGCTCATGCGCGGCGACCGCGGCGGGCAGACGCTCTGTCTTATCGAGCGCCTCTCGCGCATGGCAGGCGTGCAGCCCCGCCGCATTGGCCTTTCGGCCACCATCGGCGACCCCGAGCGCACGGGCGCCTTTCTCTCGCAGGGAACGGGGCGCGACTGCGTTATCCCCCGCTTTGAGGGACCGCGCCGCGTGTGGCGCATCTCCATGGAGCACTTCTACAACTCGGGCCCCCAGGCTCAGCAGCGAGGATTCGAGAGCGCAGGTCCACAAGAAGCCGAGGTGCTTGCTTGCGAGCGTATTGAGACGGCGGCGCCCGCGGCGCTGCCCGCATCCGGACAAGACATGTGCCACAGCGGACAGCTTACACAGGAAGAACACCGTCAACGTCGTGAGCAGGCGCGGGACAAGGCCGCTCCCAAAGACCGTCGCACTTCCTCGGCCCCCGAGGGCGAAGTCGACATCCCGCGAGCGACCGAGCAGGCGCTTCTCAACCCCACCGACACGGCGCCCGACAACGCCGACCCCGGCATGGGCTATATCTTTGAGCATACGCGCGGCCGCAAATGCCTGGTCTTTGCCAACTCGCGCGAGGAGGCAGAGGCCGTGTGCTCCATGCTGCGCAGCTACTGCGAGAGCCGGCACGAGCCCGACCGTTTTCTCATCCATCACGGCAATCTTTCGGCATCGCTACGCGAGACGGCCGAGGAGCTCATGCGCGACGAGGAGCAGACGCAGACAACCGTCACCACCTCTACGTTGGAGCTCGGTATCGATATCGGCCGCCTGGAGCGCGCCTTCCAGATTGACGCGCCGTTTACCGTCAGCTCCTTTTTGCAGCGCATGGGGCGCACAGGCCGTCGCGATCTTCCGCCCGAGATGTGGTTTGTCATGCGCGAGGAAGAGCCCGAGCCGCGCACGATGATGCCCGAAACCATTCCCTGGAAGCTCCTGCAGGGTATCGCGCTCGTACAACTCTATCGCGAGGAAAAGTGGGTCGAGCCACCCGAGCTCGATCGTCTCCCCTACAGCCTGCTCTATCACCAGACTATGTCGACCCTCGCCAGCACCGGCGAGCTCACGCCGGCCGAACTTGCCCAGCGCGTGCTCACGCTCAGCTATTTCCACCGTGTCTCGGCAGACGATTACCGTGTGCTGCTACGTCACCTCATTAAGATCGACCATATCCAGGTCACCGAAGGTGGCGGGCTCATCGTGGGTCTCGCGGGCGAGCGCATCATCAACAACTTTAAGTTCTACGCCGTGTTCCAGGAAAACGAGGAGTTTACCGTCCGGAGCGAATCTGCTGAGCTGGGCACGATCGTTAATCCGCCCCCGCCCGGTGAGCGCATCGCCATCGCCGGACACTGCTGGATTGTCGAGGAAGTGGACTGGAAGCGCCACACTGTCTTTGCCACGCAGGTCAAGGGCCGGGTGCCGGCCTACTTTGGCGACTGCCCCGGCGACATTAACACGCATGTGCTCGAGCGTATGCGCCAAGCGCTCACTGAGCACGCAGTATATCCGTACCTTATGGGTAACGCACGGGCTCGCTTGGCGCAGGCTCGTCATACCGCCGAGATTTCGGGCGCGGGAACTAAGCCGCTCATCAACCTGGGTGGCGACACCTGGGTGCTCTTCCCCTGGTTGGGCAGCTACGCCTTCCTAGCACTCGAGCGCATGCTTAAAATCAAATGCGCCGCTGAGCTGGGCCTTCGCGGACTCGACCCGTCACGCCCGTACTTTATGCAGTTTAAGATGAAGGCCGACGAGGAGACGTTCTTTGAGGTGCTCGCCGCCGAGGCCGAAAAGGACTTCGATCCCATCGAGCTCGTCTATCCTGGCGAGGTGCCTTACTTTGACCGCTACGACGAGTTTGTTCCCGAAGAGCTCGTGCGCAAGGGCTTTGCCGAAGGCGTGCTCGACATAGAGGGCATGAAGCAGCGCGTTCACGGCTGGCGCGACCACGCCTAAGACCAGTCTTTTTTGGGACGGGGAGACTTACTTGTCGTGAAGGACGGTGCCGAGGAAGTCGGTGTCGAAGGGCACGGCTTCGGCAAAGGCGTAGTCGCCGTCGCTGGCGATGAGCAGGTAGTTTTCCTCGCCGCTGAACTTCGCATCGCCACATGGGACCACCCAGGCGTGGACGAATACCTCGAGTGCCGTGGCAGCGCAGTCGCGAAGGAACGTCACATCGCTCCCCTCGTTTGCGCTCACGATATTGGCCACGTAGATACCCCCGGGGTTCAGGCTGCCCCGCACCAGGCGCAGCGCCTCAACGGTCGCCAGCTCGCGCACGGGCTCGGCACCGCCAAAGCAGTCGCTCACAACGACGTCGTAGCGACGATGGCCCACGCTCGTCACACCCAGATACGAGCGAGCCTCGGCGGTAATCACCCGCAGGCGATCGCCCACCGCGTGCTCCAGTTCATCCAGATAGAACCAACGGCGCGCCAAGCGCGTTATCTCTCCGTCATACTCGATGACGTCCATGCGCAGGCCCTCGTGCGACATCAGCGCAAACTTGGGATAGGCAAACCCGCCGCCGCCCAGCATAAGCATGCGGTCGATACCATGCCCGTAAGCATCACGCATTGCGTCCTCAGCCTCAAACACATCGTCAAATGCACGATAGTACGCAAAGACTGGCTCCGCCCAACGATCGCCAACATAGCTCGCGCTTTGGTAGACGCCGCCCTGTACGAGCACGCGGACCTCGTCACCGCTCTCGTCGTGCACACGCTTCACACGTGCCAACCCGTTGCGGGTCCTCGCGACCTGCAGACAGGCAGCACGAACAGCGACAGCGGCCGCACCAAGCGCCGCGGCTCCCAGAGCAACGCCGGCAACGACGCCGGCAGAAACACTCGGCTTGTTCATCTAGAGCTCCTTTTGCAGATAAAGGCCATGGTCATAAAATCCAAGATGGCGATAGTACTCGCGCGTACCGATCGCGCTGATCACGTTGATGTGCGTATACCCCGCATCCCGAGCAATCTGGCACGCACGCTCCACGAGCAGACGCCCCAGGCCGTGATGCTGAGCCGCCTGGCCCTGATCGCCCACACGTGCCGCCATACCATAAACGTGCACCTCGCGAATCATCGCCTCCTCCGGCCCCGTCGGCAGCTCGTCCGCGTGCGCGGCAACAAACGAACGGTCGGGCAGCGACAGGCGCAAAAAGCCGGCGATCTTGCCTTCGGGCGTCACCCACTGCAAAAAGCGTTCGCGCGTCACCGGCGTCTCGTACGCCACCTCCTCGTCAAGGATCAGCTCATCCAAGTCGGCACCCGCCGTGCTGATCTCGCGATAGCGAATCTCACGCACCGTCGCGCCTTCTCCACGAGCCGACAAGCGGTTCTCGACGAGCTGACGTAGGTTGGGCTTCTTGTTGCCCACCATGATGTCGTCGGAGCTAAAGTCGCGAATCATGCGACTGATGCGGCAGAACGCCGGCGTCACCACGATGTCGTCGGCCAACACATCGAGCAGCTCGTCCTCGGTATAGGGGCGCCACTCGCCACGCTCGTAACAGCCCACCAGACGCGAGCCCTCGATGAGCGCACACGGGTAGACTTTGACCTCGTCGGGCATAAAGGCCCCCTCGGTCATAAAGCGCTCGTAGTCGCGCTTGTCCCCCTCGGGTGTGGCGCCCAGCAAGTTGAGCATAAAATGCGCATGGATCTTAAAGCCAAACAGGCGCGCAAGCGAAAACGCCCGCTCAATCTGCGCCACCGAAATGCGACGCTCGTTGACATCGAGTAGATGCTGGTCAAGGCTTTGGATGCCCATCTGTATCTTGGTGCAGCCCAGGCGGCGGATGAGCATGAGGGCCTGCGGCGTTACAGCATCGGGGCGCGTCTCGATAACGAGCCCCACCACGCGATGCTTCGCCGTCTCGTTGATGCGCTGCTGGCGCTCGAGCTCCTCCATCGTTGCCGTCTGCCACTCGGTGACCTCGCCCCACGGCGTACCGGGGCCGTACAGACGACGCACCGCGCGGTTATAGCCGCCCACGGCAGCATCCACACGCTCCTGCTCGTCGGCAACGCCGGCAGCGAGCTTGGCCTCGTCTGTCGCAATGCCGGCAGCCCGATAGCACTCGCGGCGCTCTGTTACCACCGGCGGCAGGGCATCGGCGGGAGCGTCATCGAGCAGGCGCCCCGCCTCGGCACGGCTGATGCCCGGACGCGCCAACATGGGGTTTGCCGCCACGCCGGCGACGGCATCGTCATTGAGCGCACGGAAAAGCTCGGACATAAACCACGTCTGATACCCTTGCGGATAGTCGCTCCAGGTGCCACCGAGCACGATAAGCTCGATCTTGTCGGTCGCATGCCCCATCTGCGAAAGTGCGGTCAGGCGAGCGCTCACCTGCAAATACGGGTCAAAGCAGTTTTGCTCCGCACGGGCGCATGCCGGCTCGGCATGCAGATAGCTTTTGGGCATGCGCAGATCGTTGGGGCAAAACAGGCAATCGCCCGAACAGGGCCACGGCTTGGCGATGACGGTAATGGTCGCCACGCCCGAAGCCGTGCGGCGCGGCTTCATGCGCAGCACCTGCAGCAGCTGACGCTCCAGCTCGGCATCGACATTCCATCCAGCCCAACGAGCCGGCTTCTCACGTTTAACCCGCTGGTAGAACGGCAGCAGACGGCGCTTGGCCAGATCTCGTTTGTCGGCACCCTCACGGCGCGCCTCGGCATGTATCAGTTTGACGAGCGCCTTGTCGTCCACGGTCTCACCGCGACGCAGAGCCTCGAGTATGTTCAAAATAATCTGTTCCATGCCCCCATTGTAAAGGCAAAGGCGCCGGAGCCAGTCACGGCCCCGACGCCTCCATCAAAGAGCATGCCTATATGCACCGATCTCCGAAAACCGCATGTCACTCCGGATCGAACGACATGTCGCCCGAACCGACCTTAAAACGATACGTGGCAGACTTATCACCGTTGTCGAATTCAAGATTCAATATGGTCTCGCCATCGTAGCCAAGCGGAAGGAAACCGCTCTCGAAGTCGCCGCTGCCCACGGTGAGGCTCGCCGTAAAGCCCGTAGAGTTCGGAACCGTTATCTCCACATCGCCCGAGTCCACGCTTACGTCCATCGACTTCGCGGGGGCCTGGTAGAGCTCGAACGTCACATCGCCCGAACCGACCTCAGCACTGAGCGCATCAGTCACGCTGCCCGTAAACTCTACATCTCCCGCACCCAGGAAAAGGTCAAGACCATCACAGATGACACCGGCAATCTGCAGATCACCCGAGCCCACGTGTGCGTTGATCCCCTTCAGATGTTCGGCAACACGGCGTGGCAGCTCAACCGTAACCGAGCGGTCAATTGCCTTACCGTCATCACTTCCAGATCGGGAAACCTTGAGCGTCGAGTCCTCAACGGATGCGATGTTTTGCGTCGCGGCCTTGGAGGCATCCACGCCCTTGGCAACGCGTCCCCGCTCGATAACACGGACCTTGTTGTCATCAACAACCTTGACGTCCACCGTAGCCGCGGCGATATCGAAATCGAGGTAGCGAAATTGATCGGCATCAAAGGTCGCACTCGAAAGCTGCTGAGGCTGAGCGGAATATTTACCGCCATCGTTCATAAAATCGTCGTCGTCAACCACATCGTCCATACTGGACAAGCCGGATACAACATCGTCGAGATCCCACGGACCATCAAAATGAATCAATGTCCGCGAAATGCCAAAGACAAGCCCGATGATGAGCACAAACGCTCCGACGCCAACGCCCAAGCGCACCTTGGATTCATGCGAAAGCTTCATCATTCATCACCCTCTTTGGAAATCGGCTCGGCGGTGGCCGCGGTGGCCACGTCAGCGTCAACCGCAGCGGAAACATTCTGAGCCCTAGCTGCCACCGACGCCGAACCAACCTGAATATCCCCGCGCGCCCAATCACCATCGAGTGCACGCGCCACCCAGTGATAGATGGGAATCGTAAAGAAGATCAGCGCGGCAAAGGGGCCGGCACCAAACGGGAACATCAGCAAAAAGAACAGCAGCCAACACACAGCCCAATACGGGAACGACTGGAACGGACCTTTCACCGGAGTCGGATTGACCGCACCGGCGTTCGTCGCTTGCGCCGTCGCGGCGTTAGCCGCCTGCGCGCTCCAGCTTGCCGCCTGCGCCGCCTTGGCTGCCGCGTCACTTGCCTGCGTTGCCGCCTCGGTGGCGCGTGCCGCCGCCTCATGGGTACGTGCACGCTCTGCCGCCTCGGCCTCGCGCTGACGGGCGCGGTCCTCGTTCTCAAACTCGATATCGTCCTCGATCTCATCGCTCGGATTGAGTAGCTCGTCCAGGCTCACACCATAGAGGTTGGCGAGCGAGATCAGGTTCTCGGTATCAGGCGAGCTCTCCGCACGCTCCCATTTACTGACCGCCTGGCGCGACAGCCCCAGCTTTCGCGCCAGCCCTTCTTGGCTAAAGCCTTTGCTGCGGCGAAGGTCGGCAAGCCGCTGTGCAGTTTCTACATTCATGGTTCCTCCTATGTGATGCCAGCCGTGCCGCCGGACCGTTTTTGTTCTTAAGGCGCCTTGCACAGTTAAAAATCTATCCGCCACCGCCAAAAGCATGCCACCTATTCTAGTGAGATTTTTGACAACCGGCGGTTGCGGGCACATATGAGCTGCGGAAATGTGTCCAAACAAAGCAATGACCCGCGGCTCAGTTGTCCCCGCTGCGGCGTTAACGGTAGTATGGTCGTACTGTTTATTCCGCACCGCCAACGGAGGGAGTTCCGCGCCGTGAACCGCGATTTCGCCTCATCGCTCATCCAGCTCAACAATACGTTCTATCGCGAGCACTCCGCCTCCTTTTCCGATACGCGCCAGGCCCCGTGGCCCGGCTGGGTGCGCACCATGGACATCGCGCTCGAGCAGCTCGATGCGGCCACGATCGAGCATCCCGTCCGCGTCTTCGACCTTGCCTGCGGCAATATGCGATTCGAGAACTTTGCCGCCGGCGGGGCACTTGCCGCCAAGGGCGTCGACGGCGCAAACCCCTCGGCAGATGCCAGCTGCCCGTTTGAGTTCTATGGTGTCGACTCGTGCCAAGATCTGGCAATAGACGCCCACGGCCACGCCCTGCGCATTCCCAACCTGCACTTCCAGGAACTCGATGCGCTCGACGCCCTCATGAAGCTCAACCCCGCCGAGACGCCCGATGTGCTTTTCGATGCCCCGCTCGCCGATATCTCGGTGTGCTTTGGCTTTATGCACCACGTGCCGTCGTGCGAATACCGTGTGCGTGTGCTCGACGCCCTGGTGCGCCAGACACGCCCGGGTGGCATCATCGCCATCAGCTTTTGGGAGTTTATGAACGACGAGCGTATGGCACGCAAGGCCGTTCGAGCCGAAGCCCGCGCCGAGCTCACCCCACCGTTTGAGGGTTACGATTCCGCGCAGTTTGAAGCCGGCGACCACCTCATTGGCTGGCAAAACGACCGCCACGCCTACCGCTATTGCCATCACTTTGACGATCAGCAGATCACCGACCTGGTGCGCGGCGTCCGCACGTTCTACAAGAGCGGCGAGGTCCCCGTGCGTGAGCTTGAGCGCTTCCATGCCGACGGTCGCAGCGGCGAGCTCAACCGCTATGTGATTCTCAAGCGTCTGTAGGCACCGACGACTCGCCGCCGAGCCGCACCGCAGCGTTCGGGCAAACTATGCCCATCTTTTTCCAACCCATTGACGGAACGCGCCTGCAATGTGTTCCATACGTATGACCAAGGAGCCCTCATGGGAGCCGTCCACGTTCGCACGCCTAAGAATTTTGTGCTCGAGGAGCGCCTGGAGCGCTACACCGATGCGATTGAGACGAACCCCGAGGCATATGCCGGAGATTGGCGCGAGGCCTGTGCGCCCGCAGGCAGCAAGCCCTTCGAACACCTTCACCTGGATCTGGGCTGTGGCAAGGGAACGTACCTTGTAGAGCGCGCTCGCCGTGAGCCCAACACGCTCTTTATCGGCATGGACCAGGAACCCATCTGCATCGCCTATGCCGCACAGAAAATCTGCGAGCAGAAACTGACCAACGCACTCGTCCTGCCCCGAGGCGCCGCATCACTGCCGCAGCTGTTTGCCGCAGGCGAGCTCGATGCCATCACCATCAACTTTCCCACGCCGCAGCCCAAGGCCAAGTACGCCAAAAAGCGGCTCGTCCATGTCGACCATCTGATGCTCTACCGCCCGCTCTTTGCAGCCGGCGCCACCGTCACGCTGCGCACCGACAGCAAGCCGCTGCGCGACTACGCCTTGGGGCAGTTTGCTGCGGCCGGCTATGACACGCTTTGGGTAAGCGACGACGTCCGCCGCGACCATCCCGAGCACCCCGAGACCGAATACGAGCGCCGCACGCGCGAGATGGGTGCCGTCGTCTATGGCATTTGCGCCACACCCGGCGCACATCCCAGTGACGATGTGCTCACGGCGGGTCACATGCAGGAGCAAAGTCTTGCCTGCTACCTGCCCGATAACCTCGATGAGCTCACCTATGTGCCTCTGGGCATGGAAGAAGCCGTCGAGAACTTTAAAAACCGCGCCCGCAAGGGCAAGAAGCGCTTACCGCAGGAGTCCTAGGGGCTTCTGATGGTCGCGGCATCGGCAAACAAGCGCAAATAAGCGCCAGCGAACGGTCCTCAAACCTAAGTGAGTAGACTATTTAGCAATAGCCAAGCACAACCCGCATAGCGAAAACTAAAACCGCAGGTAGAGCCCTTGCGCAAAAGCCATGTGCTCGCGATATCGCAAAAAGTCTACTCACTTAGCTGGCTACTGCACCAAACGGCTGGGCAGAACGCCCATTTCCTGCATTTTCCCGCGCGCTAGCACCCCGCGCCGCCGCTACGCCATAATGGATGGCGGACAAACGCGAGAGAAAGCAACCACATGGCACAGACCACGACAGATACCGCCGCCAGCACCGTCTCCGGCGCCGGCGCTGCCAGCTCATTCTCGGGCGGCACGGGAACCGAGGCAGAGTTCGGCTCGCTCGGCGCGCTCTCCCCCGCTTGGTGGGAGCCCGAGGATGGCAGCGAGCCCGAACCATGGCTCACGCCCGACCAGGCTTTCGAGCGCTTCTTTGAATGGACGAGCGATCGCGGTATTGAGCTGTGGGACCACCAAGAAGAGTCCCTCATGGACCTGGCTGCCGGCGATCACGTCATTTTAGGCACACCGACCGGATCGGGCAAATCGCTCGTCGCGCTGGGCATGCTCTTTATGGGCATGGCGCAGGGCAAGCGCTGCTATTACACGGCCCCCATCAAGGCCTTGGTCAGCGAAAAGTTCTTCGACCTGGTACAGGTGCTCGGCCGCGATAACGTCGGTATGATCACCGGCGACACGCATATCAATACCAAAGCGCCCGTCATCTGCTGCACGGCAGAGATCCTTGCTAACGACGCACTGCGCGAGGGCGAAGATGCCGATGTGGGCTGCGTCGCCATGGACGAGTTCCACTACTTTGCCGACCCCGATCGCGGTTGGGCCTGGCAGGTACCGCTGCTCACCCTGCCTCACACACAATTCATGCTCATGAGCGCCACGCTCGGCGATGTCACCGCGATCGCCGCCTCACTCGAGGAGCACACCGGCGCCGCGTGCGATCTGGTCGTCGATGCCCCACGCCCCGTGCCGCTGAGCTACGACTACGTGACGACCTCGCTCGAGGGCACCGTCGAGCTCGCAATGCGCCGCGGCGAGGCCCCGCTCTACATCGTGCACTTTAGCCAGGACGCCGCACTTGCGACGGCGCAATCCCTCGCCAACTTTGGTATTGCCAGCAAGGAGCAGCGCGAGGCCATCAAGGAGGCGGCCAAGGGCACGAGCTTCTCGACGGCCTTTGGCAAGATTCTTAAGCGCTTGCTCGGATGCGGCGTCGGCGTGCACCATGCTGGCATGTTGCCGCGCTATCGTCTGCTGGTCGAGCGCTTGGCACAACAGGGCCTGTTGCCCGTCATCTGCGGCACCGATACGCTCGGCGTCGGCATCAACGTGCCCATCCATACCGTGGTGCTCACCGCGCTCACCAAGTTCGACGGCTACAAGATGCGTCGTCTGCGCGCCCGCGAGTTTCATCAGATTGCCGGTCGCGCCGGCCGCTCGGGCTTCGATACCGAGGGCATGGTGATTGCCGAGGCACCCGAGCACGAGATCGAGAATGCCAAGCTCATGGCCAAGGCGGGCGACGACCCCAAGAAGCTCCGCAAGATTAAAAAGAAGAAGGCCCCCGAGGGCTTTGTCACCTGGAACAAGCAGACCTTTGAGCGCCTGATCGAGACGCAGCCCGAAACGCTCAAGCCGCGCCTTCGCATCACACACTCCATGGTGATTAGCGTGGTCGAACAGGGCGGCGATGCCCGCGCCCGCGTGCACGACCTCATCGAGACAAGCCTGCAGACCCCCGAGGAAAAGTCCAAGCTCGAGGTTCGCGCCGATGAGATTTTCGCCACGCTCATCGATTCCGGCGTCGTCGTGCGCACCGAGGTGCCGCCCGCGCCCGACGCCCCGACCGACGCCGCATCAGACATCGACTATGCGCTGACGGTCGATCTGCCCGAGGACTTCGCGCTCGATCAGCCGCTCTCGCCGTTCTTGCTCGCCGCGTTGGAGCTGCTCGATCCCGAGAGCGAGACCTATACCATGGATTTAATCTCAATGGTCGAGGCGACGCTCGAAGATCCCAAGCAAGTGCTGCGTGCGCAGGAGCGTGCCGCACGCGATCGAGCTATGGCCGAGATGAAGGCCGACGGCATCGAGTATGAGGAGCGTCTGGAGCGCATTCAAGACGTCACGTACGAAAAACCGCTCGAGGATTTGCTCGACGCCGCCTTTGACAAGTACTGCCAGGAAGTACCCTGGGCCAACGACTACCAGCTCTCGCCCAAGAGTGTCCTGCGCGACATGCTGGAAAGCGCGAGTGACTTTAAGGGTTACATTCAAAAGCTCGGCATCGCCCGCTCCGAGGGCATTTTGCTGCGTTACCTGGCAGAGGCCTACCGTTCGCTCGACCGCACCGTGCCCATCGAGAAGCGCGACGAGCGTCTGCGCGACATTATCTCGTGGCTCGGCTTTGTGGTGCGCTCGGTGGACTCGAGCCTGGTGGACGAGTGGGAGAACGCCGGCAACCCGGCAGCCCTCGATGCTGCGCCGCCGCAGGGCATCGACGAGGTCGTGGCGGACCGCCGCGGCTGCACGCTGTTGGTGCGCAACGCGCTCTTCCGCCGCGTGACCCTTGCCGCCCGCGAGCACGTTCGCGACCTGGGCGAGCTCGACGACGACTGGGGCATGAGCGAGATCCGCTGGCAAAAAGCACTCGACGCTTACCACGAGCAGCACGAGGAAATCCTCACCGACGGAGATGCCCGCAGCGCCGCGATGTTCTCCATCGACGAGTCCGACGAGAAGACCGCGCACGTATGGCACGTGCACCAGATCTTTGCCGACGAGGATGGCGACCACGACTTTGGCATCATGGGCGATGTCGATCTGGACGCCACGCAAGACGGCGGCGAGGTCATCTTCAAGAATTACCGCGTCGGCTTTATCGAGGACCTGCTCGAGGACTAGCCGGGCGCAATGGGACGAAACGAAGCGGGGCCGCTGGCAACATCGCCAGC
>NZ_QSRL01000007.1:57900-112854 GCF_003437035.1 Collinsella sp. TF08-11AT
GGGGCCGCTGGCAACATCGCCAGCGGCCCCGCTTTTTGCGCGATACGCTATCCTCTACTCGGCATCCTCGACCTCATACGAATCCGCCTCGGCGGGCTCATCGCCTGTCTCCGACGCGGTCTCGCGTGCCTCATCAAACGCTGCCTTCATGGTTTTGTTGCCCCAAGTGAGCTTGCGAATGGTAAGCTCATCAGCCTTGTTGTGGGCCAGGCGCAGATTCTCGGTGCTGCGGCGCAAATCGTCCTTGGTCTTCTCGAGCTGCTTGATGGCGGCATCGATTTCCTTGATCGCCGACTCGAATTGCTTACTCGCCAGGTTGTAGTTGCGTGAGAAGCCGTCCTTGAACTTTTCCATCTTGGCTTCGAAGTTCGTGACATCGATATTCTGCTGTTTGTACTCCGCTAGCTCCTGCTTATAGCGCAGCGAACCCATGGCGGCGTTGCGCAGCAGCGTAATCATGGGAATGAAGAACTGCGGGCGGATCACGTACATCTTCTCATAGCGGTAACTCACGTCGACGATACCCGCGTTATAGAGGTCACTCTCGGGCTCCAGCAGGGTGCAGAGCACCGCATATTCGCAGCCTTTCTGGCGACGATCGTGATCGAGTTTCTTAAAGAAGTCCTCGTTTTTATGCTTGGTCGCGGTCTCATCGTTCTCGTTTTTCATCTCGAACATAATCGAGATGATCTCGTTGCCGCTCGCATCGCACTCACGGAAAATGAAGTCGCCCTTGGTGCCCTCGGACGCATCGTTATCTTTCTCGAAGTACGCGTTGGGAAACGCCGTCATGCGCAGACGGTTGAACTCGGTCTCGCAGTGCTGCTCGAGCGACTCGCCCACCATCTTGGTAGACAGACGAACCTTCATGTCCTTAAGGCGCTCGATCTCTTCATCCTTATAACGAATCAGGTCATCGCTCGCGCGCTTGGCCTGTGCAAGCTCGAGCTCGTGTGCCGCCTTGGCCTGCTCCTCGCGAGAATCGCGCACCGCCAGCTCGCTCGTCAGCTTGGCACGTGCCTCATCGCGCTCTCGTTCCGCCGCGGCGACCGCCTCCGACAGGTTCATTTTTGCCATCAGTTCCTGCTCGCGCAACTGGGCACGCAGGCCCTCGGCCTCTTGCTCAGATTGTGCCTTTGCGGCGGATAACTTCTCTTGCGCCTTCGCGCGGTAGTCAGCAAGCGCGCGTTCGGCCTCGCTGCGAGCGGCATCGAGCTCGCGCTTCGACTCAGCCGCAGCAGCGGCAAGCGCCATCTCCTGGGCTTTATCCGCCGCGGAGAGCTTTGCCTGCAATTCGGCAATCTGCGCATCGCGTGTGGCTAAATCGTTTTGAGCAGCATTGCGCGCCGCCGACTCGACGAGCTTGGCTTCATCATCTTTGCGTTCCAGCTGCGCACGCAGATTGTCGATTTCTCGCTGAAGCTCGGCGTTTTCCTTTTGAGCATCGGCACGGGCCTCAACCGCCGCGCGCTGACTTGCACTCTCGCGCTCTGTGGCAGCGCCCTCGAGCTTGGCGCGCAGCTCGGCAAGCTCAGCATCGCGCTTGGCAACCTCTTGTGCCAGCTTCTGCTCCGCGGCGTTCTTCTGCTCGACAAGCTGAGCGTTGCGCTGAGACTCTGCCTCCTGCAAAGCAGCCGTCGAACGCGAGCGCTCAAGCTCCAGCGCCTGCTCGCCTTCGCGCTGGACTGCCCTCACACGCTCATCCAGATCGCGCGAAAACTCGGCATTGCGCACTTGTTTGACGATATCCGCATAGCCGGACGCGTCGACCTTAAAAATTTCGCCACAATGCGGGCACTTGATCTCGTTCATAGCAGCTCCTCGATGGACGCAAATTTCAACCGCTTACACTCTACCGCGCCGCACGGACAAAAAAAGGCGCCGCCGCCATAATGGCAACGGCGCCAAAACCACCACAAAGGGGACAGGCACCTTTGTAGTGGCTTGTGTGGTGGTTCGAGGATTACAGTTCAAAGAAGCCGAGGATTTGATCACGGCTTACGGGCTTGTAGTCGTTGGCATCGAGACCGACATCGTAGCGAAAGATAGGGCGCTCGCGATCGCGGTTGCGCGCGTTGGTGCGGTCTCCCCTGCTATGGATATGCCCGTGCAGCATGATGGCGCCGCGCGCCTTGCCATTCCAACTGAGCATGGGGTAATGGCTCATCACCAGGCGATGGCCCTTAGCGTAACCGGGAGCAATCTCCAGGTAATCGCGCACGTCTTCCCAAATCTGCGGTACGTCGGGATCTTCCCAGTCACCGTCATGGTTACCACGGATGAGCGTCACGTTCTGGCATTCGATACGCTCGCGCAGGCGCACCGCCTCCGCCAGGGGCAAACGATAGGTAAAGTCTCCCAATATATAGAGGCGGTCGTCCACAGCCACGCACTCATTGATGACATCGATAACCTTGCGGTTCATCTCCTCGACTGAATCAAACGGTCGATCCATGTCGTGCAAGATATTCGTATCGCCCAGGTGCAGGTCGGCGGTAAACCACATCATCGTCTATGCCCTCATTTCGCAACGTGTTCAACTCGTGCTAAGTATACAGACGTAGCGATGCGGCGGTTATCCAAAGAGCCCGCCGAACAGTCCGCGGCGGCGCTTGTCTTGCTTTTTCGAAGCGTCGCCCTGGGCTTTCTTGTCCTGCCGCTTCTTACGGTCCCGCTCCAGCTCGTCATCATCGAGCAGCAGCTCCCACTCAAACGGACCATCTGTCAGATCGAACAGGTCGTCGTCATCAAACATGACCGCCTCCATTGCCAGTTAGCGAGCGTCCACCACATAGTTGAGAAGTCTACGGACCCGTGCGGACACAAATTCATCCTGTCTGCGTCTTTCAATCGCTTGTCGCAACGCTTGCGCGACAGAGCGCTTGCAGATAAGACGGGAACACGGATGGCACCCGTTGCCGCGGATCTTGCCAACTCCGATACACGTTTTCATCGTGAGAAGTGGCCGTCTTCGCTTACGCGGGGGCAGCCACTTTGTTTATTCCTATGCCATCGACTCTAATGCACAAAAAGGCACGCATGCCACGTTGCCCTGACTCTATTGCGCCGCACGGACAAAAAAGGCGCCGCCGCCATAATGGCAACGGCGCCAAAACCACCACAAAGGTGCCTGTCCCCTTTGTGGCGGCTTGGGTCCCTACAGGTCGCGGTAGTCGATCAGGCGAAGATCGGGTTGAGACTCAAGCCAAGCGCGAAGCCCGGGGTCGATCAGAGCATCGACTTCCTTGGTGCGATCGGTCGTAAGCGAGCTGTTCTCGAGGATAAAGCGGTCGAGATAACCCGGATGGCAGACAAAGATCACCGTCTCACCGTCCACCATCTCGCGGACCGTCTGCATGATTGCCTCTTTGGGCTCGTAGTCCGGCTCCATCGAGCGCATCACCATGCGCAGGTCGGTATCTCCGCAATGCACCACCGCCGCAGGATCGAAGCTCGCCTTTTGCTCCTTAAGGCCCAGCTCCCGGGCAACCGCCGAGATCGCTCGGTTAAGGTTTTCGCTCATGACCGCATGGGCCTCAAAGTAATCCGGCTCGCGGCCCACGATCTCGACAAAGCGGTCATGCTGCGCGCGGATCTCGACGCAGGCCTCGTCGAAGTCTATCAACTCCTCGCCGCGCTTAAAATGCTCGCGGAAGGTACGGCTGCTATGGAACTCGCCGTTTTCGTTGAGCATGCTCGGAATGCGCGCCGGATCGGCACACGGCCTGCCCAGACACACGTTGGTATGCTGGCCCACTGCAACACCGGCGTCTGCCACGAGCGACCAGCCACGTGCGGCCTCGGGCATATTGGGCATAAGGCCCACCGAGCGCACCAGCCCCTCATTGACGCTGCGAGCGACGCCTAAGTCAACGGCATACGAATACCCGATATCATCGGCACGGATTAAAAGCCGTTTCATAACAACTCCCCCAATCTATGGAAAACTCACCACAAGGGGATACCTTTGTGATGGTTCGAGAATTACAGTTCGAAGAATCCAAGGCTCCAGTCGCGGCTTGCGGACTTGTGACCGTTGACATCGAGCCCCGCGTCATAGCGCAGAATCGAGCGCTCGCAATCGCGGCTGCGCACATTTCGCCCTCCCCAAACTACTATATTCAGAGGGGCAAGCGGAATGCCGAGAGCCTAGCCCCGACGCCGGGCGATTGCCCAAAACGTGCAGGCGATAGCGGCCGTTGCCAGGCTTGCGCCAACAAGCACCCCCTGCACGCCAAAGGCATCGGCCAAAAACGGAGCAACGACCAGCGGCAGCACGCCGGCGCCGTTGAGGCCCACGCGCATCACGCCCAGCACGCGCCCCACCTTGGCAGGATCGCTCAAGCGCTGGGTGAGTGTGACGCGCACCGGTCCCATGGCGCCAAAACCAATGCCACAGACAAGCTGCCCCACCGCAGCAACGGCAACATGGGCGGTACCCACATACACAACGGAGCCCATACCCGTCACCAGCAGCATCGCCGCAAGAAGCTCCAGCCTGATGCGTCCCGACGGCACGCGCATGATCAGGTACGACCCCAGCGTTCCGCCGATGCCGGCGATGGCCGACAGCCATCCCATCCACTCCGCACCCACGCAAAGAACATCGCGGTAGAACAGCGACTCGAGCGAATCGAACGCCCCATAGGCAAAGAAGCCCATAAAGCCCATGAGAAAAATCAGGCGCAGGTCGGCATCGGCCGCCGTGGCAATAACGCCTTCCCAAAGCGATCGCAAGCCCGTCGCCTCAGCGCAAGACTCCGGCTTAGCGACGCCCTGAACAGCAGCGCCTTCACGCAACGAGGTCGCAAGCAGCAGAGCGGGAACAGGTGCCACCGCAAGCAGGAAAAACACCCCTTGGTTGGAAAAGACCGAAGCGATAACGCCTCCAAGCGCAGGTCCAACGATCACCGCGACGCTTGTCGCGATGTTGTTGAGGCCGTTGATGCGCAGAAGCTCATCGGGGGCCTCCGTCAAAAAGCGCGGATAGGCGTCCATGGCCGTGGTCCCCGCGCCAAACAACAACCCGGTAGAGATGGCGAGTAGCGCAAGCGCGGGATAGGACACGGGGACAACAAGGCCAAAAACGCCCGATGCGCAAAGCAGGACGCAAACGGCCAGAAGCACATGACGCGGGCCCAAGGAGTCCACAAGTGCGCCGGCGCAAAACGTTGCAAAGATGAGCACCAGGTTGAGTCCAAACACGAGCGCGGACGTCTCAAATGCGCCGGCCCCGAGAACGTAGGTGCCGCAGCCAATGATGCCGACAAAATACGTCGACTGAAATGCAAGCTGAATAAAGAAATTTACCGCAACCAAACGGTGCGATGGAGAAAGAAGACGGGACATAGCAAACCCCTCATGCATATGGAAACCAAACAAGACAACCTGAGCGTCATCAGTCCATGTAGGTCTCGAACATATGCATAGTCTCCCCTTCGCTGCGGTCGTCCCGTATTCTAGCACCGATCTGGCGTCCCGCCCCTGCGCGCTGCCATCAGAACGCTCCACGTCCCAGCGCTTGGGCATGAGAAATGGCCGTCTTCGCTTACGCGAGGGCGGCCATTTTACTTGTCTCTATGTCATCGATTCTAATGCACAAACATGCGCACGAACTTGTGCTTCCAGCTTGCGTAAGGGGCATAGCGAAACGGCACGTCCAGCCACGTTGCCTTGTTCACGATGCTCTTCTTGTGGCTAAACGTATCGAAGCTCTCGCGTCCATGGTACTGTCCCATACCGCTCGCCCCCATGCCGCCAAAGCCCATATGGCTCGTGGCCAAATGCATAATGGTGTCATTAACACAGCCACCACCAAAGGACACGTAACGCACAAAGCGCTGCTGAACCTCACGGTCTTGGCTAAAGATATACAGGGCCAGCGGCGTCGGACGATCCGTAATAAACGTCTCGGCCTCGTCTAGGCTCTCAAACGACAGCACCGGCAAGATGGGGCCGAAAATCTCCTCTTGCATCACGGCGTCATCGGGGGACACGCCGTCCAAAATCGTCGGCTCGATCTTGAGCGAAGCCTCGCGCGCGGCGCCTCCAAGCACGACCTTATCGGGATCGATCAGCCCGCGCACGCGCGCAAAATGCTTGGCGTTGACGATATGCCCGTAATCCTCGTTATCGAGCGGATGCTCTCCAAACATACGGCGGGCCTCCTCCTTGATGAGACCCAGCAGCTCGTCGTGCACGCGCGTATCGACCAGCAGGTAGTCGGGCGCCACGCAGGTCTGCCCCACGTTGAGCCATTTACCAAAGGCGATACGGCGTGCCGCGACCTTCAAGTTAGCCGTCGCATCCACGATGCAGGGACTCTTTCCGCCCAGCTCAAGCGTCACGGGCGTAAGGTTTTTACTTGCACGCTCCATAACGAGCTTGCCGACCGGAACGCTACCGGTAAAGAAAATCTTGTCCCAGCACTCGTCGAGCAGCACTTCGTTCTCGGCGCGCCCGCCTTCGACAACTGCCACCAGGCGCGAATCAAACGCTTCTTCGCAGATTTGCTTGAGCACTGCGCTCGATGCCGGAGCATAGGCACTCGGCTTGATGACCACGGTGTTGCCCGCGGCAAGAGCGCCAGCGAGCGGCTCGAGCGTCAGCAAAAACGGGTAGTTCCACGGAGCCATGATGAGTGTGACGCCATAGGGCACGGACTGCGTCTTGCACACACTAATAGCATTGGCGAGGTCGCACGGGCGCAAGTGGGCACGGCTCCATCGGGCCACATGCGCAATCTGATGTCGAATCTCGGAAAGCGAGGTGCCGATCTCGCACACATACGCCTCGTCATGTGACTTACCCAAATCGGTCTTGAGCGCATGGGCAATATCGGCCTCGTGGGCCCGCACCGCATCGCGTAAACTCACGAGCGCACGACGTCGAGCATCGACATCAAACGTGGCGTGCGTCTTAAAGTAGGCGCGCTGATCGGCAACGATGCGCGCGATTTCCTCGGTGTTCATGGGCCCTCCTAGTTCTCGTCTTCAAACATACCACCCGCAACGACCTCGTACATATGCTCGAGCTCCAAACGGTCCATTAAAAGCGGAACGGGGTACAGGGGATTGGCCTCGGCATCGGCATGCGCCGCCATCTCAGGAATGTCGGAGCGGCGAATGCCCGTCACATATTTGGGTATGCCCAAGGCGGCGTTCATGCGGTCGACCCAATCGATAAAGGCCTCAGCAGCCACGTTGTCCAGCGCATTAGCCGGCGCAATGCCGGCCATGCGGGCGAGATCGGCGAGCTTGGGAGCAGCAGCTTCGCCATAGGCGCGAAGCATGTGCGGCAGGATGATGGCGTTGGCCAAGCCGTGGGGAATCCCGTAACGCCCGCCCAGGCTGTGCGCGATGGCATGGACGTATCCAACATAAGAGCGCGTAAAGGCAACGCCCGCTTTATACGCCGCCGAAAGCATATTGCGGCGCGCACGCATGTTGCCACCGCACTCATAGGCCTCGAGCAAATTGTCGTGGATGAGCTGCACCGCCTGGCGCGCCATCTTGCGCGTATAGGGCGTGGTGCTGCGCCCGATAAAGGCCTCGACGGCATGCGTCAGGGCGTCCATGCCCGTTTGCCCCGTAATGGAGGCGGGCAGGCCGCGCGTAAACTCGGGGTCGTGCACCGCAAAGCGCGGGATCAGCACAAAGTCGTTAATGGGATACTTGTAGTGCGTCTCGTCGTCGGTAATTACCGCTGCAAGCGTGACCTCGCTTCCCGTGCCCGCCGTGGTGGGAACGGCGATGAGCAGCGGCAGGCGACGATGGATACGCAACAGGCCGCGCATCTTGTTGATGGGCTTCTTTGGCTGCGCGATGCGCGCGCCCACGCCCTTGGCGCAGTCCATGGCCGAACCGCCGCCAAAGCCGATAATGGCCTGGCAGGCGCTCTCTCGATACAGAGATGCCGCTTCCTCCACGTTTGAGACCGTGGGGTTCGCACGCGTTTCGGCATAGACCGCAGCGCTAATTCCCTTGGACGCGAGCGCTGTCTCGAGCGGTGCCGTGAGCCCCAGACGGGCAATGCCGGGATCTGTCACGATAAGAACATGGTGTATTGAACGCTTTTGAAGCACTGCGGGCACTTCCTCAGCGTGCTCTAAAATGCGTGGCTCGGTACAGGGCAGCACCGGCAATGCGATGCGAAAAACCGTTTGATACGTTCGGCACCAGGCGCGGCGGGCTAGATGCATAAAGGAAGCTCCTTCATTTGTTGATTGGTCAACATTTGCTCGACCGATTGTACTCATCGGAGGTCGCACGAGGTCTAGCAATCGTTAATCAATCAACATCTACACATGCTTAAATTGTTTTATTAAAAATCATTCCTAATAGGCTTCACATTCGGTCTCATTTATGGATAATAGAACTCGTCAAGACGCACGTCCGGAGAGGGCCCTTACGGGACCGGACGAGCGCACCATCGCCATCGATCGAAAGGATCGAATCATGAAGTTTGTTTGCCCCGTTTGCGGTTATGTGGAAGAGTTCGACGGCGACCAGCTGCCCGAGGATTTCAAGTGCCCCCAGTGCGGCGTTCCCGGCTCTCGCTTCCTGAAGCAGGAGGAGGGCCAGCTCGAGTGGGCTGCCGAGCACGTCGTGGGCGTCGCCAAGATGGAGGGCGTCTCCGAGGACATCGTTGCCGACCTGCGCGCCAACTTTGAGGGCGAGTGCTCCGAGGTCGGTATGTACCTGGCCATGGCTCGCGTCGCTCATCGCGAGGGTTATCCCGAGATCGGCCTGTACTGGGAGAAGGCTGCCCACGAGGAGGCCGAGCACGCCGCCAAGTTCGCTGAGCTCCTGGGCGAGGTCGTGACCGACTCCACCAAGAAGAACCTCGAGATGCGCGTTGAGGCCGAGAACGGCGCCACCGCCGGCAAGACCGATCTTGCCAAACGCGCCAAGGCCGCTGGCCTCGATGCCATCCACGACACCGTGCACGAGATGGCTCGCGACGAGGCTCGCCACGGCAAGGCTTTCGCCGGCCTGCTCAAGCGCTACTTTGGCTAAGCCAGCAGCCTGAGAGATAATCTCTAGCTCGATAAGGCCCGGACCGCAAGATCCGGGCCTTTTTCGTGTCTTGCGAACCAGTTAACGTCCCAAAAATAGGACCACCTTCGGCATCTAGAGAACGTTGCCCCTTAGCTGCGATTCAGGGTATTAAGCGCATTTGGACTCAAATCGTCATACTGGACAAGGATTCGGGTTGGGTTTTTAGGGACAGATGCATCATCGGCACACCATAAACAGTCGCTGATATCGATATAAGGGATGCTCGAGCGCGTGAGGGCCCGTGCAAAAGAGCTTCCGCCCGCGTCACGCTCCACGGCCACGACGCAGTAAAGGCCCGCGTCTGCATGCTTGATCGAGACCTCCCCCGCCGGAAACGCCTTCCGCACAAGCGCCACCAGGCCATCGCGCGCCTCGCGAGCGCGCACGCGCACGCGGTTTACATGCCGCTCGTAATCACCCGATTCCAGCAAACGCGCCAAGGCAACCTGGTCAACAGAGCTCACCGACGAGGCGTAAAAACCAAGGTTGTGCTTAAACCGCTCCATTAGTTCATCGGGCAACACCATGTACGCTAGACGCAACGCCGATGACAGGCTCTTCGAAAACGTGTTGGTGTAGATAACTGACTGGGCGGCATCGATCGACGCGAGCGCGGGAATCGGCTTGCCGGCAAGGCGAAACTCACAATCAAAGTCATCTTCGATGAGATACCGACCTGGTCGCTCGGTGGCCCAGCTCAGCAGCGCGTAGCGACGCGCAATGCTCGTCACAAGACCGGTCGGATACTGATGGGACGGCATCAGGTGAAGGACATCGGTCCCGGTTTTCTGCAGAGCGCTCAGGTCCACGCCGTCATCATCCAACGGGATATGTCGTACTTGGCAACCCATAGCCTGATAGATGCGCGTCAGGCGCAAATACCCCGGATCCTCAACGGCATACACCTTGTCGGCTCCAAGCAATTGAACCAACATGGTATCGAGCAGCTGGGCGCCCGCACCGATAACGATGTTGTCGGGGTCGACATTCATGCCCCTCGTCCCGCGTAGATGGTGCGCAATCGCACGTCGCAGCCGAGCGGTGCCCTGCGCCGGCGCGGGCGAAAAGATTTCACGTTCGTCTTCGGATGTCAGCGTCGCCCGTAGCGCGCTTTGCCAAAGCCGCGCCGCCTCCAAAGCGGAAGGAGAAAGCGCATCGAATCGCTCGACCTGTCCGTTGACATCATGCGCGCTGGGGTCCACGGAGGCGACATCTCGGTCGATGCCCTCCGCAGCCGAAGCCAAAACCGGTGCATCCGGAAGTTCGCACGCGTAGTAGCCGCGCCGCGGCTTTGAGCAAATATAACCCTCGGCAAGCAACTGGCTATATGCATTTTCGATTGTAATGACACTGATTCCCAGATGACTGGCAAAGGCGCGCTTAGACGGCAAATGCTCTCCCGCCGCAATGCGCCCAGCAACGATATCATCTCGAATTTGCTGGTAAACATACTCATAGAGCGATGCCTCGCCGCGTTGTTCCAAATTGTAGTCGAGCATGAGTTTGTCACCTGACCTTATCGAGTCATTCAATCTGATATTAGTCTGACCTTGTTATTATCTTGAAAACTGAGTATTTCGCCATACCCAGCTCCCCGATAGGATGTTCCGTCAAGCAATGCACATGCCAACCAAGGGAGCAACCATGGCAGAACAGACCAGCAAGGCCGATCGCGTCAAACTCAACCGCGAGCTCGCGCAGATGCTCAAGGGCGGCGTCATCATGGACGTCACCACGCCCGAGCAGGCACGCATCGCCGAGGAGGCAGGCGCCTGCGCCGTCATGGCTCTCGAGCGCATCCCGGCCGACATCCGTGCCGCAGGCGGCGTCTCGCGCATGAGCGATCCCAAGATGATCAAGGGAATCCAGGAGGCCGTCTCCATCCCTGTTATGGCCAAGTGCCGCATCGGCCACATTGTCGAGGCGCAGGTCCTGCAGGCCATCGAAATCGATTACATCGACGAGTCCGAGGTTCTCTCCCCCGCCGACGATGTCTACCACATCGACAAGACCCAGTTTGACGTGCCGTTTGTCTGCGGTGCCCGCGATTTGGGCGAGGCGTTGCGCCGCGTCGCCGAGGGCGCCACGATGATCCGCACCAAGGGCGAGCCGGGCACGGGCGACGTGGTCCAGGCCGTGCGCCACATGCGCAAAATCCAAAAGCAGATCCGCAACGTTGTTGCCCTGCGTGACGACGAGCTCTTTGAGGCAGCCAAGCAGCTGCAGGTTCCGGTCGAGCTGGTGCGCGAGGTCCATGCCACGGGCAAGCTTCCCGTCGTGAACTTTGCTGCCGGCGGCGTAGCGACCCCCGCCGATGCCGCGCTGATGATGCAGCTGGGCGCCGAAGGCGTCTTTGTCGGATCGGGCATCTTTAAGAGCGGCGACCCCGCCAAGCGCGCAGCCGCCATTGTCAAGGCCGTGGCCAACTTCACCGATGCCAAGCTCATCGCTGAGCTTTCGGAGGATCTAGGCGAGGCCATGGTCGGCATCAACGCCGACGAGATCGAGATCATCATGGAGGAGCGCTGACGCTAGTCCAGCAGAAAGGATCGCGCATGAGCGATTACGCAGACCATACGGTCGCCGTGCTGGCGGTCCAAGGTGCTTTTGCCGAGCACGAGGCGAGGCTGTCCGAGCTGGGCGCACGTTGTATTGAGCTGAGGCAGGCGGCTGATTTGAAGCAGGACTTTGACCGCCTGGTACTTCCCGGCGGCGAGTCGACCGTTCAAGGCAAACTCCTTGCCGAGCTTGGCATGCTCGAGGATCTTCGTGCTCGCATTGCGGACGGCATGCCCGTCCTGGGCACCTGCGCCGGCTTGATCCTGTTGGCGCGCGATCTTGCCGCCCATGACGATAAGGGCACGCCGCGTTTGGCAACCATGGATGTACTTGTCGAGCGCAATGCCTACGGCAGACAGCTCGGCAGCTTTCGAACCAAGGGGCAGGTAGCCGGCATCGACGGTGAAGTGCCGCTGACGTTTATCCGTGCGCCCCGCATCGTCGAGGTCCACGGCGACGCCAAGGCCTTAGCGAAAGTCGACGGGCGCATCGTCGCCGCCCGCCAAGGCAACCAGCTCGGCGTAACCTTCCACCCCGAACTCGACGAAGACACCCGCCTCCACGAACTGCTCCTACAAATGTAGGAAGAACAGAAACGAGAGTGGATAATCCCCCACCTTGAGCATGAATATGGGCTCATACCAGGAGATTATCCACTCTCATACTATGTAGTCGTTGGGGACGTTCTTAAACGACTACTCAAACAAGAACGTCCCCAAACGACTACATTGCGATAGATGACCACGTTTGCCCAGATAAAACCGACCAAAATAAACCTGTCCCTTTTTGGCAGGTTTCGACCAAGGCAATGTCGATGTTTCGGCAACGAAAGCGAGCGCCCACCAGAGCGAACAAATTGGCATGAAAAGAGGACGGCATAGACCTTCTGGTCATGCCGTCCTCTTTGAATGACAAGTTGTCGCTCTGGTGGGCGCGCAGCGTCGAGCAGTTGCGCGGTTTGGTAAAACCGCGCAACCCAATTAGAAGCGGTTGCCGCGGAAGCCGCCACCGTTGCGGCCGCCGCGATCACCACCGCGACCGCCGCGGTCGCCGCCACGGTTGCCGCCGAAGCCGCCACGGTTGCCGCCACGGTCGCCAAAGCCACCACGGTTGCCGCCAAAGCCGCCGCGACCGCCGCGGTCGCCGCCACGGTCGCCAAAGCCGCCACGGCCGCCGCGATCGCCGCCGCGACCGCCGCGGTCACCGCCACGGCCACCGCGATCGCCAAAGCCGCCGCGACCGCCACGGTCACCGCCACGGCCACCGCGCTCGTCACGGCCGCCACGAGGACCGCGGTCCTCGTCCAAGCCCATGGCGACAAGCGGAGCGATAACCTTATCGAGGGCGGCCATCAGCTCGGTGGCCTCCTCATAAGAAAGCTCGGGCAGGAGCTTCTCCTTCTTGTTGGCAAGCTCGACCAGGCCCTCAGCAGCATCCTCGGCAGCGAAGACGACGATCTTGCGCATATCGCCCTCGGCGTCGTCGATGCGGCCGACCAGATCGGCAGCCTCGGCCTCGGCCATCAGGCCATCAAGCTCACGAAGGCGCATGCCCAGCAGGTCGGACATCTCCTTCTGCTCCATCTTGGGCTTGAGGTCAAGGAGCTTGATGGCGCGCTCGATGTTTGCCATGCGCTCGGCCTTGGCCTCCTCCTCCTTGGAAATAGCAAAGCGACGGCTACGCAGCAGGCGGGCGGCCTTCTGCATCTTGTCCATCAGCTCTTCGTCATCGTAATCAGCGGTGGCCTCGACAACCTCGGCCTCCTCCTCGACGGAAACCTCGTCAGCAGCCTCAACCTCGGCAGCTTCGGTCTCCACGGTCTCGACTGCCTCAACCTCGGCAGCCATGGTCTCGTTCTCGGTCTCGTTCATGATCTCTTCGTTCTCGGACATGAGACTCCTTCTTGGCCCTCTCGGGCCTCATCGCCCCATTCGCGGGGCCCGTCGCGCACTCTTTGCGCTTTAAACATTCATGCCTCTCGGCAAAACGTCCATTAGTTTATGGTCTCGCCCGCCAATCTAGCTGCAGAATCTATGTGCACACATTAATGCGACATGTCGCGGTATCATGACCTGAACCAAACGTGTCCATCTTAAGGAGCCCGCCATGATTAAGCCCATCATGAAATCCGAGTTCTTTTTACGCCCGCCCTCCGACGACGCCGGCCCCGAAGACGCCGCGACCGGGCAGGATCTCCTGGATACACTCCACGAGCATGAGCGCGAGTGCGTGGGCCTCGCCGCCAACATGATCGGCGTGCGCAAACGCATCATCTGCGTAAAGGACGGCAACAGGACACTCCTGATGTACAACCCTCAAATTCTTGAGCAGGTCAATGCCTATCAGACGAGCGAAGGATGCCTCTCGCTGATCGGTGAGCGCTCCTGCACCCGTTACCGTCGCATTAAGGTGGAATATTTGGACGAGAACTTCGTCCACCGCATCAAAAACTTCTCGGGCTACACCGCCGAGATCATCCAGCACGAAATCGACCACTGCCAAGGAATCGTTATTTAGACAGCCAAGAAAAATAACCAGCTTTGCTCCGTTAAATGCGAATCGTGATAACGATGCGGGTTGAGCACACGACAGCGAGCGAGCCGCATTTGCACCAAGGTGACGTGAAACGAAAGGGCGCTGACCTTCTGGTCGCGCCCTTGAAGTTGAACGTCAGATTGGTGTGAATGCGGCTCGCGCAGCGTCAAGCGGTCCGCCGTTCGGCAGAACGGCGGAACTATTAATTCTGGCGGTAGTGATCGAAGAAGTCGGCGAGGTCTTCGAGCGACTCTTTGAGCACTTCCATGCGCGGCAGGTACACGATGCGGAAGTGGTCGGGCTCGGCCCAGTTAAAGCCGCCGCCACGCGTGATCAGGATCTTCTTCTCGTGCAGCAGGTCGAGGGCAAACTGCTCGTCATCGGTGATGTTGAACTTCTTAACATCCATCTTGGGGAAGATATAGAACGCCGCACGCGGCTTGACCACCGAGATGCCGTCAATCTTGCTGAGCGCCTCATACACAAAGTTGCGCTGCTCGTAGACACGACCGCCGGGGCGGATGTAGTCGTTGACGGACTGGTGTCCGCCGAGCGCCGTCTGGACGATCGACTGAGCCGGCACGTTGGAGCACAGGCGCATGTTAGAGAGCATGTTGATGCCCATAATGAAGTCGCTCATGCAGCGCTGGTTGCCCGAAAGCACCATCCAGCCAATACGATAGCCCGCGATCATGTGCGACTTGGAAAGGCCGCTAAAGGTAATGCAGGGCAGATCGGGAGCGAGCGAGGCAATCGAGACGTGCTCGTAGCCGTCCATGCACAGACGGTCGTAGATCTCGTCGGCAAAGATCATCAGCTGATGCCTGCGCGCAACCTCGACGATGCCCTCGAGCACCTCGCGCGGGTAGACCGAGCCCGTGGGGTTGTTGGGGTTGATGATGACGAGGGCCTTGGTCGCGCTCGTGATCTTGGACTCCATATCCTCCAGGTCGGGATACCAATCCGCCTGCTCATCGCACAGATAGTGCACGGGATGACCACCGGCAAGGGTTGCGCACGCCGTCCAGAGCGGATAGTCGGGGCTGGGGATCAGAATCTCGTCGCCGTTGTCGAGCAGCGCGTTCATCGAAAGCTGAATGAGTTCGGACACGCCGTTGCCCGTGTAGATGTGCTCCATCTGAACATTGGGCAGGCCCTTGATCTGCGAGTACTGCATAATCGCCTTGCGTGCAGAGAACAGGCCGCGCGAGTTGGAATAGCCTTCGCAGTCGGGTAGCTGCTGGCGCATATCCTTAATGACCTCATCGGGCGTGCGGAAACCAAAGGGGGCGGGGTTGCCAATGTTGAGCTTGAGGATGCGCTCGCCCTCGTCCTCCATACGGGCGGCCTCGTCGACGACAGGACCGCGCACGTCATACAGGACGTTATCGAGCTTGGTGGATTTAGAAAAAGTACGCATGGTGGTGCTCCTTGGAATTTGAGCTGAGGGATGGGGTTCGGGCCTGGAAACGTTGCGGGGCGATGATGCCTCGCTTTGATCGGCGTCACCGGCGAGCAGCCAGGTAACATCGACCTCCAAAATGCGGGCGAGCAGCTCTGCCACATCGCGCCGCGGGATCGTCTTGCCGCTCACATATTGGCTCATCTGACTCTTACCGAGTTTTTTGCCGAACATCTCCGATGCACGAATCACGTCCGACTGTCGAACATCGCGATCGGACATAGCCTGTCGCAGGCGATCGCTAAACGTCTCTTGGGCCACAGGAACCTCCTTGCTGGCAAAGTTCAATTTATAGAACACGAATTGAACCAAGGTTCAATTTAGGCAGCAGTATAGCGCGGCACCTCATTCGAAAGTTCAATTTCATAAGAAAATGTACCGAACTCCAAGATTTGCCCAAGGCGGACAATGGCGTGTACACGTTTAGAGGTATTCAAGGAATCGGGCGGCGGCAAGCGAAACATCAGTCGTGCGACATATCGCATTGATTTGCCGACGGGGATGCCCCTCGAGCGGGCGCACGGCAACATCGAACTGACAGCGGCGCAAGATGAGCGCCGGAAGAATACTCACGCCCAGACCGTCCTCGACCATGGCCATAATCGCATAATCATCCCAGGTCGATAGCTTAGAACGCACCGCCAGACCCGCCCGACGAAACAGCGGCGTAATCTCGTCATCGGTGCCGCGTTCCAGCAGAATAAACTGCTCGTTGGCCAAATCGGCAAGGGAAACGACCTCCGCGGTGGCAAGCGAGGAGTCCGCTGGCACCACGGCCATCAGCTCGTCTTGCACCAACGGCCGCGACGCCATGCCGGCGCCGCGTGGCTCACGCGGGATAAAGCCCAGATCGCAACGGCCCTCTGCCACCCATTGTTCGATCTCTGAGTAATCGCCCATCAGCAACTCATAATCGACGTCCGGGTGATCGGCGCGAAAGCGCGCGATCACCGGCGGCAGTACGTGGGTCGCCACGCTCGAAAACGTTCCGATGTAGATTTTGCCGCGCATGAGCCCACGCATCTCATCCACCCGTCGCTGCAAACGAACAAATTCCTCGCATAACGCCTCGACCGCTGGCATAACTTGCCGCCCATCGGCAGAAAGCACTACGCCCTCGCGGCTTCTATCGAGCACCTTAAAGCCCCAGTCGGCCTCAAGATCGGCCACCATACGGCTCACGCCCGACTGCGAATAGCTCAGCCGCTCGGCGGCGCGCGTAAAACTGCCGGCGCGCACGGTCTCGAGCAGCACCTGCATCTTTTGAATATTCGTTTCCACGACACGCCTCCACCTTTGCATGAGTTTTTGTCATGTTATCCATGCATTATATTCGCTTTTATTCTAAATCCACCTCACCCATAGTGAACATGCTCGGATATAGAGGGGATGTCAGCGCATGAACAACGGACTGTTTACGTACTTAGCAGCATTGCTATTGTTTGGCTCCAACGGCATCATCGCCGCTGCCATCGCGCTGCCGAGCTCCGATATCGTGCTGCTGCGCACCTTTCTGGGAGCCCTCTCGCTTGTCGCCATCCTCATCATCACCCAACGCCATAAGCTGCAGGCGCCATCTCGTCCCCGCGAAGCCGCGGCCCTGATCCTCTCGGGAGCCGCGCTGGGCGCCAGCTGGATTTTTCTGTTCCGCGCCTACCAGACGATCGGCGTCGGCGTATCCTCGCTGCTGTACTACTGCGGCCCCATCATTGTCATGGCGCTCTCCCCACTCATCTTTGGCGAAAAGCTGACCGGCGGCAAAATCGGCGGCTTCATCGCCGTTGCTTGCGGTGCTTTTCTCATTGCAGCGCAAGGTCTAGGCGGCAATATGCCCATTGCAGGTATCGCTTGCGGCATCGCCTCGGCATTTTGCTACGCGCTGATGGTCATCGCCAGCAAGGGTGCGCCACACATCGAAGGCCTCGAAAACTCCGCGCTCCAGGTGAGCGCCGCCTTTGTGACCGCGCTGGTCCTCACGCTCGTCACGCAGGGCGTCCCCTCATTCCTGTCCGCCGGTGCCGCCGCCAGCATTGATTGGCGCGCCGTCATCATGCTCGGTGCCGTCAATACCGGCATCGGTTGCCTGCTCTACTTTAGCGCCGTCGCCAAACTGCCCGTACAGACTGTCGCCGTCGTCGGCTACCTCGAGCCACTTTCGGCGGTCGTGTTCTCGGCCGTCCTTTTGGGCGAAGCCATGACACCGGTCCGCCTGATGGGCGCCGCGCTTATCATCGGCGGCGCGCTCTTTTGCGAACTCGCCGACAAACGCGCAGGCGCCAAGGCCGGCATCGCCCAGACAGCACGTGCTTAAAAGCCCCTCTTCAGTTTTGAAGCATGGGCGCGTCCGCGGTTATCACATTGCAGCACGCCATTCAGCGGATGCGCCCCTGCTTTGAAATGCTGCCTGCGTACATGAATAATCCCCAGATGGGGAATTATTGTCTAAAACAACCTGATGTGCCAAACTGCTCTTGTATGTATAAAGACGGCATAAAGGTTTTCTGTCCTAGACAGATAACCGGATGTCTAGGGAGTCCACGTGGCACACAACAAAATGGAGGTAAGCCCCCAAGACCAGCGTAGTCAAGGCGGGCATGGAGCCATTCCCCTCTCCGCTGGCATGCTGCTCGTAACGCTCGGCGTCGTCTATGGCGACATCGGCACGAGCCCTATGTACACCATGAAATCAATCGTCGCCAACAACGGCGGCATCGGCACCGTCAGCGAGGATATGATTCTGGGCGCGCTTTCGCTCGTCATCTGGACCATGACGCTCGTGACCACGGTCAAGTACGTGGTAATCGCCATGAAGGCCGATAACCATAACGAGGGCGGCATCTTCGCTCTGTTCAGTCTCGTGCGCAAGGTGGCGCCGTGGCTGATTCTCCCCGCCATGATCGGCGGCGCGGCGCTGCTCGCCGACGGTATCCTCACCCCCGCGGTCACGGTCACCACGGCCATTGAGGGCCTGCGTACCATCGAGTGGGGCCACGCGCTTTTGGGTGACGGGCAAACCAACGTCATCATTATTACCATCATCATTATCTGCGGGCTGTTTGCCATGCAGCGCGCCGGCACCTCGTCGATCGGCAAGCTGTTCGGCCCACTCATGACGCTGTGGTTCCTGTTCTTGGCTGGCGCCGGTCTGTTCAACATGCTCGGCAACCTGTCCATCTTGCGCGCGCTCAACCCCATTCGCGGCATCATGTTCCTGTTCTCGCCCATCAACCACTCGGGCATCATGGTGCTCGGCTTCGTTTTTCTGTCGACAACCGGTGCCGAGGCGCTCTACTCGGACATGGGCCACGTAGGCAAGGCGAACATCTATGCATCCTGGCCGTTTGTTAAGGCTGCCCTTATCCTCAACTATCTGGGTCAGGGCGCTTGGCTGCTCGCCAATAACTCCAACCCCCAGATGCTTGCGATGGATATCGTCAACCCGTTCTATATGATGCTCCCCGAGCCCCTGCGCCCCTTTGCCATCGTGCTTTCGGCCGTAGCGGCGATTATCGCCTCGCAGGCGCTCATCACCGGCTCTTTCTCGTTAGTTTCGGAAGCAACGCGCCTCAACCTCATGCCGCACCTACGCATCCACTACCCCAGCGACACCAAGGGTCAGCTCTATATTCCACTCGTCAACAACATCATGTGGGTCGGCTGCATCTTCATTGTGCTGCTGTTCCAGAACTCCGAGCGCATGGAGAGCGCCTACGGCCTCGCCATTACCGTGACCATGCTCATGACCACGACGCTTTTGACGAGCTATATCGCCGGCATCCTCAAGCACAAGCTGGGTGCCTGCGTCTTCGCTCTGCTCTTTGGTGCCATTGAGCTATGCTTCTTCGCCTCGTGCCTCACTATGTTCTTTGACGGCGGTTACGTCATGATCTTCTTGGCCTCGCTGCTGTTTGGCCTTATGTATGTGTGGCGCCGCGGCACCGCCATCGAGCGCACGCAGACGATTCTGCTGCCCGTCTCCAAGTACATCGATCAGCTCAACCGCCTGCGTAACGACGAGACCTACCCCGTGCTCGCCGACAATCTGGTATTCCTCACCAACAGCCCCGACCCGCTCACACTCGACCGCGACGTGCTCTATTCCATCCTGGACAAACATCCCAAGCGCGCCAAGGCATACTGGTTCATCAACGTGCACGTTACCGATGAGCCCTATACGCACGAATACTCCGTTGAGACCTTTGGTACGGACTTCCTGTTCCGCGTGCGCCTGAACCTGGGCTTTAAGGTCAATCAGCGCGTCAACGCCTATCTGCGCCAGATCGTCGGCGACCTGATGGCCTCGGGAGAGTTGCCGCCGCAACATCACACCTACTCCATCTACGAGACGCGCGGCAACGTGGGCGACTTCCGTTTTTGCATGCTGCGCAAGATGCTTGCCCCCGAAACGGACATCAACCGCAACGACCATCGCGTCATGGCCATCAAGTACGCTGTCCGCCGCGCCTGCGGAAGCCCGGCACGTTGGTATGGTCTCGAGAACTCGGCCATCATCATCGAGTACGTGCCCCTCTTTGCCCGTATGCGTCCGGCAGTCAAACTCGTACGCACCCAGGTGCCACTCGAAGTTCAGATCGAGGAAGCCGAGGAAATGGATGTCGATATCTTCTCGGGCGACCTGGTCAACGGCAACGAAGCCGGTAGGGACATGAACGTCGATCCCACCGAGTTGCTCGAGAGCGTCGCCGATACATTCGAGCAACAGCAACTCGACGGCCTCGAGAGCGCCCAACTCAACGACGCTAACTTTTAGCGACGTCGCAAATCGATGACAGCGGCCCTGCACCTCACAGGAGATGCGGGGCCGCATTGCATTGCAGTAAAGCTATCGGCTACGAACGGCGCGGATCGGGAACCACGAGTCTATCGGGGCTCGCACCCTCGGCATCCATCAGGCTCACGTAGCGAATCGAAGGATCCTCGTACGTCGCGTAGTAATAATTGCCCGTACGCGCGCTAAAGCATCCGGTGTAGATGGTCTTCTCGAACTTGCCATCGCCCATCCTGGACGCCCCCTCGATCATCATCACGCCCTCGAGCGAGCGGAACATGCGAATCACGTTTTCGGCCTCGCTCTCCTTTTGCGGATAATTGGCATTGAGGTACGCCGCCTTTACAAAACGGCTCGGCGAATAGCAGTCGCCGGGAATGCCGCGCATGCCGGCACCCGCGCCATAGGGCTTAAGCTCGGCGCCGCGCCACGTCGCCGTCTGCGGAAAATCGTTTGTGGCGGTGATATAGGTGCGCAGGTTTTCCATATGCCACGGGAAGGTGGGCTGATTGGCAAGGGTGTCGACCGGATCGTCGTATACATGCAGGCCGTCAGCCATCATCTCGACCACGATGCTACGCTGGCTGTCGCCGATAATCCAATGGAGCAGCGACACGCCCAGCCCCTCTCCGGCAGATTTGGCGACAATCACCGTGTCGCGCAGCGCGGCCTCGACCTCATCGACCGTCGAGAACGTCGCTGCCACCCACAGGGGAAACTCATAGGCCGCGATATTGGTCTTGCCGTCGACAGGGTCCTCGGCATACTCGGCATAACCCGGGAAATTGAGACCCGCCACGGCGAGGCCCGCATCGTTGCCGCAGTCGAAGAACATAGGGTAGTTCTTGTAATCGATGCACATACCGATCACCGCGTGTGCCGCTGTCGTGTCGTCGATAAACGAATACGGAATGTGAAACCCGCGCGGCATCACGCGAACCTGTTGGCCGTAGTCAAAGCTCCAGTCGAGGTTGCGGCCCAGATACATGTTGCCGGAATTATCGGTAAATCGAATGCTCGTACACATAGCGCCTCCTAGCTTTACGTTCTTGCTAAGTTCATTGTCACCAAACAAAAAGGCGCTAAACACAAAAGCCCGGACATGACAACAATGTCACGCCCGGACCAAAAACGACGAAGTGCGGTGCTGTGGCCGCCCTAGACAAGCTTGCCAAGACAGTGATCGATCATATGCTGGATCATCTGCGCCTCGAAGCCCACAAAGTCCTGCTTGCGCTCGCGCATCTTGCCGTCGACGATCTGGTCAAAGGCAACCTTGCACTTGATATAGCGCGTGGACTTGGTGACCTCCTCGTGCGTCAGGCAGCTCTCCTCCATCTTGCTGGCGCCCAGGCCAAACACCAGACGGGGGTTGTAGAGCACGTGGGGCTCGCCGGCGTCGTCCAGGTAGACGCAGACCTTCTTGGTAACGCCAATCTGGTTAGCGGCAAGGCAGCCGGCATCGTCGAGCGACTTGATGGTATCGATCAGGTCCTGAGCAACCGACTCGTCCTCGACGGTCGCAACCTCGCAACGCTGGGACAGGATAGCCTCGTCGTGGCAAAGCTCTTTAATCATACGTTCCTCCATAGGGGTCGTTGTAACCGCTTAAGTATACGGTACCCACACATTTTCATGCGATAAATACCGTCCGTCTGTTACAAAGCGCCGAACATCAACATGCGAGGAACAGCAAGGTTGTAAAGACGATATAGTAAGTGAGTTCGTGTCAATCGGCCTAAACTCGGGGCCGAACAAGGAAAGGGTATGCATGGACGAACTTTTTCACGTCAGTGAGCGCAAGTCCACAATCGGGACCGAACTTCGCGCTGGACTGACAACATTCCTGGCGATGGCCTACATCATCGCCGTCAACCCCGCAGTGCTCTCGGGCGCTGGCATCGATGCGGGAGCGCTCGCCTGCGCCACCTGCCTGGGCGCCGGCGGCATCATGACCATCTGCATGGGCATCTTCGCCAACCGCCCGCTCGCCTGCGCGTCGGGTCTGGGCATCAACGCCATGATCGCGGGCATCGCCACCACCATGTGCGGCGGCGACTGGCACGTGGCCATGAGCGTTATCTTCCTCGAGGGTATCGTCATCTTGCTGCTCGTCCTGTGCGGCCTGCGCGAGGCCATCATGGACGCCATCCCCGTGGTCCTGCGCCACGCCATCTCGGTGGGTCTGGGCCTGTTTATCGCCATGATCGGCCTGTGCGACGCCGGCATCATCACCGCTGGCGCCGGTACGCTCGTCGGCCTGGGCGACATCGCCTCCCCCACCTTTATCGTCGGCATCATCTCCATCGTCGTGACGGTTGCCCTGGCTTCCCGCAACGTGCCGGGCTCGCTGCTCATCGGCATCATCGTCGCCGTTATCGCCGGAATCCCGCTGGGCGTCACCCATGCGCCCGAGGGCCTCATCGCACCGCTCGACTTCTCGACCTTCGGCGCCCCGTTTGCCAGCACTGCCGACGGCAACCTTGCCATCGTGAAGGTCCTGACCGACCCGATGCTGCTCGTCGTTGCCTTCTCGCTGCTCATGAGCGACTTCTTTGACACCATGGGCACCGCGATGGCCGTCGCCAAGCAGGGCGAGTTCTTGACCGAGGACGGCAATGTCGAGGACATCCGTCCCATCCTGGTCGTCGACTCCGTGGCCGCTGCTGCCGGTGGCTTTATGGGCGTCTCCTCCATCACTACCTTCGTCGAGTCCACCTCTGGCGCTGCCGACGGTGGTCGCACGGGCCTCACCTCCGTCACCACCGGCGTGCTGTTCATTCTCGCCGCGTTCTTCTCCCCCATCGTCACCATCGTTTCCAGTGCCGCCACCTGCGGTGCTCTGGTCTACGTCGGCTACCTCATGATGAGCGAGGCCTCCGAGATCGACTGGTCCGACGTGTCGCAGGGCTTCCCGGCGTTCATGATTGTCGCCGGCGTGCCCTTCACCTACTCCATCTCCTCCGGCATTGGCCTGGGCTTTATCGCCTACGTGATCGTCGCGCTCTTTAAGGGCGAGGCCTCCAAGATCAAGCCGCTCATGTGGATCGCAGCCCTTGCCTTCCTCGTCTACTTCTTCGTAGCGTAGGCGCAAGATTCGCAATACCAAACAGCAAAGCGCGGAGTCGCATCGAGCGGCTCCGCGCTTTGCTTTTAAAGCCAGGCACCACACGGACGCGCGATGTATTGCTTCGCAAGTTTTGGACGTTTTGCTCTCCAAACGGCACTACCGACGGCTACATCCTGCAGATATGCTGGAAATATCCGCATAGGCCCTATGAGGATGGGAGTAACCATGGCCGCCTTGTTCACGACCCCCAAGCGCAATGACAAAACCTCTGGAGCCCATTTTATCGAGCCCGACGTGCGCCGTCGCACGCTGCTCGCACACGGCAGCTGGCGCCGCGTGACACGCCGCATCGTTGTAGGCGCCGTATGCGCGCTTACGGTAAGCTCGCTGCTCATGCCGAGCATCTCGCTCGCAGCCGAGTGGGTCAACGTCGGCGGCACTCAGTACAACACTGCAGCAGGCGACGAGGCCGGCACCTGGGCCTGGGACGGCGCCGACGACATGAAACTCAACGGCTATAACGGCGGTGCGATCCAGGCTGCGGGCAAGCTCAACATTGCCTACGAGGGCAAGAACACCGTGAAAACCGAGCCCGATTACACCGGAGCCGCCATCAAGGCGCAGGATGGCACTAGCCAGAAAGCAGAGTTGAACATAACGAGCTCGAATAGCACGGATGAGCTCAATGTGACAGCTGAGGCCGATGCAATTAAATCCACAGGCGACCTCTCCATTTCTGGCCCAGGCACTGTGAACACCACAAGCACTACTTCCGACGGAATTGAGGCAAAGGGCGATCTCTCTATCACGGGCTCGGGCACCGTGAATGCAACGGGCGGTACCGAAGGCATCCAATCCAAGGGCAAGACCACCATCGATTCCTCTGGCACAGTGATCGCTAAAGGAAGCGAAGGTTACGGCATCGCCGCGGGCAGTGACCTGATCATCAAAGGCGGTGGCAAGGTAGAAGCAAGCTCGATAGAAGAAGCGGCGATTTGGGCTGACGGCAACATCGACATCTCGGGCGGCAGCCAGGTCGAGGCAAGCTCCCAGGGAGATCTTGCCGTCGACGCTGAGGGTAGTCTCGCGGTCACGAACGCCTCCCTTGACGCAAGCGGTGTTGAATATGGTGTCTATGCCTACAAGGGCGTTACGCTCGATCACGCGACCGTGACGGTCCGCACAAGCGCGAGCGGCGGCCAGGCCATCGCCCTCATCACTGACGGGGACGACATCGTCATCAAGAATGGTTCCATCGTGGACGCGTTCGCAGAAGGCAAATTCTCGGTTGCAATCTCTACCAGAAACCACCAGCCAAACGTCGCTGGCGGCCACATCTACATCAGCGACTCCGTTGTTAAGGCTATAGCCCGCTATGTCGAGACCGGTGGCGATGGCCCCGATCACTACAGCAACGACCAAAGCGGCGAGGTCATCCCTGAGCCTAGGGGTCTGAACATCGGTATCTTCGCCCAGACCTACGAGGGCATCACACCCGCGAGTATCTCGATCGTCCGCAGCAAGCTCACGGCCGAGGGAGACACGGCGGCAATCTTCGCTCTTGCCATAAGCGAGGATGGCAAGGCGATCGGCACCATCGAGATCGAAGGCGCTCCCATCCAGACGCCCGCAGGCGGCAAGATCATTAACTATCGCTACGAAGAAGAGTGCGGCCCCAGCATCTCCTACGAGGCAGGTCAAACCATCGGCACGGGCGACGCCACGATCGACTCCCCCTATGACGCCGCTGTCGCCAAGCGCACGGTCACCGTGCCTCCCGAGGAGATCAAACCCGAGGAAAAGTCCGGCGAGACCAAGCCCGAGGGTTCCAAGTCCGAGGTCACGAAGACAACCAAGACCGTTGCAGTTGCAGCCACGGGAGCCAAGATCGCCGGCAAACTCGCAGCAACCGGCGACGCCTCGAGCACAGCCATCGTGGCAGCCGCCCTTGCGGGAACAGCCGCCATCGCCGCGGGCGCCGTGGTGAGCCGCAAGCGCTCGTAAACACTTTTTCGCACAGGACGGGTGGATCGCAGCCCTTGCCTTCCTCGTCTACTTCTTCGTAGCGTAAGGGCAAGGCTGCAAAAGCTGAACAATAAAGCGCGGAGTCGCCATGCGGCCCCGCGCTTTTCTTTTAGCGCCGGTCCCTGCGCCGGCGTGCGGCCTATTTCTCCCCCATTTTGGCCATTTTGCCCTCCAAACGGCACTACCGCCGGCAACATCCAGCAGATACGCTGAATCTAGTCGTACAGGCCCTATGAGAACGGGAGCAGCCATGGCAGCCTTGTTCACGACCCCCAAACGCAATGACACTACCGCCGGAACCCATGTTGCCGAACCCGACGTTCGCCGTCGCATAGGACTCGCACACGGCAGCTGGCGCCGCGTGACGCGCCGCATCGTCGCGGGCGCCGTGTGCGCGCTCACGGTGAGCTCGCTGCTCATGCCGAGCGTCTCGCTCGCAGCGGAATGGGTCAAGGTCGGCGGCAACAAGTACAACACCGCGGCGAGCGACGAGGCCGGTACCTGGTCGTGGGACGGCGCCGACGACTTGAAGCTCAACAACTATAACGGCGGCGAGATCCAGGCCGCAGGCAAGCTCAACGTGAATTACTCGGGAAACAACATCGTCACTGCCGACTGGATCGAAGGCATCAAGGCTTCTCATGGCACTAACGAGAATGCCGAGCTCAATATCCAAGGCGACGCGGGCAGCACGCTCAGCGTGACATCTACTGAGGACGCTATCCTCTCCACGGGTAATATCAACATCGACGGAGCCGGATCCGTCAACGCCACGAGCACTGGGTTTGACGCCATAAATGCCGGGGGTGATCTCGCTATCAAAGGTTCGGGCAACGTCAACGCCACGGGTGCATCGGATGGCATCAGGGCAAACGGTAATATCACGATTGACGACAGCGGAGCCGTCACCGCCAGGGCTACCGAGGACAAGGGTATTGGAACCGACAAGAACCTCACCATCAAGGGTGGCGGGACGGTCGAGGCAAGCTCAGCTGATGGTGAGGCCCTTTGGAGCGGCGGCAATATCAACATCTCGGACGGCAGCCAGGTCAAGGCAAGCTCCGAGAAAGACGCTGCCGTCGAGGCCAAGGGCAGCCTCGCAGCCACAAACGCCTCCCTCAACGTAAACGGTGTTGAATATGGCGTCTATGCCCACAAGGGCATCACCCTCGATCATGCAAACGTGACGGTCCGTGCAGGTAAAGGCAGATACGGTGGCGCCATCGCCCTCTTCACCTACCAGGACGACATCGTCGTCAAGAACGGCTCCACCGTGGACGCGTTTGCGGAAGGTGAGGTTTCGGCTGCATTCTCCACCAGAAACGATCGACCCAACGAGAAGGGTGGCCACATCTACATCAGCGACTCCGTTGTCAAGGCCATAGCCCGCTATGTCGAGAACGGCGACGGCCCCACCCCCTACAGCGAAAACCAAGATGGCGAGACGAGCCCCGAGCCCCAAGGCGAGAACATCGGCATCATCGCCCAGACCAGCGAGGGCGTCACACCCGCAGTCATCTCGATCATCCGCAGCAAGGTAACGGCCGAAGGAGATACAGCGGCAATCTTTGCCCGTGCCATGAGCGCTGACGGCAAGACAATCGGCACCATCAAGATTGAGAACGCCGCCATCCAGACGCCCGAAGGCGGCAAGGTCATTGGCTATCGCAAGCTCCGTGACGACATCTACGAGGCAGGCCAAGCCATCGGCACGGGCGACGCCACGGTCGACTCCCTCTATATCAAAGCAGTCGCCAAGAGCATGGTCATCGCACCTCCCGAGGTAGCCAAGCCGGAAGACCCCAAGCCCGACGAGACCAAGCCCGCAGAAAGCAAGCCCGCGGAGTCCAAGCAGAACCCAAAGCCTGAGGGCTCAAAGCCGACCAAGGCCGTTGCGGCTTCAATCACGAAAGCCAAGACTACCGGCGTGCTCGCGGCAACCGGCGACACCTCGGGTGCGGTCATCGTGGCAACCGTCCTTGCGGGAACAGCCGCTATCGCCGCAGGCACCATGGCGAGCCGCAAACGCTCGTAGACACCCTTGCGCACATGACAGCTCCCGCGAAGACCCTGAGCCCCAGCACCGTTTAACAACGCCACCGCCGAGCTCCCCTCCGGCGGTGGCGTTTTCCATATGCGTCCGCAGGGTATGCACGAGATTGTCTTTGGTCTAGCCCAACCTGCATGAGCCGGCGTGCGACAATGGGGGCCGTCGATATCACAACGCCGAGAGAAGCCCGTCATGAAAGCGCATCAAAAGCAGATAACCGTTCATGCACAGCATGCCGAAAGCGCACCAGTCATCTATCTTCCCGTGGTCATAGGCGACGGCACGGAGGTTTATGAACGCTGCCGAGAGCTCAACTGCCCGCCCTTCACGCTTGTCGGCATTGGCAGCCTCAACTGGAATCGCGAGCTGAGCCCCTGGGGATGCGACGGTACCGTGCGCGATGCCGAGCCCTTTGGCGGTCAGGCTTCCGGATTTCTCGATGAGCTGTTGAACTGGATAATCCCAGAGGCCGAGTCATCGCTTCCTCAGCCGCCCACCTGGCGCGGCATTGCCGGCTACTCGCTCGCGGGCCTCTTCGCGCTCTGGTCCCTCTGGCAAACCGACGCCTTTAGCCGCGCCGCAAGCGCATCGGGGTCGTTGTGGTTTCCCGACTTTGTCGATCGCGCCAGCACGGCCCCTTTTGCCGGCAACCCGCAGGCCGTCTATCTGTCACTCGGCAAAAAGGAGACCAAGACACCCAACCGCATGATGCGGCATGTACTCGACGACACACGCGCGATGGAAGCGTTGCTCGTCGCGCGCGGCATTCCAACAACGCTGGAGCTCAACCCCGGCAATCACTTTGCCCAAACCGATCTGCGCATGGCACGTGGCATCCACTGGATATTGACGCATTAAAAATGACGCCCGCGCGTACGCATGGGCGCCATTTTTTGATTCAGCTGGACGCAGTTGTTACTCAGCAGCCTCCTCAAGCTCGGAGACATCAAACTCAAAGTCGTTACCCGGCAGGATGGCGTTGAGCACAATGCCCACCAGCGAGCCCACGGCAAGACCGGAAAGCGAAATCGTCACGCCGCCCAATTCCAGCACGATGGCGCCGGCGGTGCTGTACGCAATGCCGAGCGAAAGCACGAGCACCAGGGCGGCCACCAGCACGTTGCGGTTATTTTGGAAATCGACCTGGTTCTCGATGAGGTTGCGGACGCCCACGGCGCTGATCATGCCATAGAGCACGAGCGACACACCGCCGATTACGCACGCCGGCATGGCCGCAATGACAGCCGCGAACTTGGGGCAGAACGAAAGCACGATGGCGCAACACGCGGCAATGCGAATCACGCGCGGGTCGAACACGCGCGTCAGGGCGAGCACGCCGGTGTTCTCGCCATAGGTGGTGTTAGCCGGAGCGCCAAAGAGCGATGCGAGAATGGTCGCCAGGCCGTCGCCAAGCAGCGTGCGATGCAGGCCAGGATCGGCGATGTAGTTACGCTCGCAGGTGGAGCCGATAGCCGAGATATCACCGATATGCTCGATCATGGTCGCAAATGCCAGCGGCATAATGGTGATGATGGCCGTCGTGGCAAGACCGCTATCGAACTGCGGCCCAAAGAGTGCAAACACGGTGTTGTCCCACACGATGGGCAGACCGACCCACGGAGCGGCGGCAACGCCCGAGAAATCAACCTCGCCGAGCGCAGCCGCAACGGCATAGCTCACCACAACGCCCAGCAAAATCGGCACGATCTTGACCATGCCACGGCCCCAGATGTTGCAGATGACGATAACGGCAACGGCAATGACAGCCACAAGCCAGTTGGTCTGGCAGTTAGCAATAGCGGAACTTGCCAGGATCAAGCCGATGGAAATGACGATGGGGCCAGTCACTACCGGCGGGAAGAAGCGCATAACGCGCTTGGCACCAAACGCGCGAAACAGGGCCGCCAGCACCGGATAGAGCAGGCCGGCACAGGCTACACCTAGGCAGGCGTAGGGCAAAAGCTCGGCCTCGCCGTTGGGCGCGATGGCGGCATAACCGGCAATAAAGGCAAACGAAGATCCCAAAAACGCTGGCACCTTGCCGCGCGATAGGAAGTGGAAGAGCAGCGTGCCCAGGCCGGCAAATAAAAGCGTTGCCGAAACCGAAAGGCCGGTGAGCACGGGCACCAACACCGTGGCGCCAAACATGGCAAACAGGTGCTGCAGGCCGAGCAAGAACATGCGCGGGCGACCGAGCGACGACGCATCGTAGATGGCATCGGCGACGGCGGGCGTCGAGGATTGGGACATGGATGTCCTTTCATAATGGAAGGGCGCCCGGGCATATCGGATTACCTGCCCGAACGATACGATCCGAACCATTGTACGCGATGCATGCCGCTCCGACCACGACGCCCCTGCGAACGGCAGCACTACTTCCAGACACGCTCGGCAATGCGCCTAACCAGCGCAATCTTTGCCCACTGTTCGTCCTCGGTCAGCTTGTTGCCGATCTCGCAGCTGGCAAAGCCACACTGGGGCGACAGGTACAGGTTCTCGAGCGGCACGTACTTTGCGGCTTCGCGGATGCGCTCGACGATAACATCCTCGTTCTCGAGCTCTGCCGCCTTGGTGGTTACCAAGCCCAGCACGACCTTCTTGCCCGGGGCAACGTACTTGAGCGGCTCAAAACCGCCGGCGCGCGGCGTATCGAACTCCAGGTAGAATGCGTCGACATCCTCATGTGCAAACAGGTACGGCGCGATGGGGTCATAGCCGCCCTCGAAAGCATAGGTAGAGTGGTAGTTGCCGCGGCACACGTGCGTGTTAATGACGAGGTCGTCGGGCTTGTCCTCGATGGCGGCGTTGTTGAGCGCCACGCCCAGCTCGCTCACCCTTTGCAGGTCAACCGGGCTCATGCCGGTCTTGGACACAAAGTCGGTATCGCAATAGATGCCCCAGGTGCAGTCATCAAATTGAATGTTGCGGCAGCCTGCGGCATACAGGTCGGCGATCACCGTGCGATAAGCGGCTGCAATTGCGTCGGCAAGTTCCTCATCGGTCTTATAGACAGCGCGCAGGCTCTCCTGCTGGCCATCGCAGCGGTCGAGCGTAACCTCCGAGAACGTCTGAATCGGCGCCGGAATGGTCTGACGCGCAACCTGACCCTCCCCCTCGAGTGCCTTGACAAACTTAAAGTGCTCGACGAAGGGGTGGTTCTCGCCGCTGATGGGGCCGGTCACCACGGCGGTATCGGCCGTGGTCTCCTCGTCGTGGAACATATAGCCCGTACGCGAGGTGCGGCGTTCAATGCCGTTGAGCCCCCACATAAAGTCGAGGTGCCAGTAACTGCGACGAAACTCGCCATCGGTAATCACCTGCAGGCCAGCGGCCTTTTGCTTGTCCACCAGGTCGCGAATAGCCTCATCCTCGACGGCCTTAAGCCCCTCGGCATCAAGCGTGCCTGCCGCATAGGCAGCGCGGGCATCCTTTACGGCCTGCGGACGAAGAAAGCTGCCGACGATATCAGCGCGAAACGGCGCGTTCGGTTGAATTGAAGTGCTCATAGATATCTCCCTTTGCATTGGTTGCTTTACTGGGACAGAGTATGAGCGCTCATATAGCCATCGTAAAATATACGTTTATAACAGTTTGATATAGATGCTTCCTATATCAGTTGGGACTGCCATGAAGAGATTTGACCTGTGCAGGACGCAGCAGTCTAGATATGCTGACGGATCGCGTCGATATAGGCTTGACCGTAGCGCGTAAGCGTCGTGTTCTTGCGCGTGATGATGCCGATCTCCATGTACTCATCCACATCGAGCGGAATCGAGATAATGCCGGGGCCGTTGAGTTCGTGGCTAATCACGCCCGAGCACACCGTGTAGCCGTTGAGGCCCATGGCCAGGTTGAACAACGTCGCACGGTCGCGCACGCGGATATTCTTGCGACGCTCAAACGTCGAGGTCAGCTCCTCGGAATAGTAAAACGAGTTGTAACTGCCCTGCTCGTAGGACAGGAACGGGTAGTCTTCCAAGTCCTCGAGCGTCACGCTGGAGCGGGCCGCCAGCGGATGGTCGGCGCATACAAAAACGTGCGGCGCGGCGCAAAAGAGTCCCTCAAACACAAGCTCATTGGCAGCGAGCATGCGCTCGATGACCTCGCGGTTGTGCTCGGACAGATATAGGATGCCCAATTCGCTTTTCATATGCGCGACGTCCTCGATAATCTCGTGAGTCTGCTCCTCGCGCAGGGTAAAGTCGTAGCGCGCGGCATCGAACTCACGGATCACATCGACAAACGCGTTGACGGCAAAGGAATAATGCTGGCAGCTCACACTAAAGTGCGGCACCTGCTCGGACGCGCCCTTGTACTTGCCTTCGAGCAGATCCGCCTGGTCGAGCACCTGGCGCGCGTAGCCCAAGAAGGTCTCGCCCTCCTCGGACACAATGACACCCTTGTTGGTGCGCTCAAAGATGTGCACACCCATCTCGTTTTCGAGATCGCGGATCGACGCGGTAATCGAAGGCTGCGACACAAAGAGCCGGCGCGAGGCCTCGGTGATGCTGCCGCATTCGGCAACTTTGACGACATACCTGAGCTGTTGAAGCTTCATGATGGCCTCCCTAGACGTCCGCGAAACCCGAACCCGCCGCATCTGCCTGACGCATAAACGACGGCATCTCCCCCGTCGCGGCGCAGGCGGCAATCTGATGCAGAGCCCCGGCAACCGCATCGTCTGCCGCAGCGCCGATATGCCAGCGCGCGGCAGCCGTGACGGCCTCGTTGGCATTGGCGACTGCAACGGAGTTGGGGACGGCACCGATCATGGGCAGGTCGTTATCGGAATCGCCAAATACGGCCACCTCGTCGGACGTCAGGTCCAAAGCGCGCGCCAGCTCCAGCGCAGCGCAACCCTTGTCCCAACCTGCTGGAAGAATGTCGAACAGGCGCACACGATTGTTGGGAAACACGAGCGAGAGTTCCGGCACCTCAGCGGCAACGCGCTCGCGTAGCTCCGCGAGCTCCTCACGCGAACGAGCACTCCAGATATTCGCCTTGAACACCGACGCGTCATCGACGACAGGACGGCACGGGGCCTCTTCGCCCTTGAGCCATGCGTTGCCGCCCGACTCCATGGCGCGGCGCACGCGCTCGGGGTCGCTCGTCACACAATAGGCATCGTTGCCCCAAAAGTCATCACCCAGGCCGTAGACCTTCAGATACGTATCGTCGGTCTCTTGCTCCAAGTAGTCAGCCAAGCGCATAAGGGCGGCGTTGTCGGTCGCATGCGAGGCTACCACCTCGCCGTCCACAAACATGACCTGGCCGTTGCAGAACGCGCCGGTCGAGAAGCACTCGGCGCGATTGCGGAACATCCAGCCCATCGCGGAGGGCTGGCGACCCGAAACCGGGCCAAAGTGCAGACCCGCCGCCTGCAGGGCATGAATGCCCTCGATGGCGTAGTCGCTGGCGCCGTCATGCCCGGCTGGAATCAGCGTATCGTCCATATCGGTCAGCACAAGTTTAATCATAAGGCCCCCTCGGTCATTCTTAATCCCGTCTATTGTACCGACCTGCCAAAAAGAGACAGGTTTATATTGGCAGGTTTTATCTGGGAAAACGCAAAGCCCCAGTTGTTACCTGCCAAAATAAACCTGTCCCTTTTTGGCAGGTGCGCTAGTATAGGGAACAACAGATTCGATGCGGGAGTGCCGGCGGTGCAAACCACAAGGCTGAGAGGGCATGGGGCCCAATCCTTTGAACCTGTCAGTTAATGCTGGCGTAGGGAGCATGCCGCCTTTTTAGGGGCGCTGTCTATGCACAGCGCCCCTTTTCTATGCCAAGGAGGCATGTGCAGTGATCGATTCGAAACAGCTCAAGCAAAACGTGGTCAAGGCCGTGGAGGAGATTCGCGCCACCAATCCGATGGCGGGCTCCATCACCAACACGGTGACGATTGACTTTGTCGCCAACGCGCAGCTCGCCGTGGGCGGATCGGCCGCCATGGTCTATCTGCCCGACGAGGGCGAGGCGCTCGTTGCCGGCGGCGGCGCCATCTATCTGAACATGGGCACACTCTTCCCCATCTACGAGCAGACGATTCCCCGCGCGGCCAAGGCGGCCCACGACGCCGGCAAGCCCTGGGTGCTCGATCCGGTTGGACTGGGCATCGGCAGCCTGCGCACCCAGCTGGTAAACGAGCTCAAGCAGTACAAGCCCGCCATCGTACGCGGCAACGCCTCCGAGATCATCGCACTCTCCGGCCTGTGGGGTCTTGAGGGCGAGTCGGCCGATCTGAGCCGCGTACGTGGTGTCGATACCACCGACACGGTCGACGCCGCCCGCGATGCCGCCGTGGCGCTCGCTCGCTACACCGGCGGCGCCGTTGTGGTCTCGGGCGAAGTCGACCTGATTACCGACGGCACGACCGTGGCCAAATCCCACGGCGGCAGCCCGCTCATGTCCAAGATTACCGGCTGCGGTTGCTCGCAGGGCGGCGTGCTGGCCGTGTACGCCTGCGCTGCCGATCCGTTTACGGCAGCCGTCTGCGGTACCGCCGTCTACAACGTCGCCGGCACGCGTGCCGCCGCCGTCGCCGATGCCCCGGCAAGCTTTAAGGTCGCCTTTATCGACGAGCTCTACCGCGCAACCGCCCAAGACATCGCCGATAACCAACTCGAGCTCGAGGAGGCATAAGCCATGTCCGAGCCCGCAACCAATGCCGGCATGAACACGCTCGTCGCTGTGGCCATCGCCCCGTGCGGCACCGGCGATGAACTGTCCGCCGAGGTCGCCGAGGTCGTGCGCGTCATTCGCGAGAGCGGCCTTCCCAACCGCACCACCTCGATGTTCACCGAGATCGAGGGCGACTGGGACGAGGTCATGCAGGTCGTGCGCGACGCGACCTTTGTGTTAGCGAACAAGGGCATCCGAACCGAAGTCGTGCTCAAAGCCGATATTCGACCTGGATTTACCGACACCATGACCGGCAAACTCGAGCGCATGGAAGCGCAGATCAAAAAGCAGGAGGAAGCACGATGAGCATCCGCGACAACCTTGATATCTCGGCCTATCTGGTGCTCGGCCCCGAAAACACCCTCGGACGCCCCGTGGGCGATGTGGTGGCCCAGACGCTCGACGCCGGCTTTACCTGCATTCAGGTGCGCTCCAAGGTGGCAAGCGCCCGCGAGATCATTGCGCTGACCGGCGACGCCGCGCAGGCAATCGCACAGGCCGGCAAGACCGGTCAGGTCGCCTTGCTGATCGATGACCGCCTTGACTGCGTACTCGCCGCACGCGAGCAGGGCATTGCGGTCGACGGCGTGCACGTGGGCCAGAGCGATATTCCCGTCGAGGTCTGTCGCAAGCTGCTGGGCCCCGACGCCATCGTGGGCCTTTCGGCCCGTTGCGAGGAAATGCTCGAGTACGTCAAGACCGCCGACATGAGTCTGGTCGACTACCTGGGCATCGGCCCGCTCCACGAGACCGAGACCAAGCGCGACTGCGGACGCGCAGCCGATGGCTCCATCATCACCAAGAGCTTTGAGGACCTGGCCGCACTCCACGCGGCAAGCCCCGTGCCCATCGTGGTGGGCGGCGGCGTTAAGACGGCCGACTTGCCGCAGCTTAAGGCAACCGGCGTCGACGGCTTCTTTGTGGTGAGCGCCGTCTGCAGCGCCGACGATCCCTACGCCGCGGCCAAGGAGCTTGTCGACACCTGGCAGCAGGCATAGGCATAGGCCGAACAGCTGATTCGCAGCCTCATATCTTCAGCAATGGAAAGCGCATCCCAGTTTGGGCCTCCATTCCGGGATGCGCTTTCCATATAGAGGCTCAACGGGAAACCGCATCCCAGTCTGAACGCATATTCCGGGACGTACTTTCCGAAACCCCACCGCTTGGGAAACTGTAACCCGTTCTGAGCGCTCATTCTGGGACGCGCTTTCCGCCGAGTCCACGGCAGCTTGCCCTACCCCGCCAGATACGCTTCCAGCGCGGGCAACGTCGCCTCCGCATCGCGGCGGCCGATCTGGTAGATGCGCTCGAGCTCATCGGGCTCGCGGCACAGCGACGGCACCTTCACCGATTCGCTCGGCCGCACCACAAAGATCTCGCCAGAGGCCTCGCGGCGCGCCAGGTCATCGAGCGTGGCATTGTAGACCTCATGCCGATGCTCAAGCGCCGCAACAAACTCCGGATAGTGACGATACACGCGACGCAGCATAGGCATCACGCTATTGGGCTGCTTTACAAAGCCCGCCGGCTGCGTCAGCACCACCACGTTGCGGTCATAGCCTTGCTCAAACAGCCAAGCGCTGGGAATGGAATCCGCAACACCGCCATCCAAATACTTACGACCCTCAATGGCAACAGGACGTGTCGCCACCGGAATCGCCGACGACGCCCGGATCCACTCGATATCGCGCTCGTCGCCATAGGGCAAGTCATGGTAGACGGCCTGCCCCGTCTTAAGATCGGTACATACGCACGTAAACCGCATGGGGCAGGCGCGATATGCCTCCAGATCGATGGGATCGCGCTCGATGGGCACCTCGTGATAGGCAAACTCGGCATTGAACATGTCACCGGTTCGCAACCAGCTCGTCACGCTCGCATAGCGCTTGTCGGCGCAATAGGCCTTGTTGTAGCGAATGGCGCGGCCGATCTGGCGCGATTTAAAGTTGTAGCCAAACGCCGCGCCCGCCGAGACACCCACCATATGGTCGCAGGTTAAGCCGTGCTCCATCCATACGTCGAGCACGCCTGCCGTATACATACCGCGGTAGCCGCCTCCCTCGAGCGCAAGCCCCACCGTGCGCGTCGTATCTGGCTGTGCCATGCGACCATCTCCGTTCCTGCGTTTTAAACCGGAACAAGTATACCCGTCAACATATATCGCCTCGGTCGCATTTCCATCGAACATCGCATCGTCGCGCCACCATTTGGCGAATAATAGCCGCCCGCAGCATGAACAGCCATATACAATCCAATATTGTTGTTTATACTGCTGAGCAATCATCAACAGCGAACACGGACCGACAAATTAAACCAGCGACGCAGCAAGGCGGGGGCCTGGATACACGCAAAGCGTTGAGCAGCAACGCGTGTGTACAACGAGCTCGCCCGACGCAATACACCCCGACCTCAGAAAGCCGCTTGCAACATGGATACCCCCAGCAATTACACCGAAACGCTCGAAAAGACCATCCGCGACCTTCTCGAGCGTCAGGACGATCTGATCAGAACCGCCTTTACCGACCAGCTCACCGGGCTGGGCAATCGTGGCGCCTTTACCCGTTCCCTAGAGGAACTCTGGGAGCAGGAACTGCCCGTGACCATGGCGTTTATCGATATCGATAACCTTAAGCACTGCAACGACATCTTTGGGCACGACGAGGGCAACCGCTATATCTTGCAGGTAAGCTTCTACCTCAAGCTGTATATGAAGGTGGACGAGGCGGCATTTCGTCTGGGAGGCGACGAGTTTGCCATCCTGTCTACGATTGCGACCGAGGATGACCTTGCCGAGCGTCTGGAGCACTGTCGAGAGGTCCTGCTCGAAAACAACGATTCCAAGATGCCCCACTCGTTTAGCTACGGAGTGTCGCACGCCGACCCCGCCCTGGGTGAGGCCTCCAATCGCATGACGCTCGATGCCGACCATCGCATGTACGACTTCAAACTACGCCACGCCGTGCACCTCGATCGACGCAATATCACGCAAGTTCACGCCGACGACTTCGAAGTTAGCGATCGCATTTTCGACGCCCTTTCGATGCTCAACGAAGGCCGCTATTTCTTTATCGAAAACCTGGACAAACATCGCACCCTTTGGTCACAAGGCGCCCTGCGCGATCTCGGTCTTCCTTCCGAGCATATCGACAACTGCCACGATTACTGGAAAACACGTGTCCACCCCGATGACCTCGAGGCCTATAGCGACGATATCGACCAGATCTATAACGGCTCCAAACACCGTCGCGTCATGCAATACCGCGTGCGCAATGCCACTGGTGACTACGTTCTCTGCCGCGCTCGCGGGTTTCGTGTCGACGGCGACGAAGGCGTCCCTTCGCTCTATGTCGGCGAGCTCGTCAACCACTCGCTTGCCGAGACCGTCGACGCCGCCACGGGCCTTGGAACGCAGCGCATGCTGCTCAACGCTATCGATGCCTGCCGTCGCGACTGTTGCGAGACGGGACTTATAGCGGTGCGCGTTCGCGGCACGACAAAGCTCAACGAGCTTTACGGAGCCGAGGCTGTCGACAACATGCTCGCCGAATACGCAGGCCGCATGTTGTCGATCACCCGTGGCAGGAGTCGCGTCTACCGCTCACGAAGCGTCCAGTTTGTCGTACTCAGCAACGATTTGGACCACGGGGCATTCGAGCAACTAGTCCATCATCTAAAAGAGGCCGTTTTCGCTCCTGTTCAAATCGCGGGCGATACCATTACCCCCGTCTGCCTCGTCGTTCCGGCCTTTTACGAGCGCTTAATCAATCAAGCGACCGCCGTTTTAGGCGAGCTCGACCGTCGTCTTCGTGCGGCCGGCGGGCTTGTTCCCAACGACAGCCTCCCCATACCTGAGATTGAGCGCAAAAGCGCCATCGCCGAACGCATCGATTCGCTCACGGGTCTCTATCGACCCAGCGAGTTTATGCGCCGCGCCAACGAATTTCTCGAGACAAGGCGCAACGGCGCCTGGTGTATCGCCACCGTCGATATGGGACACATGCGACTGTTCAACGAATGGCACGGACAGGCCGAGGGCGACCGCATGCTCGCCGATGTGGGCACGGTCCTCAAGGACATCGAGAATGCCAACATGGGCGTCGCAGGGTACTGGGGCCAAGACGACTTTTGCATACTCATCCCCTTTGAACACGACACCGTCCATCAGATCTATAGCCGCGTTCGCCAGGCCGTGGCCAAGTATGATGACGGCGTGGGATTCTGGCCGTCCATGGGCGTCTACCCCATCGACTCCAACGAGAAAATCACCATCGATGCGCAGGCCAAGGCCATGTTTACCAATCGGCGCGCAAAAAACGACTTTAAGGAGCGCATTGCCATTTTCCGCCCCGAGGAGTACGAGCGCGAAATCGCGTTCCACCGCACGCTGACCGAATTCCAGTACGCGCTCTCCAACGGCCGTATTACCTACTACCTGCAGCCCCAGGTCGACATGGAAACCGGCGAGATCATTGGCGCCGAAGCGCTCACGCGCTGGATCGACAAGGATGGCTCCCTCATTTCGCCCGCCACCTTTATCCCCGCTCTCGAAGAAAGCGGTTTTGTGGTGACGCTCGACAAATACGTTTGGCAGGGCGTTGCCTTGTGGCTGCGCGAGCGCATCAATCGGGGGCTTCGCGTGGTTCCGATCTCGCTTAATGTGTCGCGCGTGGATATCCTCGCCTGCAACGTTGCCGAGCATATGGGAGCGCTCGCCGCCCAATACAACCTGCCGCCCGAGCTCATGCGCATCGAGATCACCGAGACAGCTTATACGGGAGAGTCCGAGGCCGTGGATAAACTAACGGCCGACCTGCACACCCGCGGCTTCTCGACCTATATGGACGATTTTGGCACCGGCCAGTCCACGCTCGCGATGCTCAAGAACGTCAACGTCGACGTCATCAAGCTCGATCGCACGTTTGTGCCCGATAACGGCGATGAGGGCCGCAGCGTGCAAATCATCTCATCAATGCTCGAGATGGCGCAGTCACTCCATCTGCCCGTTGTGATCGAAGGCGTCGAGACGGACAAGCAGGCAAACATGCTGCGCCACATGGGCGCCCGCTACGCTCAGGGATTCCTCTACTACCGCCCCATGCAGGCGGAGGATTTTGAGGCATTGCTCGATGGTGGCAACGACAACTAATACGCTCGCACGCAAAACGCCACCGTCGAGGGGAGCGTTTGTTCCCATGAGCTAACTAATACTCCCATCTAAACCGAATTGGGAGTAAGATACAAACCATTGTTCCATCCAAGGAGGCAATCCATCATGAACGAGTCGTATCGCCTGGGCGAGCAATCAATCATCGCTCATCTTCAGCGACTTGCGAACGGGGCCTCAACCACCGAGCTCGATGTTGCCGCGCTGCCCCCGGAGCTGCGTGCCATCGGTGAGCAACTGCAGAAAACGCTCGCCATCCTGCAACAAGAACGTGAGTTGCTTGAGCACGGCGCCTATATCGACTCGCTCACCAATCTTGGCAACCGTGGCGGACTCGACCGCCATGTCGATCAGCTCTGGCGCAAAGGCACCCCCTTCACCTGTGCCTATATTGACATCGATCGCCTCAAGCATTGCAACGATAAGTTTGGCCACGCCGAGGGCAATCGCTACATTCTGAGCATCTGCCGCGCACTCACCGAGACAATGGAGCACGATGAGTTGCTGTTCCGTATCGGTGGAGACGAATTTGTACTTATATCCCCCACGACAAACGAAGCCGAGCTCGAGCAGCGCCTGGAGTGGACGCGTGCCAATCTTATCGAGGCAACATCGGACGGCAAGGCGCCCATGATCGCCAGCTTTAGCTTTGGCTGCTCGCGCGTCGACCCGCTTGCAGGCGATACGCGTCGCCAGATGACAAAGGACGCCGACCGCAAAATGTATCGCTACAAGCTCATGTACCGTGTGCAACAACCGGAAGAAGGCGATGCGCTGCAACGCCCGATCACCGAACAACCCCCCTGCAACGACCGAGTGTTTCAAGCGATCTCCATGAGCTCCGAGACACGCTATCCGTTCATCATTAACCTCGACACCGGCGAATCGCAATGGTCGGTTAATGCCGTGCGCGATTTTGACCTACCCTCCCAGCATCCCTACAACTCGCTCGATATATGGCTTGCCCGTGTTCACCCCGAGGACCGCGACAACGTACGTGCCGAGCTCGATATGGTGGTAAACGGCACGTGGCACTTCCACTGCATGCAGTATCGCGTCATGAATACCGCCGGAAAATACGCGCTTTGCGACTGCACGGGTTACCGCCTGGACGGCACCGATACCGAGCCCAACATGTATGTGGGCATTGTCACCAACCGAAGCTTGGCAGATACGACCGATTCCGTGACCGGTCTGGGCGATATCCACGCCTTGGTCAACGCCATTGGCGAGATGCGTCGCGTGGCACGAAACGCGGGCTTGATCGCCATTAAAATCGACGAAATCGCACAGGTCAATGCCCGCTTTGGCTTTGATGCAGGCGACCGCGTTTTGGCAGAAAGCGCCGCCTGCCTCATGGATTGCTCGCGCGGCAAGGGTCGTCTGTTCCGCTCGACCGGACCGATGTTCGTGGCGCTCTTCGACGACTTTGATCCCGAAGAGACCGACGCGGTTGCAGACGAAATCGAACGGTTCTTGGGATCGCCCGTGCTCCTTGGCTCATTTGAATATCAGCCGCCCCTTCGCGTGGCGACGCTTCATCTGGACGCCGTCGACCGACAGCCCGTTTCCATTTTGAACGAACTTAATGCGCTGATTAAAGAGGCGCCGCAGGTACCGGGCACCAAGCTGGACTAGCGTTATGGGGCGCATGATGGTTAATTTCCGATCTCAACCGAACACATTGGGCAAATAGGTCGTACCCGCAGTTAGCCGAACGTCCCCTCAGTCCCTCCCGGGGCCCGGGGGCACCGTTTCGATACTCTTGGTTTACTTTGCCTGATGCAAATAAGTGCTCAACAAGATAGAACCTATCCCCCGCCACGGATATGCCCTCGAGTAAATCTGTTAAGCCAAGCCTATCAAATTCTATTGACAATTGGCTGCATTGGTCCATTTTGTCGTCCAGCCACTTCCGCTGGCTATCGCCTCATAAACACAAACCTAACGAGCCGCACGAACGACAAAGAGGCCAAGCTGAACAGAAGTAGAACCAAAACTTCAAAAACGCTGGTATTCCAATCGCGTACCCAGCCCTCTACCGCCCACAAGAAAAACAGCAGCCCCATCCATAACGTCACAGAAGAAATCAGCTTTGCGTAAGGGCGTATATCAATCTCGCTCTCCCTTTTTGTGACATCATATCCAGCAATTGAGCAGAGCCATCTTCCTCTTCGGTATTGGATTGAAAGGACAATCAAGGCAATCGAAGTCATCAAGCAAACAGCATCCTCTGTTTCCATAGAGTTTCCTTTGCTTTCCATCCTAGTTACGCATTCACAATCGAATCAAACCAAGTATGAATTACTCGATAGCAACCGCCTTAGTATAAACCATAGCCGCCGCAGCAGCCCGCCTTCCAAGGCCTCAAAGCTCGCCATCGAGGGCGACCCGCCCAGACCCCTTACAATCTGCTCGCACGAGGCCCCGCACTCCAACATCCTCTGGACCGTATCCCGCTCGTACCTGGTAAGCGTGCCTGCCGTGGGCCCTCGGGGCCGGCATCGTGCCCCACGCCATCTGCCCGCTCGTGCGATAATCCTCTGCAGAAGTCACCGACAGCAGAGGGAGTTTGTGATGAAGGTTCTTTTGGTCAATGGCAGCCCCAAGGCAAACGGCAACACGGCCCGCGCACTCGCCGAGGTCGCCGAGCAGCTTAACGCCGAAGGCATCGAGGCCGAGATGTTTCAGCTGGGCGCCAAGCCCATTCGCGATTGCATTGGTTGCGGCCAGTGCGGCAAGCTCGATTGCCGTTGCACCTTTGACGACGATGTGGTCAACGAGCTGATTGCCGCTGCCGAGCAGGCAGACGGCTTTGTCTTTGGCTCGCCCGTCTACTACGCACATCCCAGCGGACGCATCCTCTCGGCACTCGACCGCGCATTCTATGCAGGCAGCAAGGCCTTTACGCACAAGCCGGGCGCCGCTGTCGCCGTTGCCCGTCGCGGCGGCACGTCGACCACCTTCGACGTGCTCAACAAGTACTTCACCATCAACCAGATGCCCGTGGTAGCATCCACCTACTGGAACAACGTCTTCGGTGCCATGCCGGGCGAGGCCGCCCAGGACGCCGAGGGCCTTGCCACCATGCGAAACATCGGTAAAAACATGGCCTGGCTGCTGCGTTGCATCGAGGCGGGAAAGGCCGCCGGCATCGAAGCCCCCGAGGCCGATCGCGAGCGAACCAACTTTATTCGGTAGAACGGCGGAACATAAATATGAACGTGCAAATCTTCGGCACCAAAAAGTCCTTCGATACCAAGAAGGCCCAGCGCTATTTTAAGGAGCGCCGCATTAAGGTGCAGTTTATCGACCTTAAGGAAAAGGAGATGAGCAAGGGCGAGCTCACGAGCGTGATGCAGGCGGTCGGCGGCATCGACAAGCTGCTCAACCCCAAAGCCAAGGACGAGGAGACGCTCGCGCTCATCCAGCACCTCACTCCCAGCCAGCGCTTCGACAAGCTGCTCGAGAACCAGCAGGTTCTGGCCGAGCCCATTGTGCGCAACGGCAAAAAGGCCACCGTCGGCTATTGCCCCGACGTATGGGGAGCCTGGGAGTAGCCTGTGTTTTTTGCCCGTGCGTGGGTATAAGAGCAGGCGTTTGGCATAAGATTCAACTGTAAGCCTTGTCTAACAAAGGAGGGCACATGCCCAACAAACCCGTGAAGATCATCATGCTTACCGGATACCTCGGTGCCGGCAAGACCACGCTGCTCAACCACATCCTCGCTAACGACGGCGGCATCCGCGCCGCCGTGATCGTCAACGATATCGGCGAGATCAACGTCGACGCCAGCCTTATCGCCGACGGCGGCCTTTCCGAGACCGACGACCTCATCCCGCTCACCAACGGCTGCATCTGCTGCACGCTTTCGGACGACCTGGCCAACCAGCTGCAGGGCATCGCCGATTCGGGCAAGTTCGACTACATCATCATCGAGGCCTCGGGTATTTGCGAGCCCATCCCCATCGCCTACACCATCTCGAGCTTCTGCGACGAGGCCAAGGTGGGCGGCGAGCCCAAGCTCGCGCTCGACAACATCGTGGCCGTGGTCGACTGCGCCCGCATGTACGACGAGTTCAACGGCGGTCGCGATCTGCTAGCCGAGGATATCGACGAGGACGACATCGAAAGTCTGCTCATCCAGCAGATCGAGTTTTGCTCCACGCTGATCCTCAACAAGACCGATACCGTCACGCCTGAGCAGATTGCCGAGCTCAAGGCCATCGTGCGCAGCCTGCAGAAGGACGCCGTGATTGTCGAGGCTCAAAACGGCGAGGTCCCCATGGAGGAGCTGCTCGACACCGACCGCTTCGACTTTATGCGCGCCTACAACTCCGCCGCCTGGATCGAGGCCATGGAACATCCCGAGGAGCACGACGACCCCGAGGTGCTCGAGTACGACATCGAGACTTTTGTGTACTCGCGCCGCAAGCCGTTTGACCTGCAGAAGTTCACCGATTTTGTTGAGCAGGAGTGGCCCGACGAGGTCATTCGCGTCAAGGGCCCGCTGTGGCAGACCGGCGATCCGGACATGTGCTACATGTTTGAGCAGGCCGGCCACCAGATGCGCCTGATGGAGAACGGTCTGTTCGTTGACTCCGCGCCCGAGGGCGAGAAGCAGAAGATCATCGACGAGAACCCCGAGATCATGCAGATTTGGGACGACGAGACGGGCGACCGCATGACGAGCCTGTGCATCATCGGCCGTCACATGGACAAGGATGCGCTCATCGCCTCCCTCGATGCCTGCCTGACCGACTGGCACCGCGCCTAGGTTTATCCAAGCGGGCATTTTTCTGCCTACGTAACCGCCAAACCACCACGAAGGTGCCTGTCCCCTTCGTGGTGGTTTTTCGTTCTGAGCCAAGGAGATTCATGTTCAACATTGTGCTGTATGCACCCGAGATTCCGGCCAATACGGGCAATATCGGCCGCACCTGCGTGGTTACCGGCGCCCGCCTGCATCTGGTGGAGCCACTGGGCTTTTCGCTCGACGACAAGACGGTACGTCGCGCCGGCCTGGGCTACTGGCAAAACTTGGATGTGACGACCTATGCCGGCTGGGAGGATTTTCTTGCGCGCAACGACCTCTCCCCCGCCGACGAGCGCCTACATCTGCTGACCAAAAAGGCACGCCGCACCTATGCGCAAAGCACCTACCGCGACGGCGACTACTTGGTCTTTGGCAGCGAGAGCTCGGGCGTTCCCGAGCCGCTGCTTGCCGCGGCGCCCGAGCGCTGCGAGCGCATCCCCATGCTGCGCGATTGTGATTCGCTCGATAATGCCGAGGCCTGGGAAGCCCACGAGGAATCGCTCGGGCATACCGAGGACAGCCATGAGGCCATCCTTCAACAGGATATCTGCGGCAACTTCGTCAACCCGGACGACTACCGCATCAGCGCACTCAACCTCTCCAACAGCGCCGCCATCGTCCTCTACGAGGCTCTGCGCCAAACAGGCTTTCCGGGAATGTGACAAAGGAACTGTCCCTTTGTCACATTCGGTTAGAGGTAGCGGCCGGTGATGCTTGCGGAGCAGGCAGCGATGTCGCCCGGCGTGCCGACACAGACGATTTGTCCGCCTGCGTCGCCGCCGCCCGGGCCCATGTCGATCACGTAATCGGCATTACGGATAAGATCGAGGTCGTGTTCGATCACGATAACCGTGGCGCCCTTGGCAACGAGACCGTCGAACACGCTCAGCAGCACCTGAACATCGAGCGGGTGCAGGCCGATCGTGGGCTCGTCGAACACAAACACGGCATCATCCTGCACGCGGCCCATCTCGCTCGCGAGCTTAAGACGCTGCGCCTCGCCGCCCGAAAGCGCCGGTGTGGGCTCGCCAAGTGTGAGATAACCCAAGCCCAGGTCGTGCAAGGTCTGCAAGCGCGCCTGAACCTTCTTGAGTCCCACCGTGGCGTCGAGGGCCTCGTCCACACTCATGTCCATAAGCTGCGGCAACGTCAGCAAGCTCCCGTCCTTGCCCTCGCGATGGATATGCGAAGCCGCATCTGCATAACGTGAGCCGCGACATGCCGGGCAGACGATCTCGACGTCGGGCAAAAACTGCACGTCGAGCGATACCGAACCCGTGCCATCGCACGTAGGGCAGCGCAAAGCGCCAGTGTTGTAGCTAAATGCGCCTGCCTTGTAGCCGGCTGCCTTGGCCTCGGGCGTGCGGGCGAAGGCGCGACGCAGTTCATCATGGATGTCAGCATAAGTTGCCACCGTCGAGCGCACGTTGGCGCCGATAGGCGTAGCGTCAATCAGATTTGCACGGGCAATGCCCTCGGCATCGACCCAACGCACGTGCCCCGGCAGGCGCTCGCCGGCTGCCTGCGCCTTGAGTGCCGGAATGAGCGTCTCGAGTACCAACGTCGTCTTACCCGAACCCGAAACGCCCGTCACCGCGACCAAGCGACCGCGCGGGATATCAACTTCGAGCGGCTTGACGGTATGGATGGCATCGGTCGCCATGCGGATATGGCCCCGGTCGAACATTTCCTCGTCGGACACCTGCGGGCGCAAGCGCTTGGACTCTGCGCGCAAAAACGGGGCGATGCGGCTGCCCTGCGATTGTTCGACCTCGTCCACCGTGCCAGTGGCAATCACATTACCGCCGCCTGCTCCGGCAACGGGGCCCATCTCAACCAGATAGTCGGCTTCCGCTAGTACGCGCGTATCGTGGTCGACAACAACCACGGTGTTGCCGTCATCCACCAGATCGCGCATTACGCCCACCAAGCCGTCGACATTGGCAGGATGCAAGCCAATCGAAGGCTCGTCCAGCACATAAAGCACGCCCGTCGATCGGTTGCGCACCACGCGGGCGAGCTGCACACGCTGGCGCTCACCCGTGGAGAGCGTAGCACCGGCGCGGTCGAGCGAGAGGTAATCGAGCCCCAGGTCGACCAGGCGACGAGCCGTGCTCAAAAACGAATCGCAGATATCCACTGCCATGGGCTGCATCTCGGCCGGCAAGGATGCGGGCACCCCGCGCACCCACTCAATCGCCTCACCCAACGTCATGGCCGCGGCCTGCGCCAGATTGATACCGCGCACCTGGGGCTGGCGCGCAACCTCGGAGAGACGCGTGCCGCCGCAGTCACGGCACGGGCCCTCGCGCAAAAAGCGAGCCACGCGCTTTAGTCCCTTATCGTCCTTAACCTTGGCGAGCGCATTCTCGACCGTATAGACGGCGTTGTAATAGGTAAAGTCGAGCGGCGTGGCGCCCTCGCCGTTTTTGGGAACGTAGAGAATATGCTTCTTAACCGCCGGACCATGGAACACGATGTCGCGCTCTTGAGGTGTGAGCTGGTTAAACGGCACATCGGTACGCACACCCATCTCGCCGGCTACCTGCTTCATCAAGTCCCACATGAGCGTGCCCCAGGGAAGCACCGCGCCTTCGTTGATGGTCTTGGACTCGTCGGGCACCAGGCTCGCTTCGTCCACCTCGCGCATGACACCGGTACCGCCACAGGTGGGGCATGCACCGCCGCTATTGAAAGCCAAATCCTCGGCACTCGGCGCGTAGAACTCGCGGCCGCATGTCGAACACGTGAGCGACAGGCCTGCGGCCACGTTAAGGCTCGGCTCCACACGCGCCCCGCAATGTGGGCACACGTGATGGGCACAGCGGCTAAAGAGCAAACGCAGACTGTTGTTGAGCTCGGTCATGGTGCCAAAGGTCGAGCGTACGCCTGGCACACTAGGGCGCTGATGCAACGCGAGCGCCGCCGGCACGTGCAGCACTTCATCCACCTGAGCGTGCTCGGCCTGGGTGAGCCGTCGACGGGTATAGGTGCTGAGCGCCTCCAGGTAACGGCGCGAGCCCTCGGCATAAAGAACTCCCAACGCCAGCGAGCTCTTGCCCGACCCCGACACGCCGGCAATACCCACGAGCTTTCCCAGCGGAATATCGATATTGATGTCCTTAAGGTTGTGTACGCGCGCACCGCGCACCTCGATAGCTTGCGGGCTCATCTTCTGTTCCGTCACCTTTATCACCCTACTCATGCCATAAAATGCGGTCGCGGATGTACTCGCCCAGCATGGGCACGGTAAACCGGACCAGGCCGTATCCGGCAGCCTCGATGACGCGCTCGCGAATCAGGCTTGCGCGATATTTACTCGCCCAGCTCTGAGTGCGATCGCAGCGCTCAATGATATCCGCCATGCGCGTCGGCTTACCCTCGTCAGTAGCCATGGCCTCGATAAAGAGACGTTGCGGACTGCGCAATCCATAATACAGGGGCGCGTCGACCGCTTCGTAGAACTCGGAGACGGCATCCGCATGGCCATCCTCGACATCGTGCTTTTCGATGACCTGCGAGCCACGCCGGACAGCAGAGCGCCACATGTAATATCCCACCAGCTGGACCATGTAGGGATGCCCCATACTCTTGCGCGCCGCAAGGTCCGCCGTCTCCGCGTCAACGTAAAGACCGGCGTCCTTGACTGTCTGGACATATGAATCGCGCACCTTGGGCAAAGAAATCGCCCCCAGCGCACGCTGCTGAGCACGGCGCAAAAACGTCACGCTCGGCTCTTCGAGCAGGTCGTCAACCATACTGGGCAAGCCGGCAAATACCAGCGCAAGACCGCGCTGGTCGCTATCGGACAGGCCCGTAGCATCCTGATCTCCGAGCACCTGCTGATAGAGAACGGCAAGAGCCGCCAGTTCCTCGATTGACGCAGATTGCGCCTCGTCAATCGCAAACAGGATGCCCTTGCCTGGACCGAGCTTCTTGAGGCGCTCGTTGACCAGCCCCCGTAGCGTCTCGCCCTTTGCCCGAGCCGCCTCGACCGACATCCGACCAAACGACAGCCCAAACTCCATTGACGTCACAACGGGTTTATTCGAGCGAAGCGCGTCGGCCAGGCGATCGCACAAGCCAAGCGAAGCAGAATCGGAGACAACCGCCCATCCGCGCTCATTGGCTAGACGTTGCAGCTCCCGCAGGAGAACCGTCTTGCCGCAGCCGCGGTTTCCCGTAATGAGCATGAGCCTGCCCGGCGCTCCGGCGCCGTTATCGAGCCCTTCCTCGAAATCTTCGACGACCGACTCGCGACCGATGAGCATCGGAGGCCGCTTGCCTGCCGTTGGCTTAAAGGGATTTGGATTCATGTCGGCCTCCTCGGATTGGCAAACCCTGGTAATAGTTATACCAACTTGTACCGAGTTATACCAATAGCATGTGACAAAGGGACTGCCCCTTTGTCACATGTGGCCGAAAAACTCGGCGTCGGCTGCTCGCCAGGGGCGGAAGGTGGCGGGATCGACCTTTACGTGCGCCGCGGCGGGCACGTCGTACCATTTGACCGTGTAGCCCGCGCCGTGGGCGCAAAAGACCGAGTCGGGCGTGTTGGGCAGATCGGCCTCGGGCTCATAGGCGGCCGCCTCGATGACGCGCTCGGCATCATGGCAAGCCGCATAACCGGCGAACTCCAGGTACAGATGCCCGCGACCGCTCGTGTAGGCAGCTACCTCCAGCGCATAATCCTGCACCTCGGATGCCGGCACGCGACCCACAAGCTTCGCCCTCTCGCCCGCCATTGCCGGCGGCTCGTACTCGGCACCCATGCGCGTGGCATCCGAGAGCGCCCGGCCCACGCACTCCCCCGGCACCTCGAGCTCAAAGTGGTACCACGGCTCCAGCAACACGTCTGCGCCGGCCTCGCGCGCCTGCATCAAACCCTGGCGAATCGCGCGGTACGTGGCCTGGCGAAAATCGCCGCCCTCGGTGTGTTTGGCATGCGCGCGGCCGCCCGTGAGCGTAATGCGCACATCGGTGATGGGCGAGCCGGTCAGCACGCCCAGGTGATCGCGCTCCATGGCGTTGGTGAGTGCCAAACGCTGCCAGTTAAGATCGAGCTCGTCGGTCGAGGTCACGGTGCCAAACTGCACGCCCGAACCTGCTGGCAACGGCTCCAGGCGCAGATGTACCTCGGCATAGTGGCGCAGCGGCTCAAAGTGGCCCACGCCCTCGACCGGCTGCGAGATCGTCTCCTTATAGAGAATGCCGCCGGACTCAAACGCAATCGAAAAGCCAAAGCGATCGGCCAACACCCGCTGCACGACCTCGAGTTGCACGGCGCCCATCAGCTGCAAATGAATCTGCTCAAGATGCGTATTCCAGCTTACGCCGAGCATGGGATCTTCGTCCGCCAACTCAGTCAGCGCTTTAAACACCGCATGGACATCATGTTCGCCCGGGAGCACCGTATAGGTAAGGACCGGCGCAATGACGGGCGCATCGCACCCGGGCTCCGCACCCAAGGCATCCCCCGGGCGAACGTGCGCAAGACCCGTCACGGCACAAATACCGCCAGCGGCAACTTCCTGGGCAAGCTCGTACTTCTCTCCGTTATAGATGCGCACCTGATCGACCTTCTGCTCCCATGCCTCGGCGCCGGAACGTCCGTCAATCATCTGTTTGGCATGCAGTGTGCCGCCGGTCACTTTAACCCAAGCCAAGCGCTCGCCACGAACACCTCGGCTGACGCGATAGACGCGCGCGGCGAACTCCGGGGCCCACGCCTGTTCACGCATCAGCGTGCACATGCCATCCAGCAGCTCGCCCACGCCCTGGTCCTTGAGCGCCGAGCTGGCAAAGCAGGGAAAGAGCTTGCGCTCGACAACCATGCGCGACAGCGTTGCGACAGAAAGCTCGCCCGTCTCAAGAAACTCATCGAGCGCCGCCTCGTCCAACGCAGCAGCGTCCTCCTGAACGGCACCACCCGCCAGTAGTTCGCTGGCATCTAGGCAGCCCTCGGAAAGACGCTGCCCAAGTTGTGCCAGCAAAACATCGCGGCCGGGATTCTCCAGATCGATTTTGTTGATAAAGACGAACGTCGGGATGTCATAGCGCGCAAGCAGGCGCCACAGGGTTTCGGTGTGTCCCCGCACGCCATCGTTGGCGCCCACAACCAAAATCGCGTAGTCGAGAGCGCGCAATGTGCGCTCTGCCTCGGCCGAAAAATCCACGTGACCGGGGGCGTCCACAAGCATGACGTGGGTATCTCCGTGGTCGAGTACGGCCTGCGACGAGAAAATCGTGATGCCGCGCTCGCGTTCGATAGCGCTGGTATCCAGGTGCGAGTCGCCGTCGTCCACACGGCCGCGCTTGCGAATGCGACCTGCGTTGAACAGCATGGCCTCGGCCAGCGTAGTCTTGCCGGCATCGACATGCGCCAAGATTCCAACGACCGCTTGCTTCGACATGGCTCTCCTCTTATTGCAAGCCCACCGCACGCGGCAACGGGCATTCTCGTTCCACACTGGATGATACAATTTACGGGCCGGCGGGCGAAGCGGGCCCTATCCCCCGACCGAGCTCATCGCCCCGCGTTGCCGCGCGGCGATTTTCGTGGGTTCGCGCCTTGCGAAAGCCGGCACCTCCCCTTAACAGCGCAGCGATCAATAATGGCCCCGCCCGGGGCCATTTTCATGTACATGGATTGTTGATGCGTGCCCCCGCTCTTATGCCTCGCGCAGCCAGTCGAACGCAACGCGCGGCGTGCCGTCGGACACATACACGACGCCGGCGCGCTCGAACCCTGCCTTGAGGCTCGCACCCTGCATGGGCAGGTTGTCCGCGTGCGTATCGATACGCAGATGGTCGGCACGCTCCTTGGCAAAGGCAAACATCGCGGCCGCGATACCGTGCACGGTGCCGTCGGACGCCACGCGGTGCAGCACGGCGTACGGAGTGTCGCTGCGCCACTGACCGTCCTCGATGACGTCATAGCACTCGTCCGGGCCCGGCAAAAAGGCAAACGTCGCCACCACGCGACCGTCGACTTCGCACACATAGCTGCCACCGGCGGCGATATCGGCAGCCAGCTGCTCGGCCGAAGGCGTGCCCTCGGGCCACTGCGTGGCGTTGCCATGCGCGCGCATAAAGGCGCGGGCGGCATCATAGATAGCCATGACGGCGGGAATGTCGGTATCGAGGGTTTTTCTGATCATCACGCGGCGACCTCACGTTTATTGGTATCACTTTGATTGAGCAATGATACCAGCGTTTGGAAAGGGCAAGGAGCGGATGGGGAGCAAAAAGCGAGCCGCCTGGTCAAAGGCCAAAAGCGAGTTTTTGGGCGCTGCCACCGGCGGCGATATGAGCGATCTGTTTGCGCGCGAAGACGAGCGCCGCGACGCACTAGACGCCGAGCGCGATGAAGCCTGGCGCTACAAGTCGTGCGAACGCAAAAACCGTTACGACACGCGCGCCGAGGCCGAGGCAGTTATGGCCGACTGCGAAAACCGCGGGCGGCGCGGCCTTGCCTGCTACAAATGCGAATACTGCGGCGGATGGCATCTGACGTCGCACCCCTGGAAATAGACCCCGCATCGGCACGGCGCTGGCGAAGCGCCGGCCATCGCACGCAAGCTACGGGCGCGGCGGCACCAAAACATCGTAGCGAACGGCCTTGCCCGCAAGCTGATAGCTCGGCTTAACGCCGGCAAGCAGAGGCCCCTTCACCGGCCGCTTGATAACGACCTTGCGCGGGTGCGGTGCAAGCGCAGCTTCGACCAGCGTCTCCTCATCGGCGCACGGCTGCTCCAAATGGTGCAAGAGCTGGAACTTCTTTTTAACCGCCGCGCTCTTGGTGCGCTCGGGAAACATGGGGTCCAGATACACCACGTCGGGAGCCGCGAGCTCACCGCGCTCGACCAGCTCAGCCGTATGGCAAAGGCCGGCAATGCTGTCCTCGCCCGCATGTAAGCGCATACGCGCCACGGCAGCCGCAAGCGCCGGATCATCCGCCGCGCGGCCCAAGGCATCCTTGAGGAGCGCCGCGATCACGCAGTCCTGTTCATACAGATCGACGGTAAAGCCCGCTGCCGCCAGCAGCAGCGAGTCCTCGCCAAAGCCTGCTGTGGCATCAATCGCCCATGGTTGTTCGATGCCTTTTGTGCGCGCAGCCTTTACCAACAGCTCTTGCTGCAGACGACCCTGCTTGAGCCGTGGAAGTATGCGGCCAAAATCGGCACGCAACTCCATCGTGCCGTCGGTGAGCGTAAGGCCCTCGGACGTCCGCACGAGCTCGAGCCCAGCAGCCCGAGCAACAGAAAAGGGATCGACGACGCCCATGGACACTCCTTAGCAAGCAAAGCGGATACGTGAGCGCCGTTGATGTCGGCGCCCAACCGTCCACTATTGTCCCACATGCGACATGGCCCACAGCATCCCAATGCAAAGCACCGCCATCAATCCCGTGCACACGGCAGCGATCACAGAATCGCCCATGCGCTTTCCTAACGACCGCGGCTCGCGCGCTTGCCCTGTTCCGTACATCATGGCTCCTCCTTAGACCAACTCCTTGTTACGCCCTCATCATTGCAGCGCCGCACATGGGCTGCCATCGATTTGACTTACGTCCAGCTTTCCTTTTTGAAAGGTTGGACCGTGCAGGCAAGAGACGCTTTCAGGCGCATGCATCGCCGCGTTGAACTACAATGTGCTTCACCATATGTGCAGTACATAGGGTGCGCCAGGTTGGCGTACTCGTATCGAAAGGACCAGCCATGAGCTTCACTCGCAAGACTCTCAAAATCCTTGCCCTGATTTATTTTGTTCTGGGCATCGCCAGTCTCGTCATTGGAATCGCCGGCATCGCGACCGGCAAGTTCGAGTCCACCTACGGATCGAACGCCATGCTCGCGGCGGCTGTGATTATCGCCAAGGGCCTCATCGATCTTGCCGCGGGCGTTGCGGGCATCAAGGGTGCCAACAAGCCTTCGCAGGTTGACGGCGCGTTTAAGCTCGGTATCGTTGCTGCAGTCGCCACGCTTGCCCAGGCGGTGCTCACGCTTCCCGCGTTTGGCGGCGACGCCATCAACTTTGGCGCCTTTGTCATCGTGGTGTACGACCTGTTCTTTGTTCAGCAGGCCCACGCCGTCAAGGCCGAGAACAAGGACCGCCTGTAAGCGCTCGCTTCTCATAGCCTCTGCAGCCAAGCAACTAAAAAGGGCCGATCGCACATCTCCGCGGTCGGCCCTTTGCATTTGCCCAGATAAAACCTGCCAAAATAAACCTGTCCCTTTTTGGTAGGTTAGTGGCGGTACTCGGCGATGATGAAGTCGATATCGGTCTGAAGGGTGTCCAGGTTTGCCAGGCGCTCTTTGTCGGCAGGGCGCGTGCGGTAGTAGTACGGCGTCATCTGAAACACCGCCTCGATATCGGCCTGCGTCTGGAGCGTAATGTTCGCAGACACCCGTTTCGTGCCAACCAACTCGAGCTCGGTTGTCTGCGGCAACTTCTCGTCGTTGAGATACGGCGTGTCGTAGAGCACCTCCTTGAGCCCAAACAGATGCCGCGCACCCGGCACCACGGTGTAGAGCGAGCCCTCGGGTGCCAGCACGCGGGCAAACTCGCGCTCGTTAAAGGGGGCAAAAAGCTCGGTCACCATATCGAAAGCGCCATCAGCCACGGGGATGTCCTTCATGTTGGCCACGAAGTAGGTCGCATCGCCGCGCTTGGCAGCCAGGCGCACCATCTCTTTGCCCAAATCGAACCCGTAAACATCCGCACCCGGCACCGCGCCCATAGCGCTGGTGTAATAGCCCTCGCCACAGCAAATATCGAGCAAGGTCAGCTGCTTGTCCGTAGACACCCCGTGCTCTGCCGCCCGCGCGCGCACCAGCTCGACCATCGCATCGCGCAACGGCGCATAGTAACCGCGGTTCAGAAAGTCACGACGGCTGCGCGCCTGCGACTTGGGATCGCCCATGGAGTCGCCGCTCTTGGACGAGCGCAGCAGATACAGATAGCCCTCGCGCGCACGGTCAAACCGATGTCCGCCCGCGCATGCAGCACCGCGCTCGTCGTCCACCAACGGCTCATGGCAAACGGGACACAACAACATGGCAACTCCTTAGCGCGGACAACACAACGCCCACCATTGTCGCACGCCTCCCCCACCTAGTCATTGGGTGTTCCTATAGTTTTGTCAACCTTCGACGCTACTCCCGGTAGGGCACCCGGTCGCGCATCACGGCGTATATCGCCCTGAGCCGCCTCCTCGCGACGGCCTTGAGCGCCCGCCCGTGCCCCATGCCCCGCGCCCTGCAGGCCCGGTAGTACTCGCCGTAGCGCCCCGACGACCTCACCAGGCTGTTGCACGAGAAGATCAGAAGAGACTTGAGCCTCGCGTCGCCGCGCCTGGACGCCCTGACCGACCTCACCGACGTGCCGGAGCTCCTCACCCTCGGGGCTATGCCGCAGTACGAGGCCAGGTGGTCGTGGTCCGGGAACCTCCCGATGTCGACCGACACCGCGAGCTGCGCCGCGGTCCTCGGGCCGATGCCGGGCACGGTGAGCAGGCACGCGTAGGTCTCGTCGCCCTCGAGCAGCGCCGCCGTCTCGGCCTCGAGGGCCCCGGCCTCGTCGAGGGCCTCCGATATCCGGGCGGCCAGGAACCTGACCTGCCTGTTCTCGGCCTCGACGAGCGCCGGCGGGGGCGCGGTGGAGGCGGCCGCGGCCTCCCCGGCGGCCTCGGCCCGCGGGCCCCCGGCCCCGGAGCGGGCGATCCCCCACGCCCCGCCGAACC
>NZ_QSRL01000008.1:0-26342 GCF_003437035.1 Collinsella sp. TF08-11AT
CAGACCGGAGGGGCGCCGGGGGCGGGAATCTGGGCGTACACATTTCCTACACAATTTGGGATCCGACTAACGTTTGCCAGCCGTTAACTACCGCTCACCGAGCATCTCTTTATATAAGGCAGTCTCATGGTTAAAGCGGATACGTTCCCCTAGCTAAAGCACAGCCAGCATCGAGCAACTCATCACGTTCTTCCACCGAGAACCCCTCGGCGTAGACGCGCACCACTGGTTCGGTCCCGCTAGGACGGACCAGCAGCCACGTGTCATCCTCGAATGCTAAACGCAAGCCATCCATATGACTAACGTTTTGCGGCACCTTGCCACAAATCGACTTGGGGTTTACGCCCGGCAGCAGGGTTCGTAACGTTTCGGCATCTTCGGCCTCAAGGCGCAAATCGCGTCGACCGTAACTCGTCTTACCAAAACTGTCCTCGAGTTGGTCGACCAGAACGCCCAAAGGCGCGTCCGTCTTTGCCATAAGCTCACACAGAATCAGACAGGCGAGGATTCCATCGCGCTCGGGCATATGCGCGGCGATGCCGATACCACCGGCTTCCTCGCCGCCTATGAGGACGCCACCCTTCTTCATCTCTGCCGCTATATATTTGAAACCGACTGGTTTGACGGTCACGCGGCAGCCAAGCGCCTCGGCAATGCGACGCACGAGCGTCGAGCACGAAAGATTGACGACGACGCGTCCCTCCAAATTACGAAATTGAACCAAGTCGCCCAAAACGAGCGCCATGATCTGATGCGGATGTATATATCTGCCGCGCTCGTCAACCGCGCCGATACGGTCGGCGTCGCCGTCGGTCACCAGGCCAGCGCAAGCTCCGTCCTCGATAACCGTATGCTCGCAAGCGTCCACCCACGGCTCAACGGGGTCGGGGCAGATATCTTCTTGGTCAGGCGCCTGCCCGGCGTGAATCTCGTGCACCTCAACGCCAAGCTCGCGCAGCAAGTCGGCTAGATAGCCCTGGGCTGCGCCGCCCATGGGGTCAACAACCACGCGCAGGTGCGCGGCGCGGATGGCTTCGGCATCGACAAACGATGCCACCGCTTGCATATAGTCAGGAATGATATCCGCGGTGCGATATTGCCCCTCGATCCCCATTGGCTCGGGAGCCATGGTCTCTTCGAGCTCTTCGATGACATCCTGGTTGGCGGTCGAGCCGTCACCCATGCGAATCTTGAGACACAGATAACCCTGCGGATGATGGGACCCCGTCACCATGAGCGCGCCGCACGCCTCACCGTCATAAGCCGCCGCCCACGTAAGGGCAGGGGTCGGAACAGGTCGCGAAGCGAGCACGGCGTCTAGCCCGTGCGCTGCTAGCACACCCGCCGCAAGCTCAGCGAACTCGCGCGCCAGGGGCCGAGTGTCGAACCCTATATATACCGTTTTGCCCGGATTGGTCTTTTGCCACAACTCGCCGACGGCATCGGCGATACGGGCAACGTTATCGGCAGTGAAGTCCTCATCGACGCGAGCGCGCCAACCGTCAGTTCCAAAATGAATTATCGCGCACACGCGCAGACACCTCACAGTGTTTGGATCATGGTACGCATGAGGTATACCCGCGATACACGCTCGGCAACCTGCCGGCACCAGCATTCACCATTTGGGCAAATGCTGCCGAGGACATGCAGGCAATAAAAAAACCGCCCCGTATGGAGCGGTTTTGCCCTTTATATATCGAGCGCCTCGGCCATCGCTGCCGTAGTGATTGCCGTGGTTCCACAGCAACTGCCCACCATTGCGGCACCGGCATGTCTCCATTCGATGCATGCGCGCGCGAAAGCTTCGGGGTTCTCGTGCCATACGGGGCCATCCTGAGTCTGGACCGGATCGCCCACGTTGGGACGCACCGTGACGGGAGTAGTCGCCGATGCAACCATCCTGGGCACCGCCGCGTTCGCGGCCGCAAGCGAACAGCAATTAACACCAACCGAGTTTGCGCCGTGTTTTTCGGCGTACAAAACGGCTGCCTCGATGTTGAGGCCATCGCCCAACAGGTCGCCCTTATCGTCAACGACAAAACTCACCAGAACAGGCATGCCGTCGGCGGCATCTCGGGCGCCGGCAAGCATGGGCTGCAAATTACGGATAGACGTCACCGTCTCGATCAGCAGACCGTCAACACCAGCATTGAGCAAGGCGTGCGCCTGTTCGCGCGCAATGCCTCGGATCTCACGAAACTCGGCCGAGTCCTCGGCAAACCACTCAATACCGATCGGACCCATCGAGCCCAGCAGCAGCTGAGGGTGCGCCTGGCGGGCATCGTCGACGGCCCCGCGATTGACCTCCGCCACGGACGGCGCAATCTGGTCGTGCTTGAGGGCATAGCTTGATGCCTGAAAGGTATTGGTAATGAGTACCTGCGCGCCGGCGGCGACATACAAGCGATGGATACGAGAAACGGTCTGCGGCTCTGCCAGATTCCAAAACGCCGGTGGAATATCGGCGGCGTCGTACTCACTCAACAGAACACTGCCCATGGGGCCCTGCGCCAACAAGGTCTCGCTCGACAAGCGGCGCGTAAGTTCCTCGGCACCAAAGCGATTGTAATAACTCGTATCCATATATATCCCGCTATTCCTCGACGCTGATTCCCTGCTTTTCGAGATAGGCGAGCCAGCGGTTCATCGTGTCCTCGGATAGCGCATGCTCCATCATGCAGGCCTCGGAATCGGCTCGCTCAAATTCGACACCGAGCTCCTGAACCAAAAACGTGCGGACGAGGCGATGACGGTGCCAGATAGCCGTGCCAACCTCGCGGCCGCGATCGGTCAGGACTACCTTGCCGTAGTGCGATTGCTCGACAAGCTCGGATGCCTTGAGCGCCGAAACCGCTTTATTGACCGATGCCTTGGAGACGCCAAGGCGCTGCGCGATGTCGACCGATCGCACGCCGTTGGTTTCCCCCTCTTCGCTTTCAATGCGAACCATGCACTCCAAGTAGTCTTCGTTCGCCACCGTCAGATGTAGTTCGCGCGAGCTATTTGTCGTATCCATGATCTTCCGTCCCTTCTGCATTCAATGGCTGATTCTACCCCATCCAAGCGTCGCGGTATGCCGTGGCATACCGTGCTAGAGTTCTTGTTGCACACGACGACCAAGATTGGAGCGGTCTTTATGGAAAACACCACCACGAACCCCGATGTCCTCGAGCGCTTTTTGCGCTACGTCCAGATCAACACGCAGTCCGAGGATGCAAACTGCGACCAGGTACCCTCGAGCGTCGTTCAGTTTGACCTTGCCAACGTGCTGGCTGAAGAGCTGCGCGAGCTTGGTGCGGAAGATGCCCACGTGACCGAGCATGCCTATGTCTGCGCGCATATCCCCGCAAGTGCGGGCGCTGAGGACAAGCCCGCCCTTGGCCTGATCGCCCATCTCGACACCACCGAAGTTGCACCGGGCGCCGGCGTGAAGCCGCACATCGTACACTACGAAGGCGGCGACCTGGTCTGCGGCACGGTTGACGGTAAGCCCGTTGCCATGAGTACCGCCAAGCTTCCCGCCCTGAACGACCTCGCGGGTGAGGACCTGGTCTGCAGCGATGGCACCACGCTGCTGGGCGCGGACGACAAGGCAGGCGTCGCCGAGATCATGTCGCTTGTCGCGCGTATCGCTCAGGACCCCTCTCTGCCCCATCCCGCACTCGGCATTTGCTTCTGCCCTGACGAGGAGATCGGTCACGGAGCCGAGCTGTTGGATATCGATACCTTTGGCTGCAAGTACGCCTACACGGTCGACGGCGGCCCCATCGGCGAGCTGGAGTGGGAGTGCTTTAACGCCGCCGAGGCGACCATCCGCTTTGAGGGCCAGTCCATCCACCCGGGCGACGCCAAGGGCCGTATGGTCAACGCAGGCAATCTGTTCTGCGACTTCAACGCGTTGCTCCCCTACGTGCAGCGCCCGGAGTATACGGAAGGCTACGAGGGCTTTTATCACCTTGAGGGTGTATCTGCGACCGTCGATCACGCCACGGCGCGCTATATCGTCCGTGATCACGATGCCGCCAAGTTCCAGCAGAAACTCGACCTTATTGATGCCGCCGCCTCGATGCTCAACCAGCGTCTGGGTGAGGAGCGCGTGACGGTCGAGATTAAGCAGCAGTATCGAAATATGGCCGAGATCGTTCGTGACTATCCCGAGCTTATTGATGTTGCCAAGGAAGCCTACCTTGCCTGCGGCGTTGAGCCCCAAGTGCTGCCGATTCGTGGCGGCACCGACGGCGCTCAGCTGTCGTTCCGCGGTCTGCCCTGCCCCAACCTTTCCACCGGCGGCTATTGCTACCACGGCGTCAACGAGTTCGTCCCGGTCAGTTCGCTCGTCAAGATGACCGACGTGCTCCAGGAGCTCGTCGCCCGCTTTGCATAAGCCTGGCCGCTCAAGCCTAAAAGACAAACCGCCCCGTCCTCTACAGAGGACGGGGCGGTTTTTGTACAGGGAGTGTCCCTAACTGCCGGCAGAAAAGGAACGTCCCCAAGTGCCGCAAAATGACGAGATCCACTCTCGCTTTGTGGGTAGTCATTGGGGACGTTCTTGTTTGACTAGTCGTTTAAGAACGTCCCCAATGACTACCCAACGACTAGTCCGGACCAAGGCAACGCCGATGTTTTGGCAACGACAGCGAAAACCCGCCAGAGCGAGCAAGGTGCCTTGAAACGAGGCGGCATTGATCTTTCGATCATGCCGCCGAAGTTGAAAGGCAGATTGCCGCTCTGGCGGGTTTGCAGCGTCAACTGGTTACGCGGGCTGGTAAGCCCGCGTAACCCTAATAATTGGCTTCGTAGCCGTTGCCGTCGCCGGTGGGCTCTTCGTAGTAGTCCGAATCGCTCGAATCGCTTGAGTCATCGGAATCGTCAGAGCTGACCGATGAGGTTGCGGTACCGTTTGCGTAATCGTCAGACGTGTTGTTGTTCAGGTCGCCGATCGTAGAGCTGGAACCGTCGGAAAGACCCATGGTGTTGGGACCCTTGGGATCCTTGCCAGCATCGACGCGCTCCATCATTTCCTTGAGCTCGTCCTCGTAGACAAAGACGTAGCTCACACCGTCGATCATGGTGCTGTCGTCGGCGTACGAGGGCAGGTTGGCCGAGTAGATACCGTCGACATCCATACCGCGCATGGCGTTGACCGTAGCCACGATATCCTGAACGCTCATATCGGTTACGAGCATATCGGACAGCGAATTAACCAGGCCAAAGATCTTCGTGGCATCGAAGTTATTGAGAATCTGGTTGGCAAGGGCGCCAAGCACCTGACGCTGGTGGCGCATGCGCGTGTAATCGCCGTCGGCATAGGTGTAGCGGCAGCGGGCATAGGTAAGGGCGGTGGCACCGTCCATATGCTGCTGGCCAGCGGTAATCTTAATATCCAGGTGCTCGGGGTCGTCAACATCATCGGTTGCGTTAATGTCGATACCGCCAACCGAATCAATCAGCGCCTGCATACCGTCGAAGCTAACCTCGGCATAGTGGGAAATCTGAACACCGCACAGCTCGTTGACCGCCTCGACCATGGCCTCGGCGCCGCCAACGGTATGGCAGGCGTTGATCTTCATGGTCTCGCCCTTGTACTCGACCTTGGTGTCGCGCGGAACGGAAATGAGCGTCGCCTGCTTTTGCGTGGGGTCGATGCGTGCCAGGATAATCGAGTCGGCACGATACGTATCCTCGCCCGGACGGCCGTCGGTGCCAAGAAGCAGCACGTAGAACGGATCCTTTGCCTCATCGGTGTCAACCAGAACCCGACGCAGATTGTCAGTAATGACATTAGAATCGCCGAGCTTGCCCATAATGGTGGCAAACCACAGGCCGGCAGCGGTAGTGGCACTCAGCAGCACGCCAAGCACGACAATGAGCGCGACGTGACGAATCGTGTGGCTACGGCGGCGTTGACGAGCGCGCTCGGAATAGCGAGCCACGTTATCGCGACTGTAGATCTTGGCCTGCGCACCAGTTGAGGGTCTTCGGGTGGTGGTATCCGCGAGGGGCTTTTTATTAAACATAGGCAACCTGTATTAGTAGATGACGGGATCGGGGACGGTAGCATGCTCGACATGCGCGCCGAGCGCCTGCAGCTTTTCGACAAACTGCTCGTAGCCGCGCTTGATGTGATGGATAGCCGAAACCTCGGTCGTCCCGTCGGCGATCAAGCCCGCTACGACGAGGGCCGCTCCGCCGCGCAAATCGGGCGAGGTAACCTGTGCACCCGAGAAGCCCTTGACGCCATGAATCATGGCATGATGGCTCTCGATACGAATGTCGGCACCCATGCGCACCAGCTCAGAGGCAAACATAAAGCGATTCTCGAAGATGTTCTCGGTAATAACGGAACTGCCGTCGGCAAGGGCGGAGAGCACCATAATCTGCGCCTGCATGTCGGTCGGGAAACCGGGGAACGGAAGCGTCTGGATGTCGACCGGCTTGATACGCTCGGCACGGTTCACATGGACGCCATCCTCGACGCGCTCGCAGTCGATACCCATGAGCTCCATCTTCTTGAGCACCATGCCCAAGTGAATGGGGCAAAAGCCCGTGACATCGACACCGCGATCGTCTGCCATCAGCGCGCCGGCAACGATAAAGGTACCCGCCTCGATGCGGTCGCCCACCACGCGATGGGTAACGGGATGCAGCTCTTCCACGCCCTCGATGGTCACGACAGGCGTACCCGCGCCAACAATCTTGGCACCCATCTCGTTGAGCATGTTGGCGAGATCGACGATCTCGGGCTCGCGTGCGGCATTGTCGATAACCGTGGTACCCTGCGCGCGCACGGATGCCATGATGAGGTTCTCGGTTGCACCGACGCTGGCAAACTCGAGCGTGACGGTGGTACCGCGCAGGCCCTGAGGCGCATTGGCGTTGATATAGCCGTGGGCGGTATCGAACTCAACGCCCAAGGCCTCAAGACCCAAGATATGCATATCGATCTTGCGAGCGCCCAGGTTGCAGCCGCCGGGCATGGCGATCTTGGCGCGATGGAAACGGCCCAGCAGTGGTCCCATCACGGCAGTGGAAGCACGCATCTTGGCAACGAGCTCGTAGGGCGCCTCCCAAGAATCGACCTGGGAGGTATCGATCTCGAGCGTGTGCTCGTCGAGAACATCGATCGTGGCGCCCATACCCTTGAGCACCTTGCCCATCACGTGGACATCGGAAATATCAGGCACGTTCTGCAGCGTCGTCTTGCCCGGCGCCAGAAGCGTTGCCGCCATGAGTTTGAGCGCGGAGTTCTTGGCGCCCGAAACAGGCACGGAACCTCCGATGGCGTGGCCACCCTCAACGCGGATAATATCCAAGGTCTACCCTTTCAAAAAGCATGCCCGGGGTGGCTGGGCCATCCCGGGCATGATGTGTTCGCAAATGGTCGAACGCTAAATCGTTTGACTATTGGGCAAGCTTGAGCTTACACCATGCGATTTCATTATAGAGGTAGGCGCGGCGTGCATCATCCTCCGACAAATTACCCAGCTTCTCTTCAAAACCTTGAATATCAGCTTTAAGCTTGTCGGCATCGACGGTCGCCAAATCGCAAGCGCGCTCGGCGAGAACGGTCACGACATCGTCCGCAACCTGGGCATAGCCGCCGGCCACGGCAAACGTGTGGTCGACAGTGCCCATGGCCTTATCGGAAACGCGAACGTAACCGCGGTCGATCGTGCAGATCTCGCTGGAGTGAGCAGGCAGAACGCCAAACTCGCCATCCGTGGACGGAATCGACACAAACGCAGCGTCGCCCTCATAGGCGCAGCTCACGGGGCACACGATGCGGATACGCATAACCTACTTCTCCCCCATCTTGCGGGCGCGCTCGCGCACGTCCTCAATCGTGGAAGCATAGCGGAAAGCCTGCTCGGGCAGGTCATCGGCCTTGCCGTCGACAATCTCGGCGAAAGAGCGGACGGTATCCTCGACGCGGACGTAGACACCGGGGTTACCGGTGAACTTCTCGGCGACGTGGAAGGACTGCGAGAGGAACTGCTGAATCTTACGGGCACGGTTGACCGTAAGGCGCTGTTCCTCGGACAGCTCGTCCATACCCAGAATGGCGATGATGTCCTGAAGGTCGGAGTACTCCTGCAGGAGCTCCTGGACCTTGACGGCGACACGGTAGTGCTCCTCGCCGACGATCGAGGGATCGAGAGCGTCGGAGGAAGACGCGAGCGGGTCGATAGCCGGGAACAGGCCGAGCGACGAAATGCTACGCGAAAGAACCGTGGTAGCGTCGAGGTGCGTAAACGTCGTGGCAGGCGCCGGGTCGGTCAGGTCGTCTGCGGGGACGTAGACAGCCTGGACGGAGGTAATGGATCCCGTCTTGGTCGAGGTAATGCGCTCCTGGAGGTCACCCATCTCGGTAGCCAGTGTGGGCTGGTAACCAACGGCGGACGGCATACGGCCCAGCAGTGCGGAAACCTCGGAACCCGCCTGGGAGAAGCGGAAGATGTTGTCGATGAACAGCAGGACGTCCTGGCCGCGATCGCGGAAGTACTCAGCGGTGGTAAGGCCGGCCAGACCGATGCGCAGACGCGCTCCAGGCGGCTCGTTCATCTGACCATAAACCAAGCAGGTCTTGTCGATAACGCCAGACTCGCTCATCTCGAGGAACAGGTCGGTGCCCTCGCGGGTACGCTCGCCGACACCGGTGAACACCGAGGTGCCGCCGTGCTCCTGGGCGAGGTTGTTGATAAGCTCCTGAATCAGAACGGTCTTGCCGACGCCGGCGCCGCCGAACAGGCCGGTCTTGCCGCCACGGATGTAGGGCTCGAGCAGGTCGACGGCCTTGATGCCGGTCTCGAAGATCTCGGTCTTGGTGGTGAGCTCGTCAAAGCGGGGCGCTGCATGGTGGATGGGGTAGAACTCCTCCACCTCGGGCATGGGCTTGCCGTCGACGGGCTTGCCCATGACGTTCCAAATGCGACCGAGCGTCTTGGGACCAACGGGCATCTTCATGGGCTCACCGGTATCGGTGGCGATGAGGCCGCGCTGCAGGCCGTCGGTCGAGGACATGGCGACCGTGCGGACGACGCCGCCCGGAAGCTGGCTCTCGACCTCAAGGATCGTGCTCAGATGACCGATCGGGGTCTCGGCCTCGACCGTGAGCGCGTTGTAGATCGGGGGCACCGCGCCGTCAAACTTGACGTCGACGACAGGGCCGATGATTCGCACGATGCGACCATCACCGGCAGTCGTCTTCTTGGTGGCTTCCTCGACCGCAAGCTTTACGGTGTTATTAGCCATTACTGTTCCTCCAATGCTGAGGCTCCGCCGACGATCTCGTTGATCTCGGTCGTGATCGAAGCCTGGCGCACGCGACTATACGTGCGGGTAAGGGTCGAGATGATCGCGGTGGCGTTTTCCGTCGCGGAGTGCATGGCCTTGCGGCGTGCACCCTGCTCGGCAGCCGCCGAATCGATCAGGGCCTGGTAGATGACCGTCAGGATATAAGACGGCACAAGCTTGCCGAGAACATGCTCGGGAGAGGGCACGAACTCGAACGTGGACGAGATGCGCTTAGGGGCGTCGGTCTCGTTCTTACGCGGACCGTGGGCCATAGCGATCATCTCGGGGTCGAGCGGCAACAGATGCTCGACGCGAAGCTCCTGATCCACGCGGTTCTTGGCGTGGTGGTAGACAAGCTCGACACGGTCAAGCTCACCGGCACGATACGCATCGCAGATATGAGAGGAAATCATGCGGGCCTGATTGAAATCGGGCTCAGAGGAGTTGCCCTCAAAGTGCATGACAACGTTTGCGCGGTCACGGAAATACGTGACCGGCTTACGCCCGCACGCGATGATCTCGCACTCGATGCCGTCGTTCGCCCAAGAAGCGGCGAGCTTTTCGGCCGTGCGCTCCACCGTCGTATTGAAACCGCCGGCAAGGCCGCGGTCCGAGGCAATAACGACAATCAGGCCATGCTTGACGCTCTCATGCTTCTGCAGCATGGGATCGGTGCCCGAACAGGAGGCGTCGCCGGCGACCGTCAACATGACGTCGGTCAGCGCCTCCTTATAGGGCTCGGCCTGCTTGGAGCGATCGAGGGCACGACGGATCTTGGCCGTAGAGACCATCTCCATCGTGCGCGTGATCTGCTTGGTCGTGGTAACCGAGGAGATTCGCTTCTTAATGTCGCGAAGGTTGGCCATGGGGCTTAGTTCTCCTCTGATCCAGAAACATCCGAATGGTGCTTGGCCATGAACTGCTGCTTGAAGTCGCCGATGACGCGCAAGAGCTCAGCCTTGGTGTCATCATCGATCTTCTTGGCGCGAACCTTGTCGAGCAGCGAGCCAAAGCCATTGTCCATGTACTCGATGAGCTCGGCACGGAAGGGCAGCACGTCGGCGATCTCCAGGTCATCCAGGAAGCCCTCGTTGCCAGCGAACAGCGTAACGATCTGCTCGCCAACCTCAAACGGCTTGTAACGCGGCTGCTTCAGGAGCTCGGTCATGCGAGCACCATGGGTCAGCTGCTTCTGAGTAGCCTCGTCGAGGTCGGAGCCGAACTGCGTAAAGCCAGCGAGCTCCTGGTACGAAGCGAGGTCCAGACGGAGGTTGCCGGCGACCTGCTTCATGGCCTTGGTCTGCGCATCGCCACCGACGCGGGACACGGAGATGCCCACGTCGACTGCCGGGCGCTGACCCTGGAAGAAGAGCTCGGACTGCAGGTAGATCTGACCATCGGTAATGGAAATGACGTTGGTCGGAATGTAGGCCGAGACGTCGCCGTCCTGGGTCTCGATGATCGGCAGTGCCGTCATGGAGCCGTAACCGTTCTTCTTGGACATCTTGACGGCACGCTCGAGCAGACGAGAGTGCAGGTAGAAGATGTCGCCAGGATAGGCCTCGCGTCCGGGCGGACGATGCAGCGTCAGCGACATCTGACGGTAGGCCACAGCCTGCTTGGACAGGTCGTCGTAGATGACGAGCACGTGGCCGCCGGGGTTGGTCTCGCTGGCGGGCTTGCCGTCCTCGCCGTTGTACATGAAGAACTCGCCGATAGCGGCACCGGCCATAGGCGCGATGTACTGCATAGGGGCGGAATCGGCAGCGGTGGCCGAAACGATGATGGTGTAGTCGAGCGCACCGTGCTGAGCGAGGGTCTCGCGGATGTTGGCAACCGTGGAGGCCTTCTGGCCGATGGCGACATAGATGCAGACCATGCCCTTGCCGCGCTGGTTGAGGATAGCGTCGATGGCGATGGCGGTCTTACCGGTCTTACGGTCGCCGATGATGAGCTCACGCTGACCGCGGCCGATAGGCACCATGGAGTCGATGGCCAGCAGGCCGGTCTGAACCGGCTCGCACACCGGGGTACGGTCGATGACACCGGGGGCCTTGAACTCGATGGGGCGACGGTGCGTGGCGACGATGTCACCCAAACCGTCGATAGGCTGGCCGAGCGGATTGACGACGCGGCCGAGCATGGCGCGGCTCACAGGGATATCCATAATGCGGCCAGTGGTGCGGCACTCGTCGCCTTCCTTGATGGCGTCGACGGCACCGAACAGAACGGCGCCGACCTCGTCACGGTCAAGGTTCTGGGCAAGGCCGAAGACGGTCTCACCGGTATCGGAGCTCTTGAACTCCAGAAGCTCGCCTGCCATGGCGCTCTTGAGGCCGGAGACGCGCGCGATGCCGTCGCCTACCTCGTCGACCGTTGAAACCTCATGCGTATCGACCGTCGCGGAGAGGCTCGTGAGCTGCTCCTGCAGTTTCTTGGCGATATCCTGGGCATTGAGGGTTTCGGACATTAGGCTTCACCTCCGTACGAATTAGCAGAGTTTGCGAGGGTCTCCTGCGCGATGCGCAGCTGCGTCTTGACGGAAATGTCACGACGCTCGCCGCGGGCCTCGAGCACCAGGCCGCCCACGATAGACGGGTCGACCTGCTCGATAAGGAATACCTTGCGGCCGAAGTCCTGCTCGCATTTCTTAGTGATGGTTTGACGCAGCTCGTCGTCGAGCGGGATCGCCGTGGTGACGGTCACGCCCACTACATCCTCGTCTTCCTCGGCAACATACTTAAAGGCAGCTGCCACCTTGGGAAGAAGGTCGAGCTGGTCGCGCTTGGACATGGTGTCGAGCACAGCGATGATCTCGGGGCTGGCGCTAGCCAGACGCTCGATCATCTCGAGGTCCTCGAATACATGGTTCTCGGCCTTGGCGGCTTCCAAAAGGGAGCGCGCGTAGGTCTCGAGCACCTTGTCCTGATAGCGGCTAGTCGGCATTCAGGCTACCTGCTTCCTGGATGTAGCGCTCGATGAGCTTCTTCTGCTCGGCCTCGTCCTCGAGTGCCTCGCCCACGATCTTGGTGGCGACGGCAACGGACAGGTCGGCGATAGAGCTCGCGGCACCGGCGTAGATGGACTTGCGCTCGTCCTCGACGGTCGTGTGGGCCTTGGCGATGATCTCCTCGGCCTCCTTGTGAGCAGCCTCGATGATACGGGCGCGCTCGGACTCGGCGTCCTTACGGGCCTCGAGAACGATGTCGGCAGCCTGACGACGGGCGTCGGTAACGATCGAGTCGGACTCAGCGCGCTTGGCGATAGCCTCCTGCTTGGTCTTCTCGGCCTCGTCGAGGCTCTCCTCGATCTTCTTGCCGCGCTCCTCCATGGTTTTCATGATGCCCGGCAGGGCGACCTTGGCCAGCACGATCCAGATAATCAGGAAGGCGATAAGCGCCGGGATGAACTCCGCCATCTTAGGGATGAGGATGTCCGCACCGGCAGCGCCGTCCTCGGCGAACGCGGAAACCGGCATGAGCAGCGCGGCCGCGGACGCGGAGAGTGCGATCGCGCTCTTCTGGGATGAAAGATTCATACTTGACGCTCCGTGCTATTTAACGATCAGCGCGACAACGAAGCCGATCAGAGCCAGAGCCTCGCCGAAGGCGGAGCCCATAATGAAGACGGTGAACACGCGGCCCTGGACCTCAGGCTGACGGGCCATAGCACCCGTAGCACCCAGAGCAGACAGGCCGATAGCAAGACCAGCGCCGATAACACCGAGACCGTAACCGATAACTCCCACGATTCCTCCTTTGTCGTGCGTGTCTTATTTCACGCAGGATAACCTTTTTATAACTGCCGGGCTCCATGGGTACGGGCACCGGCGGTTTAACGAATTACCTTACCTTTAAGGCGCGAACGGAAGACTACTCCTCCTCCGCGACCTCCTCTGCCTCGGAGACATACACGGCGGTAAGGACCGTGAAGACGTAAGCCTGGATGGCGCCGACCACAAGCTCGATCGCATAGATCAGGATGAGGATGGCAAGCCAGGCCAGCGAAGGCAGGGCGCCAACGGCGTGGGCCGCGGAAACCTGCTGAAGCAGCGGCTGCATGAACATGCTCGCCATGATGGCGAACGAGCCCATGACCACGTGTCCTGCGAACATGTTGCAGAACAGACGGACGGCGAGCGTGATGAGGCGCAGGAAGGTCGAGAAAAGCTCGACGACCCACACGAGCACGTTCATCGGGAAGCTCACGCCCTGCGGGGCGAGGCTCTTGATGTAGCCGATCACGCCGTGAGCCTTGCATCCGTAGTAGATGAAGTACACGAAGGCGAAAATGGCGAGTGCGGCGGTGGAGCCGATTGCGCCGGTGCCGGGCTTCATTCCCGGAATCAGGCCGATCATGTTATTGATCAGGATGAACAGGAAAAGCGAGCACAGGAACGGGAAGTGCTTCTTCCAGTTCTCACCCACGACACCCTTGCCGATATCGTTCTCGACGTACTCGATGATGTACTCGAAACCGTTGACGAAGAAGCCCTTGGGAACCAGGGTCTGCTTCTTCTTGAACACGGCCAGGACGATCAGGAGCACGATCGTGGAGACGATCAGCCAAAACGAGTACTGCGTGATGCCGCAGCTCAGATCGCCCACGACAGGGGTGGAGCTGAACTCGCTGACCAGATGATTAATCTCATCAGGCAGCTTTTCAAAAATTTCCACGACTTACCTTTCGACCTCATGAGGATCTCGCAGCGCCTTGGCGACACGAACCGCGCAGGCGGCCATAAAGGCCACGAAGCCGATCGCCTCGCCCAGGAGGAACATGCGAAATGCCTCTCCGAACAACACAAACACAACCAAGGTAAAGACGAGCAGGGCGATTGCCGAGACCGCCAGACTCACCATACCCTTGAGCATGTCCGCATTCTGTTTATCGTCAAGAACCGGCTTGAGCGTAAAGACAAAGGGAAGGAAGGCAATTGCGCCCGCGATGGCGCCTGCAACGATAGCGAGCAGATCGGCTATCTGAAACACTGGCGTCCTCACTTTCCTTTTTAACGCTTCACAGAACAGTTCCCGCCAAACATTGGTGACTATTGTACGAGCCAATCGCTAAAGTACAACCGAAAAAGCATCGGTTAATACGCACCTGTTCGTTTTCTTAAGACCTTCTTTATGCCGCAGGTACGGTAATACGTTTTTCTCGAACCCTGCAGGGCAAAACGTCCGTTAACAGGAGTGCGCGCGGTCGCCTTTTGTTCGTCCGCGCGCACCGTTTCTTCGTATTTGCAGCCGCGGCCGTTTAGCCCAGCGACTAGAGCGTGCCGTAGATGCGGTCGCCGGCGTCGCCGAGGCCGGGAACGATGTAGGCAGCCTCGTTGAGATGGTCGTCGATGGCGCAGGTATAGATATGCACATCTGGGTCCTTCTCGGTCAGCGACTTGAGGCCCTCGGGGGCCGCGACGATGCACAGCATGCGGATGTCCTTGACACCGCGCTCGCGCAGGTAGCTGATGGCCATCTCGGCCGAACCGCCCGTGGCAAGCATGGGGTCGACGACCAGGCAGATGCGCTGGTCGATATCCTTGGGCATCTTGCAGTAATACTCGTGCGGCTCGTGGGTGACCTCGTCGCGCTCCATGCCGATGTGACCCACGCGAGCGGAGGGCACCAGGTCGAGGATGCCGTCGACCATGCCAAGGCCCGCACGCAGGATGGGCACGATGGCGAGTTTCTTGCCGGCAAGCTGTTTGAACGTGGCGGTAGTGATGGGGGTCTCGACCTCGACGTCTTCCATAGGCAGGTCGCGCATGGCCTCGTAGCCGTCAAAAAGCGCGAGTTCGCGCACGAGCTGGCGGAACTGGTTGGTGCCGGTGTTTTTGTCGCGCAGGATCGACAGCTTGTGCTGGACGAGCGGGTGATCGACAAGCGTCACACGGGACGCATCGTAGGTGACGGTCATGGATTGATTGCCCCTTTCGTTGCGGCCGCAAAACGGCCTTGCTGACAAGGCGCGCAGCAATGTTGCCGCCGCACGCCATGCATTAGTTTAGCGGTTTGTTGTATCGAGCAGCCCATCGCAGCCCTACTGTGAGGTGCTGAGCGAGCGCCTGACTGCATCACGCCAACCAGCGAGGTTGCTCTCACGGCGCTCGGCGGACATATGAGGATGGAAGATTTTGACGATCTGAGCGTTTTGCTCCAGCTCCTCCAAATCCTCCCAGTAGCCGACGGCAAGGCCCGCCAAGTACGCGGCGCCGATTGCCGTGGTCTCCACCGTCTCGCATTGCAGCACGGGGATATCCAGCAGGTCGGCCTGGAATTGCATGATGAACTCGTTGCGCGAGGCACCGCCATCGACAGACAGGCGCTCAATCGAAAGCCCCACGTCCTGCTCCATGGCGCGCAGCACGTCGTAGCTCTGATATGCCATGGATTCGCAGGCGGCACGTACGATGGTCGCACGGCTCGAGGCGCCGGTCAGACCGCACACGATACCGCGAGCATGCGGGTCCCACCAGGGAGCACCCAAACCCGCAAAGGCGGGAACGAAGTAGCAGCCCTCGTTGTCGCTAATCGAAGCAGCGAGTTGTGCCGACTCGCTCACGCTCGAGATGATGCCCATGTTGTTGCGAAGCCAGTTCATCGTTGAGCCGGCGGCAAAAATAGAGCCCTCGAGCGCATAGCTGACTTTGCCGTCCGCAGCGATACCGATGGTGGAGACCAGGCCATTCTTGGATTCGACGATCTCGTCGCCGGTGTTCATGAGCATAAAGCAACCCGTGCCATAGGTGTTTTTGGTCTGGCCGGGACGGAAACAGCAGTGGCCGAACAGCGACGCCTGTTGGTCACCCGCCACGCCCATGATGGGCGGCATGTTGGTCATGATGTCGCTCGCGACGCGGCCGTAGTCGCCCGAGCTCCAGCGAACCTCGGGCATCATGGAACGTGGAACGTCAAAGAGTGCCAGCAGGTCGTCGTCCCAATCGAGCGTATGGATATTAAAGAGTGCCGTGCGGCTGGCATTGGTGTAGTCGGTGGCAAAGACCTGGCCGCCGGTGAGGTTGTAGATGAGCCAGGTGTCGATGGTGCCAAACATGAGGTCGCCCGCCGCCGCGCTTTCGCGTGCGCCGTCGACGTTGTCGAGAATCCACTGCACCTTGGAGGCCGAGAAATACGGGTCGAGCGTGAGTCCCGTGCGGGAGCGCACCAGCCCTTCTGCGCCCTGCTCGACAAGCTCGTCGATCAGAGGTGCGGTACGGCGGCACTGCCATACGATAGCGTTATAGATCGGCTGACCGCTCACGCGATCCCAGACCACCGTGGTCTCGCGCTGGTTGGAGATGCCGATGGCGGCAATGCGGTCGGAGTGGATACCGCTCTTAAACTGGACTTCCATCATGACGGCGATCTGGCTGGCAAGGACCGCCATGGGGTCTTGCTCTACCCAACCGGGACGTGGGAAGCTGGTTTTGACGCTGCGACGTGCCTGCGCGACGATGCATCCGTACTCGTCGACGATGGTCGCAAGTACCGAGGTGGTGCCGCAGTCGAGCGCCATGATGTAGGAACCGCCAAAGTTAAACGAGGCATCTTCCATGCCCAGGCTGCCCAGATTCAACGACATCGCTTACACCTTTCTATTGCATCGGGTCGGACAGGACCCGTTCGATCTCTGATGCGGGAAGTGCGCCTTGGCGCAGGATCTGGAGCCCGCCGTGCTGGAACGACACGATGGTCGAGGCGTCGCGACACGGGGTCTCACCGGCGTCGACGGCAACATCGACCCCCTCCAGGATGCGACCCTCGACGGCGGCAAAGCTTGCCGGCGAGGGCGCGCCGTGCGTGTTGGCGCTCGTGCAGGCAAGAGGGCTGCCGCAGGCGCGGATGAGCGCTTGGACCACGGGAGAGGCCGAAGCGCGAAGAGCCACCGTGTCATCGGCGGCGCACATAAAGGTCGGCACGCAGGGGGCTGCCTTAATCACGATAGTCAGGGCTCCCGGCCAGCATCGTCGCGCGAGTACGCGGGCCTCGTTAGGGATATCCACGCCATAGCGGTCGAGTGCTTCGACGCCATCGACCAGCCAAGCGACGGTTTGCGTGAGCTCACGTTGCTTGAGAGTGAAGATACGGCGATAGCCGGTGCCGAGCGCAGGAACTGCGGCGCCATTGACGGCGGCCTGCGGATCGCGCGGCCACGATGGGAATTCGCTTGCATCTTGGGGCACGGCGTCCGAGAAGGCGTTGACTGCCACGGCGACACCGTAGACGGTCTCGGTCGGGATCAAAGCCAGGCCGCCGCGGCCGAGCACCTCGGCCGTGCGCTCGACGGCAAGCCGATGCGGCTCGCGCGTTCCCTCGTATACCCGATAGACCGTCTGCATGTGTATGCCAGCCCCTTACGCTCTGGTGCAAGTTTGTTTACTGTGGGGCATTCTCGCACGAAACGTTCAATCTATTTGCCCAGAGCGCATGTTGGTTTGGTGAGCGGCTCTAGTAGTCGGTGAAAGTTAGGGGGTTATTGGACGGCTACAAACTTCTTTGGTCTTCCGGCGTGACGTTCTTGGGCGGCGTAACGCTCGATACTGTCTATCGTTATCATCCGACGGCCGTCGACGAGTTCAACATCGAGTTTGCCGGCTTTGACCAGCGCGGTAATCCGCGGAGCGGAGACTTTGAGGTCCAGCGCTGCGTCTTTAAATGTTCGGCACGCCGCTTCCCGAGCGTCCTCGTGGTCGATTTCGACTGAAAGGGCCACGACCTCGGCCGAGCGTTCGTACCCTGCCGGAGTCAAACCGTTGTTGAGGTCGTCGGCCAAAAACGCCATCAGTGCCTCGGTGGCATGGGCAATCGCTTCTTCGCGCGTATCGCCATCGGCAAAGGCGCCGGGAATCTGCGGGAAGCTAGCGCAGTAACCATCGTCTTCTTTTATGAGAACGCAGTCATAGGTAAATCGCTGCCTCATTTTGCCTCCAACTACCATCCAGCTTGGCGACGAATACTTGCCCACGTGCCCTTCTTTGGTCGATCACCACCAGAGCCGTTCACGGTGACAACGCGGTCACCAGAAACATACTTAGCATGACTACCGACTTGCGCGACCTTCACGAATCCATCGTGCTTGAGTAGGGCAATGATTTCCCGAAAGGTAGGAGGTTGCATGGGCCGACCTCTTTCAGCCGTCCTAATTATAAACTACTTTATAATTTTTGCTAACCAGTTAATAAATATTACTGGCGTTGCTTGGGCTCGGTGACGATGGCTCGGACAATGCGGGGGCGATCGGTGAGGTCGTGGACGATACGCACGTCCGAAAGGCCTGCTTGACGACAGAGCTCGGCCGCGGCGTCGAGCGCGCCCTCGTAGAGCTCGCAGGCAAACAGGCCGCCGGCACGCAGCATGTAGGGCGCCGCGTTGAGCAGGCGGCGGAAGATATCGAGACCGTCGGCACCGCCCTCGAGCGCCAGATCGGGCTCAAAGTCCTTGACCTCATGCGGCAGCGAGCGCATGACGTCGGTCGGGATGTAAGGTGGGTTGGAGACGAGCACATCAAAGGTGCCCCACTCTTCGCGGGGAATGGAACTCACCAGGTTTGTGAGGCTGAAGGCGACCTCGTCGGACGTGAGGCCAAGCGCATCACGGTTTTTGGTGGCCAGATCGATGGCGCGCGGCTCGATATCGGTAGCAGTGCAGGTAACGTGGCCGCGGCGCTCCCAGGCAAGGGAGAGCGAAATGCAGCCCGTGCCGCAGCCGACCTCGAGAACGCGGGCAGTGCGGGGCTCGGCTGGGGCAGATACGTTGGCCTCGGCGGCATCTTGCGCGGGAGTCGCCTGTTGGTCGTTGTCCTCAATGGCGATGCCGTATTCGTCGAGCTCGGGCTCGGGGGTTTCCATGGCCTCTGCTTCTGCCGCTTCGGCTTCTGCCGCCTGCGCGGCGGCTTCCTCGGCCTCGCGATCGGCCAGTTCCTCGGCATAAGCGCGACTGCCCAGCACATCGCCGCCTAGCGCCGCCTCGTCGGCAGCTGTGAGGTTGGCGGCACGGCGCTCGGCCGTCGCTCGCTCGTCGGCCAATGCGGCCTCGGCCTTGCGTGCCTCCTCGACCTCATCGTTCCAAGGCAGCTCAACACGCTGACGGGCAGCGGCCTCGGGGCTCAGTACCTCGGCATCCAGATAATTGAGGACTTCCTCGACGAGCATCTCGGTCTCGGGGCGCGGAATGAGCACACCGGGGGCGCACGCGACGTCGATCATGCGAAACTGCGTGCTGCCCGTGATGTATTGCAGCGGCTCGCCCTTAGCGCGGCGGACAACGGCCGCATGCATGGTCTCGAGCTGGGCCGCGTTAAGCGTCTCGTCCATACGCATATATAGGTCAATGCGCGCCAGGCCCGTGGCGGCGCACAGCAGCCACTCGGCAGAAAGACGGGGGTGCTCCTCGCCGCGCTCGGCCAGGTACTCCTTGGTCCACTCGAGACAACGCTTGATGGTCCAAATCTCGTTTGCCATGGGGCCCTCCCCTCTTAAGCGCCGGACGGCGCGCGAATGTCGGAGCAGATTGTAAGCGAGGCCAGCGCTTGGCAAGGGGCGATTGAAGGCGATTATCGAGAATCAGCCCAGAATTTTGCACCGAGCTCGCTCAAAGTGTTCATTCGCTGACGTCTAAATTTGCATTCGTCAAGCTTTTGGCAAGGTTGCCCCAAAACTGACCAATATCTAACCAAGAACTTGCCACATCGCTTGACGCGCGACCCATCAAAAATCGCCCCGCGACTTCTCGGACGATTTTTGGAGCAATATTTTCAATAGCAGATGAATGCCGATAATTTCTTAAAGCAGGTAAATAGCTTAATTTCCAACAAAGCAGATTAAATAAATTCAATTAGTAATTTACCCAACCTAGTCATTGGGGACGTTCTTATTCGACTAGTCGTTTAAGAACGTCCCCAACGACTACTCATTTAAGTCTGTCCCCAATGAGTGCCCCGCCACAGGTTGAGCATACGTCAGCGAAAACGCCCCTAAGCGAGCAAGGTGACGTGAAAGAGGAGGGAAGCGTACTTCGGTACGCGACCGACGATTGAACGTCAGATTGCCGCTTAGGGGCGTTTGCAGCGTCGAGCTGTTACGGCGTTTGGTAAAACGCCGTAACCCACTAGACAGCCTGTGCCAGCTTCTCGGCACGCTCGGCGGCGGCGAGCGCCTCGATGACGGTGCCGAGCTGGTCGCCCAGGAGGACGCCATTGTAGGTGGAGTTGAAACCGATGCGGTGATCGGTCACGCGGTCCTGGGGCTGGTTGTAGGTACGGATCTTCTCGGAACGGTTGCCGTGGCCGATCTGGCTCTGGCGCTCGGCACCGAGCTCTGCCTGCTGCTTCTCGAGCTCCATCTCGTACAGACGGGCGCGCAGCATCTGCATGCAGACTTCGCGGTTCTGGATCTGGGAGCGCTGTTCCTGCGACTGCACCACGGTGTTGGTGGGCAGGTGGGTGATGCGCACGGCGGAGTAGGTGGTGTTAACGCACTGACCGCCAGGGCCGGAGGCACAGTAGGTATCGATGCGCAGGTCGGACTGGTTGATCTGAACGTCGATCTCCTCGGCCTCGGGAAGCACGGCGACGGTTGCCGTGGAGGTCTGGATGCGACCCTGGGACTCGGTCTTGGGAACGCGCTGGACGCGGTGCACGCCGGACTCGAACTTCATGACGGAGTAGACGCGGTCGCCCTCGACCTTGAACTCGATGGACTTAAAGCCGCCGGCCTCGCTGGGGCTGGAGTCGAGCACGGTGGTCTTCCAGCCGCGCGACTCGCAGAAGCGCTGATACATCTTGTACAGGTCGCCGGCGAAGATGGCCGCCTCGTCGCCACCGGCGGCGGAGCGAATCTCGACGATGGTGTTCTTGTCGTCGTTGGGGTCGCTCGGGATGAGCATGTACTTGATGTCTTCCTCGAGCTGGGGAAGCTTGGCCTCGTTTTCGGAGATGTCCATCTGGAGCATCTCCTTCTCATCGGCATCGGTAGTATCGTGGAGCATTTCCTTGGCAGCCTCGATGTCATCGAGCGCGCCGATGTACTCGCGCGAGGCAGCGATGAGGTCGGACTGGTGCGCGTACTCCTTGTTGAGACGCGTGAACTCCTTGATATCGGAGGCGACGGCTGGGTCGGAAAGCTTCTTCTCGAGCTCCTCGTAGGCCTTGATGATCTTTTCGAGCTTGTCGCGCATGACGGACTCCTTTTATATGCGTGAAGGTGAAAATCGGCAGAATTGATGGGGCGCGGGGCGCCGCTGCGGGGGTAAAGCCCGGCTAGAACATGTCGATCTTCAGATACATGCGCATCCCTTCGCGTATGGGGGTACATAGTTGCGGTCTAACCCATACATGATAGCGTGCGCAGGCAAACCTGCATACAACCCGCACGGAATCCGACAAAGGGAGAGTCCCTTTGTCGGATTCTAGAGCGTATGGAGCAGGGCGATGAGGAAGCGAACACCCTGGAGGTAGGCGCGGCGGGTGATGCGCTCGTTGGTGCCGTGGACGCCGCGGTCGCACTCGTCATCGTCGACCACAAACGCCGAAAAACGAATGCATTCGGAGCAAATGTGCAGGTAGTTGGCAGCGTCGGTCGCGCCGATCACGGTCGAGGGGACAATCGCCAACGGCTCGGATGATCCGTTTTCCTCCGTCCCCTTTGGATCGCAGAAATAGCGGGCGGCGATGGAGCGAACCGCCTCGAGGCCGGGACCACCGATGCGCGGGGACGGCGAGGGCTCGGAGCTGCCGGGGCCCAGCTCCACTTCGACACGACCGGCAAGGTCCGCCCCGGCAACCGCCTCACGGCAGCGCGCCACAACGTCGGCCACGCTCGTGTCCTCGAGCATGCGGAAGTTAATGTTGGCCCACATATCCTGCGGCATCACGTTGGCGCCGGCGCTGCCTCCCTCGATCTGCGTGGGCGCGCAGGTGGTCGTCACCAGCGGATAGAGCTTCTTGCTGGCGAGGCAATCGCGGACAATGGCGCCCCCGTTGGCGGCAATCTCATCCGCCGTGTAGAGCCCCAGCTCGACAAGCTGCGCGGCAAGCAGATCGGTCACGCGCGTCGGCCACTCGATATCGCAGATTGCGGCGATGGCACGGCTGAGCACCTCGAGCGACGTGCCGCCGTAGGGGTTAGACGAATGCCCGCCCGCGCTCTTCGTCTTGAGCACGATATCGGCATAGCCCTTTTCGGCCAGGTCGGCATGCATAAGCCAGCCCTCGCCCGCGCCGTACTCGGCAGCCGGAACGATGCGGTAGTCGCCCTCGTCGATCAGGAACTCGAGCTCAACACCGCGCTCCTCGAGCACGCGGCCGATAGCTCCAGCGCCGTACTGCGTGGTTTCCTCGTCCTGGCCAAAAGCCAGCAGCAGGGTGCGCTCGTGCTCCCAGCCGTGCGCCAGCGCATACTCAACCGCCTCGAGAATGCCTGCGACCTGATCCTTCATGTCGATCGCGCCGCGGCCCCAGATGTAGGTGTCGTCCACGTGCCCGCTAAAGGGGGCATGTGTCCAGTCGGCCTCGGTGCCCGGCACCACGGGGACCACGTCCATGTGGCCCATGAGCATGACGGGTTTGAGGGCGGGGTCGGAACCGCCAAGCGTCACCAGCAGCGAATGATCGATAAGCTCGACCTCGCCCGCCGCAAACACGCGCGGCCAGGTCTGCTGCATATAGGCGCGCAGGTCATCGAAGGGCTGCCAGTCCACCGCCTCGGCATCCATGCTCGAGATGGTCGGAAACGACAGCACGCGACCCAAGCGCTCGCACGCGCCGGCCTCGTCCATATCGGCAAAATCGTCCTCATGCGCAAAGAAGCGCCAAACCTCGGCCATGACATCCTTTCGATTGTGACGACAAAGGCCACCCCACGGGAGCGGCCCTGCAACGTAAGCGTTTGCGCCGGTTATTTGTCTTCGAGATAGCGAGAGAGGAACTCGCGAGTGCGCTGGTGTTTGGGGTTGCCGAAGAGCTCGGCCGGCGCGGCGTCCTCGAGCACCACGCCCTTGTCCATAAAGACCACGCGGTCGGACACCGTGCGGGCAAAGGCCATCTCGTGCGTGACGACAACCATGGTCATGCCGTCGGCCGCGAGCTTGCGCATGACCTCGAGCACCTCGCCCACGATCTCGGGGTCGAGTGCCGAAGTCGGCTCGTCGAACAGCATGATTTGCGGACTCATGCACAGGGCGCGGGCGATGGCCACGCGCTGCTTTTGGCCACCGGACAGGCGACCCACGGCGGCGTGCGCGAACTTTTCGAGCCCCACGCTCGTCAGATGCTCCATTGCGACCTTCTCGGCCTCGGCCTTGCCCATCTTTTTGAGCGTGACGGGCGCGAGCGTGCAGTTGTCGAGCACATCCATGTTGTTGAACAGGTTAAAGCCCTGGAACACCATGCCGATGTCCTCGCGCAGCTTGTTGATATTGCAGCGCTCGGCCGTAAGGTCCTGGCCGTGGAACCAGATGTGGCCCGCGTCCGGGGTCTCGAGCAGGTTGAGGCAGCGCAGGAAGGTCGACTTGCCCGAGCCCGAGGCGCCGATAATGGTGACGACCTCGCCGGGATTGACAGCGAGGTCGATGCCCTTAAGCACCTCGAGCGAGCCAAAGCTCTTGCGCAGGCCCTCGACGCGGATGAGCGGCTCATTGGTCTGTGCGGCGGCCGCGGTGCCGGTAGTGGCGGTATCTGCCATGATGATTCTCCTCGTCTTGAGCCTAGTTGGAGCTGGGCAGCGTGGCCGGGGCCTCAGCGCCCAGCTTTTTGCCAAAGGCCTCGAGCAGGCGGCTCGCCACGAGCGTCAGGATCAGGTAAACCACGAGCGCCACGCAGTAGACCTCCATCTGGCGGTAGTACACGCCGGCGACGGTGGTGGTGGCGTACATGAGGTCGAACACGCCGATGACCGAAAGCACCGACGAGTCCTTGATGTTGATGATGAGCTCGTTGGTGAGCGCCGGAATCGCGTTTTTAATACCCTGGGGGAACACAACCTTGCGCATAGCCTGCCACTGCGAAAGACCCAGCGAGCGCGCCGCCTCGGCCTGGCCGGGATCGATGGACTCGATGCCGCCGCGCAGGACCTCCATCATGTAGGCGGTGGAATTGAGCGAGATGGTGACGAGGCCGGCGGTGAAGGTACTCCAGATTTGGTTGGCCTGGGCGGTCTCGAAGCCCATGCCGCGCAAAACGGTGAAGCCCGCGTAATAGATGAGCAGGCCCTGGACCATCATGGGCGTGCCGCGCACGATGGTGGAGTAGATGGTCGCAAAGCCACGGCCGATACTCTTAAAGAAGCGCACCAAGTCGTTGTCCACACGGTCGAAGGTCTGAATGCGCAGGAACACAAAGAGCAGCGCCAGGAAAAAGGCGATGACGGTGCCGAAGGTCGCAAGCGCGATGGTGATCTCGATACCGCGGATAAAGAAGTCCCCGCTCTTGTAGGTCATGTAGACCAGACTCGACAAAAAGTCGCTGGGGTTGGAGTCCGAGACAATGCTCACCCGCACCAGGTCGATAAACGACATGACGCAACGGTCGATAAAGAAGATCGCCGCAATGGCGACCACGACATAGCTGCCCAGGCGCGCGCCGCGACGAAAGCGCTCGGAAGCAAACGGCGATGTTTCGCGATAGTCGTTCCAATGCATAATCTTGGTGACGAGTGCTGCCGCCGACACGACAATCCAAGCCCACAGAATCGCCCAGAGGCAGTCCTGGAACACACCCGTGGGCGCCAAGAAGCTCAGCGGCGTGGGGTTGCGCTGACTAAACGCCAGACCGAGCGCCGCGATGGCGCTCGTGCCTAGATACACATAACGGTGGTCGGCCTTGATAAAGGAGGCCAGACGATTGATAGCTTTCATGCTGCCTCCCTATGCCGGCTGACGGTCGAGGCACGCGTCCCACATCTGGTCGCGCTCCTCTTGGCTAACGCCCTTGAGCGTCTTATTGATAAGTTTGAGCAGCTTGTCCGAGCCCTTGCGGCAGCCGACGTTTGACGTGACCTCCTGCTTAAAGCCCTCGCCCTCCGCAAAATGAATAGGGACAATGCCCGGATTTTGGGCCATATAGCCCTTCTCGTTCTCGGTGTTGTAGGTCACAGCATCGCACGTGCCCTGCAGCAGGTTCGAGAACACCGTGGGAACCGAATCGACCGGGTTCTTGTGGACGACGCCCGGGATCTCGTCGATGACGGTGTCGAGCATGGTGTCCTTTTGGCCGAGTACCGTGGCACCACTGAAGTCGCTGAGCTTGGTGGCGTTCTGGTAGGGCGAGCCCTCTTTTACGAACAGGCCAAAGTAGCCAATGAAGTACGGGTCGGAGAAGCCGACCGACTCCTCGCGCTCGGGCGTGGCACTCATACCGGCGATGATGAGGTCGATCTGGCCGTTGTTGAGCGAATCGATAAGGCCCGAGAAGCTCTGCTTGACGGCAACGGGCTCGCCGCCGAGGGCCTTGCAGACGATCTTGGCGATCTGCACGTCGTAGCCATCGGCATAGGCGCCCTGCACGTTGTCGATGGGGATGGTGTACTCACTGGCTTCGGAAACCTGCCAGTTGTACGGGGCGTAGGCCGCTTCCATGCCAATGCGGATCTTGTCCTTGCCGATCACGGAATCGGACAGGTCGTCGCGACCGCCGCCCGTCGTGGGCTGAACCACCTTGAGCGTGGACGGGCGCTGACAGCCGGCAAGCGCGCCGGCGACGACGGAAGCACTCGCAGCGAAAGCGCTACCCAGGAAGATGCGACGACTGCACACCGGCTGGGCCTGCGCGTCGCGTTGATGGGGAGAATGCATAATCTGCCTTCCCTGTTGAATCGTATGCTGACGACTTAACAGGATATACGCCAGCGACCAGCAGCGCAGCACAAGCTCGAAAAATTAATAGACACACGGTAGTCATTGGGAACGTCGATGTTTTGGCAATGCCAGCGAGCGCCGCCCAGAGCGAACAAGTTGGCATGAAAAAGGCAGGGCATAGACCTTCTGGTCATGCCGTGCCTTTTGAATGGCAAATTGTCGCTCTGGGTGGCGCGCAGCGTCGACCGGCCCGCCGGT
>NZ_QSRL01000008.1:26352-104797 GCF_003437035.1 Collinsella sp. TF08-11AT
GCCGTTCGTCAGAACGGCGGAACCTAAGGGCGCAGCGTCGACCGGTCCGCCGTTCGCTAGAACGGCGGAACCTCTAGAGCAAGGTGACGCTAAAGCTGCGGACGTCTGTCTCGCCCGGCGCCAGCGCAATGGTGTTGACCTTGTGCTCAAAGACGTCGTCCTCGGTGTCCATGGTGGTGTGGCCGGACCAAGGCTCAAGCGCCACAAACGGGGCGTCGTTGGCGGCAGACCACACGCCGATGTACTTAAAGCCCTCAAAGTCGATCTTGACGCCGTGGCCCGACTTGCGACCGCGCAGCGTGAGCGTGGAGCCCGGGGTATCGGTGAACATGATGGCGTCGTTATCGAAGCTGCGGTGCGTGATGGGCAGCACGTCCGAGTTATCGGGCGCCCTGTAGCTGCCTTCGAACGTCATGAGACCATCGGGCGTGATGATGGGGGCCTCGTTGGTCCAAGCCTCGGTAAATGCCAGCTCGTAATCCTCGAACGTCTCGTCCTCGGCACCGGGGGCGGGCACGTTAAATGCAGGGTGGCCGCCCACCGAGAACGGCAGGTCCACGTCGCCGGTGTTGGTGACGGCAAAGGTCTGGGTAAGCGTGGCGTCGCCGGTTAGGGCATAGGTCATGTTGAGCTTAAAGTGGAAGGGGAAAGCCTTGAGCGACTCGGGCGTGTCGGTGATCTCGTAGGTGACGGACGAGCCGTCCTCGGAGACCTCGACCAGCTTGTGCTCGACGATGCGCGCGAGTCCGTGGCGCGGCATCTCGCAGGTGCCGGCCGCAGACGTTGCCGTGTTGTTGCGCAGCGATCCCACGATGGGGAACAGAATCGGCGCATGCTTGCCCCAAAAGGCGGGGTCGCCCTGCCACAGATACTCGTTGCCGTTGAGGGCAAGGCTCGTGAGCTGGGCACCCATGGAATCGATGGCCGCGGTGAGGCCGCCGCGCTTGATGGTAGTGACGGTGGACATGTTACTTCCTCCAAAAGTAAACAATAGTGTCGAGGGCTATTGTCCCACTCTTGGCGGCAAGGAGAAGCGACAGGCACAGTTATTGAACGATTGCGTAAAGGTCGAACCCGCCCTGCGGCGTGCTGTCGACCGTATCGGGCGCCTGTGAATTAAAACTCACCGGAACCATGCGCTTTGAGGCACGGTAACGCGTGCCGTCGGTGGCGACGGGCGGCTCATCGACCGTGAGCTCGTAGTCGCCGGGCTTGAGCTCGATGCCGTCACCTTCGGAATTAACGTATTGATACTCGTCGATTGCTTGTCCCTTGAGCGTGCGGCCCACGATATGGATGAGCATTTGGCTATCGCCGCGCGCGGTATCCCACGTCGCGCCGTCCTTAACCTCGACCGACACATGCACCGAGCGCGTGCGGCTGAGCGATTGCTCGACAGACATCTCGACCTTGGCGGCGTCTTTGCGCTGTTGCTCCACGTGGCTCCAGACATTTCCGATCGCCGAGCAAGCGATGACGCCGGCCATGAAGGCGATGAGGATGGGGCCGAGCGGTGAGCGGCGGGCCGCGTCTTCCTCGCGAGCCAGGTTGGGGCGACGCGTGGGGGCGGGCGCCTGGGCACCCTGCGCGGGCACGTCGAGTATGCTGAAGGATGCCGTGCTGCCGGGGTCGATGGTGTGGCGCGGCTGCGGGGTCTTGGCCGGCGAGATGGACATGTCGGCTGGCTCACCCAGCGTGGCCGTGGCATCGGCCTTTGCCTCGTCGGCCTCGGCCTGGGCCCAGGCCTGCTCGAAGGTCAGGGGCTCGGCGGGGTCGGAATCGGCATCCGAGTCAAGCGCATCGCCAGCATCGGAGTCCACATCGGTCCCGTCGCTCAACTCATCACTTGGCAAGGGCTCGTCCCACACCTCATCCGGAGCCTCGCCCTCGCTGTACCACCATTCAAAGCTATCGATATCCATACGGGGCGCCCCCTTGGCCTCGCAAATAAACACTTGCTAGCCTTATACCCCCAGACGGCACGGCGGCTCGCCGGCACAGATAGGAAAACCATCACAACATTCGACGCTTTTCCTCGTTTTCGAGATTTTCATCGAATGTTGTGACGGTTTGGGCGGCAGCCATGCCGCGAATGTGACAAAGGGACTGTCCTCTTGTCACATCTGGAGGGCTACGGGGATTTGGATGCAGCAGAAGTCCTCTTGGTGGGACTCGTCGTAGCTGGTGGTATCGAGGTAGCAAAAATCGAAGGCATCGCCGATGGGCTGGAGTGCGTGCTCGTCCATGCAGGCCACGATGGCACGGATACCCTCGGGCTCATACGGCATGCCCCAGCGGCTCATGCACAGGTATGTGCCCTCGGGCAACACCTCGACGCCAATCTCTGCCAGCTCGGCAGGATCGCTCGGCAGCAGCTCCTCGGCACCGCGCGGCAGCACGGCAAAGGAGCCGGCACCGGCGATGGGGTCGTCGGAATGCAGCGCCTCGCGACGCAGCATGGCGCCCCAGCCGCGCATGGGGCGCGTGCCCGTGAGCGCACGCATGCGCAGAATCGCGCGCATGAGCGTGGGGTGCAGCATCGAACGGCCGCGCTCGATATCGGCCGGGAACTCCTCAAAAACCACGAAGCGGCGCTCGAACTGCTTGAGCTCCGGTTTGCCCTCGCGCTCGCGCCAATAAACCGCCTCGTCGTAAAAGCTCAGTCGCTCCTGCACGCTCGCACGCTCGGCTTTGAGCCCGGCAATCTGCCCATCGAGCGCCTGAACCCGCGAGCGCAGGTGATCGGTCATCTCGCCAATGTCGAACGTCGAGGTCAGGCGGTCAATCTCGTCGAGTTCGAGCCCTAGGTCGCGCAGCATGCAGATCAGACGCATGAGCGGGATCTGCGTGGGCGAATAGAAACGGTAGCCTTTTTCGTTAACCACGGCGGGCTTAAACAGGCCGATCTTGTCGTAGTAGATGAGCGTTTGACGCGAAACGTTAAACAAGCTCGCCATCTCGCTAATCGCATACATACCCGTCTGCATAGGTCCTCCCGACACATCCTTTGACGCGAAAAGCCCGCCGCCCACAGGGGCAGCGGGCTCAAACACTCCTCGTATCCTACCCTAAATGCGCCTATGACCAGCGCTTATAGTTTGCACATGACACGCCGACGGCCTCGAGCGCCTTGGCGGCGATGTGATGCACCGCATCGTCGAGCGTGGCGGGGCCGTTGTAAAACGTGAGCATGGGCGGCATGAGCATGACACCCGGCACACGCGCCAGGCGCGCCATGTTGTCGACATGGATCGCACTGAAGGGCGTCTCGCGCACCATGAGTACCAGGCGGCGTTGCTCTTTCATCTGCACGTCGGCCGCACGCAGCAACAGGTTTTCGCTGTAACCACTCGCGATGCCGGCAAGCGTCTTCATGGAGCAGGGCGCCACGATCATGCCATCGACCGGATAGGTGCCGCTTGCAATGGCGGCGCCGATGTTCTTGTTGTCGTAGACCACATCGGCATGCGTGGCAAACTCGTCGAGCGTCATGCCGAGCTCCTGCTCGATGGTGATCTCTCCCCCGCGCGTGACGACAAGCGCCGATTCGGCGCCGGCCTGGCGCAGGCATTTGAGACACTCGAGGCCCAGCGCAGCGCCGCTGGCACCAGATACGCCAACGACAATGCGACGGGGACGGACAGAAGACTCAGGCATGACAACTCCTTGACTACTTGGTAGGGCTACGTACTAGAAAGCGAGCTCTGCTGCCCACTTATCTGTATCGATCTCCATGAACTGCGAGCGGATGAAGTTCTTCTTGAGGTCGAACGGAACCGTGCAGTCGAAGATGGCCTTGCAGGCGATGCCGTGCTCGCGGATCGAAGGATCGAACGCGGGGTCGTTGGACGGGTCGAGCACGTGGCAGTGGCAGCCGGGGATGGTGATGAGGTCGACGTCGGCCTGGAAGCGCGTGGTCATGGCCCACATCACGTCGCTCATGTCGAAGATGTCGACGTCTTCGTCAACCAGGATCACGTGCTTGAGCTCGGAGAATGCCGAGAAGGCGAGCATGGCGGCGTTGCGCTGACGGCCCTCGTCATTTTTGCTCGACTTCTTGAACTGCATGATGGCAACGAACTTGCCGCCGCCGCAGGGGGCGGCGTGAACGTTGAGCAGGCGGCCCGGGATAGCGGTCTCGACCATCTTGTAGATGGAAGCCTCGGTGGGGATGCCCGCCATGGACACGTGCTCGTGCGAAGGACCGATGCAGCTCTCCATGATGGGATTGACGCGTGTGGTGACGGCGGTGATCTTGATCACCGGGCAGACCTTGGCGCCACCGGTGTAGCCGGGGAACTCGGGCATGGCATATCCGTGGCCGTTGACGTCCTCGTTGATGGTCTCGTCGTGCATGAGGTAGCCCTCGAGCACGTACTCGGCATTGGCGATGCACTTCTGCGGAACGGTAACGCAGTCGGCGAGCTCGACGGCATGGCCGCGCAGGGCGCCGGCGATCTGCAGCTCGTTGAAGCCGAGCGGCGTGGTGGGAGCCTCGAAGCCGCAGCACATGTACACGGCGGGGTCCAAGCCGATGGAGATGGAGATGGGCATGTCCTCGCCGCGCTGGCAGTACTCGTCAAAGAATGCGCCCAGGTGACGGCTGCCCGGGGTAATCCACATGGCGAGCTTGTCCTTGTCGACGCAGGAGAAGCGGTGGATGGTCACGTCGGACTGGGAGCCGTCGGGGCTCGTGCCGTAGGCGAGGCCCATGGTGATGTAGGGGCCGCCGTCGACGGGTGTGTTGGTGGGAGCGGGAACGATCTTGCGCAGGTCAAAGCCCTCGTCGGTCGCCTTGTACACGACCTCCTGGCAGTCGACGTGCGCGCCCTCGGCGATCTGCTTAGGCGCAATCAAGCTCTCGAAGCGCTTGCCGATCTCGAGGCCCAGGTGCTCCTCGTCAAGGTCGAGCAGGGCGGCAACGCGCTTGCGGCTGGCAAGCATGCCGATGCAGACCTTGGCATCGTCAAAGCCCTTGACGTTGTTGAAGACCATCGCCGGACCCTCTTTGGTCGGACGCATAACGGTACCGCCGGCACCGACGTGGCGATAGACGCCCGAGACCTCGGCGTCCGGGTCGACCTGGGTGTCGGTCTCGAGCAGCTGGCCCGGCATCTCACGCAAAAAGTCGAGCGCGGAGCGCAGGTCGTGGATCTGGGAAGCATCGGTAGTGGACATAGCGTGCTCCTTTCGGGAGAGTGCCCGGCGACGGGAGTGCCGCCGGACTGGGTAACGTAGTGGGGCCGCAGCGCTTATAGATGGAGCGCTTGGCAACTCGCGGTTCAAGCACTCGGCTGTTTACAGCCCAAGCGCTCGGCCGCTTACATCAGGCCAAAGAGATGGAACCAGGCGGCCTCGACCAGCACGACGATAAAGACGACCGCGGTGAGGGGAATGCCCATGCGCATGGCTTCTTTGGAGGTGTAGCCGCCGGCGTCCTTGCCCTCGCCGATAAGGATCGGCAGGTTATGGAACGGCAGGATGTAGTGGATGTTGATGGACGTGAAGACGATGAGTGCCACGGCGAGCGGGCTCACGCTGGAGCCGGCCGCGAAGCTGATGAACGCCGGCACGCACACGCCGAGTACGGCCATGACCGAGCCCATGAACATGTGGATGATCATGGAGAGCGCGGCGACAAGCAGGGCGAACAGGAAGATGTTCTCGGGCACGGAGCTGGGAAGCACGACGTCGGCGATCCAGGCGTTCATGCCGGTGGCACCGCCCACAGAGCCTACGGCCATGGCGGCCGTCAGGAACATGAGGGACTTGATGTCGACAGCATTCCAGCTGGCGGGGGTGAGGACCTCGCCGATGACGGGCATGGCGAGGCAGACGCCGATGGCCAGGGTGACCCAGCCGATGTAGTCGCCCGAGACGGTGAGCCACAGCGCAATGGCGATGACAAGCCACACGATGGTGCGGATCTCCTTGACGGAGAGCTTGCCGAGCGCAGCCTGCTTGGCCACGATCTGCTCGCGATCGTAGACGAGCTCCTTGCTGGGCTTAAAGAGGAAGAGGCCCAGGAACAGGGTGCACAGCAGCGCGACCAGCATGGGCACGCTCATGTACAGGAACCAGTCGACAAAGGACGGGCTCATGCCGCCGGCCTCGGCGCTGTACTGCGCGACGAGCGGGTTGAGCGTGGAGTCGCCCGTCAGGAAGAACATGGAGCCCGGGGCAGCAGCGGCAAACACGAGGAAGCCGAGCTTGCCGCGGTCGTCGTCACCGTAGCCGGCGGACTCGGCAATGACCGAGACGACGGCGAGGATGAGGAAGGCGCGGGGGAACGGATGCGGGATCAGCAGCGACAGCACAAAGGTGAGCGCGAAGATTGAGATGATGAGCGACTTGGCATCGCGCACGAACTTGAGCATAAACGCATAGGCGATGCGCTCGCCCAGGCCCGACTCCTTGACCGCGCTGGCGATGAGGTAGGCACCAATGACGAGCCACATGGTGGCTTTGGTCCACGAGCTAAACGTGGAGGCGACTGTCGCCGAGATGCTCGCGGCGCCCGTGTCGTCCACGCACACCTTGAACAGAACGAGCAGCGCGCAGTAGAGCAGGCCCACAAAGCCCGGCTGCGCCACGCCACATGCCCAGAACACCACCGTGGCGAGCGTCAGTGCCAGACAGGTCTGAGCGCCGACCGTGAGCTCGACCGTCGAGCTCAGCTCCGCCAAAGGAAGAAACTTCACCAGCAAAAAGACAACGATACCCAGCACAAAGCCAATTTCGCGCTTGGTGATCTTAAACGCCTTCTTTTCCGCTTCCATCTCCCCACCTTTCTTGTTGGGGGCGCTCCGGATTCGCGGCCACGTTGCCACTTAAAAAGGGGCGCCCGTTATCGGACACCCCTTACGTTGCGCTGTGTTGTGGCAATACAGTCAAGCGGGATTTTTGGATGAGAAGCGATCCTCTGGGCAAAAACCGTCACAACATTCGACGCTTTTCCTCGATTTCGAGATTTTCATCGAATGTTGTGACGGTTTGGATGTGGCAAAGGGACTGTCTTTTGTTTCACATAGCGAGATCCGTACGGATGGATGGGTCGCTGAGGGCCTCGCGGAGCCAGGGGGCCAGCTGCTCGGGGTGACCCTGCAGGTAGCCTTTAAGCTCGGACGGGGCCACGCGGCGCACTTCCGAGATCTCCTCTTGGTTGATATGCAGCTCGCCCGGCTCAACATGGGCAAGGTAGACCTCGCACCATTCGCACTCGCAGCGGCCGTCGCCGTGGTCCTCGCGGTAGGTCACGTGACCGAGGTGTTTGAGCTGGTCGGGTGCGCGCGTGATGCCGAGCTCTTCGTTGATGCGGCGCGCCGTCGCGGCGACAACGTCCTCCCCGGGGAGCGGATGGCCGGCACAGCTATCGGCCAGCACCCCGCCCCACAGGCGTTTGAGCGGACTGCGACGACAGAGCAGCAGGCGTGCGTCTTCGCCCTGGCCCTCGACCAGAAGCGTCAGAAATGCCTGATGCAGAATGCCCTCACCGGCATGGGCATCGATGCGGTCGACGGGGCTAAGCGTCTCGCCGGTCGCGGCATTGACCGCCACGACCTCGGCGCCCGCGCCGCCCTCATCCCAGCCGGCGCGCAGAATGCGGGCTGCGGCCTCCTCGAGCGCGGCGATGAGCTCCTTGGTGGTGTCGAGCACGCGCTGCAGGTCGCCCCCGCTCGCCTGTTCAACATGAAAGCCCGTGCTCGCAACGACCGGCACGCCAAAGCGCGTGGCCAGCGCCGCCGCGATATCGTGCGCCGGAATTTCGTCTCGATGGCACGGAACAGCCAGGATGCTCACTGTCGCCGTGCGGCCGGGCTCGGGGCGCGGAATGGCCTGCGCCGTGGCGCCCAGGTGCGCGAACTCCGGCGAGCAGGCGTACACCGCCATGCCTCGCGGTGTCACCGTCAGCTGGGCCTCGAGCGCAAACTTGCCCTCGCCCACTGCAACCTTTGTCGTGTGCATACCCATGGGATCTCCTGTCGCCCGCGATGTACCTGAGACCATCTTCGCCTGTATTGCGACTATACAGGCAAGCGCAGCCTGCGACAAAGGGGGCAGGCACCTGACACATTCTGTTAGAGTTGCAGGGATTGAATCCCGCTTATTCATGCGACATTGGAGTGACAACCTTGACCGCCGCCACCACGCCTAAAAGTAAGTCAACCGCCGCCGCGCTCTCCCCCGCGCGCACCAAGCTCTGCCTGGCGCTGCTCGTGCTGCTGGGCTTCTCGCTCGGCTGCTCGGAGTTCGTGGTCATCGGCATCGAAAGTGACTTGGCGACGGAACTCGGCATATCGCTTGCCACTGCGGGCCAGCTCATCAGCGTTTTTGCATTGGTCTACGCTATCGCGACGCCGGTGCTTGCGCTCAGCACGGGGCGCTTCCGTCGTTACCAGCTGCTCGTGTGCTACAGCATTATCTTTGTGCTCGGCAATCTGGTCATGGCGTTGGCGCCCAACTTCCAGGTACTGTTTATCTCGCGCATTGTCCTGGGATCCGTCTCGGGCGCACTGCTCGCCGTGGGCGTGACGTACATCCCCGAGCTGCTGTCCCCGCAGCAAACTTCGCTTGCCATCTCGGTGATATATGGTGCGTTTTCCGTAGCAATGGTCTTTGTCACTTCGATCGGCAAGTTTGTGGCCGACACGCTCGACTGGCACGTTGCCATGTACGGCACGCTGGCCTTTGCCGTTCTGATCTGCGCCGCGCTCGTGGTGTTTACGCCGCGCGCCGGACAGACCGACGAACCCGCCACCTTCCGCGAACAGGCGGGTCTGCTGCGCGAACCGAGTATCATCACCGGCATGCTCATCTTCTTGTTTGGCGTGGGATCGGTCTATGTGTTTTACGGCTATGTGACGCCCTATCTGGAGCAGGTGCTGGGCATGGGCACGGTCGAAGCCAGCACCACGCTCATGGCCTACGGCGCGTTCTGCCTGATCTCGAACATCCTGGGCGGATGGATTGATGCGCGCTTTGGCATGAAGGCGCTGCTCGTGACGTTTGTGCTGCAGGCTGTGGCGTTACTCGGGTTGTTTGCTGTGGGCGGCACCATGCCGCTCGCGCTGGTCTTTGTCTTTAGCTTGGCGATGCTCATGTACCTGTTCTCGGTGTCGTGCATCACACACTTTATGGACGTGGCGCGCAGCCGCCATCCCAAGTCGATGGTGCTCGCGAGTTCGGTTGAGCCCATGGCGTTTAACGTCGGTATCTCGTTTGGCACCGCAGTGGGCGGCGCCGTGGTAAACGGAATTGGCATTGCGTACGTGGGTGCCGTGGGCGCTGCGTTCTCGCTCGTAGCCTGGGCGCTTGCGCTAGTGACGATCAAGCTCGCCCGCTGGGAGCGCCGTCGTCAATCAGCACAGCCCCGGATGCAGGCATAGGGACGAACACAGCCCAAGGTGGCGAGCAACCAGTGAAAACCGTCCCATACTAGTAGTGTTTATCCGCCTGCAAGCTCCGGCAGTGCAATTTCGTGTATTTCAGATACACGCTTTTCTACGATTTCGTGTATTTTAAGTACACGAAATCGTACTAAACTATGTATCTGAAGTACACGAAATCGGAAAGGTGGCCCCATGCGCAGATCAATCGAATCCGTTATCGAATCATGGGCGACAAAGGACGCCTCACGCCCCCTCCTCATCCGTGGTGCGCGACGCGTAGGCAAAACGTACGCTGCCGAGGAAATCGGCAGGCGAATCGCCGGCGATGCGTTTGTCAAACTCGACTTTCAGACCGATCTTGAACTGATTGCTCCGCTGTTCGACTGTCCCACCGACGACGTTGACACCATCGTGGCGCGAATTTCAGACTATAAACGCACCCCCATTCGCAAGGAAACCGCCTTCATCCTGTTTGACGAGGTGCAGCTCTGCGAACGGGCGCTCAACTCGCTTCGCTTTTTCTCGGGTTCGGGCTGGCGCATATGCGCGACCGGCAGCCAACTCGGTGTCGCCACGCGCAAGCGCAAGTTGCCTTTTCCCAGCGGCGTTCGTCAAGAGACCATGCATCCCATGTCGTTCGAGGAGTTTCTCTGGGCGCTCGATGAGGAGCAGATGGCCGATGCTGTTCGTACCCACGCCGGCACGCTCGATGCTTACGCCGCGCACCAAGCCGCGCTCAGCCTGTTTCATCGATACCAGGTCGTGGGCGGCATGCCCGCCGCCGTCAACGCATATCGCAAGACGTTATCCATCGAAGACGCGCGCGTCGAGCAGCGCGAAATCGACGAGACCTACACCGCCGATATGACCGACCCCGAAAACGGGATCAGTGGCGTGGCGGCGCGCAAGGTATGGCGCTCCATTCCGTCCCAGTTGCTGAGATCGTCCACAAAGAAATTCAAGTACTCCGAGGTCGAACGCGGAGGCCGTCGCGCCAAGCTTATCGAGCCGCTCGACTGGCTCGAAGGCGCCGCCATCATATCGGTCAACAACCTGACCGAAGGCATCGAACCTCCCCTCGTTCCCTTCGACGACGAAGACGGAAGTTTCTTTAAGGTCTATCTTCTCGATACGGGCCTCATGTTCTACAAACTCGGTATCAACCCGCGGCTCTGGCTCGACCTCAAAGAGGATTCCGCCATAGCACTGTCTTCCGACTTTCGAGGTGCCCTGGCCGAAAACTCGGTCATGCAGGCATTTTCGAGCAATGGTTTGCGGACGTACTATTGGGTGCCGCCGTCGTCTTGGAAGACGAGCGGTGAGCTCGATTTTCTACTTCAGACCGACCGTATGGAAATTGTGCCCGTCGAGGTAAAGTCCGCACGCAACGTGCGCGCAAGAACCCTCGGGTCGTTTATGGACAAAGCCCGGTCGCCATATGCCTACATTTTGTCCGAGAACAATTTTGCCCGCAGCGAAACTGATGACGGGCGCGAGCTGCGCCACCTCCCCTTGTACGCAGCGGGTTTTATCGGAGCAAACTGTCTCAAGGGCAGCCTGTAAGCCCCGCGCGACCGCCCAGAAAGGAAACCGCTCATGCAACGCATTCTTTTTATCTGCTGTGGAAATATCTGTCGCTCGACGATGGCTGAGTCCGTGTTTACCGAGCTAGCGCGCCGCGCTGGACGCGCGGGCGAGTTTGTCATCGATTCTGCAGCAACCTCAACCGAAGAGATCGGCAACCCGCCGCATCATGGCACGGTCGCCAAGCTGCGCGAAGTCAGGATTCCCGTCGTCGCACATCGCGCACGTCAGGTGCGGCGCGCGGAGTATGGCAACTGGGATCGCATTGTCTATATGGATGCTGAGAACGCGCGCGGTCTGCGTCGCATCTTTGACGACGACCCCGACGGCAAGATTACGCGCTTGCTCGATTGGACCGAGCGCCCCGGCGACGTGGCCGATCCCTGGTACACCGGCAACTTCGATGCCACCTACCGCGACGTGCTCGCCGGTTGCACCGCTATGCTCGAGCAGCTGTAATCGATGAAATGCAGAGTTTTTAGAGCCACAAATCGGATGAAATGCAGAAATTTGACCTTACTCGCACGCAGAACAACGACGATAACGCCTAAGCACGGGCATAAACGAGATCGGGATTCCCATATACAAATCGAGCGTGGATTTTCTCCCACTTTGAGCGCGAAATTGCGTCCAAAACGGGAAAAATCCACGCTCATTATCTCGGCGGGAGAAAATCCTCGCTCGACTACTCGTCGACGATCTCGGCGAGCCAGACGTTCAATGTATCGACCTCGGGGCAGCAGAACTTTGCCGTGCCGGGCTCGTTGCCGGGCACGGTTCCGCCGTAACGCAAGATGTCAATGTAAGGAAAGCCCACATGGCAGGCCATAGCGCACATCTTGCCGCGGTCTCGGTCAAAGTCAAAGACATCGCCTGGCTTGTGACCATGATGGCAGCGGCACGTTCCCAACTGGTCCACGCAGCTAATGCGGATACGCGGACGCTTGCCACGCGGCGCGCCGAGCGGCTTGCTCTCGCCTGCAGGCTTGGCGCCGCCCTCGTCAGCGTTACTCATGGTCAATCACATCCAGGCAGGCCTCGATGGGAAGGCCAGCCGACTTGTCCTCTTGGTCGGCATTGCGCTCGATAAGCTCGGCCACCACACGCATGGCATCGGCCGTGGCACACTGGAGGCTCCAACCGTTCATCACGCGGCCCATGAGCACGGCCGAGAACGTATCGCCCGTACCCGGGAAGTACACCGGGATCAGCTCAAACGGAATCTCAAAGTATTCCCCCGCCACATGGTCGTAGCCGATGACGGCACTCGCCCCATCGACCTTCGCACTCGTAATGACAACCGACTTGGTGCCCAACGCGAGCATGGCGTCCACGAGCGTGCGGGCCTCATCGGCCGTAATCTCTTCGGCGATAGGCGTATCGGTGAGCAGGCACGCCTCGGTATAGTTGGGCACCGCGTAGTCGGCGCACTCGACCAAGCTGCGCATGAGTCCGATGGTCGACTCGGGCACGCCGGCATAGAGCTTGCCGTTATCGCCCATGATGGGATCGACGAACACCCTGGTGCCCTTTTGAGCGCGGCGGTGGCAAAAGTCCGAGATGATGCGCGTCTCCTCCTCGGTCACGATAAAGCCGGTCGAGATAGCATCAAATTCAAAGCCGAGCTCCTCCCAGATAGCGAGGCTCTGGCGCACGTACTCCGTGGTGTCGTGAATGTAGAACTTGGGATAGTTGAGCGTATCGGAAACGAGCGCCGTCGGCAGGTTGTGGATGCGATAGCCCATGTGCGACAGTACCGGCAGCATGGCCGAGAGCGCGACCTTGCCGTAGCCGCACATATCGTTGATCAGCAGCAGCTGAGTGTTCTTCATGAGTGTCCCCCTTGGGTCGGGCGCGGCGCGATGTCGCCATAATGCGACTAAGTGTAGCGCAGTGCAATCTAAGTCTTGCCTTCGGATGTAAGACCAAGTTTGGGCGTAATTTTGTTCTTAGAGTTTTTCTGACGCTTCTTATTGCAGAAACTTGGCCTTAGAAGGCGCTATAAAATTCTAAGAACAAGTTTTGGCTCAAATTTGTTCTTAGGACACTAACGATGCTCGCACCCATCACACCCGGACGACAGGGAAACGTCAGGCACAACCTTTCAGGAGCCCTCGCCTATGATTCGTTTAGACCCGCCAATATGGATTCATTCTTTCCAATCAATTTATCCGCTGATTCCATGCGGCTTGTCTCCGATTGCCGCGCCATACTCGGCGAGGTTGAGGGCATGTCTCGCTTTGTTCCGAACATCGACATGTACCTTTCTATGTACGTTCGCAAGGAAGCGCTCTTGTCCTCTCAAATCGAGGGTACGCAATGTACGTTCGATGATGTTCTTGACCCGTCAAACGAATCCAATGCGAGCCGGGACCTAACCGACGTCGTCAACTACACTCGAGCGGTGCAGCAGGCGACCACGCTCATGGAGGAACTGCCACTCTGTATGAGGCTGCTCAAATCCGTCCATGCCACATTGCTTGGAAATGGCAGAGGCTCCGACAAGACGCCGGGCCAGTTCAGGACGACTCAGAACTGGGTCGGACCAAACGGCTGCACGCTCAATGAGGCCCCGTATGTCCCTCCCAACACGGAGGATATGAAGGAGGCACTTGGCGACCTCGAGCTTTTCATCAACGAGCGTGACGACATCGATCCAGTCATCAAGGCCGCTTTGGTGCACTACCAGTTTGAAACCGCGCACCCGTTCCTCGACGGCAACGGACGCCTCGGGCGTCTGCTCATCCTCCTTTCGCTCATACATGATGGGGCGCTCACCAAGCCGGTCATCTACCCCTCGTATGAACTCAAACGACACAGGAGCGAATACTACGATTGGCTTATGCGCGTAAGGCAGAGAGGCGATTTTGAGGGATGGGTTTCGTTTTTCAGTACCTGCTTGCTTGCAAGCGCACGCGAGGCGCGGGATTCGATGCGGAAGCTTGTCGACCTCCATTCGGAAACCGAAAGGCTGATTCGCGAAAAGGCGGGAAGGGCTACGACGAACGCCCTTATGCTACTCGACCTTCTCGAGGGCAATCCGATCGTCGACACCGCCTTTGTGTCTGAACGAATGCAGATTAGCAGATCGAGCGCAAACAACCTTATATCCCAATTTACCGATTGGGGCATTCTTGTCCAACGTGATACGAGCAGGAAACGATACCGCACGTTTTCATATGAGCCATATCTCGCCATCCTCCGAACCGGCGACGAGCCGCTCTAAGTCTCGGAAAGCCAAGGGGCGAGACCGGCAGCTGCCAGTCTCGCCCCCTTAATGAACCTATCGAAAACTCCGGGATACGCCGTGGCCCGCTGAATCTACGCTGCGAAGACTGTCCAAGATTCCCCTGGCACCGGCACCCCAGCACTGCCACAAAATCGATTCGGTACCTTGACAATCAGTTAGGTACCTCTAGAATCACTTAGGTACAAAACAATTTCTCTACCTAACTAAAGAAAGGAGCAACACCATGTGCGACGAATGCATCGACCTCTGCCCCCATACGCCGGGCGGCGACCCCATCGAGCCTGCAGATTCGCCCGAGGCGCAATCGCAATCGGATGCACTTGCCAAGCGCATCCTTAACGGGCTTGGCTTCTGCGGCCATTACATGCACTTTCATGGCGGAGGCGTATCCGGCAAGGCGCCCATCATCTGCCTGCTGGCCAAGCAACCCGGCGGCGAGATGTCGCAGCAGGAGCTCGGCATGCACTTTGACCTCAAGCCGGGATCGCTTTCCGAGATCCTGTCCAAGCTCGAGCTCAACGGCCTCATCGAGCGCAGCCGTAACCCCAAGGATCGACGGCAACTCACCATTCGCCTGACCGAAACCGGCCGGGAAAACGCCCGCATCGACCAGGCGGCCCGCATCCGCTTTAGAGAACGGGCCTTTAGCGCGCTCACCCACGACGAGCGCGAGGACCTCGCCGAAATGCTCGATAAAATCCGCGTAACCTGGGAGGAACTGGATGATTAAAACCCTCATGGGAAGCATCCGCGACTATATGAAAGTCACTGTTGCCACGCCGCTGCTCGTGCTTGGCGAGGTGCTCTGCGAGATGCTGATTCCATTTATCACCGCCAACCTGATCGACGCCATCAAAGACGGCGCCACCGTAGCCGAGATGCTTCCCACCGCAGGCTTTTTGGTGCTCATCGCGCTGACGTCGCTTGCTTTTGGCGCCGCGGCTGGTGTCACCTGCAGCCATGCGAGCTGCGGATTCGCCAAGAACCTGCGTCACGACCTGTTCTACAAGATCCAGACGTTCAGCTTTGCCAACATCGATGAGTTCTCGAGCTCCTCGCTCGTCACGCGCCTGACCACCGATATCAACAACGTGCAGCAGGCCTTTATGATGATCATCCGTATCGCCGTGCGCGCGCCGCTGGTATTGATCTTCGCCTTTACCATGGCGTTTATCATGGGCGGCAGCGTCGCCATGGTCTACCTGGTCATCATTCCGCTGCTGGGCTTTGGACTGTTCTTTATCATCTTTAAGGTGCGCCCCATCTTCTCGCGCGTGTTCCACAAGTACGATGCCCTTAACGAGTCCGTCGAGGAAAACGTCACCGGCATGCGCGTGGTCAAGAGCTATGTGCGCGAAGACTTTGAGAAGGAGAAGTTCGCGACCGCCGCGCGCGACGTCCAGATGGACTTCACCCGCGCCGAGAAGCTGCTCGCCTTTAACAACCCCATGATGAACATCTGCGTCAACGGCGCGTTTGTCGTCATCATCTACCTAGGCTCCAAGCTCATCATCACGAGCCAGGGCACGCTGTTCGACGTGGGCCAGCTCTCCTCGACCTTTACCTATGGTTTCCAGATTCTCATGAGCCTGATGCAGCTGTCGATGATCTTTGTCATGGTGACCATGGCCGACGAATCGGCACACCGCATTGCCGAGGTGCTGGCCGCCGAGCCCACGATCGCCAATCCCGCCGAGCCCGTGCTCGAGGTTGCCGACGGTTCCATCGACTTTGACCACGTGAGCTTTAAGTATTCCGCGCATGCGAAACGCCAGGCGCTCGACGATATCGACCTGCACATTACGAGCGGCGAGACCATCGGCATCATCGGCGGCACCGGCTCGGCCAAGTCCACGCTCGTTAACCTCATCGCCCGCCTGTACGACACCACCGAAGGCGCTGTGCGCGTGGGCGGCGTGGACGTGCGCGACTACGACCTGGACGCGCTGCGTCACCAGGTCGCCATGGTGCTGCAGAAAAACGTGCTGTTTAGCGGCACCATCGCCGAGAACCTGCGTTGGGGCGACCCGAACGCCACCGACGAGGAAGTCCGCGAGGCAGCGCATCTGGCCTGCGCCGACGAGTTTGTCGACGGTTTCCCCAAGGGCTACGACACCTGGATCGAACAGGGCGGCTCTAATGTTTCGGGCGGTCAGAAGCAGCGCCTGTGCATTGCACGCGCCCTGCTGCGTCGCCCCAAGATCTTGATCCTGGACGACTCCACCAGCGCCGTCGACACCAAGACCGACGCAAAGATCCGCGCAGGACTGGCAAGCTATCTGCCCAACACGACCAAGCTCATCATCGCCCAGCGCATCAGCTCCGTGCAGGACGCAGACCGCATCATCGTCATGGAGGGCGGCCGTATCGCGCAGATCGGCACCCATGACGAGCTGCTTAAGACGAGCGAGATCTACCGCGAGACCTTTACCTCGCAAAACAAGATGTCTGCCGAAGGTACGCAAGACGCCGACGACGTCTCTGGCGACGCGAACACGGCGGCAGACAACACCGACATGACCGCAACGCAAGCTCAGACCCAGGAAGGAGGCGAGGCCCATGAGTAAGGCAACGACCGCCGAGCGCGCGCTCAACCGCAAGGGCGGCACCATGTCGCGCCTCATCAAGACGCTCTTTGGCTTCTATCCCGTGCTTTTGCCCCTTGTCGTCGCCGGCGTGGTGCTCTGCGCCATCATCAACTCCGTCGGCGCGACCTTCCTGCAGAGCGCCCTGCAGATTATTAGCGAATCGTGGCAGTCGGGCGATTGGGAAGCCGCACAGCCCAAGATTCTGCAGCTCGTGACCACCCTCGCCTGCATCTACGGCGTCGGTGTCCTGTCCTCGCTCTTCTGGAACCGCGCCATGGCTATCGTCACGCAGGGCTCGCTCGAGAAGCTGCGCGAGATGATGTTCAACCGCATGCAGGACCTACCGATCCGCTACTTCGACACGCACCAGCGCGGCGATATCATGAGCCACTACACCAACGACATCGATACGCTGCGCCAGATGATCAGTCAGTCGCTGCCCAACCTGCTCATGACGATCATCATCATTGTCACGGTGTTCTTTATCATGCTGTACTACAGCGTGTGGATGTGCCTGGTCATCATCGCCGGCGTCGCCTTTATGACCTTTATGACCAAGCTGCTCGGCTCCAATTCCGCGCGTTTCTTCATTGCGCAGCAGACCGAGCTCGGCGTGGTCGAGGGCCATATCGAGGAGGTCATGAACGGCCAGAAGGTCGTCAAGGCGTTCTGCCACGAGTCTGCCGCCGAGGCCGATTTTGACGAGCGCAACGAGAAGCTCTTCGAGGTCTCGCAAAAGGCCAACATGTACGCCAACATCCTCATGCCCATCCTTATGAACCTGGGCAACCTGCTCTACGTGCTGGTGGCCCTTGCCGGCGGCATTTTCCTGGCACTGGGCGTGCCCAACCTGAGCATCTCGGGCATGGCGCTGTCCATCGCCGTCGTGGTGCCGTTCCTCAACATGACCAAGCAGTTCTGCGGACAGATCGGCCAGATCTCGCAGCAGATCAACGCCGTGGTCATGGGCCTCGCCGGCGCCGACCGCATCTTTGAGCTCATCGACGAGAAGCCCGAGGCCGACGAAGGCTACGTGACGCTCGTCAACGCACAGGTGAACCCCGAGACTTGGGAGTTCGAGGAGGCTGACCACCACACCGGCATGTGGGCATGGAAACATCCGCACCGCGCAACCGGCGAGATCGAGTACGTACCGCTGCGCGGCGACCTGGTCATGGACAACGTCGACTTTGGCTACACGCCCGACCACGAGGTGCTGCACGGCGTGTCCGTGTTTGCCAAGCCGGGCCAGAAGGTCGCGTTTGTCGGCGCCACCGGTGCCGGCAAGACGACCATCACCAACCTCATCAACCGCTTCTACGACATCGCCGACGGCAAGATCCGCTACGACGGCATCAACGTCAACAAGATCCGCAAGGCCGACCTGCGCCGAAGCCTGGGCGTCGTGCTGCAGGACGTGAACCTGTTCACCGGCACCGTGATGGATAACATCCGCTACGGCAACCTGGATGCGACCGACGAGGAGTGCATCGCGGCGGCCAAGCTCGCGGGCGCGGACGACTTTATCACCCGCCTGCCCGACGGCTATGACACCATGCTCACCGGCAACGGCGCCCAGCTGTCGCAGGGCCAGCGCCAGCTGATCTCGATCGCCCGCGCTGCCGTCGCCGATCCGCCGGCAATGATTCTGGACGAGGCAACGAGCTCCATCGACACCCGCACCGAGGCTATCGTGCAGGCGGGCATGGATAAACTCATGGAGGGCCGCACGACGTTTGTCATCGCGCACCGCCTGTCCACCGTGCGCAACTCCGACGCGATCATCTGCCTGGACCACGGCCGCATCATCGAGCGCGGCAACCACGACGAGCTGATCGCCAAGCGCGGGTATTACTACCAGCTGTACACGGGTGCGTTTGAGCTGGAGTAGGAACGGTTACTGACGGAGGGTTCCCCGGGGACGGGCGGGGTATTTCCTCCGCGCTCAAACATTCTCGCTGCGCTGCGAAACTGCGCGCGGAGGAAATACCCCGCCCGTCCCCGGGGCGCCCTCCTGCGCGCAGTCAGCCCGTCGTTTAGAACGGAATAAAAGTTAGTGAGGCCCTGGCCGTTTGGCCAGGGCCTCGTTTTGTTAGTCTTTTTGGGACGGGGCTTTTTGACTACTTTGAGGGTGCGCAGGCAGGGCGGCGAAAGTAGCTAAAAAAGCCCCGTCCCAAAAAGACTACCCGCGCCAAATGAGCTAGTTGAGGAGTTGGGCCATGGCGTTGACGAATTTTTGTACTTGGAGGGTGGGCTCGAGCGGGTAGTGCAAGAAGACCGGCACCTCGCGGCCGCATAGGAACGGCACGCCCACAAAGGCCGGGTGCACACCCGACCATGCGCCGCAGGTGAGCACCGCGTCGCCCTTTTCCTCGGCTTCGTTAAAGAGCGCAAAGTCGAAGCTATCCACGTCGATCACGTCCACGCCGCCGTCGGCCAAAAGGTCAATGCGCAGGCTGTCCATGGCGTCGTTGCCGTGGCGCAGTACGCGCAGACGCATACCCTCCAAGTCGGCGATCGAAATACGGTTCTTGCGTGCCAGCGGGCTCGTGCGCGGCAGGTCGATATAAAACGGCACGTTGACAATGCGGAGCTTTTGGCAGGCATCACCCCAGCGCGGGGTCGAAAAACTCGACTGCACCACATCCACCTCGCGCCCCAGACCTCGCATGACGGTCTCGCGCTCATCGTAAAGGTCCCCCACCGGCACAATCTCAAAACGCAAGCGCGGCTCCATGTCGTGCACCTGCGGCCACAGCGCGAGCGTGTGGCGCCCCGGGCACATCATCGATACGCCCAGGCGCACCGCACCGCCATCGCCCGCCGCTCGCCGGGCGCGGCGCAACGCATCCTCGGATTGGCGCATAATCGAGCGCGCGTCGTCCACCAACAGCGCGCCCGCCGGCGTCACCTTGACGCCCGAGTGCGAGCGCTCGAACAACGTGATGCCAAACTCGGCCTCGAACCCCGACACCTGTTTGACGAGCGCCGGGGTCGACACGCGCAGCTTTGCCGCGGCACGCGAGAAACTTCCCAGCTCCGCGGCGGCCGAAATAGCGTCAAGTCGTCGATCGTACACGTCAATCTCCCGTTTTCGCACGCGCGGGCCCACAGCGCCGCAGGGGGTCGTTTTCGCAGGTCACACGCTCAATTGCGAACAAACCTCAATGCACAGTGTAAACCTACGGTTAACGCCATTCTAACAAATATGCAATTCACCTGCGCGAACGCTAAGCATACGATAACCAGCGAAAACCACGTGGGTCGGTTAATGGGAGCGACCCACAGGGAGGCACAAGAAGGGAAGTTCCTATGAGCAATTGGCTTAAGCTCGAGGGCGATGTCTGCGCCGTGACTGGCGCGCTCGGCGGTATGGGCGCCGAGATTTGCCGCGAGTTCGCCCGCAACGGCGCCAATGTCGTCCTGCTCGACCTGGACGAGGAGAAGGTCAAGGCCGCAGCCGCCGACCTCGCCGCCGAGTTTGGCATCCACGCCGAGGGCTACAAGATGAACGCCACCGACGAGGCCGAGGTTCAGGCCGCCGTCGACGCCACCATCGCCGAGTTCGGCCGCGTCGACGTTCTCGTCAACACCGCCGGCATCCTGCGCTTCGCCGCCATGGAGGACCTGCCGCTGAGCGACTGGGAGCAGGTGCTCAACGTCAACCTCACCGGCTACTTCATCACCTCGCAGCGCTTTGGTCGCGAGATGATCAAGGCCGGCCAGGGCCGCCTGGTGCACATCTCGACCGTCGCTAGCCACTCCCCCGAGACGTTCTCGGGCGTGTACAGCTCCACCAAGGCGGGCGTCAACATGATGTCCAAGATGCTCGCCGCCGAGTGGGGCCCTTACGGCGTGCGCTCCAACTGCGTCGAGCCCTGCTTTGTCAAGACCCCCATGTCGGCGAGCTTTTACGCCGACCCCGAGGTCGAGAAGAGCCGCAGCCGCCTCATCGCCACGCGCCGCATCGGCGAGGTCAGCGATATCGCCAACGCCGTCATGTTCCTGGCGTCCAAGCGCTCGGACTTTACCACCGGCGACGCCATCAAGGTCGATGGCGGCTTCTCCAATATGATGGGCGACCTCACCGCCAAGCCCGGCGGTCGCCGAGCCTTTGCCGACAACTACCTCAAGAACAAGGGTGTCGAGCTTTGGTCCGATGAGTCCGGCGTCGCAAAGCCGACTGACCAGTAAGCCAGCCCAACAGGGAGGCTCGCGGTGACGCCCGCTCCTCCCCGCATCGATTAGAAAGAGTCCAATGGCTTCCACCAACTCCAACAAGGGTCGCGCCGTCGTGCTTTCCGCCGCGTGCGTCACCATGTTCTTCATCAGCTCCATCGCGCTGTACTCCGTCGTGTCCAAGAACCTGCTCGCCGTCTACCCCGAGTGGTCCAGCGCCCTTACCTGGGCTTTCCCGGTCTTTCAGACCATCATGGCCGTGACGGGCATCTTCGCCGGCCGCATCTCCGATAAGATCGGTCCGCGCAACGTCGTGATCGCTGCCGCCGTGTGCTACGGCGTGGGCTGGTTCATGTCCGGCACCGTCACCGAGCCGTGGCAGTTCTACCTGTGGTTCTCGCTCGTCGCCGCCATCGGCAACGGCCTGGGCTACAACCCCGCGCTCACCACCGGCCAAAAGTGGTTCATCGACAAAAAGGGCCTCGCCTCCGGCATCACCCTGGCCGCTTCGACCGCCGGCCCCGCCGTGCTGTCCCCGGTGCTCGCCTCGCTGCTCATCCCGAGCCTTGGCATCTTTGGCGCCCTTAAGGCACTCGGCGTCATCTTCTTTGTGACGATCGCCGCCTCCGCCCTGTTCCTGAAGGCCCCCGAGGCCGGTTGGCTGCCCGAGGGCTTCGAGGCCCCCAAGGGCGGCGCGCACGCCGGCACCTTCGGCGACCTCACCCCGGGCGAGATGGTCAAAACCCCGCGCTTCTGGGTCCTCATCGCCACCTTCGCCTTCGCCGCCACCGCGGGCACCCTGCTCGTGGGCAAGGTTGCCTCCATCGCCGCTGTCCAGCTCTTCGCCGACCCCACGAGCGCCGCGGCCGTCGCCCTCGGCGGCGTGGTCGTCTCCGTCAACACCTGCGCCAACCTGGTCGGCCGTCTGTCTTTTGGCCAGATCATCGACAAGCTCGGCGCCTACAAGTCGCTGCTCATCAGCCTTGTCGTCACCATCGTCGCGCTCGTCATCATGTCGATGAGCTTTACGCAGAGCATGTTCTTTGTGGCGCTCGCCCTGCTCGGCTTTAGCTTTGGCGCTCTGCTCGTCATCTACCCGCCGCTCACCGGTGGCGCCTTTGGCACCAGCAACATCGGTGTCAACTACGGCATCATGTTCTTGGGCTATGCCGCTTCTACCTGGATCAGCCAGCCCATCACCGCCGTGCTGTATCACGCCGAGGCCGGCAGCGCCGCCTACCAGCAGTCCTTCTACGGCGCCATCGTGATCGCCGCCATCGCCGTCGTACTCACCGTCTACATGATGGTCTCCGACAGCAAGAAGAAGTCCGCCTAGTTATACCAATGTGGCAAAGGGACAGTCCCTTTGCCACATTCGCCAGCCACCAGCATTAAGGAGTCGAAATGTCTGAGCTCAACCCCGTCCGCATTGCCGTCATCGGCGCCGGCGCCATGGGCCGCAACCACATCCGCTTTGTCACCGAGGAGCCCGAGGCCGAGCTCGTCGCCATCGCCGACGCCTTTGAGGGCGCCCGCGCCACGGCCGAGGCCGCCGGCGTGCCGTTCTTTACCGATCCCGCCCAGATGATGGACGAGGTCAAGCCCGAGGCCGTCATCATCGCCACCCCCAACGACCTGCACCTGGGCGTTGCCCGCGAGGCCATCAAGCGCAACATCGTGCCGCTGGTCGAAAAGCCGATCTCCAACGATCTCGAGGATGCCCAGGCCTTCGCCGCCGAGGCCGAGACCGCCGGCGTGCCCGTACTCGTGGGTCAGCACCGTCGCCACAACCCGTTTGTGAACAAGGCCAAGGAGATCATCGAGTCCGGCGAGCTGGGCAAGCTCACCGTGTCGAGCTTCCACTACATGATCTATAAGAACGACGAGTACTTCGACGTCGAGTGGCGCCGCAAGAAGGGTGCCGGCCCGATTCTGGTCAACCTGGTGCACGACGTCGACCTGCTCCGTTACCTGCTGGGCGAGCCCGTTGCCGTCCAGGGTATGCAGTCCAGCGCCGCCCGCGGTTTTGAGACCGAGGACTCCGCCGTGGTCAACGTCCGTTTTGCCGATGGCGCGCTTGCGAGCATGACCATCTCCGACGCCACCGCCAGCCCTTGGAACTGGGAGGCAACCGCTCGCGAGGATCCGCAGTACCGCCCCTTCGACGCCGACGCCTACTTTATCGGCGGCACCAAGGGCGCCCTGTCGCTGCCCCGCCTGCACCAGTTCTCCTACGACGGCGCCTCTAACTGGCACAAGCCGCTGCAGATGGAGATTCCGGCCGTCGACCCGGCGCTTCCCCACAAGATGCAGCTCAAGCACTTTGTGAAGGTCGTCCGCCGCGAGGTCGAGCCCGTCGTGACGCCGGCCGACAACGTCAAGACGCTCACGCTTCTCAACGCCGTCAAGGAGGCCGCCGAGACCGGCCAGCTCGTCGAGCCGTAACGCCTTAAGAGCGGCCGCGACAGAAACCCCATGCCGAGCCCCTCGGTCCGCCACAAATAAGCCCCTCTTCTTTGCCCCGCGAGCAGCCTCCTGCCCGCGGGGCATTTTGCTACGTTTCCAATGATTTTCTGAGACGGGGGGCCTTTTTGCACCTCGGCTTGATTCGTTCGCCACGGAATGAGCCTATCTACTACGTTTAACCAATCACCCTCATCCATACCGAATTTCGCGAAATAAAAACCGCAGGTAGACGGGTTGCGCATTTTCGGTAAAACCAGGCATGGTCGACCCATACGGGTTAAACGTAGTAGATAGGCCGTTTTCGTGGCGCGGCCCCAAAACAGCCTTTTGGGACGGGTGGTATCCTTGGTAGCTCTGTGCTGCAAACGCACCTCAAACGCAAGGAGTCCCATGGATCTTATCGCCCAGCTCGCCCGCGAGCTCAACCTTAAGGCCGCCAACGTCGAGGCTGCCGTCAAGCTCATCGACGAGGGCAACACCATCCCCTTTATCTCGCGCTACCGCAAGGAAGCCACGGGCGGCATGGACGACGTCGCCCTGCGCGCACTCGACGAGCGCCTGTCCTACCTGCGCAATCTTGAGCAGCGCAAAGAGGACGTCATTCTGCTCATCGACGCCCAGGGCAAACTCACGCCCGAGCTCGAACAGCAGATCCGCGAGGCCACGCAGCTCCAGCGTGTCGAGGACCTCCATAAGCCCTACCGCAAAAAGCGCATGACCCGCGCACAGAAGGCCCGCGAGGCAGGCCTGGAGCCGCTCGCCAACATGATTATCATGCAGACCTCGGCCAAGGGCAGCGCACTCGACGCCGCCGCGGCATACGTCAACGAGGAGGCCGGCTTCGACACGCCCGAGAAGGCACTCGCCGGCGCCGTCGACATCGTGGCCGAGACTGTGGCCGAGGACCCCGAGAACGTCGCCGACCTGCGCGCCTTTACGCAAAACACCGCCGATATCGTCGTCGAGGCCACCGACCCCGCCGAGAAGACCCCCTACGAGCCGTACTACAGCTATGATGAGCCGCTGCGCCGTATTCCTAACCACCGCGTGCTGGCTATCGACCGCGGTGAGCGCGAGGGCAAGCTCCGCGTGCGCGTGAATGTCGACGGCGTCGCTGCCACGGCGCGCCTCGGCAGCCGCTGGCCCCGTCGCCAGGGCGTCTTTGCGCCCGTCTTTGACGCCGCTATCGCTGACGGTTACAAGCGCCTCATGGCCCCCTCGCTGGAGCGCGAGGCACGCGCCAAACTCACCGTCCGCGCCCAGACCGAGGCCATCAACGTCTTTGCCAAGAATCTCGAAGGCCTGCTCTCGGCACGCCCCGTGCGCGGCGCCCGCGTGCTCGCGCTCGATCCGGGCTACCGCACCGGCTGCAAGGTCGCCGTCATGGACGAGACCGGCAAGCTGCTCGACCACGGCGTGGTCTACCCCACCAAGCCGCGCCACGACGTCGCCGGCACTAAGCGCGAGCTCGCCCGCCTCGTCAAGAAAGACGGCGTCAACACCATCGTCATCGGCAACGGCACCGCCAGCCGCGAGACCGAGGAAGTCGTCTCGGAGTTCATTGCCGAGCAGGCGCCCAGCCTTCGCTACACCATCGTTAACGAAGCCGGCGCGTCGGTGTACTCGGCTTCCGAACTCGCCAGCCAGGAGTATCCCGACTTGGACGTCACCGTGCGTGGCGCCATGAGCCTGGGCCGCCGCCTGCAAGACCCGCTGGCAGAGCTCGTCAAGATCCCGCCCCAGTCCATCGGCGTTGGCCAGTACCAGCACGACCTTGACCAGGCCGAGCTTTCGCGTACCCTGGGCCATGTGGTGGAAGACGTCGTCAACCGCGTGGGCGTCGACGTCAACACCGCAAGCGCAAGCCTGCTGGGATACGTATCGGGCATCACGCCGAGCGTGGCCAAGAACATCGTGGCCTACCGCGAGGAAAACGGCGCCTTTACCGATCGCCGCCAGCTCAAGAAGGTCCCCAAGCTGGGACCCAAGGCATATCTCAACGCCGCGGGCTTCCTGCGCATCAGTGGCGGCAAGAACCCGCTTGACGCGACAAGCGTCCACCCCGAGAGCTACGAGGTGGCGACGGCCGTCCTGGAGCGCGCCGGCGTTGCGGCAAGCGAGCTCAGCCGCGGCGGCGTGCCCGACATCGAGCGCCGTCTGGGCAGCATCTCGGCGCTGGCAAGCGACCTGAACTGCGGCACCCTCACGCTCATCGACATCGTCAACGAGCTCAAGAAGCCCGGCCGCGACCCGCGCGATGACGCGCCCGAGGTGGTCTTTAGCCGCTCAGCACTTTCCATCGACGACCTAGAGCCCGGCATGGAACTCAAGGGCACGGTGCGCAACGTCGTCGACTTTGGCGCCTTCGTCGACGTGGGCGTGCACCAGGACGGCCTCGTGCACATCTCCAAGCTAGCCAACCGCTTTGTCAAGCACCCGAGCGACGTGGTGCGCGTCGGCGATACGGTCAAAGTGTGGGTCGAAAAGGTCGATCGCGACCGCAAGAAGATCTCCCTCACCATGGTGCAGGGAAAGTAAACCGCCAAGGCAAGGGTACCCCCTGTAGTGGCGTGCAAAATCGCGAGTATTCTGCAAATTCCACCGTTCCGGATGCCCCTCAGAGACGAAAAGCATGGAACAGCCCCCGTTTTAGCGTCGTCAGAGCCAAAACGGGGGCTGTTCCATGCTTCGGTTAACTGGTAAAAGCCTTTACCTTGCTGAATACTCTCAATTTTGCACGTCGCAGGCGGGGGTACCTTTGCCTACGGCAGGATATGGAAGCCGAGTGCTAACTTGCCGGCAAGCTCGTGTCGGCAGCCCCGGCCTTTCCTTTGCCTAGCGCGACCCTCGCGAAGCGCGTGAGCGATAGGGAAAGGAAAGGCCGGGGCGAACAACCCGCGGCGCAGCCAGTGTTCGCGTTACGGCAGGATATGGAAGCCTAGCGAGGCGATATCCTTGGCAAAACCGCGCACGGTATCGAGCGAGACCTCGTACGGATCGCGACCGATGTTCTTGCGCTTGGCCAGGATGCTGTTGGGCACCGTGATGATCTGACAGCCGCAGGCCTGCGCCTGGTAAATGTTGATAAGCTCGCGCGTGGACGCCCACAGGACCTCGCAGTTGGGCTTGGCGGCGGCCTTCTTGACCGACTCCGTCATAAACGGAATGGGATCGACACCCGTGTCGGCGATACGGCCGGCAAAGAGCGAGATGATGGACGGCGTCTCGGCGTCGACAGCGTCGACCATCTCGTCGACCTGCGTAGGCGTAAAGATGGTGGTGACGTTGACCTTGATGCCATCGGCCGAAAGCTTGCGCACCAGCTCGGCGGTGGACTCGCCCTTGGTAGTCACGCACGGAATCTTGACGTAGACGTTCTCGGCCCAGGTAGCGATCTCGCGGGCCTCGACCTCCATGGTCTCGACGTCGTCGGCAAAGACCTCAAACGAGACGGACACATCGGTGATGTGGGCCAGGACCTCCTTGGCAAACGCGCGGTAATCCGTCACGCCGCCCTTCTTCATAAGGGACGGGTTGGTCGTGAAACCCTGAACGTTGCCGTTCTCGTACATGTCGAGCATGCCCTCGAGGTTTGCACCGTCAGCGAACACCTTGATTGCCATCTGCCTGATTCCTTTCGTTAGCATACGGCCGATAAACTGCTAAACACTTTACCTACGTTTATCAAGGCGTGAGCTGCGGGTTTTCATCTTCTCGGCGAACGGTTTTGCAGTTTTACCATTTTTATATCGACACCCCAGCGGCAAAACGTTTTTGCTGATCATCGCGGTTGATTCCGTTCGCGGCGCAGAGACAGCGCTTCACCGGTGCGTTTTCACAACCAGTCCAAAACAAAAAGCGGTGACGCCTCATTTGAGACGTCACCGCTTCCGTGTAGGAGCCGGTTATCGGAGCTCCGCCCGATTAGGGCTTAACGTATGCCTGGATTACTCTTCCTCAACGTGATTGATCACAGCACCCTTGGTGTGGATGAAGTTGGGGACGAAGGCGACGATCAGAAGGACAGCAAGAATCGCGTAGACACCGGTGGTACCGAAGGCCTCGGCAGCGCGGCCAAGCGTAATACCAATGACGGAGAAATCGAAGTCGCCGAACGTAGTGTTCTTGAAGCCAAAGACGTCAAGAACGGGCAGGAGCAGGGCCGGGGCGAAGGTGATGAGCAGACCGTTGACGAAAGCGCCAAGAGCTGCGCCCTTGCGACCGCCGGTAGCATTGCCGTAGATGCCTGCGGTAGCACCGCAGAAGAAGTGGGGAACCATGCCCGGGATGATGAAGATGCCCAGGGTAGCGCCCACGATGAACATACCGACCACGCCACCGATGAAGGATGCGACAAAGCCGAGGATGACGGCGGTGGGAGCATAGGGGAAGAAGACGGCGCAGTCGACGGCGGGGATGGCACCGGGGATCAGCTTGTTGGAGATGCCCTGGAAAGCCGGGACCAGGTCGGCAAGGATCATACGAACGCCGTTATAGACGATGGTGACACCAACGGCAAAGGACAGGGCACAGGTCAGGGCATAGACAATCACGTTGTCGCCGCCAGCGGTCTTGGTAACGACCGCAGGATCTGCGATGTAAGCGGCGAAAGCGGTAACCAGGTAGAAGAAGGCCATGGTAAGAGCCGTGGAGATGGTAGTGTCGCGCAGGAAGGCGAACTTCTCGGGAACCTCGATCTTCTCGGTGCTGTTCTCCTCGGCGTCCTTAGCAAAAAGCGTACCGACTGCAGCGGAGATGTAATAGGCGAGTGAACCGAAGTGGCCCATGGCGATTTCATCGCCATCGGTAACCTTCTCGGTGAAACGCTGACCAACGGCGGGAAGCATAGCGCTCACGAGGCCCAGGAACATGCCGCCCACGATGACAAGCTGGACATCCTGGAAGCCAGATGCCTGCAGAACGGCAGACAGCAGGCAGGCCATAAACATGCTGTGATGGCCCGTCAGGAAGATGTACTTAAACTTGGTAAAGCGGGCAATGATAATGTTCACGACATAGCCGAGAATCAGGATCATCATGGTCTGAACGCCGAGGACGCTCTGAGCCATCGAAACAACGACCTCGTTGTTGGGCACGACGCCGGTGATGTGGAAACCGGTCTCGATGAAGGTACCCAGCGGAGCAAGGTTCTCCTGAACAACAGCGGCGCCGGCGGACAGCATGATGTAACCAAGAATGGGCTTCAGGGTGCCCGTCATCACCTTGTGGGCAGGACGCTTAAGCGCGACAAGGCCCACAAAGGCAAATAGGCCCATAATCCACGCTGGCTTGGTCAGAATCGATTGGATAAACTCAAGTATGGGAAGGATGGCTTGCATCTGCGCTTCCTTTCTCTCTAACGTGGGCGCGTTTCCCTCTTCCACAGGGAACCGCCCTTTTTTGTGCCGCTTTAGGCGTTAGCGGCGGCCGCCTTGATTGCCTCGAGGGCGTCTTCGCGGATCTTCTTCTTGTTCACATAGCTGCGAACGATCACAACGTTGCCGTGGAGCTCGGGGGCGAGTTCCTTAACGGTGATGAACAGATCCGGATTTGCGGAAGAAGCACCGTTCAGGTCCATAGACTCAACGTCGGCCTTGATGCCCTCCTCCTCGCAAAGCTCCTCGACTTTGCCAGCGAGCATCAGGCTGGACCCGATGCCGTTTCCGCATACGGTGATGATATGCATGGCAACCTTCCTCTCCTACACGTGACGGTTTTCCGTCTATCCAAAAGCGGCGACGCATCGCCGTGCCATTAAGGCCTAAAAGAATGAACGCATGGTCTCCAAAACCTGCTCGGGCGTATCGCATGCGCTGAGCTTGGCAACGCAGTCCTCGTCCTCGAACATCTGCGAAAGCTCCGCCAAGCAGCCAAGATGAGCCTTGGGGTCGGGTGCGCAAATACCCACGAGCACGTGAACCGGATCGAAATCCTCGTGTCCAAACGCAATGGCAGGGTCAAGCGTGACGATACAGATCCCCGCTTCACTCACATTGCCATCTGCCTGAGCGTGGGGCATGGCGATGCCCTCTTCCAAGACCATATAGGGGCCGAATTTGTGAACCGATGAAATCATGGCGTCAACATAGCTCTGGTCGCATTTGCCAGCGTCTACGAGCAACTTACCGCATGCCTTGATCGCTTCCTCCCAGTCGGAGGCCTCGACGTGGCAGGCAACAAGCTCGGGCTTAAGAAGATCGGTCAGCATGCTCGTCCCCTACTCCTCGGGCAGGATATGAAAACCAAGCGCCTGAATGTCGCGGGCAAAGCCCTTGACCGTATCAAGCGAGTACTCAAGCAAATCTTTCCCGAAATTCTTGCGCTTGGCAAGAAGGGCATTGGGGACCGTAATGATCTGACAGCCAACGGACTCCGCCTGGAAGATATTGAGGACCTCGCGCGTAGACGCCCAGAGAACCTCGGCAGCAGGCTTAACGGCAGCCTTCTTTACGGACTCCGCCATGAGGGGCAGCGGATCGACGCCGGTATCGGCAATGCGACCGGCAAAGATGGACAGAATAGAGGGGGTCTCAGCAGAGACGGCATCGACAAACTCGTCGACCTGCTCGGGCGTGAAGATAGTGGTGACATTCACCTTGATGCCGTCGGCAGAAAGGCGCTTGACCAGCGCGGCAGTGGACTCACCCTTGGTGTTGAGCGCCGGGATCTTAACGTAGACGTTGTCTGCCCAGGTTGCGATCTCGCGAGCCTCGGCTTCCATACCCGCCTCGTCGTCGGCGAATACCTCAAAAGAGACCGACACATCAGTAATGTGCTCAAGAACCGTCTTGGCAAAAGCGCGGTAGTCGGTCACGCCGCCGGCCTTCATAAGGGAAGGATTGGTCGTGAAGCCCTGAACGTTGCCATTGTCATGCATGTCAAGCATGCCCTCGAGGTTAGCGCCGTCGGCAAACACCTTGATCGCCATGTTCGGTCCTTTCTCATCTAACACTATTGCTATCGAAAGCCTTCTTCTTTGTTTCAAAAGCTTTTCGGTTTTCTTTTATAAACCATTTCAAAAGCTATCGAAAGCTCAATTGTCAACTTTCCGTGAACGGTCGAATATCGGGCGTGAACGTACTTCTTTTGGGCGGCACCTTCAGAATGAGACTCTTTATAGCCCGTTTACGTGCGAACTATCTGCTACGCATGCATTTGTGACATGCCATTCCGTTCTTTTGATTCATTCGAATTTGCCTTGTTCTTTTCATATCGATACGTTATATTTCGATTACGAAAGGCGCATCTTTTACCTTTTGTTCAAAAGGAGCGGCATATGGCATCTACTTCAGACCTTTCACCGGCCGAGCGTCAGCGATTTATCATGAATTGGCTGGCCGAAAAGCCAAATATCTCGGTATCCGACATCGTTCGCCGTTTTTCGGTTTCGGAAGTCACCGCACGACACGACCTCATCTCGCTGGAATCCGAAGGCAAGCTGCGTCGCGTACGCGGCGGAGCGGTATCGCTTTCTCGCTCCAACGCAATCTCGTATCCCGAGGAGCGCATCAATGTCCAAGTCGAGGCCAAGGAGGCCATCGCCGCAACCGCAGCAACTCTTGTTGATGATGGCGATGTTCTGGTAATTGATATCGGCACCACAGGCTTTTACTTCGCTAAGGCCCTCATGGACAAGCGTGAGATCACCATTATCACCGGCGATCTTGCAATCGCGAACTACGCCAGCTTCAATCTCCCCAATGCTTCGGTAGTGCTGCTGGGCGGCTCCGTGCGCAAGGGCCACCTCTATCTCGCGGGCGCACTGACGCTCGACTGCATGAGCAAACTACATGCCGACAAGGCGTTTGTCAGTGCTGACGGATTCCACCCCGACCACGGTTTTACCGTCGAGCACGACTTCTCGGCCATGATCAAGCATATGTACCTTACCAACTCAAACCAGGGCTACATGATGGTTGACCAGGGAAAGTTCAACAAGACCAGTTTTTATCAGTCCGCGCAGATCGATGACCTCGACGGCATCATCGTTGATGGAGACGACGAGGGCATCATGACGGCGGCGATCGAGAGCAGTCGCAGTCATCCCAAGCTCTATATTGCAAAATAGCTCAAATGGCCGGGTCGCCCCCACTGCGGGCGACCCGGCCATTTATTAAATCAACCCAAAATGCTGCATCGCTGTGACGGTGCCGTCGTGTGCGACGTCGTCGGTCACGTAGTCGGCGATCGCCTTGACCTCGGGCATGGCGTTGCCCATGGCGACAGCCGTCTCGACGGCGGCGAGCATGCCCAGGTCGTTGCCCGAATCGCCAAAGCCAAAGGTGCGCTCGTTGCCAGCGCGACCCAGATACGCCAGCGCCCGCGCCAGGCCCACGCCCTTGTCGATGCCCTTGGGGCTCAACTCGCGATTTGTTTGCTGGGCTCACTTGGAAGAGCGGCGGTAAACGCATCTCCCGGTTAATCCGGCACCGCCGAAGCGAACCCCACACACGCCCTCCGGCAAGCGGCACGCGCCCGTCAACGCAAAGGTCCGGCGGGACGCACCTAGCATCCCGCCGGACCGCCACTCGTCCAGGAGGCCGCCGCGACGAGCCCCTAGATCTTCGCAAGCTCCTCGGAGATGACGCGGCAGACGTCCTCAGCCTGAGGCATCACGCCGTACATCTCGAAGAAGCCGTGGTCGCAGCCGCGATAGCGAATCGCGGTGACGTCAACGCCCGCATCCTGCAGCCTCTTCGCGAATAGCTCGTCCTGATAGCGCAGGTAGTCATACTCGGAAGAGATGATGACCGTGCGGGGGAACGCGCTCACGTCCTCCGCGAACAGGGCAGACACCCTCGGGTCGAGCATCTCCTCCGCATTGCCGTTGGTATACATCACTGGCAGGTCGTCGTTGGCGTTGCGGATGCGATCCACCCTGCTCAGAGCCTCGGCCCTCTGGTCGTTCACGATCTCATAGAGGTCATAGGACCATTCCTCCGGAACAGGGCCGCCGTCGACGAGCGGATACAGCTCGGCCACGAGCTTGATCCTGTCCGCATGGGACCCGTCGAGGACGACGGCGTTGGTCAGGCTTCCGCCCGCGGAGTCGCCAGCCACGGCGACCCGCGTCGCGTCGACACCCAGCTCATCCGCATGCTCGACAAGCCAGTCGAGCGTCTTCACGCAGTCCTCGACACCACCGGGGAACATCGTCTCGGGAGACAAGCGGTACTCCGGGTAGATCGCGACGCAGCCCGTTCGCTCCGCGATGTCGCGCAGGCAGTTCTCGTACTGGCCAATGTTGCCCACCATGAAGCCGCCGCCGTGGATGAACACGAGCGCGGCGGAGCCGCACCCGTGGCCCTCGGGCGTGAAGACGTGCAGGGGAATGCCCCTGTCGCCAAAGTTCATGACGACGGTCTTCTTGGCGACGTTCGAGCCCCTCACGACATGGGTCTCCTTGTTGGGAGCGGAGCGCCACGCGATCACGTCCACCGGCCCCGCCGGCGCCGGGCCGGCGGCGAGCTTCGCATGGGCGCGCGCGTAGACGCGCGGATCGAGCACGCGCTCGCGCTCGTCTCCCGGCACGGGCTTCAGCAGGAGCTTCAGCCCGTTGGGCTCCACGACCTCCCTAGATCCACGCTCAAGCACTTCAAGCTCGGAAGTGGGGTACTTCCTCTCCTCGGTGCCCATGGCTAGCCGATCTTCAGCTCGTCAAGCTTGGCGTCAAGCTTGGCCATCTCATCGGCGGAAAGCTCCCACTCGAACGTCTCGCAGTTCTGAATCGCGTGGGCGTCCGTGCGCACGCCAACGAGCGCGGTGCCCACGTACTCCTTCTGGGTGCTCCAGTTCACGGCGACCTGTGCCACGGGCTTGTCATGAGCCTCGGCGATCTCGTCCATGACCTTGAGCAGCTCCTGGACGCGCGAGAACTTGGGCTCCTGGAAGTAGTCGTAGAAGCCGCCACGAACATCGCCCTCCTCGAACTTCGGCAGCTCGCGGAACTTGCCCGACAGGATGCCCGCGCCAAGGGAGCCATAGGTGAAGGAGTCGATGCCACGCTCGTAGCCCCACTTGATAAGGTCCTCGGAGGAGCGGTCGACCATGGAGTAGGGCGGCTGCTGGACGTCGACCTGAGCGACCTTCTCGCACTCCTCGATCATCTCGGTCGTGAAGTTGGAGACGCCGATGTGGCGAATCTTGCCTTGCTCCTTGAGGAGCTGGAGGGCGCACATCGTCTCGGAGAACGGGGTCTTGGCGTCGGGCCAGTGCACGAAGTAGAAGTCGATGTAGTCGGTGCGGAGATTGCGCAGCGAGCTCTCGACCTCCCTCATGATGTTCTTGAACGAAGAGTCGCGGTCATAGCCGGCGGCGCTGGTGATCAGGCCAACCTTGGTCGAGAGCAGGTAGCTCTCTCGGTCGACGCCCCTGAGCGCGTTGCCGACGACCTTCTCGGACGCGCCGTTGCCATAGCACGGCGCGGTGTCAATGAGGTTGACGCCGTGATCGAGCATGGTGCGGATGGCGGACATGCTGGCGGCGTCATCGTTCTCACCAAAGGAGTCGCCGCCGATCGCCCAGGTGCCCACGGCGAGCTGGGAGACGTCAACGTCGGAGTTCTTGAGGTGCGTGTAGCGCATATTCTCTCCTTCTAATGGGGCGGCACGCGTCGAATGTCCTCGATCGCGTGCCGCCAGGAATTGCCTTGAACAGGCTTCGGATGATCCGGAAACCGCCTTACACGATGCCCACGAGGCCGAGGACGAGCGCCAGAACCATGATGCCGACCAGGATGATGTTGACGTTCACGTTCTTCTTGCGCAGGAGCCAGAGGACGACGAGCGTAAGTCCCAGAGGCACGATGCCCTTGAAGATCGAGTCGAGGTAGGTCTGGATCATGACGGGGTCGGAGTCCTGAACCGGAATGGACAGGATCGTGTTGAATTGGACGTTCGCCGCGGTCATGGCGCCGATCATCACCAGGCCGATCGTGGAGGTCGCCTTGGTGATGAGCTTCATGAGACCACCCTCGTACATCTCGGAGATGAAGTTGGTGCCCATGCTGAAGCCGAGGTAGGTCATGAAGTATCGGCAGAGGATCGACGGGATGTTGTAGATCAGCAGGAACATGATCGCGCCGAGGGGCGAGCCGCTCATGGCGAGGTTAATGCCGATGCCGGCGGCGATAACACGCAGGACGCCCCAGAAGATTGCGTCGCCGATGCCGGACATCGGGCCCATCAGGGAGACCTTGATACCGTCGATGGACTCGGTGTCGAAGTCTTCGTGCTGCGAGTTCTCCCTCTCCATGGAGGCGACGAGGCCCATGGCGAACGTGCCGACGTTCTGGGTAATGTTGTACCAAGTCGTGTGACGCTTCATGGCGTCGGCACGAGCCTCGGGGTCATCGGCGTAGTAGCGGTTAAGCGCGGGCTGGACGGAGTACAGCCAGCCGTCGGCGCCAGCCTTGACGGAACCGCCGGCGCAGGAAGCGAACACGGAGAAGGAGCGCAGGAAAATGCTGTTGAGCATCTTCTTGTCTTCAGGGCTCACATTCTTGGTCAGGTTGCTCATGCGAAGAAATCCTCCTCGTCGCTGGTTACAGAGTCGCCGGAAACGGCCTGGGTGGCCACTCCCTTCTTGGTGAGATCGAAGATCTCCTTGTCGCGGAGGGCGGAGGCAACCGCGATGATGACACCGAGAACTGCGATGGCGATCATCGGGAGGCCGAGGTACTGGTAGAGCGTAAAGCCCAAGAAGAAGTAGATGCTGAGCTCGGTGCTCCACAGCATCTGGAGCAGGAGCGCCATACCAACGGCGGGCAGGAGGGCACCCACGGCGTTGAGGCCGCTCATGACATTGGCCGGAATCTGGTTGACAATGGCGGCAACGGGCTCGGCGCCAAGGTAAACGCCGAGGAAGGCGATGAGGCCAAAGGCGGCGTACTTAACGAACCAGAGAACGAAGTGCTGAAGCGCGAGGCCCTTCTCGTTGCCCTCGGCGGCCATCTTGTCAAAGGTGGCTGCGAAGAACGCGAGGAACACGTTGTTCATGAAGATCGAGAGAAATGCGGTGACGACGCCCACGGGAACGGCCAGTGTGATGGCGGCACCCTGGTCGATACCAGCGCCAACGGTGAAGGCGACGGCGAGGGCGGTCGCGGTAACAGGCTCGGCGGAGATAGCGCCACCAATGTTAACCGCGCCCATGAAGATCGCCTCGAGAGAGGCACCGATGATGACACCGGTCTTGACGTCGCCCATCAGGAGGCCCGCAACGAGACCTACCACGAGAGGACGCTCGATCATGCACTGACCGAGAACCCAGTTGCCGCCGTAGCAAATCAGCACGGTCAACCAGGCCATTATTGCCAACCCAACCATTTGACTTCCTTTCTTTCATTTCATTTGGCCGCCTGGCCAAATCCCCTTATTTCCCCGCCGCCTCGATCAGACTCTTGAGAGGAGTCTTGGGATTGGACGGGATAAGCTGATGGAAAACCGGAATACCCTGCTCGCAAAGCTCCTTCGCGGCCTCGAGCTCATCCGGGTTGAGCATGATCGTGGAGTTGAGGGCGACCTTGCTATCCGGATCGGACTTGTCGAAGCGGCCGACGTTGGCAACGTTCACGCCCTCAATCTTGCCCGGCGCGCCCTTAACGAGCTCAAGCACGTCACGCACGCAGTTGGTGAGCGCGAAGATGCGCATGGAGTCCGCGCGCGGATCGTTCGCGATGCGGCAGGCATCCGGAACGTCCTTGACGAGGAGTTTCTGGCCCGCCGGCGTACCCATGGAAAGCGTCATGCGAAGGGCGTCGCTCTCCACGGCGTGCTTGTTGGCGACGATGATCCTGGTGGTGTTGAGCTCCTTGGTCCACACCAGGGCGACCTGTCCGTGAATCAGACGGTCATCGACTCGAACCTGAACAATCATTGCTTCCTCTCTCTACTTGTTAGTACTCTCTAATCAAAGAAGTCTCCCTCGGACTCCTCGTTGTCCGCGGCCTTGCTCGGAGGCTCGACGACCTGCATCGTCGCCCTCGCCAGCTCGACGCTCTGCTTGATCGAATCTGCCGTGACCGGCTCGGCGCCGAGGAGCGTCTCGATCACGAGGCCGAGGTTCATACCGGTGACGTGGACGATTCCGCGCTTCTCCGGCTCCATAAGGACGACCTTCTGGAAGACGGAACCACCGTAGATGTCGGTGAAGATGATGGCCTCGTCCTCAGGGCCCACCGAGTCAATAAAGGCCTGGATGCGAGGGGTGAAATCGGAGTCGTCCACGTAGCAGTCAACTGCCTCCACCATGTCCGCCATGCCGGTCAGGATTCCGATCGAGCTCCTGATTCCGCTTGCGAGGTGGCCGTGCGACGCGACAAGAACTTTCTTCATCGAGTCTCTCCTAGAGCGAATAGTGGTTGGGGTTCAGAAGCTGGATCTTGCTGACGACGAACGCGCGCATGTCGGGGGCGGCGTCCATCAGGAGGCCTATGCCGTTGCCGTCGTTCTTACCGGAGTTGATGTCCTTCTCGAAGGCGCGGTACATGGAACGGAAGTACTCCGTGGCGATGTTGAACTTACTCATGCCGAGGTTCACGGCCTCCTGGAGCTGCTCGTCGGGGATGTCGGAGCATCCGTGCATGACGAGGGGGACGCTGACGGCCTCCCTGCAGGCCTTGATGCGCTCCATGTCGAGGTTCGGGACCTTGACATAGGGGCCGTGGGCATTGCCGACGGCGATGGCGAGCGAGCCGCAACCGGTGCCCTCGACAAACTCCTCGGCGAGGTTCGGGTCGGTGTAGTGGTCGCTGTTCACGAAGTCGTTGGCGTCAGAGCCGTTGCCGACATGGCCGAGCTCGGCCTCGATGTCGACGTCGAAGATCTTGGCGACCTGGACGACGTCCTTCGTGAGCTGGAAGTTCTCCTCATAGGGAAGTGAGGAGCCGTCGACCATGACGGATGGGAAGCCGGCCTTGACGCCCTTGACGGCGATCTCGTAACCAGCGGAGTGATCCTGGTGGACGGCGACGGGCACGCTCGCGCGCTCGGCGTAATAGCGGGCGGCGAAGGCGATGATGTCGAGGGCGCAGTGGTCCTCGAAGCCAGGCCAGTACTGGATGATGATGGGCATGTGCTCATCCTCGGCGGCCTGGATCGCATAACGGATGGTCTCCGTATTGATGACGTTAATCGCGGGCACGCCATAGTGGTGCTCGGTCGCATGTTGAAGAAGCTCGTTGACCTTGATGAGTGACATCTTTGTCTTCCTTTCACCTGAATAATCATTGGATCGGACAGTTCTCAGCTCGTCAGCTGGTTGAACACGAAGCGAAGCGCGAGGCAGGCAGGCGCTTGCGAGGCGCGGTGGAGCCTATGCGGCCGCCTGGCCCTCAGGCTGCGGCGCCGCGCTTCGACGCCATAGCACGTACGCCACAAGAGCAGCGACTGCAGCAATCGTTGAAGCGAGGGCGAAGGCCAGGAAACCCGCGTGCGTGCCGAGCGCATCGCACGCCCAACCGCCAAACAGGTTCGCAACCACGACGGACAGACCGCTCTGGACCATCGCGAAGGCGCTCTGACCTCGAGCGCGACAATCCTCGTAAGTGTGGTTGGCAATGTAGGTAACGCAGGAGTAGTAGACGGTCATGTAACTCACGCTCTGCAGCAGCTGGCCGCAGACCATGACCGGGACGATGCCGGTGCCCACAAGCACGAGCCTGAGCGCCGCCATGAAGCAGGAAAAGATCAGGAGGTTCATCTCGCCGAAGCGCCTGACCAGCTTGGAGGAAACGAGCAGGATGGGGATCTCGCTCGCAGCGGAGACCGCACTCAGGACGCCCACGAGGTTCTGACCCTCGCCAAGCTCGACCGCGTAGCGGCCCAAGAACGCCCCGATGAAGCCAATCGCGGCCGAACTGATGAAGGCGAAGACCAAGACGAAGGCGATCTCATTGCTGGTGAACAGCGAGAGGAGGCCCTTTCCGTGGGAGACCTTGGGATCGTCCGCGGCATTGGCGCGAATTCCCGCCTCGGGGAGGCGCCACATGTGAGCCGCGAAGACCACCAGCGCGGCGGAGACCACCGTGAACTGGATTTGAGGAGCCATGTCGAGCAGCCGACCGACGATCAGGACGACGATGGCATAGCCGATAGTGCCACCCATGCGAATGCGAGAAAAGTCCAGGCCAGAGCGATCCGCGAGCTCGATGACGAGGGAGTCGCTCAGGGGCAGGAGCCCCGAGAAAAACGCCGAGAATGCAAAGGTTACGAGAAGGACCGGGACGAACGTCGACGCCAGGTAATACAGCGGAGCGAGTACCGCCGCCGCAAGGCAGAGGGCCACGATGACCGCGCGGCGGCGCCCGAGCTTGTCGGCGATCGTCGACCAGAGCGGCTGGATGGCGAGCGCACACACCGGGGTCGCCGCGAGGAGAATGCCGGTCTGGGCCGCGCTGAGGCCGAGGCTCGTGTAGTGAGCGGAGAGAAACGGCGAGTACACACCCGCGCAGACCCAGTAGAGTACGTTCGCGAAGAACAGCGAAGTCATGCTTGCGTTTGTCTTGGCGTTGTGCATCGTGCTTCTCCCTTCTTGCTCGCCGGGTGCCTGTCTGGGCTTCGAAGTGATTCACCATCTAGCGTGAAACGGAGTTGCGAGGCGTTGAAACAATGTTCTGTTGTTTCATCGTTTTCGTGCCGTTGTTTCACGGCTCATAAGATAGCAGCTCAAGCTGAGATTGCGCCGAGGAAGTACCGATTTACCGTGAACGGTAGGAAATCAGCGGTGAAACGCTATTTCACCGCTGATGAAACATTTTGCTTATTTTTCACCTCTCTTGACCTAAGATACAAAGCAAGCTAGGACCAAGGAGTAACCATGGATAAGACAGGAGATGTGCTCAGCCACATCTGCGCGGTCATGAGCAGCCTATCCCCCTCGGAGAAGGCAATCGCAACGTATGTGCTCGACCACCCGTCGGATGTCGCAACGATGACCGTCCGCGAACTCGCCGCAGAAACCGGTACGTCACCGGCGTCTGTTTCGAGATTCGCAAGGACGCTTGACTACCGAACCTATTCGGACATGCGTCTGGCGCTCGGCATATCCATCAGCAGGGCATCCGGCGAAGAAAAGGCCACGGACGGCAGGATTACTCTGGACGACGTCGAGGGCTCCATCAAGTACGTCCTGTCTCACAAGGTCAAGGAGCTCTCCCAAACCGCCTCGCTCATTGACTCCGATGACTTTTCGGCAGTCGTCAATCTGCTCCACAACGCCAACCTCGTCCTGATCGCGGGCGTCGGCAACTCGATTAACATGGGCGTAAACGCGGCGTTCAAGCTCTCGCAGGTTGGAGTCAGAGCGTTTTGCCCCAGTACCACCGAAGCCATGGTCTCCGTCGCAACCAGCCTCAAGGAGAATGACGTTCTGCTCGTCATTTCGACGTCCGGATACTCGAAGCGCCTCGTCAACATATTCGACTCTGCCGAGGATTCGAACACCCCCATCATCATGATCACAGACAACCCGGATACGCCGCTCGCGAAGCGTGCCACGCATATCATCCGAGCCATCTCGCGAGATCAGGCCATCACCGGAACCGAGATCGCCTTCTCGCACAGCTCGATCAACTTCGTCATCGAGCTGCTGTTCCTCTTCCTGACCTCTTGCTGGGATGACCCGGTAGAGTTTAACAGGATCATCTCGAAGAATCTCATGGGAGACAAGCAATACAGCTAGGACGACGCACGCCGGCGCACCGATGCCCAGACCGAAACGGGAGGACCCCTTGATAAAGCTCATCCTCGCAGACATGGATGGGACCCTGTTGCCGTTTGGCTCAAGGGTCGTATCGGAGCGCACGCACAGCGCGATTCTTTCGGCGCTCGATGCGGGCATCGCGTTCGGCCCCGCAAGCGGGCGCGACTACGCCGACCTGGCCGATGCCTTTGACGGCGACGCGCGCTGTTTCTCGACCGGCATCATGGCCAACGGAAAGAAGGTCTTCTCCAGCGGCGAACTCGTGTTCAAAAAGACGCTCTCGACGGAGGCCCTCGTCAAGCTCGATAGCGCTGTACGCCCCTACGCGGGGACGTCACTCTGGCTAGTCGCCGATGTCGATGAGACAGGCAAGCGCTGCGAGCAGTTCCTCTGCGCCGTCGAGCCTGGCGACGAATTCGCCCTGGAAGTCGTTAAGGACTCCGGAAGAGACATGGCGCTCGGAGACGTGCCCACGAACCGTGACGTCATAACCGCCGGCATCTTCGTCAACGTCAGCTCCGCCCCGACGGAAGTCGTTCGGAGTCGATGCAAGGAAGCCTGCCCAGAACTTGATTCCCCCTCGCCCGTCCCATTCTTCCTCGATGTTGTTCCGGCTGGCTGGAGCAAGGTAAACGGACTCGACGCGCTTCTCGGCAGCCTTGGGGTCACGCTGGACGAGGTCGCTTTTATCGGAGACTCGGAAAACGACGTGACGCTCCTCGAAAAGGTGCCGAACTCCTACGCAGTCGCGGGCGCGATGCCAGAGGCGAAGGCCGCGGCCCATCACCTGATCGGGAACGCAGCCGAGGACTCCGTCGCGAAGCTCATCGAACAGATTGTCCAGCAGCGAGGCTAGGGTTCCGCCAGCGTGGCATGCGCCGCGTGCCTCGTCATCCGTTCGTGGCGCGCTACCTCGTGACGATCCAGAGCGTGGCCATCGTCGCGACGCCGATGCCTACGATGAGCGCGGCCCACAGGACGCGGACCACGGGGTTCATGTCGCCCGTCACCACCATGTCGTTCGCGTGCCAGAACCAGCTCTCGTTTCCCTTGCGCATGATGCACTCCCTTAGCCTCGATTACGCCATCTATGGCCGAGCAATCGCAGGTCACGTGCCATAGATTTGCCCTACGCCCAGCTTTCAGTTCTGTAAGGCGGCGGGAGCCTGTGCGAGGCCCCGAGTCCTGAGGCCGTTGCAATGAAAATGGGAATCAAGGGGCACGCATCAATCATATGGGTTCCTTTCGAGGGCGATGGCAAACGAAGCATCCATCATATAATGGAGCGACGCAACCAGAGAGGTCACCCATGGAATTTTATGCAAGCTGCCCCGAGGGCTTTGAATCCGCACTCGCCGACGAGCTCAAGTGGCTCGGGCTTTCGCATGTCCGCCGCCTGAAGGGCCGCGCTACGTTTGAGGGCGAGCTCGAAGAAGGCTACCGCGCCTGTCTGTGGTCGCGCCTGGCCAGCCGCGTGTTTGTGGTACTTGGGCGCTTTGAGGCGCAGGATGCCGATGCGTTGTACGACGGCGTTTACGACATTGCCTGGGAAAACATCGTCCGCCCCGGCGCCACCATTGCCATCACTGCCCGTGGTGTGACCGAGCAGCTGCGCAACACGCGCTTCTCGGCCCTGCGCGCCAAGGACGCATTGTGCGATCGCCTGGCCGAGACCACGGGCCGTCGCGCCGATGTCGATGCTGCCGACCCCGATGTCCACCTGCTGCTTTCGCTACGCCAGCGCCGTGCGAGCATAAGCCTGGACCTTTCGGGCGACCCGCTGTTCAAGCGCCTGCCGCCCGCCGCGACCCGCGCCGGCGAGGGCGCGCACGTGCTGCGCCCCGACTACGCCGCCCTGGTGCTGTCGCAGGTCGGCTGGACCGCACTGTGCGAGCGCGAGCTGACGGCCGACGACTACGAAAACGAAGCCCTGCCCACGCTGATCGACGCCTCATGCGCCGGCGGCGGTCTGCTGTTGGAGGCCGTGAACATTCTGACCGACCGCGCCCCGGGTACCGCACGCGAGCACTGGGGCTTTGAGGGCTGGCAGCTGCACGACGCCGCCCTGTGGAAGCAACTGCTTGCCGAGGCGCGCGAGCGCGAGACGGCAGCACGCGAGCGACAGGCGCGCATCGTGGCCGTAGACATCGACCCCGCCGCCCGCAAGACTGCCGAGCGCATGGTCAAGTGCGCCGGCTACAAGCGTTTTGTCGACTTTTGCGCTGCCAAGCCAGCCACCGTGTTGGACCATGCAGGCGCTGTCGCCGGCGCCGCCGTGGTCGCGGATACGACCGAGACGCCGCTTTCGCTCATGCACGATGCCATGACGCTGGTCGGCGAGCTGCGCCGCGCGCCCGAGCTTGCCGCGGCACCGGTCGCCGCACTCACCCGCGACGGATTGCTGGCCCGCGCGCTCCACGCCGAGCCCGAGCGCTCCATCGCCGTCATGCCCAACAACGAAGAGGCGACCGTCGAAGTCTGGCCTTCTCTCGACCACGCCGCCGCGGCATTCGAAGCTGCGACCAGTGCGAATGCCGAGGAGCAGACCGCGGATGCCCAAGACGAAGCCGCCAATACCCCCATGCCCGAGCCCGCTGCCACGCTCGACCTGGGCGACGGCAAGCCACTGCCCGTGCTCATCCCCGAGTCCGAGCAGTTCGCCAACCGCCTGCGCAAGAACGCCCGTCTGCGTCGCAAGTGGGCAAAGCGCGAGGGCGTTACCTGCTACCGCGTCTACGATGCCGACCTGCCCGATTACTCCGCCGCCATCGATCTGTACGAGGGTTGCCCGCAAACGCCGGGCCGCTGGCTCGTCATCGCCGAATACGCCGCGCCCAAGACCATCGACCCCGCACTGGCCCAGGCCCGTATGCTCGACATTCTGGCCATCGCGCCGCGTATCCTGGACGTGCCGGCCGAGCACGTGCACGCCAAGGCCCGCATGCGCTCGCGCGGCGGCTCGCAGTACGGCAAGCAGGGCGCCGGCAAGGGCGCATCGGGCGAACGCGCCAACATCGCGCGCCGTCGCCTGCCGCTCATCGAAGAGGGCGGCCTTACCTTTGCCGTCAACTTTGACGACTATCTGGATGTGGGCATCTTCCTGGATCATCGCGTCACCCGCAACCTAGTGCGCGAGCACGCCAAGCAGGCACGCCGCTTCCTCAACCTGTTTGCCTACACCGGCACCGCTACCTGCTATGCGGCCGACGGCGGCGTCGAGGAAACCGTGACGGTCGACCTTTCCAACACCTACCTGGACTGGGCCGAGCGCAATATGCGCCAGAACGGCTTTGTTGGTCCGCAGCATCATTTTGTGCGCGACGACGTGCTCGCCTGGATTCGCGACCAGCGCCAGACGCGCAACCGCTGGGACCTGATCTTTGTCGACCCGCCCACGTTCTCGAACTCGTCCAAGATGGGCCGTCGCACCTGGGATGTTCAGCGCGACCATGTTGAGCTTTTGGCCGGCGTATCGCGCCTGCTCGCGCAGGGCGGCCACGCCATCTTTAGCTGTAACCTGCGCGGCTTCCGCCCCGAAACGCGCAAGCTCGCGCGCGCGGGCGTCGTGTTGGAGGACATTACGGCGCAGACCATCCCCGAGGACTTCGCGCGCAACCAGAAGGTGCACCATTGCTACATCGTGCGCCGCCTGCCCATCGAGGATGCCATGGCCGAGGTCGGCTTTAGTGCCGAGGAGATTGCCGAGCGAACCGAGGAGCTGCGCAACCCCGAAGCCCGCAAGCCCCGTGCAGCGGCACCCGCGCATGCACAGGCCGGCAACGGCAAGTCCAACTTTGCCGGCAAGCCCTCCCCCACCGGCAAGCTCAAAAAGAAGAAGTTCTACGCCAGCAAGCCCAAGGGCAAATAACAAAGTTGCGGTGGAATACGGACTGTTTTGCCTGGAATTAGGCAGTTTTAGACCGTATTTCACCGCGGCTCATATTGGGATGATGGTTGGCGATCTAGCCTTGGGTGACCAGTCGGTAACCGATACCCACGTGCGTTTGGATATAGCGCGGGTGCGCGGGATCGGACTCGATCTTCTTGCGCAGCGTGCCCATAAAGACACGCAGGCTTGCCAGGTCGCTCTTGGTCGCCGTGCCCCAAATCTCGTGCAAGATAAACTGGTGCGTCAGCACCTTGTCGGCGTTGTGCGCCAGCAGGCACAAGAGCTTGTACTCGATCGGCGTCAGATGCAATTCCTCGCCGTCCATCGTTGCGATACCGGCATCAAAATCGATATGCAACTCACCGGTATCGAACGAGCCCTCGGAGGCAACGCCGCCCGCCTGCGCATACGAAAGGCGCCTGAGCGTCGTGCGAATGCGCGCGAGCAGTTCCTCGACCGAAAACGGCTTGGTCAGATAGTCGTCGGCGCCGGCATCGAGCGCGCGGATCTTGTCCGCGTCCTCGCTGCGCGCCGAGACCACAATGATCGGCATGCCCGACCATGCGCGCACCGACTCCACCACCTTGACGCCATCCATATCGGGTAGGCCCAGATCGAGCAGCACAATGCTCGGTGCCTGCGACGAGGCGGCGGCGATGGCGGCATGGGCGGTCTCCACAGCCATATGACGCAGGCCGTGCGCCTCGAGCGCGGCAACGATAAGGTTGCGGACGGCGGGATCGTCCTCAACGACCAAGATGAGCGGTTTTACGGCAGAGTTCGGCACGGCGCTACTCCTTATCAAACGAAACATCGGCGGCGGGAAGCTCAATCGTAAAGACCGAGCCGTGCGGGTCCGCCGCGGCAACCTCTATGCTACCGCCATGCGCCAACGCAATGGAGCGGCAGAGCGAAAGACCCAGGCCCACGCTGCGGTGGCTGTCGGCCAGACCATGGTTGGCGGTGTAGAACGACTCAAAGATCCGCTCGCGGTCCTCGGGCGCGATGCCCGGCCCGTCATCGGCCACCGAGCACGTCACGTGCCCATCGTCGACGCCAATCGAAATCACGATATGCGAGCCTGCGGGCGTATAGGTGATGGCATTGTTCACCAGGTTCACCACGAGCTGTACCATCAGACGCGCGTCGACGCTAACGAGCGCCGGCTCATCGCACGCCACCACCTTAAGGTCGTGCTCGCGCACGGCCGGACTTACGTGGCGCAGCGCCTCCTCGACGATATCGTCCATGAGCTCGAGCGTGGTCGACAGGTGCATACCGCCACCCTCGAGCTTGGTGATGGCGAGCAGGTTCTCAACGGTGGCGTTGAGCCACAGTGCATCCGAGCGAATGGATAGGAGCATGCCGCGGCGCGTCTGGTCGTCGAGCACGGCCGTGCCGGTCGAGCCCTGGTCGAGCAGCACGTCGGCATTACCCGAAATGCTGGTAAGCGGCGTGCGCAGGTCGTGCGAGATGGAGCGCAGCAAGTTGGCGCGCAGCTGCTCGTTTTTAGCGAGCACCGCCGCCTCCTCGCGAGCCTCCATGGCGCGGGCGCGATCGAGCGCCAGCTCGCCTTCGCTCACGATGGCATCGGCAAGCGTCCGCTCCTCGGGCGTCAGCGCATCGGGCTCGGCGACAATGGCGAACACCCCCACCACCGAGGCGGGATCGCCCGCGCGCACCATGGTGTCGCCCGAGCGCACGGTCAGGTATATGCCGTAGAACGCCGAGGCGCCATAGGTGGCATCGAGTGGCGTTCCCACATAGGCGGACGCCGAGAGCCGCAGCGGCATCTGGGGCGCCAGCTGGTGTACCGGCGCGGCATCGCCCACGGCCGTGTACGTCGTGCGCGGCAGCAGGTCATCGTTATCGGCATCGGCGCTATACCACACGACCGGACAGTCCGAAAGACGCGCCAGCTGCGTTGCCATAGCGTGCACAATCTGTTGCTGATCGCCACACCGCTGCAGCATGCGGTTGGTCTCGAGCACCATCTGCGTGCGACGGTCGCTGGCGGCAGCCTGCGCCAAGGCGCGGCGCAGGGCCAGCGCGATCGAGCTCGATACGAGCGAGACCGCAAACATGATAAAGAACATGCCGGGATAGACGCGGTCGATAAACGACAGCGCGTAGCGCGGGTCGACAAACAAGAAGTTGTAGAGCGCCACGGCGGCAGCCGAGCTCAGCAGGCAGTACAGGCGGCTCCAGGTAAAGAAAGCGCACAGCTGCACGGCGAACACATAGACGATCATGATGCTCGGCGCGAGCCCCGGATGGTCGAGCAGCGCGCCCACAATCGTCGCCGCGGCTAGCAGCCCCGCCGATACGCAGGCGTCATACAGAGGGCTGCGACGCGTCAGCGTTGTACGCCGCCACCAAAAGTTCTCGGCAATATCGCCGTCCGCACGGACGTCCATCAGCGCCCCGCCCCTCTCTCAAAAACAAAAACCACCACAAAGGGGACTGGCACCTTTGCGGTGGTGGCCTCCTTGTGGTGGTTTCAAGTGTATAGCCTTTGCAGCCTGCGGTCGCTAGACAAACAGCAGACGTCGACTACGGACGCTCGTCGGGAGGCAGGCGCTGCATCTTGCTCACGGCCTTAAACTTGGTGAACAGCGGCACGTACTCAAAGCTCACGTTGGAGTTCTCCAGGCCGTACCAGCGCGCAGGCGTGCCGGCGGCGCGGCGGATGATGTACTTGAGCGTGATGGCCGTACGCTCGCTGGGCTCCACGTCGCTTTCGGGCGCCAGCAGCTTGCGGATCATGACGAACTTAAACGTACCGATGTTGCCCGGGTCCTTGTAGACCGAGTAATCGTGCGTCTGCGCCGGCAGCTCGCCGCTGGCAGCCAGGTCCTGAACAACCTGGCGCAGGTAAGCATTGACGCGCTGGTTGATCTTATAGCCCAGATACAGATGCACGCGGAATACGTAGTCGGTGCCGAACGTCTCGACCGAGTAGGCAAAGGTATGCGGCTCCTCCATGGTCTCGACATTCACGAACCACCAGGCACGAGCGCGCTTGGGGTGCTTATCCAAAATCGAGTAGACGATATCGCGGTCGATATAGTCGGTGTTGGTGTCCTTGGTCAGGTACACGATGTTGTCGCTCATGAGCTCGTAGCGATCGTCGTCGCGCAGGCGTTTGAGCTGCGGCAGATAGCTGCGCAGCGGCAGCAGCGTAAACTGACGTTGCTCGACCGCCGTACCGTTGTACCAGCACACCATGATGCCCATGATGAGTGCAGCCATGAGGATGGTGAAGTAGCCGCCGTGGAAGAACTTGGTGAGCGAGCTCACAAAGAAGAAGCCCTCGAGCAAAAGGAAGAAGGCGGCAAAGATCCACGGCGCGACCTTGAGATTGCGCTCCACGTGCAGATAGAAGAAGAGCAGCATTGTCGTGCACATCATGGTCAGGGTAATGGCCAGGCCGTACGCGGCCTCCATGTGCGCCGAGTTCTGGAACAGCAGCACCACGACGACGCAGCCCACGAGCATGACGTTGTTGACCATGGGGATGTAGAGCTGGCCCTTGGTCTCGGCAGGATAGAAGACCTGCATATGCGGCATGAGGTCCAGGCGGCTGGCCTCGGACACCAGCGAGAATGCGCCGGTGATGAGCGCCTGCGAGGCGATGATGGCCGCGACGGTGGAAAGGCCGACGGCAAAGGGGCGCAGACCCGGGGCGAGCATCTGGTAGAAGGGGTTGAGGTCGGCGATACCCATGAGCTCCGGGTTGTCGGCGTTGTTGATAAGCCACGCGCCCTGGCCCATGTAGGACAGCAGCAGGCAGCACTTAACGAACGGCCAGGTGGCATAGATGTTGCCGCGGCCCACATGGCCCATGTCGGAATAGAGCGCCTCGGCACCGGTGGTAGCGAGGAAGCAGCTGCCCAAAATCATGATGCCCGCATGGTTGTTGGGGCTCAGCAGAAAAGCGATGCCACGCAACGGGTTGAGGCACAGCAGCACCGCGGGATACTGGCAGACAAAGAACAGGCCCGTGCCGCCCAGGAACAAAAACCACAGCGTCATGATGGGGCCGAAGGCGTGACCGATCTTGGCCGTGCCGATGCGCTGCACCAAGAAGAGCGCGATGATGATGGCAAGCGTGATGGCGACGACACGACCCTGGTCGTCACCGAGCACGGCATGGACCGCCGGGATGGTGCGCAGGCCCTCGATGGCCGTGGTGACGGTAACGGCAGGCGTCAGGATGCCGTCGGCGAGGAGCGCCGCGCCGCCCAGCATGGCGGGGATGATGAGCCACTTGCCGCAGCGCTTGACCAAGCTGTACAGGGCAAAGATGCCGCCCTCGCCGTGGTTGTCGGCGCGCAGCGAGATCAGCACGTACTTGACGGTCGTCAGCAGCGTGACCGTCCACACGACAAGGGAGAGCGCGCCGAGCACGAACTCCTGCGTGACGCTTCCGATGCCGCCGTTGCCGGCAACGAGCGCCTTGGTTACATACATGGGGCTGGTGCCGATATCGCCATACACCACGCCCAGCGTGACGAGCATCGCCGAGATGCTCACAGGAATCGCAGCGTGCGAGGCTACTTCCTTTGCCTTTTGTTCCATAAGCCGGTTTCCTCCCAATTTTAACGTTCGACGGGATTATATGTAATCAGCACATATTTTAATGGCACCGTTTTCCCAGCTAGATAAACATTTATGCGGCCTTTAGGCCACCGCGGCGATATGGAATGTGACAAAGGGACGCCCCCTTTGTCACATTCGTCATTTTCCGAGCCAGTTTTTGAACCACCACTCCATAGAGCGGCTCATCTCGGCCATAAAGGGGCTCGTGTGCTTACGGGTGTAGATGTCGATGACGCGCTCGCCCACCTCGCGGGCGTGCGGGCGAAACATCGCATCCATCTCGGCCACCTGCGCATCCATCGTCGCGGCGTCGGCGCGACAATAACGCTCCTCGTGCACCAGGTTCACCACGGGATGCGCGATTGCCGGGCGCTCCTTACGGGGCGTGCCGATGATGAGCATCGACAGCGGCATGGTATAGGCAGGCAAGTCCAGCAGTGCGGCAACTTCCTCGGCGTTCTCGACGATATCACCGATGTAGCAGCTCCCCAGCCCCAGGGCCTCGGCGGCAACCACGGCGTTTTGAGCGGCGATCACGGCATCCTGCGCCGCGATGGCAAAGTCGCCCAAACCCGGCGCGCGGCGGGGCGCCTTGCCCGTGCGCCCGACAAACTCGGGTTCAAAGCAGCCCACGTGCTCAAACAGATCGATCCACTTGGCATAATCGACCACAAATATAAGTGCCCAGGGCGCCTTGGCGATCATGGGCTGGTGATCGCACAGGTCGGCCAGACGGTCCAGCGTAGCCTGCTCGCGAATGCTCACGATGGAATACATCATCATGGCGCCCGCCGACGGCGCGCGACTCGCCGCATGCAAGATCGCCGCCCGCTGCTCGTCGGTCACCGCCACGGGACGGCCGTCGTCATCGCGCGCAAAAGCGCGCGTGGACGAGCGGTGCTCCAAAATGTCCAGTACCGCGTTGCCCGTAGTCTCGACCGGATAGCCGTACGTATCCACGCCCGCAGCTCCGTCGCCGCCCATGTCCGCCTCGCAAACCTGCTCGCTCATTGCCCTACCCTCGCCATTTCTTTAAGAAGCCTTTACGTTTCCGTGTAATTCCCGTCCATTATCGCGCAGGTCGCCACTACATTGCGCCACACCGCCACACGCGCGCGTTAATATGGCTGGTTGGTGTGCGCAGCCACCAATTGCTGCGCATATCTTGGTAACAATCGGGTAAATCCCCGCTTTCGTAGGTTTTAGTTTGTGAGGAGTCTCAGCATGTTCGCTGCCGCCATCTCGCTCGTCGGTCTTGCGGCGACCGTCTACCTTGTCTTGCGCGAGGCCAAGGCCATTTGCGCAAAGTCGGGCACCGTTGCCAAAAGCGCTCTTGGGTGGAGCGTCGCCTTCGGCCTGTTCCAGCTCTTTTTGACCATTTGGGGCGCCATTGGCCTCGTCGCTCAAAACGAGCCGCTCGCCTTTGTAATTCTCATCCTGACCAACGCCATTCTCACCGGATGCGCTTGGGCCAGCATCGCCCGCGACCGCATCGCACCGCGCGTCTTTGCGTTCGCCTCGGCCGACGCTCCCGCCCCCACTGGCAAGCTCGCCCGCCTGCGCGGCGCCTTTGTGGGCAAACCGCTCGTCGCCGCCGTCCTGTGCCTGCTGCTCGCCGGCGTCTTTGCGCTGCTGGGCATGGAGGTCTCGTCCAACCACGACTTTACCTGGGTCTACCCCCTGTGCATCCTGCTCGAGTGGGCCATCATCACCGTGCTCATGACCGGCCTGTTCTTCCTATTCCAGCGCCACGGCGCAGCTCCCGCGGTCCTGGCCTTTGCCCTCTTTGTCCTGGGCATTGCCGAGTTCTTCGTTATCACGTTTAAATCCATGCCCATCCAGCCGGGCGACCTTTCGGCCATCTCCACCGCCGCCGCGGTCGCCGGCAACGGCTACACCTTCTCGATCTCGCTGTTCTGCGTGCTGTCCATGGGCTTTACCGCCATCGCCATGCTGCTGTGCGAGTACGCCGGCCTGGTGGCACCGCACCGTCAGAAGGGTGCCGCCAGCGCCAAGCGCATGCTGCTCACCAACCTGCTCGTGGCAGTGCTATGCCTGGGCGGTGTGACCGCGCATGTCACGCTCATCGACTACTACAACACTCTCGGCATCACCGTCTACACCTGGCGTCCGCTCGAGAGCTACTGGCGCGAGGGCTACCTGCCTGCCTTTATTAGTGCGGCGCAGTCCATCAAGCCGCCCAAACCCGCCGACTACTCCGTCGACGATGCCAAGGCCACGCTCAAAAAATACGCCAAGGCCTACGACAAGTCCGACGCCGCCAAGAGCGACGAGCGCACCGCCGCAAAGGAGCAGTTCGACAGCGAGAAGCCCACGGTCATCGCCATCATGAACGAGACGTTCTCGGACCTGTCGATCTATCAGAACATGCGCGCCGGCTACGAGGGCCCGCAGTACTTTAAGAACCTGTCCAACTGCCTCAGCCGCGGCAAGCTCTATGTGAGCGCCTACGGCGGCGGCACGGCCAATACCGAGTTTGAGTTTATGACCGGCAACTCCATGGCCAACCTGGGTTCGGGCGTGTACCCCTACACCATCTACAACATGGAGACGACCGGGAACCTGGCAGAGCAGTTCAAATCGCTCGGCTATTCCACCACGGCCATGCACCCCAACCACGCCACCAACTGGAACCGCGAGAACGTCTATAAGGACTTTGGCTTTGACCAGTTCCTGTCCATCAACGATTTCCAGGGCGCCGATACCCTGCGCGGCATGGTGACCGACCAGGCTACCTACGACAAGATTCTGGAGCTTCTCGACCAGAACGCCGACCCGCAGTTCATCTTCGATGTGACCATGCAGAACCACTCGGGCTACGACACGGGCCTGCTGCCGGCAGATAAGCAGATGCACCTCAACATCGACACGACCGATCTGGACGCCAAGACCGTCGAGGACGGCACGCTGTCCGATGTCGACGAGTACGTCTCGTGCATCGAGCAGTCCGACCAGGCGCTTCGCTACTTCCTTAACGCCTTGAGCAAGCTCGACCGCAAGGTGGTCGTGGTGTTCTGGGGCGACCACCAGCCGTTCTTCCCGTCCAAGTTCAACGATAAGTGGTTTACCGGCGAGGACGACGCCACGCACCAGGAGCGCTTGTGGCAGACCGACTACATCATCTGGGCTAACTACGACGTCGCCGGCTGCGACCAGACGAGCGAGGTCGACGACCTGTCCACCAACTACCTGTCCACCCAGCTGATGCAGCTGATCGGCGCCCCGCTGACCGACTACCAGAAAGCGCACATGACGCTGCGCGAGTCGCTGCCCGCCATCAACTCGGTGGGCTACGAGGACGCCAGCCTGCGTTGGGCGCTTTCCTCCAACGTCACCGGTGACGACGCCGCCGCAGCAGCCGCCACCAAGGCGCGCGAGGATTACGCCAAGATGCAGTACTACGAGATGTTCCGCGACGGCAAGAACGTGTATACCGAGCACTTCCAGACCGAGGCCAACGAGACCGACCCCAACCTGGCACCGGGCACGACCAAGATCAAGTAGCGACACGTCTTAACTGGTTCGTCTGCCTGGCGGCGCGGAATGTAAGGTTCCCTGCTCGGACAGTCCTGCTCGCACGGAGAGCACATTAAGTGCTCTCCGGCTCGTGCGGAACTCGCGATGAACCTTACATTCCGCGTCGCCAGGCAGACGCCTCGGTGTTGAAGCGCGGCTTGTCATGAAAGCATCCGCAACATATATAAGTTGAAGGCCACATTAAGTGGCCTTCTTTATATTCGGAAAGTGTGTCCCGGAATCTGCCTTCGGAATGGGACGCAGTTTCCGCTTGAGGGCCTGTTGGGAAAGCGCATCCCACTTCAAGAGAAAATTCCGGGTCGCACTTTCCGCTAAGGCTCTCAACCGGAAAGTGCATTCCATTCCAAGCCTTAATTCCGGGACATAGTTTCCGGACAAGACATCAACCGGAAAGTGGGGACCACTCTGAGCGCCGATTCTGGGACACACTTTCCGAAACCCCGCCCATCCGGAAAGCCCGTCCCACTCCGTATACATCCAGGCATGAAATCATCAGCTTATTAGGCCTTCTATCAATAAAGAGACACCCTCCCGGGCGGCGGGCACGAAGTTCATCGCGAGTTCCGCACGCAAAGAAGACCACTTAATGTGGCCTTCGTCTTGCGCAGGACTGTAGAGCTGGGAACTTCGTGCCCGCCGCCCAGGAGGGCGTTGCGTTTAGAAGATGGACCTAGCGCTTGTTCCTCCGGGACAAGAGAAGCGCGGCTATAAAAGCGATGATGGCAAGCGCCAGCAACACCAAAAGCAAAGCGAGCGTGTTGTCGCCCGTTGCCGCCAGACCAAGCAAGCCGGGCTTCTTGCTGCCAGCAGGTTGTACGGGGATCTTCTCGCCATCGTCTTCGGCGGTGATTTCCCAGCGAATTGCCTTGTTTGCGTCGGCAAGCTCGTTGCCCACCGACGTCGGGACACTTAGTTGCAAATTGAGTACCGTGCTGCCATCGCTCGTAAACGTTGCGACCTGCGTGGGATAGGCAAACACGCTGCCCGGCGTTCCCGTCTGGAGCCAACCGGCAGACGCATCGGCCGCCGACGCCGTTAGGGTAATGGGCGACAGCAGATGTGCCGTCTCGTGATCGACAACAGCCCGCACAAACACACGTACCTGGGACTTTACACCCGTGGCACGAACCCCAATCTGTTGCTCGCGTACATCGCCGGGCATTAGATCTTTAAAGGCTGGAAACAGATCGGGCTCCCCCGAGGAGTCCGTCGCTCCCGATACCGTTAGCTGGCGTGCATTTCCGTCATAGGCAATCGAGGGCGTATCGGCGAACGCACGGGCAGGAACGGCGAGCGCGACCACGCAGAAAATGGCCGCGACCACACAACGCAAGGAACGCGCAACGTCTTTGAAAATCGGTAAAGCCATGCTTACGCACCTCCGTGCGGCGGCACCAGCACGCCATCTTTGACCGTACAGTTCCATGCCTCGGTGACCGCATCGTCGGGCGTAGACTGAATCGCTTGGGTCGAGATGTCAACAACTAGGTTTTTACCATCTGCCTTCTTCTCGGACACGCCCTTGATGAGCACGCCCGTCTTGTCGAGCGGCGCAACAGGAGACGTCCAGTAGTAGAACCCGTCGGCCGAGCGAACCCAAGACGAGGCGCTGCCAGTAGTTGAGGCATTGGACACGTTGCCCCACACAATGGCGTAGTCGGTACCCTCGACCGGCTCATCCCACAGGCGCGCGCCATCCTGGTCCTGCCAGTAGATATCCACCGCAGCACGCAGGTATGCCGGAGCCGAGCCCTTGTTTGTAATCGTGACGTCACTCTTCACGTTGCCATTGAGCTTCTCGTCTACCGAGGGCGCCACCGAACCAAAGCCAAACTCGTTGACCAGCACGCCCGTAACCGAAAGCCACGCAAAGGTGCCGGCAGCGCCAGCCAAAAGAAGAACGCCGACAAGGAGGGCAACGATCTGCTTGCGCTTACCCATCCTAGTCCTCCCTCCTTAGCGTGCCGTTTTCCCAAACATTCTTGGCACGCGAGCCACCATCGACCCATTTGTCCTTCGCGCGCGTGTTAACGCACGTCACCACGGCGTCGCCTGCGCTCGAAGCAGACGAAATCGTCAGCTCGGCAGTTTTACCGGGCGCCTTGCCCGGCGTGCTCAGCTCGCCCCGGTAGCGCCATGCCCAAGCCGTATCTTCCTCGACGGTATAGATGCCCGCCGGAGCGGCGAACTGCACGCTGCCGACATACCAGGTCTCACCGTTTTCCGGCTGCTGCTTATCGACTTTCACCTCGACCATGCGCGTCTCGGCAGGAGAATCCTGCGACATCTTTCGCGTTACCTTAAAGCGGAACGTTTGCCCCATAGCGCTGGCATCGGTCGTCTTTTTAACGATCGTCAGCGCATGAGTCTGGGCAAAGTTGAACACGGCTTTGCCGGGGCCCTGATCGCCCTCGCCCGTCTTCTTGGACTCCAGACGGTTGGCCAGGTCGAACGAGCCGCCACCCGAACCCAGACTGTAGAGCGAGACAAACTTGCCGTTCACAGGCTTTTCCGCCGCAGAAACGCCCTCTGCACCAGGGCCGTAGCTTGCCTGCGTTACCGTAACGGTCAGTTGTGTTCCCATAAACGGCTCGGCAAAGCAGACCTTAAACGGCGCCTGGTCGGCACCGTCATCGACGGTGTTGGCGGCGGCGGGATCGAGCAGCCATTTAAGCTGCGCGGTCATGGTTACGGGTTTCGCGGGATCAGACGTATCGTTGGCAACCACGCGATACGTCACGGGATACAGGTCCATGTCGCCCTTGACTGGCTCGCCCTTGAACTCATCCCAAGACTTTGCAGTGCCATCGGCACCCACATATCGCCACTCCAAGAAGAGCTCGCGCTTATCGCCATTGGCAGCAGCCTGTTCATCGAGCAGCGCGACGATCTTGGAGTGGGCGTCCGGATCGTACGCCACGGATTTTTGCTCCATCACAGGATTGCCGTCGTTGTCGTAGAAAGGGTTGCCGCTCTCGTCCATTTTGGGAACATCGACCGTGTAGACAAAGCCAGGCTTACCGTCCTGCGCGCGCTCGTCGCCCGAGTCGACCGTCGCCGTAAAGATGACCGCCCCGTCGACGCTGTGATAGCGCACCTTATACGGCGTGACCTTGTACACCGCGGTATACGTCGCGCCCTTAAAGGGTTCACTACCCTCGAGGGGATACTTATCGTCTTCGGTCAACAGGGTGTATTTGCCATCGGGTTCATAGTCGCGCGACCAGCCGACAAAGTCGTACTTGGTGCCGTCAATGCCGACAACCTCAGCTGTAGCTCTTACTTCCAGCGAAATTTGATCGCCAGAGTCGGTGCGCGAAAGAGAACGCACGGAATCGGGGTTATCCAGATTGGCATCGATATTCGATTGGACAATTACCGCGCTGGCACGGTAGACCGGGTACAGCTCCATGGGGGCGTTAACCACAGTGTTTGTATTCACCATGGGAAGGCCGTCCGACCAAACGACATAACAGTTGCCGGATGCCGGTTTAGTTTCCGTCCAGCCTACGAAGGCATTGTATGCGTTCGTTGCATCATCGATGTCGCCAACGTTATACGTCGGCAGCGGGATGCCGTCCTTAAGGCTGCCGAGCGTATCGCCCTGCTGGGCTACCTTGCCATCCACATCTTTGGCATTGAGATGGTACACGACCGCCAACGGCGAATAGTACGCCACAAATGTATAGGCTCCGCCGGGTTCCACCTGATAGGAATACGAGTTATCGCCGTTAGGTTCGAGCTTTTTAACCTCACCGTTCGGGAGTTCGATTTCGACCTTATTCAGCTTGTATAACTCGCCGCCGGACTTGTATACCGTCGTTTCGATATCAGGAGTCACCGTTGCCGTGGCGGGATCGTTGTCCGCATTGAGATTAGGGGTGATGTCATACCTAGGAACATTCACCTCGGAAGTGCCATTAAAACCGGCGCGGTGCAGGTTGGTGGTGTAGTTGACGTCGAACTTTGCGTAGACGGGATAGGCATCCTGACACTTGGTGACCTTGAAGTCATCCGTCGCCAAGTATGGCGCCGCCTTTTCCGGATCGCTCGTCACATAGGGGTCGTTGGCGACATCATAGATATAGTTCCAGACGGGAGAATCCTTCTGGACCTCGGCGGTCGAAATCCAACCCAAGAACTTATATCTCGGATCCGGCTCGCCCTTAGGATTCCGCACGGCCATTTCAGTATCGGTCGGAGAAGACTCGAGGGTCAGGGGGCTCTCATACGATCCCTTCTCACCATCTTCTGGCTTTTCGGCCACTTTAACCGACTTATTAACATGCGGGTAGTAATACGTGAACGTCGGATCCGCCCCGTTCACCTTGGTCTGCAGCAAGTTACTCTCATAGCGCCGCGTGGCAGTCCTCACGACATTATCGCCCTTGTTGTAGAAATTAACGTCCGTGGTAATCATCGCGCGAACGTAGTACTTCTTATCTGTACGCACCATGCTCTCGATGGGATTTTTCACATATGTCCAATATTCACCATCGCGCTCAAGCGTCCAGAAATTCAGGCGATAGCGATCATTCACCGGTTTGACCGTTACGTTCAGCGAAGCCGAAGTCCAAGTATCGCTTAGCGTTGCAGCGCCTGGAAAATCGGTATCGGCATAGAGGTTTTTTAGAGTATCGGCTCCCGTATCGTTTTTAACGTTGTGCGAGTACGCGTTAAGGGGACTCACGACAAGGGTTTCCTTCGTGAAGCGTGTGCCACACGTTTCATAACTATCCTTTATACCGTGGTCAACATGCTCCGGGCCCCAGTGGACGACGTTTTCACGCACGAAGGTACTACCGACGTTTTCCTCAAAGGGCGTTTGATAGCGATTCCAAACGGAACAAAGTAGCTTGCTGTCCGTAAACTCATGGTTGGTATAAGCCCGAACGTAATAATCCACTCGGTACTCAAAGCGGGCGATGTAGGTATGCGGCGCGGTTAAATCGACATCGGTGGGGAGCGTATAGCTGGGATCGCGGCTTACGCGCACCTCAAGCGGGGCATCCTCGGTTCCCTTGTTTTCATACCAACCCAGGAAACGGTAGCCGTCGGGCAGCGCACCGTCCTCTGATAAAGGCTTGTTGTCCACGTCGCACACCCGCACCGTGTACACACCGGTGCCATCCTCGTCAGTCTCAACCTTAACGTCAGTTTTGCCCACACCATCGCGCCGAGTCTGATCGTCGATTGCATCCTGCTCATTGCCCTCAAACACCGTCATGATGTTCGACACATAGTCGGTGTACACCGGATAAAAATCGGTAGGGCCAAGCACAGTGATCTCAGCGCCGGCAGGATAGAACGCACCGGCGTTTTTTAGCTCGGCAAGCTTAGGCGAGGTGATGGCCGCGTAACCGCCATGCATCCCGGCCTCGCCGCTCGGCTGCGTCGTCCAACCAATAAAGGTGGCGCTGGCAGATAGAGTGCCGCGGTCCGCAGGGGCAACCGGCGTTAAACCGACACCATAGCGGTACCAATCCGTCGACTTGTCGTGCGCCTCGCCGCTCTGCCACGAGAGCATCTCACCCTTGACGTTATAGAACAGCACCTGCGCCTCGTACGAAGCAATAAAGAGGTCGTTGCCCTTAAAGGCCTCGGCCCCCTTCGCGTTATCGGCAGTATAGGTCGACGTTTTGTCGTTTGCCTCGTTCTTCTGGACCTGCTTGCCAGCAGCCACAGCATCGGCATCGGTCTTGCCGTCAAACCAGCTGTTGTCTTGTCCAATTCGGTTCACACGCACATCGGGCTCGCGGAACCAGCCCATAAAGCGGTAGCCGCCGTTCGCCTCGCTCAGGTCGGCAGGCTTTGCAGAGGTCTCCTGCTTAAACGTTACCGAGGTATCGCCCTGGGCCAAGCCCTGAGCAGTTCCCGCCAGCACGGCACTCACGGCAAAGGCATACGGATCCGAGGTCGCCTGATCAATACCGAGTTTGGTTGCCGTAATAGTCGCGGTACCCGCACCGGGAAAATCGATCGTCGCCTTAACGCTTTGGCCATGCACGGGGATATTCAGCTTGTAATCCATCGCCCATTCGTTTGCATGGTCGCCGCCCAGATAATCGTTATTGGCAGTCGAGCGCATGGTGCCGGCACAGAAGTCGTAGTCGTGCTCTTCCCATAGCTCACGCGTGGTATAGCGCTCGTCGTCCCACGGGCCATAGCCGTCGCCCTTGGTGGTACCGTCGCCGCCAAAAGAGGGGATCTTCTTCTTAGCCGCGGTACCCTGGCTGCTGCCGTTTAGGCTCACGCTCGGCTTAAAGTAGCACTCGGTGACCGTGGCGTCGCCCTTGTTGGCGCGCGCAGCAATACCGCCCAGGTTCACGTCGTTTTGGATGATGGGGATCACGGCGATGGGGTTGTATTGACGCGAGCTCAGGTCACCTGCAAAGTGGCTGCGGACGAGCTCATTGCCTTCTTTGGTTAAAATACGACCCGCCAGGCCACCCGCCCACGCGCGCGTCACGGCGACAACGCCCACGTACGACGCGGCATAGCTGTAGCACTGGGCCGTCGAGAAGCAGTCGATGATCTTGGCGTCACCTGCCATGCAGCCCACAAAGCCCGAGGCGTACACGTTGTTGCCGCCCAGGGCGCCAATGGCCACGTCGTACTTATTGGTGACGTCGGTCATGCCCTTCTCGGCAATCGAGCCGTCGTCCTTACGCGTCGGCGTCACGCGGCAGTACTCGATAGTCGATTTCTCAACGTAGCCGGCAAACGCCGCCATATACAGACCCTCACCGCCGAGCGCCTGCACGCCCGAAGTCGTGTTGTTAACGGCGCGGCCACCACGTACCTCGCAGTTATAGAGGGTACAGCCGTCGAGCTCGCCGGCGATGAGACCGCCCTCAAAGCCTGCGTTGGTAATGAGGTTGAGAGCATTGTTGGCGCAGGTCACGTGCAGCGTGCTCTCCATGACCATAACGTTTTCGAAACGCGTATTGACGGCCTTGCCCACGATAATGCCACCGCGGAAGTCCGCCCACACGTTGGCGTCCTTGACCAGGAAGTTTTTGATGGTGGCACCGTTGGTCTCGGCAAAAAATCCCGTATCGCGCTCGGGGTCAAAAGCGTCTTTATCGTAGTTCAGGCCCTCAACGGTGTGGTTTTGACCATCGAACACGCCCTTAAACGGATGCTCCTTGTTGCCAAACGACAGATGCTTAACGGTGTTTGCAACGATGTCTTTCATGTCGTCGCTGTCGAGCTCAATGTCGTTATCGAGATAAACGTGCCAGCCGGACGTATCGCGCTCGCGCGACAGCGCCACACACGACAAAAAGTCAGCCTCGTTTTTGATGTGGAATTCGTTTTTGTTCTCGGGCACGTCCTCGGCATGCACCGCCGTCGGCAGCGCCATAACGCAGCAAATGGCAATCGTCGCGACGGCAACTAGCCTGCTAAGCACGCCCCGGTTCATGTTCTTGATCTTCATAGGCTAGTTCGCCTCCGGCCAACCCACAACGTCAAGTACGTCGAGGGCGGTATCGCTTGCCTGCTGGTTTTTGGCCTGCACGGCCTGAACATCGATATCGAGCCTGAATGAGCCGCCGCGCGCGGCATCGTGGTAGTCGTCCACAAAGCGCAGCGAGTCCATGAGGCTTTCCGTCATGGCGCCGGGGTCGAGCGTGCCGCCACGCCCGGCCAATCCGCGGTAGTAGTACCACCCATCGCCGCCATCGACCCACGGGAACCCCTCGCCCGCGTTCACATGAAACGCAACGCTGCCCGAAGCATCCGCGCTCGAACCGTCGGGCGCCACCGACGTCATGCGCAGACGCGCGCGAACGTACTCAGGCTGCGTGCCAGCGTTCTCCACGCGCACAATGCGGCTGATGTCAGAACCCCCGGCCTTGGTGTCGGGATAGTCCCCGTGCTCGTTGGGCTCAAACGGAATCTCCTCGCCCTGCTCGTTGAGGGTGTATTCGCAGACTCGTACCTTCACGCTGCCAAACGATAGAACGTTGTTCGCCGGAACCATATCAACGGTAAAAGCCAGCGTGCCGCACAGGCACGCCAGGGCCAACAGCGCCATCGCGGCAAGCGCCAAGGTGCGTTTCTGATTGTCGGAAAGATTATTGAGCATTACGTTCGCCAATCGTCGATAAGGGGGGGACCGAGATCCCGGCCCGAAAATGGGGGTGGGGAGCGGACCGGGATCTCGGTGGAGGGGGTTGGATTACTACAGGTCCTTAGCCCAATCCTTGGCAGCAGCCTCAGCAGACGCAGCCGAGCCCTCAGTGGTGCTGTCTTCAGCGTAAACGAAGCAGTTGACCGTCATCTTGGCATCCTTGGCGAAATCCTTTTGCTCGGTCTCCTTGGGCGTAGTCACATTGCTGAACAGCTCACCGGTCCACTTGTCCTCGGTCTTGCTGGCAATAAGCGGAGTGGCCTCGGTCTCATTGCCAACATAAACGAAAAGGCCACCGAGATAATGAGTCGGTTCGCCCTCAACAGCGGTCGCCTCAACGGCCTCCCAACCCTTGTTAATGGTGAAGTAAGTCGTCTTGGAATCAGCAGTCCCAGCAGACGCTGTCTCGTTCTTCACGAAAACGTACACATAAGCGTTTTCGGACCCCTTGCCAATACCGACATTAGGATTCTTAGGAACAGACACGCCAGGGGCGAGCTTGGAGTCCGCAACCCAGTTAGTCTCGGTCAGATTGCCGTTGACCTTAGCCTTGTCATCCGGAATCGGCTGATCCGGATTATCAGGATTAGTGGTGGGGTGGTTGATGCCCGCAGTAGTGAAGTTGTTGGTCAGGCTCGACTGCGCCGTCAGCCATGCATAGGTACCCACGCCGGCAGCCAGCACCAACAGCAGCAGGGCGGCAATGATGCCGTAGCGCTTTTTCTTCTTGTTTTCCATCGTTCTCTTCCTTTCGAGAATCGTCTTCCCCGGCAACGGCCCCTACCGCCGCCGACGCTTTTCCCTGCCGCTATGAACGCCGCTCCCTCGCATGCACGCGGGCATGCTTGCCCGCAGGCTCGTCGGGAACCATCCGATCGAGCACTATCGACGCCGTGATCAGCAGCGCCAGAACGGCAACCACAACAAGCAAACCAGGCATCGTCGTGCAATATGCGTTGACGAAGCCCAGGTAAGGGACACAAAAAGAAACAGTGCCGATAACACTCGAAAAAGGCGTCTGCTCGGCATCGTGCATGATGCTTCCGTCTGCATTTTTGTTCGCAATTCCCTGCGTGCCGATCATCTGCGCGGCAGGGTCGATCTCGTACACCTGGTGCGTCACCACGGCGCCGTCCGATCGGTAAAAGGTTGCATTGTCGCCCACGGCAATATCCGTTGGCTCAACCTGGCGGACAAACACGATGGAGCCAACGGGAAGCTCGGGTTCCATAGAGCCCGAAAGCACAGCAAAGGGCGTGTATCCAAATGCGCGAGGCACAAAAGAAACAACGGCAAGGGCTATGACAAGCGCGAACGCCAAGCTACTCAAAAGTGCAATAAATCGTTTGAGTCTACGCGCCGTCAAAGTGATAATTCATCCCCCTTGAGGACCTATTCGACCCATCCAAAGGTCAGCAAGTTTCAACAGGAACCGCAAGGCGCTTGAAAAGTGAGTCCGAAATAAGCCAATTTGGAATCTTTTCGTAATAAAAACATAGCGATGTGCTACACATTTTTCAATGTTTTATCGCTAAATGCTACTTATTTTGGCGTAAGTGGTCATTTATCCCCAAATTAGTCTGTTTTATCCAATACTTATAACTAACCCCCTACGCAACTTCCCCATAGAAGGTTCGATTTTTTGCGGAACTAAAATAATGGTACCCCCCCCCCCCCACATTAAAACAAATTGCTGGAAGTGCCCTTTATTTTTAACCCTCTTTTTGTAGCTTTATGACAGCCTCATGTAGTTTGCAGCCCACAGCCCTCTGGAAGCCATGTCCCAGAATTCCCGTCCGGAGTGGGATGCGACTTCCGCTTGTGGCCCCGTTGGGAAACCACATCCCACTCCGATCACAAATTCCGGGACGCAGCTTCCGCAACCCCACCCATCCGGAAATCCCATCCCACTCCGCACACATCCGGGCATAGAACAATCAGCTTATTAGGCCTTCCATCAATAAAGGGGCGCCCTCGTGTCACGAAAAAAGCCTCGAGAACTTCGAGGCTTTCACATTTGTATTGTTTTGCACGAAGGACCGCGAACGGCGAAGCTACTCGCCCAGCACGGCCTTCTTTGCGGCTGCGGCCATGTTATCCAGATCCTCCTTGGTGGGGTGATCCTTCGCGGCAACCCAGTTGTCGAGCAGCATCTTAAATCGGGCGTTTTCGGGATCTCGCTCGAGCATGGCCTCGTAGCGCTGCTTGACCGCGGGGCCCATCTTGCCCTGGCACATCGCCCAGCCCGCAAGCTCGGCATCATTAGCCAAGTTAGACGATACGCGGTCGATAATCTGCCTAAAGTACTCCTCGCTGGCGCCAAAACCGCAGGTGCCAAACAGGAAAACGCGCTTACCGTGCAAGGCGGAGAGCAACGCCGCGACCGAAGGCGTGCACGCGCCCTTGTCGCACCAAAAACCGACAAGCACCGTGTCGGCCGCGCAGGCGCCCTGCGCCTCGAGCGCAACCTGATCTGCATCCGCATCGTCGCTCAACGCCGCAGCATGGACAAACTCAACGCCCGCAGCCTGCAGAGTGCGCTTGATCGCACCCGAAACCATTCTGGTATTACCGCTCTTGCTGTTAACCACCAAAGAGCACGTCATAGTCACGTTGCCTCGTTTCCCCCAAAACTAAAGCCACTAATGCAATTTATTAGATGAATATCTTAGTACTAACGTGACAGATGTAAACCACCGTCTGTCGATTGGCGACGCAGACGACATCTTTGGACAGATTTCGAACAGTATGTACTTCGGATTGAAACCGCCGCAGAACGTTTCACGAATGGCCGAAAAACTGTTTCACAAAACGCCGTCAAATTGTGTCACGGAGTATCGTCAAAATGTTTCACGCGCTGGTAGAACGCTATATAACAAGATCGCTCTATGGGACAAACAAACCTGATTAATTTGCCCCACGGGCTTGCTCACTGGGCGAATTGGCTGCGGTAGAGTTCGGCGTAGAAGCCACCTGCCGCTAGCAGCTCGTCGTGCGTGCCGCGCTCGATAATCTCGCCGTCGCGCATGACCAGAATGCAGTCGGCGTTGCGAATCGTGCTCAGGCGATGCGCCACCACAAAGCTGGTACGACCGGCCATGAGCTCGTCAAATGCCGCCTGAACCTGCAGCTCGGTGCGCGTATCGATGCTCGAGGTCGCCTCGTCCAGCAGCAAGATCGCCGGGTCGGTGAGCATGGCGCGCGCGATGCACAGCAGCTGTTTTTGACCTTGGCTAAACGTGCCGCCGTCCTCGCCGATCACCGTATCGTAGCCGCCTGGCAGCTGCACGATAAACTTGTGCGCATGCGCGCGCTTGGCAGCCTCGATAACCTGTTCGCGCGTGGCATCCGGGCAACCGTAAGCGATGTTTTCCGCCACGGTGCCCTCAAACAGCCAAGTGTCCTGCAGCACCATGCCAAAGGCACGGCGCAGGCTTGCGCGCGTGTAGTCACGCGAGGAACGGCCATCGACCGCAATGCGACCGGCGTCGATATCGTAAAAGCGCAGCAACAGGTTGATGAGCGTCGTCTTGCCACAGCCCGTGGGGCCGACCAGGGCAAAGCGCATGCCGGGCTTGGCATCGATGCAGATATCCTGCAGCAGCTTGCGGTCGGGCACGTAGCTAAAGTCCACGTGCTCAAAGGTCACCTCGCCCTGTGGGGCAGCAAGCTCCACGGCATCTGGCGCATCGGGCTCTTGCTCACGGGCGTCGAGCAGTGCAAACATGCGGCGCGCCGAGGCATACGCCGTCTGGATTTGCGTAATGACGTTGGTGACCTCGTTGAACGGCTTGGTGTACTGGTTGGCGTAGGACAGGAAAATCTGCACGCCGCCCACCGTAAGCGCCGCGGGCACACCTGTGATCACACCGACGCAGCCGATCACGGCGACCACGGCGTAGATGATGTTGTTGATAAAGCGCGTGCCGGGGTTAGAGAGCGAGCCCATAAACTGTGCGCGCTCACCTGCCGTATAGAGCTCGGCGTTGAGGACATCGAAGCGCTGCTGAGCGCTCGGGCCGTAGGCGAAGGCGTCCACGAGCTTTTGTTCACCAACATACTCCTCGATATGACCGCCAAGTTGGCCCTGGATGCGCTGCTGTGCCGTAAAGCTCTTGTTGGAAAGCTTGGCGATGGCGCCGGCTGCAAAAATGGAAAGCGGCGTGACGAGCACCACCACGAGCGTCATGGCCAGGTTAATGGAGAGCATAAACGCGAGCGTGCCCACGATGGTGATAACGCCGGTGAAGAGCTGCGTGAAGCCCTGCAGCAGACCGTCGCCCACCTGGTCGACGTCATTGACCACGCGGCTCATAAGGTCGCCGTGGGCATGGCTGTCGATAAAGCTGAGCGGCATACGGCTGAGCTTGTCGCTCGCCTCCACGCGCATGTCACGCACCGTCTCGTAGGACAGGCGGTTGACGCAGTAGCCCTGCAGCCACTGGAAGGCCGCGGCACCTACGACGACAATCGCGAGTTTGGTGACAAGCGGCAGCAGTGCATCGAAATTCACCTGGCCCGCGGCAACGATCAGGTCGATGCCCTCGCCAATGAGAATAGGCGTATAGAGCTGTAAGATCACCGAGACGGCGGCGCTCACAAACGACGCCGTAAACGAAATACGGTGCGGACGGACGTAACCCATCAGGCGGCGGGTCACCGCACCCACGGGATAGCGCTCGGGATCACCGGGTTGGCGCGGACCGTCGCCCAGGTCGTTAAGGTTATCGTTGCCGGACACGTTAGCGGTCATCGTGGCGACCGAACCGGAGGAAGTATACGGATTCATCTAGCAGCCCTCCTTTGTGCAGACGGATGCGGGGGCAGTCGAGGCGGGCGCGGCGCCTGGGGCGGGGGCGGGCGACGCGCTCCCCTGCTGACCCTCGAGCTCCTCACGGCGAAGCTGCGACTGACAGATTTCGCGGTAGAGCTGGCAGGTCGTGTACAGCTCATCGTGCGTGCCCAGGCCCGCAACCGAGCCGTGGTCGAGTACGCAGATCATATCGGCGTCGCGCACGGTCGAGACGCGCTGGCTCACAATCACCGTCGTGAGCGGCAGCCCGCCCTCGGCGGCACCGCGCATGCTGCGCTCGCGAATGGCACGGCGAAGCGCCGCGTCGGTCTTAAAGTCGAGCGCCGAGGCGGAGTCGTCCATGATCAATATCCGAGGCGAACCCACCAAGGCGCGCGCGATGGTCAGGCGCTGGCGCTGGCCACCGCTAAAGTTCTTGCCGCCCGCCTCGACCGGGGCATCGAGCCCCTGCGGTTTGTTGCGCACGAACTCGCTCGCCTGCGCCATGTCGAGCGCCGCCCAGAGCTCCTCGTCGGTTGCCGACTCGTCACGCCAGGTCAGGTTGCTGCGGATCGTGCCGCTCACCAGCGACGCGCGCTGCGGTACGGTCGCGACCACGTGGCGCAGCTGGTCGAGCGGCCAGGTGCGCACGTCGGCACCCATCACGCTCACGCTGCCGGTGCTCGCATCGTAGAGGCGCGGAATAAGCGAAACGAGCGTGGACTTGCCGCTACCCGTGCCGCCGATAATACCGAGCGTCTTGCCCAGCGGGAGCTCCAGCGTCACATCGTTGACAGCATTGGCCGCGCCGGCGCCAAACGAGAAGCTCGCATGGTCAAAGCTCAGCGCAGGAACGGGAGCGACATTGCCCGGCTCGGGCAGTGCGACCGTCTCGTTGTCCTCGTCGGTGATGCTCGGCATGCAATTGAGCACCTCGTTGATGCGCGACGCGCTGGCGCTCGCCTTGGTAAAGACCACAACCAGGTTGGCGACGTACACGATGGAGGTGAGCGTCTGCGTCATGTAGTTCACAAACGCCATGACCTGGCCCTGCGTGAGCTCGCCCACGTTGACCTGGATACCGCCCACCCACAGGATGGCGCACACGCCCAGGTTCATCACAAGAAACGTGACGGGGTTGAGAATCGACGAGAGCTTGCCCACCGCGATGGCAGTATTGGCCTGGTCGTCGGCTGCCTGGGCAAAGCGCTCGCGCTCATGGTCCTCGCGCACGAAGGCGCGAACCACGCGGGCGCCCGAAAGGCCCTCGCGGCAGATAAGCGCGATGCGGTCAAGCTTTGCCTGCAGCTGCTTGTAGTACGGGATACAGCGCGCCATGACAAACCAAAACACCAGGCCGATGGCGGGCGTGCAAATCAAAAAGATAATGCCGAGCTTAAGGTCGATGGCAAGGGCCGCGACCATGGAGCCCACCGCCAGGAAGGGCCAGCGGATGAGCATGCGCACGCCCAGCGCCACAGCGAGCTGCACCTGGTTGACGTCGTTGGTGATGCGGGTGATAAGCGACGGCGTGCCAAAGCGGTCGAGCTCGGCATAGCTCAGCTTATTAATGTGCCCGTAGAGCGCACCGCGGATGTCGGTGCCCATGCCCTGCGAGGTCAGCGCCGCCATCTTTTGGCAGACGAGCGTAAACGAGATGCCGATTACAGCCATGGCGGCGAGCACCGCGCCGTAACGGACGACGGCGTTGACATCGTGTGCGCCGATGCCCTTATCGATCATCTGGGCAATCACCAGCGGCGTAAGCAGGTCAAAGATCACTTCGATCAGCTTGCACGCAGGGCCAATCACCATATACCGGCGAAACTTACCACCAAAACGCCTGAGCAGCTCAATCATAAAAAGGCGCTCCCTATCATCATCTCTCTTCAATCTGATTCATGATAGTACGGCGAACCCTGAAGATGCGTAAGCAACTCGTTACAGAAGAGTCTTGAGCGGTGGTAAAAAACGCCACTGTTTTGGCGCAGTCAGCGAGCGACATAACGCCAGGGATTCAATTATCAGATAAATGTGACCCTTCAGGCAGTTTTGGTCGGCTACCCGCGAGTGCCGGCAGGGCGCTTGGTAGTCGAGCGATCCCGCAGGCGAAGCCGAGGACCAGCGAGACACCAAACACTTCATCGCCTCTTGAAGCACGTAGCCGTCGATGTTTTGACAAATTGTCGCTCTGGGTGGCGCGCAGCGTCGAACATTGCGCGGTTTGGAAAACCGCGCAAAAAAGCGCGCTCGATGGATTCGGATGCCCGACAGAGGCTCCTTATGGCTGCTTCCTTCCGGACCTGACCAGATTCGGAACATGTCGTCATCCGAACCCATCGAACGCGCTAGGCGCTCGATATATCTTACCCGCTCCCGCCCGATGGGGCAAGGTAGCTAATTTGGGACGAAGCTTTTTTGACTACTCGGGCAATCGAATCGGCAAGTAGTCATAATAGCCCCGTTCCAAAAAGACTGGTCTGACGCTGTGCCACGAAAGTGGCCTATCTACTACGTTTAGGCCGCAGGGGTCAACCATAGCCGGTTTTTTCGAAAACCGGCAAGCTCTCTACCTGCGGTTTTATTTTTGCAAATTCCGAGATGGTCGAGGGTGGTCGGTTAAACGTAGTAGATGGCCGCATTTCGTGGCGGACGGTCCGACCCAAGGCGACCAGCCTCGCATGACCATTCACGAAGTTGCGGTGGAATACGGACTGAATTGGCACCTTAAAGGCAAAAACACTCCGTATTTCACCGCAACTTATCGAGGGGATGGGTTTTAGAGGCGAGCGAGGTCATAGGCTTGGGCAGCTGCCTCGCCGGCGCAGATGAGGTTGGTTGTGGCCTCTTGCACACCGAGCGCCTGGTCGAGGGGCATGGGCTTGCGGCAGATCGGAAGCACCAAGTCGATGCCCTGCCCATACACCGCGTCCAGATAGTCGGCGCGACCGCCCACGACAGCGGCCACCGGCTTGCCATATCGCTTGGCGCGGCGGGCCACACCCACCGGCGCCTTGCCGGCGGCAGACTGCTCATCCATGTTGCCCTCGCCCGTTATGACCAGATCGACATCGCGCACGCGCTCGTCAAACCCCACGAGGTCGAGCACCGTCTCCACGCCCGAGCATAGCTCTGCACCGAGTGCTAGCAGCGCGGCGCCCAGACCGCCAGCAGCACCGGCGCCGGGCACGCCGAGCACCGAGCCAAACGTCCGCGCGCCCTCGGGCACGCGCAGCAATCCCCGAGCCCGAGCCTCGGCAATCGCCGTATCGAGCAGGCGACCGTAGCCGACCATCCAGCCGTCGTACCCGCCCAGTGTTTCGACATCGTCTGTCGGCAGGCCCTTTTGCCCGCCAAACACCGCAAGTGCCCCGCGACGTCCCACGAGCGGATTCTCGACATCGGAAAGCACCACGACACGCGCGCCATTCAGTGCCCGAAGCGCCGGTGCCAAATCGATACTCGCCACGTGTTCAAGGCCCGCGAGCCCCGGCGCGATATTGCAGCCACACTCATCGACCAGGCGGGCGCCAAGCGCCTGCAGCATACCGGCGCCACCATCGTTGGTGGCACTGCCGCCCAGACCAATATAGAGTGTCTTTGCGCCCGCGCGAACCGCGCGAAGCATGAGCTCGCCCACGCCATAGGTTGTGGCCGCCAACGCCGCCGACTCCGTGCAAGGCGAATACCCAATGCCGGCCGCCTCGGCCATCTCGATGACCGCGGACTCGCGCTCGACATCAACCAGCATCCGGGCAGGCACACGCTTGCCCAAGGGACCTGCCACCTCGCAGGTCACTATCTCACCGCCGCACGCGGCAACGGCATCGAGCGTTCCCTCGCCGCCATCTGCCAGCGGCAATGTGCACGCCTCGGCATCGGGCCAAACGCGTCGCACGCCTCCGGCAACCGCCGCCTCCGCCTGTGCACTCGACACGCTACCCTTAAAGGAATCGATCGCCAACAGCACACGGCGGGGCCGGCGGCACGCGGCACCAAAATCGACCGCCTCAACGGCAATATCTTCGGCACACGCGAGCGCCTCGGCATGAGCGGCATGCGCCTCAAGATCGGCCCCACAACCGCAGCCAGCACCATCGGTGCCACGCAGCCCACTAAAATAGCTGCTCAACACCTCACGACACTCGTCTGCCAGCACGCCGGCGGTCACATTAAACCGATGATTCAGGCGCGAGTCGGCATTCAAATCGTATAGGGATCCCAACGCGCCCGCCTTGGCGTCGCTCGCGCCATACACGCAGCGCCCCACGCGCGCGTTGACCATAAGCCCCGCACACATGCAGCAGGGTTCAAGCGTCACGTAGACCGTACAGTCGGAAAGGCGCCAGCGGCCAAGCGCCTGGGCAGCGGCGCACAGGGCCGCAAACTCGGCATGCGCCGAAGGGTCCTGGTCGAGCTCGCGACGATTATGCGCCCTCGCGACGATCTCGCCGTCGCGCACCACTACAGCTCCGATGGGAACCTCGCCCACCGCCGCGGCGGCTCGCGCCTCCGCCAACGCCTCGCGCATGAACTTCTCGTCGATTTCGGTGATCGTCATCGTTCGCCTTCCCTGTTGCAAATTCAAAACGATGCTATCATTACGACTCACGGAGAGATGGCAGAGCGGTTGAATGCGGCGGTCTTGAAAACCGTTGAGCGCGAGAGCGTTCCGGGGGTTCGAATCCCCCTCTCTCCGCCACTTTTAGTGATGCACCGGTGTCATGGTCCGCTCAAACAGCGCATCGACCACGTCGGCCATCTCGGGTCGACGCTCAAGATCATGGCCCGATTCCCACCATATCGTGAAAAGTCGAATAATACCGCCGGCGACAAACTCAGACGTCGTCTCGAGTGACACGGGGGCCAGGGCATCCTCGGCAAGCACGTTCATCACACGCTCGCGGATGGAGCGGGCAATGCGGTCGCAAATAACGTTGGTCAGCATTCCCGACATGCTGCTCGCCAAAATGTTGTCCATGAGCTGCTCATGGGCCAGAATCAGGTCCATGGCATCGTCCAAAATCGCGTGCCGAAGCGCGCGCACGTCCTCGGCAGACACTGTGCCGGCCTCATCGGGCTGTTTTTGCGGCAAGCCCGACATGAGCTCATCGATATAAAAGGCAAAGTAGTCGTTCTTGTCGCGAAAGTGCTTGTAGAACGTCGTGCGGCGAATCATGGCGCGGTCGCACAGCATGGCAACCGTCAGGTCCTCAAAACGATGCTCCTCGAGAAGCTCGGTGAAAGCATCGAACAGGGCACGGTAGGTTTTCTTAATGCGAAGGTCCACTGGTATCGCCATCCTCAGGGCAAAGACAACACTCGACAATCTGTCGCATATCTTACACCTGTACCTCGCGCGCTTTGCCCCGGTGCCAACCCCGCCGAAAACATAACGCTTACCGGAAAGTTCGGCACGGCAAAACGTTGCGGGTATACTAGTAGCGTTATACCAACGGCAGCTGGCGCATGCCGCCGCGGCCATTCGAAACGGAGACATCATGATTACCGTCATCATCGGCATCGTTGTTGTCATTGTGATTGTCTGCGCCATCGCCGGCATCTACAACAACATGGTCACCAAGCGTAACCGCATCGATAACGCTTGGCAGAACATCGATACGCAGCTGCAGCGCCGCAACGACCTGATCCCCAACCTGGTCGAGACCGTCAAGGGCTACGCCAAGCACGAGCAGGAGACGCTCTCCGCCGTGATCAGCGCGCGTAACACCGCCGTCAAGGCCACCACGCCCGAGGCCAAAATGGAAGCCGACAACGTGCTGACCGGTGCGCTGCGCCAGCTCTTCGCCGTAGCCGAGGCCTACCCCGACCTTAAGGCGAACACCAACTTTACGCAGCTGCAGGCATCGCTCGAGGATACTGAGAACAAGATTAGCTATGCACGCCAGAGCTACAACGATTGCGTGCTCAGCTACAATAACGCCATTCAGACGTTCCCGGCTGTCATCTTTGCCGGCATCTTCCAGTTTAAGGAGCGCCAGGGCTTCGAAGCAGCTGAGGCCGCCCGCCAGGCACCGACCGTCAAGTTCTAACAATCACGGCCGAGTCTTAAGCCAGTTCATCAACTCTTTGGGGTCCAAGGCACAAACCTTGGGCCCTTTTCTTATCCACGCACAACGCGCGGCCAATAGGCCGCGCACCATCTTTATTCAGATTAATTATTGCCCGTTGTGGCAACGCCGAGCCCGCAGGGCGGAGAGCAAGTTCCCTCCCGGCGCACTCCGCAGGACGCAAGAAGCCCTCGCCGCACGAAGTGCGCAGCGAGGGCTTCTTGCATGTCCGAGGACGCGCCGGGAGGGAACTTGCTCTCTGCCCGGATAGGTAAGACAAATTACGCCACGGTGTAAACCCAGTTGTGCTTATCCTCGACAGCACCGGACTGGATACCAGTCAGGGTCTCGCGGAGCTTCTTCATCACGGGGCCGATCTCGGTGTAGCCAGCCGGGAAGGTCACGGTCTCGTCGGCACCGTAAACCTTGTTGTCGATCTCGCCGACCGGGGAGATGACGGCAGCGGTGCCGCACAGGCCGCACTCGACAAAGGTACCGGCCTTGACCTCGGCCCACTCGACGGGACGCTGGTCAACGGTCATGCCCAGGTCCTGAGCAACCTGAACGAGCGAACGGCGGGTGATAGAGGGCAGGATGGAGTCGGTGTGCGACTGCGGAACGACGAGGGTGCCGTCCTCCTTCACGAACAGCACGTTGGCGCCGCCGGTCTCCTCGACATAGGTGCGGGACTCGGAGTCGAGATACAGGTTCTCGGCATAGCCCTCGCGGTGAGCCTCCATCGTGGGCTTGAGGGACATGGCGTAGTTGAGGCCGGCCTTGATGTTGCCGGTGCCGTGCGGTGCGGCGCGGTCGTACTCGGAAACGCGCAGCTTGACGGGCTTGAGGCCACCCTTAAAGTACGGACCGACCGGGGTCACGAGAATGCGGAACGTGTACTCAGGAGCGGGAGCCACGCCAATCACGTCACCGGAGCCGATCATAAACGGACGCACATACAGGGTTGCGCCAGAACCGAAGGGCGGAACCCATGCGGCGTTGGCAGAGACGACCTGCTTGACGGCTTCGACAAACTTGTCCTTGGGGAACGGGGGCATCTCCAGACGCTGGGCGGAGTTGTACATACGCTCGGCGTTCATATCGGGACGGAAGCAGACGATGCTGCCATCCTCGGCGGTGTAGGCTTTCAGGCCCTCAAAGACCTCCTGGCAGTAGTGGAAGATGCCGCCGCACTCGGAGACGTGCATGGTGTGGTCGGTGGTCAGGCCGCCCTCGTCCCACTCGCCGTCCTTCCAATGGGCCTCGTAGCTGTAATCGGTCTTCATGTAGCTAAAGCCGAGGCTACCCCAATCGATATCCTTCTTCTCGACAGTCATATGTCGCTCCTTACATACACGGTTGCATACTCGCGAACCCGCACGCAAGGACCGAAGCCGGCCGCGTCGCAACGTCGCATACCCGGAGCGTAGAGCCGGGCAGGACACGCGGGCAGCATCAAAGCCGATGGCGCGTCGATTCGCATGCAGGTGATTGTACTCCCCGCACGCCTTAGATAAAACGATTTTCTTTAACTAAGTAAAGTATTTTCATTTGCCTTCTACACAAAAGGCCCGCCATCGAATCCGATGACGAGCCTTGGAATTAACGTCCGAAAACAAGCTCGGACTAGGCGTTCTTTTTACCGAGCTTAGCCTTAACCAGACCGACCACGGTCGGGATGATCGACACGGCGACAATGCCCACGATCAGCAGCTCAAAGTGCTCCTGCACAAACGGAATGCCACCAAAGAAGTAACCAAGCAGCGTAAAGACTGTCGACCAGGTAATGCCACCCAGCACGTTAAAGATGACAAAGTTGCGCCAGTGCATACCGCCCATGCCGGCGATGAAGGGCACAAAGGTGCGGATGAACGGGAAGAAGCGACCGAGGAAGATGGCCAGATGGCCCCACTTATCCAGGAAATCCTCGGACTTTTTGATGCGCTCGGGCGTCATGGCCTTTACCTTGCCCGAGGCGATGATCTTGCGGCCAAAGAAGTGGCCGATCATAAAGTTGCACTGATCGCCCAGGATGGCTGCGGCCCATGCGGTGGCCAGAAGCGCCACAATGTTAAAGCCACCGTTATGGGCAAAGAAGCCCGAGGCAAACAGCAATGAGTCGCCGGGAAGGAACGGGAAGAACACCACGCCCGTCTCGATAAAGATGATCAGGAACACGCAGCCGTAGGCCATGAGCGGGCCGGCGGCGATCCAGCTGGCGATCGCAGTGCGCGGATCCTTAAGCAGCTCGGCGATAAAATTGATGAAACCCATGAAGTAAAACCTCTCAGTTGTGGGCGCGGACACGTCCAAGTTGACCAGTATACGGTTGCGGCGCGAGGACGGGCCAAACCCCTCAAAAGTCTTACTTCATTACCAGCAAGTTTGCATAACTGACACCTGTCGCCTAAAGCAAAGCAAGATTGCCCTTCCTAATCCCTAGCGAATCGCTATACTTTATTGAATCGCATTGTCGTGGCGCTAAGGGAGGGCGGCCGGTGAGCTTTATCAACACCATTCGCGAGGACATCAAGACCGTCCAGGCGCAGGACCCTGCCGCGCAAAATGGCCTGGTCATCTTCCTGTCCTACCCCGGCCTGCATGCCAAGTGGAATCATGTGCCCGAGCACTGGCTGTGGGAACACGGCCATCGATCGCTTGCCCGCGTGCTCTCGCAGTTAACCCGCCACATCACCGGCGTCGAAATTCATCCCGCCGCGCAGATCGGCAAGCACTTCTTTATCGACCACGCCATGGGCGTCGTTATTGGCGAGACTACCATCGTGGGCGACAACTGCGTGCTCTACCAGGGCGTCACGCTCGGCGGCACCGGCAACGAGACCGGCAAACGCCACCCCACCCTGGGCAACAATGTCACCGTGGGCACGGGCGCCAAGGTGCTTGGCAACATCCACATCGGCAACAACGTCAAGATCGGCGGCAACTCGGTCGTCGTCAAGGACGTGCCCGACAACTGCACCGTCGTGGGCGTGCCCGGGCGCATCATCAAGCGCAACGGCTGCCGCGTGTTCGAGGAGAGCTTCGACGCCAAGCAGCATCGCGAGTACATGCCCGACGATGCCGCCGAGCAGAGCGCCCTCAACCGTCAGGGCATCACCGAAAACGCCCGTCGCGTCAAGGAACTCGAGCAAGAGGTGGCCGAGCTCAAAGCCCTCGTCGCCAAGCTCGTGGACGAGCGCTAGGGCCGCGGGCAACCGCCACAGCATGAACGCCAACACAAAAGGCGCGCCAGGGAATCCGCCCCCGGCGCGCTTTCTTTTCGATGTGACATGCGGGACTGACCCTTTGTCACCTTATGCGAACTGGCTTAGGTAGAGGTCGGCATAAGCGCCCTCGGCAGCCAGCAGCTCCTTGTGCGTACCCTGCTCGATGATATTGCCGTGATCCATGACCAGGATGAGGTCGGCATCGACGATCGTCGACAGACGGTGCGCGATCACAAAGCTCGTGCGCCCGCGCATGAGCGCATCCATAGCACGGCCGATGGCGAGCTCGGTGCGCGTGTCCACGCTCGACGTCGCCTCGTCCAGGATGAGGATCGCCGGGTTGTTGAGCAGCACGCGCGCGATGGTCAGCAGCTGACGTTGGCCCTGGCTGATGCTCTCGGCATCGTTAGCCACACGCGTGTCGTAGCCCTGCGGCATAGTGCGCACAAAGAAGTCGACCCGTGCGGCACGTGCGGCCGCGACAATCTCCTCGCGCGTCGCCTCGGGACAGCCGTAGGCGATGTTCTCGGCAATGGTGCCATCAAATAGCCAAGCGTCCTGCAACACCATGCCAAACTGCTGGCGTAGCTCGCCGCGGTTCATGCGGCTCGTGTCCACGCCGTCGAGGGTAATGCGGCCGCCGTCGATCTCGTAAAAGCGCATGAGCAGGTTGATGAGCGTGGTCTTACCCGCGCCCGTGGTTCCCACCACGGCGATCTTCTGACCCGGCTCGGCGGTAAACGACACGTCTCGCATAAGCGGCTTGTCGGGCGCATAGCCAAAGCGCACATGCTCAAAAGCGACACGGCCTTCCACTTTGCCCGGCAGCTTGGCGGCGGCCACCGGCAACGGATCGGCCTCCATCTCGGGCTCGTCGAGCAGGTCGAACACGCGCTCGGCGCTCGCCAGCGCACTCTGCAGCGAGTTAAAGGTAAACGACAGCTCCGTCATGGGCTCGGACGCCTCGTAGATGAACTGGAGGAACGCCTGGAACACGCCGACGGTCATGTGACCGGCGACCAGCATGCTGCAGCCCACCAGTGCGATCACGATCTGCGCCAAACGGCCGATAAAGCGCACCGCAGGGCCGACGGCGTTAATCATAAAGTCGGCCTTGGCACTCACGCGCGCCAGCTCGCCCGAGGCTTCGTGCACCTCGGCAGAACTCTGGCGTTCGCGGTTGAACGCGCGAATCACCAAACGGCCCGAGTAACCCTCCTCAACCGCGCTCGTAATCTTGGAGACCCATTCCTGGCGCTCACCGGTTACGTCATGCGTGCGGCGCGAGACCACCTTGGTCACCAGCAGCGATACCGCCGTAAAACCCAAAAAGATCAACGTGAGCCTAACGCTATAGACGAACATCATGATGATGGCGCCCGTCACGGTGCCGATCGACACCAGCAGCTGCAGCAATCCGCGCTGCATGCTCTCGGACATCTTGTCCAGGTCGTTGGTTGCGCGGCTGACTACCTCACCGGGGCGATGCGCATCAAAGTAAGCGAGCGGCAGACGGCTGAGCTTTTGCGCGATGCGGTTGCGCAGGCGCAGGTTGAGGCGCTCAGCAACACTCGACATCAAAAAACTCTGCAGCGCATAGAACGATCCGGCGGCCGTCCAGATTAAAAAGTAGACAAAGATGGTCTTACCGCATTGGTCCCAGGTGATGCTAAAGGTGGTTCCGCTGGCAAACGCCGCCTGTATTTGGCCCCACAGCTCGTCGATGACATGAGCGCTATATGCCGGCGCGGCGGTGTTAAAGATGACGTAGAACACGATGCTCGCGAACACGATATAGAAGCGCCAATGGTCGCCGGCGGCCTCGCTCCACAAGCGGCGCACCGTCGCCCAGGTATCCCGGGGCGTCTCGTCCTCTTCTTCGTCGTCCACGTCGCGCATACGCTCTGCCTCGGCGCGGGCGCGCTCGTCCTCGGCACGCTCGTTTTCCTCGTACAGCGCCTGGCGACGAGCCTCGCGCTCGGCCGCGGCCCTGGCGGCATCGTCCAGCTCGGGCGTGGCGCCCGTCTTCTCGACTGTCTCTGCAACCGCGGCGTCATCGGCGATGACCTGCTTCTTGAGCTCCTCGGTCATGCTACTCACCTCCCTTCATCTGCGACTCCGCGATGGCGCGGTATACCTCACAGGTTTCCATAAGCTCGCCATGCGTGCCCAAGCCCACGACCTCGCCATCCTTGAGCACGACGATCTGGTCGGCGTGCAGAATCGTCGAGATGCGCTGCGCGATGATAAGCACCGCGGCGTCGCGCGTCTCGTCCTGCAGCGCATGGCGCAGGGCCGCATCGGTCTTAAAGTCCAGGGCCGAAAAACTGTCGTCGAAGATATACAGGTCGGCGCGCTTCATGAGCGCGCGAGCAATGGCCAGGCGCTGGCGCTGACCACCCGAGAAGTTCGTACCGCCCTGGGCCACCGGGGTATCGAGTCCCTGCGGCTGATCGAGCACAAAGGTGCTCTGGGCAACCTCAAGCGCATGAAGCATGTCGGCCTCGGTCGCGTCTTCGTTGCCAAAGCGCAGATTACTTGCCACCGTGCCCGAGAACAGCCATGCCTTCTGCGGCACATAGGCGATGCGCCCGCGAATCTCGTCTTGCGAAAGCTCGCGCAGATCGACGCCGCCCAGGCGAATGGCGCCCTTGGTGGCATCGTGGAAGCGCAGCAGAAGCTTTGCCACCGTCGACTTGCCCGATCCCGTCGAGCCCACGATCGCGGTCGTCTGGCCGCGGCGACAGGTAAAGTTCAGATCGCACAGCGTGTCCTCGTCGGCATCGTCAAAACGAAACGACATGTGATCGAACACGGCGACCGCATCGGCCCCGTCCTTTGAGTCGGACGCGGCCGCATCGAGCGTACGCTGGCCATCGACGATGCTCGGCTTAATCTCCAGCACCTGCTGCGCGCGGTTCAGACATGCGGCGGCGCGCGGGAGTGTCAGCACCACCATCTGCGCCATCATCACAAAGAACAGAATCAGGATCGCGTACTCCAGCACGGCCGAGATGCTGCCGATTTGCATCGCATGGGCGCCCACGCGGTTGCCGCCCACCCACAGCACCGCCACCTCGGCAATGTTCATCAAAAAGAAGCTGGAGCTGTCGAGCCCCACAAAAAGGTGGTTGACCTTAATGGCGTTGTCCGCGTACTCGCTAAACACCTCGTCCAAGCGCTGCTCCTCGTGGCGCTCTTTATTAAAGGCGCGGATGACGCGAACGCCCACGATGTTCTCGCGCAGCACCACGTTCATGCGGTCGATAAAGCTCTGCAGGCGCATAAAGATCGGCGCGGCGTTAGCGACCGTAAAGACCGCCGCCACCAGCACGATCGCAACCACGACGCCCAGCAGCGTGCCCATGGCGGGATCGATGAGCCAGGCAAAGATGATGCCCGCCACGGCCAAAAACGGCACCGGCAGCACCAGTTGAATCGTCTGCAGAATCGCCTGCTGGATCACGTTGATGTCGTTGAGCGAACGCGTGATCATCGAGCCCGTGCCAAAGCACTCAAAGTCGCTGGCAGACAGCTCAAGCGACTTGTCGTAGACGGCGTTGCGGATATCGCAGGCCACGTTGGCGGCCAGGCGCGCCGAAAGATAGCAGCCCAGCACCGCGCCGCCGCTGGCCATGCCGGTCGCAATAAGCATGTAGAGGCCGTTGCGCAGGATGTAGTCGACATCGCCCGTGGTGATGCCGGTGTTGACCATGTTCGCCAGCATCGTGGGAACCAACAGCGTACCGACGTTGTCGATTAGCAGCACCAACAACGTCACCGCGACAAGCCCGCGATACGGCTTCATAAACCTCATTAAGAGTCGCACGACCCCCCCTCTCCTTGATTCTCGGCCTGGCTCTCGGCAGCGATATGCTGCTTAAAGGCATCGCACTCATCGCCGAGCGCATGGGAAAATTTTCCGATTAGGCGCATGATTTCGCGCTGCTCACACGGCTCAAGCGCCTCGATTGCTCCGCTGGTATATAACAGGCTCTCCGTCAAGGTCGTCTTA
>NZ_QSRL01000009.1:0-19990 GCF_003437035.1 Collinsella sp. TF08-11AT
GCAACGCGTTGCGCTGAGTCCTGAGGCTGTTGCAATGAAAATGAGAATCAAGGGACCGCCAAACAGTCCCTATTTCACCGCAACTTATGATGGGGAATTTTGGATGCTGGGTATAATCGTCGTATTGCATTGAAATGTGGCGAAAGGAGTGGCAATGTCTCGGTATTGCGCCTCGTGCGGCAAGCTTCTTGCAGATGATGCCAAGTTCTGCACCTCGTGCGGTGCACCCGTTGAGCAAACAGCCGCAAGCGATAGCCAGCCCGCTTTTGAGCAGACCGGCTCCCTTGATACGCCGCAAGCCAAGGCGGATGACTCCCTCGCCTATAGCCCCGACCCTGCCGCAAGGACCGAGGCCGTCGAGACCACGCAGCGCATACCCGTCGCGAGCGGCTCGCCCCAACAGCAGCCGGCTCCCGCATACGCGCCCGCTTCGCCACAGACCCCCGCTCCCAAAAAGAGCGGCACCGGGCCGCTTATCGCCGTTATTGTTGTGCTGGTGGCGATCATCATCGCCCTGGTCGTTTTCTTTGTGATCAAGCCTTTCGACAACGCCGCCACGCAGACGACTGCCGCGGTAGCTAAGCTGCACCATGACGTCGACGACGATGACCTAAAGCCTCTCGGCGATCCCAACAGCCTGTACGACGATGATGACGATGACGACGAGGATGGCGGCGAAGCAACGCTCTCCGAGCAGAACCTCTACCGTCGCCTGAGCGAATACTACGACCTGCTCGAAGATCTCGACAGCCAGGTCCGTGGCTGCGCGCAGAACTTCAACGGCAACTATCTGGAAGAGGATCGAACCACCCGTCAAAATCTCGCCGACGTCGCCGAGCGCACGGAGGACACCATCGAGCAGTATTACGACATCGTCGAGGACCTGGACGTCCCGACGAGCTCCAAGAACTACAGCTCCTGGAAGGACATCATCGCCCTGTACGACGACCTGGATCACCGCATTGACGCAATCTGTGATGCCTGGGAGATCAGCCTGAAATACGCCAAGCCTGCGGACCACAAGAATGAGATCGTGGCGCCGCTGTCGCGCGACAACGTGGCGGGCACCAATGACAATAAGTACCGCCTAGACTTTGAGGAGCGCTATCCCGGCGCCAAGCCTGTCGAGGTGAACTAGCGCTTTGTCGTTCCCGAGCCGGCAGTTAGGGACGTTCCTAAACTGCCGGCAGAAAAAGAACATCCCTAACTGCCGGTCAAAAAAACGAGCGAGGATCGCGGGGTCCTCGCTCGTTTTTTTGGGCAATGTTTCGACTGCGCCGTTACTTGTCGGCGGCTGTTTTCTTGGCAGTCGACTTCTTCGCGGTCGTCTTCTTGGCGGCAGTGGCTTTCTTAGCCGTCGTCTTCTTGGCCGCCGTCGTCTTCTTTGCCGTGCTCGCCTTGGTTGTGGTCTTGCGACCGCGGGCGGGCTTCTTCTCCTTGGTCGGGCAGTCCATGTTGACGCAGATACGCCACGGACCGCGCGCCGTGTTGACCACCACGATGGGGGCGCCGCACTCGGGACAGGTCTCGCCCGTCGCCTCGAGCTTGCCACGCGCCGGCAGCGGATAGCTCACGCCGCAGTCATCGTAGTTGGTGCAGCGGATAAAGCGCTTGCCGCTCTTCTCGCTCTTGTGCGCGATCAGGTCGCCATGGCGTCCGGCCTCGGCACACACCTTGCACTCGCCCACTTTAAGGTCGGGCTCGTAGTTGGTGGGGCACGTCGGGTTCACGCAGATCTCGAAAGCCTTCTGGCGGAACGGCTGACACTTGATGCGCGGCGCACCGCATTCGGGGCACACGGCGGCCTCGCCCTCGAGCGGGCTCACCTTGACGCCGCTCGGGACCGGATAGGTCACGTCGCAGTCGGGCCAGCCCATGCAGCCAATGAAGCTGCCACGGGTCTTGGCGCTCGTCTTCATAACCAGGTCCTTGCCGCACTTGGGGCAGGCGCCCACGCGCGCATCAGCCGTGACGGCGTCGCTGATGGCGTCGCCGAGCTCCTGCGTATGCTTGAGCAGCTCGTCGAGCACGCCGGCCAGCAGCGCACGCGAGTGCGTCACGACATGCTCTTCGGTGTCCTCGCCGCGCTCGACGCGAGTCATGTCGCCGTCGAGCTCGCTGGTCATATCGGGGCTCGTTATGCGCGGGGCAAACTGCGTCAGCGCGTCGATGATGGCGATGCCCAGCTGGCTCGGCTCAACGGGATCGTTTTTGAGATAGCGCACGGCATACAGGCGCTCGATGATGCTCGCGCGCGTGGACTTGGTGCCCAGGCCGCGCTTTTCCATCTCCTGCACGAGCTTGCCCTGGCTGTAGCGCGCGGGCGGCTCGGTCTGCTTGGCCTCAAGCTTAATGTCGAACACGTCGACCGTGTCGCCCTGCTCTAGCGGCGGCATCTGCTCGTCGCGCTTGAGTCCGTACGGGTACGCCTCGCGGAAACCCGGGGTCACGAGCACATCGCCCGAAGCCACGAACGGCTCACCGTTCACGTCGAGCTCGAGCTTGGTATTCTCGATGGTCGCGGGACCCATAAGCGTCGCCAGGAAGCGGCGGGCGATGAGGTCGTAGAGCTTGCGCTGGCCGCCATCGAGCGTGGACGGATCGCCTTCGCCCGTGGGGTAGATGGGCGGGTGGTCGGTGGTCTCGACTTTGCCGCGCGTGGGCTTCATGGGGCCGGCGAGTACCTTTTTGCACACGGGCGCCAGCGCCGGGTTGATCTTTGCCAGGTCGCTCACCACGGCGCCCAGATCGAGCGTCGCGGGGTACACGGTGTTGTCGACACGCGGATAGCTGATGAGGCCCGCCATGTAGAGGGACTCGGCGATGCGCATCGTACGCGCAGGCGAGATGCCCTCGGCCGCGGCGGCAGCCTGCAGCGAGGTCGTCGCAAACGGCGTGGGCGGCTGCTGCTTGCGGGAGCGCTTGGTCACCGCGGCGACGGTTGCCGTCGTAGCGCCGTCGACGTGGCCGTACGCCGTCTCGGCAGCATCTTTATCGGTAAAACGTGCCGTCTTGTGCGCAATCTTAAAGCGGTCATCCTCGGCAGCACCCTGAGCGGCACCCATGCCGCGAATCTGCCAATAGTCCTCGGGCACAAACGCCATGCGCTCGCGCTCGCGCTCGACCACCAGGGCAAGCGTCGGCGTCTGCACGCGGCCGGCGGAGCGCACGTTGCCAAAGCCGCCAAACTTGGCGAGCGTCAGGTAGCGCGTGAGCACCGCACCCCAAATGAGGTCGATGTGCTGGCGGCTCTCGCCGGCGTCGGCCAGATTCTGGTCGAGCGAGACAAGATTATCGAAGGCCTGCGTAATCTCGGCCTTGGCAAACGAAGAATACTGAGCGCGGGCGACCGGCAAGTCCGGCGCGACCTCGCGCACCTTGTTGAGGGCGTCCGAGCCGATCAGCTCACCCTCGCGATCGAAGTCCGTGGCGATGATGACGCTGTCGGACTTCTTGGCAAGGTTCTTGAGCGAACGAATGAGCTCCTTCTCGGCCGGCAGCTTAATGACGGGCGCCCAGGTAAGGTAAGGCAGGCTCTCAAGCTTCCAGCCCTTGATGGAGATACCATCGGCAAGGAACGGCTTGCGCTTGGTGTCGTACGGCGGGCGGGCCAGGCCATCGGGCATATCGGCCGGCAACATCTCGCCGTCCTCGGTGACCGAATACCAACCCAGCTTTTTATCGAACAGCACACTGTCGCAAAAATCGGGTGCCAGGATGTGACCGGCAAGGCCGATGGTCACGCACTCCTCGCCCTTCCACTCAAAACGGTAGATGGCGGTGTTGTACACCTTGTCCTTTTTGGGCTTACCCGTGGACAGCCGCTCGGCGATTTGACGCGCGGCATCGTTTTTCTCGGCGATGATGAGCTTCAAAAGAGGCTCCTATCTCGTATCTCTGCGGCTACGCCCGCCCGTATGGCGGCCGACTTACGCCCTTGCTTGCTCAATCTGCCCGATGAGCCAATCGCACCAGGCATCCATGCCCTCGCCCTTGCGCGCGCTCACGGCAAACCGCGGCGCTTGCGGATTGAGGTCATCGAGTGTCTTAGTATACCTATCCATGTCAAAATCGAAAGCCGGGGCCACGTCGACCTTGTTGAGCAGCTGCGCGCCGGCGTGCTGGAAGATGCCCGGATACTTGATGGGCTTGTCGTCGCCCTCGGGCACCGAGAGAATCATGATGGACAGGTTCTCGCCCAGGTCAAAGTCGACCGGGCAGACCAGGTTACCCACGTTTTCGATAAAGATGACGTCGATGTTCTCCAGACCCACAGCCTGGTCGAAGGCATCGACAGCCTCCATGATCATGTTGCCCTCGAGGTGGCACAGACCGCCCGTGTTGATCTGGATGGCGGGCATGCCGGCTTCCTTCATGGTGATGGCGTCGACATCCGAGGCGATATCGCCCTCGATGACGGCACAGCGTAGGCCGGCCTTGTCACGCAGGCGCTCGTTGGTGCCCAGAATCGTGGTGGTCTTACCCGAGCCGGGGCTCGACAGCACATTGATCACGTAGGTGCCTGCCTCATTAAATCGCTGACGCAGCTGATCTGCCAGGCGCTCGTTGCGCGACAGGATCGGCGACGCGATATCAATCGTTTTCTCGGCCATACTTAGCGCTCCTTACTTTGGCCCCTTTATACCCCATCATTAGATGGCTAGCGGGCTAATCGTCGGGGGTTTCGATTTCGATACTTGCGATATCGAGCTCGCGGCCGTGCAGCAGGCGCACGTTGGCGCCGCCACACTGGGGGCAGCGACAATGGAAACGGTCGTGCTCAAAGACCTCGCCGCAGTCCAGGCACTCGCTTTGTGGATGGACCTCCTCCACGGCAAGCTCGCAGCCGCGCGTGAGCGGGTCCTCATCGCGAAACGTCTCCCACGCAAAGTCGAGTGCCTCGCGCACGACCTCGGTCATATCCCCGATACGAAGCGTTACCAAAACGGCGCGCGAGGCCCCCGCCCCACGCGCCGCGCGAATCACTGTATCGAGTATGCCGTTGACAATGCCAACCTCGTGCATACCGATTTACTCCTCGTCGTCCTCGTCGTCCGAGAACAGGTCCAGACGGCTCACGAACAGGCCCTCCTTGCCCTCGCGCGCGGTAATGACCACGCGAGCGATGGCGAGCGAAATCTCGTAGAGCGAGAGCAGGGCGCCATACATGAGACCCAGCGTAACGGGCGAGCCGTCGGGCGTAATCACAGCCGAACCCACGAGCAGGCCTACGTACACGTAGCGCCAGGCGCTGCGGAAGGCCGCATAGGACACGATGTGGAAAACGGACAGGTAGAAGATGATGAGCGGCAGCTCAAACGCCACACCAAAGCCGATCATAAAGAGCAGCTCCATGTTGACGTAGTTCTCCAGATCGGGCAACGCCGTAGCGACAGCCGAGGTCTCGCCGATGAGCCACTCAAAGCCCGCCGGGATGATGATGAAGTAGCAGAAGATGGCACCCAGGAAGAACAGCACCGTCGAGGCGAGCACCGTGGGCACAACCCACTTGCGCTCGTTGGGGCGCAGTGCCGGCAGGAAAAATGCCAGAATCTGCCAGATGATCATGGGCGTGCACATGACCACGGCCATCTTGATGGCCAGCGAGAAGCGCAGGCCAAAGCCGCCGAGTGTGGTGGTGATGTAGAACTTACCGTCCGGCACAAACGAGCGGATGGGGTCTTCCAGGATATCGAGCACCACGGGCGTGGCAAAGTACAGCACGATGGCGGCGGCAAACACCGACACGACCACGATGGTCAGGCGGCGACGGAGCTCTCCCAAGTGATCGAAGAGCGGCATACGAGCAGGTCCGATAGGCATTACTCATCGCCTCCCTTCGGGGCGTCGGCGGCAGCAGTGTCGTCCTCGGCCTCGAGCTCGCGAGCGAGCTGGTCGACGACGGCCTTGCGCTTGCGGGGACGACGGGCGTAGAGGTCGGCCGTCGTGGGCTCTGCCGGCTCGGGCTCGGGCTCGGGCTCTGCAGCAGGCTCGGGCTCGACAGCGGCGGCGGGCTCTGCACTCTCGGCCTCCTCGGCAGCGGCCTCGCCCTCAGCGGCACCCTCGCTTGCAGCCTTCTCGGCAGCAAGGCGGGCACGGCGCTCGGCGAAGGTCTCCTTCTTTGCTGGCGCAGCCGTCTCGGCGGCTTCCTCGTCCGCATCGGAATCGTCGTCGGTCGCAGCGGCCTTCTTGGGCTTGACCGGCGCCGACGCAGCCTCGCTTACCGGATCAATAATCTCGGACTGAACAACGGCCGTCATCTTTTCCTGCGTCTCGCGGAACTGACGGATGGCACGGCCGATCGTGCGGCCCATCTGCGGGAGCTTATCCGGGCCAAACAGCAAAAAGCCGAAGACCACGATGATCGCGAGCTCACCCTCTCCAATACCAAACACACATACCTCCAAGGCTCGATGTGAGTCGAGCCCGCACCGCGCCATTCGGCCGGAACTCGTCTATTCATTCGGTCAAGTATAGCGCCCGGACGCCAAAACGTCCGAGCGCATCACAAACATATGCCAAACGGCACGCCCTTTTGGGGGCCAAGATTATGCAGCGGTGATCGAAATCTCCTGGTCGACACCCAACAGCTGAACCACGCGCATCACCGGAGGCTGCACATTGGTGCAGCTAAAGCGCTTACCGTGGTCGACCGCGTGGTGCGCGGCGCCCACGAGCACGCCAATGCCCGTCGAATCGATGTAGCTCACCTGGGCAAAATCGAGCTCAACGGCCTCAGTGGGCTGCTCGAGCGCCAGGTCGATGGCATTGCGCAGGCTATCGGCGTTAGAGATATCGATCTCACCGGTCACCTTAATGGTGTAGAGCTCTGGCGTGGGGTTGGTGGAAATACCCAAATCCATGTATACGCTCCTTTACGTATCGAAAGTGCGGATAGTACTAGGCGCGGACTTGCGGGGTCCTACGCGTTAGGCGCGCTCGGAACGCGCAAGCTCGGCAGCGACGAGCTTGACGGCCAGCACCAGCACATCGAGCGCGGCCTCCAGGTCCTCGACCGTGGGATAGCTCGGCGCGATGCGGATGTTGGTGTCGCGCGGATCCTTGCCATAAGGCCAGGTGGCACCAGCCGGCGTGAGCTTGACGCCCAGGTCGGCACAAAGCGCGGCGACCTTCTGGGCCGAGCCCTCGGGGCCATCGAAACTCACAAAGTAGCCGCCATGGGGATGAGTCCAAGTGGCGCAACCCGTGTTGCCCAAGCCCTCGGTGAGTTTACGCTCAACGGCCTCAAAGCGCGGGCGCAGGAACTCGGCATGCTTTTTCATGTGCTCCTTGACCGCCTCGATGGTGGGAAGGAAACGCACGTGACGCAGCTGGTTGAGCTTGTCGGCGCTAATAAGACCGGCCTTCAGGCGCTTGGAGAACTCGGCGATGACCGCGGGGCTCGCACCGATAAAGCCGATGCCGGCACCCGGGAAGGTGATCTTGGACGTCGAGGCAAAGGCCACCACGCGGTCCTCGGTGCCCGCCGCGCGGGCAGGATCGAAGATGTTGGCGAGCTCGTCGGTCTCGTCGTACAGGTCGTGCACGCAGTAGGCGTTGTCCCAGAAGATGCGGAAATCGGGCGCGGCCGTGGGCATCTCGACCAGGCGACGCACAGTGTCCTCGCTAAAGGTGATGCCCGTGGGGTTGGAATACTTGGGCACGCACCAGATGCCCTTGATGGAGTCGTCGGTGGCAACCAGGCGCTCAACCTCGTCCATGTCGGGGCCGTTGTCGGTCATCGCGACGGGGACGTTCTCGATGCCCAAGTCGGCGGTGATGCCAAAGTGGCGATCGTAGCCGGGAACGGGGCACAGGAACTTGACCTTCTTGCCGTCGTGCGCTGCCTCGTAAGCCTCCCAAGGGTCGCTGCCGCACGAGCCGCAACGCCAGAACATACCGGCGATATCGTGCTCGATCAGCAGGCTCGATGAGCCCAGTACGAGCGTCTGCTCGGCAGGACAACCCAGGAACTCCCCCGCCAGCTTGCGTGCCGAGGGAATGCCCTCGAAGCAACCGTAGTTGGAGCAGTCGACATTGCCGTCGTGCAGATCGGCATCGGCATTGAGGATATCGAGCATGGGGCGAGAAATGTTCACCTGGGAGGGCGACGGCTTGCCGCGCGCCATGTCGAGCGCCAGGCCCTTGGCCTTGACCTCGGCAACCTCGGCTTTAAGCGCCTCGATGGCGGCATCGAGTTCGGTGGTTTCCATCTTCTGGTAGATCGTCTGCATGGGGTGCGACCTTTCGCGAAGCGGTACGTTGCAGTTCGTCTAAGTATAGACCGCCATCGTCGCAACGTTATGAAGCCGTGATAGATTAAGTTCATCGCAATCAATTACGAATCGCCGCGCATGCCGGCGTGGGGCGCCCAAGGAGGCACTATGGAGTACGGATCGTTTCAGGCCGAGGAATTCGGCGACTTGCAGCGCCTGGTCGACGGACTGTTTTACGACCGCCACGCCATCGACCGCCTGGATCTGATCGTACAGGCCGAAATCTTGGACCTGGCGCCCGACCTCATGGAGATCGTGAATCTTTTGCCGCCCGGCTACTACGACCGCCAGTCACTTTGCGACCAGCTCAACTCCGCCTTGGCCGCCCACGGCTGGGGCGCCGTCTACGGAACGGTGGAATAAGCCTCGAGGCCGGCGATTTGGCCCGCTTCCCGACCTTGGCGAGGCTTGTTTTAGGGCTTGTGGCCAAAAAAGGGCAAATATGAGTACTGTTACCTTTTTAGTAGCAGCGATTCTTGGTCGAAATCGGCAAAACTCGACTTGAAACTTCCTAATCACCGTCAGCTAGCGCCAAATTGGAAGTCGATGGTCACTCATTAACGTACAGTTCTTATAACTTTGTTCATTATTTTCCGCACCTAAAATGATACGCCGTTTGTGACAGTACTCACAAACGGCGTTTTTTGACCACTGGCGTGTCTGGCAGGCGGCAAGCACCGCCCGAATCCGCATTTTGAACGCGCCCGAATCGGTTCTGGAGCCGGTTTTCGCGCTCTTACTCGTCTTTGGGCGAGGGATGCTTGCAGACCACGCTCATGTAGATCATGCCGAGCACGGCTGCGGTGACCGAACCGGCGAGAATAGCGGCCTTTGCGGCCAGGACCTCAAACTGGGCCGTCGGGAAGGCGAGGCCGCTGATGAGGATCGACATGGTAAAGCCGATACCGCCCAGAATGCCCACACCGGCAATCATGTGCCAGTTAACGTTATGCGGCAGCTCGCAGGCCTTAAGCTTAACCAGGGCAAACGTCATGCCAAAGATACCGATCGGCTTGCCCAGCAGCATGCCAAAGTACACGCCGAGCGTCACCGGGTCGGTGAGCAGCGTGCTCATGTCCACGCCCACTAAGCGAACCTGTGCGTTCACGAATGCAAAGATCGGCAGGATCACAAAGTTGACCGGCGTGGAAATCAGACGCTCCATGCGGATAAGCGGCGGGGTCACGCGGTGCATGACGCGCTCGACCTTGGTGGTCGAGACGGTAAAGTCATGCTGGCCCAGGATGTGCGCCTCGTCGTCGTAGCGGTCATCGAGCAACGGCAGGCACTCGCCCAGCCAATCGGTGAGGTTATCGAGCTTGACGCCGCACTTGGCCGGGATGGTGAAGGCCAGGATGACGCCGGCGAGCGTGGCATGTACGCCGCTCTTGAACATGCAGAACCACAACAGCAGACCCAGTACCGAATACGGAGCAAGACGGTAATGCTGCGTCTTGTTGAGCCACACGAGCGCGCAGGTCACAAGCGCGGCGGCGCCCAACCAAAACGGATTGGGGCTCTGACCGTAGAAGATGGCGATGGCGGCGATGGAGATGAGGTCGTCGGCGATGGCGAGCGTCGAGAAGAACACACGCACGCCGTTGGGCACGCGATTGCCCAAAAGCGATAGCACGCCCAGCGCAAAGGCAATATCGGTTGCCATGGGGATGGCCCAACCGTTGCGGGCGCCGGCATGGTTAAAGATCAGATAGATGCAGGCGGGAACGACGACGCCACCCACGGCCGCCAGCATGGGAAGCATGGCCTGGCGCGGGTTTTTAAGCTCGCCGACCGTCATCTCATACTTGAGCTCAATGCCCACCAACAAAAAGAAAATCGCCATGAGGAAGTCGTTGACGAAAAGCTCAACGGTGAGACCGGCCGTAAGGTTGCCCAGACCCACATACAGCGGGGTCTCCAAAAAGTGATGGATGGCCTCGTAGGCATCGGTATTGGCGCAAATGACGGCGGCGATGGCGGCGAAGACCATGACGGCAGCGGAAATCGTGCCGTTCTCGGCGATGCGCTCCCAGATGTCGTGACGTTCAAAGCGCTTGCGCTCACGAACGTTGAACAGCTGCTCAGTTGCTGCCATGGGCGGCTCCTTTCACGGGAAAGCTCCCGTCTTAAAAAAGCACGGCCCACCCAAGTGGCGGCGCCGCGCTCTAACGTATTACGCTTGCATCTAGCCTACCCTGCACGACAAGCACGCAGGCGTGGCCGAAAAGCGGAACCACAGGTTGAACATTATTTGCTCAACGGCACGGACACGCCTGTCCAAGAGACGACGCGGCGCCGTGCACAAAAAACGACCGGAGCGCGGGGCGTCCGCGATCCGGTCGTGGCGTTTGGTCAACTAAACCTAGCAGGCGGCCATAATGGGGGCAGCGACCTGCTTCTTACGGGAAAGGACACCCGGCATCCAGACGCCGTCGTGCTCGTCAGCAATGCCCAGGCCCTTCTGAGCAGCCTCGGTCTCGCCCTCGAGCAGGACCTGCGAGCCCTCCTCCATGATGTCGGTGATGCACAGGACAATGCCGTCGGCGCCCTTCTCGGCGGCGTAGGCGCGCATGGCCTCGCGGATCTCGTCGATCATGCCGAGTGCGCGGCTCTTGTCGACGGTCTCGTACTGGCCGATGAGCAGCTTCTTGCCAGCGGGCTCGAACATCTTGATGTCGTTGCCGACCATCTCGGCTGCGGTGAAGGAGCCGGACGGACGGGTAAGGAAGACTTCCATGCCAAACTTGACCGGATCGACGCCCACCTGCTCGCCGAGCTTGGCGGCGACGGCGCGGTCGACATCGGTGGTGGTGGGGCTCTTGAGCATGAGCGTGTCGGTCATCATGGCCGAGAGCAGCAGCTTGGCCTGGACGTCGGAAAGCTCAACGCCGAGCACGCCGGCGAGCTTGGTGACGATGGTGCAGCTGGAGCCCCAGGGCAGGCAGATGTAGTGCAGCGGGCCGGCGGTCTCGAAGTCGCCGATGCGGTGATGGTCGACAACACCAAAGACCGTGGCGTCCTTAAGGCCGGCGACGGACTGGGCGGACTCGTTGTGGTCGGTGAGGACGACGAGCTGACCGGCCTCGACGGACTCGATCACGCGGGGCTCGGCAATGCCGGCATCGGCGAGCAGCTTGGCGGACTCGGCCGGAAGCTGGCCCAGAGCGCAAGCCTCGTAGGTGTTGCCGGCATACTCAACCTGGTTAAGCAGCTGGGACAGGACGACGGCGCTCATGATGGCGTCGTTATCGGGGTTCTGGTGACCAAAGACAAGAACGTTTGCCATGGATATCCTCCACTTGATATGTGTACTTGGACGTAGCTATGGTAGCACGCCGATGCCGAGCCTTCGCAGACGGAAGGGCCACGGCATATTTTGTGGCAGGTATGGGGGCCAAGGCTGTCCCTTTTGCACCATGTTGGTGCAAAGTAACCTGACCCCCTTGCACCAGCTATTTACCGGCGGCGCGCAGGGCTACGTAGGCGGCACCGATGATGCCGGCGTCGTTTCCGAGCGAAGCGACCTTAATGGGCGTCTCGCGCGAGGCGGAAAGCGCGTAGCGCTGGAAGTGCTCGCGAACCTTATCGAGGTAGACATCGGCCGAAGCGGACGCGCCGCCACCGATCAGGAACATCTCGGGGTCGACCACGTTGGCGATAAGTGCCAGAGCACGACCGAGATAGTCAGCCATGGTATCAGCAGCTGCCAGCGCGAGCTTGTCGCCCTCGCGGCAGGCCTGGAACACGTCCTTGGAATCGGAGGGGCCGGTGAGCTCGATGGGCTCGACGCCCGCCTTCTTGCACTCGGCCAGGTAATTGCTCACCACGCCGGTGGCGCTGGAATACTGCTCCAGGTGGCCATGGCCGCCACAGCCGCAGGTGCGCTCCTCGGCCGGGTTCAGGCACATGTGGCCAATCTCGCCGCCGGCACCCACAACGCCCGATACCACGTCGCCGTTGACGATTACGCCGCCGCCCACGCCGGTACCGATGGTGACCATCACGACGTTCTGCACGCCCTTGGCAGAACCGAGCCAGGCCTCGCCCATGGCAGCGGCGTTGGCATCGTTCTCGTACTTAACGACCGCGTCGGGGCAGTGCTTTTGAATGGCGATCCTCAGCTCGGGCAGGTTAATGGCAATGTTGGCCTTGACCTTGGCATCGCCCGATGCCGGGATGGGGCACGGAACGGCCAGGCCAATGCCCGCCACAAAGGCACGCGGAATCTGCGCCTTGGCGACCACCTGGTCGATAGCCTCGGTCACCGCGGCAAAGCCCGCAGCGTCAACGATGGGAGGCGTGGGCACGCTGGCCTTGGCAAGCAGGTTGCCGTCCTCGTCGAACAGGCCCTCCTTAACCGAGGTGCCGCCGACGTCGATGCCGATGTAGTACTGCTTAGGTTCCATGGGAGCCCACCTTTCTCGTTTAAACATTGCCTGTATGGTACCGCTCCCAAGGCAAAAACCTACCAAAAAGGGACAGGTTTGTTTTGGCAGGTTTTATCTGGGAAAACGCAAGGCATGAGATTCGGTTCGCTGGGCGGCAAAACGGCCCAACCCCATCTTCGAGCCGATCAATTTGCTCAATACCACATTATTCGAATGCATATTCATTTAGAGCGCTCTAGTTAATATAGAAAAGCGTTTTTTGATTATATCTTTCTCGAACTTTTCAAAAACGCAATAGGGATGCTTAGGCGTGGACTATACTTTCGTTTGTACTCAATCAAGCCGGAAAGGAGGTTCCATGATTCCCAAATACGAGGCAATAGCTGCAGATATCCGTCGAAGCATCGAGGACGGCGCTCTAAAGCCGGGCGACAAGCTGCCCACCGTCGTTGAGTTCTGCGAGCTCTATAGCGTTTCCAAAATCACCGTCAAACGAGCTATTGAGCAGATTACCGATGAAGGTCTTGTTACCAGCCGGCGCGGATCGGGCACCTACGTTAAGGACACGGCGGGGCTTCCCGGCCAGGCGTTTTTCCAGGGCAAGAACGATCGCTCCCAGGGCTTTTCGTATGAGCACCGCGGGGAGAAGGTGACCTCGGTGGTCTACGATTTCTCGATTGTCAATCCGCCAGCAGACGTCGCTGCCCAGCTGGGAATTGCCGAGGACGACTTTGCCTATCACATCGTGCGCGTGCGCCAGGTCGACGAGAAGCCCATCGTTATCGAGTACACCTACATGCCCCTCGAGCTGATTCCGGGCCTTAAAAAGAAAGACCTGTATGGATCGGTCTACAGCTTCATCCGCAAGCAATGCGGGCTGAAGATTTCGAGCTTCCACCGCACCATTCGCGCCGTAGCGGCAACCGAGGAAGAGGCTGAGCGCCTGAACACCAAACCCGGCTCTCCCCTGCTCGAGCTCAACCAGATTGGCTTTTTGGATAGCGGCACCGCCTTTGAGCATTCGATCTCGCGCAACGTTGGTGACCGCTTTGAGCTGCACAACGTAACGTTGGCATAGGTTTTTGTAGTCATGCGGGCGCTCGTTACGGCTCGTTTAGAGTGGGCGGCCGCGCAACACCATGGGGGTATGAACATGTCCGATTTGATTAAACTGACGCCGATCTTTCACGAGAAGATCTGGGGCGGCCGCCAGCTCGAAACCGTATTTGGTTATGACATTCCCGAGGGTCCCATCGGTGAGTGCTGGGCCATCTCGGCCCATCCCAACGGCGACTGCCAGATTGCAGAGGGCCCGTATGCCGGCCACACGCTCTCGTGGCTGTGGGCTGAGCACCGCGAGCTCTTTGGCAACTGCGAGGGCAAGGAGTTTCCGCTGCTCATTAAGATTCTGGACGCTAAGGACGACCTTTCGATCCAGATTCATCCCAACGACGAGTACGCTGCCGAGCACGAGAACGGCAGCCTGGGCAAGACCGAGTGCTGGTATGTGCTGGACTGCGAGCCCGGCGCCACGATTATCGTCGGGCAGCGCGCCAAGGACCGCACCGAGGCCGCACAGATGATCGAGGACGGCCGCTGGGACGACATGCTCAACGTGCTCCCAATCCACAAGGGCGACTTTTTCCAGATTGACTCGGGCACCGTGCACGCTATTAAAACCGGCACGCTCATTTTGGAGACGCAGCAATCGAGCGACGTGACGTATCGCCTGTACGACTACGACCGCCCCGGCACCGACGGCAAACTGCGCCCGCTGCATATTGAGCAGAGCCTCGACTGCATCGACTTTGATGTTCAGGCACCGACCGACGGCACCGTGACCGCGCCCGAGGTCGACGGCGTGACCGAGCTCGAGTCTAACTCCTGCTACACCGTCGATCGCGTGCGCGTCAACGGCAGCAAGACCCTCGACCAGCACTGGCCCTTCATGTGTCTGTCGGTCATCGACGGCGAGGGCACCGTGTGCGGCGAGCCCGTTCACAAGGGCAGCCACCTGCTGGCCCCGAGCACCGTGAACCAGATCGAACTCGAAGGCAAGATGGAACTGATCATCAGCCACCTCTAGGTCGCAACAACAACCAAAACGAAACAAGGGGCTCCCCCGTTCATCAACGGAGGAGCCCCTACTCGTATCTATATATCAGCCCACCCGGCTCTCCAGACCAAAAAGCGACCGAGCAGAGCAACGGTCGTACAGCAACGTTGCCCAAGGCCCCGGACAGGCGCCATGGGCAACGTCGATCGCGAGTTCCGCACGAGCCGGAGAGCACTTAATGTGCTCTCCGTGCGAGTCAGGACTGTCCGAGCAGGCGATGTTGTCCATGGCGCCTGTCCGGGGCCGCCGGGATCACGACAGCTTGACGATCGGTGCAAAACCTTTCATCAGCTTTTTGGTCTGGCCGGTTTTTTCGAACTGGACCTCGATCATGTCTCCGGCGACCGAGATCACGGTACCGGTGCCAAAGGTCTTGTGGCTCACGGTATCGCCCGCGGCAAAGTCCTGCGACGCGCTGGCGCGATCGACCTTGCGCTCCACCGTCGGCGACACCTTGGACGACGGCTTTTTAGCTCGCGGCGCGCCCGAACCAAAGGTCGAGGCAACACGGCCGGCGTCGGGCGAAACCCCGCGATGGCGCTCGGTGCCATAGGTGCTGCCACCAAAGAAATCGTCGAAGCTCGATCCGCCGCGCGAACCGGAGCCGCCGGTCGAGCGCGTATGCGAACCGAACACCTTGCCGCCATACATATCCGAGCCCATGCCCGAGCCAAAGGTGCCGTGACGGTCGCCACGCTTCTCCCAGCCCGTGCCCTCAAAACCGGCAGAACCGATACCGCTAAACTCGATATCCTCAAACGGAATCTCGTTGAGGAAGCGCGAGCGCGGGTTGGCAGAGGTCGAGCCGTAGGTGCGACGCGTGGCCGCATAGGTCAGGAACAGGCGCTTACGGGCACGCGTGATGGCAACGTAGGCCAGGCGACGCTCCTCCTCGAGCTTGCCCGGGTCATCGCTGCCGCCAAAGTCGTGCACGTGCGGGAAGATACCCTCCTCCATGCCGGCCACGAACACCGCCGGGAACTCCAGGCCCTTGGCGGAGTGGATGGTCATCATGGTAATGGCATGCGTCTCGCCGGCCAGGGAATCCAAGTCGGAGCGCAGGGCCAGCCACTCCATGAGTGCCGGCAGTGCCTTACAGGTGAGCGGACCGTAGGTGCGCTCGATCTCGTCGGCATGCACGGCGCCCGCCGGTAGCTCTGTTGGCACGGCATACGCGTTGCCCGCGATGGCGGCGGCCAGGGCATCCTGCGGCGAGAGCGCCGGGGCGGCTAGGCTATCGAGCGGATTGGAGCCCGCGGCGTCACGAGCGCCGACAAGTGCCTCAAACGAGGATGCCGGAGCGGACGACCCCGGCTCGGACGCGGGCGCACTCACCACGACGGACTCGGACTCGGCGACGGACGGCACGTCGGCAACACCGGCCGCGCGCAGCTCTTCTAGACTCTCGAGCGTACCCTCGATATCCTCGTGCGTCTCCTCAAATTCGGCGGCGACGCCCAGGAATTCCTGGATGTTCTCGGCGCGGCTCTCGGACTCCATGGTGCCCTCGGCGCGAAACGCCTGCAGCAGGCCCGTCTTATCGACAATCATCTCGACGACGTCCTTGAGCTCGCCGTCCATGCGGCGGCCCTCGCGCACCAGCGCCACAAAACTCGACAGGCCGTTGCGCACCTTGGCACTAAACATGCCCGTCTCGGCTGTTGCGATCTCGCAGGCCTGGAAGAACGAGCAGCGGTTGTCGCGCGCCAGCTGCTCGATCTTTTGGATCGAGGTGGAGCCGATGCCGCGGCGCGGCGTGTTGATGACGCGCTTGACGCTCATCTCGTCGGCCGGGTTCACGATCATCTTGAGGTAGGCCATGACATCGCGGATCTCGGCGCGGTCGAAGAATCGCGTGCCGCCCACGATCTTGTAGGGCACGCCCGCGCGCAGGAACATATCTTCGAGAATACGCGACTGGGCGTTGGTGCGATAGAACACGGCGATGTCGTCGTAGCTCGTGCCCTTGGAGTGCAGCTTCTCGATCTCACCGGCAATCCAGCGGCCCTCGTCGCGCTCGTCGCTCGCCTGGAAGGCCTGAATCTTCTCGCCATCGCCTTCGGCCGTAAACAGGCGCTTGTCCTTGCGCTGCGAGTTGTGGCGCACCACGGCGTTGGCGGCGCTCAGGATATGACCCGTGGAGCGGTAGTTCTGCTCCAGCTTGACGGTCTTGCAGTTTTTAAAGTCCTTCTCAAAGTCCAGGATATTGGTGATGTCGGCGCCACGCCAGCTATAAATGGACTGGTCGTCGTCGCCCACGACCATAAGGTTTTGGTACTTGGCGGCCAACAGGTTGGCGATCTCGTATTGGACGTGGTTGGTGTCCTGATACTCGTCGACGCTAATGTAGCGGAAGCGCTCCTGGTACTTATCGAGCACCTCGGGGCGGGTGCGCAGCAGCTCGAGAGCGCGCACGAGCAGGTCGTCAAAGTCCATCGCGTTGGCGGCGCGCAGGCGGCGCTCCAGCTCCAGGTAGACCTGCGCGGCCTTTTTGTCGTTGGGGCTATCGGCGCTCTTGAGCATGTCCTCGGGCCCAATCATGGCGTTTTTGGCCGAGCTGATCTTGCTGCGGATCATGTTGATGGGGAACTGCTTTTGCTCAATGCCGAGCGCCTGCATAATGTCACGCACCATGCGCTTTGAGTCATCGTCGTCATAGATGGTGAACTGACCGGTGTAGCCCAGCAGGTCGGCGTCCTCGCGCAGCATGCGCACGCACATGGCGTGGAAGGTGCACACCCACATGCCGCGGGTGCCACTGGGGATGAGTGCTGCCAGACGCTCGCGCATCTCGGCCGCGGCCTTGTTGGTAAACGTGATGGCCAGGACCTGCCAGGGCCTAACGCCCAGGTCGCCAAGCATATGTGCGATGCGGAAGGTCAGGACGCGGGTCTTGCCCGAGCCGGCGCCGGCAAGGACCAGCAGCGGGCCCTCGGTGGTCAGGACCGCCTCGCGCTGGGCGGGATTAAGGCTGTCGATGTCGACGAACGGCTTGGCGGGCTTGGGCGCCGGAGCCGGGGCGTCGTAGATGTCGAGCGGAACGAGCTCGGGTTCCGGCGCGGCGGGGACGGTGTATGCATCGAGCGGCACGGGCTCCGGCGCGGGCGGCACGGGTACCGCAGCGTTCTTTTCCCAGGGCAAGGGCTGGGTCATGGGCGACTCCTCATCTGACAGACGGCGCGCCTGCGGGCAGCGCCATAGTTTGAGCCGTACCAGTATACCGAGCCGCGCGGACACCGACGCAAATCACACCACGACTCCGTGCGCCACCGTCAAGCCCGCCCCATCGCCCAAAAAAGAGGACGGCATAGACCTTTTGGTCATGCCGTCCTCTTTGAATGACAAGTTGTCGCTCTGGCCGCCGCGCAGCGTCAACCAAGTTACAGGCCGAGCATAGGCTCCAGAACGAAGAAGTACGCGAGCACTACGATGCCCAGGATGATGCGGTAGACGCCGAAGCACTTGAAGTCGTGACGGCGGACGAAGCCCATGAGCCACTTGATGGCGATGAGCGAAACCACAAAGGCCACAACGCAGCCCACGCCCAAGATGGCGATCTCGTTGGTGCCGAACGTGCCGCCCTTGATGAAGTACTTGACCAGCTTGAGCGCACTCGCGCCAAACATAACAGGAATAGCCAGGAAGAATGTGAACTTAGACGCCACCGAGCGCGTGCAGCCCAAAAGCAGGCCGCCGATGATGGTAGAACCGGAGCGAGACGTACCAGGCACCAGCGAAAGCACCTGGAAGCAGCCGATACCCAGCGCAGTCTTCCAGCTGAGGTCCTCGAGCGTGGCGATGGAACCAAAGTCCAGATTCTCGTCATCGTCCTCATCCTCAGCGGTAGCCGTGGGGGGCGCCGCAAAGTGCGCACCGGCGGGACGTCCACCCGACACCACAGCACGCGAACCAAACGAACCGGCAACGGCCATTTCCTCGCGCTTGCTCGCGCGCCAGTTCTCGATCACGATAAACAGCACGCCGTACACAATGAGCGCCAGCGCCACGACGGGAGCGTTGTAGAAATGCTCCTCCATCCAGTCGTTGAGCGGCAGGCCGATCGCCGCCGCAGGAATGCAACCGAGCACAATCTTGCCCCACAGCACCCAGGTGTCGCGACGGCCCTCCTTGCCCTTACTGGGCGAGAACGGGTTGAGCTCGTGGAAAAACAGCACGCAGACGGCCAGAATGGCGCCGAGCTGAATCACGACCAGGAACATATTCCAGAACGTCTCGCTCACGTTCATCTTGACGAACTCGTCCACCAAGATCATGTGGCCCGTCGACGAAACGGGCAGCCATTCGGTGATGCCCTCGACCAGGCCCATGAAGGCAGATTTTAGAAGCTCGATAATATCCAAAGGGACCCCCTCGTTAGACACCCGCCGGTAGATGTTCTGCGGACGATGCGGGCGATGTCCCATTATCAACCGTTGGCGGTGCGACCGCGCCTACCCTTACCAAAAAACTCGCCCGTTCACAGAATTGCGAGCAGTTAAACCGAAATCCTTGGGTATAACTGCAACAAGATAAAGTGTCCGGCGGTCAACGCACCCGCGCCCGCCCGACGCACGAGCCCCGCGCCCGTGCGATAGACCAAGGAGGAAACCATGAACGAGGGTTACACCAAGGTATTTGTTTCACTCGACGGTACTGAGCAGCAGGATTTTGTGCTCGCACGCGCCATCAAGGTCGCCGCGAACAACGGCGCCAAGCTGATTATCGGCCACGTTATCGATTCCACGGCGCTCGAGAGCGCCGGCTCCTATCCGGTCGATTTGGTCAACGGTCTGGAGGAGGCCTTTAAGAACTCCATCGAAAAGCAGCTCGAAGAGGCCAAGGCCAATCCCGATATTCCCGAGGTCGAGGTCATGATACGTGCCGGTCGTATTCGCGAGACGCTCAAAGACGAGATGCTCGACGTGGTCAAGCCCGACCTGGTGCTCTGCGGCGCTCGCGGCCTGTCCTCGATCAAGTATGCGCTTCTGGGTTCGATTTCGACGTTCCTGCTGCGCAATACCGACTGCGACATTTTGGTCGTAAAGTAGCGTTGCTCCCACCGGCCGCGGGGCCTGCGGGGTTTCCACGGGCACGTCCTCGCCGCGTTGCGGCTGCGGGATGTGCCCTTAGGAAACCCCTCCCGGCCTCGCGGCCTTCGCAGCCTTACTTCAGCGAGTTGGCTGATAAAAGATGGCGTGCCGCCCCGTTTG
>NZ_QSRL01000009.1:20006-91452 GCF_003437035.1 Collinsella sp. TF08-11AT
CGGCACGTTTTGTTTGGGCTGCACGTTTTTGTTTTGGGAGATCCATTTGAGCCTCATAGTTATGTTCACGTTCGGGAACATAACGCCAGTTGCCTTAGCTAAGTTCACGTTCGGGAACATAGCCGTCCGCAGCGCAAGACGGCCCGGCTACTCAAAGTATTGGAACTTGTTCGTCGAGAAGGCGAACGTTACGACAAAGCCTTCGCCGGAGTCGGATGCCGCCGTGACGTCGATGCCCATCTTGGAGCATAGGCGCGCCACCAGGTAGAGGCCGATGCCCGTTGCGCGCTTGGTGGTGCGGCCGTTGTCGCCGGTAAAGCCCTTCTCGAACACGCGCGGCAGGTCTGCCGCACACACGCCGCAGCCGTTGTCCGCAACGGTGAGCTCGATGCGCTCGCTCGCCAGGCCCTCGTCCAGTAACGCGCCCGAAAACACGATCTTCGCGCCGTCCTCGCGCGCATATTTAATGCTGTTCTGAATGAGCTGGCCCAGGATAAACTCGAGCCATTTTTCGTCGGTAAAGACCTCGAAGTCGAGGTTCTCGCACACCGGAGCCACGTGCGCCGCAATGAGCTCGCGCGCGTTGGCCTTAATCGCACCCGTCACCAAGGTCTTAAGGTCCCAGCGGCGAATCAGGTAGTCGCGCTCCACGACTTCCGAGCGCGCGTAGTACAGCGCCTGGTCGATATAGCGTTCCACGCGAGCCAACTCGCGACCCAGGTCATCGACACGTGTTGGGTCATCTGCGCCGCCGTCGAGGTTTTCCAGAATCAGGTGAGCCGCCGCCAGGGGCAGCTTGGCCTCGTGGACCCAGCTCTCGATATAGTCGCGATAGTCTTCGGTCTGACGCCGGCCCTCGGCAACCTCGTCGCAGGCGGCTTTGCCCACCCGGCACAGGACCTCGTACTCGAGCTCGCCCTCGGCATAGGTTGGGCATTGCACCATCTCCTGCACCCATGCGGGACTCTCGAGCTCCTCTGCCGCGCGCTCCAACTGACGCAGAAAACGGCGACGGCGAGCGTACTCGATCACGATGCCGAGCATACCGAAGATAAAGGACACGCCAACCGCCACGACCACGATAGAAACGGGTGCGCCGGCGACCGTCAGCACAAAGCAGCTCAGCAGCACGCCGCACGTCCACACGGCGACGGGAAGCAGTGCATCTTTAAAGAACTTGCCAAACGACATAGCCGGCCCCTAGACCGAATAGCCTTGGCCGCGATGCGTCGTCAAATACCCCTTGATGCCGATTTTTTCGAGCGTGGTGCGCAGGCGGTTGATGTTGACGGTGAGCGTATTGTCGTCCACGAAGGCGTCGGAGTCCCACAGGTCCTGCATGATGGCCGAGCGCGAGACGATCTTGCCCGCGCGGCTCAGGAGCAGCGAGAGAATGCGCAGCTCATTTTTGGTGAGCTCGGTGCTGTCGCCGGTCGCCGTGTTGGTGACCATAGAGCGGGCGAGGTCGAGCTCCAGCCCCTTGTGGACGAGCGTGCTGCGCTCGCCTGACGCCGCGGTGCGACGCAGCAGTGCGTTGATGCGCGCCACGAGCACGCGCGCGCTATAGGGCTTGGGAACAAAGTCGTCCGCGCCGAGCGTCATGGCCATGACCTCGTCGATCTCGGTCGTGCGCGAGGTGAGGACGATGATGGGGACCTCGGATTCGCGGCGAACCTCGTGGCAGATATGCTGGCCGTCCTTGACGGGAAGCGTGAGGTCGAGCAGCACCAGGTCGGGCGCGGCGGCGAGAATATCGCGCGAGACATGCTCGAACGATTCGCAGGCCTCGATTTCAAACCCGGCGCGGGCAAGGATGTCGACAAGCTCACGACGAATGGGCTCGTCGTCCTCAACGATATAGATTAGCGCCATGGATTCCGCTCCCCTCTTGGTTGTCTTGCCACCATTATGGCTGCGAAACTGCAGGTGCGCGCCACGCACGTCGCCAAGGTGACAGAACTGTTCGCGAGCGGGGGCGTTTTGTCCGCCTCGCACTCGCAGCGGTGGCGGGAACCAAAATGATTCTTTAATCCCCGTCCCAGAATAATCATTTAGCGGCGGGCGCGAAGCTTTTCGTAGCCGTCGGCAAAGAAGGCGACCGTCGCGGCATCAGACTCGGCGGCGTCGGCGTCGGTGGCAGGCACCACGCCGTGCTCGTCGCTTACCAGGAACAAGGCGCCCTTGAGCTGTGCGGGAATGTCTACGCGCGTGACCGGGATGCCCTTGGTCTGGGCCAGCTGCTCTATGAGCGTCGCCGTGCCACACAGGCACTCGTCCGCCGGCGCCACAAAGGCCAGCTCGCCGTTGTTGACGGCAGCGAGCAGCTCGGGCGCCACGCCGGTTTCGTCGGCCTCGGAGCGGGCCTCGGCGGAGCGGGCACGCAGCGCCTTGGCCGAAGTATCGGCCAGCGGCTCGTACTCACCCACCGTCATGGCGGCATTGCCGTTAACGTCGATCACCAGCATGAGCACGCCGTCGTGCGCGGTGTAATCGCCCTCGGCAAGCGACCACTCAACGTGCTGCTTGGCCCAGCTGAGCATGTTATGGGCAAGCGGCTCGCCCTGCACCAAGCGCTCGGACAGCGCGCGAATGTGACGGTTGAGCATGGGCACCTTTTTGTTGGACATGCGCCAACGGCAGATAAGCGCGGGCTTGTCGAGCGTAAACTTCTCGACCGCCTCCTGATTGGCGCAAAAGTCCTCGTACGCACGCTGGTCCTCGGCATTGCCAAACAGCTCTGCATCATCAATCTGGGGCATGGTCATACCTTTCGTGTTAGTCATTCCGTCCTCTTATACCAAAAAGACGGCCCTCCAAACGGAGCGGCCGTCTTTTGCAGAGATAATTTTAGAAGCGAGGCGGTCCAAGGGACGAGATAACATCCCATCCTCCCCAGTCAACCTAACAGGTCGGCGAGGGTTGCCCAGGTGCCGCAGATTGCCGTGAAAGAGGAGCGACGCGTACTTGGGTACGCGGGCGACGAATGAGCGACAAGGTGCGGTGGTTGGGCAAGCCGCAGCGCCACCTCCCTACTTAATGGCGGAAGTGGCGCGCACCCGTGAAGACCATCGCAATACCATGCTCGTTGCAGGCCTGGATGCTCTCGTCGTCACGCTTGGAGCCGCCGGGCTGGATGATGCAGGTCACGCCGTGCGCGGCAAGCACGTCGACGTTGTCGCGGAACGGGAAGAACGCGTCGCTTGCGCAAGCAAAGCCGCCCTTCTCCACGCCCTCGCGCTCGCAGAAGTCCTCGGCACGCTCGCAGGCAAGCAGTGCAGAGTCAACGCGGTTAGGCTGACCCGGGCCCATGCCAATGCCGGCCTTGCCCTTGGAGACCAGGATAGCATTGGACTTGACGCCCTTGCAGACCTTCCAGGCAAACTCGAGCTCGGCCATTTCGGCATCGGTGGGCTTGCGGTCGGTGGGGAACGTAAAGGTCGCGGGATCCTCGGTCACGTGGTCGACTTCCTGCACCAGCATGCCGCCGTCGATGGAGCGCAGCTCCACTTGGGCACCGTGGTCCACGCCGCCGGTAGCCAGCACGCGCAGGTTGGGGCGCTTGGCCATGCGCTCGAGCGCCTCGGCGGTATAGCTCGGGGCGATGATGACCTCGACGAACTGCTTGTTCTCGTCGGCAAAATGCTCAACCAGCTCAAAGGGAACCTCGCGGTTGCAGGCGATGATGCCGCCGAAGGCGCTCTTGGGATCGCAGGCGAAAGCGCGGTCGTAGGCGGCCGTGATGTCCTCGGCAACGGCGGAACCGCAGGGGTTCTGATGCTTGAGGATCACGCAGGCCGGCTCGTCGAACTCGCGGACCAGGTTCCAGGCGGCATCGGCGTCCAGATAGTTGTTGTAGCTGAGCGGCTTGCCCTGGATCTGCTCGGAGCCCACAAGCGGGAACTGAGAGCTCGCGGTGTTCTCGCAGCCCTCGGCAAAGCGATAGACCGTGGCCTTCTGCTGCGGGTTCTCACCATAGCGCAGGTCGTCGACCTTCTCCAGCGAGATCTCGAGCTTGGCAGAGGTGTCCGCCACGTCGCTTGCCTGAGCGGCAAGCCAACGGGAGATAGCCGTGTCGTAGGCGGCGGTAGTCTGGTAGACCTTCACCTGCAGGCGGCGACGGGTGGAAAGCGTGGTGCAGCCACCGGTCTCGCGCATCTCGGCCAGGACGGCATCATAGTCGGCCGGGTCGGAGATGACGGTAACGCTCGCGGCGTTCTTGGCGGCAGAGCGCAGCATGGAGGGACCACCGATGTCGATGTGCTCGATGGCATCCGCAAAGGTGACCTCGGGGTTGGCGACGGTCTTCTCGAACTCGTACAGGTTGACGACGACCAGGTCGATCAGCTTAATGCCGTGCTGGGCGGCCTCCTGCATGTGCTGCTCGGAATCGCGGCGGGCCAGCAGCGCGCCGTGAACCTTGGGGTGTAGGGTCTTAACGCGGCCGTCCATCATCTCGGGATAGCCCGTGAACTCCTCGATGGGGGTTACGGGAACGCCCGCGTCCTCGATGGCACGAGCCGTGCCGCCCGTAGAGATGATCTCGACGCCAAAGTCATCAACCAGCGTCCGTGCGAAATCGACGACGCCCGTCTTATCGGTAACCGAGATCAACGCGCGTGCGATCTTCACATCAGATCCCATGCAGTCCTCCTGTCTGGTACGCCGCCGTGCTCTGTGAGTCGGTGATACGTCGATCTGCAGCGCTCGCGCAGCGGCATTGAAAATACTGATTCAATGTAGCGCATCGAGCGCATCGATGCACCCCGCAACGGGCGCATGTGCAGAAAAAGTTTGCGCGCGGAGGGGATGGGCGCAGCACCGGGCGCGGTGAGTTCATGGAACACAGGGGCACCATAATTAGATGCCAATGGCGTGGTAGAACTGTGCTCGATATGCATCCGCAAAAGAAAGAGGCACTATGGTCTCGCGGGTTCTCTACCGACCGTTTGACACCGAAGACTTCGACGCCATCGCGCTGATTCTGCAGCAGCTTTGGCATAACAATTCGGATAACGATGAGTACAACCGCCTTGAGGCCGCGTGCGACCTTGCCTACTGCCTTTCGTCGTCGACGTTTTCGCAGGTTGCGGTGATTGACGGTCAGGCGCGTGGCATTTCGCTCGCGCGTGCGGGACAGAGCTCCGGCGCCACCGTTAAGGAACATTGGATGGATACCGAACGCGCGCTGCTATCGCAGATGCGTGAGCTGGAGCCCGATGCCTGCGCCGAGTATCTCTCGTTTGTACGCGCAACCATCCGAACCAACAACCGTCTGCTCGAGAGCAGCCCGTTGCCGCACGACAACGAGGTCACGCTGCTTGCCGTGGATCGCGATGTCCATGGTCTGGGCGTTGGCACGGTTCTGCTCGATGCCGCAGTCTCGCACCTGTCCTCGCTTGGAGCGACGAGGGCGCACCTGTACACCGACTCCAACTGCTCGTGGAAGTTCTACGAGTTGCACGGCTTTAAGCGCACGGCCACGCACCGCGCCAACCGCGAAGAGCGCCGCCACGCCATGCCGCGCGAAAGCTTCCTCTACGAACTCGATCTAACAGCCTAGCCCAAGCAGCCACACCTAGTCATTTAAGAACGTCCCCAATGACTGATCCCCAACAACTAGTCATTTAAGTCTGTCCCTAATGAGTGGCCTAGGGGGTTTGTAGATAGCCGTGGTCAAAATACATCAAATATGAGTACTGTTACCTTTTTAGTAGCAGCGATTCGGGGCATTTTTGATGCTTATAGGCATGACGACCAGCTGCACGAGCTGACGTAACTCCCCAAATGTTCAATAAAATGAGCTCCTAACGAGAAGTACTCTCATTAGGAGCCCATTATTATGTGCAAACATATGTGACCAACGCAGCAACAGTACTCATATTTGACATTTTTTGTCCACTGCCCCTTGCGCGAAGGTCCTCAGCGGAAAGTTTGACCCGTTTCGATGCACAAAAATGGGATGAATCTTCCCTGGCAACCGCCCAGAAAGATCCACCCCAAAGCAAGCGCTCGCTAGAACGTTCCGCCGCCGCCTCCGCCGACGCCGCCACCGCCGCCACCGGAAAAGCCGCCACCGCTGCCGCCGCTCGAGCTATCGGAACTCGAAGCCAGCTCGCGGATGGTCTCGTGATACACATCGTTGAACGAATCGAGCGGAGACTCGTTGCCGTAGTGATGGTAATACCACCAGTAGCAGGGGTAGTTGTCGTAGAAATCGTCGCTGTTGCGCAAATCCGCAGGCACGGCCTCGGCCAGCTGTCGCAGCACTTCTTTCGAAACGCCCAGGGCAACGCCCATCACCAGCAGCTTGTTCCACAAGATCAGGTCGCTGGGGACGGCCTCCTTCAGGCGCGTAAAGTCCTCGAGCCAATGCTTGAGCGCCTTGCAGCGAGCCGCCACCTCGGCGCCCTCCGGCGTGTAGCGACGGAAGGTGCAGCTCAGGACAAAGCCCACGATCGTGACGGGGATCGAGATCATAGCGGCGCCGACATTGGCATCCGCAAAGTCGGTATAGATCAGAGAGCCCAGAATGCCAAAGACGATGATGATGCCGAGAACCAAGCCGGCAACCAGGGCGATGGTGCCATCCGATGCGATAAACTCGCGCGCCTCCAGCTTGCCCTTAACCGTGCTCTGATAGTCCTCGAGCTTGTCGCCAACAGATGTGGTGCGCTCGCTAGCGTACTCCTCCAGCTCGCTAAACGTGCGCGAACGGACTCCGTCCTTATCGGGCTTAACGCCGGCGAAGAAGACCTTGAGCACATCGCGATCGATGCCGTCCTTCTTGGCAGCCTTCCAGGCCTCGTCGGTCACTGTGATGCGATACGTCTGCTCCTCTTTTTCGCGACGGAGCAGACCCTTCTTCTTGGTCTCGGTCGCTTCTTCCAGCTTGATCACGCGGTCGTCGGTAAGCTTCATAAGCGTGGCGATATATGCCTGATCGGGCACCTCGTTCCAGCTCATGAGGGCCGAAAGCACGGCGGGATGGTCGGCCGAAGGCACATCGCGGAAATATTCGTCCTGGAAAAGCGGCTTGGGCTTGCGGCGGCGCAGCTTGAGCACAACGATTGTGCCGGTAAAGGCCACCGCCGCGACAACACTTAGCACGGCAAGCGCATTGGCAATCATGCGAGCGTGAGCGCGGCGAGCGTTGGCCTCGTCGGCCCATTCCTTCTCTTCGCTCAGAATCGTCGACATGCGCTTTTCGCCCGAGACGGCAAGCTGCGGCACCCAGTCGCTGGGGAAGGCGATGCGTGCCTCGGCGAATTCGCCCTCATGCACGCAGGGAATGGTATAGGTGACCATGGGCTCGTCCGCATCGAGCGACACGTCGCCCGTCAGCGGGCCGTGGCCCCATGCGCGGAAGTTATCGCCCTTGACGGCAGCCGTCCCGGCAGCGGCATTTGCAAAGTAGACTTCCATCTCGACGTCATCGGAGTCCGCAGACCAGCCGTCACCCACGAACTTCCAGTAGAGCTCGGCGGTATCGGCCCAGTTCATAACCGCACCGGTCATGGTGTAGCTCACGTAGTAGATTGCGCTGTCGCCGCTCTCGTGAGGGCTGAACACCTTAATCTTTACGCCGTCGTCGGACTGTTCCACCGTGTAAACGCCGTCGTCGCCTTTATTTGCGCTGTCGACCTTGTTAAACGCAGTGTCGTCTTCCTCGACGCTCAGCACATTGACGACCACCGAGCCGCCTTGCTGGTTAGAGCCTGTATTGATATCCCAATACACGCCGTTAATGTCATCGTCGAAATCGAACTGGCGTCCCTCGACAACGGTCAGCGAGCCATCGGCCTCAACCGTGGCACCGATATAGGTTTGGCTCATGGAGTAGCCGTCGGCGTGCGCGACGGCAGGCAGCAGCAACAACGCAAGCGCGACGAGTGCGCAGACGGAAGCGAACCGCGCAAACAGGCGGCGCTGCCGACAGGGCTGGGCAACGGGGGCGTTCATAGGCACATCCTTTGTCTGTGGTACCAGTAGCGTCATTGTCCCACGTTTGCGAGTTCATGTGACGAACATCTAGGTCAGCGGAGCGTCAAAACGGGACAAAAGTCACGCCCGCCGCCGGCACCTGGGGACGTTCCTTATCTGCCGGCAATCTGGGACACTCCTTGGCATAGCCCGCTCCGGCAATAGATACCACTTCATAGCTCCATCACAGGTGTAGCGGCTTTGTGTGGGCGCGGCATGCGCTGATTGAGCCGCCAGTTGAGGGGCATAAAGCAGTTGAGCGAAAACGGTTTGCCCCTTTGCCGTCCGCTTGAGGATCATGTCCCCCTTTTCCGCGGAAACCCCGGCAGTTGCGAAGAGCTGCCGGGGTTTCCGTCGTTTGAGGGCTAGATTGATTGACGACGATTAAGGCGCCGAGCCGGTGGTCCGGCACGCGCAACGTGTGGCCTCAGCAACTTGCAGGCCACGGCAGCGTCTCCCCCACCACGCCCCGCGCTATACTCGTCCGCATGGACATCAACGCACGCAACATAGCAACAACCGCCGCCGACGCGCCAACGACGCCGGCCGCTCCCGCGCCCGTCGTGGGGCGCTTCGCCCCGTCGCCCTCGGGCCGTATGCACCTGGGCAACGTGTTCAGCTGCCTGTGCGCATGGCTTTCGGCCCGCAGCCAGGGCGGCAGCATCGTGTTACGCATTGAGGACCTGGACGATCGCTGCAAGCGCCCGGAACTTGCCGCCCAATTGATTGACGACCTGGCCTGGCTGGGGCTGGAGTGGGACGAAGGCCCCTACTACCAGCACGACCGCCTAGACCTGTACGAGAGCGCCTTGCGCCGGCTGAAAGACGCCGGCCTCACCTATCCCTGCTTTTGCACACGCGCCGAGCTCCACGCCGCGAGTGCACCGCACGCGAGCGACGGCACGCCCATCTACCGTGGCGCCTGCCGAAGTCTTTCGGCCGAGGAGGTGGCCCGCCGCAGCGCCCTGCGCGCCCCGGCCACACGTCTGCGCGTGCCCACCGTCGACGACCTCGCAGACGACGTGATCGAATTTGTGGATCGCACGTACGGCGCCCAATGCGAAGCACTCGCCACCGAGTGCGGCGACTTTTTGGTGCGCCGCAGCGACGGCGTGTTTGCCTATCAGCTAGCCGTGGTGGTCGACGACGCTGCCATGGGCGTCACCGAGGTCGTGCGCGGATGCGACCTGCTGGGGTCCACGCCGCGCCAGATCTATCTGCAGCACCTGTTGGGACTGCCCACGCCGCACTACGCACATATTCCGCTGCTCATGGCACCGGACGGCCGCCGCCTTTCCAAACGAGACCGCGATCTGGACCTGGGCGAACTCCGCGCCCGCTTTGGCACGCCCGAAGCGCTGCTGGGCTGGCTCGCCGGGCAAACGGGCATCGCGCCGGACACCACGCCGCGCTCTGCCGAGCGGCTGGTCGAGCACTTTAGCTGGGACGTCATCCGCGCGCACCGCGAGAACATCACCGTAATGGCCGAGTAGTCAAACGCCCTGCCCCCTTCACTACCCCCCCCCGACGAGTGCGTAATTCTGTATCTTGTTATGTACGGAATAGTTCCGTACAATGATGCAAAGGAGGTTTTACCATGCCAACGATTGAGAAACAGCGCCGTATGGATCTAAGGCTGACCGAGCGTCAACGCCTTACTTACGAGCGCGCCGCGGCCTTGCGCGGGCAAACTCTCACCCAATGGGCCACGGCTCACCTTGACGAGAGCTCCGCACGTGACATCGCCGAGGCGTCAACAACCTATCTTTCTCCTGATGGTTTTGATGCATTTTGCGAAATGCTCGACTCAGCCATGCCCCAAGCCGCAAAAGCGTTGCTCGACCGTAAAGCGATTTGGGAATGAGCACGTTTACCAAGCCCGTTCAACTCCCCGTTGGTCAAGGCATCGAGGCTTTCCACTGCGGTAATACCCTTGTAGACGGATGGGCTAAAAACAGATCAGCCTCGGCGCGAAGAAGAGGGTCGGCGGTTATATACGCATCGTATTACGACGGCGCAGTCGCCGGGTTCTATACGCTATGTACGCACTCCGTAGCTCGCGAAAATGTTGACGGAGGATGGTTCGTTCGGAACTCCCCCTCCCAAGTTCCCGCAGTGTTGCTTGGAATGATGGGGGTTGATGAGAAATTCAAGGGGCTTGGTCTGGGAGCATCGTTGCTCAAAGATGCCATCGAAAACGCCTTGAAAATTTCTGCCCTAGCGGGAGCGCGAGCTTTGGTTGTCGATCCAGTAGATGATGAGGCGGCAGCGTTCTATGCGCATTTCGGCTTTGCAGCCCTACCCGGCACCAACCGAATGGCGTTGAAACTCTAGACCGCCAGCAGCATCTCCTCCAGCTCCCAGTATGCCTTAAGTTACCCTACAGATAATGACTATTGCCAAAATGTAGGGTAACTACCCAAGGCATCATACGAAGAGCTCGCTATGCCTGCCCCTACGCAACGTCCCAGGGCTGGAGCTCGCCGCCCAGGCGAACGATGCAGTCGTAGAGCACGGTGTGGCGCTCGGCCGGGTTGGCATCCCGATGAAAATGCCCGTAGTACCAGCGCTTGTAGTCCAAGCGATCTTCCAGCTCGTCGAAAAATGCCGTAAGCCGATCGACAGCTGGATAATTCCAGCCAGGTGCCGGATAGAGCGTGGGCGAGAGCATGCGCGTGGAGCAGGTGTGGGTGATCACGTAGTCGACCTTCCAGCCCACGCTATCGAGCTTTGCCCGCGCCTCCTCAAAGTTGCGCTCGCCCGGCAGCTCCTGCGGCCACCAGCTGGAATACGGGATGCGGTATTCCTTGTCCACACTCGTGGCGCCGCCCATGGTAAAGATCGTCGACCCACCGAGCTCAAAAACCTCGCCGCGCGTCAGGCGCCGTATAGGCGAGGTGTCCGACAGGCGTTGCGTCAGTCCACCGTGCCACAACTCCAGGGGGCGCTCCGCCCAATGGTCGTAGCGTTCGTGGTTGCCGTCGACGAACAGCACGGTATAGGGGCGCGACTCCAGCCAGGCGATATCGGCGCATTCCTCGGCAGAAAAATCCCACGGAAAGCCAAAGTCTCCCGCGATAATCAGATAGTCGTCGCTCGTCAGACTATCCCCAAGCTCCCAGTCGCGGAGCTTTTGCATGTCGATGCCACCGTGGACATCACCCGTCACATAAACCGTCATCGGATCACCACTTCCCTCTTATAGGCTTCGAGATCGTGCTCGATCTGCTCGTCGCCCGTGGCGTTGACCCACCACGGCCATTTAACGCAACACGCCGGCTCGTCGACCTGCGCAAACCACGACTTGAGCTCCTCCAGGCTCACCGGGGCGTAGCCGTTGGCGTCCACGCCCACGTCATAGCGCAGCAGCCCCTGCCTAAGGTTGAACGTGTTGTACGCGCCGCCGCAGCTGTGGATATGTCCGTGAAGATGCCAGCCGCCGTGCGACATGCCTTGCCAGTCGACCATGGGATAGTGGCTCAGCACGATTTTTTGGCGGTCGATCTTGAGCACACAAATGGGCGGCTCGACGATAAAAGCATCCGCCACCGCAGGCTGCGTCCAGTCTTTGTCGTGGTTGCCAGGCAGCAGATGGACGTGCTTGCATGCAATGCTCTTACGCAGCTCGTAGGCGTCTTGCACCGTCATCTTAAAGCTGAAGTCGCCCAGAATATAAAGCTCGTCGTCCAAAGCGACCTTGCTATTAATGTTGGCGACCATGGCGTCGTTCATCTGCGCACCAGTCGACCAAGGCCTGTCGGCGAGCCGCAGCATGTTCTCGTGTCCAAAGTGGGTATCGCTGGTAAACCAGATCATGGGAACCTCCTAACGCTGTTGCCCAGAATTTCCACTCGCCGCCCCACCCTACTCATCGGTGCATCGCGCCTCAATCGGCACGATATCTTGGTAGATCAGGCGATGCTTGTCGTCGCGCCATTCATCGTCATGGTAATGGCCAAAGAACCAGGTGCGGTAGTCGAGTCGCCCGTCGAGCTCGCCCAAAAAGGCCTGCAGCGAATCGTCGTAGAACTCGCGATTGCACTCCATGCACAGCTCGTCTGCCAAATCGACCGGCGCCTCGTGAGTCACAACATAGTCGACCTTCCAGCCCACACGATCGAGCGAGGCGCGACAGTATTCCATCTCGCTCTCACTCGGCATTTCCTCGGGCCACCACGTCTTTCCCTCCCGGCGCCACTGTTTGTCATGGCTCGCGGCGCCACCCATGGCGAGCACCGTGTTCCCCGCGATGTCGAACACCTCTCCGCGCATCAGGTGCAGCACATGCGGGCGAGCCTCGTGAACGAGGCCCCCGTTCCACTCTCGGATCGGCAGCCCCGCCAGCAGATGATAGTTCTCGTGATTGCCGTCGACAAAACACGTAGTCCAGGGCTTGGACTCAAACCAGTCGAGCCAGTATTTGTCGGTGTTTGAGCCACTCCATATAAAGCCAAAGTCGCCGGCAACGATCACCACGTCATCGCGCGTCAGCGTACGGCCCAATGGCCAAACGCGCGACGAGAAGCGGCTCGCCCCGTACTCGGCAACACCGTGAACGTCTCCGGTAACGAAAATGGACATTAAGCGGCACCTCCGTGCTGTGCGACTCTAGACAAATCGATGGCAGAAATTGCGGGTCTGCCCCGGCATCTGCATCCCTTAGGGCTTACCCCTCGTTCTTCCATCCAAACGGGTCAAACACCCAAAAGATCAGATCGAGCACGCCGCCGGTCATCATGGCACCGGCAAGGGCGATGATGACGTGCAGGGAACTGGCACTTCGGAGCACGTCGAATGGCCCCAGAACAGCCAGCAGCGCGATCGCTGCGCCGGCTGCGCACAGCGCGAGACACGGCCCCGCGTCCTTGACGCACTTCTTTGCGAGATGTTTGGTGTTGTCACTCATCGATATCGAACTCCTTAGAGGGTCGCTGTTCAGATGCATGCCGCCGCGACGGAGCATGACGGCAGGTTAAGTGTCACATGTCGTGCGGACACGTTTTTAAACCCACGCGTCCGCAGGGACCCATATCCTTGCAGAGCAGCCCTGAAGAATCTCCTAAACCGCCGACGGGCAACATGCTGAACAGGGGATCTTTCCTCGCTTGAGCGCGGTCGCCAAAGGCACGCTTGTTCTGATGGCGTTTTGAGGAAGGTTCTTGCATCCAGCAGAGCGGTGATAAATCTTGCCGTTCTTAGTGACGATTACCTTGATTTTTGAGGTATCCACACTGCGGGGCTCGATGGGCGCGGTCGCTTCTCGATGAGCCGACGCTGTTTTCCAAGGCTTGCCTCTCGAAAAACCAGAATCGCAGAACCGATTGATATAGCTGTCGAAACATCCATCGAACAGCAGCCCCGTTGCCAGGCCCGCCATGAATCCACAGACGATCGTGGCCTCTCCCCTAATTTGCATATGTCCCTCCTTAATCGCTCTTAAAGAACAAGGCAGCGCGCGCCGCATGGAGCCTCATCACCCCCCACGGTACGCGCCGAAAATGGCCCGCAGTCCCTTCTGTCCCTAACGAATCAGCTGGCGGCGTTTATCGGACAGGAAGACACCGGCGGCTACCAGGACCGTGCCGCCGATAACGAAGGTCTCGCCCAGCAGGTCGAACGCATCGCCCGTGGCAGGCATCGCCGTCTGCTGCGTCGCAATCTCGGTTGTTGCCACCGCATGTTTGGCCTGGTACGTCACCTGCGTAGCGGTCTGAGCCTGCTCGCCATTCCCGCGTTCGGCGGCCTCTTGGCGAGCAATCTCGGCGTTGAGCTCGGCAATAGCCTGGTCGAGCTCGGCCTTGGCGGCGGTGTAGTTTGCAAGCGCCTCCAAGTATGCCGGCGCCACGGCATCCGTCGCAGCCACGGCGGCATCGAGCTCGGCCTTGGCGGTCGCGGCACGCTCGGCGGCATCGTGGGCCGCAGCGATCTTGGCGTTGAGCGCCTCGTCCGCATCGTCAGCGCTGCCATTGACGATGGCTTCGGCAAGATTGACGCTGCGCAGGCGGGCAACCGCGGCGGCAGAGGCATCGCGGGCGGCAGTTGCATTCGCCACGGCATCGCCAGCCTCCACCACGTCGTACTCGGCATCGCTCACGGCCACCTCCGCAGCATCGAGCGCGACATCGGCAGTGGCTTTGCCCTCTGTGGCCCTGGCAAGTGCCGCAGCGGCATTCTTAAGCTGAGAGGCACGCCCGGCAGCTGCATCAGATTTTGCCTGAGCCGTTGCCACGACGGCGTCGGCATCGCTCGCAGCCTGCTGGGCCATATCGAGCTCCGCCTGAGTGGCAGCAGCATCGATGCCTGCCTGATCGGCATCGCCTTGGGCGGCAAGAAGTTCGGCCTCCGCCACGCGCTGATTGGCACGAGCGTCTTCGAGTGCAGACGATGCCGCATCAAACGCACGCTGAGCAGCGGCGATATCGGCTGAGTATGCCGCCAGCTCATCCTGGGCCGCGGCAAGTGCATCCTGCTTTTCGTCAACACCGGTACGAGCGGCGTCCAGCGCGCGTTTGGCAGCAGCCGCCTTGCCCTTGGCAATGTCGAGCTCGCCAGACTTGGCAGCCACGGCATCCTGTGCCGCCGCAACAACGGCGTTGGCAGCGCTCAAATCGGCGCGGGCATCGCTCACGGCACGCGCGGCGGCATCAGCTACAGCTTGTTTCTGCTCCACAGCAGCCTGGGCATCAGAGGCCTTGGCAGCCGCAGTATCGACGTCAGCGGCAGCACGCTCAACCTGGGCCTGCTTTGCCGCAACGGCCTGCGATGCAACATTCACCTTGTTGCCCGCATCCTCGGCAACGCCCTGCGCCGCAGCAAGCTCCTTGCGTGCCGCGTCCACGCCCTGCTCGGGATTTGCCAGAGCGTCACACCACGCGTTCAACGCAGCCTCATACTCTGCAACCGTCATCGGATTGAGGTTATACGGCTTGTACCATTGACCAGAATATACAAATGTCTGCGCCTGTGTACTCCCGTACAGCGTCCCTCGCGTGCAAACGCCCATGCCCGTCACGGTGTAATCGGGGTTGATCACGTTGATGTAATGGCCGACCGAGGGGCTTGATCCACCGTGCAGTGCGGCGTAGTTATCAATCTGGGAGCTATGCGCCGTATAGAAATCGTAAGCGGCCTTTCCCGTAAGGCCCGATGCGCCCAGCGAGGCGGCGGCAGCATCAAAGATGGCCTTCTCCTGATCGACCCACTGCTTAAACGGATTGCTTCCGTAGTTCCACGCCACATTCTCGCCCACGTTAAACTGCTGAGCGTGCGCGACTTTCGTATCCGAGAAGTTCGCATCGGCAATGGCAGTCGCCATCATGGCATACGTCACCTTGAGCTCGCCTAGGCCAACGCTTGCGCGATACTCGTTGCACGCTTTGAGCCACACGACCGCCTGCTTCATATTGGTCAGGCTTGTCGCGTCGACCTCCTCGCCCACCTTGTTGTAGTTAGCGAGTTTGCAGTTGAGGATGATATTCGCCGCATCGTCGGCGCCCACACTTTTAAAGAACGCGATAGCACCCTGACGGTAATTCTCCGCCGACGCGTTCGCCGTTGCCTGAGCGGCATCGAGCTTGGCCTGGGCCTGAGCCACAGCCTGATCGGCCTGCTGCTTTTGGGCCTTCGCCTGATTGAGCGCCTTGTCTGCAGCGTCTTTCTCGTCCTTGGCTGCCGAGAGCTTGACCTGGGCGTCGGCCAACTCCGTAAGCGCGGAGGCATGATCGGCCTTGGCCTGGTCAAGGGCGGCATCGGCTGCCGTCTTGGCGGCAGCCGCGTCATCCAGCTTGGTCTGGGCATCGGTGGCAACCTGCTGCTGATTGGCAACTGCCTGCTGGGCAGTCTGCACCTCGCCCTCGACGGCAGTCGCCTCTTGCTCGGCGGCGGCAAGCTCGCCCTCGCGCTGCGCCTGCGTGGCCTTGGCGGCCGTCAGCGCCTCGGACGCAGCAGTCACCTTTGCCTTGGCGTCCTCGTACTCCGGGCCCGCAGCGCCCTGCTCGGCTCGATCCAGATCGGCCTTGGCCGCGTCATAGCTCGCCTGTGCGGCGTCCACGTCCGCATCTGCCGCGGTCTTTGCCTGCTGAGCTGCCGAAAGCTTGACCTGCGTTTCCCGCTGCTTGGCAGCGGCGGCATCGGCAGCCGCCTGGGCATCCGAGAGTTTGGCTTGCGCATCAGCGGCCTGCTGCTTTGCCTGCTCCAAATCACTCGCAGCCTGCTCTGCGGCCGCCTGAGCGGCGGCTACGGCCTCGGGCGTGGCGTCGGATGCAGCAGCCTGTGCGGTCTCAAGCGCAGACTGGGCATTGGCGGCCGCCTTCTGCGCGGCAACCAGGGCTTCGTCCTTGTCCGTCAGGTTCTTCTTGGCGGCATCGAGCGCAGCCTGAGCGTCCTCAAGCGTCTTGACATCCAAATCGGCCTTGTCCTGCGCAGCGCCCAGCTGCTTTTCCAGCCCGGCCGAGGCAGCGGAAACCGCGCTATCACTTGCACCGCGGGCCGCGTCATAGACGCCCTGCGCCCGCTGCTGGTTGGCGGCAGCAGCATCGTAGGGAGCAGCAGCCGCTTCCAGATCGGCCTTGGCAGCAGCAGCTTTGGCACGCGCCGCATCAACTGCAGCCTGCAGGTCGGCGACCTTTTGCGCCGCAGACACAGCACCCGCGCCAGCACCGGCGGCCGCAGCGCTCGTCAGCGGCGACATCACCGCAGCCGTTGCGCCCGCAGCGCCAATGCCATCCGCACCCTGCGCCGCCGCGGCCAGGGGCGACAGCAGCGAGCCGCCCGTCATGGCAATCGTCGCCGCAGCAACTGTCGCCACGCGTCCAGCCGCCTTGGCCTTACCCAAAGCCTTGCCGTTCATGTCCTTGTTCATGTTCTTGCTCATTGCCGATTCCTTCCCACGGTGAGCCGTTGTTTGCCACAGATAGTCGATCTGACTTGCCCCATTAAAAAGAGGTGATAACGGGGTAATTAAATTGAGCGAATTGAATCGTGATGAAACTGATCTCCGCAAAAACCAAACTCATAGTTCCGCTCGCGCTCAATCTCATCTAAATACTCGAGTTCTTCGCCGCATGGCTTCTCTTCATCTAGAAATACAAGCCCGTTCTCTGCGCGAGAGCCGACAGTGCAACCAAAGATAGTCTCGAGATTAATGTAACCACTATTATCGTTGTTAAAGGAGAAACTGCTGGTGTTCATGCTCAAGTCCCGTCTACATAAACTCAAATTGCTGTGCTTGGCCTCTTTTAGAGACCCCATCTCATACGCTATGACTGCAGTATATGCGCTCCGCTTGTATGTTGCAAGAACAATTTTAGTTTTCTAGCACATATAACTAATCTGTTTCCTCACGAGCAAATACCACACTCCCCCGCCGCGCCCTCACGCGCGGCATATTCGTTGAGATACTTCACCGGAATCGGCCACCTGGAAGGAGCCCCGTGGCGCGAAAGCCCCTCATTGACCAGCTGAACCAGCAGCTCGGACAGATCGTCGCCTTCGAGCACCTCGACCGAGCGCACATGAATCGACGTTGCCAGATCCTCCTTGGTGCCGTTGTTGACGCCCACAAAGTAGCAGGTCAACCCTGCACGTTCAAACGTTCCAATACCGTAATAGGGCGAGTTGTAGCTCTCGAAAAACTCCTTCTTACGACCCGCCTTACCCGTAAGCTGGTAATCGCGCACCAAGGTCACAAAAGTGTTGGAGAAGGTCGTCAAGCCCGTGTCCCGCACGCGTGCCAACATAGATCGTTCGCCTGCCCGCACGTCAAAGATGTAGGCATCCTTGTCGAGTTTGCCGTCCGACGTCAGCAGTTCAAGCTCCATCTCGTCCACAGGACCGTCCTCGATGGGATGCGAGGTGTAGTCCATGGTCCCGTCGACACCAATCGTTAGCGTTGCGAGGCGTTCATCCAGCTCAACCTTATCCTTCTCCTTGCGCGGGACATTGACCACGCCACAGACCGTCACCGACCCAACGCCAAAAGAGCCAAGGTCAAACGCCTTCACCCGGCCGTCGGCAACATCCTGCTTAACCAACAGCTCTTTGAGCATGGCGCCCAGGATTCCCTCCTGTGCGCCGCACACCTTTGCATTCGACGCCGCCTTAAACAGCGGCTCGCACACGTCCGGCGTCACATGCTGCTCAACCACGCCAGCGTGCAGGGCATAGCCATCGTTCTCGGCGACCTCGTTGGGCACCATGACGATATTCCACGCCAGCGGATCCACATCCTTCCCGCCATACGACGCGCACACGCCCCACGAGGAATCGTTGAGTCGATCGACCAACTGGCGCGCCACCCCAGCAAGCCCTTTGTGCGCAAACGACACCACAACCCGCTGTCCCACCGCGCGCTCCGCAACCACGCGGGCATATCGCTCGCTTTTCAATACCTCGTAGAAGCTCTTGCGCGGATACTCCCTGAGCGACACCCGGGCAAAGTCGCCGTACCGGCGCTCGAGGATCTGCAGCTCTCGGTACAGGATGCCCTTCTTGGTATAGGCGACCTTTTCCGCTTGGGCCGAAAACGTAAGATCACGGCGCTTGGACGGCTTATCGCCCTTGGCGCGGCGCAGGATGTACTCGTCACGTTGTCCGTGAGCCAGCACCACCGAAGCCACGGGCGACAGCCTGTAACCAACCTGGCTGTTAATCTTCTCGAGCTCCTTCTTGTCGCCTGCCGCACGACCGATGAGCACCCGTCGCTTGGTAAACGTTCGGATCTTAAGTTCGAAGGTGCAATCCTCGTTGATAACGGTCTCGACCGTCTCAATCTTGGCAGGGCCCGTTCCAGCTTCCTCAATGGCGTCGCGGCGAGCACCCTTGGCGCTTACAACATACAAGTGCCCCGTATCATTGGGAATCTCGTCCTCGATCCCCTCAAATTGCGAGCACGAGTTGAACAGCAGACGCAATGCGATGTAATCATCCAGCTCGTTCCAATGAGTTTTAATCGGAACCATTTGCTCATGGTCGAGCGAAGCGCTCAGGTCACCCGTCTGCGCGCCCGCCTTGACCATCAGAAAGACGCGGTTGTCCTCGAGCTGCGTAAGCGCGACGACCTTACCTGTCTGGCACACATCGGCCATAAAGTTTGCCACGGCATGCTTGTCCGCATCGCCGACGTTGCACCAAAAGACCGAGTAGCGCTTCTCGGCAGCCGCGGCATCGAGCTGCAATACGAGCTCGGACACAGCGATGTCTCCCAGACCACACGGCTGGTTATGCTTCGATTGCACGGCCGATCGCCTCCATCATCTCCAGGTTGATTGCTCCATCAGTTGCCATATAGGGGAAGGAGAACACCATCCCCTCGTCATCGATTGGCTTTTGGCGGAGCTCCAGCGCCGCCTCGTCAGCCAAAACATTGACGATCAGCAGCCGCTTCGCCCCGACTTTTTGAGCCTTTGCCTTAAAGCGCTCTGCGTCCGTAGTCTCGCCGCCGGAGCGCCTGTAGGCCTCGTAGGCGCCGATGCGATAGTGCTTAAAATCGATCCACACGCCGGTCTTGTTGCCAGCGGCATCGAGCACCTCAAAATCGCCGCCCGTCTCGGCATGGGCTGCATCGCCACGAGTAAGCGAATAGCGACCGTCGTAATACGCCTCGAAGATGGCCCTGCCGGCAGACTCTCCCAGTTCTCCCAGGTATACCGCCTGAAACATATAGGGTGTCATATGTGCCGTCGCCGCCGGCTGCAGCGTCGCGGGCACCCCGTCGCGTGACCAGCGCTCGCGCACCTCGCGAATCGAAAGCAGCTCGGGTACGCGCGCCGCCGCTTGGCTTATCTGACGAACCGTCGCGCCCTTTAATCCCTTGTCGTAGCGGCAACATTCCTCCAGGCGAGCGGCAATCTGCTCAACAGGCTCGCCATCGTAGCTGGGAAATTCAAAATGCGGCACCTTACACGCTCCGCCCTGCGCATACGCATAGCCACTCGCGGCAAACGGCATGTGCAGTGCGGTGCTTTTGCGTGCAGGATAGCTCGCAAGCTCCTCCCACGGCAGGCAAAAATGATGCAGATAAAAATTGCGCTCGTCATCGAAAGCGGCCAGATCTTCCTCGCGCGCATCGAGCGAGGCAACCTTCCACGCCAGCTTTTCGTGCTTCTCTTTCGCCAGGTTGTTCCTAAAGGCAGCAAGGTTCTGCTGCTTACTGGCAGCGTGCTGCTTCTTGTCCGCCATGTGATTGTTGACGGCCGCACAGGCGCCAACCACCTGCTCCAGCTCGTAGCCCATCGGCAAATCGTGCAAGAACGAAAAATCGCAATCGGCGGCGATTTCGCGATCGAGCATTACCTGCACATGGAGCATCTTTACGCTCGTACGCATCAAGCGGCCCACCGCCTGCGCCACGATGCGAGCGCCTTCGACCTGGTACGAGAGGGTGTCGCGCACCGGCAGTTTTCCGCCGGCGCCCGCCAGTACCGTGCGCACACGATGGCGCTTCTGGATAAACGGAATCTCACCGCGCGTCACGAGCTCCTCCTGTTCGACCACGCCAAGCAGCGCCTGCTGGTCAAACTTCTTTGAGCTCATATCGACTCCCCAAGCCAAGCGGCTCGTGGGCGACTCCACGTACAGAAAATCGAGGTCCATCTTGGGATGTCGCCCATCGTTGCCAAAACCACAATCGACCTGGCGCACCGTGTTGCGCAGGCTCTCCGGCACCTCGTATTTAAGGTTCTTGGAAAAGCCACCAGCGGCAAGGTTGATAAACATCAGGGTCGGCTCTCCGTCCTTCAGACGTTCCTGAGCGCCGTGCCAACCTTCCTCCCATCCCGCAGCGTTAAAGCACGGCACCATATCCTTTGCCTCCTCGAGCGACTTCTCGTACGAAGCCTCGGGATGCTTAACGTTCCTAATCACCAGTTCGGCAACGATTTCGCGGGCAAGATCCAGCGCCAAACTATTAAAGTCGCCATGGTTTCCCATGTGTCGTGTCGTAAAGATGGCTCCCGCCTGCTGCTCACTGCGCGCCACGCCACGCGCCCAGGCGCTCACGGCAACGAGCGTCTTGCTCAGACGCTTTAGTTCAAACTCGATGCTTTCGGCATCGCTCGTGGTCACCCTGTCGGCAATCTTTCGGCGCAGGCACGCCGCAAGCCCTTCGCTCACGCCAATCTGGTCAAAGAATCCCATCACATGCTCGTACACCTCGTCGGGCGACACGATACCGCCGCCATAGGCGCCGCCGGCCACGGCCGCCATGCCGGCAAGCTTCTTGGACTCGTCAACCCAAACGACGTCGACGGCGTACATCGTTGCCGCCTGCTTGTTGAACAGCCTGGTCTGCCGCACGATCTCCTGGTTGAGCTCGCCAATCCAGGCATCTTTACGAACCACGCCATGCACTTCGTCCAGGTAATCCAGGTCAAAGTTCTTAATAGTCGGTGCATTCCAGGTGGCGCTCATGCACACACAGGGAGCCTTGGCGGCAATGGATGCCAGATACGCCTCGGGCATGCGCTCAATGCCGTGATTAGTCAGGTACGTGGTAAACATATGGTCGATGGTGGTTTCCATCACCAGGTAGTCAACACCACGCGCATACATCGAGTCGTCAACGGCATCGATTTCATCGTTCTTGCGGTCCTTAAAGAACAGCGCCAGCATCAACGAATTCCAGAAGTATTTCTCGTTGGTCTGGTCGTTCCTAATGCCCAGGGCATCGATGATATTCTTGCGCGAAAGATCGTCCTTGTACGAAATGCTGCCGTAGTACAGCTTGTCCATAAGCGTGGCACAGCGGGCAAGATGGCCCACCACCATCCTGACAAGGCCGCGCGCACGGCGCACCGCCTTATTGACGGTCTGCTGCTCGTCCGTCCCACAAGACGTAATCATGTTGCGGTTGCGGCGAGTATCGAGCTCATAGCGCAAGGGATTCGACAGGCCATCGCCCACCGAAATATCGTCGCTGCCAAACAGATGACGACCGGCAAGCTGCTCGTCTTTCGCCTTGTCAGACAGGGCAAAAGGCTGCTGCAGCTCCATATCCTGAATACACGCAGCGATCATCTTTTGAATACGCTTGGCACCCTTGGCGATCTCTTCGGCAGCCGTCTCCACACTTGCGCGCGAAACCTTGCCCGTTGCCGCGTTTGACCCCTCGTGCTCGCCCGAGGTCGAGGCATGCGTATAGACCGCCATCCACTGGTCCCGATTTCCCAGCAGCAGAGGATCAACCACGCCGCCATTAAAATGACGGTCAAGAATACGCAGCATCTCGTCGGGCTGAAATTTCATATGTCCCGCCGCCAGCATCGACAGCATATCGGCCTTCGCATGGTCGATCTCGTCAAAGATAAACAGGCATTCGTCGGCAACCGCTGCGTTAAAGAACACAACGCCCGCTTCTGTCACCGTATCGATTCTATTGACGAGCTTTTGCGGCGTGCATGCAATTACATGCGGCGCGCGCTTATCGTTAAGCAATGCCGAGGGCCAAATCCGGGGAATCTCCTCAATGCCACGCGTGATGCTCTGGCGTCCACGGCTCACCGCTCGACGCAAGCTCGCGTCTGCCAACGCCAGCTTATCCCACAGCCCTGGAGTCAGGCGGTCGACAACGCTTCCCAGACGCTCCTTCTTGTCCAAAAGGCCCAAAAGGTCATCGGCGACCTCCATCACACCGCGCCACGCGTGCGCAATATCGCGAAGAACGGCCTCGTCCTTTGCTCCAAAGGGGCATGGAATATCGCGCGGCCTTACGCTGCCCTTGTCAAACGTGGCGTCAATCCAGTTTTTGATGTTCTCGCCCGCTCGCGGAAGATCGAACACCATGCGCTCCGCATCATCGTCACTCATGCCCTGCTCAACCAACAATTCGCGCACGTTTGCAACATAGTTGTCGCGGTTGTCCTTACCCGGAACCACAAACACCAGAGTACGGCGACCGGGACATTTATTAAAACAGCCCGACTCATCCCAGCCGCCGGCAATCAGGTCTGCCGTGACCTGCTCGGCCGTGTAGTTTTTACCCGAGCCCGTTGTGGCGCCCAAAAAGTACAGGCCGTTGTTGTCCTGATCCTTGGGGACAAACAGCGCACGCTCAAAAAAACTCGCGCATCGCCTTTTGGCGCGCAAGATAGGGAGAAAGCTCCTTGTCGCCCGCAGACGACGGATTCGATTGACAGTTCAGCTCCCACGTAGCCATGGTCAAACCTCCGATTTAGTTGTTGCATGTGTTGAATACCATCCCGTGCGGACAAAAACTCACGCAGGGCGGCTGAGCGATGGCATCTATGCCGCTTGAGAAAAGAAAGGAAAGAGAAGCAGTCGGCGACTACTCGCACGAAGCGAGCAGCTTCTCAAGATCGCATTCCAACGCCTCGCGCTCCTCAGCGTCGATCACCGCGAGGGCGACACGCATCAGGGACACATCGGCGGCAAGCTCCTTTACCTGGTCGGGACGCTTGCTAAAGTGGTCGTAAATCCGCAGGGCCTCCCCGGCCGCCAGGTACTGCCACTTTTCCAACGAAGGCTTTTCGGACCTGCTCATGGCATCGACCCACTCGCCAAGACCCTGAAAACCGTTGCCCGTAGTCGTGCCGTTCATAACCACATCGAGCGGGCTCAGCAAGCAATCGGGCGATTTTTTGTACACCAATTTGGTGAGCGTAAGCACCTGAGCAAGGTTGCGATACTGTTCCTTGTCGGCATAGAGCACGTCGTTGTAGCAGGCGCACGCCTTAAGCAGCTCGTGGGCGGCAATGCGCTCCGGCCCATCAAACGGAACGCCGCGCAACAACACCCCAGCAAGATCGAATGCCTTGCCGCCCTGCACGATCTTGTCGAGCGCCGAACCGTCCACCAAATCCGCCAGCCAAGCAAACTCAGGCTGATACGGCTTATGCTCGTCCTCGTCCTCATGCTCCATCCAGTCGCTTACCAACGCCAGGGCTTCAATCTCTCTCCCGTTCAGAAAGGGCGAATTCTCCCCCATCTCTTCCTGCAAAAAGCCCCGCGGCTCATGAGAGCGCTCGTACGCAACCGCAAGTTCCCCGTCGCTCACGACCAAGGTCGCACGGGAAATATAGGTATCTTCCCGCATGTCCCTCCAGGCGTACATCATAAGGGGACGCAGTTGACGGAGCATGCCGCGCGCGCCGGCACCTTCCTTAACCGCGCGCTTCGCCGCAAGGCGAGCAGCATCTGCCATCAGCTCCATCTTGGCGCCATTTCCCATCATGTTGTTGTACTTGGGCAGGTACTGTTCATACGCAATCTGGACCAGATCGTCCACGCTCAAGGCGTTAAAGTTAATCACCGAGCCAATGCGCCCGCACAGCTCGGACATAATACCCCAAGTCTCAACATCCTCGATGGTCGCACTGTCTCGCAGCTCGTTTGCCGATTTTGCGGCGGTGCACACGGCGGCATACGAGGATCCGAAGCCGACCGTGGTGCCAGACTTGTCACTCAGGCGCTTGCGCACCAGAGCATCCAAGCCCATAAAGGCGCCGCCCAAAATGCAAACAACCTGATCGAGGTTGAGCGTCTTAATGGCCGCACTCTTGGAGGTATCGCATTCAAACGGCATCTCCCCGCCTTCCAAGAGCTTAAGGAACGACTGCGATGGACTAAAGCTTGATGCAACTTCGCCCCCATCGGGCTCGGCACGAACTGCCTTGTCAAACTCGTCAAAGAGCACCAAACAGATATCGCCGGGATTGGCAGCCTGATAGTCCGCGACCTGCGACAGGCAGTTGCTCATGCTGGCACCGCGCCAGCCCTCGCCCGTCATGGTGGAGACATCGAACACAAACAGCTTGAGCCCCGCGGCATCCGCCACGGCCTTGATGGTGTGGGTCTTTCCCGTGCCAGTGGAGCCCATCACCAAAATGGCAGCGGGCGAAAGAACGTCGCGCGGGTCGGCGCCGCGTGCCAACATCACGCAGCGGTTGACCTCAAAGCTCAGCGCCGTCACAAAGGCCTCCAAGCTTCCTTCGTGGCCAATAACACTCTGACGCGTCTGCTCCACCAGACGCGTAGGCGCAATTCGATTGAGCAAGTCCTGGTAGCGATCGATGTTTCGATACTGCTTCTGAGTCATGGGCGCCTTCCTTTCCATATTGGTTTTCTTTCCTTCGATGTGGGCCGAGCCCTTAAACCACTACAGTGCCAGCGATGTCGCCGACTCCAGATAGATCACGTTGCCCGGCTGGGTAAAGACCGGAATGTGGTAGAGCAGCTGCAAAATGCCCTGCTTGAGCAGCGGAAACAGTGTGGGATGCAACACTTCGTACATCAGGGCACCAGCCATAAGAGCGGTAAGTATGGCAAGCAGCAGAAGCTTTTGAGCGTTAGAGAATACCGACATGGTCGTTCCTTTCTTCATGCGAGATATTTGGATTGCGTTGTGGGTTAGCGACTCATAGCGATGGCAATGCCAATAACCGTGATAACCACGGGGATCGCAAGCGATGCAAACAGAATCCCGGCAAAAAGGCCCACCACCAGCGCGCACACGATGATGACCAGCGTGGTGGGTACAAGCGCAAGCAGAGGAGTAACCACGCAGGCGGATGCAAAGCGAAGCCCGTGGAACTTGTGCTCATCGGGAAATAGAGCGTTAAGGACCCCTTCGACAATTCGCCACTCGACAATCGTTCCGATGGTTAAGACAACCGCCCAAAGCAGGTAATCATTTGCACGGGAATCCGAAGCCATCTTTCCGGTGACGCCAGCCCAACAATCAAATGCCGCGGTATAACCCAGCAAACAGACGATCGCGCAGACGACGGATGCAAATGCGCCCGCGCTCTCGATTGCACCGAGCAGCTCGCACATGTCGGATTCGCGCCCTCCCGTTAACAGCACGATCCATTTGTGGGCAAGCGCCGCAACAAACGCCGCGCCCAGCACAACCCAGTACACCCTAAACGCCACCAGGCGCCATGAATGGAGCGGGATCACCGTGTTGCTCTCACTAATCTCGAACATAAACCCGCCGAGCCACGTCGTCAGCAAGCACATCATGTCGATGGCGACCACGTAGAGTACAACCGCAAAGACGGTTTGCAGAATCATGCCGAAAATATTCATCGCCGTTGGCTTCTTGGGGGCGTCCGGCTCGATTCTGTACATGTCGTATCCGTTCATTAGCTGTCCTTTCGTTGCTGAAACAACTAGTTGGTTTATCCACTGTAGCTTGATACAACTAGGAGATATGCAAATCTCTTAGTGTTAGTATCTAGCGAAATATTACCCAATGCGTACGGCCTCATACGCACCATTCGATTTTTTTCTTTTTCATTTGAGTGCCCCGTCTGAAAAACGCCGCAACTGCTCTTCTTGTAGACTGAAGGCAATTGAGCCGCGACGGGCCAGTCAGCGAACCGCGCAATATAGGGAATATGCAGGAGGTGCGCATGCTCAAAACTAAAGCAGAATTTGCAACTCTTCGCTTAAACGAAGATCTCAAGCCATATATGAGCCGATATCTATCGGATCTTGTGTCTCATATGGTCGAGAAATATCAGCCTTCGTCGAGAACGAAAAGGCTCATTGAACTGTGCTGTCGCGATTTTGAGTTTTCGAGCGAGCACGTCGATGGCCCCTCGTGGTCTGTTTTGGGGATTGACCTCAAGCGACCTTCGGCCGCCTCGTTTGAGTTTGAGGACCGCGTTTACAACGAAGCAACCGACGAATGGGATTATGTGCCCGCTTGCGTTTGCAAAAACCGAGTCAAAGTCCCGACGTCGACGTTTACTGCCATCGAGGAGAATATCTTTTTATACGACTACGAGCAGGACGCAGCCTCTCACACGTACGAATCAGCACTCATTTACTGCAGGCCCCCCGAGCTACGACCGCTATCCCAATTCCCGGCATCTATCGATGCGGCAAATGCGCGAGTCCTGGATTTCCTCAGAACGCGCTCGAAGCAGCTGCAACGCAGCGCAGGCATCCCCGATCTGCTTTCGGTCACTGAGTGGTACTACATCTTTCTTGCGGCATCCATTGCCTGCTCTCAGTCCCATGCCACGGCCGTCATTCAGATTTCGGACCGTCTGTTCAATCTGGCGCGAGCCGTAGATGGACGTCGCCTTCTTTGTGACCTCGGCCTGCTAAAGAGCATTGTGCTTCTTCCCAACACCATTGCCAAAAAGGCCGAGGGTCGCGCGCTGCTCTTTATTGGCGACGGCGAGCCCAATGATCCGTATTTCCTTTTTGACGGCAGGAGCTTTGACGACAAGCAAATGACCGATGAGATTCTGCACCAGCTCCTCGATTCCGTCGACCGAGCCTACGGCGATCAAAAGAATCCAGTCTATTGGCATCGGCTCGAGGATCAGGGCAACGGCATATATCCCCTATTACCCAATACAAAGAGCGGATCGTTCGACGAGAGAATGTTCATCCCCCTTGGGTCGCTAGCGCCAATCTACCGCGGCACCGCCCGCAGCGTTGTAACCAAACTGCCCGAATCAGATCCGACAGACAGTTACCAACAGCACGACTGCTACTACCTGTCGCTAAAGCATCTTCATGATGGCGCAATCATTGCCGCAGAAGATGTACTTGAGCGTGTCCCCGATACAGATATCTACGATGTAAGCCGTGTAGACTACGAAGATTTTCGGAAGGCCAAACCGATCGACGCCCGCGAGGCGAGCCTTCTCATATCACGCGTCGGGCCTCCATTCAAGCTTGCCCTCATCACGCCAGGCCACTTTTCTGTCGGTTCTGAGCGCGCCGTGGAGCGCGGTCTTTTGTTTGAGAGCATTGTCCCCTGCGACGCCATGTTCTGCGCTACCTTTGAGGACGAGCTGCTTGCCCAGTTTGTCCTGGCATACCTGTCGTCCGATGAGGGGCAGAAGAAACTGGCGGACACCTCGCACGGAGACGCGCTTGTGCAACTTGCCCCAATGGACCTGCGAAGCATGACCGTGCCTGTTCCCGGGCGAGCGGAGCAGGAGCGCTACGCGCTAGAGTACGAAGCAAAGCAGCGCGCCTACGAGGACGCCCTTAAGCAGGCGGAACATTACGCTGCGAGCAAGGGAACGATGTAGCGACCGAGATTGGCAGACTGTCCGGACTTTTCCGACGGCCTGTCAATCAGGCGCGCCATTCAGCGCGGCGGCTAGAAATTGTCATCGGACTTTGCGCTGGCTTTGGCTGCCTCTTCGCCCGCGATCAGGTCCCTAACCGTTATATGCGCACCGTACGTAGCATCCTCAATCTTTTCCATAACATCAGGGTCGCAAGTTCCCCAAATATCTTTAAGGACTCGAGCCAATCCCCAAGCGGCGCTGAGCAGGACGTCAACATCCTTTAGATCTAAGTGGCTGACCGCAAAGGGACAGTACTCGCGCTCCAGCAGATAGGTGTCAACGGCGCCAATTGCCTCAGCCACGTACCGCTCAAGATCGGGATGGGGATGGAAGGCGCACAGCGCCTTGTGCGGATCGGTCGGCTCAATCAAATACAGCGTTGTCGCATCCTCGCATTTCTCGAGCGGATAACGCTCAACCGCCTTCTCCCAACTTTCATACCAAGGATCGGCATCGCCGTCCGTCATTGACTTGCAAAGATCAATCGCCGCAGAAACAGTCGCACACGAATATCTATAGCTGGCGTCTTTCTTAAACTCATCATTGAGCTCGACATCGCCAGACAGCTCCGCCTCCATGATCAGGAACGGACCATCCTCATCCGTAACGCTCATGGGGTAGTTGTTGCACTCATAGTCCGGATACATTTTGTCTCCAATCAATCGTTCGGACACATTAATGACCAATATCGAAACCGCGCTCGCGCGGAGGGACGTCGTCCTCGCGCCAATCTGCAAGTTTTTCTCATCGCGTGAAAAGAACTTGCGATTTCTGCAAGTTCTTCTCACGCTGCGATAAGAACTCGCATGATCGCCCCGCTACCTGCGCCACGAGGCAGCAAGGATAATGGGAATCCCGGCAAGGCACACCACCAAGGCTACGGCCGCGAACGCAAGCGCGATGGCCACGCTCGCGACGACATAGGCCACGGCAATGAAGGCCAGCGCCAGCAGGCAGGCAAGCAGCTCGGCCACGTAGCACAACACCAGGTTCGAGCTCGCGCGCTTCAGCAGGACGTCGGCAAGGCGGACAAGCTCGACGGCAAAGCCGCTGCCGAAATTACGGCCAGGGCCCTTGGCAAGGAACCACTTGAACAGGCACATCAGGGCGCAGCCCAGCATGATCATGATGGAAACGGTCCATACATTGTGCCCCGACTCAACAAGGTTCTGGTCACCCATCGCGCTGCCGTTGATGAGCCAACTCGTTCCATAGCCCATGAACAGCATCGCCAGCAGCAGGCAGGCGCTTACCGCGGCAAGAGAGCGCGACACGCGCCTGCTGAACACCGGAGCTTTGCAGCTGAGCCCAAACCCCTCGCGAACGCGCCAGACGGCATGGTAGGCAGGGTAGGCCGCGATGAGCACGGCCACGAGCAGCGACGCCCAATCGGACCCGGGTGCCGCTGACGCGTACTCCGCGATCGCAGAAACTGAGCAGTTGGTGTGGAACGACTCGTTCAGAAACAGCGCGACCTCGCCCTTCCAAACACAAAACGGAGCGGCGACGGAGGCGATGCCGGCAACGGCAACCGCAGCAACGACAATAAGCGGTGCGCCCTGCACGAGCTTGACGACCTCGCCCTTGGCGGTGCGGGGTGAAGCTTCAACGGTGCTGGCCGAAATTTGGATAGAAGTGTTCATGATCTTCCTTTCAAAGAAGGCTACGTTCGCAAGCTAATGTAAGAAAACACTGTCTTCGAGGGATTGAACAAGACTGTTGCCCTCAGAGACAAACAAACGTTGCTATCGGCATATTGGCCGCTCGGGTACTTCATCATTACGCATCTGTAATTCATCAAATCGCAGGATCTCATTACGCTCAAGCAGAACAGATTGAATAAGCTCATGGACAGCGGCATTGCGGTAGCACAACGACTCCCACGTGGCCAACAAGCCGTCAACAACTCCCTTGTAAGCAACAGAGGAGTCCTCGAGCTCATAGGCAAGATCAATTGCCTCGTCAACTATCTGCCTCATCTGCAAAAGCGTGCACGTGAGATCCGCCTCACTCGACTCGTCGCAAATATAAATACAATCGGACTCAAGCATCTTTGAATCTCCCTTCGAACAACTGACACCTGCAGAATAGTGAAAAGAGATAAAAAGCAACCCGCAATCTACCGCTATATAGCGGTAGATTGCGGGTTAAACCATAAAGCGCACTTAGCCTTGGGCCAAATTACGACTTAGATTCAAATAGGTCGCATATCTCTTTGGCTTTCGCCAGGGGATACTGCGCGTAGTAGAATACGTCGCCGTTCTTTTCTCCGCACACAAAGACTGCGCCCAGCCCCAAGCCTTTAGCGGACGGAACTTTGCATTGTTGTACGCTCTCTTCGCCTTCATCGAAAGGTCGCAGATACCCTTGTTCCATCAGAATAGTGTTGGCATCTTCAGCCCTAATCCCTGAGCCACCCTCTCTCAGTATTTTCGAAATCGAGGCATAGCCCTTAGCGCTTGCCTGATCCATTGAGTAACAGACCGGCAAACGCTCGGCCCCCGCAAAAGCCGCTTCGTAAGCAATACCCTCTCGCATGATTTCCACACTCTTATGACCAGATTCATCAAGCTGAAAAGCAACGAAAAGGCATCGAAGCGCCAGCCAGACCTCGCCCGCGCTAACCATCTCTTTTCGGTCGGTGTGACAGGCGCTATTACGAAATTCAGTAAATCGACCCAGTGTTTCGCCGAGTGTCCTCCACCAGTCCCCCTTTGACGCCTGCGTCAATTCAGCATTTTCAACTCGAACAGAGGATGCCAGTAGCTCACTCTTTTTTTCAATTAACCTTTTGTATTGACCGAGGTTAAGGCCCTCAAGCTCCTTGAGTGGCTTTCTTGCAACAACATAATCGGGAGCAATGGCCTTCAAGGTCGGCAGCAATTTCAAACGCAAGTATCTCTCCGCCGCACGGCAGAACATTAGCAGGCAAAATGCGCAATCTGAATCGCTATCGGTGCCAACACTGCCAATGCCAAATATCTTGCACAGAAGAAGCCCCTGCTCGATATTCTCAAGCACCCTATTTTTGCCATTTTGGTCGCACTCGCAATCAGCGAATGCGCTTTGAAGAGCTTCGCGCGAAGAAAAGCCTATGATTCGACAGTCTTCTGCATCCAGATTAAAGCTTTTGAACGCTTCGCCCACGTTGTCCAAATAGGAATCGGTGTTTACATCAGGGCACCAAACATCTTTATTGTCATCTTTCTTGTCGTCTTCATTGATATGTTCCTCGTCCGCGCCAGCTGTCTCCCTTGGAAGAGATTCTCCTCGCGGCAGCATATCCTTGGCTGCATTGAGTTCCTCAATAGCGCCGGTTTTCTGGTAATTTTCCCAATGCACAACCCATGCCGTATCGAGAATGCGCTTCATCGTTGCAACGTTCTCGTTAATCTTCCACGCTGCATAGTCGGCAATTACGTAGAGGCGATACTTGGCTCGGCTTGCCGCAACATTCACGATATTTGGGTTTACAAACTTGATTGCGCCCTCACAACTGCGCCTTGTATCACACCCCAAGACAAATACCACTTGATAGGCTTCTTTACCTTGGAACGTATGAACCGTACCAATATTATGCTTTGCGAAATATTGCCATGCATCTTTGTCAGCCACTTCAGTCCTAGCACTTAACAGCCGGTCCTGAAGCCCCCTGACAACGGTTTTAAACGGAGAAATAATATAGAGACTTGGAATAACAATTCCCTCGGACTTGCCCGATTCGCAAGCTTTTTTCTCAGCCGTAGCTACGGCCTTATCAAAAGCGTCCTTGACAATCTCGAACACTCTATCGCCCTGGGCATCAACATAATGATCGCGATTGCCACGTTCAAATCCCGTAACATTGATCCACTGTGAGGACTTTAGATAAAAGCTGTCAGCGAGATCCTTTTTTGGGCTAGCCGTCTCGTTAAGCATGGAGCCCTGATACGAGATCTCATTTGAGATATCGAACATGGGTGATATGCAGCGACGGTGAACCACAAGCGGGCAGCCAATCCATTGATCATCCTCGCCGTTGCTGCGCAGGTGGCCATAGGGGTTAACGGCGTCGGCAAGTCGCTGGACCGAAGCCATATCCCCCTTATAAGGTAGTAATACTTTTTTACCGAGGACAGCGCGGAGCTCCTTAACATCCCCTGTGATCACAGGCTCAATCTGAGAGGGGTCACCGACAATCATTGCACGTCGACTGCGAGCAAGGGCGCCCAAAGCAGCATACGGCACCGCCTGTCCCGCCTCATCTATTATCAGCAGGCCAAATAAAGGGTCTTTCCCAATCTGAATGTCCTCAAACATGCGGCCAATCGACGCAAACGTGGAAGAAATCACTGGGGTAAGCAAACTGAGCGTCTGAAAGAGCGCAGGGGCCATACTCCTTCTATCGGCTTGCGTGAACTCTATTAACTCCTTTTTACCAGAATCGACGCCCTTGTCTTTGGCTCCCCAGTATGTTCGTAGAAGCGCAATGTTATTCCGCATACATTTTGATTCAAGGATGAACTCGCGTGTCACCTGCAATGCATAGAGAAATAGCAGGTTGCGGTCCTTTTTTAGGTCAGGGTCATCGGATGGATTATATAGATGAGTCTTTTTTCGGCTTTCGCTATCCCCCTTTGAGATGCACTCGACAAAATGCCCATTAATCGTCTCAACAGATTCAGCACCATCAACTCTGTTGCGCTTTTGACCTTGGATCTTCACCCACAAAGAGGATAGTTCCTTCTTTTCATTCTCTAGTTTTTCGTATTTGTTCTCGAATTTCGTACGCAGCGCAACAAGCCTCTGGTCCGGTGCGGTTTGCAGCATAAAGGAATCGAGCTTCTCGCGGCTATCGGACAAACGGCCCCTATTGAAGATGCTCCCGATCAGCCCACTGGCCTTTTCTTCCGCATCGCGCAATTCTGCTTCAAGCCTATTCCTTCTCGCCTCATAATCAGCAGTATCCTTCGCAATGTCATCAAGATATTTCCGGACATCACCTGCGGAACTGCCTTCAAAAGGACGAGACAGACATACCGTTTCGGTTGTCAGTTCTTCAACTATCTCTCGCTCGTCCTTTTGACACCTACAATTCAATTGGGACAAATGCTTCTTGCGGTTCAGAAGTTCGCGCTCCCCGGCTGCTTGCTCCTCCATTCTGTTGAATCGATCGGTTATCTTTTTGTATTGAGCAAGAAACAGCTTCTTCGCCTCAGAAAACCGTCCGCCCTTTCCCAGCCCGCCGTTAAACTGCAGCGAAGAAAGCTCGCAATCTCTGAAGTTATTAATATTCCTACGGTTTCCCAGACATGCCGCAACCATAAGCCCAGGATGCGTAGGGTCGCGAAGATTGCCTTTATTGTCAACGAGCGCCGAAGAGAAATAGAGATCATCCACCGGTTTCTGCTCGTTTTTCTTTCCCCAAACAATGTTGGACAAATCTGACTCTAGAAACTCCTTTTTCTCAGATTCGTCAATACCCTCCAAAAAGGCCTTCCCATCAGGAAGCTCTTTGGCGATGTTCTCAACTGCTGCATTGTTTGTCGAGCAGACCAAGATGCTGAGACTTTTTATCGCATCTCCCGTTCTGCCCTCTTTGAAGCGATAAGGATTCTTGGCGTACTTGAGATACCGTTTGCTAAGTTCTACCTCTTCGAAGGCGTCATCGGGCTTGTCATATTCGCACAGCAGACGGGCTTTTTCGACAACGTTAGCCGCAACGATATCCTTGAGCAGGGTTGTTTTTCCCGTGCCCGGAGGACCGTTAACCGACATAACGTCGTTTGCCGGGTATTTGCGTGTCGAACCGCCACGACCAACCGCAAGATTTACCGCCACTTGTTGCATCAAACTCAAGGAGTATTTACTCGGCCAGCGACCGATAGGTGTAGCGCCGGCTCCCAACACTTCAGAAAAGAAGTCTGCACGATCAGCCAGATCTTCATCGTCTTCGCCGTCCAGAAGATCGATCTCTCCGCAGGCAGATTCATTCCTCAAGCCACCTTCAAGGTATGCGGCGACAAGAGACAGCGATCCCTCACGAAGATCGTCGAAAGACCCTGACTTGTTGCACAGCTCATTTATCATGGAAATGTCTTTTGCGAAAAATGAGTGACAGAGTGATTGGTCGAACGTTGGACACGCATCGTCCCCGCTGTCCTTTGGCTTCATTGCTCTATATTCGACAAGCAGCCTTGAACACCACTCGCTGATACGTTTAGCCCCGTCACCGTCGGGAAGGCAGCTGGCTATCCCCTTAATCATTGGCCGGACGCAACTATTGACAATGCCCCTAATGACACCATATGTCAGCTTTGTTCCAACGAGTTCTTGATTGAGCTTCTTGCAAATATCGTCCTGCTCTTTCTCAAAGCTACCGATGGCATTTAGGCTATTCCCGACGTTCCTCTTCAACCACCAAAATAAGGAGGACAACTCGAAGCTGACAAATTGACCATCAGGACTCACACCTAATAGTGCAACCGTCATGCACTCATCCTCTTTTTCGATTTCATTCCCCGGTTTTTCTGCAAGATAAGTCATGACCGCTTCGCGTGGAACGGAGCCCAGGTGACAATAAATCGTTGAGATCGGCCAGTTTTCGCCGTTTGTGACACTATCCGTACGCTCTCTCGCTTCTTCAGAAGGCGTCCTTAGCTCCTGGTCGTCCCGCTCTTCAGGGACAAAGCAGTCATCAAGCATTCCTTTTCTGGGCCTAGGCGGGTCCTTTTTCTCTTCGGGTTGGTCGCCTTGGCTCAAAAAATCAAGCAAATACCAGTAATCTAACGCATCGCCAATTGCTTGCTTTTTCTCAGCAGGGGTCATTTGAATCAGTCCTCGCACTCACATAGATACATTTATGTCCAATAATGTCCACAACGTCATCGCGCAATTTCTTTGGTTGAAGTATCTCAAACACATCGAGCCACTTCATTGCCCATGTTTTCATGCCATCATACGACGCCATAAACGAATACTCTGGATTTGGATGCCCGTCCTGTGTCTCGCGCCGAAACCCATCGTTTCCGGCAAATTCGGCTAAAAGATACTTCTCCTTTGCTTGGTTATGACACCTTACGTGAACCGTAACGATGTCGTCACTAAACATCCTGTTCACGCCAGCACAAGAGAACCTTTTTGCTTCTTCGGCCATCGCCTCAAAATGACCTTTTGCATCGTCCGATGGTCCAGCAATGGTTATATCCCGCAGGCTATCAACTCGAATTGCGTCAAAAGACCTCGCGGCACCCTTGTGGCCCACAAACAGGTAGTAGTAGCCATCGTGCATACATAGATGATATGGCGTATGACTATGCAATCGCCCCTTATCAGAAGTTCGAAAGCGGACTCTCTGCCTTTGGCTAATGGCCTTTTCCAATAACTTCAAATTTGCAAGCGTTGCTTCCATATTTGCAATTCTGCCGCTTTTGAGCAGAGCATTTTCTTGAGCCAAACGATCTTCGATCTGCCGTCTTTCTTCGCCGCACAGTAGGCGAAGAACTGCATGCTCAAGTACGTCGGCTCCACCCACGCCCGTAGAGGCTTCAATGAGACGGCACAGATGCTCAATTTGCGCACTATCAATTTGACGCTCTATGCTGTACAGGCGCTTCGCATTTTTAGGTGCAGATTCCCCATCGCCATTCGTCAGCCGCTCGCCCTTACAAGCCAATCGACTTGCAATCACCGTGTAGAACGGATTCAGACAACTGTTGTCGAGATCGATACTATTCATCTCGGTTAACGGACTGGCGCCCGCATTATTGCAGAGCGAAGGCTTTTTTTGATCCAGAATCAACAAGTGCGTTCAATACGCCCTGCACTGTGTCGCGCTTAACTTCATAGCCATAACGGGCTTTAAGCTCCGCCATTATGTCAGAAACGCTCAACCCTTTGCCAAGCCCAGCATCAGTTTCCTCCAATAGGATACGCTCGACATATATCGCCAGCTCCTTTGGATATGCTCGGTGATTTCCCTGGATTTTCGGTTGAACCATAGCCGCCTCCAATCTGAACAATCAACATTTTACTCAGTCGATATGACCAAGAGATTGAAAGTGCCGCTATTTAACGGTGAACGGCGAAGCCATCCATAAAGGGCTCCGCCGTTCACAAATAGATTAGCACAACTCGTATACGACGTAATGACTGTTAGGGCGCACTCGCAGCAAACTTGAATCACCTTGATTGGCAACCTCGAGCAGAGCCGAAGGCGACCGAATGCATCCTTGTTTTTATTCATTGGCGAGCTACAATCAACGCAAACCGACCCATCGATATTTCTCTGCAGGCATCGATTGAAATAGAGACAACAATGTTTGATTTAATTAGCGAATTCAATAAAACTGTAGCCGAGCATAATGTCGATTGGGTTGCTAAGGGATTTGCTTTTCGCGACGAAACCATCTATCCAATCGGATATGACACGAAACTGCTCGGAAGAATTTTCGAGATGCTTACCGAGCCGTTGCTCAAGGAGATTGCCGACGACTTCGGGTTTACGCTAACGACCCCAGACAAACAAAACTACTATCCGGACTTTGTACTAACCCCTCAAAACGAAGAGGGGAATCGAATTGCTGTCGATGTCAAATCAACTTATCGAAAGCACCTAAAGAGAGGAGGCATTGCTCCATATAAATTTACACTTGGATCATATGCATCTTTTCTGCGCGATGGGAGGAAGAACATCCTCTATCCCTATAATCAGTTCTGCAAACACTACGTAATCGGATTCGTCTACGACCGAAACGACGAAATAGAGAGCGCACGTCCCTGCTACCCCCTTAACCAATTAAAAGAAATACCCGAACCCTACAGCAATGTTGAATTCTTTATTCAAGAGAAATACCGCATTTCAGACTTCACCACCGGTAGCGGCAATACCGAAAATATCGGAACTATTTCCTCGAATTCAATCAGCCCATTCACTCAGGGTTCAGGGCCTTTTTCAAAGATGGGGAACGATGCATTCGAACTTTATTGGCGAAACTATCCAAAATATACAGCGAAAGAAAAGAGTTACACCGACTTTCAGGGATTCAGAAGATGGGTCGAAACAAACGTTATTGAAATTGATTCAAGCCTACGCGATCGAATTCTCTCCTATGGCGATGTCGTCAACGACAGCCGGGGCGACAGAAAGTAACGGCTATTAGGAGAAAAGTGGACGAAGGAAAGGGAAACACGAGATTAAAGGTGGACTAGGGGACGTTATTCCATCTACTTCTATATCATCATTTCCAGCACATGAACCAAGTAAGAGTTATTTCTTAGGCCTTCACGAGAAGCGCTTCGATCATTGAATTGCGTAAGCTCTGCTTCGAGCCGACGTGATAAAAATGGGAGAATTCAAAGCACTCAAAATCACTCCAACAGTTTTCAATATGCTCATTCACCCTGTACTTATTCTCTTTCCACATGGAAAGATAGACATCCGCCTGAGTCGCATGAGCAGCATCAGCCAGAGCAACAGCTTCAGACTCTGGCCATTCACCCACATAATTTGTATCGCGGCCGATATAAGGAGGGTCGAGATAAACACAGTCGCCTTTTCTTGGCGCCCGCATAATCTCTTTCCAATCGCAAGATTTGAACTCCCAGTCTTTGCCTTCCATGGCAGCCTGCACCCTATCAATCTGATTGCATATCTTAGTTATATACGACCTGGAAAAACGCTCGGGCTTCTTGCAAAATGGAACGTTAAACATCCCGCTCCTATTGAAACGCATAACGCCGTTAAAACAGGACCTATTTAAGAAGATAAAGTCATACGGTGAATGACTTGTATTGAATCTGTCCCTTACCTCGTAGTAGTATTCCGCTCCACCAGTACGCAACATCACAGATTCGCGTTCAAGGTATTCCCGCATAGACTCTGATGTTATTTCATGCCGCTGCACGCTTCTATAAAAATCAATAATGTGTTGATTGCGATCACCGACCACCGCTCTCTGTGGACAAACGTTAAATAGCACAACCCCGCTCCCCAAAAACGGCTCGTACCATATCCCCTGCTGCTTATCCCAGTTTATTGTCTCCTCAATGAAGGGGACTAGCTTCGTTTTAATTCCCTGGCATTTAATGGGGGGAACAATTACCGACATCAAACCTCCGATGCGCCGTCCATGTTCAGACTCAAGGATTTTAGTTTAGACGCTAGCTGGGACACAACACACGTTGCGCACATCAATATCCCTTTCCTCAACCCAAGAATCGGCAGCGAAGCATGGCACGCACCCCCATATCCATCGTTAAGCCAAATAAAGCCAATACTCTTCGAAAATCATTCCTAATAATTAATAACGACCCTCAAATACTAAAAATGTCTCCGGATAACGAGGACGCTTAAGCAACGTCTTAACAACAATCGCTTTCAACTCGGGCTTTCCATACGGACCCCTACCCCTTAAACACCATATCGTTGTGATATTCAATAAACTCAGCTCTTGGGGCGAATCGTTTCGGAAGCGTAATCGGCTCTCCGTTGTAGCGCCACAAGTACTCGTCCTCAGGAGTTTCGTGCTCGACCACGCTAGACACCACTATCTTTAGGTCCTTCGTAATGGTGATTAGTCCCCGGTCGAACGCTTTATCGTGCAATGCGTTCAAAAGCAAGCCGTTGTCGGGCGCGAGTCGCTCCGTCTTTGGATCAGAGACTTTCCAGGGCTTGATATGGCTAGCAACCAACAGAGCCTTGTTCGTTAGCCCCGTCAAGCAGCATCTTGAATCGTAATTGACGAGCAGGGTATTTCGAAAGAACTCCTGGTTCACCCGCATCGAAACAATTGCCTCGCGCTCCTTGCCCTCTGGCAAATCAAAGCCGATCGTCTCTTTCAGCTCATCACTTAGCGGTTCTTTAAAATCGAAACGGTTGAGGAAAACCTCAGTCGCCTCCTCGACAAGCTCATCACCAGCAGAGGAATACTCAGCCCAAACCATCTTGTCCATTTTGCTTGCATGGGTCATTCCAACCTTGCCGCGAGCACGTCGACGCTCATCGAATGATGCAAGGTTCCAGATTTTTAGAGCAACCGCGCCCGGCGTTCTGCCAATGGCCTTAGCTAGCGCCTGGACATCCTCGTTTGTATCATCAACCTTTTTCGATGGTAGGGCGAGGTACAGAAACAGAGCCGCAAGGGTTTCTTCCCTCGACCATTTGCTTCCACGACCAGCCATGATTGCTCCTCGCCCGCGCACCGCTCACGTAATAGGTCCAGGATAATCCCGCGGGGGACCGCGGCCGCCGCCTTTTTCTCATTCGTCGGTGAATGATTGAAACAACGGCACCTCCCTGCGCTCCTCATACCCTCGCTCAAGTTTCTTCCCAAGCTCGGCAGCGCAGCGCTTCGTTTCCTTAGAAAACAGGTCATCGATAGCCCTGTCGATTCGCGTGCAAGTCTGCCGGTGCTCGTTCTTCCAGGGCAGGTTGAGTCCCAAACTCGCATCCCAATAGCCGCCGAGTTTGGCGTTGATCACTTCCTCGGGATACAGCACGTCGCGGCGAATCCCTTCGATCGCCTCGTCCTCGTCCATATCACAGGCTGTCTCGCCCTGCACGAGGCACTTGCGCAGCTCCTTTTGCGCCCGGATGCTGTTCAGCATGCGAACGCACACCACGGCCAAAAAGCGGTAGCGCTCGCACAGGTCCCACTCGCCGCCGAGCCATACGCGATAGCCCAGCATTTCGCTCGCGGACTCATCATCCATCAAGATCAATTCCCACGGACGTACTTTGGCGAGCACATCCTCACCTAGCATTTGAACGCCGCCGCGTGTAAAGATGCACGGCTCCACGTCGTAATAGCCAAAGCCGTGGCCTGCACCACGACGATTGATGACGTGCTTGGGCAGCAGGACGATATTGTCGCTGGGCTCGGGGTCAACCTTGCGCAGCTTTTTGACCTTGCGGCGGGCGCGCTTTAAGCTGCGCTCGTTATCGACACGGCCGCGGCCGTCCGGCTTGCCGCCGTATCGCAGGGCAACCTCGCGCGCCAGGATCTTTGTGTCCGCAGCGCACAGCAGGTCGCTCACGGTGGGCAGGTCTTCCCACTCAATGCCGTCGACATCCCAAATCCTGCTCATGTTCAACCTCTTTCTGGCCGTTAAACTACGCGATCGTTCGCCCCGCTCTATATGCCCACAAGATATGAGCCCCGCTAGAGCGCCTTCTTACTCGGAGCAATCGCCTCGTCCACCAGACCCAACTCCAGAGCGCGCCTGGCGTTGCACCAGCAGTCGCGCTCGGTGAGCTCGTGGAACTCCTGGGCGCTCAGGTTGCCATGCTCGGCCAGCAGCTCGTCCAGCTCGGCGCGCATGGCCGCCGTGTGCTGGGCCACGATCTCGATATCGGTCTGCTGCGCCATGCCCGTGCCGCCCATCAACTGGTGGATGAGCACTTGCGTGTGGCGGTATACCTGGCGGTGGTCGCCGCAGGCCAAGATCACCGCGGCCATCGAGGCCACGACGCCCTCGCCCACCGTGATCACGGGGCAGTCGAGCGACTGCATGGTGTCGATGAGCGCCAGCCCCGCCGTAACGCTACCGCCCGGGCTGTTGATGATGAGGGTGATGGGCTCGGTGGCGCTCTGATGCTCCAACACCAGCATGGACTTAATAAGGCCATTGCAGGTCACATCTTTGACCTCGCCTTCCAGCAGCAGCACGCGGCTGTTAAGCAGCTCACTTGCCATATCGACGGCGGCAACGCGACCGTCCTTGGACTTCTTGATAATGCTAGGCTCACGATACATAACGGACATGGTAATTCCCTTCTAAACGGAATCGGTAAGGAAGTAAAACGAGGCCGCACGGCTAGCGGCCAATGGAAGCCGTGCGGTCAAATAGGCAAGATGGAGCGCGCGAAGCTGCAAGGACTAATCCCTCAGCCACTTGGCCGCATTGGGATGGTCGCCGCAAAAATACTTCTTGGCACGGAAGGGGCGCATGCCGGTTACTTTGACCAGGCAGTCGGTACGCGGCATAAGCCCCACCTCGCCCGGGGTTATCACGCAACCGCGCACATCGACGGCAGTACGCTCGGCGCCCACGTAATTGGTGCCCAGAACCGACTCGCCGCACAGATTGCTTATGTACTCCTGTGTCGCGATGTTGCTGCCGCCGCCCATATAGATCAAGCTGTCGCAGTTATCGAGGATGGTAAGCGCTGCGGATTTGCCGTACGCACCATCGAGCTGACTCAGCGATTGCGCGCACATCAAAAAGCTAATGCCACGGCTGCGCACGGTCGCAATACTCCGCTCAAAATCGGGAATGCGGCCCACGTTGGGAAACTCATCCAGAATAAAGTGCACGTGGCGCTGCAAATGCCCGCTGGGGTTGGAATCAGCGCGGCGCTGGGCCAGGTTAAACAGCTGCTTAAGGGCAACGTTCGCAAGCCATGCATTGGTCGAGTCGTTGTCGCTCACCTTAAGATCGATTACGCGCTTGCCCTCGTCGATACGGTCGAGGCGCATCTCGTCTTTCTCAAAGACGCGCATGAGCTGGGGGGTCTTAAGCCGCGAGATGGTCGCGTTAAGCGTGATCAGAATGCTCTTAAGCGTTCTATCGGCTGCCCCGCGAAAATCACGATACTGTTCAACGCCATACAGGTCCGCGTTCGCAGAATCATACTTGCCAAGAAATTCCTTGGACTCCACCTGCTCCACAAGGTGATCCAGCGGAAATCGTCCCTCGCCATCTCCCGTAACCTTGATGAGTGCCGCCAGCTTAAAGACGTTGTTCATCTTAAGATAGCGTCGCGGAGCTGCGGGATCCCCGTCCGGCGCAAATGTGCCGGCAAGGCACTCTAAGAGGAACAGGATTCCAATAATCGCTCGAAGTAGCAGATCGCTCGCATTGTCCCAAAACGGATCGTCCCTAAAGCTACGCCTGTCAGGATCGACCCCCTCCATGATTGACGCCACTGTGGTGGGGATATCCTCGACATCCATCACGTAGCGCAAAGGATCGTACCCGGACGACTGCTCGGGATTGATGGTGTCGAGAACCGTTACCTCGTAGCCGTCCTCCTCGAAGCCCTTCCCCGTACGGCGCAGCAGCTCGCCCTTGGTGTCCGTGACCACATAGCAGCACTCGTGGTGATTGAGCAGGTTGGGCAAAATGAAACTCGCCGTTTTGCCGCTGCCGGTACCGCCAAAGGCAAACACATTGTTGGACACGCTCGTCTCCCAGTGCTTGTCGCCCTCGTAGAAAGCCACCGTGGCACCTTGCGCCAAGATCACATCGCGCTGCTCATCGCCGGATGACAGCGTCTGCATTTCCTCCTTGGTCGCCCACTTCTTGGTCTGATACTCCGTTTGCTGCGCGGCCTCGTAGCCGTACATCTTAATGACCGACATTGCACGGCCCCTTTCTTGTCGATAGTTCTGCGTGATTGCTAGGAAATACGGTCGACGTCTGCGCCCTCCTTGGGGCTCGTCGCACACGGCAACTTGACCGCACCGTCAATCAGACGCTCGGTTTGCGCCACATAGCTCTCGCGCGCCGCGATTGAGACTGACCCGTCGCGCAGATATGCAAGCAATGCATCAATCATCAGCTTGTCGAGCAGGCCATACTCTTTGGCCTGAGCGAAGTTGAGGGTGTAGCGGTCCTGGAGCTCCCGTACCTTAGTTGCCAAATCGATTTCCATCTTTTCCTCCATGCAATAAAAGTTCTCCCGATTGTCCGAAAGAGCCTCAAACGGGCGTTTGACGCATAGCTCAAAGTTGAAACGCGGACTGGTATCGAATACGTGTCTCTGCACCTTGAGATAGCGCTTATAAAACATGACGGCATCGTCCTCGTCCGCCGTAAAACCGCGCGACCCATCGCGATGCACGTGGTCGCAGGGTCTTTTGTAGTCAATGCTTCGCACAAAGCGAGACAGAATATATCCACCTTGTTCAGACGAGTACTTCATACCTGTCGTAACCTGCTCGAACATGCGCACACCGCTCGACTTAAAGCGCGGATTGCTTCCGTGCTCAAACATGCCAATTAAGATGGCCATGCAGTGCGCGCAGTTATCGCGCTGGGGAAAATACAGCGACAACAAAGCGAGCGACGCTGCGGCCAAAAGCTCGCGGGCCTCGTGCACATCGTCTCGATACTGCTCGGGCACCAGCCCGGGAATATCGGGCGAGTGCTTTTCCAGCACGTCAACGAGTGCCTTGGCCAAGCGCTCGGTATCCTGCTCGCCGCAGTACGGATACGGAAACGGCATCTCTGCCTTCCCGTTCTTTTTGCACATGCTGCGGAGATCTTCGTCGATCGTGTTGAGGAACACCTCGTAAATGCTGTCTTCATTCTTCATGAATGCTTCTTCCTATCCGGTTGCGGATGTTTGTCGATAAGTCTGTTCTATGTTTTAGAATGGTCTGAGGCATGGACGATGACAATCGACCTAACCTGTAGCTTCGTTAGTGAAATCACCCTGCTTGATAGCGCAGTTTACCTAAAGGCTGTGTAGCGATTGCATCAAGCAGTTTGTATTGAGTTGGTTTTGGATTACTTCGAGAATAGCACAGTGCTCTGTTCTCGTCATTAGAAATTATCAAATTTTTCTGCTAATATATAACCCACTAAGAAGAAAGGGCTCTATACATGCGTGAAACAACATCATTGCCACGTCTCACCGCCGCCGCCCTCTCACGCGCGCTTAATCTGGAGCAGGGCAGCCGTCTACTCACCGTCCGTCTGCCTGGCGCCATCGACTGTAAGGCGCTTCGTGAATGTTTCAGCCTGAACAGCAACGGCGTACCCGATATTTGCGAGCTTGAACCCGGCAGGCAGGGCGCGGGCAATGGCGATGCGGCTCCGGTGTTTATCGACGCATCGGGGTATTACCGTACGGGCAAACACGACATCGAAAAAGAATGTATCGCCTTGATCGATTACTTAGAGCCCGGCTACCTCGATTTCTGTGACTGGGGTCCCTTTATTTGGTGTCTGTATGCGCTCGCCCTTTCGAATCGCACTCGCGCAGCCGTAGTGCTGCCCGCCGACCTACTCGATAAAGCCGAGCAGGCGCGCACGATCCTGATACGCGAAGGACTCATCGAGAGCGTCGTGTATTTGCCACTTTCTGAACCCAGGCCCTACATGACAAGCGCGCTTCTCATATTGTCTTCAGGAAATCGCAGCGTTGCATTTCGCAGCGCAATCGAATCCGGGCCGCGTTTTCGATATGTGACAGAAACATCGTATTACTCAGATATCACCTTTTCCATCTCCCCCGACTGGGCCCGCATTGATACCAATACGCCCAGATCAACGCCTATCGAAACGTCCACTTTTGCCACGCGTGAATTGCTGCTGCATCGCGCAGCCCTCTCAAAAGGCAAAATCAGCCTTATCAGCCTCACCCGAAACTACAGGGCTACGCTCGGTGACGCTTTTACGCGAGTAGCTCCATTTATGCCCCGCGAGAGCACCACATCAAACGACATTGATGCAATCGAGGTACGCCGCATCTCATCTCAGGATTTTCAAGATGGCAACCTTCTACCCGCATATGCTGTAGAGAGTGCAAATAGCTCGGATTCCAAAATCGTAAAGGTGAACCCCAGCGTTCTCGATCGATATGAGCTCCGCGCTGGAGATATCGTCATGCCACGCATGCTGGGTCGCTACGGCGCGTCCAACCTGCTCGTCGTCAGCGCCGATGACGCGAAGCAACACCTAGTTGCTTCGCATAACACCACCGTCATTCGCCCGTCGTTCCAAACGATGACCGAAGAGGAGCGCGTAGTGTTTTCGGAGATAATCGTTGGATACCTTACCGAAGGCCATGGGGCACAGCTGATTCAAGCATTAACCGAAGCAGCCAGCATCCGCGCCATCCGCCCTAACGACCTGTTCGAGATCGAAGTCCCGCCAGCGCTCGACCCGCGCACGCGCGAGTACAGCGAATCCATCAATCGCTTTGCCGAGGTCGTAGAAACAAAGAAACAAGCCGAGGCTGCCGTCGCCCAAGCCCAGCGCAACCTCGAAGTCGCAAAAAAGACCATCACCGAAGTGCTCGACCAAATCTGCGAGTAACACATAGGCAGCAGTAACGCCCCAAGCCGGCGGCGGGACCAGCTCCTGCCGCCGGCTTAACTGTCTGGGCTACTCCCATCCCGTAGTCTGGGGATTCCATTTGCGCACATTCTCCGAACGATCGAAGCACGGAGCATACAACCGATTGACGACCTCTTCTGCTCCAGTGATACTCCCCGCGAGATCAAGTACCCCCGCCTGCCTTGCCATCTTCACATACTGCGCAGAACCATTTTGTTTCCACCAGAGAGGCGCCACGAACTCTTCCGGCATTACCACCTTGCGGGCAGACGCTTCTTTCTCGACTCTCTCGACAAGCGTAGCTCCATCGACGAAGCAAGTTCTCGCGTACACCAAGATGTCGACTATATCCTTGATTCGCGATGAAGCACGGCCCTCATGTATCTCTATCATTGCAAGCAATTTATCTGCAAGAGCGCTCTCCACTCGGCATACTCGATAGTCGCAGACTGGAAGCCCCTCGATATTCAAACGATCGATCGGCGCAAGAACCTCAGGCTCAAGTCCCCGCACTTCATCAATTACCAAGTCAATTGAAATTGGCTGTAGCTTCTTGGTTCCCATAAAGGGGGTGAACCACACCTTAGCACCGCACCGATACTCATCTTCTTCTTTGATCCGCTCTGCACGATCAAAGACAAACGAAACGAAATCGTCCAGATCAATCGAAGCCGCCTGCACCAGATCGGCAATAGCATCTTCGAGACTTTCCTCTTGAGCAACCAAGTCGATATCTCTTGTGACACGCGCATCGAGTGTTCGCGCCAGGACGCTTTGGCCGCCCTTGAGCACAAAGCTGCCGTCATCTTCTGAAAAAACGCGACATAGGAAGCGATGAAAGTAGAAACCGACGATCGCCCGATTGGTATCCATTGGCGATTCTCTTGCGGCATTCCTAACAGCCATCTCCAATGCGGCAGGCGTTTTGTACTTCACCATGTCCTCCGTTTCGCATTACCCGTTCAGTACCATCAGCAAAGGCCTCATTAGTTCGCGTCGTTTGGCGGTTTTAGAGCTCTCCTTTACGAGTTCTTTCAGCCGCTGTATATCGAGCCCTCGCCCAAGCGCGTCGTGATAGGCATCGATAATTAATGAGGGGTCTTCGCAATCGAGGCAAAGATCGACAAGCGTGCGCTCGGGTTTAGTTGCCGGCAGGCCGTCGAGCCAAACGATATCCCGCTCGGCAATCTCGCGCTTTACAAAAGATAGGGATTCGCTTCTCGTATTGATGCGCATGGGCGCGGTCATCCTGTAGGGGGACAGATAGAAATCGCCCATTTGCTGCAGGTTCGCCGCAGTCGTACCGCTCACGGCAATGCCATCCCACTGGCGCTTTCTCTCCCACGCGCAAAGGGAAGGATTGGTGAGCTTCCAAAAAGCGTTGAGCTCGTCGGTGTCTCGGCGCTGTGTTCCAGCCATCCGGTAGGCGCCGTGGCATATCCGCTCAAGACGACCCGCACGGCATGAGTGTGCCAGCGCATCTCGAGAGATGTCCATGCGAGCCGCCTGAGCTGTGGTGAACACGCCCTCGCTCTCAGAGAGCTCACTTATCGCCGTTATGTTACTAAAGTACTTCATGTTGCAATTGTAGGATATTTTCATACTTTTGCAACGTAGTTTTGATCCATGCGATCCATACACCTTTCTTATCCCATTTCTGCCGCCGGCTTGATACCGGCTCACCATCCCCCGCTATCGAGGTCTAATACTTTTCCGTGAAGTGAGCGTCTGTTTTTGGACCCCTGGAGCATCCGCATTTTTCGGCGGTGAAATCGCAGGATTCCGGCATTAAAACCGCAGGAAACGACACGCTCAGAGTGTCGATGCTTCGGGGGTCCGATTTAGCTCGTTCACTTCTCGGAAAAGTATTAGACCTCGCTGCTAGCTACCCAGAAGGACACCTCTCCCTTCCCCACCGCCACCCAAAAACTCATCCAACATTAATCTTGGCTCAAGAATCGCTTAATCTATAACCTGCACTATAGAGTTCGACCAAGGGCGGAGCGGTGCAACGCAGGCCGCCGAACACAACGCTCGCGCCTGGGTAGATCGCCCGGCGTCGCGCCCATCGAACGAAAGGAAAGGTCATGGACGACCTCGAAAAAGTTGAAACTATCCGCACCAAGTGCAACGTGAGCTATACCGATGCCAAGGCCGCGCTCGACGCCTCCGACGGCAACGTTCTGGACGCCATCATTTGGCTCGAGTCGCAGGGCAAGACCCAGACCACGTCGGCGCACGCCGCCACCGAGTCCGCGCCGGCCGACGAGCCCTCGGCCGAGATGGTCGCCGCGCAGGTCGCCTACGAAAAGTCGAGCGAAAAGACCGACTTCTCCAAGAAGATGGACGGCGTGTGGGAGTACCTCAAAAAGCTCTTCCGTCTGAGCCTGGACACCAAGTTTATCGCCACGCGCCGCGACGCGATCATCCTCAACATCCCCATCCTGATTCCCATCGTCGCCCTGTTTGCCTGGGGCGCCACGATATGGCTGATGCTGCTTGGCCTGTTCTTTGGCATGCGCTACCGCATCGATAGCGACGGCGACGTGCCCGGCAGCATCAACAACCTGATGGACAGCGCTGCCAATGCCGCGGACGACATCAAGCAAAATCTGAACGACGACAAGTAATCGCAGATGGGGGCACGTATGGCACGAATCCTGATCGTAGAGGACGAGGAGAAAATCGCCCGCTTTGTGACGCTCGAGCTGGAGCACGAGGGCTACCAGGTGGAGCACGCCGCCGACGGCCGCACCGCCGTGGACATGGCGCTGGAGCGCGACTATGATCTGATTCTGCTCGATGTGCTGTTGCCGCAGCTCAACGGTATGGAGGTACTGCGGCGTATCCGCAAGCGCAAGGATGTGCCGGTGATCATGGTCACTGCGCGCGATGCCGTGATGGACAAGGTTGCCGGGCTCGATGCCGGCGCCGACGATTACCTGACCAAGCCGTTTGCGATTGAGGAGCTGTTCGCACGGATCCGCGTGGCGCTGAAGCGCTCGGAGGCCGTGCGGACGGCTTCGGGCGTTAGCGGCGCTGGGACCGGGGAGGGCGCTACGGGTGCCGGTACCGCCGCGACGTCCCCGGCTAGCGACTCGGCCAAAACCTCTGCCGTGCCCTCCCCCGCCGTGCTCACCGTGGGCTCGGTTGCGCTCGATCCCGACCGCCGCGAAGTCATCGTTGGTAGTTCAACCATCGTACTCACGGCCCGAGAGTTCGACGTCCTCGCCCTGCTTATGGCGCATGCCGGCACCGTGCTCACGCGCGAGCGCATCGCGCACGAGGCGCTGGGCTACGAATACGTAGGCGACACCAACAACGTCGACGTGCACATCGCGCACCTACGCGCCAAGATTGAAGACGCCGGCGGCGCCCGCATCATCCAGACCGTGCGCGGGGTGGGCTATGTCTGCCGCGCATAACGCCGAGACCAAGCGCGTCACCTCCATTGCCCGCGCCATCAACTGGAGCTACATGTGGCGCCGCCTGATGAGCTACGTCTGGCTCGATCTGTGGCTGCTGGTTGTTGCGGCGGCGATCCTGGTCTATGGCTACAACCAGACGCTGCCCGACGGCGCGTTTACCGCAGGCTGGATCCCCGGCGCCACCGTTCACGGCATGTCGTTCGCGCCCGCGCGCGGCTTGGACCTGGCCACGCTCACCTATACCGTCGAGCTTGCGCGCACCACCAAGACCTTCCCCCTCGCGCAGGACCTCATCGCGCTGTGGCCCCTCTATCTTGTCGTTGCGGGCGGGCAAGTCATCAGCGTGCTCAACATGCTCAGCGGCGCTCGCCGCGTGCGCCGCACCATGGCACCGCTCAACGACCTGGCCCTGCGCGTGGACGAGCTCGGCCGCATGCAGCTCTCCGGCGGCAAGATGGAAACGCTGGAGCAGGCAATCGAACGCGCGAGTGTCGACTCGCCGAGCGTCACCACCGGCGACGCCGACCTGGCGAGCATCGAGGTCGCGCTCAACCGCCTGCTGCGCCAGATGCAAGAGGCCAAGCTACAGCAGATGCGCTTTGTCAACGATGCGAGCCACGAGCTGCGCACGCCCATCGCGGTGATTCAGGGCTACGTGAACATGCTCGACCGCTGGGGCAAAGACGACCCGGACGTGCTGACAGAATCCATCGCGTCCCTCAAGGCCGAAAGCGAGCACATGCAAGAGCTCGTGGAGCAGCTGCTGTTTTTGGCGCGCGGCGATGCCGGCCGCACCGTACTGAGGCGCGTGGACACCAACATGGCCGCACTGGTCGGCGAGGTGTGCGAGGAATCGCAGATGATCGATGCCGAGCACACGTATCGGCTGGCGTACGACACTGCGCTCGCCAGCGACCCGCGCTGCGATGCTTCTGTCGACGTGGCGCTCGTGAAGCAGGCCCTGCGCGTGATCGTGCAAAACGCCGCCAAGTATTCGGACGCGGGCACGTCCATCACCTTTGGCGTAGCGCAGGATACGGGCACGGGCGCGATCGACATAAGTGTTGAGGACGAGGGTATCGGCATGAATCAGGAATCCGCAGCTCACGCGTTTGAACGGTTCTACCGTGCCGACAACGCACGCGATGCCGGCGCGCAGGGCTCGGGTCTGGGGCTTGCCATTGCCAAGTGGATTGTCGATAGCCATGGCGGCGTTATTGGCGTGACCTCGGTCGAAGGCGTCGGCAGCCGCTTTACGATTCGCCTGCCACGGTAGGAAGCCCCTCGGCGTAAAAAAGGGATAAGGCCATGCGGCCCTATCCCTTTTGTTCGTTATGGCAGTTTGTGCGCTACTCGCGACACAGATGCACGGCGAAGCCGGCGAACTCGCGCTTAAAGTACACGAGCTTGGTAGAACCGTCGGGCAGCAGCGCGCGCGACTCCTCGTTAACCTCGAGCCCACGCTCGGCAAACCACTTCTCGGCCGCATCGATGTCGTTGACGGCAAAGCCGATGTGGCCCTTGGTGCCACGACCGTTCTGCTTCATGACCTCGATCAGCGAATCGTTAAAGTACGAAACCGGGGTCTCGATAACGGGCAAGCCCATCATCGTCGAGAACAGCTCCGCGATCTCCAAGGCGTCTGCCGGGTCGGCGGCGTTGATGCCCACATGGGCGACGCGCATGCCAAAGAGCTCGACCGGATTGGCGTTCTGCTCATTCATACAGGCAGCGCCTACTGAGCCATGACGTCGAGAACGGCCTTCTCGGCAGCAACGCGGTTCATGCCGGTCATGAAGGGCACGCCGCTCACGTACGGGCAGGTGAGGCCCTCGGGGGCAACGGTGGTGGCGATCAGCAGGTCGGCGCCTTCGTCGCAAGCGTCCTTAGCCTCGGAGATGGCGCACTGCACGATCTCATACTTGCCGGCATAACCGTTGGCGTCGAGCATGGTAGCGACCTTCTGGGCAACGAGCGTGGAAGTAGCAGCGCCAGCACCGCAAGCCAAAACGATCTTCTTCATAGGTAATGTCTCCCTTCATGGTTTACTTTAGGTAAGTGTACCGCAGCGAGCGATGGTGCTCGGCCTCGATGCACTTTTGTACCAGTTTGCCTGCGCGCTGCGTATAATACATCTAGTACGTGTTGTCATACCGCTTGTTTTACGAGCGACTAAGGACCCTAATATGCCCGATTCCCGCACACTCTGGACCGCCGTCGTCATTATTTGTATCGCCGTGTCGGTGTTCTTTAGCATCAAAAAACGCACCACGTTTAAGCACCTGCAGCAGCTTATGGCCGCCAAGCAGTGGGACGAGTTCGATCGTTTGCTCGACGGCAAGCTCACCAGCATGCTGTACCCGCGCTACAACCGCGACTACCTGCGCCTGAACTCCTATCTGTTGCGCGAGGACCACGAACACGCCAACGAGATGTTCGACCTGTTGCTGGGACTCAACCTGCCCAAGATGCAGCGCGTCGACCTGGTAATTAAGGCCTTTAACTACTACGTTGGCCAGGAGGACCGCAAAAAGTCCAAGGAGTTGCTGCACGAGATCAAGGGCTTTGAGGGCGGTCAGGCCGAAGCAGTCGCGCACGAGTGTCAGCTGATGTACGACACGATGATCCTCAAGCGCCACAATGACATTCCCGAACTGGAGCGCATGCTCAAGGAGGCCGGTGACGACAAGGTCAAAAGCTGCCGCCTGGAATACCTGCTGGCCCTGCAGTACAAGAACAAGGGCGACGAGGCCAAGTTTGCCGAGTACTTGGAAAAGTCGGGCCAGCACTCGATGGCTGTCAACGCGTAACGGGCGGCTTGTGCTAGACTTCTAGTCTCACGGGGGCGTGGCGGAATTGGCATACGCAGGAGACTTAAAATCTCTCGCCGCAAGGATTGTGGGTTCGAGTCCCACCGCCCCTACCATTGGCTTTTACGGGCCCGTATCTCCCAGGGATGCGGGCCCGTTTCTTTTGCACGCCGGTGGGGCTCGAACCCGCGAGGGGGCGAGCGTTAAGCAAACGCGGAGCGTTTGTAGCGAGCCGACGAGGGCGCCGGCAGGCGACCGAAGCCGGTGCGTATTTGCGAAGCAAATACGCAGACGTCCCACCGCCCCTACCATTGGCTTTTACGGGCCCGTGTCCCCAAGGGATGCGGGCCCGTTTCTTTTAGATGCCGTCAACTGCAGGGCAGCTAATTTGGGACGGGGCTTTTTTGACTACTTTTCCGCCCACCCAATGAGTTTTCTGGGACGGGGATTAAAAAATCATTAGGTACACAATGATTTTTTAATCCCCGTCCCAGAAAACTCATTCACGGAAAGGCTCGGGCGGACCATGTAGCTAAAAAAGCCCCGTCCCAAAAAGACTACTTTTAGAGTGTGCTGAGAGTGGGGGTCCAGGCGATGGTGGGGGTCGCGCCGTCGAGAGTCTCGTTGATGGTTGCTGCCATGCCGGCGAGGAGGCTGTTCTCGCTTACGGTGAGCGTCTCGTAGCCACCAGCGCGCATGAGCTCGCGAATCACCACGGCGCCGGCCAAGATCACGCCCGCACGCTTGGGCTGCACGCCTGGCAGCGTGGCGATGCCCGCAACGTCCAGCGCAGACATGCACTCGATAGCGGTCGAGACCTGCTCCATCGAAAGCTCGCGCAGGTGCACAAAGCTCGAATCGTACGGCTCCAGCTCGTGAACGAGTGCAACGAGCGTGGTGACGGTGCCACCCACCGCGACCAAGCGCTCGGCGCGCTCAAAGTTGTTGGGCAGGCTCTCAAAGTACGCCGTAAACTGCTCGTTTGCCCAGTCGGCAGCAGCCGCAAGCTCACCTGCCAAAGGCGGCAGCGCCGAGAAAAACCGCTCTGTTACACGACGGCAGCCAATGTCCAGCGAACGCGTGCCCTCCAGCGCAAAGACCCCGCGCTCCGGAGCGTATACACCCGTCGCAAGCTCCGTCGACCCGCCGCCCGAATCCGCGACGATGATGCGCTCGCCCGCAAAGTCGTGCGCCACACCAAAAAACGTCAGGCGCGCCTCGACCTCGCCCGGAATCACCTGCGGTTCGAGCCCCAGCTCGCGCAGGCCGCCTAGCAGCAGGGCGGCGTTGGACGCATCACGCGCGGCGCTCGTGCATGTGGTGCAGATGCGCACGGCCCCAAAGGCACGGGCTTCGTCCACAAACATGCGGCACGCAGCGAGCACGCGCTCAACGGCCGCCTCGCAAAAGCGCCCCGTCGCGTCCACGCCCTCGCCCAAGTCGGTGATCTCGGTATGCTTGGACGATTCCACGATCGCCCCGGCCTCGACCTGCGCCAGCACCAGTCGCGACGACACCGTTCCCAGGTCGATCGCGGCCACCTTATATCGTTTGCACTCTGCCATTGCGGGCTCCCTTCCGGGCGTTACTCGCCTACTCGCCGCTGGACGCGACCGTCTGACCCTCGACGCCGTTAAATCCAAACAGCATGTCGAGCGTCTGAATGTACCACGGCGCGTCCTTGCCGACTTCTTCGATCTCCTTGGCCACCTCGCTGGCCTTCTTGGCGTTCGACGACTTCTTTTCAACCGACGACGAGTCCGAATCATCGTGCAGGCCAAAGACATCAATCCTAGTCTCACCAGGCATCACCAGGCCCAGGTCCTCGGACGCCGCATCCTTGATGCCCTCCTCCGAGAGCAGCTTGTCGACGCTTTTTTGCAGCTCGTCGTTATATTGCTCGCGAATCTCAACCTGCTTGGCCAAGATGTCGCTCGAGCGTTTTGCCACGTACAGGTCGCGCACGGGGAAATACAGGCTCACAAGCGCCAGCGCCACCACGATACCGATAAACAGCAGGCGCAGAGAGCCATGCGTAAAGTCATAGATTGCCTTGACCACCGCATTGTCGTTGGCGTAGCGCATAAAGTCCGCGCCCGAAAGACGGCTCGAGGGCCTGCTCGACCTGTCATGCGTCTGGGCCGAGGGACACGACGCATGCAACGAACGTGCCGGGCGCACCGGTCCATCTGCCGAAGTATTCACTTGAGCATTAGGGCGCGAGGTACTTGTCGGGCGCTGCGTGGAGCGGTCGGCGCCGGCGTAGGCGGACCCACCGAGCTGCACCGTGCGCGCACGGCGAGGCGACGGCTCACGCGAACCGGCGGAATAGTACCTGTTGTCGTAAATCTGATCCATGTGCGCCTTGTGCGGTTGAGGTTTGTTTGCGCTAAGTCCTTTAGTTATAGCACGAGCATGCGCACCGCCTTCGCCAGCCTTTGCTCGACATAAAAAAGGCGCTGAGCCGTGTGGCCCAGCGCCCAATGGCGGCCATCAGAAGTGGAGCGGAGCCGAGTCAACCCCGCCCCGCGAGCACCGCTTGTTTAGCGAATGTTGTAGAACGCAGCCTTGCCGGCGTAGCGCGCGCTGCCCTCAAGCTCGTCCTCGATGCGGATGAGCTGGTTGTACTTGGCGATACGGTCGCTGCGGCACGGAGCGCCCGACTTGATCTGGCCAGCGTTGACGCCCACGACCAGGTCGGCAATCGTGGAGTCCTCGGTCTCGCCGGAGCGGTGGCTCACGATGCACGCATAGCCGGCCTCCTTGGCGGTCTCGATGGCCTCGAGCGACTCGGTGAGCGTGCCGATCTGGTTGACCTTGACCAGGATCGCGTTGGCGGCACCCAGCTCGATGCCCTTCTTGAGGCGCTCGGTGTTGGTGACGAACAGGTCGTCGCCCACCAGCTGCACTTTGTTGCCAATGCGGCGGGTAAGCTCGACCCAGCCGTCCCAGTCTTCCTCGGCCATGCCGTCCTCGATGGAGATGATGGGATAGGTGTCGACGAGCTTCTCCCAGTAATCGACCATCTGGGCACTCGTGTACTCCACGCCCTCGCCCTTGAGCTCGTACATGCCGGTCTCGGCGTTGTAGAACTCGGTCGAGGCCGGATCCATGGCGTACATGAAGTCAACGCCGGGCTTAAAGCCAGCCTTCTCGACGGCCTTGGTAATGTACTCGAACGGCTCGGCGTTGGTCTTGAGGTTGGGCGCAAAGCCGCCCTCGTCGCCCACGCCGCCGCCCAGGCCCGCCTCGTGCAGCACGCCCTTGAGGGTATGGTAGACCTCGGCGCACCAACGCAGGCCCTCGACAAAGCTCGGGGCGCCCACCGGCATGATCATGAACTCCTGGAAGTCAACGTTATTGTCGGCATGGACGCCACCGTTGAGGATATTCATCATAGGCGTGGGCAGCAGGTGGGCGTTGACGCCGCCCAGGTACTGGTACAGCGACAGGCCCGCCGACTCGGCAGCGGCGCGGGCGACGGCCAGCGACACGCCCAGGATGGCGTTGGCACCGAGCTTGGTCTTGTTGGGGGTACCGTCCGCGGCAATCAGCGCGGCATCGACGGCGCGCTGGTCGAAGGCGTCGAGGCCCACGACGGCGTTAGCGCACTCGTTATTGACGTGCTCGACGGCCTGCGAAACGCCCTTGCCCAGATAGCGGCCCTTGTCGCCGTCGCGCAGCTCACATGCCTCAAAGGCGCCGGTCGAAGCACCCGAAGGCACCATTGCGCGGCCAAAGCTGCCGTCCTCGAGCACGACCTCGACCTCGACGGTGGGATTGCCGCGGCTGTCGAGCACCTCGCGACCGTAGACGTCCAAAATATCGCTCATGTTGTCTCCCTCTCACTTGGAAACGGGTTGAATGCTTGGCGACACGGCTTGCACGCTACAGCGGCGCGCAGGTTCATAAGTTAGCCTTATCGCACTTTTTGCATTATGCCCTAAGTTAGCCAAGGGATACAATCTTTTTAAAAATAATAGGGGCGATGGGACAAGTCCGTCCCGTCGCCCCCGCAGTCTTACTCCTCTGCCTTTGCGGCATCCCAGAGGTCATTGAGGCCGTGGGTCGAAAGCTCGGCCAGATCCACGTGGGCGTCGGCCGCCATCTGCTCCATCGCGGCCCAGCGACGACGGAACTTGGCCGTGCTCGCGCGCAGGGCGCTCTCGGCGTCGATGCCCTCTTTGCGTGCAACGTTGACCAGAGCAAAGAGCAGGTCGCCAAACTCCATCTCGCGCTCGGGCGAGCCGGGGGCCTCGGCCTCAAACTCGGCACGCTCCTCGGCAACCTCGTCCCACACGTCCTGGACCGTCTCCCACTCAAAGCCCACGGCCGCTGCCTTGCGCGACACCTTCTGGGCCTGCATCAGCGCCGGCAGGTGCGTGGGCACGCCGTCGAGTAGACCCTCGGGTGCGGCCTCGCCTGCCGCCACGGCCTTGTCCTTGGCAGCCTTCTCGGCAAGTTTGACCTCGTCCCAGATCTTGAGCACCTCGTCGGAGCTCTCGGCATCCGCATCGCCAAACACGTGTGGGTGGCGGCGAATGAGCTTGGCGTCGATATCGCGTGCCACATCGGCCAGCGTAAACTCGCCCGCGTCCGCCGCAATCTGCGCATGCAGCACCACCTGCATGAGCACATCGCCCAGCTCCTCGCGCAGATGCGCCACGTCGTCCGCCTCGATGCAATCGAGCGCCTCATAGGCCTCCTCGATCATGTTCTTGCCGATGCTCCGATGCGTCTGCTCGCGATCCCACGGGCAGCCATCGGGCTGACGCAGACGCCAGATGGTCTGCACCAGATGCTGCAGCTCGACCGACGCGTCGACCAGCGTGGACAGATCGCGCGAGCCCTCGGCATTTTGCTGAGCCATGTGCTGCGCCATGGTTATTCCTCCTCCAGGATCACGTGGCGGAACGCGCCGCCCTCGTAGATGCCGTAGCTGTGCGTACCGTCCTTGGGAATACTCACGCTGCCGGGATTGAAGAGCCACAGGCCCGGGTGCGCCTCGCTTGCCTCGTTAACCTTGATGTGCGTGTGGCCGTAGACGAGCGCGGAGCCCTCGGGCAGCGCGGGCGCGTGGTCGACGCTGTTGTGCATGCCGGCGCCAAAGACGTGGCCGTGCGTCAGGAACAGCTCGCGGCCGGTCTCGTCGAACAGCGTGGCGTAGTCGGCCATGACGGGAAAGGCGAGCACCATCTGGTCGACCTCGGCGTCGCAGTTGCCGCGCACCGCGATGATGCGGTCGGCCAGGGCGTTGAGCAGCGGAATCACGCGCTTGGGGGCGTAGTCGCGCGGCAGGTCGTTGCGCGGGCCGTGGTAGAGCAGGTCGCCCAGCAGCACGACGCGGTCGGGCTGCTCGGATTCGATGGCGGCGACCAGGCGCTCGGTCCAGTATGCCGAGCCGTGAATGTCGGAAGCGATGAGGTATTTCATGGTGGTCCTTTCGGGTAGGGTTGATGGGGGCTGAATACGGGGTCCGGCGGATGTGGAGCCCATCTACCGTGTTACTCGAATCGTAGCGCCGCGCTCTGAGCCGCCTGCATCACGCGTTGGAGTGGCACGCCATGTTCGCGGGCAAGACGGGCGCAATCCTCGTACTCGGGAGCCGCGCGCTCGCTGCCGTCTGGCAGGGTCGCCACCTTAACGGATACCTCGCCCCAAGGCGTCGCTACCTGCTCAAAACGACGCGGCAGGCAAACGCGTTCCATCACCTGGCGACGAACGGCGTTGGTCGTGGTTTCCAAAAAGATAATCGTCTGCAGGCGTTCGATATCCTCATGCGAGCAGATCACCTGCAGCTGCCAGCCGGGGCGGCCTTTTTTGCAGTAGAGGGGCAGCCAGTGCACCTCGCGGGCGCCCGCCTCGCGCAGGCGGTCGGCGGCATAGGCGAGTACCTCGGGCGACGCATCGTCGATGTCGCACTCCAGCTTGACGATGGTTTCGGGCGCATCGGTCTCGCGGGACAGCGGAGATGTACTTCCACGTTGCATACGGTCCGGATCCTTTCCGCACGGGCTCGTTTTATTCACCCAAACGCTAGCACATCGAACGTGGCACAGGCGTGACTTTCGTCCGTCGTCGCCCTTGCCCCTATCCAAACATGTACGTCAGCCTCCAAACATGTCATTTTTTGTCGGTTTTGGAGGCTGACGTACACGTTTTGGAGCGGGCCGCACACGATCAAAATTGCGCCCGCATTCCGTCCACCACAAAGTTCGCCGCACTCAACAATTTTGAACTTTCTACGCAGTTCATCGGCTAAAAATTACCCTCGGCATACTTACCCGCTGCACGATGTTACTCTAGTTGCATTTGGCTAACTAAGCGGCTGCCGAGGACCCAGCCCGGCACCGTTACGGCATAGGAGGTTTCATGTTCGAGAAGCGGCTCTTCTCCCTGGTTCCGCAGGCAACGCCCTACATTATGGCAAGCGTCCTGTTTAAGTGGATCGCGCTCATGGCAAACATCACGGTGATGTGGATGCTTGCGCGCATCTTGGGCGGCATCGTCACGAACGGTCTTTCCGCCGCGCTCGCCGTCGATGCCCTCGCACAGGCGGCCCTGCCGCTCGCCGCCGCCATCATCGTGCGCGCCGCCTCCATCTACCTGGCCAAACGCGCCGGCGACAAGGCCGCGTTCGAGGCCGTCCGCCGCGTGCGCTCGCTCGTCTACGACAAGCTCACCGCACTCGGCCCCTCCTACACCGAAACCGCCCCCACCGCCGAGGCCGTCCAGACCAGCGTCGAGGGCGCCACGCAACTCCAGGTGTACTTTGGCGGCTACCTGCCGCAGCTCTTCTTTGCGGGCTTGGCACCCATCACGCTGTTTGTACTGCTCGTGGGCCAGGCGGGTCTTCCCGCCGCGCTGCTGCTCGCCTGCGTTCCGGTCATCCCCGTCTCCATCATGATGGTCATGCGCAACGCCAAAAAGATCGGTGCCGAGTACTGGGGCAGCTATGTCGATCTGGGCGGCATGTTCCTGGAGGCCGTGCAGGGTCTCACCACCCTTAAGGTCTACCAGGCCGATCGCAGCTGGCACGAGCGCATCAACGCAGAGTCCGAGCGTTTCCGCACAGCGACCATGCGCCTGCTGGTGATGCAGCTGCGCTCCATTTGCGTTATGGACCTGGTCGTCTATATGGGCGCCGCGCTCGGCATTATCGTAGCCGCGCTGCAGCTCGCCACGGGCAAGATTGGCTTTGAGGCTGCCTTCCTCATCGTCTTTCTGTCGCAGGAGTTCTTTTTGCCCATGCGCCGCCTGGGATCGCTGTTCCACACGGCCATGAACGGTATGGCCGCCTCGCGCCGCATGTTTGGCATTTTGGATACGCCCGAGCCCGAGCGCGGCGATGTTGAGCTTGACGGTCGCGGCGATATCGAGCTCGCGGGCGTGAGCTATGCATACGGCAACCGCACGGTGCTGGACAGCGCCAGCGCGACCATTGCGCACGGCTCGCTCGTGGCACTCGTGGGCGAAAGCGGCGGCGGCAAGTCCACGCTCGCGGGGATTATCGCGGGCCGCAAGGGTGCCTACCGTGGCAGCGTTCGCATTGGCGGCGTCGAGCTGCGCGATGCCACGGCCGCCTCACTCATGCGCGCCGTCACCCTGGTGCCCACCAACGGCTACCTGTTTGCCGGCACCCTGCGCGACAACCTGCTGCTCGCCCAGCCCAACGCCACCGATACCGAGCTCATGGACGCGCTCGACCGCACGCGCGTGGCGGCCTTTGTGCGGGCCAACGGCGGGCTCGACATGGTGATTAACGAGGGCGGCACCAACCTTTCGGGTGGCCAGCGCCAGCGCGTGTGCATGGCACGCGCCCTGCTGCACGACTCGCCGATCTATGTGTTTGACGAGGCTACGAGCAACGTCGATGCCGCAAGCGAAGCCGCAATCGGCGAGGTCATTGCATCGCTCGCCGGCGGGCACACTGTAATTGTGGTGGCACACCGCCTGTCGACAATCGTGGACGCCGATCAGATTCTGGTGCTGGAGCGCGGTCGCATTGCCGAGCGCGGCACCCATGATGAGCTCCTATCGGGCGCGGGCACCTATGCGCGCATGTGGAACAGTCAGGAGCAGCTCTCGGCATATGCGTATGCGGAGGATGATGCTGAGGATGCCGGCGCGGTTGAGGCTGTTGGCGGCAGTACTGCCTGTACCGATAGCCTCAACGGTGCCGGCTCGTCTTCCGCTACCGCGGCGCCTGACTCCGGCCGCGCCCGTCGCTCGGCGCCGTCCATCATGTGGCGCATGATGGGGCTCGTCCGACCGCTTGCCGGCTGGCTTGTGCTAGCCGTCGCGCTGGGCAGCATTGGCATGCTCACCGCCGCGTTCGTGCCGGCCTTTGGCGCCCTCGGCCTTATGGCCGCGCTGGGCCGCAACGCCTTGGGGCTTGGTCTGATCGCAGCATGCGCGGCCTGTGCCGCCTGCGGCATCGCACGCGGGCCGCTCCACTACGGCGAGCAGCTCTGCAACCATTACATCGCATTCCGTCTGCTCGCGCACATTCGCGACCTGGTGTTTGGCGCCCTGCGCCAGCTCGCCCCCGCCAAGCTCGAGGGCCGCGGCAAGGGCGAGCTCGTGAGCCTGGTCACCTCGGATATCGAGCTGCTCGAGGTCTTCTACGCGCACACCATCTCGCCCATTGCCATAGCTCTGGTCTGCACCGTTGTGTTTGAGGGCTTTTTGCTGGCTGTAAACCCCGAGCTCGCGGGCATCGCGCTCGTGGCCTACGCGGTCCTGGGCGTGCTGCTGCCCCTGACCTCGGCCAAGGCATGCGGCACCACCGGCCGCCAGAGCCGCGAGGGCGCCGGTAAGCTGGGTGCCTTTGTGCTCGACAGTCTGCGCGGCGCATCCGAGACTATCCAGTTTGCCGGTGGCGCCGATCGCAGCCGTGCCCTGGGCAAGCTGACCGAGCAAGTCGGCGCCGTGGACGCGCGCCTCAAGCGCCGCCAAGCGGCCAGCGAGGCCGCGGCCGATGCGCTTATTCTTGCGGCCAATCTGGTGATGCTCGGACGTGCGCTGCAGCTGGTGGCTGCGGGAACGATTAACTTTGCCGCAGCGTTTGTCGCCGTCTTTACCTTTGTGTCGTCGTTTGGCTCGGTGATGGCCGTGAGCCGCCTGGGTGCCTCACTGCAGGAGACGCTCGCCTCGGGCGCACGCGTGCTCGATTTGCTCGACGAGCAACCCCAGTGCGCCGAGGTCGCCGACGGACAGGACGTTGAGTTTGCCGGCGCCGCAGCCGAGCGTGTGAGCTTTAGTTATGCGGGCGGCGTGGACGCGGGCGGTGCGGGCGCCACGGAGCAGATCGCGAACGACACCGCTGCGAGTCTCATCCTCGACGACGTGACCTGCACCTTTGCGCCCGGTACCATGACCTGCATCATGGGGCGCTCGGGCTCGGGCAAGTCGACGCTGCTTAAGCTGCTCATGCGTTTTTGGGACCCCGCGGCTGGCACCATCACGGTAAGCGGCGTCGATGCCCGCCACATCAACACGGCGAGCCTACGCAGCCACGAGGCCTATATGACCCAGGACACACATCTGTTCTGCGGCACCGTACGCGAGAATCTGCTGGTTGCGCACGCCAGCGCCACCGATGCCGAGCTGCTCGACGCTTGCCGCTCCGCTTCGCTTACCGCCCTCATCGACCGCCTGCCGCAGGGTCTCGACACGCCCGTTGCCGAGCTGGGCGACTCGCTTTCGGGCGGCGAGCGCCAGCGCATCGGCCTTGCGCGCATCTTCCTCAACGACGCGCCTTTCATCTTGCTCGACGAGCCCACCAGCGCACTTGACGCTCTCAACGAGGCAGCCGTAATGCAGGCCGTTGACGAGCTCAAGCGCCGCGGCAAGACCATTGTGCTCGTAAGCCACCGTGCCAGCACCTGCGCGTTTGCCGATTGCTCGCTTTCGGTCGAGCACGGGAGGCTGAGCTAATGGCGCGCCCGGTCGACACGCCGGAGCTGGCGCGCAAACGTGCACGCGAGGCCCAGATGGTGTCGCAGATGATTGCACTGTGGTGCCGCGGGCATCATCGCGGCGGCCACGAGGGTAAGCAGGCTCCCAACGGCGAAAAGCCCACTCGCGTCAAACTCGGGCTCCGAACCGTTACGCTCTGCCCCGAATGCGCCGAGCTGCAGAAATACGCCATCGCGCGCATTGAGCACTGCCCGCACATGGGCACCAAGACATTTTGCTCGGCCTGTCCTTCGCATTGTTACCGGCCTGCCATGCGCGAGAAGATCCGCGAGGTCATGCGCTGGTCGGGACCGCGTATGATCCGCTATCGCCCCATCACCGCCGTGAGGCACGCGATGGTAACAGTGCAGGCCAAACGCGTGGCGGCACGAAGCAAGTAGTCGCCGGCGCCGGCACGCGCCGCCTGCCCTTTCCAGTCGGTTTCGACTTGCAGCGTTCCCGCCGCGCCGAGGCTGCGCCATTACAATGAAGCGGATTCGCTTGACGCAAAGGAGCCGCCATGTCCGCTTGCCCGCTGGTCGATTGTCACACCCACACCTCGTTTTCGGACGGGCACGCCTCGTTCGAGGACAACGTCCGTGCCGCTGCTGCCGCCGGCTGCCGCGTCATGGTCTCGACCGACCACCTTACCCTGCCCGCCAGTATGGATGCTAACTGCGAGGTGCAGGTCGTCGAGGGCGACTTGCCGGCACATCGTTTGGCCTTTGAGGACGCCCGCAAACTCGCCGCGCAGATTGCGCCGGAGCTCACCTTTATCTACGGTTTTGAATGCGATTGGTACGAGGGCTGCGAGCCCTTGGTAGAGCACTGGTCCCAGGGCGCCGTCGTACGTCTGGGCAGCGTGCACTGGATTGGCAACCCGGACGATATTGCGGCAGGCGCCGCGGGCACGGCAGGGACAGAGGACGTCGCGCGCCCCGATACACCCGATTCCCTTTGCGGTTGGATCGACGACGATACCAACTTGCATGTTTGGGAAAACTTAGGCGTGCGCGGCGTGTGGGAGTGCTACGTCGACGACTGGTGCCGTGCTTGCGAAAGCTCACTCAACTTTGACGCGATGGCCCATCCCGACCTGGTCATGCGCTTTTCGAAGGACGGCTTTGCACCCGACTTTGACCCCGCGCCGTTTTGGGAGCAGATGGCCGAATGCGCCCACGATACGGGTCGCCGCGTTGAGGTCTCGACCGCCGCACCGCGCAAGGGGCTCGACGATTACTACCCCGCGACCGGGCTGTTGCGCCGCTTCGCCCATGCCGAGGTGCCCATCACCTTTGGCTCGGACGCGCACCGCGCCTGCGACATCTGCTGGAACATCCGCGAGGCCCAGGCCCACGCCTACGACTGCGGCTACCGGGCCTTCGATATCCCCCACCCCACCGGCGAATGGGAATCCACGCCCCTCGCCTAACTAGTCGTTTAAGAACGTCCCCAATGACTAGTGGCGGCGGGCGTTGAGTTCGCCGGCCAGCTCGTCGAGGGTAATGCCGTAGCGCTCGAGCGTCACGAGCAGGTGGTAGATCAGGTCGCCGGCCTCGTAGCGAATGTGATCGTGGTCGTTATCCTTGCAGGCCATGATCACCTCGCTCGCCTCCTCGGCAAGCTTCTTGAGCAGCTCGTCCTCGACGTCGGTCAGCAGACGGGCGGTGTAGCTCTCCTGTGGCGACGCATCGCGACGACCGTGAATCACCTCGGCCAGACCCGTCAGCGTCTCGCCGATATTTCCCGGCTGCACGTTAGCTGTTCTGACTCCCATGGTTATTTCCTCTCGTTACTGCAGCGTAAAGTAGGTACCGGTCTCATCGAACCGAGGCTTTGCGCCCTTTTTCTCAAAGAACTCGACGATGACGGCATGGGCCTCATCGAGCCTTTCCTTCTCGGCCTCGAGCCAAAGCGACTGCGCCCCGCAGGTATCAGTCAGGTGCACGCGGCATGGCACGCCCGCGCGGAGGAGTTCGGCGTTGCAGTCGGCGACTTCGAACGGCGTCACGACCTTCATCGTGTTCCCCCCTTTACGCGCTTAAAGAAGCAGGTACGGTTGCCGGTATGGCAGGCCGGGCCCGGTGAGTCCACCTTGACCAGCAGCGTATCGCTATCGCAGTCGGCCCAGAGCTCCTTGACCTCCTGCATGTTGCCACTCGTCGCGCCCTTGTTCCAGAGCTCCTGACGGCTGCGACTCCAAAACCACGTGGTCCCGGTCTTGAGCGTCAGCCCCACCGATTCCTCGTTCATCCAAGCAACCATAAGCACCTCGCCGGTGTCATATTGCTGAACCACACAAGGAATCAGCCCGTGGGCGTCGTATTTAAGCTCGGTAGCATTTATTACCTCAGTCATCATTTCTCCCAAGTAACAAACGAAATCCCACAGGTCGGCGAGGGTTGTCCAGGTGCCGCAGGTTGCCGCGAAAGAGGAGCGACGCGTACTTTGGTACGCGAGCGACGGTTTGAGCGGCAAGATGCGGTGCCTGGGCAAGCCGCAGCACTAGAAGTCCAGCCTCACAGGGATGCCTTGGCTGGCCATATACTCCTTCACCTGGCGAATGCTGAAAGTTCCAAAGTGAAAGACGCTGGCCGCCAGCACGGCGTCGGCTTCGCCCTCGATCACGCCCTCGGCAAAATGCTCGAGCGTGCCCACGCCACCGCTCGCGATGACGGGAATCGGCACCGCACGCGCCACGGCGCGGGTGAGTGCCAGGTCAAAGCCGGCCTTGGTGCCGTCGCGGTCCATGCTGGTCAGCAAGATCTCGCCGGCGCCGCGGCGAGCCACCTCCTCGGCCCACGCCACCGCGTCGATACCCGTGGCATTGCGGCCTCCCGCGGTAAAGACCTCCCACTTGTCGGCATCCGGCTGCCCAGGCAGGCCGACGCGCTTGGCATCGATCGCCACGACCACGGCCTGGCTGCCAAACGCCGCGGCAGCTTGGCTGATCAGCGACGGGTCGCGCACGGCGGCAGAGTTGAGCGATACCTTGTCGGCACCGGCCGCCACCATCGTTCGCATGCCCGCAAGGTCGCGAAAGCCACCGCCCACGGTGTAGGGAATGGCGAGCTCCTCGGCCGCATGCGCCGCCATCTCGATGGTCGTCGCACGGTTGTCGCTCGTGGCAGTGATGTCCAGGAACACGACCTCGTCCGCACCCTCGCGATCGTAGGCACGGGCAAGCTCCACCGGATCGCCCGCATCGCGCAGGCTCACAAAGTTGACGCCCTTGACCACGCGGCCGTCCTTAACGTCCAGGCAGGGAATGACGCGTTTGGTAAGCATGGGCTACTCCTCCCCTCGCGCGGCGGCCAACGCCTGTACCAGCGTAAAGTTGCCCTCGTAGAGCGCGCGACCGGTGATGGCGCCCTCAATAGCGCCCTCGCCCACCGCGGCGAGCGCACGGATATCATCGAGCGTCGAGATGCCGCCCGAAGCCACGACGGGAAAGCCCGCGACCTCGGCCACATGGCGATACGCCGCCACGTCGATGCCCGTCTGCATGCCATCGCGCGCGATGTCGGTATACACCAGATGCTTAAAGCCCAGCTCGGTGAGCTGCGCCACGGCGTCGTCGAGCGCCACACCCGCGCCGTCGCGCCAACCATTCACCTTGACCTGGCCGTCACGGGCGGCAATGTCTGCCACCAGTAACTCGCCAAAGCCTTGCGCCGCCACCTCGGCAAATCCCGGCTCGGTCACGAGCACCGTGCCTAGCGCGATGCGACGCGCGCCGTAGCCGGCCAGCTCGTCGATGCGCGCGAGCGAGCGAACGCCGCCGCCCACGTCCGCGGACAGACCGTCGACGCCGCAGATGGCCTTAATCGCTGCCAAGTTGGCAGCGCACGCGTCCTCGTCCTCGCCAAAGGCAGCGGACAGGTCGACGACGTGCACCCAGCTCGCGCCCTGCTCGGCAAAGGAGCGGGCAACGGCCACGGGGTCGTCAGAATACACCTTACAGCGGCTCCGGTCGCCGCGCTCCAGGCGCACGACCTTGCCGCCGATCAAATCGATTGCGGGAAACAGAATCATCGGCCGGCCCCCTCGACGATGTTGACGAAGTTCTTAAGGATGCGCTGTCCCAGCGCGGAGGATTTCTCGGGATGGAACTGGCAGCCCCACACGTTGCCGTGGCGCACGATGCACGGGAAGCTCCGCGTGTAGTGCGTGCGCGCCAGAACATCGGCGGCATCGACATCGTCGGCCACCGCATAGCTGTGGGTGAAGTACATGTTGGCGCCCTCGGCAAAACCGGCGAGCAACGGATCGGCCGCGCCGGCGGGCGTCATGTGCACCTGGTCCCAGCCCACGTGCGGCACCTTCAGGCGACTCGATTCCAAGCGCGTGCACGAGCCGCGCATAATGCCCAGGCCATCGACCCAGGGACCGCCGGCCTGCTCGGAGGCATCGTCGTCCGCGCCCTCGTCCGCCGGCACGCCCTCGTCGCCGCGTTCAAAAAACAGCTGAAGGCCCAGGCAGATGCCGAGCAGAGGAGTTCCGGCGGCAACGGCGTCAAGCACGGCCGCCTCCTCGCCGCTCTGGCGCATAAAGGCGATCGCGTCATAGAACGCGCCCACGCCCGGGATGACCAGGCCGTCGGCGTTGCGGATCTGCTCCGGATCGTCCGATGTGCAGGCAGCGGCACCGGCGCGCGCAAGCCCGCGCACGACGCTCGACAAGTTGCCCTTGTGGTAGTCGACCACCACGATCTTCGGTTCGCCCACGCGACCCTCCTTTTTCCATCATCCAAAACCACCACGAAGGTGCCTGTCCCCTTTGTGGTGGTTTTTACCCTTGTGGCGGTTACAGTGAGCCCTTGGTGCTGGGGATTCCTTGCACGCGGGGATCAAGCTCGCAGGCGTGGCGCATCGTGCGGCCCACGGCCTTAAAGGCGGCCTCGATAATGTGATGCGAGTTGCCGCCCGCCAGCTCGCGCACATGCAGCGTGAGCTTAGCATCGCGCGCAAAGGCATAGAAGAACTCGACGGCCAGCTCGGTATCAAAGCTGCCCACGCGCTCGGTCGGCACGGGCAGATCGCAATAGGCCTGCCCGCGACCCGAGATATCAACGGCGGCCATCACGAGCGTCTCGTCCATGGCAATCGCCGCATCGGCAAAGCGCGTAATGCCCGCCTTGTCACCCAGTGCCTGGCAAAACGCCTCGCCCAGCACAATGCCCGTGTCCTCGACGGTGTGGTGCGCGTCGACCTCCACATCGCCCATCGCATGTACCGTCAAATCGAACAGGCCATGGCGGCCAAAGGCGTTGAGCATGTGGTCGAAAAACGGCACGCCGGTCGAGATATCGCACACGCCGGATCCGTCCAGATCGAGCCTAACGACAATGTCGGTCTCGCCCGTCTTGCGGGTCACCTCGACATAACGGCCCATCTACATCTCCTCCTTCACCAGCGCGGCAAACGCTGCCAGCACCTCGTCGTTTTCCTGCGGGATACCCACGGTAATGCGCAGACAGTCCGCAAGCCCCGGCGCGTAGCTAAAGTCACGCACCAAAATCGAATACTCATCGCGCAGACGCTCGCGCACGCGCGTGGCGTGCGGCGTGCGCACGAGCACAAAGTTTGCTGCGCTCGGCCACGCCTCCACGGGCAGGCCCTCGGCAGCCATTGCGCGCAGGGCGCACAGCTCGCGTTCGCGCTCGGATGCAACTTGCGCCACCACGGGCGCATACGCATCGCGGGCACGCACGCAGGCAAGCGCCGCGGCCTGGCTCAGCACGTTGACTGAATAGATCTGGCGAATCGCCGCGAACACGTCGATGACCTCGGGGGTCGCGATCACGTAGCCCAGACGCGTGCCGGCGGCGCCAAACGCCTTGGACAGCGTATGCAAAATCACCAGGTTAGGATGCTCGGCGATAAGCCCTTGCGCCGTGGTGGCCGCGCCAAACGAATCGTCGGCAAACTCCACGTAGGCCTCGTCGACCATCACCATGCCGGGGCAGGCATCGCACAGGGCCGCGATAAAGTCGAGCGGCGCCACGTCGCCCGTAGGATTGTTGGGCGAGGTCACAATCGCCAGGTTGCACTCGGGTGCGGCCGCGAGCACAGCCGCCTGGTCGAGCTCAAAAGTTGCCGGGTCGCGCCACACGTCGCGCACCTCGGTCTGACAGAGCGACGCAAAGAACGCGTACTCGCTAAAGCACGGCGGGCAGTTAAGCAGGGTCCGCCCCGCGCCGCCAAACGCCAACAGGTAGTTATAGAGCAGCTCGTCGCCGCCGTTGCCCACGCAGACATTCTCGCGCGCCACACCATGCCAAGCGGCCAGCTCGTCGCGCAGATCGTTGGACATGGGATCGGGATAACGGTTGAGCGGCGTGGCAGCCAGGGCGGTGTCGACCGCCTCGCGCACGCCAGCCGGCATGGGATAGGTGTTCTCGTTGGCCGAAAGGTTGATGCGCGTGGGCGTAAAGTTGGGATCGTAGGGCTCAATGCCGGCCAAGTGGGGCTGGACGAGCTCCTTCATACGGGGCGTGAGCTCGGCCATATCAGGCCTCCTTGCCAGTCGCGCCGGCGCCATCCGCGCCCGCAGCCGCCAGGTCCACGCCCTCGGCAACCGTCGCCACGGCGTCGCCCGGCCAGGCAACCTTGGTCAGGTCGGCCGCGGCGATCGACTCGGCGCTCACGGCATCCTCGCCCTGCTCCAACACGCGGCGGCGCAGTGCGGCGGAAAGCGCGTGTGCCCACAGACCCTCGGCCTCGGCTAGACGCTGCGTGGCAGGAGCATCGGAGAGCAGGCCCTCGGGTGTATAGCAAATGACACTCGAGCGCTTAACGAACTCTTCGACCGAAAGCGGGTTGGAGAACATGGCCGTGCCGCCGGTCGGCAGCGTGTGGTTGGGGCCAGCAACATAATCGCCGAGCGGCTCGGAGCTCCAGGCGCCCACAAAGATGGCGCCGGCGTTGCGGATGCCGCCGAGCAGGCCCATTGCATCCTTGCAGTGCAGCTCCAGGTGCTCGGGCGCCACGGTGTTCACGGCCTCGACGGCGGCAGCCATATCGGCGGCCACCACGATGGTGCCCTCGTTGTCGAGCGAGGAGCGCGTGATCTCGGCACGCGGCGACTGCGCCACTAGAATGTCGATACCCGCCTCGACCTCGCGCGCAAACTGCTCGTCGCAGGTCACCAGATAGCAGGCGGCCAGCGGATCGTGCTCGGCCTGGGCCATCAGGTCGGCCGCGACCACCATGGGCTTGGCCGTGGCATCGGCCAGCACGCAGACCTCGGAGGGGCCGGCGACCATGTCGATGCCCACGTCGCCCGAAACAATCTGCTTGGCCGCGGCGACAAAGGCGTTGCCCGGGCCGGTGATCTTGTCGACGCGCGGAATGGTCTCGGTACCGTACGCCAGCGCGGCCACGGCCTGGGCGCCGCCCACCATATAGATCTCGTCCACGCCGCCGAGCTTGGCCGCGGCGAGCGTATAGGGGCTGATCAGGCCGTCCTTTTGTGGCGGCGTCACCATGACCACGCGCTTAACGCCGGCCACCTTGGCAGGGATAGCGTTCATGAGCACGGTGGAGGGATACTGCGCGCGACCGCCCGGCACGTAGATGCCGGCCGCGGCAAGCGGGGTCACCTTAACGCCGAGCATCGTGCCGTCCGGGCGCGTGGTAAACCAGCTCTGCTCGACCTCGCGCTGGTGAAACTCACGGATCTGGCGCGCAGCCTTCTCGAGCGCGGCGACAAAGGCCGGGTCGAGGCCTTCGAGCGCAGCATCGATCTGCTCTTGCGGCAGACGAAAGCTTTGCAGCTCGACACCGTCAAAACGCTGGCAGTAATCGCGCACCGCAGCATCGCCGTTGGCACGCACGTTGGCCACGATATCGCGGGCGGCGTCGACGATGTTTTGCGGCAGCACACCCTTGCGGTTGAGCTGGTTGGTAACGAGGCGCTCACCGGGAGCAAGCTTGATGGTCTTCATATCGGTATCCCCTATCGGTCGAGGTTGCGTTTGGAAAACGAGATGCCGGGCAGCGGCACCAATCGGCCCGCAGTCCGGATATGGGGGCGCCCGTGCGCGCTCGCGCTATTGTGCCGAGCCCGCGACGGGCTCAAAATGCTTGTCCTTCACGGCAGCCGCCAGGCGATCGGCCAGGTTGCGAACGCGCGGATCCAGGCGCGCGGCACCCGGGTTGACGAAGAAGCGGGCCGTGCAGTCCATAATGCGGCCGGTGATGACCAGGTCGTTGTCGCGCAGCGTGGCACCCGTGGCGGTGATATCCACGATGCGATCGGTCATACCGACGATGGGTCCCAGCTCGATGTTGCCGTGCAGCGAAACAATGTCGGCGTTCACGCCGCACTCGGCATACCAGGCACTCGCGATGCGCGGGTACTTGGTTGCCACGCGAAGCGAACCGCGGCGGGCATAGTTGCGCTCGGCCTGACCGGCGCGCCAAACGGGCTCAGCCTCAATAAAGGTGCACAGGCCGTAACCCAAATCGACCAGCTGCAGCAGGTTGAGGTCGGCCTCGATAAGCGAATCCCAGCCGCAGATGCCGCAATCGGCACCACCGCAGCCCACAAAAGCGGGCGCATCGCTGGGGCGCACGATGACAAACTCGATATCGCCGACCGCGCCCTCGCCGGCACGCGTATCGCGACCGCGCACGATCAGGTGACGGCCGGGGTCGCGCAGCTCGGAGACGTCCAGGCCCGCGGCCTCGAGCACGTCGAGCGTGTCGGCCTTAAGCGAGCCCTTGGGAACGGCGATGCGCAGCGGACCCTCGGCACCACGGCCCGCGGCGTGGTCGCCGTCGGAAGCGGCGTCCTCAGCCGAAGTGTGCGCGGCCTCCAGACGCTCGAGCGAAAAGGCAAATCCCGCCGCCGGTACCTCGATGCCATCGCCAAACGCGCCGGTAAAGATGGAGTCGTAGCGACCGCCCGAACCCACCGGATCGGGCAGGCCACCGGCATAGGCCTTAAAGACCAGGCCCGTGTAGTAATAAAAAGAGTTCATGATGGAGAAGTCGAAGGACAGCACCTGGGCGTCCTCGGGAGCCAGGCCCTCGACCAGGGCACGCAGCTCGCGCGTCAGCGGCGCGACGATACCGGCAGCTTCCAGCAGCGCATCCACACGGTCGAGTATCTCGGCACCGCCGTGCAAGCGCGGCAGCTCGCTAATGGCGGCCTTGACGGCCTCGGACTCGGCGCTTGCCGCCACGCGGGCATCGAGGCCCACAAAGTCATTGGCGTGCACGCAGCGCAGGGCCTCGGCAGCCAGCTCGCGATCCTCGCACGCCGCGAGCAGCTCCTTAAAAGGACGCACGCTACCTGCGATAATGCGCGCATCGGGCAACGCCAGCTTGCGCACGGCCTCGGCTACCAGCGAGACAATCTCGACATCGCCCGCGGCGTCGCCCGCACCGATGAGCTCAAAGCCCAGCTGCGTAAACTGACGCGAGCCGCCGGCATTGCGCTGGCACTCGCGAACCACCGGCGCCTCGTAGCGCAGGCGCAGGGGCAGGTCGGCCGCGCGCATGCGGGTCGAAACCAAGCGCACGATCGGCAACGTGTTGTCGGGACGGACCACCAGCAAACGCCCATCATCGTCAAAGAGCTTAAACGGCGTGTCCGCAATGCGGCCACCTTCCTCGAGCGAACCCTTGTCCTCGAGCAGCGGCGTCTCAACCGGCAGGTAATGATGCTCCCTAAAGCAGCCCTTCACCGTACATGCGATCTCCTCGCGTGCCTGAGCCTCCTCGGGCAATATGTCCCGGAATCCCCACGGTGTGGCCGTCATCTGGTGAGCCTCCTCATGCTGTGCTTCGCATAGAACAGAAGACCGGCATAGCTCCGCCGGTCTTCTGGGTACTTTAGCATACTAGAGTGCTTGCGGGGAAAATCGTCTCCCTCGGCTCACAGCGTATTCATTTAGAAACATAGGGGCGGGCCCTCAGCTCAATCTGGCGATTCCCCCAGCCCAGCAGGAAAGCGCGTCCCACTCCGAGCCGCAAGCCCGGGATGAACTTTCCGCCGAAGACACCCTGCGCCGACAGCAACGCAAAAAGGGCGCCCGCGCAAATGCGGACGCCCTTGTGTAGGGTCGAGATATCAACCAGCCAAGATATCGGACCTGCGACCAGCTCTTAGTAGTCGAACTGGTGGTAGTAGCGGCGGTACTTGAGGTTGTGCTTGGTGA